>JAXLQT010000009.1:0-222117 GCA_046331505.1 Acidobacteriota bacterium
ACCCCTGGCCCGTCCAGCGGCCGGAGGGACGCCTGGCGATCACGAGCGTCGTGGCTCTCGCTTCGCCGCTCCCCGCATTCGTCCTGATCGCGCCGACGTTCGCCCACGCCCTCGCCTACGCCGCCGCCGCGGCATTCCTCCTCCTCGCGACGGAGACGTTCGGCACGCCACGCTCGCGCGAGACGGACCTGATCGTCGGCTTCGCGCTGGGCCTGGCGGCCCTGGCGCGCACCCAGTTCCTGTTCCTCGCCGTCATGCTCGCGCTGGAGCCGGTCCGCGTCCTGCGCTCGGGCGACAGGCGATCGCTTCGCGGGCTCGCGCCGTCCTACGCCCGCATGGCCGCAGCCGCCCTCGTCGCCTACTCGCCGCAGCTCGCGTCCAACCTCGTGATCTTCGGAAAGGCCATCGTGGATCCCCAGGGCCCGGGCGGGATGCACTGGCTCGCGCCGCAGCTTCGCCTCGTGCTCCTCCAGCCGAAGTACGGTCTTTTCACCATGACGCCGCTCCTCGCCGTCGCCGCGCTGGGACTGCCGCTCGCGATCCGCCGGGACCGCTTCATCGGGACGTCGCTCGTGCTCACCCTCCTGGTCCAGGCTTACCTGAACTCGGTCCGGAGGGACTGGGCAGGCGTCGGCTTCGGAGGGCGACGGTTCGTGGAGATGCTGCCGATCTTCACGGTCGGGTTCGCCGAGATCGTCGTGCTCGTCGCCGGCCTCGGGCGCGGGCGCCGCCTCGCCAGGCTCTTCGTCGGCCTGGCCGCCGTAGCGATCCCATGGAACTTCCTCTCGATGGCGCAGTACTACCTGACCGATCTCGGCAAGCCCGACCTGGGTCCCCCGCTCCTCGAGATCGCGCGGCGCAACCTGTCGTCGCTCGTACCGCTCGCGCGCGGGCTCTTCGGCCAGGGCCTGCTCGCCACGTCGCTCCGGGAGCTCTCCCGCGGCGCGCTCCTGGACATCGCTCTCTTCGCCGCCGCGCTCGCTCTGGTCTACGGCATCATCCACACGATCGAGCGGTTCTGGCCGTTCCTCGTCGAGCTCGTCCCGATCCTCGTCATCGGGTTGACGGCGGCCATCCTGACGATCGACGTGTTCCTCGTCTACTCCGGCTTCGCCACGCGCCACGTGCGCGCCTACCTCGTCGACTCGAGCAGCGGTCAGACGCCCGAGATGATCACGCGCTTCCGGCACCTCGCGCTCCGCCGCGACGCGCAGTACGAGGGGTTGCGCGGCGGGTTCTTCCTGGACGAGACCCGGGCCGAGATGGTCACGCAGAACCCCGTCTACGGTCCCCACATGCTCGATCCCGTGCCGCTGGCGATCGTGAACACGGCTGCGCGGGAGCCCGTGCTGCGCATCAAGGTCGCGGAGCCGCGCGTGCGGGGCATCGACGTCGTATTCGGCTATGCGACGGTGGAGGGACAGACGTCCGGACCTCTGCTCGACATCTCCCTGATCCCCGGCCAAGGGGATCCCGCGGCGCTGACGATCGTGGCAAAGGCCGACGGAGTGTCGGCCGCCGGATCGGGTTTCGCGCTCCGGATGCAACCCGCCACGCTCAAGACGACCCAAGGCTACGTGCGGATCGCGATGGCCATCGCGGTCGATCCGCCTCGCGACGCGCGGACCATCGAGATCCGCGCGGCTTCGCCGCAGGGCATCACCGTGCACGGGCTTGCGATCGAGGCGGCGCGTTAGGTGCGCGTCCTCGAATCGCCCGCGCGCGATCTCCTGCGTCTGGTCGTCTACTACCCAGGCCAGGCGGTCGTCCGCCTCCTGCCGACGCCCCTGGCGATCCTGTGCTTCGAGACGATGGGAGCTCTCCACGCCGCGCTCAGACCCGGCTCCATCGCGCGCATCGGAGCGGCGATCGCGAAGACGGGGCTTGCCGCCGCGCCCCGCGGCGAAGCCGTCGCCCACGTGAAGAACCACTACGTCGACAGGCTGCACGTGTTCCTCTATCCGCGTCTGGCCGGCCACGTCGAGCGAACCGCGTGGATCCGCGTCGAAGGACGGGAGCATCTCGACCGCGCGCTCGCCGAGGGCCGCGGCGCGGTTGTCGTCCACCCCCACTACGCGGTGCCGCAGCTCCTGCCGCTCGCGTTCGGCAACCACGGCTACCGGTGCCTGCAGATAGGTCTGCCATCGAGCGAGGGTCTCTCCGCGGTCGGCATCTCGGTCGCGTTCCGAACGCGCCAGCGTCTCGAGAAGCTCCTGCCCGCGCGGATCCTGCCCGCGGACGGCTACCTGCGCCCGGCGTTCCGATGGCTCGCTGGTGGCGGCGTCGTCTTCACGACCGGCGACGGGACCGGAGGCGGACGCTTCCGCGGGCGCTTCCTTCCGATCGAGCTCTTCGGCCAGGCCGTGCTGTTCCCGGCCGGGGCCGCGAAGCTGGCGCTCGCGGCGCGGGCGCCGCTCCTCCCCGCGATCGTGCTTCGCGAAGGACGCGGTCGCTACGTGGCGCGCATTGCCCCGCCGCTCGTCTCCGGAGCCGCGCCGGCCGAAGCTCGCCCGGCCGGAGCCTCCGCCGAGGACGGCGTCGACGACGCGCGGTCGGACGCGATGATGCGCGCCTTCGTCGCCTGGCTCGAGGTCGAGATGCGCGCGGCTCCCGGCCTGTGGCACTTCTGGGACGAGCTGGGCTCCGGCGCGCTGGCTCCGGGGCGCGCGGCATGAGCCCGGTCGACAAGGCGATCGTGCGGGAGGCCAACCGCCGCTACCACGACACCTGCGCCCGCTCCTACGAGAGCGACGCCTCGACGCTCGGGATCTGGAGCGACGCGACGCGCGGCCGCATCGCCGAGGTTGCGCTCGCGGCGCGAGTCCAGGCAGGACCTCCTGCTCGACCTCGGCTGCGGCACGAGCGGCGTGCTGCGCGAGGCCGGCGGGACGTTCTCGCGGAGCATCGGGTTCGACATCTCCGAGGGCATGCGCGCCGTCGCGCGCGAGCGGGGGTTCCTCGCCCTTCCCGCGGAGCTGACCGAGCTTCCGGTCCGATCGTCGGTCGCCGACCTCGTCACCGCGTTCTCGGTGCTGCACCATCTCTACGATCCGGCGCCTCTGATCGCCGAGGCGGCGCGCGTGCTGAAGCCAGGTGGGTTCTTCTACTCCGACTGGGATCCGCACCGCCCCAGCAAGGCGATCGAGGAGGGGCCGGTCTACACGACGGCCGCCGCCATCGCACGGCGCGTCCTGTTCGGCTCGCGGCAGCTCCAGCACGAGGGCGAGGAGGTGGGAGACGCGCGGCTTGCCGAGTACCACGTCTACCAGGGCGAGAAGGGGTTCACCGTCGACCGGATGCGCGCGCTCTGCGCGCAGGCGGGGCTCACCACCGTGCACGCGTTCGCCCACAGCAACGCCCCCGGGCTCGCGCGCAACCGACTCCGGGATCTGCCCCGGCTCTTCCTGCTCCAGACGGTGGTGAAGGCGATCGGCTCCTTCACGTTCCGCTACGAGACGCTCGGCGCCTACGTGCTGCTCGTCGCCCGCAAGCCGCGCGCGTGACCCTGCTGCCGATCCTCTTCCCGATCCTCGGCGCCGCGCTCGCCCTGGCGTTGTGCCTCCGCGCGCGGGTGCCGTGGCTCCCGGCCAACTACGCGACGCTCGTGATGCTCCTCCAGGGATTCCTGTCGGTCGGCCCCCCGGGAGTGCCGGCCGGGCTCGCACTCTTCCCGTACCTCAGGCCCGGCGCCATACCGGCCGGGGACGCACGGCCGGGATTCCTGGGGCTGCCGGCCTACGCGCTCGCGATCGTGGCGCTCCTCGGCCAGCCGGTGCGCCGCACGTTCCTGCCCGGGATCCTCACGGCGATCGGCCTCGCGATCGGATGGACCCAGCGGCCGGGAAGCGGCCTGCCACTGTCGGCGGCGGGCACCGCGACCCTTGCCGCGATGGGGCTCGCACTCTTGACCGAGGGCATGGAGCATCGCGCGACGCGAAGGCAGCGCGAGGCGCTCGCGGTCCTCACCGCGGTCCTCGGCGGCCTGTGCTTCCATGTCATCTCCCTCTATCTGCGCGGCGGCGATCGCCCCGCCGACGCCCCCACCCTGCCGGTCGCCATCGCCTTCTCGCTCGCCTCTTTCGCCGCCGCGCTCACCCCCATGCTCGCGATGCTCGTCGGAGCATGGTCCGAGCGGCGCCGGAGCTTTGCGATGCTGGTGGCCGCGGCGTCGATCGCGGAGCTCTCCGTCGTCGCGCTCGGGAAGCTCGGCGCCGCGGCGGAAGGATAGGATCGCACCATCATGAAGATCACCCGAGTCCCCTTGATCTTGCTTTTCTGCTTCGCCCCGTTCGCCGCCGCCGGAGAGCTCGAAGGCGTGAAGATGGACGCGACCGCCGACGTTGCCGGCAAGACCGTGAAGCTCCAGGGCATGGGGCTGCGCACGAAGCTCATGTTCAAGGTCTACGTGGCCGGTCTCTATCTCGAGACGCCGGACAAGGATGCCGCGAAGGTGATCGCCGCCGACGAGGTCAAGCGGGTGCAGCTCCATCTCGTGCGCGATCTCGCCGGCGGCAAGATCGCCGAGGCCATCGTCGAGGGCTTCGAGCGCAACAGCAAGGCCGAGATGCCCAAGCTCAAGGAGCGTCTCGACCGGATGACCGCGATGATCCCCGACGTGAAGATCGGGGACGTCATCGTCTTCACCTACGTCCCGGGGAAGGGCACCGACGTGACGGTGAAGGGGGAGAGCAAGGGGACGCTCGAGGGTAAGGATTTCGGCGACGCGCTCTTCGCGGTCTGGCTCGGCGCGAGCCCGGTGCAGGAAGACCTCAAGGCGGCGCTTCTCGGCTCCTGACGAGGCACGAACCGGTGGGGGACGAGCCTCCGCCTTACGGAAGGAACGCGAACCGGCGGCGGGACAGGCCGCCCGGCGAACGGGTCGAACGTGAAGGTGCTCGGCTGGGCCAGGATCGAGAACCCGTTCGCGCGCGCCGATCTCGCGCTCTCGCTGAAGCGCGGCAACCACCACGGGCTGCGCGCGACCCTGGCGTTGATGGCGGCGTGCCTGGTCGCTGTCCTGCCCACTCTCGGTCTCGACGCGGGCAGGCTCGGCTGGCAAGCCGAGGCGCGGCCGCGCGCCCTCGCCGGTCTCGCGCTCTCGCTCGCCCTCACCATCGTCGTCGTGGCCGGGTTCTCGGGCGCGTCGCTCGCCCGCGAGAAGGCGTCGGGAACGATCGAGCTCCTGCTCCTGTCCGGGCGCTCGCCGAGGGAGATCCTCGCCGGGAAGCTCCTTGCCTCCACGATCGCGGGCGCCCCCCTCTTCCTCCAGATCGGGATCGTCGCTGCGCTCGCCCACCCCGCGCTCGGGATCGCCGCGTCCGGTGCGGCGCTCCTCGCGCTCGCGGGCATCGCCGCATCGTTGGTCATGGCGACCGTCGTCGTCTGCTACGAGGTCGTGACCGGGACGTCGCGCCCGCATCGCTTCCTCCCGCACGCAGCCGCCCTCCTCTTGACGGCGCTGGCTGCCGCGACCGCGGTCCGTCCCGCGCCATCCCGGCTCGCCCTCCCGCGACTGGCGGTCGCGGCGACGGCGATCGCGGCGATGATGGCGACCGGCGCGTTCCTCGACTGCCGCGCCTCGCGCGTTACGCTCGGAGATCGACGAGATCGACGAGGACGCCAGGCGCCCCGCAGGCGCTTCTCGACGCGGCGCCTGACCGGCGACGTCCGGCGGCCCGTGCTCGAGGCGTCGCGCATCCCGACGCACCGCTCCTACGTCACCTGGGCTGCCATCGCCGTCGCGCTCGTCGTCTATCCGCTGGCGCTGCGCGCGCCGGCGTCATCCTCCGCGGCGCTCATGCACCACCTCGCGATCGGGATCTACCTCCCCGCCATGGCATTCGTGCTGGCCGCGGAAGCTCTCGCCGTGAACCCGGCTTCGTCCGGCTTCGCCATCCTCGCGGCGACGCCGCTGCCGAGCCTGCGGATCCTCGGCGAGCGGGCCATCGGGAAGCTGTCGATGGCGCCCGCGGTCGCCATTCCGTTCGGGAGCCTCCTGCTGCACCCTCCAAGGCAGAGCGCCGAGGCGGCCTCGGCTGCCGGGCTCGCGGTGTCCTACGCGGCCCTCGTCTACGGAGCGACGATCGCCGCGCGCGCGCGCCGGCCGGGAGGGTCGCTCCCGCCGCTCGACGTGCTCTGCGTGATCGCGCTGCTCGCGGAAGCCTTCGAGGTGCTGCGTTGCGTCGGAGTCTCGTGGACCGGCCTCGGAGTCGCCGCGAGCGGGAGGGCAATGGTGCTCATCGCGTCCAGCAACGCGGCCCTCGCCCTCCTCGCCTGGCGCGCGGCCGTACGCCACCTCGAGACTGCCCGCAGGTCGGTGGCGTAGTCCTCGCCTCCGGACGCCTGGACAGGAGCGCTGGCCGGTGAAGCGGTCGCTCCCCTCCTGCCTCGGGCCGGGGCGGGCCTGGGCCTGGAATTGCACATCGCTATCTTTGCTCCAGCCAACCCCCGGAGGTCCACCGTGTCAACGAACAGAGCCTCGCTCGCCGTTCTCGCCCTCGCACTGTCCGTCGCCTCTGGGCGCGCTCAGACGACGGGCTTCACGCCGCTGAACGATCTCGGCGCGGGGCAGTACCAGGGCTTCCAGGGTGGGCTCTACACGGGCGGCGTGAACCTCCCGCCGCCGGCGCACGCGGCGGCGGCACTGGCCGCATCGCAGGCGATCGTTCCAAGAGACGGGGCCGGAAACCCGGATCCGGACGGGCTCATCGGCTTCGTCGCGATCGGAATGTCGAACACGACGCACGAGTTCTCGGTCTTCGAGCGCCAGGAGGATCGCGACGGGACCCGCAACGCGCAGGTGGTCATCCTCGACACCGCGTTTGGCGGGCAGGACGCGACGATCATCAAGGACCCGACCGCGATGTACTGGACGCTCCTGGATCAGAAGCTCACCGCGATGGGCATGACCGCGGCGCAGGTCCAGGTGGCCTGGCTCAAGGAGGCACAGGCCAACCCTCCGAACAACTTCCCTCTCCACGCCCAGTCGCTTCGCGACGACCTCGAGACGATCGAGCAGATCCTCCACGACCGGTACCCCAACCTCGTGATCTGTTACCTGTCGAGCCGCATCTTCGGCGGCTATGCCACCGGCGGGCTCAACCCGGAGCCGCAAGCCTACGAGGGAGGCTTCTCCGTGAAGTGGCTCATCGAGGATCAGATCAGCGGAGACCCCGGCCTGAACTGGGATCCCGCGCGCGGCACCGTCGAGTCTCCGCTGCTCCTCTGGGGGCCCTACCTCTGGGCCGACGGCGTGAACCCGCGCAGCGACGGTCTCGTCTGGCTCGCGTCGGACCTGGAAGCCGACGGCACGCACCCCGCGCCGTCCGGGGAGCAGAAGGTCGCGGACATGCTCTCGGCGTTCTTCCCCGGCGAGCCGTCGTCGCAGTCGTGGTGGTGGGCGCGACCCGGCCGGGCGCTCGTCGCCATCGACGCGACCGACGACGCCCACGTGCAGGCGAGCAACCCTGGCGGCAACTACGGCGCGAGCCCGACGCTCTACGTCCAGGGCGGCGCGCAGCCGATGAGAAGCTATCTCATGTTCGACGCGTCGGCATCGCGGCGGCCGGCGCTGCTCGCGAAGCTGAGCCTGCGCATCCCGACCACGGGCGGAGGTCTCGCGACCGGACAAGGCGTTGCGAGCACGTCGTGGAGCGAATCGACGATCACCTATGCGAACGCACCCGCGCTCGGGGCGACGGTCTGCGACATGCCGCAAGCCTCTCGCGACGGATCCCTCGCGGGCGACGTCACAACGTGGGTCAACAGCGATGCCGATGGCGTCGTCGCGATTGCGCTCACGACGGCGATCAGCGGCCAGGGCGTGTGTACGAGCAAGGAGGGCGGCGCGCCGCCGGACCTGGCGCTCGTCCTGGAGCGACCGTTCGACTTCGTGGTGGGCGACGAGACGCCCGCCAGCCCGCCGCGCGTGCGCGTCTACGACGCGCAGGGGAACGCGACGAGCGTCGACTTCACCGCTTACGGCGCAGGGCAGTACGGCGTCACCGTCGCGTCCGGCGACGTCGATGGCGGCCTGAGCGAGATCCTCACAGGTCCGGGACCAGGACCCGTGTACGGCCCGCAGGTCCGGGCGTTCGATCGCACCGGCTCGGCGATCGCCAAGGTCAACTTCTACGCGTACGGCACGCTGAAGTACGGCGCGAAGGTGGAAAGAGCGGGCGTTGACAGCGATCCCTACGACGAGATCCTGACGGCTCCGGGGCCGGGCGCCGTGTTCGGCCCTCACGTTCGCGGGTTCAACTACGACGGCGCGAGCGTCAGCGCGATCGCCAAGATCAGCTTCTTCGCGTACGGGACGCTCCGGTACGGCGTCAATGCGCGCGCGGGATCCGTCGACCTCGACAGCTGGGACGAGATCGTCACCGGTCCCGGACCCGGCGTGATGTTCGGATCCCAGGTCCGCGGCTTCGACTACGACGCGAGCACCATCGCGTCGATCGGGAAGATCAACTTCAATGCCTTCGCCTATGCGGGCTACGGCGCGAACCTCGCGGCCGGCGACGTGGATCGCGACCTGTCGGCGGAGATCGCGGCGGCTCCCGGACCCGGTCCGACCCACCCTGCACGGTTCGCGGGATTCAACTACGACGGAGCCACCCTCACGGCGCTGCCGGGCTACGACATCACGCCCTTCACGAGCCTCCAGGGGGGACGCGTCGATCTGTGCGACTTCGATCGCGACGATGCCGCCGATCTCGTGGCGAAGCCCGGCGACTTCTCCATGGCGCCGCGGGTCTACGCCTATGGCAGCGGCTCGCTCAGCCAGCTCCCGAGCTTCCTTCCCGTCGGGGTCGCGGTGGCAGGCGGAGACCTGGCGTACTGACTGGAACGGCGGGGCACGTCCGCGCCGTCGCGACGTCAGACGTAGAGGGGCCGCCGCCGGCGATCTCCCGTGCGATCATGGGGCGTGGCTGAAGTCCTGCTGTTGCTCAGGCGGCGTCCGGGCGCGGAGCCGCCGGACGTCATCTCCGGTTCGTGGGACGGCGTCCACCTCACCCACGCGCAGCTCGGCAAGCGCCATGGAGCGACCGCGGACGACCTCGCTGCCGTGCGCGCGTTCGCAAGGAAGGCGAAGCTCGAGATCGAGAGCGTCGACGCGGGGTCTCGGCGGGTCCTCGTCGCCGGCGGCCGGAGGGCGCTCGAGCGCGCCTTCAAGGTGAAGCTCCGCTACCACGCGGAGCACGGACGGACGTTCCGCACCCACGATCGCGCGCCGCGCATCCCGCGCGAGCTCAACGGGATCGTCACGAGCGTGTTCGGCCTCGACGACCGGCCCCTCGGGACACGGCACCGCCGGGCTGGCGCGGGGCACGATCCCCGCAAGGCGCTCTGGCCGTCGGCGGTGGCGGCGCTCTACCACTTCCCGAGGAAGCTCGACGGGCGCGGTCACACGATCGCGATCCTGGAGCTCGGCGGCGGGCTGCGGAAGAAGGACGTGAAGAAGGCGCTGCGCAAGCAGGGGATCGCGATGCCGCGCATCGACGTCGTGACCGTCGCCGGAGCGCGCGACCGGCGGGGAAGGGACCGCGCGGCCGACGACGAGATGGCGCTCGACGTGCAGGTCGCCGCCGCGGCGGCGCCCGGCGCGCGCCTGGTGGTCTACATCGCTCCCGACACCGAGCGGGGACTGGTGGAGATGATCTCGACGGCGATCCACGACCGCGCGCACGCACCGACCATCCTCTCGCTTTCGTGGGGACAGCCCGAGAGCGACTGGTCTTCGCAAGGCCGCGCGGCGATCGAGGCTGTGCTCCACGACGCGGCGCTGCTCGGAATCACGGTCGTGGCGTCGGCTGGCGACGCAGGCTCCGCCGGATCGCCCGGCGCCAAGGGCGTCGCGGTCAACTACCCGGCGTCGAGCGCCTACGTGCTCGGCTGCGGAGGCACGTCGCTCCGGCTCTCGAGGAAAGGACGGCGCATCAGGAAGGAGACGGTGTGGAACGACCTCCCGTCCCGCGGCGCCACGGGCGGAGGCGTGAGCCAGGTGTTCTCGCGACCGCTCTACCAGAAGAGCGCGCTCGTCCCGCCCGCCGCGCGGCCCGGCGGACGCGACGGGCGCGGCGTCCCCGACGTCGCTGCGAGCGCCGATCCGGACGTGGGCTACCTCGTGCGCCTCGGAGGGAAGACCGTCGTCAACGGCGGCACGAGCGCGTCCACGCCGCTCTGGGCCGCGCTGATCGCGCGGCTGAACCAGGGGATCCGCCGCAACCTCGGATTCCTCAATCCTGTCCTCTACGGCGAGCTCGGACCATCCGGCACGCTGCGCGAGATCACGAAGGGGAGCAACGGCGCGTACCGTGCTTCGCCGGGCTGGAACCCGTGTACGGGACTCGGTTCTCCGCGCGGCAAGAGGATGCTCGAGGCCCTTCGCCGCACGAGCGCAAGTAGAGCCGCAGGAGCGCGGCCGCGTGGCCGGCGGCGACGGGCATGATCGCGCGCGCCTGCGCCGCGACCGTCTCGCGGTCCATCCGCTCGTAGATCCCGAGCTGCCTCATCAGCGCGCCCCACCCGTTCTGGGTGCGGTCGGCGGGATAGTCCTGCGTGAAGGCGGCAAGCCGCTCCACGATGTCCGACGCGCGCCCGGCATCCGGCATCGCCGGAACCGCGAGCTCGCGGAGCGCCTTCTCGTGGCTGTCGACCCACCACTCGTAGGGATCGGTGACGTGGATCGCCCGCTGCGCGTGGGTCGGGCATGCCATGTCGACCAGGAGGTGCATGACGCGGCCGAGCTCGATGAAGGAGGATGCGATCCTCCCGGCCCGATGCTCGCGCAGCGCCCGCCGGAAGAAGTGGTTCGCCCGCATGCGCGGGCCGGGCACGACAAACGGGATCAGGCCGCCGGGAAGACCGGGGCGGTAGAAGTGCGTGACCGAGAGGTAGGGATAGACGAGGTGCAGCGGCGCCACGTACCCGGTGTCCTCGCGGAAGGCGCCCAGGACCAGCGTCCGCGCGTAGCGCGTGACGAGCGGATGGTCGACGGCGCGCACGGCCATGTCGATGACGATGAAGTGGCCGTTGGTCAGCATCGCTTCGCGATGGCGAGACACTGCTCCACGAGCTCGAGGACGTCCGCGTAGTAGCGATCGCCTCCATGCTTCATGCAGAAGGCGCGGCGATCCTCGAGCCAGAGCCGGAGGATCCGGGGCGGCATCGCGAGCGCCTCGAGGCTCTCTTCCAGAACGGGGTCCGGAGCCGGGCTCTCGTGGCGCACGTCGCCATTGTCCCCCATCAGACTTGCCGGATGGACCGGCTCCGGCCGAGGGTCGCGGACTGGAACAGGATAGAATCGGTCGTGCACGCGTTGGGACCGCCAGACTCTCCTGAGCCTGCCGTCGTTGCCCTGCGCGAGCGTCTCCGCGCGGCGATCGCGCCCGAGGTCGCCGTCGTCGATCGGCCCGAGGTACGGGCCCTCTTCTCGCGCGACCTCGGAGAGGTCCCGGCGTTCCTCGAGCGTGGGCTCTTCCGCACGCTTCCCGACCTCGTGGTGCAGCCCCGATCGATCGACGACGTGGCGCGCGCCGTGCGCTTCGCCGATCGCGAAGGCGTCCCCATCGTCCCGCGAGGTGCCGCATCGTGGGGGTTCGGCGGGTGCGTGCCGACGCGGGGAGGCATCGTCTTCGATTTCTCCACCTGGCAAGACGTCTCCGAGGCCGCCTCTGGCGAGGTCGCCGTGGCACCTGGAGCGCGATGGGGCGAGATCGAGCGGGTCCTCTCGAAGGGCGGGTTCACGCTGGGGGTCTACCCCTCGAACCGCTTCGCGACCGTGGGAGGCTGGATCGCGACCGGAGGCTACGGCCTCATGAGCGGCGGCCACGGCCACGTGAGCGACTGGGTCACGGAGATCACCGTGGTCACACCCGAGCACGGCCCGCGCGTTCACCGGAAAGGCGAGCGCGAGCACGACCTCTTCTTCGGATCCGAGGGGCAGCTCGGCGTCCTTGCGGCCGCACGGGTGCGCGGGCGCGAACGGCCCGCGTTCGGTTCGCCGCGTCTCTTCCTCGCGAGCGACGGCGCGGCCCTCTCGACCCTGCTCTCGAAGGCGCTCGACGCAGGCGTCGCGCTCGGGCACGCGAAGTACCTCGACGCGCGGCACGTCGCCGCGCTCGACGAGCTCTGGCGTGCGGAGAGACCGGGCAAGCTCCTCGACCCCGCCGACGCGCTGCTCTGCTTCTTCGAGAGCGCCGGCGACGAGACGCGGTTTCGCGATCTGGCCGCGGGCGCGACGGGCATCAGCGAGGCGCCGTTCTGGGTCGCGAGCTATCTCTGGGAGGATCGGTTCAACCCGCTTCGCGTCCAGCTCCTCGGGCCGTCGCTCCTCGCGTCGGAGAGCATCGTGCCGCTGGCCGCCCTGGCGGAATACGAGCGCGGCGCCGATCGGCTCGCGAGCGGTTTCGCCGCGACCATCTACCACGAGGCCCACCTCGTCAAGGACGGTGCCGCGTATCGGTGGCTCCTCCTTCCGATGATCCCGTGCGACAGGCGCGACGGGCGGCGCTACGCGACGCTCCTGCCACTCGTCGCGCTCTTGACGCGGCTCGGAGTGAAGCTGGGGGGCAGGCCGTACGGCGTCGGGATCTGGAACACACCTTTCGTCAAGAATCGCTTCTCGCCGTCGGAGCTCGACGCCATCGCGGCGATGAAGCGGCGCGACGATCCCCGCGGCGTGCTGAATCCCGGGAAGTTCTTCGCGCTCGGAACCAGGCTCGGAGGGATCCCGGGGATCGCGATGCGTCCGGCCATCGTCGGCGCCGGGCTCGCCCTTCTCGACGGGATGTTGCCGGTGCTCGCGCCGCTCCGGACCGGCGGGGGACAGGCACCCGCCTTCCGGCACACGAGCTCGGAGGCGGCGGGGGACCTTTCGATTCCTGGACACTACCCCGCCTCGATGCCCGAGGATCGCTTCCTCGAGAAGACGCTGCTCGGCTGCACTCAGTGCGGGAATTGCATCGTCGTCTGCCCCGCCTACCAGGTGAGCCTAGACGAGGGGACGACCGCGAGGGCGAAGCTGCGCATCGCCGGGAAGCTGCTCGCAAGCGAGCCCGTGACGAAGCACGAGTCCGACACCGCGTTCATCTGCACGCACTGCGGGGAGTGCGAGCGGGTCTGCCAGACGCACCTGCCGCTGGTGCGGGCGTGGGACGCGATCGAGGGGCGGCTCGCGTCGCGCCACGGCCGCCCCGAGGAGGCCATCAAGTCCTTCGTCGACTCTCTCGGCACCCATCCGAGCTACCTGAAGATGATCGGCAGCGACCCCTACCGCTCGGGCGCGCCCGTCTCCGAACAACCGCACGCGCCCACCTGGGCCGCGCGCGAGGTCGCGAGCGGCAAGCTCCCCGGGCCGAGAGGCCAGCGGCGCGAGGATCCGTGGGCGCGCGTCACGCTCCCGGCTCCACGTGGGGATCGCACGTGAGCGCCCGGTTCGATCTCCACCCGCGCCATGCGCGTCCGCGCCACAACCCCGAGGGGAAGTGGCGCATCACGCGCAACGTCGACGGGTGCCTCAACTGCGGCAAGTGCGCCGACGCTTGCCTCTACGACGTCCACCGCCGCCGCAAGGACGACTACCGGATCATGGCAGAGCCCGAGGATCACAGGTGCCGCAACTGCTGGATGTGCGTGCAGGTGTGCCCGGCGCAGGTCCTCACGATGACCGAGAACGAGACGTACCTCGCGATGGGCGACGACCTCTACACACCCGACATCATGGCGTCGATCTGGCGCGCGGCCGAGAAAGGCGAGGTGCCGGTGTCGGGTTGCGGCTACGGCGGACCGTTCTCGGGTCCAGGCTACGACGCCATGTGGACCGACATGTCGGAGATCGTGCGCCCGACCCGGGACGGCATCCATGGCCGGGAGTACATCTCGACCGCCGTCGACCTCGGCTACAAGCCCGGCGACGTCTGCGGCATCCGCTTCGGGGGCGACGGGTTCCCCCAGGGCGACATCCCACCGACGATCGAGATCAAGATCCCGATCCTGTTCAACCGGCTCACCTTCTACAAGGGACAGCCGGCCATCAACCTCGCCATCGCGAAGGCCGCGGCGGAGCTCGGCACGTTCGCCATCATGGAGTCCCGGGAGATCACGCCCGAGCTCTCGGCCTACGACGCCAGCATCATCGAGCACCTCGAGCTCGACGCCGCGCCCTGGGGCACGTGGAACCACCTCATGGCGACCGCGAAGAAGCGGGTCATCGTGGAAGTCGCCGATCGCGAGGATCTCCCGCGCCTCGTCCAGAGCCTGAAGGGCGCCAACCCCGACCTCTGCGTGATGGTGCTCCTCGCGGCGAGCGAGAGCG
This sequence comes from Acidobacteriota bacterium, assembly GCA_046331505.1. Lineage (GTDB taxonomy): Bacteria > Acidobacteriota > Vicinamibacteria > JAXLQT01 > JAXLQT01 > JAXLQT01. The sequence goes on from JAXLQT010000009.1 coordinate 14,318, forward strand.
TCATCGACCGCGCGCGTGAGCTCGCCCTCGGACGCATCGGGGACGTCATCCACATCCACGCGGACTCGTACGGCGCCCGCATCCGCGGCGACGCGTCCGCGCCACCGTCGCTGCCGGAGATCCTGCCGCGGGTCCACGACGCGCTGGTGGCCGAGGGCATCCGCGATCGCGTCACGATCGTCGGATCGGGCGACATCGCGGAGCCGGCGCGCGTGCCGAAGGCGATCATCCTCGGCGCCGACGCCGTGGCGATGGGCACGCCGCTCTTGATCGCCCTCGAGTGCAACCTCTGCGGCGAGTGCTTCCACGGCGGAGATTGCCCGCGCGAGCTGTCGCACGTGAGCCCCGAGTGGGGCGCGACGCGCGTCGTCAACATGATCGCCTCCTGGCACAACCAGATCCTCGAGATCCTCGGCGCGATGGGGCTTCGCGAGGTCAGCCGCCTTCGCGGCGAGCGCGGGCGAGCGATGACCAAGGACCAGCTCGACGCCGAGATCTTCGCGAGGGTATTCGGAAGGAGCGGCGCCCATGACGGTTGACGCCGCGACCGTGGCGACGGCGCAGCGGCTCCGCTGGATCCCGAGCAAGTGGCTCGTCCTCCGGTCGAACGCCTGTGCGGGGTGCGGCATGTGCGTGCGCGTGTGCCCGACCGAGGTCCACGCGCGGCGCCCAGGCTTCAACACGATGGAGCCCCCCGATCACCACCGATGCGTCGGCCCGGAGTGCGCCGGCACGGAGGCATCGTGCGTCGCGCAGTGCCCGACCCATGCGCTCGCCGTCATCGAGAACCCCGAGCGTTCCTGCCTCGGCGACCGGTTCTGGACCGACGACTTGCTCCTCGCGACCTTCGACATGGCCGAGACGGGCCGAGCGCCGGAGGTTCCCTACGAGCTCTCGATGGGACGATCGGGAGGCGGGTTCGACCGCATGCGCCTGCGGCTCCAGGACGCTCCGGCGATCTCTCCTGCGGATGTCGACCTCACGCTTCGCCTGAACCGGCGCGGCCGAGGGGCGCAGATCGAGCTCCCGATGCCCATCTACGGCGGCGGGATGTCCTACGGCTCGGTGAGCCTGAACGTGATGATGGCCCGCGCGAGGGCGGCGCAGCAGCTCGGGACCTTCACCTGTACGGGCGAGGGCGGCTATCCCGACGCGCTCGTGCCTTACGGGCGCCACGTGATCACCCAGGTGGCCACCGGCCTGTTCGGGGTGAAGGAGGAGACGATCCAGCGCGCGCGCATCGTCGAGTTCAAGTACGCGCAGGGCGCCAAGCCAGGCCTCGGCGGCCACCTGCTCGGCGACAAGGTCACCGAGGAAGTGGCGGACATGCGCCAGTCGATCCCCGGCCGCAGCCTCTTCTCTCCCTTCCCCTTCCACTCGGTCTACTCGGTGGAGGATCACAAGAAGCACATCGACTGGATCCGCGCGACCAATCCCGACGCCCTCATCTCGGTGAAGGTGTCGACGCCGTCGGACGTCGACATGGTGGCGGTCGGCTCCTATTACGCGGGTGCCCACATCGTCCACATCGACGGCGGCTACGGCGGGACCGGCGCGGCGCCCGACATCGCCAAGAAGAACATCGCGATGCCGGTCGAGTACGCCATCCCGAAGACGCACGACTTCCTCGCCAGGGAAGGCGTCCGCGACGAGGTCACGCTCATGGCTTCGGGCGGGATCCGATCCGCGTGGGACGTCGCGAAGGCCATCGCGCTCGGAGCCGACGGCGTCGTCATCGGCACGGCGGAGCTCGTGGCGATCGACTGCGTGCGCTGCCGCAACTGCGAGTCGGGACGCGGCTGCCCCCGCGGCATCGCGACGACCGACGGCGACCTGAAGGACATGGTGGAGGTGGAGTGGGGCGCAGAGCGCATCGTCAACATGTACACCGCGTGGCAGGCGCAGCTCCGCGAGATCCTGGCGCGCCTCGGCCTGCGGAGCGTCGCCGCGCTCCGCGGGAGGACGGATCTCCTCGAACACCTCGATTTCACGGAGGCTCGATGAACGATCGCCGTCCGTCGGGTTCGCGGCCGAACCGGCGGGGGACAAGCCCCCGCCCTACGAGGCCGGCCCCACGCTGGAACCGCCAGTGTCCGTCGGGTTCGCGGCCGAACCGGCGGAGGACGAGCCCCCGCCCTGCGAGGCCAGCCCCACGATGGAACGGCCAGTGTCCGTCGAGCTCGCGGCCGAACCGGCGAGGGACAAGTCCCCACCCTGCGAGGCCTGTGCGCGCGCTATGACCGGATCCGGCATCTCCAAGCGCGAGTGCGAGGGGGGGTGCGGGGTCATCGGCTTTGCGGCGAGCGAGCCGAAGCCGGGACGCCACCTCATCACGCCGCTCGAGCAGATGCACAACCGCGGCAACGGCAAGGGGGGCGGCCTGGCGGTCGTCGGCTGCTTCCTCGACCGCCCGGACGCCTTCGCGCTCCAGGTCGGCTACCTGAAGGGCGGCCTCGCGCGGGACGTCGAGGAGCGCTTCATCGCTCCCTACTACGTCGTCCACCATCGCGAGGAGCAGCCCGAAGCCGGCGACCACCGGGACTTCGGCCTCGAGGTGCGCCCGCCGCGGGTCGTGCGCTACTTCGTGACCGCCCGGCCCGACGTGCTCGCCCCATTCGCCGCGGTGAAGGGGCTGGACACGGAGAAGGCCGAGGAGCAGCTCGTCGTCGAGCGCTCCTTCGCGCTCAGCAAGGCCCTCTATGGCGACGTGGAGGACAAGGCGGCGTTCGTCCTCAGCCATGGCAAGCGCATGATGGTGTTGAAGGGTGTCGGCTACGCCGAGCAGATCGCGCGCTTCTACGCGCTCGACGACTTCCAGGCCCTCGCCTGGATCGGCCACCAGCGTTACCCGACGCGCGGCCGCGTCTGGCATCCCGGAGGCGCCCACCCCTTCATCGGCCTGCACGACGCGCTCGTCCACAACGGCGACTTCGCGAACTATCACGCCGTCGCGGAATACCTGAAGCAGAAGGGCATGCGCACGCTCTACTTCACCGACACCGAGGTGGCGGCGCTCCTGTTCGATCACTACAACCGCGTGCTCGAGTACCCGATCGAGATCCTCATCGAGGCGCTCGCGCCGACCTCCGAGCGCGACTTCGAGCTCCTACCCAAGGCCCGCCAGCGGCTCTATCGCGCGATCCGCGCGGCGCACCTGCACGGATCGCCCGACGGTCCGTGGTTCTTCATCATCGCGCGCAGCGTGCCGCGGGAAGGCACGTTCCAGCTCCTCGGGATCACCGACACGTCGATGCTGCGCCCGCACGTGTTCGCCCTGTACGAGGGCGAGATCGGCGTGGGTGCGGTTGCGAGCGAGCGGCAGGCGATCGACCGTCTCTTCGCAAACCTCGCCGCCGAGGACCCGCGCATCGCGCGCGAGCCCGACCACACCTGGACGTCGCGCGGGGGAAGCCACACCGACGGCGGGAGCTTCGTCTTCACGGTGGCGCCGCTTGGCACCAGCGCCGGCTTCGCGCTCTCGTGCGCCGACAAGTTCGGCAAGCGCGTGGTCCTGCCGCAAGCCGCCCCGGGCCGACCCGACGGTCCGCTCCTCCTCCTCCCGCAAAGCTCCGACGCCCCGCCCGCGACGTTCGCGTCGCTTGCCCCGCGCGTCGCCTCGGCGACCTACGAGGGATTCCGGGAAACCGCGGGCGCCCTGGCCGCCGCCGGACGCGATCCGTTGTTCCGCCCGGTCGCCCTCGAGACCCTGACCGAGCTCCACGACCGGCGCTACCCGATCGGCGACAAGAAGCGATCGTGGATCCGCTCGATGACGGGCGCGGCGATCGACGCGCTCTTGGCGAGTGTGCCGCTCCTCGGGAAGGACCCGCACGCGGTCCGGACCGACCGAGCGTCGTGCCGGCACCTTCCGCAGCCGCTCACGACCGATCAGCTCCTGGTGATCGATGCCTCGGGCTTCCCGCCCGAAGGCGATGACGCGGTGTGCCGCGCGATGGTCCATGCCTACCGCCAGGGCTGGCGCCGGTTCGTCGTCTTCCGCTGCAAGGGCGACCGCTTCATCGGCTGCGGGCTCGGACCCGGATCCCGTGGGGTGCGCATCGACCTCTACGGGAGCTCCGGCGACTACACCGGAAGCGGCGTCGACGGCGCCGAGATCCACATCCACGGGGACGGCCAGGACCAGCTCGGCCAGATCATGAACGACGGCAAGATCGTCATCCACGGAAACGTCGGCCAGACGTTCCTCTACGGCGCGAAGGGTGGCACGGCTTACGTCCTCGGGAGCACCGCGGGACGCCCCCTCATCAACTCCGTCGGCACCATCCGCGCCATCGTCAACGGCACCTGCCTCGACTACGCCGCCGAGTCGTTCATGGCCGGGCACGAGCTCGGCGGGGGATTCGTGCTCCTGAACGGCCTCGCCTTCTCGCCGCAGGGAGAGGTGCTCGGCCTCGAGGACCGCTATCCCGGCGGCAACCTCTTCTCCCTCGCCTCCGGCGGGGCGTTCTACCTCAACGATCCCTACGCCCGCGTCTCGAAGGACCAGCTCAACGGCGCGAAGTTCACCGACTTCACGCAGGACGACTGGAACCTCCTGCGACCCTACCTCGAGGAGAACGAGCGCCTCTTCGGCATCGCGGTCGAGCGCGACCTCCTCACCGTCGACCGCGTCCGCAAGGCGCCCGCGGAGATCTTTCGCAAGGTGGTCGCGAGCAAGCGCGTGCTCATGGAGGTCGAGTACTGAGTGCGTCGCCGCGGATGTCGGTGAGCCGAACGGGCATAGAGCGTGGCGCGACGGAGTACGGAGGGGATCGCCGGATCGGAGGGATCGGGGCCATCGGTTGACTCCCGGAAGGCGATTGACTAGCCTTCACGAATGATATCGACGAGCGAGGGTCGTCGTGTCACGGTCCGCACGTCGCTGGCATGCGTCTCCATCGCAATTGGGCTCAATGCGATCGGCTCGAGCCCGGGCACCTATCCGCTCGGGGATCTCCTCCCTGGACCAGCCGGGTCCCTCGACATGGTGGCCACTGGCGCCATCGATTGGAAGGGCGCACTCTATTTTGCCGCCCAGGACCCGGCGCTCGGAATCGAGCTGTGGAAGACGGACGGGACCCCGGCGGGAACGGTCCTCGCGGTCGACGTCGTCCCTGGAGCAGGGTCCTCTTCGCCTCGCGTCCTCACGCCACTCGGAAACAACCTCTACTTCTTTGGCCTCGACGCGACTCAATCAGGTCGCGGCCTGTGGAGCACGGATGGCACGCCGTCAGGCACGACCCTGGTTCGCATGTTTGGCGACCCCAATTACCCCTACGAGTCGCGCGTGCTGAACGGCGTGATGTACTTCTGCGCCGAGAGTCCAGCCGAAGGTCCCGAGCTCTGGCGCAGTGACGGGACGCCAGGCGGGACGTATCTGGTCCGGGATCTGGCTCCAGGTCCCAGCGGATCCGTTCCACGGTCGTTCCAGCAGATCGGCAACGCCTTGTTCTTCATGGCTACCACGGCCGGTCACGGAACCGAGATCTGGATCAGCGACGGAACTGCGGGTGGCACGACGAGCGTGGGGCCCCAGGACGTCATCGCGATAAATGGAGTCGTCAACGGCCTTCTGTTGTTCACGACCGGGAGCGGGCAGCTCTATCGGACGGACGGGACGCAGTCGGGGACATTTCCCATTGCGGCAGCGTACAGCAGCGTGCCCGGAGTCGTCATGAACCAGGAGCTCTACGTCCTCGGCGGGGGGCTCTGGAAGAGCGATGGGTCTCCGGGAGGCACGACTCTGCTGTGCAGCGTCTACTGCTACGAACCTCCGCCCGTCGCTCTCGGGAGCCAGGTCCTCTTCATGGGCCGGGATGTCCATGGGGACGAGCTCTGGGCGAGCGACGGCTCTCCTCAAGGAACGCGACTCCTCGACGATCTGAGCCCGGGTCCCGGTAGCGGGTGTTCAATCACTAGCGCCGACTCGTTCGTTGGCACCGTCGGCGGCGTCGTGTATCTCAGGGGATCCTCGGTTGGCTCCAGTCCCCCGAACGAGCTATGGGTCACCGACGGATCCCCTTCCGGCACGGTCCGCATCGCGTCGCCCCGCTATCCAGCTTACGGTACCGCGTTCGGACCCGGCCTCTTCTTCAGCGCAAGCGACGCCACCACGGGTTCGGAGCCGTGGTTCACCATCGGGTACGGTTGCCTCTCGATCTCGCCCTCTTCCCTTCCCGCCGCATCCCGCGGTCAGCCCTATGCAGAGACGCTGACCGCGAGTGGAGGCGCGGCGCCCTACTCGTTCACTATCGTCGGGGGCGCGCTCCCGCCTGGCCTGACCCTGAGCGCGGGCGGTGTGCTCTCAGGAACGCCGACAGCGGGAGGCAGCTACCGGATCGACGTAGAAGCCGCCGACGGCAGCCCCGGCCCATGCGGCTCCAGGCGCTCCTACGCTCTCTCTGTGAGAGACGGCGTCGACATCATCGCGGGGCAGGGACCAGGTCCGTCCAATGTCAACGAGGTCCGCGTCTTCGACGCCGGCGGCGTGCCGACGCCGATCGATTTCCTTGCCTACGCAACCGGGACGTTCGGCACGATGGTGGCGTCAGGCAACATAGATGGAGGATCGACCGCCGAGATCGTCACCGGCCCCGGCCCCGGTCCCGTCCACGGACCTCACGTTCGAGCCTTCGGCGCCTCGGGATCGCCCATCGCCAAGGTGAGCTTCTACGCTTACGGGACGCTCAAGTACGGCGTCATGGTCGCGTCGGGAGGCCTCGATACAGATACGTTCGAGGAGATCGTCACCGGGGCGGGTCCAGGTCCTCCTTTCGGACCGCACGTCCGCGGGTGGAACTACGACGGCGCGACGCTCTCGGCGCTGGCCAAGATCAGCTTCTTCGCCTACGGGACCCTCCGTTACGGCGTCAACACCGACGGGGCGGACGTCGACGGCGACGGCTACGCGGAGATCCTCACGGGCTCAGGTCCTGCCGCCGGATTCGGGAGCACCGTGCGTGGTTGGAACTTCGACGGAACATCCGTCACGATGATCTCGAAGATCAACTTCAACGCCTACTACTACCCGTGGGGCGTGGTGGTGTCGCGAGGCGACGTCGACGCGGATGGCTACTCCGAGATCCTCACGGCGCCGGCCGCACGCATCGTCTACAAGATCCCGACGGAGGTCCTCGGATTCGATTTCGACGGTGGTCCGATAAAGCCGCTCCCCGGATTCGACCTCTATCTCCCCACACTCGAGGGCGGGCGCGTCGCGTCGGGCCCTCTCGTCGACTCCGATCGCGACGCGCTGCTGGTCGCGTGCGGGCGCGACCCCCAGGCTGGTTCGTTCGTCTGGGGATACACCTACGACGGCGCGGCCTTGAAGAGGCTCGACGCGGTCATCGAGGCGTTCGGCGGTGCGATGTACGGGGCCGCGATCGCCGCGGGCGCGCTCGGAATCTGACCACGTGGTCGGCGTCCCTGCATGCTGCCGCTACGCGCGGGACAGGCGCTGGAGCCCGTCGTAGGCGGCGTACTTGTAGGCCTCGCTGTAGGTGGGCACGTTGAAGGTGGCGTGGATGAAGTAGTCGATGGGGCGGCGCTCGCTCGCCACGAGCTGCCCGATGTGGATGAGCTCGGAGGCGATGTCGCCCAGGATGTGGACTCCGAGCAGAGTCCGGTCGTCGCGGCGGAAGACGAGCTTGACCATGCCCTCGGTCGTGCCGGCGATGCGAGCGCGCGTGTTTCGCGCGAAGAGACCGCGCCCCACCTCGCAGTCGATGCCGGCCGCCCGCGCGGCCTCCTCGGTGAGGCCGGCCATTGCCACCTCCGGGATGGCGTAAACGCCGAAGGGCGCGAGCGGATCGACGACGTGCTTGAACGGGATCGAGAAGGCGTGGCACGCGGCGACGCGCCCCTGCTCCTGGGAGACCGACGCGAGCGCCGGAGGTCCGATCACGTCTCCCGCCGCATAGATGCCTTCGGCCGACGTGCGGTAGTGCGCGTCGACGACGATGCGCCCCTTGTCGTCGATCCGCACTCCCGCCTCGTCGAGCCCGAGCCCCTCCGTGTTGCCGGCGCGGCCTCCCGCGAACAGGACGCGATCGGCGGCGAGCGTCGCTCCGCCGCGAAGCGCGACGGAGAGATCGCGTCCCGTCCGCGTGATGGCGTCGACGCACGCTCCGAGCGTCACGCGCATTCCCTCGGCCCCGAAGGCGCGAGCGAGGAGCGCCGCGATCTCTCCGTCGGCGAAGCCGAGAAGGCGGTCCATCGCTTCGAGCAGCGTCACCTCGACCCCGAGCGCCGTGAAGATCGAGGCGTACTCGCATCCCACGGCGCCCCCGCCGATGACGACGAGGCGCCCCGGGAGCGTCTCGATCCCGAGGATGCCCTCCGAGTCCGTGATGCCCGGATCGGAGAAGTCGATGCCGGGCGGATGGAGCGGGTGAGAGCCCGTAGCGATCAGGATGACACCCGCGCGGAGCTCTCGCTCTCCCGCCGCGGAGGAGACGATGACGCGCTTTCCCGCGGCGAGCCTGGCGGTGCCGTGGTGGAGCTCGACCCTCATCCGCTCGATGTTGCTGCGCACCGCCTCGGTCATCACGGCCTTCACGCCGGCGACGCGGCTCCGGAGCCTCTCGAGCTTCCCTGCGGCGCCGAGCGAGAGGCTGACGCCGTAGACGTCGCGTTGCCGGAATCCGGTCAGGTACTGGGCGGTCTCGCGCAGCGTCTTGGTCGGCACCCCCGCATCGCTCACGGCGATGCCGCCCGGCGTGTCGCGCCGTTCCACGATCGCGACCCGCTTGCCGAAGTAGGCGGCCTGCGTCGCGGCCTTCTCCCCCGCGGGTCCGGCGCCGATCACCACCAGGTCATAGGGAGCATCGCTCATCGACACCGATCTTGCCAGCGCCCGCAAGCCTCCGACGTGCGGGCGCAGCGAGCACACGTCCCGCGCTCCACCGAGCTTGTATGATGTTCGTGTTGTGTCGGAATCGGCGACTTACTTCCAGCGGGGCTTCGGCCTGAAGCAGGAGGCGGGCGAGCGCCTCCTGGAGCACTACGCGTCCGGGCTCGTCGACCACATCCGCGCCAAGGGCGGCAGGCTCTCCGTCGGGCCGCTGACGTTCCGGGTCGCCAAGGAGATGGGCTTCTGCTACGGCGTCGAGCGGGCGGTCGAGTACGCCTACGAGACGCGGGTCAAGTTCCCGGACCGCCGCGTCTTCCTCACGAGCGAGCTCATCCACAACCCTCACGTGAACGGCCGCATGCGCGAGCAGGGGATCGCGTTCCTCGAGACCTACGATCAGGTGACGCAGGACGACGTCGTCATCATCCCGGCCTTCGGCGTCACGCTCACCGAGATGGCATTCCTCAGGAAGCGCGGCTGCATCATGGTCGACACGACCTGCGGCTCGGTGATGAACGTCTGGAAGAACGTCGACCGCTACGCGCGCGACGGGTTCACGACGGTGATCCACGGCAAGCACAGCCACCAGGAGACGCTCGCCACCTGCTCGCGCGCGACGAAGCACCCGGACTCACACTACCTCGTCGTGCGCGACATGGAGGAGACGGAGGAAGTGGCGCGGTTCATCGAGGCCCCCTACTCCCCGAGCGCTTTCCTCGATCGCTTCCGCCAGGCGGTGTCGATCGGGTTCAAGCCGGCGCGCCACCTCGAGCGCATCGGCCTCGCCAACCAGACCACGATGCTGATGTCGGAGTCGCTCGCGATCGGCGAGCGGCTGCGCCGCGCGTTCGTCGCGCGCCACGGAGAGGAGGAGACGCGGGGGAGGTTCCGCACCTTCGACACCATCTGCAGCGCGACCCAGGAACGCCAGGACGCCGTGGCCGAGCTCCTGGCCGAGCGCATCGACGTCATGATCGTCGTGGGCGGCTTCAACTCGCGCAACACGACGCACCTCGCCGAGATGTGCGAGGGACGGGTTGCCGCGTTCCACATCGAGGACGAGATGGGCATCCTCGACGCCCGCAGGATCCGCCACCGCACCCCGAGGACCGGCGAGGTCGTCGAGACCGACGGGTGGCTCCCCGCCGGAGACGCGATCGTCGGCATCACCGCGGGCGCATCGACGCCCAACAACAAGATCGGGTTCGTCGTCGAGCGCATCCTGCGCCTCGCGGGCCTCGCAACACCCGCCGTCGCCGAGCCCGCCCCCGCCACGATTCCCTGATCCCATCGTCGCCGAGCCGAACGCCGCGACGCGCGGGCGCGACGCGCACGCCATCCCCCCTACGATGACCGACCCCGAGAGCGCGCCCATCTTCGTCGTCGGGACGGGGCGATCCGGCACGACGCTGCTGCGGATGATGCTGAACGCCCACCCGCGCATCTACGTGACGCACGAGGCGTCGTTCTACCTGACCCGCGCCGGGAAGAAGGCGAGTGCCGCCGAGTGGATGGAGTACTACCTGAAGTCCTTCTCGTTCGCCTGGCTGGGGCTCGGCAAGGGCGAGGTGGCGGCCGAGCTCGCGCGCGCGCCCGGCCCGAGGCGGGCGGCGGCCGTGCGCGCCGTGATGCGCGCCGCGGCGCGGCGGCACGGGAAGGAGAGGTTCGGCGACAAGACGCCGATGCACTGCCTGCACCTCGCGCGCATCTACGAGGACCATCCCGACGCGCGCGTCATCCACATCGTGCGCGACCCGAGGGATGCCGTGGCGTCGCTCTGCCGCATGCCGTGGGCCGCGAGCAGCATCGGCCTGAACAGCCTCTTCTGCGAGCAGCAGGTCAAGGCGGTCCACGCCTTCGCCGGCCGCGTGCACGAGGTGCGGCTCGAGGATCTGCTCGCGCGCCCCCGGGACGTGATGGCCGCCGTGCTCGCCTTCGCGGGCGAGGAATGGGACGACGCCGTCCTCGACCACCAGACGCGCGGGCCGAAGGACGACGTCCCTCCGTTCCCGTGGTTCGCGGCCGCGGCCGGCAACGTCAAGAAGCGGGACGGCCTTCCCGCGTACCGGCGGGACCTCTCGCCGGAGTGGATCCGCATCGTCGAGAGCATGAACCGCCTCAGCATGAGCAAGTACGGCTACGAGCGCGCCTCCCTGGATCGCGAGCCCACGTTCTCGAGCAGGACGCGGGCGCGCCTCGCGGACGTCGGCGAGGCCCTCGGCACCTGGCGGCGCCTCTTCGCCGCGCTCCGCGTATGGCGCGGCAACGGCCCGCTCCAGGAACAGATGGACGCCCTGCTCGGCCTGAACCCCGGCGCGTGGAAGCACTATCCTGGATTCGTCGTGCCCGCGGTACCGCTGCCTCCGGCTTGACACGGAGCATCTCGGTTAATATGTCGCGGTGACTCCGGCTTCGGCCGAAATCTCCGATCACGCCCTCGTGATCCTTGGCCTGACGCCCTTCGAGACGCCGGACGCCAGGCTCGTCCTGGCACTGTGCGACGCAGGCGCGTGCGGCATCCTCGATCTCGGCCGCGATCCCGCCCGCGCCGCGGCGGCCCTTCGCGACGTGGCCGCGCGCCGCAAGCCGTTCGGGGTCCGCGTTCCCGAAGGAGTCGCGGCGCCCGAGCTTCCGCCGAGGCGCGGCTCGTGATCGTCCCGTCGAGCGGCGACCCCGCGTCATTCGCCGGACGGCGCGTCATCGTCCAGGTCGTGAGCGCCGCCGAAGCGCGGCGCGCCAGGGACCGCGGTGCCTTCGGCGTCATCGCCAAGGGCAACGAGGCGGGCGGCCGCGTGGGCGAGGAGAGCGCCTACGTGCTGATGCAACGCCTGCTCCGGGATGGCTTCGAACGCGTCTGGGTCCAGGGCGGGCTCGGCCTCCACTCCATCGCCGCCGTCCTCGGTGGCGGAGCGAAGGGCGTCGTGCTCGACGCGCAGCTCGCGCTCCTCGAGGAATCCTCGCTGTCGCAGGCGATCAAGGACGCCGTCGGCGCGATGGAAGGCTCGGAGACGCGCGTGGTCGCGGGCCATCGCGTGCTCGTGCGTCCGGGCATCCCGATCGATGCGCTGAGCGCGGGACTACCAGGGAACCTCGGCGCTGGACCTCTCACCGAGCGGCTTCTGCCCTGCGGCCAGGAGGGGTGCTTCGCCCGCGGCTTCGCGCAGCGGTACAAGCGCGTCGCGCCGCTGTGCGAGGCCATCCGCGAGAACGCATCCGGCCAGCTCGCCCTGGCCCGGACGCTCGGATCGCTCGCCCCCGGATCTCCGTTCGCGCGCCAGCACAACCTGAGGTTCCCCATCGCGCAGGGTCCCATGACGCGCGTCAGCGACGGCCCCGCGTTCGCCGAAGCCGTCGCGCGCGGCGGCGGGCTCCCCTTCCTCGCACTGTCCCTCATGAAGCGCGACCAGGCGCGCACCGTCCTCTGCGACACGCGGGACCGGCTGGGCGATCTGCCATGGGGCGTCGGCATCCTGGGCTTCGTCCCACCCGACCTGCGCGCCGACCAGCTCGAGGCGATCCTCGACGTACGCCCGCCGGTGGCGCTGATCGCCGGCGGACGTCCCGCGCAGGCGCGCGGTCTCGAGGAGGCCGGGATCCCGACCTACCTGCACGTCCCGTCGCCGGGCCTGATGGAGCTGTTCCTCCGCGACGGCGCGCGCCGGTTCGTCCTCGAGGGGCGCGAGTGCGGCGGCCACGTCGGTCCGCGCGGCAGCTTCGTGCTCTGGGACACGATGGTCGACCTCCTCCTGCGCAGCGGCCGGGCGGAGGAGCTCTCGGTGATCTTCGCGGGGGGTATCCACGACGCCCGCTCCGCGGCGATGGTGGCGCTCCTCGCGGCACCGCTCGCGGCGGCGGGCGCGCGCATCGCCGTCTTGATGGGCACCGCGTATCTCTTCACGCGCGAGGCAGTCGAGACGGGCGCGATCAAGCCGGCGTTCCAGGACGTGGCCGTCGCCTGCGAGGAGACGGTGCTCCTCGAGTCCGCGCCCGGCCACGCGACGCGATGCGCCGACACGGCCTTCACCGCGCACTTCCAGGAGACGCGGCGGAGGCTCGAGGCGGAGGGGCGCGCCCGCGACGAGATCTGGGCCGCTCTCGAGAAGCTCAACCTCGGACGGCTGCGGGTCGCGGCAAAGGGGCTCGAGCGCATGGGCGACGCGCTCTGGCCCGTCGACGTGGCGACCCAGCGCCGCGAGGGGATGTACATGATCGGCCAGGTGGCCGGGCTCCGCACGGGCGTCGTAACCACCGAGGAGCTCCACCGGGACGTCTCCGTGGGGAGCCAGGCGTTCCTCGCCGCCACGACCGTGGAGGCGCCCGCCGTCGCGGCGCCGCGGCGCCCGGAGCCGCGGCCGGCGCCCGTCGACGTCGCCATCGTCGGAATGGGCGGCTTCTACCCCGGGGCCGCCGACCTCGAGACGTTCTGGAGCAACATCGTGTGCGGGCGCGACACCGTCACGCCCGTTCCCGACGAGCGCTGGAACCAGCGTCTCTACTACGACGCCGAGCGCAAGGCGGGGAAGACCATCTCGCGGTGGGGCGGGTTCCTTCCCACGATCGACTTCGACCCGCTGCGCTACGGCATCCCGCCGCGCTCGCTCGCGGCGATCGAGCCGGTGCAGCTCCTCGCGCTCGAGGCCGCGCGCCGCGCCCTCGAGGATGCCGGCTACGGCGACCGCCCGTTCGATCGCGAGACGACCTCGGTCATCTTCGGCGCCGAGGCGGGGACCGACCTCGCGGCGGCCTACGGCTTCCGCGCGCTGTTTCCCCAGTACCTCGGAGCGATCCCCGCCGAGCTCGATCGCGTGCTCCCCGATCTCACCGAGGACTCGTTCCCCGGCGTGCTCGCCAACGTCATCGCCGGCCGCGTCGCGAACCGCCTGGATCTCGGCGGGGTCAACTACACCGTCGACGCGGCCTGCGCCTCGTCGCTCGCGGCGGTGGAGCTCGCGTGCAAGGAGCTCGTGGCCGGAACGAGCAGCCTGGTGCTCTGCGGCGGAGCGGACCTCCACAACTCCATCGGCGACTACCTGATGTTCTCGAGCGTCCACGCGCTCTCGCCGCGCGGGCGGAGCGCAACCTTCGATGCCGCGGCCGACGGGATCGCGCTCGGCGAGGGTGTCGCGGTGCTGGTGATGAAGCGCCTCGCGGACGCGGAGCGCGATGGCGACCGCATCTACGCCGTCGTCAAGAGCGTGGCGGGATCCAGCGACGGGCGGTCGCTCGGCCTCACCGCGCCTCGCAAGGAGGGGCAGATGCGCGCGCTCGAGCGCGCCTACGAGCGCGCGGGGGTCGCACCGGCGGACATCGGCCTCGTGGAAGCCCACGGTACGGGGACGGTCGTCGGCGATCGCGTCGAGCTCGCGACGCTCACGGAGATCTACACGCGGGGCGAAGCCGCGCGGGGAGCCGTGACGCTCGGATCGGTCAAGTCCAACGTCGGGCACACGAAGTGCGCGGCAGGGATCGCGGGCGTCATCAAGGTCGCGCAGGCGCTCCACCGGCGCGTGCTCCCGAGCACCGTCCACCTCGAGAAGCCGAACCCCGCATGGGACCCTGCCGCGAGCCCGTTCGTCTTCCGGACCCACTCGTCGCCCTGGCCGGGACGGCGTCGACGCGCCGCGGTGAGCGCGTTCGGGTTCGGCGGCACCAACTTCCACGCCGTACTCGAATCGCACGACGCCGCGCCCGCCCCCGAGAGCGGGCTTCCGATCTGGCCCGTCGAGCTCTTCGCCTTCGCCGGCAAGCAGGACCTCGAGCGCATGGCGAAGCTGCTCGAGGACCGGGAGCGCGACGCCTCCCTGCCTCTCGCCGACCTCGCCTGCTCGCTGGCCGCCGCGGCCGCCCCGCGGGGATCGATCGAGGTCGCGTTCGTCGCCTCGTCGCACGAAGAGCTGCGCGCCCGCGTCGCGGCCGCGCTGGAGGGAAAGGCCGATCCCGCTCTGCACAAGAGCGGCGGCGATCCTGGCGAGATCGCCTTCCTCTTCTCCGGCCAAGGATCGCAGCGGCCGGGGATGCTCGCGGACCTGATGGTCGCCTTCCCCCGCCTCCAGGACATGCTCGGACAGGAGTCCTGGCTCGCCCCGCTCATCTACCCCGGTTCCCCGTTCGGCCCGGAGGCCACGGCGGCGCAACGCGCGGCGCTCACCGGCACCCGCGTCGCCCAACCCGCGCTCGGCGTCGTCGAGCTCGCGGCAGCGGAGCTCTTGCTCGATCTCGGCGTCGCTCCGGATGTCGCCGCAGGCCACTCGTACGGCGAGCTCGTGGCCCTCTGCGTGGCGGGCGCGATCCCGCGCGACCGGCTCGTGGCGCTCTCCCGCGCACGCGCCGAGGCGATCCTGGAAGCCGCCGGAGGGCAGCCCGGAACGATGGCCGCCTGCACCGCACCGGCATCGCGAGTCCTGTCGCTCCTCGAGGGGCTCGACGACGTCGTGGTGGCGAACATGAACAGCCCGCGCCAGACGGTCATCGCGGGGACGGAGGAAGGGATCGAACGGGCGCGCGCGCGCCTCGAGGCGGAGAGCATCGGCGTGAGGCCGATCAGCGTCGCCTGCGCGTTCCACTCGCCCGTCATCGCACGCGCGCCGGAGATCTTCGCGCGCGCGCTCGCGGACGTCGCCCTCGCCGCGCCGTCGATCCCCGTCTACGCCAACCTGACCGCGGCCCCGCACGAGGCCGACCCGGAGATCCTGCGCGAGCGCCTGGCCCTTCATCTCGTGAGCCCTGTGTTCTTCGTCGACGAGATCGAGCGCATGTACGAGGACGGCGCGCGCACGTTCGTCGAGGTGGGTCCGGGCCGCGTCCTCACCGGCCTCGTCGCGCAGATCCTGGGCGACCGTCCCCACCGCGCCCTCGCGCTGGACGGCGCAAGCGACGCTCCCCTGCGCGGCCTCCTCGAGCTCCTCGCCGAGCTCGCCGTCTCGGGCGTGCCCGTGAAGGTGGATCGGCTCTTCGCCGGACGCGCGGCGCGCGTCATCGACCTCGACGCGCCGCCCAAGCGCAAGGCCGGCCTCTGGAAGCTGAACGGCCACCGCGCCGTCCCGTGCGAGGGTGAGCTGCCGGAGTTCGCGATGAAGCTGCTGAACGAGCCGCTTCCGCTCGCCGGCGTCGCGGCCACGCCCGCCCCACCCGACAGGGACGCGATGGTGATGGCGTATCTCAAGAACATCCGGGAGCTAGCGGAACAGCAGCGCAACGTCATGCTCTCGCTCCTGGGGCATCCCGACGCGCCGGCTCCCGCGCGGGCGGGAGCCGAGCTCCCCGCCGCGCCAGTCCCCGTTGCCGTGAAGCCCGTGGTCACGCGCGCGGCTGCCGCACCCGTGCCCGCAGCGCCCGCACCGGCTTCCGCCCCGCGCCCGCGGGCGACGTGGCCCAGACGCTGCTCGCGATCGTCTCGGAGCGGACCGGCTACCCGCAGGACATGCTGGAGCTCGACCTCGACCTCGAGGCCGACCTCTCCATCGACTCGATCAAGCGCATGGAGATCCTGGGACAGCTCGCCGAGAAGCTCGGGCTCTCGACCGCCGATCGCAAGGCGCGCGACAAGATGATGGAAGAGCTGGCGGCGCTCAAGACCTTGCGCGGCGTGATCGAGAAGATCAAGCAGGCGACCGCCGCGGCGCCCCCGGTTCAGACCACCGCCGCCGCTCCGGCCCCCGCCGCCGCTCCGGCCCCCGCTCCCGCTCCGGCCCCCGTTCCCGCTCCGGCCCCCGTTCCCGCTGCGGCCTCGACTCCGGCTCCTGCGCCGCAGGCGGCCGAGGTGCCGCCGTCCGTTCGCCGCTTCGTCCCCGTCGTCGAGGCGAGCGCGGCCGGGAACGGTCCCGTGCGTCTCGACGGGCGAACGATCGGGATCGCGGCGGCGAACGGGACGATCGCCGCGCTGCTCGCGGCCGCCATCGAGCGCGCCGGGGCGCGCCCCGTCACGTTCAACGGCGGCGAGCCCCCGAAGGTCGACACGCTGGTTCATCTCGGTTGCCTCCAGCACGCCCAGGGCGCCTTCTCGACGCACCTTTTCGCGCTCGCCGACGGCGTGCGCCGCGCGCTCCTCGCTGGGACGGGGACGCTCATCGGCATCAGCGGGCTGGGCGGTCGCTTCGGTCACGAGCCGGCAAGCGCGTCGCGGACGGGTTGCGGGCTCTCGGGCCTGCTGAAGTCGGTCGCGCGGGAGTGGCCCGAGGCGCGCGTGCGCTGCCTCGATCTCGATCCCTCCGCGCCCGGCGAGACGCTGGCGGCGCAGATCCTGCTCGAGCTCGGAGCGACCACGGCGGGAGTCGAGGTGGGTTACCGCGGGACCGATCGCTGCGAGAGACGCTTCGTCGCCGAGGAGATCGCAGGCGGCGAGCCCGCCCTCGATCTCTCGGGCGAGTCCGTCGTCCTCCTGACCGGCGGCGCGCGCGGCATCACCGCCAGGGTCGCGATCGCGCTCGCCCGCCGCTACCGCTCGCGCCTGGTGATCGTCGGGCGGACGCCCGCGCCCGAGGGGCTGGAGGATCCCTTCCTCGCGGCCGTTCCCGCCGATGCTCTGAGGCGGCACATCGTCGAATCCACCGGCGAGCGGAGCCCCGCGCGCGTGGAGGCGCGTTGCCGCGAGATCCTGCTGGCGAGGGAGATGCGTCTCACCTTCGAGGCGCTCACCGACGCGGGTTCGCCCTGGGAATACGCGGCCCTCGACGTGCGCGACGGCAACCGCCTCGAGACCCTCGTCGAGGACCTCTACCGCCGCCACGGCCGGATCGACGGTGTCTTCCACGGCGCCGGCGTCAACGAGGACAAGCTCCTCCGCGACAATACGGCCGACTCCTTCGCGCGTGTCTACGACACCAAGGTCAACGGGGCCCTCGCGCTCGCGAGGAGCCTGAAGGACGACGTACGCTACCTCGTCTTCTTCGGAAGCGTGGCCGGCGCGTTCGGGAACCGCGGCCAGTCGGACTACGCCGCCGCCAACGACACGCTCGACAAGCTCGCCTGCTCCCTTTCCTGCGAGCGCCGCGGCCGCGTCGTCTCCATCGACTGGGGCCCGTGGGGCGGCGGCGGCATGGTGACACCCGAGCTCGAGCGCGAGTACGGGCGGCGCGGCATCGGCCTCATCGACCCCGAGGAAGGCGTTCGCCGCCTCCTCGACGAGCTCGCGCACGGGCGCGGCGCGCAGGTGGTCCTGATGCGCGCGCTCCCCGAGCACATGGCGTAGCCGCCGTGGCGCTCGACGTCGCGGTCATCGGGCTCGCGTGCGCCTATCCGGGAGCGCCCGACGCGAACGCGTTCTGGCGCAACATCGTCAACGGCGTCGACAGCATCAAGGACGTCCCGATCGACCGGGTCGATCCGGTCTACTTCGATCCCGCGTCGTCGGCGGTCGACCGCATCTACGGCCGCCGCGGCGGCTTCCTCGACGAGCCTCTCGACTTCGAGGCGGCGGCGTTCGGCATCATGCCGCGGGCGGCGGAAGGCGCCGATCCCGATCAGCTCCTCGCCCTTCACGTCGCCGCACGCTGCCTCGAGGACGGCGGTTACGCGGAGCGCCCTTTCGATCGCGCCCGCGCCGGCATCGTGCTCGGGCGCGGCGGCTACCTGACCCCGGGCTCGCGCGCGTGAGCCAGAAGGTGCGCGGCGCCGAGCGCTCGTCGGGGCCCTTCGCGCGCTCGTCCCCGGCGTGACCGAGGAGGCTCGCGCGCATCAAGGAGCGATTCCAGCACCACGTCGGCGACTTCGGCCCCGACACCGCGATCGGCCTCGTGCCGAACCTGACGGCATCGCGGGTCAGCAACCGCCTGGACCTCCAGGGCCCCGCATACACGATCGACGCGGCGTGCGCGTCGAGCCTCGTCGCCGTCGACCACGCGTGCCGCGAGATCGCCTCGGGCCGCTGCGACATGATGCTCGCGGGCGGCGTCCACCTCACGCAGGACCCCACCTTCTGGGCGGTCTTCACCCAGCTCGGCGCCCTCAGCCGATCCGGGACCTCCCGCCCGTTCGACCGGCGCGCCGACGGCATCCTGATCGGAGAAGGGTGCGGCATCCTCCTCCTGAAGGACGGCCGGGCCGCCGAGCGCGACCGGGATCAAGTCTATGCCCGCATCCGCGGCATCGGCGTCTCGAGCGACGGGCGATCCGCGAGCCTCTTCAACCCGCGCGTCGCAGGCCAGGTGCGCTCCGTCGAGGCGGCGTGGCGCGAGGCGGCGCGCGATCCCTCGCGCGTCCAGCTCGTCGAGGCGCACGGCACGGGGACCCCCGCAGGCGACGCCGCCGAGCTCGCCACGCTCGCCCAGGTGTTCGGTCCGGCCCGCAACGACGAGCCACGCGCCGGGCTCGGCTCGGTGAAGTCGATGATCGGCCACGCGATGCCCGCGGCCGGCGCCGCCGGCCTCATCAAGGCGGTGCTCTCCCTGCACCACGGCGTGCTCCCGCCGAGCCTGCACTGCGCGGAGCCCCACCCGGCGCTCGGACAGACACGCTTCCGCGTCATCCACCGGGAGGAGCCCTGGCCCGACGACGTCGGGAGGCGCCTCGCGGCGGTGAGCGCGTTCGGGTTCGGAGGGATCAACGCCCACGTCGTGCTCGAGGTCGAGGGCGCGCCGAAGCCGCGACGCCAGACGCCGCCGCTCGCGAAGGAAGCGGCGCGCGTGATCGCGCTTGCCGCCGACTCCCCCCAGGGGCTGCTCCACGCTCTCGAGGTGGGAATCCCGCGAGGCGGCGACGGAGCCTGCCGTCTCTCGATCGTGGATCCCACGCCGGAACGCATCAGCAAGGCGCGCCGCATCGTCGAGAACGGCGCGCCCTGGCACGGCCGCCACGGCATCTGGTTCTCGCCCTCGGCCCTGGCGCGATCCGGGGGACGCGTCGCGTTCCTCTTCCCGGGCGTCGAGGCGCGCTTCGAGCCCGACGTCGACTCGGTGGCGACGCGCTTCGGGCTGCCGGCGCCGGCGCCGATGCGACCGCGGGACCTCGAGGAGACGGGACGCGGCGTCGTGTCGCTGTCGATGTTCCTCCACAAGGTGCTGGGCGAGCTCGGCGTCGCGCCCCACGTGATCGCGGGCCACAGCATCGGCGAGTGGAGCGGGCTGCTCGCGAGCGGCATCCTGTCGGAGGAGGACGGGTGGCGCCTCATCGACTCCCTGCGGCCGGGAAGCCTGGAGGTGCCCGGCGTCCTCTTCGCGGCGGCGGGCTGCGGGGTCGAGACGGCGATGGAGACGGTGGCGGGGATCCCCGAGATCGCGCTGTCGCACGACAACTGCCCCCACCAGGTGATCCTCTGCGGCCGCGCCGAGGGCATCGAGGCGGCGCGCGCGCGGCTCGTGGCGCGCGGCGTCCTGTGCCAGGTGCTGCCCTTCCGATCGGGCTTCCACTCCCCGCTCTTCGCGCCGTTCCTCGAGGTGCACCGGGCGCACTTCCGATCCCTCTCCATGCGCGCCGCGCGGACGCCGCTCTGGTCGGCGACGACGTGCGCTCCCTATCCCGAGGACGGCGGCGCGATCCAGGACCTGTCGCTCGATCACCTCGTGAAGCCGATCCGTTTCCGCGAGCTGCTCCTGCGCTTGCACGACGAGGGCGTGCGCGTCTTCGTCCAGGTGGGACAAGGGTCGCTCTCCGGGTTCGTGGAGGACACGCTCAAGGGCCGGCCGCACGTCGCGGTGAGCGCGAGCGAGGCGGGCCGTAGCGGCCTCGCTCAGCTCCGCAACGTCGCGCTCGCCCTCTTCACCGAGGCCGTCCCGGTCGACCTCGATCGCCTCGCCCCGCCCACGTCGCAGAGCGGCGTCGTCCGGCTCGATCTCTCGGGCCGCCTCGTCCACCTCGAGCCCGATCTCGCCGTGGGACAGGCGCGGGGCGGCGGACCGCGGGACGAGGGCCCGCACGCCGCTGTGCTGCGCCAGTTCGAGGAGACGATGGCCGCGGTCAATCGCTCCCAGGAAGAAGTCCTGCGGGTCTACGAGCGATCGATGCGACCCGAGACCTTCGAGACGGAGCGGCGTCTCTCGGTCGTGACGGTGCCCGCGCTTCGCGATCACTCCTTCGTCCCGCAGCCCGCGGGCTGGCCGTCGGTCGCCGACGGCTATCCGGTCGTCCCGATGACCATGACCATCGAGATGCTGCTCGATCTCGGGAGGAAGCTCTCGCCGGGCCAGGTCGCGGTGGGGCTCCAGGACCTCGAGGCGCTCCGCTGGATCATGGTCGAGCCGGAGATCGAGGCTCGGCTGAAGGCACGGCGCCTGTCTCCGCGCGAGATCGAGACGGAGATCGAGGACTACGCGCGGGCCCGCGTGCTGGTGAGCCCCGCCTACCGCGAGCCGCCTCCTCCCGATGCCCGCCCGCTTCGCGGAGCGCGTCCAGCGCCCGTCGACGCATCCGAGCTCTACACCGATCGCTGGATGTTCCACGGGCCGCGCTACCAGGGCGTCGTCGAGATCGACGAACTGGCCGACGACGGCGTGCGCGGCACGATCGTCGTGACCGAGGGGCCGGGAGCCCTCCTCGACAACGCGGGGCAGCTCTTCGGCTACTGGGTGATGGCGACCCAGGAGCTCGATCGCCTGGCGATGCCGGTCGGGATCCAGCGGATGATCCTCTACGGACCGCATCCCGAGCAGGGCGATCGGCTTCGCTGCGTCGTGCGGATCACCAAGGCCGAGGAGCTCGAGGTGCAGGCCGACATGGAGCTCGTGCGGGACGGCCGCATCTGGGCGCGCATCTTCGGCTGGACCGACCTCCGCTTCGCGAGCGACGACCGCATGTGGCGCGTCATGCGCCACCCCGAGAAGAGCGTCCTCTCGGAGGCGCGCGAGGGCTACGTGTGGTACGACGGCGGGGCGCAGCGGGCGCCGTCGCGCGACTGGCTCATGCGCCGCTACCTCGGGGAGGCAGAGCGCAAGGCCATGTTCGAGTCCGGGCCGCGCCGCCAGCGCCACTACCTGAACGGACGCATCGCGGCCAAGGACGCGGTGCGCCAGCTCCTCTGGGCCACGGGCCACGGACCGCTCTTCCCGGTGGAGGTGCGGCTCTACTACGACGATCGCGGCCGGCCACGCGTCGAGGGTTTCAGCCACAGGGACCTCCGCGTATCGCTCGCGCACACGGGCGACGTCGCGGTCGCGATGGCGGCGGAGGGACACGAGGTGGGCATCGACATCGAGCGCGTCGAGGATCGGCCGGGTGGGTTCGACGAGCTCGCGTTCGATCCGAGGGAGCGCGAGATGATCGAGACCCTTGCCGAGGGCGACCGCGAGCGCCTCAACGAGTGGCGCACCCGCGTCTGGTGCGCGAAGGAGGCGCTCGCCAAGGCCCGCGGCACCGGCCTTCACGGGACCCCGGCGCGACTTGTGGTAGAAAGGCGCGCCGGCGAGGGGTTCTGGATCGACGGCACCTGGGTGCAGACGCGGCGCGAAGGGGCCTACGTCGTGGCCTTCACCTCCGGCGAGAGACACGCATGAGCCAGGAATCGACCAAGGACACCGTGGCGCGCCTCATCCGGGAGGTGATGGGCGACGAGCTCCTCTACGAGGACGAGATCGCCATGGACACCTCCTTCTCGCAGGACCTCGAGCTCGAGAGCATCGAGTTCGTGGCGCTCGCGGAGCGCATCCAGGCGCACTACGGATCGCACATCGACTTCGTGGGCTGGCTCTCCGGCATGGAGCTCGACCAGATCATCGCGCTCCGCGTCGGCGACCTCGTGGCCTTCATCGACCGTTGCCGCTCCTAGCGACCGGATCGATCCGGACCCACGTCCAGGTCCTCGGTCCACCCGGCGGCGCGCCGCCTCTGGTGATGCTGCACGGCCTTCTCGTCGGATCCCTCGCCGAGTGGTACTTCACGGCGGCGCCCCGTCTTGCCCGGAGGCGCACGGTCGTCCTGTACGACCTCCGCGGCCACGGCAAGAGCGATCGACCGCCAAGCGGCTACGACGCCGCGACGCTCGCCGGCGATCTCGCGGAGCTCGTCGACGCGGTGCCCGTCGCGACGCCGCTCGATCTCGTCGGCCACAGCTTCGGCGGGCTGGTCGCGCTCCGCTTCGCGCTCCACCACCCTGGCCTGGTCGGGAAGCTCGCGCTGGTGGACGTCCCGCTGCCGCCGTCGCTCCTGCCGGAGATGGCGCGCCTCGATGCCTCGAGCGCGGAGCGGCTCGTCGAGAGCCTGCCGGGTCCGATCCGCGACGCGTTCGCCGGCGGCGGCCGCCGTGCCCGGAAGATCGCGGGCGCGCTTCGCGCGCTCACCCTCGAGACGACGCTTCTCGACGATCTGCGCCGCGAGCCGGACGTGCCCGACGCGGAGCTCCGGACTCTGGCGCTTCCCGTGCTCGCGATCTTCGGCGCCTCGTCGCGCTGCCTTCCGGCCGGAGAGCGGATCGCGCGCGCCGTTCCGGGCGCCCGCCTGGAGGTGCTCCCCGGCGGCCACTTCCTCCCTCTCGAGTGCCCGGGCTACCTCGCCGACGCGCTGGAGACGTTCCTCGTTGGGTGACCTCGCCTGCAATGGCGTCCGGCTCCACGTCCAGCGCCTCGGGACCGGTGCGCCGGCGGTCGTGTTCCTCCACGGCCTCCTGATGGACAACCTCTCGAGCTGGTACTTCACCGTCGCCAACGCCGTCGCGACGCGGCGCGAGGCGCTGCTCTACGACCTGCGCGGGCACGGCATGAGCGAGCGTCCCGCCGCGGGCTTCGATCTCGACACGCACATCGCGGACCTCGCCGCGCTCCTCGCCGTGGCGGGCCTGGACCGGCCCGTCGCGCTGGTGGGGAACAGCTTCGGCGGCCTGCTCGCGATCGCGTTCGCGATCGCGAGGCCGGAGCGCGTGGCACGCATCGCTCTGGTCGACGCGCTCCTGCCGGAGCCCGGCTGGGGCGACGCGATGGGCGCGACGCTCTCCATCCAGGGACCCGAGCGCGACGCGGTCATCGCGCGATCGTTCGCGTCATGGCTCGGCCGCAACTCCGAGCGCAAGCGCAACCGCCTCGCGCGTCAGGCCGAAGCGCTGGTGGCAGAGACGACCCTCGTCGCCGATCTCCGGCGATCGCGGTCGTACCGGGACGAGGAGCTGGCGGCCATCGCGTGCCCCGTGCTCGCGATCTACGGCGAAGCCTCCGATCAGCGCGATCGGGGTGAGCGGCTCGCACGGACGCTGCCGCGGTGCACGCTCGAGCTCCTCCCCGGCTGCTCCCACTCCGTGCTGTGGGAGGCGACGGCGCGCCTTCGCGATCGGATCGTCGCCTTCACGGGAGACGCCTAGGTGGGACGGGCCACGTTCGTCGTCCCGCCGCTCACGGGCCACGTGAATCCCACGGTGCCCCGTCGCGCTCGCGCTCGAGCGGCGAGGCCACGAGGTCGCGTGGATCGCGCACCCGACGAAGGTCCGGCCGCTGCTACCGGCCGGCGCGCGGATCCTGCCGCTCGACGATCGCGTGCCCGAGGAGCCGCCTCCGGGCGACCGAGGAGCGGGCGCGCGCCGTGCGCGGCCTCGAGAGCCTCAAGTTCCTCTGGGAAGACTTCCTGCTACCCCTCGCCCGTGCGATGCGCGGCCAGGTCGAGGAGATCCTCGCCGCCCTTCGCCCGGACATCCTCGTCGTCGATCAGCAAGCCATCGGAGGAGCGCTCGCCGCGCGCCGCCTCGGCCTGCCGTTCGCGACCTTCGCCACGACGTCCGCGAGCGTGATCGATCCCTTCGGCGATCCGCCGAAGATCCGCGAGTGCGCGACACGATGCTCTCGGATCTCGAGCGGGAGTCGGGGCTCCCGGTGACGGGCCAGCCGGATCTCTCGCACGAGCTCGTCGTCGTCTTCTCGACGCTCGAGCTCGTCGGCGCCGGGCGATCCTTCGACCAGCGCTTCGCCTTCGTGGGGCCCGCGCTCCAGGGCCGGCCCCAGGACGTGCCGTTCCCGTGGGACGCGCTCGAGCCCGTGCCACGCATCCTCTTGTCGCTCGGCACGGTCAACGCCGAGCGCGGCGCGCGCTTCTACCGCGTCGCCGCCGATGCGCTCGGTGACGGCCCGATCCAGGTCGTGATCGTCGCCCCCGAGGCGCTTGCGGGAACGCTTCCCGGCAACTTCCTGCGCCGCGACTACGTCCCGCAGCTCGCGCTCATGCCGCACGTCGACGCGGTGATCTGCCACGGGGGCCACAACACGACGTGCGAGGCGCTCTTCCACGGAAAGCCCCTGGTCATCGCACCCATCAAGGACGATCAGCCCGTCGTCGCCGATCAGGTCGTGGGCGCGGGCGCGGGCGTCCGCGTCAAGTTCGGCCGCGTCAACGCCGCCGGCCTGCGCGACGCGGTGCGCGTCATCCTGGAAGAGCCCTCCTACGCGGCCGCCGCCGCGCGCGTCGGCGCGAGCTTCCGGGCCGCCGGTGGGGCCGAGCGGGCTGCGCAAGTTCTGGAACGCCTGGCCCGCTGACGACCGCTACGAGCCCGCAAGCGACGCGGAGAGCGCATCGAGGAGGGCATCCAAACGACCGCCGCTCGTCAGCGGAACGGGGACCGTGGCGCAGAGCTCGACGCCGCCCTCGTCGCCGGTGATCGCGAGGAAGAGCGGCAGCCCCGGGTTTCCCGGCGGGACGAAGAAGCAGCGGCGCGCCTGGAAGCCCGCGCCGGAGAAGGCGTCCATCGGGATCTGCCCGAGGTTGGAGAGGATCGCCGCCGATCCGTAGCGTCCTTGCCGGAGGGACCGCCGCGCGTCGAGCCGCGCGAGACCCGCCATGAGGGACACGGGGAGGTGGCGCGCGAAGCCGGTGGCGAGCGCGACGCTCGCGGGCTCCGCGCTGGCGACGCCCGCCTTGATCGCCGCCGCGAGCGCGCCGAGAGGATCGGCGCCGCGGGCGACGCTGTCGGCCTCGATGCGAAGAAGCCCCGTGAGGTTGCTGGTCGACACGACCTCCGGCGCGTGGCGCCGGAGATCGACCGGGATCGCGATGCGGAACGTCCGCCCCGCGGGCCGTGGCGCCATCCGCGCGAGCGCGAGGGCGATCCGCGGGAGGAGCTTCGACGGCCGGCCCTCGACGCGGCGGCGACCCCAGGTCACGGCCATGGCCGCGCCGTCCGCGCCGCCCTGCGGCGCCGCGGAGTCCGGAGGCGGGATACGCTCGGGCGCGACGGAGAGCCGCCGGGCGATCCCGGCGTCGGTCAGAGGCCCGACCTCCGCCCGCGCGAGCGGCTCGCTCCTGAGCGCGGCGAAGAGCGCACGCCCGAGGAGCATCGTCCCCTGCCCGTCCATCAGCGCGTGGTGCGTGCGCACGACGACCCGCGCCGGATCGCCGCGTGCGATGACGATGGCGCAGGTGGGCCCATCGCGCGGGTCGAGCGGCGCCGCGAGGAACGGTGCCCCTTCCGGACGCGATCCGTCCCACCGCGACGCGTCGACCTCGATCGCAGGCGGCGCGGGCCCGTCCGCGACCCAGCGGCTCGCGCCCAGATGACCATGGAGCCGCGCCCGCGCTCCGGGTAGTGCGTCCGCGACCCTCGCGAGGAGCTCCGGCCACGGGACGGGAGGAACGGGAATCCCATCTCCCTCGAGCACCATCTGATTCACGAACGGGGGGTGCAGCCTGTCGGCGACGAGCCACAGGCGTTCCATGCCGGAGAGCCGGTGCTCCTGCGTCACGCGCCGGGCGTGTCGCGCGGAGGCACGGGACGCAGCGTCCCACCATCGTTCGCAAGCGTCGCGCCGGCCGGCAGGTCCGGCGGGATCCGGCTCACCACGTCGCGGGGATCGCGGACCACCGAAGAGCCGTTGGGCACCATGCGCCCGCTCGCGAGCCAGATCCCCGTGCCCACGCGGCATCCGTGGCCGAACGCGGAGCCCAGGAAGCGCGTGCCCGTGCCGTGCAGCACGCCGTCGAGCGGGACGCGGATCTCGCGCTCGAAGTTGAGGTCCATCGAGAAGGAGCCGAGCGTGGTGACGGCCCCACGCCCGAGCAGGCACATCTGCATCGTCTCCTGGCTCGCGATGGCCTCGGGATAGAGCACGCAGAGGCGGATCGTCGTGCCCTGCGCCACGGTCGCGCGTGCTCCGACGGTGGATGCCTCGACGTGCGCTCCGGGCATGACCGTGGCGCCGTCGCCGATCTGGCTGAAGAGGACGCGGGCGAACGCTCCGACGGTCACGCCGTTGCCGAGCGTCGCGCCCTCGAGGACGGCCGTCGGGTGGATGTCGCACTTCCGCCCGACGCGGTTGAGCCGCGCCAGCACCTCCCACTTGTCGATGGAGAAGCTCCTCGCGACCGCCAGGAAGATGCGGGCTGCCGCCTTCCATCGTGGCACGCTCCGCGTCACCATCGCGCCCGCCGCCTGGTTCGCCCACAGGATGTGGATCCAGTGGTGGAGCGTCATCACCGGATGGCGCGGCAGCGGCAGCTCGAGAGCCCCGCCGTCCGCGAAGCGCGAGGGCAGCGGCACCTTCAGCACGCTCTCGTCGGGATCGACGACGACGTCGACGGGAGGCTCGCCGCGGCCGCTCACGAAGCGTACCTTCTCGAAGCGATGGCCGGCATCCACGCGAACGACGTGGGGCTGCACGGGCGTCGTCTTCCGGCCGAAGACGGAGTCCTTCAGGACGAGCACGGCGTCGCGCCCCGCGGCCCCGTCGACGAAGGCGCGCAGCGCCCCCGCCGATGCGAACAGCGCGTCGGGGACGACGAGGCAGGGCGGCTCCAGCGCTCCGGCGCGGGCGAGCCCGGCGGAGGCGATCGCCTCGTCTTGCCACGACGAGAGCGGCCGGTCGAGGACGAGCGCGCTGGAGGGTGGATCCCCGAAGGGCTCGATGCTCCTGCCCGTGGGTTCGACGTGGACCTTCACGGACCGCGAGCCTATCCGTTCTCGCCTTGCGGCGGGTCCGGCGGACGGAAGGGCGTCCGTCGAGGGATCCAGCGCGGGACGTTGCGCCGGAAATCCTCGTAGGAGCTGCCGAAGCGCGTCGAGAGCGCCGGCTCCTCGACGAACGGGATCCAGAGGGCGTTCGCGGCGAAGAACAGCGCGGCCCAGACCACGAGCGGCATGGAGCCGAACGCGATGGCCTCGGAGAGGATCGTGCAGAGGACGCCGGTGATCATGGGGTTGCGCACGTGACGGTAGGGGCCGCGAGCCACGAACCGGCGAGGCGGATCCCACGGCGCGAGCGTCCCCTCCCCTTCCCTGAAGAAGAGGGCCACCGTGCTCGCGAAGAGCGCGACGCCGACCGCTCCGAAGACGATGGCCGCGACCACGCGGGCGATACCGCCCGCTCCGCTCGATGGAAGGTCCCATCGTCCGAAGGCGAGGGCGAGCGCGGGGGCGACGACGACCGCCAGCGCCGGCAGCGCCACGATCGCGGAAGCGGTCCGGGCGAAGGACGGCACGGCTCAGAGGTCCGGGTCGAGAGCGCGTTCGATGGAACCCGACCGTCCCTCGCCCGCGCGCCGCTCGAGCTCCGCGTCGCCGAGCCCGTCGCGAAGGGCCGCGATGCCGGCGTCGTGAGCGCGGCGCTCGACCGGGGGCAGCGGCGTGTGCAGACCGTCGCGCAGCGAGCGCGCCGCTCCGGCGAGCCGCGCCCCCCAGGCCGGGTTCCCCGAGATCCCCGCGGCGCGAGAGAGCGCGTCGAGCACGCTCGCCATGCGCCAGCGATCGCCGAGCTCCTTGTGGATCTGAAGCGCCGCGCGCAGGTGCGCGAACGCGTCGTCCCGCCGGCCCTCGACGAGATCGACGTTGCCCAGCACGTCGTGCGACCAGGCCATCCCTTCCTTGTAGCCGGCGCGCGCCGAGAGATCGAGGCTCTCGAAGCAGAGAGAGCGCGCCCTCCTGAGATCGCCGCCGTGGAACGCCGCGGCGCCGAGGTTCAGGAGCGACCACGCGATCCCCTCGGCGTCGCCCAGGCGGCGGAAGGTGGCGATCGTCTCGCGGCACACGACCTCGGTGCGCGCGAAGTCGGCGCGCAGCCACGAGGCGAACCCGATGTAGTTGAGCGACCGCGCGACGCCGCGATCGTCGGAGAGCTCCTTCCAGATCGCAAGGCTGGCCTCGTGATAGGCGAGCGCGCGGTCGTAGTCGCCGCGCTCGCGGGAGACGCTCCCGAGGAACTGGAGCGACTCCGCCAGGCCGCGGCGATCCGACAGTCGCTCCGAGAGAGCGGCGCTCTCCTCGAGGAGGGCGGCGGCGCGCTCGTAGTCGCACTGGAGGAACGCGAGAGCGCCCGCGCCGAGCTCGACCTTGGCCCGCGCGCGCGACTCCGTGCCCGCGCTCGCGCCGAGCGCCGCCTCGAGGAAGCGCCGACCCTCCGCGTAGTGGCCGTGCAGGTACCAGAACCAGAAGAGCGCACCGGCGAGCCTCGCGCCGAGCTCCCGGTCCTGCGCGCGGCCGGACGCCTCGAGGGCGAAGGAGAGCGCGGCCCTCAGGTTCTCGTGATCCAGCTCCAGCCGCGCGATCCACTCCTCCTGGCGCGGCCCCGCGAGCGCCGGCGCCGCCTCTTCGGCGCTGCGCGTGAAGAACCTCGCGTGACGCGCGCGCCACTCGATCGATTCCCCGCCTGCCTCGAGGCACTCGAGGCCGAACTCCCGCAGCGTGGTGAGCATCTGGAATCGCGGCTCGCCCATCTGCTCCGGGAGCGCGCGCACGAGGCTCTTGTCGACCAGGGACGTCAGCCCTTCGAGGACGTCGGGGATCGAAGGATCGGCACAGATCGCCTCCGCCGCCTGCAGGGTGAACTTGCCCGCGAACACGGCGAGCCTCGCGAACAGCGCCTTCTCGGGCTCGGCGAGGAGGTTGTGGCCCCAGAGGATCGCGTCGCGCATCGTCTGCTGGCGCGCCGGCAGATCGCGAGCGCCGCCGGTCAGGAGGGCGAGCCGGCTCGCGAGCCGTGCCAGCAGTGCCTTCGGCGGAAGCACCTTCACGCGGGCGGCCGCGAGCTCGATCGCCAGCGGCAGCCCGTCGAGGCGCGCGCAGATCTCGGCGACCGCCGCGGCGTCTTCGTGGCCGAGCTCGAAGCTCGGCTTGGCGGCGCGCGCGCGATCGACGAAGAGCGCGATCGCGGCGCAACGCTCGAGCGCCGTCGCAAGCGGCGGCGCGGCGAGATCGGGCACCTCCATCGGCGCGATCGGCATCTCCCGCTCGCCCGAGACGTGGAGCGTCTCGCGGCTGGTCACGAGCATCTTCACGCCCGGCGCGGCGGCCAGGAGCCCCGAGAGGAGACCGGACGCCGCCATCACCTGCTCGAAGTTGTCGAGGACGATCAGGGCCGTCTCGGCGCGGAGCGTCGGCCAGGGTCTCGCTGATGGTGCGACCCGCCGCCTCAACACCGAGCGCGGCCGCGATGGCGGAGGCCCGACGAGCGCCGCGTCGGCGCACGCCGAGAGCGGCACCCAGAAGACTCCCGCCCGCATCGACGCGCCGAGGCGCCGCGCCACCTCGAGGGCGATCCGCGTCTTGCCGACGCCCCCTGGACCCGTGAGGGTGAGGAGGCGGACGTCGTCGCGCAGGAGCAGGGCCGAGGTCTCCGCCACCTCGGCCTCGCGGCCGATGAAGGGCGTGAGTGGCGCCGGAAGCGTCCGGCGCGTGTCCGGCACGACCTTGGGCAGCACGGCCGTCGGCTCGACGTGCCCTTCCGAGGCTCCGCCATCGAGCGCGTCCGCCGGCGTCTCCGTGCCGCTGTCGAGCGTGTGCCGGAGCCGCGCGAGATCCGCCCTCAGGTGCGCCGCGGTCTGGTAGCGGCTGTCGACGTCCTTGGCGAGACACCCATCGAGGATCTGCTGGGCCTGCGCCGATCCGGGACCCACGTCGCCGAGCTGCAGCGGGTCGCGTCCGAGGATCGCGACGATGACGTCGTTGATCGAGCTGCCGCGGAACGGCTTGTGGCCGCGGCACATCTCGAAGAGGACGATCCCGAGGCTCCAGAGATCGGACCGCGCGTCGATCGCCTGCTCGCGCAGGATCTCCGGCGCCATGTAGGGGGCGGTCCCGACGACCACGGACGACGCCGAGTCGCGCGGCGTCGACGGGATCGCCGCCGTGTCCGAGTGGGGATCCGCGGAGTGGCGCACGAGGCGGGCGATGCCGAAGTCGAGGAGCTTCACGTAGCCGTCGGGCCGCAGCATCACGTTCTCCGGCTTCACGTCCCCGTGAGCGATCCCCCCGCCGTGGGCGGCCTCGAGCGCGGACGCAACCTGGATCGCGATCCCGACGGAATCCGCGAGCGGCAAAGTCCCCCGCGCGAGGCGCTGGCGGAGCGTGGTCCCCTGCACGTACTCCGTCGCGATGAAGGTCGTGCTTCCCTCGGCCGACGCCGCGTACCGCCCGATCTCGTAGATCGTAAGGATGTTCGGATGGTTGAGCGCGGAGGCGGCGCGCGCTTCCTGGGCGAGGAGCATCTGACCCTGGGGATCGTCGCGGAACCGCGCCTTCAGGAGCTTGAGCGCCACTGGCCGTCCCAGCTCCTCGTCGTGCGCGAGGTACACCTCACCCATCCCGCCCGCGCCCAGGAGTCCGCGGATCTCGTAACGCCCGATGCGGCTGCCCGGAGCGATCGTCATGGAAGCCATCCCGCACGGTACGGGACGTCTGGCAAGTGTATCGGGCTACGTCGCGGCCGCGCGGCGGCAAACGAACACGAGCTGCTGCGTCCGCGCGTCCGGATGCGGAAGCGCGAACGAGGCCGCCACGTCGCGCGGCTCGATCGTCTCGACGTCCGCGAAGCCGGCGGCCAGCAGCTCGGCGCGGATGTCGGCGCGCCCGCGCGCGTCCCGGACGAGCCCATGGCCGCCGGTGAAGCGGCGCATGACGAACCCGAGGGCGCGCGCGATGCGCCCCGGCGCCGGCTGCTCGCAAGCGGGGACGAGATCGAAGACGAACGTACCGCCGCTCCGCGTGTAGAGCTCGGCGACGCGCCGCCACAGGAGCCTCTGATCCGCGGCCGACAGGTACATCAGCAGGCCCTCCGCGATGACGAAGGTCGGGCGCGACGGATCGACGAACGTGTCGAGCGCGTCCATCGTCGCGTCCCCGGGGACGAGGTTCAGGTTGGGCCGCGCGAGGATCGCGCGGCCCCGCTCCGTGCGAGCGAGCAGCGCGCGTTTGGCGTCGATCACGTGCGGCCGGTCGACCTCGACGTAGGTGATCTCGGGATCCGCCGTCGCCGCCGCGCCCCGGCGCGCGAGGCCGCAGGCGAGCTCGAGCACCTGCGGGACTCCCGATCGCGCCCACAGCGCGTCGATCATGGCGTGGCGGTGCAGGAGCGAGTGCCTGAGCGACGGCCTCCCGCGCACCAGCAGGCGCGAGATGGCGAGCGCCCCGTTGACCGCGCCGAACACCGACCGGGCCTGCGGGGTGTCGAAGAGATCGGCCTCGGAGAGCCCTCCCCAGCGCCACACCTGCGACGTGTAGAGAGCCGTGACGGAGAGGTCCTTCTTCGGACGCGATGCCGCCGCGCTCATGGCATCCGAAGGATGCACGAGCGCAGGATCGAGGACAAGCTACTTCCCGAGCGCTTCCCTGATCGTGGCCGCGGTCGCCGACTGCCGCAGCCACCTGTCGAGCTGGTCCACGTCCTCGCAGGCACGGATCCGGGATTTCAGCCGAGCCGCCAGCCGTAGTCCTCTCTGCCCGAGAACGGCTGCAATCGCGTCTCTCTTGGCGGCAAGAGCACCGGCGGTCTTTCCTCGCGCTTCGCCCCGCGCTTCGCCGCGCGCTTCGCCGCGCGCTTCGCCGCGCGCTTCGCCCCGCGCTTCGCCTCGCGCCTCGCCACGGGCCTCGCCCCGCGCCTCGCCTCGCGCCTCGCCTCGCGCTTCCCGCTCTGCGAGCGCCTCTTCCAGGACCGGAACGCGCTTCGCGAGCAGAGCGCGCGCCACGGCCTGGTCGCCAGCAGCGGCATCGAGCAACGCGTTCAGTGGGAGAGGCCGGATCAGGAGCGGATCCTCGATGACACCGTCGCCTGGCATCGGCTCCCATCCGTCGGTTCGACGGGACCACTCAAGGAGCCGGCGCGACTTGACGACGATGCAGAAGACGCGCCTCACTCCCCGCGCGACGAGCTCCCGAGCCTTCTGCGTCGGCACCGAGAGCGGTTGGTTGTCGCTCACCTCGAATGCGATCTCCTCGAGCTTGCGCCCTCCGGTCACGGGGTCCTTCTCCGCGGGAAAGACGCTGGCATCGGGAGCGAAGTCGCTCGCCTCCCCCGTACGCGTCAGCATGTCGACCGCGGTCCGGTATCCCGAGCGGACATGGGCACGCAGCACGTACGCGAGCTCTCCGTGCTGTGTCGCGTGAGGAGGCTTGGCTGGTGACGCGAAGAGCTCGACTCCCCGGAGGTACTCGAGTCGTGTTTCCGGCGGTGCGATGTGGTCGTCGATCCGCGGAAGCTCCGCTCGCCTGCCGGAAACCTGGTAAGCGCCCGGTAGCCCAGGCGCATGGATCCCGCCCGGCGGACTCGAACGCCGTTGCTGACTCATGATGGGAGTTTAACCATCACGGGTGCGTGACGTAGACCGATCCCGCGGGAGCAGCAGAGGTCGCGCGGCGCTCGATGGACGGAACACGAGCCATGTTGCCTGCGAGCCAACGCTTGCCTCCTTCCCTGCCCTCGCTACGGAGTCCCCGTGTCTCCGGACGCCACCTTCGTGCCATACGTCTGGGCGGAGTAGGCGGCGTAGGTGAAGAGCTGCGTCCCCGTGCCGCCCGGGAACGAGAACGCCGTCACCGTCGACGGGTTGGACGCGCCCCATCCCTCGCCGGCGACGAGCTCGTCCTGACCGTCGGCGTCGAGATCGCCCGACGCGACCTCGGCGCCGCCAAGCGCCGGGAACGCGGTCACCGTCCACGCGCCGGTCACCCCCGAGCCGGTGAAGTTGAAGCCGCCGACGATGCCGTTCTCGGCCGGGTCCGGACCGTGGGCCGCGATGATCTCGTCGTTCGGATCGGCGTCCGTGCTTCCGGCGGCGACGCATGCGCCGAACTGCCCCGTCGCGAACGCGAAGAAGTTGACCGGCATGAATGCGATCGACCCGTTGTCGTAGTTGAACGCCCGCACGTGCGGCGCGAAGACGGCGCCCGCCCCCGCGCCCGTCACGATCTCCGCGAAGGCGTCGGCGTCGATGTCGCCGCCGGCGACCCGAGCTCCGTACTTGAGAGTGCTGTAGGCGAAGAACGAGATCTTGGAGATCGCGGTCAGCGTCGTGTTGTCGTAGTTCCAGCCGCGGATGTGCGGTCCGAACGCGGCCCCGGGTCCCGGAGCGGTGAGGATCTCGCCGTGCGCATCACCGTCGACGTTGCCGCCTCCGGTGTGAACGCCGTAGCGGAGCGTGCCGTAGGCGTAGTAGTTGACCTTCGCGAGCGCGGTGCCCGTCGGCGAGAAGCCGCGCACCTGGGGGCCGTAGACCGTTCCGGGCCCGGGTCCCGTCACGACCTCGAAGGGCACGCCACCGATGATGTCGACCGATGCGACGTTGGCGCCGTACTGCGGAGTCCCGTAGGCCGTCCAGGTGCTCACGACCGCCGGTGCGGCGGAGTGATCCCAGGTCTTGACCACCGGCGCGTTGCTCGCCCCGGGGCCAGCGCCCGTCACGATCTCCTCGGTGACCGGGCCGCTTCCCGTCACGGTGATGTAGGCCGGTTTCGTGTTGGCGTTGCTCCCGCAAGCGTTTCCCGCCGTGAGCGCGACGGTGTAGGTCCCGGCGGCAAGATAGGTGTGACCCGGGTTCTGCGCCGAGGAGGTTCCGCCATCCCCGAACGTCCAGGACCAGCTCGTCGGCGCGTTCGTCGACAGATCGGTGAACGCCACCGCGAGCGGAGCCGGGCCGTTCTGCGGGGCGCCCGAGAAGTCCGCGACGGGCGCGGGACATGTCGTCACCGTGACGTAGCTCGGCTTCGTGTTGGTGTCGCAGCCGTTCACGTTGCAGGCCGTGAGCGCGACGGTGTAGGTGCCCGGCGCGACGTAGGTGTGGGATGGGTTCTGGACCGTGTCGGTCCCGCCGTCGCCGAACGTCCACGACCAGCTCGTCGGCGCGCCGGTGGAGAGATCGGTGAAGTTGACCAGGAGCGGCGCGGTCCCCGAGAGCGGCGCGCCGACGAAGTCCGCGACCGGCGGTGACCCGCCGCCCTGGTCGTTGATCTGCGCCGTGTAGATCTCCTCGTCGGTGCCCGTGCGGCGATCGGTCCAGGACGGATACGAGAGGCCGTTGTTCGAGACGAGCCCGTTGTAGTCGCCGTACTGGTTGCCCGTCTCGGCTCCGCAGCAGGTCTCGTCGGTCTGCGCCGTGCTGACGCGCACCGACGGCTCGAACGTCGCGCCGCCATCCGTCGAGCGGTTCACGTAGACGTGCGTCAGGTGCCGCGCCGCGTCGTCGCGCGTGTCGTCGTACATCACGTGGATGTCGCCGTTGACGGGATCGCAGGCGAGCCACGGCATGAACTGCTCCGAGGCCGGGAGGTTCTCGTGGACGACGAGCGGCGCCGACCAGGTGGCGCCTCCATCCGACGATCGGCTGAACTTCACGTCCGAGGTGCCGCCGTTGGACGGGCAGTTGCCGCCGTCGTTGCCGTCGCTCCACGCCACGTAGACCCAGCCCCGGTGCGATCCGTTCGATCGGTCGACGTCGAGCGCCGGGTAGACCAGAACGCGGCGGCTGCACATTGCGGGGATGCCGTAGTCGAAGCTCGCGGTGGTGTTGGCGATGGTGACCTGCGCCCCGAAGCTCGTGCCGCAGCTCGTCGACTTGAAGACCACGATGCTGTCGGCGCCGTAGTCTGCGTAGGCGACGTAGATCTCGCCCCCGGGTCCGACGGCGGGGCTCGCCCCGATGAGGTTGTTGCTGGTCGAGATCACCGAGGACGGCGAGAAGGTCGCGCCCCCGTCCGTCGATCTCGTGAAGCGCGCGTCAACACCCGCGCGATCCCAGGCAACGTAGATGTTGTCGCGGCACGGCGACGCCGCCTGGTAGTCGCAGACCATCAGCTCCTTGTCGTTGTTGCCGTTGACGTCGGCCTCGACCGGGTTGCTCCACGACTGGCCGCGGTCCGTCGACTTGCAGATCTGGACCGCGGTCGACGGCTGGATGCCGAGGGAGACGGTGTAGAGGTTGCCGAGGCTGTCGAACGCGACGCCGGGATCCGAGTGGAAGCCGCGCGTCCCGAGCGGCATGTTGCGGAAGATCCAGGTCGCGCCGGAATCGCTCGAGGCGTAGAGGCCCTGAGGGTTGACGTTGATCTGGTTCGAGGCCGCCGCGACGAAGTTCGGCGTCAGGAAGTCGAGGGTGATGTTCGACTCGCTCTGGGGTCCGGGCTGGTTCGAGACGTTGACGTTCGGGCCCACGGTCGTGTCGGGGCTTCCCGGCAGAGCGACTCCGGCGAGCTGGCCCTTGAGCCAGCGGATGAGCTTCGGCGCGTAGCGTGGATACTGGTACGGTCCCGCTACGGGTAACTCGCGGTAGAGGAACCGGACCACGCGCCTCTCCTCCGCGGTGAGCAGCGATCGATCCTCGGCGTCCCGGGCGGGCAACACGACGCCGTTCGCCTGCCTCACGAGATCGTCGTAGCGCGTCCCGCAGATGGCGGCAGGAGCCACCGCGGCCAGCAGAACGACAGATGCGATCACGCGGGCGCCAACGGTCGTCATGGGATCACCTCGACATGGCGGGATGCTATCAGCTCGCCGGAGCTGCCGGAGGCGCCTTGAGACGACGCTCGATGCCGAGGAGGCAGCGAGCCATCGGCACGACGACGAGCAGCGACCATCCCGCGACGACGTCCACCAGGTAGTGATAGCGCAGGTAGATCGTGGAGAGCCAGTTGGCGAGCACGAGCGGGATCGTCACGGCCGCCGACCTGCGTCCAAACCGTACGGCGTAGACGAGCACGATGGTCGAGAGCGCGACGTGAAGGCTCGGGAACGCATCCCTCGGCGCTCGCGTGGCATCGATGAACCCGGTCACGGGCGCGTAGAGGCGGCCCTCGAGGTTGACGGAGAAGAGCTCCGGGAACGCGACCTGCGGCCCCACGGCCGGGACGAGCAGGTAGCCGACCGCTCCCAGCACCGTGCAGAGGAGGATCGCGAGCAGGTACTCGCGAAAGACCTGCCGGTCCCTCCGGTACCAGAGGAAAGCGATGACGGGTGGAAGCGCGATGTGGAGGAAGTAGGCCAGGGACATCACGTTGGTGAGCGCCGTGGACGCAAGGCGCTGCGCCGCCACCGCAGGGGTCTCGCCCAGGAACGCCCTGTCGATCGCGAGGAGCTCGCGATCGCGATCCGGCAGATGGACCACGTCGTAGAGCTGGGTCCGGAAGGCTCCATAGAACATCAGGAGCAGGAGGAACGGGAGCCAGTCTCGCAGGAACGTCCCGATCTGGCGCGCGACGTCGGCAAGGAGGCCTCCGCCGATCGCATAGGACAGCGCCGCGAGCAGCGACAGGAGCGCGAGCGGCGCCAGGATGAAGCAGAAGTCCCAGATGTCGGCCTCGTTGATGGCGAGCCCCTCGGCCACGGCCCGCCCGCCCGCGGCGGCGACGAGGAGCACAGCCGCGGCGATGGCGATCGCGTCCTCGGCCCGGAGCCAGCCTGGGATTCGAAGGGTCATGACCGGCAGCGCGCGGAGCATCTCACGTCCGGAGCCTCCGAAGGGCCGTCCCGGACGCCGCTGTCTCGCCGGATCGGCTTCGCGGTACGATAGATCATGTCGCTCGCGGGGAGGGCGTTCCTGGCGGTGGCGCTCATGATCGGCTTCTACGGGCTCGCGCTGGGCCTGGCGTTCGGGCTCCTTTACGTGCCCTACGCGGAAGCCGTATACCTCCATCGACTCCACGCCCGGCTGACGGTGATCTGCGCCGGCGGCGCTCTCGCGATCCTGCTCTCGATCCTGCCGCGCCCCGATCGCTTTCCGCTGCCGGGACCCCAGCTCCTCCGCGACGCGCACCCGCGACTCTTCGCGGAGCTGGATCGGATCGCCAGCGCGGTGGGCCAGCGCATGCCCGCCGAGGTCTATCTCGTCCCCGACGTCAACGCCTGGTTGGCCCAGCGCGGCGGCATCATGGGCCTCGGAAGCCGCCGCGTGATGGGGCTCGGCCTTCCCATGCTGCAGGCTCTCACCGTCTCCCAGATGCGAGCCGTCCTGGCGCACGAGTTCGGGCACTTCGCGGGAGGCGACACGATGCTCGGGCCATGGGTTCACAAGACCTACTCGGCCATCGGGCGCACCCTGGCGACGCTGCGCCAGACGGGATCCGCGCTCCAGGCTCCTTTCCGGTGGTATGGACGGATGTTCCTCCGCGTGACGCACGCCGTCTCGCGACACCAGGAGCGCCAGGCCGATGCGCTCGCCGCGCGCACGATGGGCGCGCAGGCCCTCGCGGGCGGGCTGGTGAACGTCCACGGTGCGGCGTTCGCCTACGAGGCCTATCTCAATCAGGAGTACTTCCCGATCCTCGGCGGAGGGCTGCGACCACCGCTCGCGGCGGGATTCCTCGGCTTCATGCAGAACCCCACGATCCACGAGCTTCTCTCGAAGGCGGTGACGCGCGAGGTCGAGGAAGGCGAGGGCAACCCCTACGACTCCCATCCCCCGCTCGCGGAGCGCCTCGACGCAATCGAGAAGATGAGTCGCGAGGCGCCTCCCGCCGAAGACCCGCCCGCCCTGACGCTGCTCGACGGCGTCGATGCCCTCGAGGAAGCGCTCGTGCTCATGTTCTCGAACGCCGACAAGGCACTGGCGCTCAAGCCGGTGAGCTGGGCCGAGGTCCCCGAGCGCTTCTACGTCCCCTACTGGGAGAACCTCGCCCGGCGCAACATCGGCGATCTCGATGGCGTGACGGCCGCGGACCTTCCCGACCTCGCGAGGAAGCTCGTGCGTCGCGCTCAGAACGTCGCACAGGGAAGCCACCGGGCCACGGATCCGACGATGTCCGAGCTCGTGGCTGCCGGCGCGGCCTTGACCCTCGCGCTACGCAAGCAAGGGTTCGCCCTGACGATGGGACCGGGCGAACCCTGCCGTAGGACTGGCTGGACGGTCTTGACTCGTTCCATGGCTTCCCTGCGTAGCGCATCGCGACGACGAAATCGTCGTCGAGGGCGCGCGAGCCGGCCGCACACCTACTCGAGGGCGGCCACGACTCATCCGCGTCCACGACGGTGATGGGCGAACCGGGCTTCTTGAACTTCCCCGAGACGAAAGGCACGAAGACCACGTGGCGAACCGACGAGCCTGGTCGAACGAACGGGGGTGGGCCTTGGCCAGGAGCGCACCGTGACATCCCTCCACCATCGCGTCGGTCGCGCCCCTCGTGCCACTTGACCTCCCCCAGGACCGTCGCCTCGTTCCCGGATCGCGCGACGACACGTCCCACTCGGGCCAATTGCCATGCCGGTAGCCGAGAGGAGGCCGGGCCGAGCGGACCGAGGTGCCGCAGAACGCCACCGAGGCGGCGCCGAGACGCGGGATCGCGCGACGACACAGCTCCTCCCAGCACTCGGACACCAGGCCGGGGGCAAGCCTCGGAGGATCGCGATGCGACCCGCGCCGGTCGCCGACGGCGAAGCTCGGCCCGCCTCGGGGCCACCACGCGAAACCACATGCGGAAGAACGGATCGGCGATGCGATAGAGCGATCGCTTGCCACCTCGCTCTGCCGCGCCGAACAGCTGCTGGCGGGCGACGAGCTCGAGCTCCTGGAGCCGCGCCGACGCCGCCGAGGAGGTGCCAGGGCTGGCCGAGCCTGCCGGCGATCTCGCTCACGCGATGGGCGCCGCCGCCAGTGGCGTCGAGCACGGGACGCAGCGCCACCGCGGATGGCGGCCTCGCTCGACAGCAGCCGAATCCGGCTCCCGGCGGTGCAGCACGCCCCCGCGGATCGAGAACGACGTCGGCGACCGCGCCCTCGAGATCGCGGCCGTAGGGCTCCACGAGCTCCCAGTATCTCGGGATCCCGCCCCACGCCGCATAGGCGCGGATCGCGTCCGTGGCCACCCGCAGCCCAAGGGCGGCCGCCAGGGCACCCACCTCCATGGGCACCACGGGGAGCAGAGCAACAGCTCTCCCGTACAGGGGCGCATCGGCGCCCATCGTGAGGCCCTGCATCATGTGCTGGGCCGAGCCCGCGATCACGACGAGAAGCCGTGCGTCCTTCGCAGGACCGTCCACCCACGCCTGGAGGACGCTGGGAAGGGCGCGGGATTCCTGCACCAGGTAGGGAAGCTCGTCCAGGATGATCGGTCCCCGGAATCGAGCGCGGCGAGCGGCACCGGCGATGGCCCAGAGCAGCGACCGCCAGTCGGGAAACACGGCGTCCTGGAGCTCGGGCAACCGACGCGCGATCTCCTGCGTGAAGTACCGCCGCTGCGCCGCCTCGCCAGACTGGTCCGCGACGGTGTAGGTGCCCCCCACGCGAGCGCTCCACTCCAGAAGCAACCGGGTCTTCCCCACGCGCCGGCGCCCCCAGATCACCACGAGCCCTCGCTTCCACGCCCTTGTCAGGAGCTTCAGCTCGTCCGGGCGATCGACGAACTCCACCAGGACATTACTTGCATCCGTATATTTTCAACATAAGACTCGGTTCAGCCTAGCGTGTGGCCGACGTGTAGATCGCCTCGGCCGTGAGCGCTACTCGACCGCTCCCGAGCTTCTCGATGAGGTAGTCACGGCCCTTTCGGAGCACTTCTTCGAAGCGGTCGTCGCCGTGCTTCTTCCTGAGCACGAGCATCGGCGCGTCCGATCTGTCCATGGCGCGCCAGTACGTGTCCACGGAGTCGTATTCCGCGGTCGCCCTCACCAGGTCCGTCCGGACGTCGCGGAAGCCGGCGGCCTGGACCTCCGCGGCGCAGGTTTCCGGGATCTGGGTGGGAAGCGGACCGGGGGGACGCGGAAGCTCGCGAAGCGCGTGACGGAGCGCTTCGACCTTCATGCCCAGCACGGCGTTGCGATCCGGCGGGGCCCAGCTCGTCACGAGCACGCGCCCGCCGGGGCGCAGGACGCGATGGATCTCCGCGAGCGCGCGGGCGCGGTCCGAGAACGTGAACCAGCCGAACATGGAGACGACCGCGTCGAAGGACGCGTCCGGGAGCGAGAGCGCGTGCCCGTCCATGACGTGGGTCTCGACGTTACGAATGCCCTCGCGCTCGACATGCGAGGCGAGCCGCTCGATCATCTGTTCTGCGAAGTCCACGGCGACGACCTTCGCGAACCGCGACGCGGCGCGCTTGGCGAACGTCCCCGGACCCGTTCCGAGATCGAGAACGGTGCTCTCGGAAGGGGCGCCGAGGATCGAGAGCGCGTTCTCGACGAAGGCGGGAACCTTGGTGAGGAACTCCTCGTCGTAGCCTTCGGCAATGACGTTCCATGTTTCGGGCTCGTTGAGCGGGTCCTTGGGCGGCGACGCGGGTTGGGACATCGTGACGACTCTCCTTGCAACGGAGTGCCAACGGTCGAAGCGCCGCTCGGAGTTGCGCGGAATCCGTTAGTCAGAAGCGTCCCCAACGGGATTCGAACCCGTGTTACCGCCTTGAAAGGGCGATGTCCTAGGCCGGACTAGACGATGGGGACGATGAACCTGGTAGGCCGTGGAGGAATCGAACCTCCGACCCTCTGCTTAAAAGGCAGGTGCTCTGCCGACTGAGCTAACGGCCCGTTGAGCCCTTGGCAGGGAGGAAGATCCTAGCCTGGATCGCTGGATGGCGCGCCGGAGCGCTCATCCGCGCGCGCGGAGAAGCTCCTGGAGCTTCGCCATGACCTGCGCGGCGTGCCCCTCGGCCTTGACCTTCGGCCAGTGATGGGCAACCTTGCCGGCCGGATCGACGAGCGCCGTCGAACGGATGATGCCCAGGCTCTTCTTGCCGTAGAGCACCTTCTCGCCCCAGGCGCCGTAGCTCTCCATCGTCCGGTGATCGGGATCGGAGAGGAGCGTGATCCCGAGCTTGTACTTCCCGATGAACTTGCGGTGGCGCTCCGGAGAGTCGGCGCTGCACCCGAGCACGACGGCGTCGATCTTCTCGAATGCCTTGAGCCCGGACGTGAACTCGCACGCTTCCTTGGTACAGCCCGGCGTGTCGTCCTTCGGATAGAAGTAGAGGACGACCCAGCGTCCGGAGTGGTCCGAGAGCTTGACGGTCTTCCCGTCCTGATCCGCTAGCGAGAACGCGGGCGCCTTCTTACCGATTTCGATCATGATGTGCGTCGATCTCCCTTGGCCGGAGCCGGCGATGGTATCGCGGGCCTCTCGCTCAACGCGCCGTGATCGTGTGGCCGTCCGCCGCGAGCGCCTCGATGGCTCGGGCGAGATCGCCATGCTTCACGAGCACGTAGTCGGTGTCGTACGTGCTGACGGCGAAGATGCTGACCGACGCGCGCGCGAGCGGCCCCGCGATCGACGCGAGCACGCCGATCTGCTCGAACGGGATCGGGCCGCGCACGCGCAGCATCGCCCAGCCTCGCTCCGCGACGGCGCCCGCCGGGATCGAGCGATCGGGCGCGACGATCGAGGTCTCGGCCGCCGTGCGCGTCACGCTGGTGAACGCGGACGTGCCGAGCCAGTCCGGCAGCGCGCCGGGCGGGAGCCGCGCCACGCTCCAGGATCGGGACGAGCTCGAGGGCGAGCGTCATGGCAGGATCGTCGCATGGCGGCGGCGATCGCTCTCCTCGTCATCGCGGCCGGCGCCATCGCGGCGGGAGCGGGCTACGTGCGGGCGGCGCGGCGCATGACGCGGTTCGCGCGCACGCGCGGGCGCGTGATCGCGCGCGAGGTGGTGCCGCTCCCGTCCGTCGCGACGCGCGAGGGCGTGTTCGGCCGCGGCGGAGGACACATGCCGAAGGTCACCTACCGCTACGAGGTGGCCGGCGTCGCGCACACCTCCGACCGGCTCGCCTATGCGAACGAGGGTTTGAAGCAGTCGGTCGCGGAGGCCGAGCTCGCGAAGATCCCGGACGAGGTCGAGGTCTGGTACGACCCGGGAAACCCCTCCGAGGCCTACCTCCGCCGCCACTCGCCGGCGCTCGGCATCGTCCTCGTCGGGGGCGGCCTCGTCGTCGCGGCGTTCGACGCCCTGTACCTCCTCGTCCGTCTCCTGGGCAGAGCATAATCCCCGGCCATGGCCGAGCGTTCGCCGGCAGAGGATCCGGTCGTCACCCTTCCCCGCGGCACCGTCGTCGGCCTGAAGTACACGGTCGAGATGAAGATCGGCCAGGGGGGACACGGCACGGTCTACCTCGCGAGCGACGTGAACGAGGGCGGGCGCGCCGTGGCGCTGAAGGTGCTGCGCTCCGATCGCATCGACGCGGATCGCCTCGCGGGCTTCCGCAGCGAGTACGCGACGCTCGCGCGCCTGCGCCACCCGCACGTCGAGACCGTCTTCGACTTCGGCAAGGACGAGCACGGCACCTACATCGCCAAGGAGTACCTCCCGGGGCAGGACCTGATCGACGCCACGGCGGCGATGACGCCGGAGCAGTGCCTGCGCATGGCGGTGCAGCTCTTCCGCGCGCTCGCGTTCCTGCACGCGCGCTCCCTCATCCACAACGACGTCAAGCCCGACAACATGATCGTGGTGCGCGACCAGGCGATGGACCTTGGCCGCCGGGGCGTCCTCATCGACTTCGGCATCGCATCGGTGGTCACCCACCAGGCGGCGCGCAGCCGCTTCGTCGCCGGCACGCTCGGCTACATGGCGCCGGAGCGCCTCCAGGGAGCGCCGGCGGACGCGCGCACGG
Source organism: Acidobacteriota bacterium (assembly GCA_046331505.1). Lineage (GTDB taxonomy): Bacteria > Acidobacteriota > Vicinamibacteria > JAXLQT01 > JAXLQT01 > JAXLQT01. Next base: position 57,788 of record JAXLQT010000009.1, read on the forward strand.
ACATCTACGCCGCGGGCATCTTGCTCTTCCGGCTCCTGACGCGCGAGTACCCGTTCGACACGCGAGGGACACCCAACGACGTGATGGCCTTCCATCTGACCCAGGCGCCGCCGCCCCTGCGCAGCATCAAGAAGGAGGTGCCGGGCTCGTTCCAGCCGCTCATGGACCGGCTGCTCGCGAAGGACCCTCGCGAGCGCTTCCAGACCGCGAAGGAGGTCGTGGCGGCCATCGGCGGCGTGCTCGGCATCGACGCCCCGATCGAAACCGAGGCCACGCAGGAAGGCTACATCGGAAGCGTCGGGCTCGTCGGGCGCGACACGCCGCTTTCCACCCTGACGGCTCTCGCGGAGCGCTGCCTCGACGGCAACCGCAAGAGCTGGGAGCCGGCGTTCGCGGTGATCGAGGGCGCGCCGGGCATGGGCAAGAGCCGGCTCCTCGCGGAGGTGATGGTCAAGGCGCGGCTCGCCGGTGGGCAGGTGCTGACGGGGATCGGGCGGCGGCACGGGGGAGCGCTCGGCCCGCTGCGCACGCCCCTGCGCCACGTCATGACCGAGGAGGAGTCCCGGGAAGCCTTCCGGTTCCTCGACGAGAGCGATCGCCGGGGCCAGCTCTCGCGCGACGCGATCATCACCGCGCTCGGGAGGCTCCTTCTCGAGCGCGGCAGCGGCGTCGTCCTGGCCATCGACGACTTGCACCGCGCCGACGAGATGACGTTCGAGGCTCTGCTCTACGTCGCGCGGCGGGTGCGCGCCATGCCATCGGTGCGCCTCTTCTGCCTGCTCGCGACGCGGCCCGCGGATCCGGAGCGCAACCCGAAGCACGCCGCGCTCCTCCAGACGTTCGCGCGCGAAGGGATCGCGCCGATCCTGAGGATCGACGCCCTCGGGCCCGGCGAGACCATGCAGCTCGTGACGCAGGCGCTTGGGCGCATGCCGGACGCGGCGTTCGCGCGCGCTCCACGATCGGGCCGGCGGCGAGCCTGAGCCGGTGCAGGAGGCCTGAAGCTCCTGATGGCCGCCGGCACGTTGACGGAGCGGACCTGGAGCGAGGACGGCGCGTGGGACTTCGCCGCGGCGGCCCTGCCCGAAGGCGTCGAGGCGATCCTCGCGGCACGCCTCTCGATGCTCTCGTCCGAAGCGCGCGCGGTTCTGCGCGTGCTCGCGCTCGTGACGCGCCCGTCCGCGCCGGCGCTCATCGCGGCCTCCGCCGCTCTCGATCGCGATCTTTGCCTGTCGGTCCTCGCCGACCTCACGCGCCGCGAGCTCTGCAAGAACGCGGGTCGTGGACGGCGAGCTGCACTACGATACCGGCAAGCGATCGCCTCGCCACGGCCTCGCTCTCCCAGTCGTCCGCAGAGGAACGGCGCCAGATGCACGCGCGCATCTGTCGACGCGATCGAGGCCCTTCCCGAGCGGCTCTCCTCCGACTGGATCCTGGACCTCGCCCATCACGCGATCCGCGCCCAGGACGCGGAGCGCGCGGCCCCCACGTTCCAGGCCGCCGCGCTCCAGGAAGCGCTCTACGCCTGGGACCGCGCCACGGAGGTGTACGACGCGTTGCTGTCGGTGCCGGGCCTTCCGGCCGACGTCCGCGTCGAGACGCTCCTCCGGCTGGCGCGGATCGCCTCGGAGCAGGGCGATCCCAAGGGAGCGATGCGCCGCCTCGCCGCGGCCTATCGGATCGCGCACCTCGAGCTCGACGCGGCGCGCGGCAAGGCGCTCCACCAGGCGGGCGCGATCGCGTTCCGCCGCGGCCAGCGCTTCAAGGCGGAGGCTCGCGCCGTCCGCGCGCTCGAGCCTACGAGCGCGCCGGCGACGTCGCCGGGATCGCCGCGGTCAAGGACTTCATGGCGCAGTTCCTCCAGCAGGACCATGGCCACGACAAGGCGCTCGAGGTGCTGATGGAGTCGCGGCGTCTCTGGGAAAAGGTCGGAAGCGAGCGCGGCATCGCGCACTCCCTCGCGAGCGAGGATGCTGCACTGGCGCAAGGGCAGCGTCGAGCGGGCGTCCGAGTGCTTCCGGAAGTCGTTCAAGATCTGCGCCGTCGGTGAGCGCGCTCGAGAGCCTCGGGCTCACCCGCCTCGACCTCGGCGACTACGAGGAGGCGCGCCGCATGTTCAAGAGAGCGCTCGCGATCGCGCGGGCCCAGGGACGGACCCGCGACGTGGTGGGCCTCCAGAGGGACATGGCGCAGCTCCACATCGAGGAGGTCGGCCGCGCCAGGCCACCGGCTCCTGAAGGCGACCCTCGAACGCGTCGACCAGACCGAAGAGCCGGCGAGCGCGAGCGTGCTCCTCTGGCTCCCGCGACGGCCTCACGGGAGCGGGGCACTACGCCCAGGCCGGGCTCTCCATCGCGCGCGCGCGCAGCATCCTCGACGCCCACCCGAACGACAGCTTCCTCGGCTTCGTGTGGCGCGAGTCGGCGTGGATCGAGCTCTGCGCGGGCGACCTCGCCCAGGCCCGGAAGAGCGCGCAGCGCGCGCTCGCCATCAACGAGAGGTGGAAGGAGACGCGGTGGCTGGGCCACGACCACCTCTGCCTCGCCGAGATCGCCTTCTCCGCGGGCGCGCGGAGGAGGTCGAGCGCGAGCTCGCGTCCGCGACCGCGGCATTCGACGCGATGCACGGCGCGTCGGGACGGATGCAGGCCAGCCTGCTCGCGGGCCGGTTCGAGCGGCCTTGGGGCGATCCCGATGCCGCCAAGGGCTCGCCGCGTGCATCGAGGAGGCCGCGCGCCTCTCGATGCGCATGATCGCTTCGCGCGCCCGCCTCGAGCTCGCGCGGGCGCACGTCCGGAGCGCCGCGCTCGCGCGTGCCGCCGCCCAGATCGCGCCGGCCCTCGCCCACGCCGATGCCGAGGGCGCGCTGCCGCTCGAGTGCTACCTCGAGCTCGCGCGCACCGACGCGGCGCTCTCCGCCGGCGACGTGACGAAGGCTTCGGAGATCGTACGTTCCGTCGAGGCCGTCGTGCGAAGCCCCGAGAACCTCGACCTGCACCTCCGCCTTCTCGCCACGCGCGCGCGCGTCATCGCGGGCGCTGGCCCGAAGGCCTACGCCATCAAGACCCTTCGCGCCCTCTCCGAGAAGGCCCACGAACGCGGCCTCCTTCCCCTCGCGCTCGAGATCGATCTCGCCCTCCGGGACATCGCGACGACCGCGGGCCATCCCGAGATCGCGGCCGAGGCATCCGCACGGATCGAGGAGACGCGGGCGGCCACAGGCATCGTTCTCGCGAACCTCTGATATGGGGGGAGTCAGCGCATGACGCCGGGCGGGACGCCGCCGAGCTCCGCCTCCTCACGGAGCCGGTCGAGGGCGGCCTGCGCCGTGGCGAGCTCGCGCTGCGCCACGGCCATCTGGGCGTTGTAACCCGACCCGGGACGCATCCCGGTGATCTTGGCGCCGTCGGACGTCGTCTCGACGTCGCCGTTGACCTGGTCGGACTTCGCCTCGAGATCGTCGATCCGCTTCTGCGCGGCGTCGACGCGCGCCTGCGCCCGCTCGTAGCGGTTGCGCCAGGATTCCCACTTCTTGTCATCGGCTGCGAGCTCGCGCTCGGTGGCCGCGTCGCCGCGCGCCGCCTTCTTCTGGTCGCGGCGGCTCGGCGCGCTCGAGGTGCCGTCGCCGACCCCGCCGTTCGGGAGGTCCTGGTTCGTGAACACCTTCGCGCCCGATGCCGGCGGCGCGCTCGGCGCGGGCGCCGGTGCTGGAGCCGGCGCCGCGGCCGGAGCTCCGGCCCTGACCTCCGCGACGCGCGAGGCCGGCACCCGCCACTGGCGCCCGGCGCGCCCGACGACGACGTAGGCGTCGCCGTCGAGCCTGGCGCTCGTTACCTCGCTGGTCGTCCCGTTCTTGAGGACGAGCTGATCGGCGCGGGCGGTCCCGAGCGCGACGAGGACGGATAGCAAGAACGCGTGACGGTTCACGAGACCACCCATGGTCCACCTCTTCCCGCTCTGTTGGACCGGCCGCGGGGCGCGAAGGTTGAGGCCGGGGCCACGTCCTACTTGGAGATGGTCGCCTTCTTGACGTAGTCGAGCTTGGGGAAGTCCTTGTTCAGGTAGGCATTGCCTTCCATCTGGATCCGCCCCTGCTCGGGCCCGTTGCCGCCCGGAGCACCCTCGCCGTAACCCGAGTACAGCTTCTCGATCACGTCCATCCCTTCGGTGACCTTGCCGAACGGCGAGAACCCCATGCCGTCGAGGTTGCCGTTGTTTCCGTGGTTGATGAACACCTGGGTCGTGCGCGAGTTGGGGCCGCTGGTGGCGAAGGTGATGAAGCCCTTCTTGTTGCTCTGCTTCACGTCGTCGTCCGGGATGCGCGCCTCGCGCCAGACCGCGGAGACCTTGGGATCGCCGTTGATGCCGAACTGCACCATGAACCCGTCGATGTTGCGGAAGAAGCGCGCGTCGTCGAAGAAGCCGTTCTTCACGAGGTTGTAGAAGCGGTCGGCGCCCTTGGGCGCCCAGTCGCGCGTCACCTCGATGACGACGGTGCCCTTGCTGGTCTCGAACACGGCCTTGTAGCTCGCCGGAGCTTGCTCGGTGAGCGCCTTGGGATCCATGAGGCCCGATCCCGCGGGCTTGGCCGGGGCGGCCGGAGCTGGCTTCTCATCCGCGCGCGCGGGCGCGAGCCACGATGCGAGGAGCAGGGATGCGATCGCGAAGTTCTTGTGCATGCCGACCTCCTGTCGACGAAAGGAACGGGATTATAGGGTGGCCGTCAGGGCGTTGCCCGCGGCGGCGGCGCGGGGGCCGCCGTGGCGGCCTCCTCGGGCGTCGGCTGGGCGTGACGCGCCGCGTTCTGGCGCTGGAGCTCTCCGGTCATCCAGACGAACGTCCACGCGAAGAAGAGCAACATCGCGATGCCGATGATCCGGATGATCCAGCGGATCGTCGGAGACACCGGGCGCGCCCGATCAGATCTCGCGGAGCCGGCGCAGCCGCTGGCACGCTGCCGAGAGCACCTCGGGCCTGCGCCCGAACGCGAAGCGCACGCGCGACCGGCCGTGCTCCGAGTGCTCGTAGAACGACGAGCCCGGGACGCACGCGACGCCGAGCTCGCGCACCAGGTACTCCGCGAAGTGCACGTCGCTCTCGTACCCGAACCCCGCGATGTCCGCCATGATGTAGTAGGAGCCCTGGGGCGGCTGGACGCGGAACCCCGCCTGCGTCAGCCCCTCGACCATCAGGTCGCGCCGCCGCGCGTAGGCGAGCGTGAGGTCCTCGTAGTAGGAATCGGGGAGCTGGAGCGCCTCGACGGCCGCGTCCTGGAACGGGTGCGGCGCCGACACGGTGAGGAAGTCGTGGACCTTGCGGATCGCGTCCATGATCTCGCCGTGGGCGATCGCCCAGCCGACGCGCCAACCCGTGACGCCGTAGGCCTTCGAGATGCTGTTGATGGTGATCGTGAGCTCGCTCATCCCCGGCAGCGACGAGAGCGAGATGTGCTTGCGCCCGTCGTAGACGAAGTGCTGGTAGATCTCGTCGGTGATGGCGAGGACGTCCCACTCCATGCAGAGGCTCGCGACGAGCTCGAGCTCCCGCGCGGTGAAGACCTTCCCCGTGGGGTTGTTGGGGGAGTTGATGACGATCGCCTTGGTGTTGTAGTTGAACGCGCGCCGGAGCTCCTCCTCGTCGATGTGGAAGTCGGGCTCCCGGAGCCTCACGAACCGCGGCCGCGCGCCGCAGAGCGCCACGTCCGGGCCGTAGTTCTCGTAGAACGGCTCGAAGACGATCACTTCCTCGCCCGGATCCACCACCGCGAGCATCGTCGCCGCCATCGCCTCGGTCGCGCCGCACGTCACGACCACCTGCTTCTCCGGGTCGATCGCGAGCGTCGTCCGCTTCTGGTAACTCTGGGCGATCGCTTCGCGCAGGTGGCGCGTCCCCCAGGTGAGCGAGTACTGGTTCGCGTCGAGCCCCGAGCTCTGGTAAAAGCCGTCGCCATCGATGGACGCCTTGGCGCTGTCCTTCACCTGCTTCGGGCACGGCAGGTCGGGAAACCCCTGCGCGAGGTTGATCGCGTCGTGATGCTCGGCGAGCCGCGTCATCTCGCGGATCACGCTCTCCGTGAACCGGGAGGACCTCTCCGACACGAAGTTCGGCATGAGGCGCGGATTATAGGGGATGCGACTCCATGGATGTGCCGCCGGTCGTGGATCAGAGCCACGTAGCCGAGGCGAGCGCCGCCTGGGGACTAGCCCTCGTCCTGCGGAGGATCGGCGATCAAGGCGCGCCGGAGACGCCGTGGACGCGCTCGTACTCCGCCTTCGCCTCGAGCACCTTCTTCACGTAGAGGCGCGTCTCCTTGATCGGGATCGACTCGATGAACGTGGGGATGTCCTTCGAGGAGACAAGGGCCCAGTAGCCCTCGGTGCGCGCGGGGCCGCCGTTGTACCCGGCAAGGGCCCGCTCGACGGAGCTTCCGCACTGGCGCAGGACGCGCGCGAAGTAGGTGCTGCCCATGGCGACGTTGAGCTCGGGCTCGTAGGCGCGGGCGTCGGCGTAGGAGGCCACCTTGAGGGCCTGGGCCATGTCCGATGCGGTACCCGGCATGAGCTGCATCAGCCCCATCGCGCCGGAGCGGCTCGTGGCGTCGGGTTCGAAGGTCGACTCCTGGTACACGAGCCCGAAGAGGAGGCTCGGCGGCAACGATTGCTCCTTGGCGGCCTTCATCAGGAGGTCGCGGTAGCTGAGCGGGTAGAGAACGTCCCAGAGCTCGGCCGGGAGCTCGGACTTCGGAAGCCTCGCGATGGGCGGCGCGGCCTGGCGGAGCAGATCGCGCGCGCGCTGGTTCTTGCCCGTGCCCCTGAGCGCCGTGGCGTAGAGCGTCGTCGCCGCGAGGCTCTCGGGATGCTCCGCCGCAAGCTCCGCGGCCTCCATCAGGGCGGGTTCGGGAAGACCGGCCGCGCGCAGCAGCAGCGCGCGAGGCGCGCGCACCCCGAGCTCGAGGGCATGGTCGCGATAGGAGAGCACATCGGGCGGCACGGGTTGCGCTGGAGATGCCGGCGGCCCGGTTGCGGCCGCAAGCGCCGACGCGAGCTTCCCGTAGTAGGACGTCGGGAACCGCGAGGCCACGAGCGCGAGATCGCGGCCCCCGCCCTCCTTGTCTCCCGCGTCGCGCAGCACGCACCCTCTCCAGTAGAGCGCCGACGGTGTGACCGACGAGTCCGGGTAGGCGTCGATCTCGCGGCCCCAGGCCGCGAGAGCGCGCTCCCGATCGCCCAGCGCCCACGCGAGCCAGCCGCCACGGAACAGGTACTCGTCGGTGCGGCTACTCCCCTTCAGGAGGTCGGCGGCTTCGAGGTAGAGCGCCGACGCCTTGGCGCGGTCTCCTCCCATCTCGAGGCCGGCGCCGAGCTCCGCGATGACCTTTTCCCTGACGGCGCGGCGCTCCGGCGCGTCGTCGGCCGATGCCGCGTCGAGGATCGAGCGCAGGAGCGCGCTCTTCCTCGCGGAATCGCCGAGCTTGCCGTACGCCGCGGCCAGGTCGTAGACCGCGTCGGGATCGGTGGCGGCGGCATGTTCGTAGGACTTCAGCGCTCCCACGGCGTCGCTCTCGGCCTCGGTCATGAGGAGCGCGTGGCCCCAGGCCTTGGCGAGCACCTCCTGATCCGCGCCGGGCGGCGAGTAGCCGGCGATCTTCCTGAGCTCGGTGATCTCCTTCTTGAGCGAGATGTTCCGCCCCTCCTTCAGGAAGACCCTGGCGCGCGCGAGCCGGTCCTCGCCCGAGAAGGGCGGCGTCTTCAGGTCCCTGGCGACCGTGGCCAGGAGATCCTCGGCCTCGCTCGACTCGTCGCACGTGGGCCAGCTCACGGCGATCTCGCGCAGGAGCGGCAGCGCGTCGTCCTTCTTCTGCGCGTCGATCAACGTCTCGGCGACCGCCAGCAGCAGCGCGGGCTTGCCCTCGACGTCGCGAAGCGAGGCGATCGCGTGACCGATCCGGGCCGCCGTCTCGGGAGCTTTCCCCCGCCCCTTCGCGAGGTCGAGCTCCTTGGTCATGAGGACGATCGCCAGATCGGCTGGAGGATCGGACGCGAGCGCGGCGTCGATCTGTGCGGCGGCATCGTCGAGCCGCGACTGGAGCATGAGCGCCTCGGCCCGCGCCCTGGAGACGTGAGCGGCCAGGGGGAGCTGCGCCAGCGCCGGATCGTCGAGGACCGCGGCGGCCTTGACACCATCCGCCTTGGCGAGCAGATCCATCGCCTCGTGCAGGCGGGCGAGCGGCGCCGCCAGCGGATCGCTCGTGGCGGCGCCCGAAGCGATCGACGCCTCGAGCGCGGCCAGCCGCGCGGCCGTGAGCGGCAACGTCGCGGACGCGGCCGGTGGCGTGGACTTGGCGGGCGGCCGGTCCTCGTTCGCGCCGGCACTGCAGGCGGCGAGCGCGCACGGCAGCGCCGCCGCGATGACCGAGAGATTCCGCCTAGATCCCAAGCGTGGCGCGGTCACCGTCCGCGAGCTGGCTCACGAGCTCTTCGAAGAAGTAGTTGGTCGTCGACGTCACCTTGGCGCTGATCCGCTCGTTGTACATCTGCCGGCTGCGCTCGATGTCCTCCTTCAGCCGCTCGTAGAGGTCGCGGTTCTTGCGGCCGACGGCGACCTTGGCTTCGTTGTAGAGCTTGATCTCGCTCACCAGCAGCCTCGCGAACCGGCGCGCCTCGTCGTGGACCTTGCGTTCCTCGGCGGACAGGGCGGGACCGGCCGCGGACGCTACGGGCGCCGGCGCAGCCACGGCCGGCGCGGGCGCGGACACGGGACCGGTGCGCACGGGGACGATCGGCGCCTCCGTCGTTCCCGGCCGCCGGACGCCCTCGCCGCTCGACTCCTGGCCCTTCAGAGGGATGAGACGGATCGACATGGCCGCGACCGCCACCAGAGCGGCGACCGCCTCGGGGGAAGCGATCTCGTCGCCTTCGCTGCCGCCGTCGCCGTAGAGGATCGCCACGACCTTGCCCTTGATCACGAGCGGTTCCGCCAGGATCTCGCGGGGGACGAACGCGCCGATGCGCTCGAAGAACTTGCGGTTGTCGCCGCTGACCTCGCCCGCGCCGTGGTGCGAGCTTCCGTTGCTGTAGACGGGCTTGAAGAACGTCTCCGCCGAGAGCGGCACGGAGACCTTCTTGATGTTCTCGTCCGTGAAGGGCCCCGACGATCCGAACCCGTGGGCGAGCCAGCCGATGGCCTTGTCGCCTCTCGGGTCCGCCTTGACGATGAAGAGGGCGGCGCGCTTGCAGAACGCCGCGCTCCCGTCGATGAGAGCGCGCAGGATGTCGACCTGACTTCCGCCCGCCTCGAGCGCCCGCACGGCGTCACGCACCGCCCGCAGCGTCTCCCGCGACCCCGTCTCGGGCTGTGGCTGGCTCGTGGCGGCGGCGAGCACGTCCTCCGCCTTGACCTCGATCGCGTGGGCGACGACGCTCTCGACGATGCGCCCCGCGATGGCGTCGAGGCGCGCCGCAAGCTCCTGCGCCAGGGGCTCGGCGAGGTCGCTGCCCTTGAGGCCGTGGCTCCGGAGCCTCGATTCGACGATCCCTCGAAGCTCGTCCGCGTCGTACCTCGGATTACCCATGGCTCACTCCCCGAAAAACGCGTGTCCGAGCGCCCGCCGCTCTGCTCGCGGATTATAGCGTGACACCATCCACGGTCTTTTGCTCTAAGCTGCGTGAAGTGCGCCGCGTCCACGTCCTGTACGCCCTGCCGCTGGTGCTCGCGGTCCTGTCCCTGGGCCCTGGGCAGGCCCAGGCCGCGGGTGAGGGACGGCTGCTGGTCTCCGATCTCTCCTTCGACCAGGACGGCGAGGGGATCTACGTGACCATGAGGATCGACGGGGCGTTCTCGCCGCAGGTGCGCGACATGCTCCAGTCCGGCGTCCCGCTCTCCTTTCAGTACACGATCAAGGTGCGCAAGAAGCGGACGCTCTGGTTCGCGCGGACCGTCGTGTCCCGCCAGATCGAGACCCGCGCCAAGCTCGACGCCCTGTCGAAGGAGTACACCCTGGAGACCCTGGCCGAAGGGCAGCTCCTCGACGCCCGCGCCTCCGCGGATTCCGCCGCCGTGATGGAGCATCTCAGCCACCTGGTCCGCGTCAAGATCGCGGAGCCGGGCGACCTCGAGGCGGGCGAGACCTACGACCTGCAGGCCAAGGCCAAGGTGCTCGACGAGTTCGTGCTCTACGTGATCCCCTGGGCCATCGAGACACCATGGCAGAGCAAGGTCCTGCTGCCGACACCCGCCGCCCGCTGACCGAGGCCGAGGCCCAGGCGGCGCGCGGCGAGGTGCGCCGCTTCCGCAACACGGTCGGCGGTCTCTCGGTCGCCCTCGCGGTGCTCGCGGGCACCTACGTCCTGCTCGAGCGCTCGCAGGAGTACGACCCCACCGTCGCCGGCGGGCGCGTGGTGCTCTACGCGGTCCTCATCCTCAACATCGTCTTGCTCCTGGCGATCCTCGTCACGATCTTCCGGAACGTCTTCAAGCTCTTCTACGAGTGGCGCCGCGACCTCCTGGGATCGCGCTTCTCCACGAAGCTCGTCCTCGCGTTCCTGCTCCAGGGTATCGTTCCCGTGGCGCTGCTCTTCCTCGCGGGAAGCGAGCTCATCCGCATCTCGACCGCACGCTGGTTCTCGACCGACGTCGACGCGGTGACCGAGGGGGCGCTACGCATCGCCGCGCGCCACCGCGCGGAGATGGACGCCGCGGTCCGCGCGAAGGCGATCGATCTCGCCGCGGACCTCGGCAAGGAAGGGCTCTTCGAGCTCGATCGCCGCTCGGAGCTCCCGGCGGCGCTCCGCGAGCGCATGACCTCTTACCAGCTCGCGGGGCTGACGGCGTTCCTCCCGGGCGCGGCCCCTGTCAGCGCGGCCGATCCAAGGGTGCTCTCCGCGCGCCTCCCCGACATCCCGGACGCCATCGTGATGCGCTGGCAGCGGGGCGACAAGCTGGTCAAGCGCCAGGAGACGGCCGGCCGCAAGGGCGTCTTCGCGTGGGCGGGAGCGCCGGTCCTCGGCGAAGACGACGACGTACTGGGGGTCATCGCGGTGCTGATGCCCATCGACACGGGCGTCGAGCGCGAGGAGGCCCTGATCCAGTCGGCGCGGGAGGAGTACAAGCGCCGCGAAGTCTCCAAGGGGTTCCTCGTGGCCACGAACGTCTCGATCCTGCTGCTCGTGACGCTCCTGCTTCTCTTCGCATCCGTGTGGATGGGGATCGTCATGGCGCGCGGGATCACGGTGCCCATCCAGCGGCTGGCGGAGGGCATGGCGGCGGTGAGCGGCGGCAAGCTCGATCACCGGGTCGAGGCGCCGGCCGCCGACGAGCTCCGGATGCTGGTCGACACCTTCAACCGGATGACGGCGGAGCTGGCCGCAAGCGAGCTCGCCCTCGAGCGATCGGTGGAGGAGCTGCGCAGGAGCAACGAGGCGCTCGCGGAGCGGCGGACGTTCATCGAGACGATCCTCGAAGACCTCGCCGCGGCGGTCATCACCTTCGATCGCGCGGGCGCGCTGACGACCTACAACCCGACGGCCGCGCGTCTCCTGCGGATCGGCGCGGAGTCGCGAGGGAAGGGCATCGAGGAGGTGCTCGGCGGCGAGCGGCTCAAGGGGCTCCGCGCGCTCGTGAGCGCGACACTCGGCGGGCTCGGGGCGCAGCAGCAGGAGGTGTCGCTCCTGATGGGTGCCTCCGAGCGCATCATCCAGGCGCTCGCCACGCCCCTGCTCCATCCCGGCGACAGCTCGCTCAACGGCGCCGTGCTCGTGCTCGAGGACGTCACCGACCTGATCCGCGCGGAGAAGGCATCCGCGTGGCGCGAGGTGGCGCGCCGCATGGCGCACGAGATCAAGAACCCGCTGACTCCGATCCAGCTGTCGGCCGAGCGCATCCTCGGGAAGGCCCAGGCCGTACCCGAGGGAAGCGCGGGCTCGGAGGCCATCCAGGACGGAGCGCGCATCATCCTCGAAGAGGTGCGCACCCTGAAGTCGCTCGTGGACGAGTTCTCGCGCTTCGCGCGCCTCCCGCAGGTCGCATTGCGGCCGACGAACCTGAACGAGGTGGTGGGAAGCGCCGCAGCGCTGTACGAGCCCGTGCTCCCCGCCGAGCGGCTCGCCCTCGAGCTCGAGCCCTCGCTACCCCTGTTGCCCCTGGATCCGGAGCAGCTCAAGCGCGCCATCGTCAACCTGGTCGACAACGCTCTCGCGGCGATGGGTCCAGCCGGCAAGGTGACGATCCGGACGTTGCTCGATCGCGCGCGGAACCTGGCGTGCCTCGAGGTCCTGGACGAAGGCCCGGGGGTTCCGGTGGCCGATCGGCCGAAGCTGTTCCTGCCCTACTTCTCGACGAAGAAGCGCGGGACGGGGCTCGGCCTCGCGATCGTGGATCGGGTCGTCTCCGATCACGGCGGCTACATCCGCGTCGAGGACAACGCACCGCGCGGTGCGCGCTTCGTCATCGAGATCCCGCTGCGCGGCGCTCTCGTCGCGCCGGTCGAGGTGTCCGCGTCGTGAGCGCCGGCGGCGCGCGCGGAGTCGCCAGCGCTGTCTTGCGGCCTCGAAGCAAGCTGAGCTAGAGTCGGCCCTCGCCAGAGACACCGCCCGGCAAGGGAGCACGCATGCCAGAAGAGCCCAACTCCGCGGTCGATTCCATCCGGAGCCTCGTCGCCGAGGGTCGCTACCAGGAGGCGATCGACGAGTGTCGCGCGCAGCTCTTCGAGGATCCCGAGAACGCCGAGGTCGTGGCGCTGATGCGCGAGGCGACCGCGGCTCTCGAGGGCGAGGGCCCCGCAGTCGCGCCTCGCGGCGGGAGCTACGACACCGGCGAGGCCGAGGAAGAGGAGGAGCCCGCCGACTCGTCCGATCTCGCGGCCGAGGATCGCGAGCGCGTCGACACCCTGGTGAAGGAGGGGCAAGCGCTCTTCGACGACGGCCGGCTCCAGCAGGCGATCGACGCCTGGTCGCGCATCTACATCATCGACCTCAACAACCAGCGCGCGCACCGTCTCATCGAGAAGGCGCGCATCGCCCTGGAAGAAGAGCAGCGCAAGTGGGACGAGGTCATCCAGGAAGGCAACGACCTGCTCGACGCCGGGAAGTTCGACGAGGCGCTCGCGAAGTATCGCGAGGTGCTCGATTCCAATCCGAACCACGGCGAGGCGCTCGAGGCCGTGGAGCGCGTCGAGTCGATGCGCCGCCAGCGCGAGGAGAAGCAGCAGAAGAGCAAGGAGCTCTGGGCCAAGGCGCAGAAGCTTCTCAAGGACCAGAACTACTCGGAGGCGATCTACAACCTCGAGAAGCTCCTCGAGCTCGAGCCCAAGAACCGCGAGGCCGCGCAGGCCCTCGCGGAGGCCAAGCGCCAGTCCGGCGATCTCGTGGTCAGCAACGCCGCGCCGGTCGCCGGCAAGGGCAAGAAGGGAGCTGCCCCGAAGGCAGCGTCCTCGGCCGCTTCTCTCGATCTCAGCCCGGACGCCCAGGACATGCCCGTCGCGAGCGTCAAGCGTTCGAATCCACTACCCAAGCTCGTGGCGGTCGCGTTCGTCGCCTCCGCGATCGTCGGCGGCGCCACCTACTTTCTCCTCACCATGGGCTCCGAAGTCCCCGACGACGCCGACGATCCCGTCGTGACGACGGTGACGCCAACGGTCATGACACCGGCCGCTCCCGTCGAGGACGTCGTCCCGGTCGCCCTCGAAGCCGCGGCGGTCACGGCCGCCGAGAAGGAGATCGGCAAGAACGCCACCTACCTCGATGCCCGGAAGGCGTTCAACGACGGAAGGTTCGAGCAGGCCGCGTCCCTCTACCAGGCCGCCCTCAACGAGCTACCGGGCAACGCGCTCGTGACGCAGCAGCTCCATCGCTGCTACTACAACGCGGGGGTCATAGCGCTGCGCGGCGGCGACGCGGGCAAGGCCGTGGAGCAGTGGAACCTCGCGCTCCAGATGGATCCGACCGACACCGTCACCAAGCGCAACCTCGAGGCCGCCAAGCGCTACGCCGGCGCCCCCAGCGACGACCGCATCCGCTGGTACGCGCAGCTATCGTCCCTCAGGCGCTAGCAGCCCGTGGCTGCTACTTGCCGCGAAGCCCGAAGGGCCGCCATTGGAGCGGCCTCCAAACGGTCCGCGCGAAGCCTACGGCCAGCCTGGAACCCCCTGGCTACTTTTCACCACGGCTCGCTCGCGCTCACCGAGCCGATCTCGTAGAAGCGGATGCGGCCTAGACGGCGCCATCCCCTCTCCAGCAGCCAGGTGCGCGGAGGCACTCGGGGCGGCGATCCGTCCGGCCTTCGCGTCACCAGGTGCTGGTCCCGCCACCCGTCGAAGTAGAGCCCCGAAGAGAACACGTCCACGCCTCCGAGGGGCGCCCTCGCGGGGGACGGCGGCTCCGGCAGGTGATGGAAGGCGTTGTTCAGCGTGTAGCGCAACGCGTTCCTGACCTCCTGCGCAGGACCCGCGCCGCCTCCCAGTTGCGGATCCTCCCGGCTTCCCTCGTGATGCGAAGCGTGATGTGGATCGGGTGGTGCCGCGACACCCCGGGCCGCGCGCGATGGGGCACGCCGCCTCGCCCGGAACGCGGCCGGCCGGCCCCCTCACGCTTCCCGCCGCGGGTCTTGTACGGAAGGGGCGGTTGGACGGGACCGGAAGGCTTCACGGCCGCGAGTCGGACGATCTCGGGTTCGTGTCGCCCAACTGTTCCATCGCAAGACGCTCGAAGAGGTCTTGGCCGAAGCGCCGTTCGCATACCGCGAAGGCGACCAGGCTCGGGTCCCTGGAAGCCGCGGTACGCGTCATCGGCACCTCCGAGGTCCATCGCGGGGATCCGGCGCTCGTGCCTGCTTTCCGTCTGCCGGTGAAGGCGTGCGATGTGCTCGAGATGGGAGGCCGCGTTCGCCTCGAGCAAGTCCGCGAGCTTCCACCGATCGGCCTCGGCTCTTCCAGGATGGTCCAGAACCAGTCCGGAGGCTGTCAAGGGAGCACCCCTCCCTCTGCATACCAGGTGAACATAGACTCGAGGAAAGCCACGAACGTCTTCTCTTCCGATAACCACCTGAAGGGAGGCGTGTTGGTGCGCTGCCAGACGACCGGGTCTTCTTCCGCAATAATGGAGAGCGGGATCCCCCACGACACGACACCCTGGTTCTCCTCGAGGAACACGAGGAAGCCTTCCTCGGGCTGAAGCTCGGAGGGCGCGAGAAGCCTGTTGTGGACCCGGTTGAGCTTGGGCACGGCGCCCAGCACGAGGTAGTAGTCACGAAGAGCACACGGCAAAGCGAAGCCGAGCCGCGACTCGGCGAGGATCACTTGCTCTTCGGGAACGCCGTCCTTTCCCGTGACGGAGCCGCCCAGATAGCGCTGCCCCAGCTCCCTGTACACCTGGTCGTGACGCAAGATCATCCTCCCCCGTGCGCGCGATAGCCTAGCGCGGACACAAAGGTCCGCGGTCCGCGACCGAGCTTCCAGCTCGTCGCCTGACGGAGCCCATCTGGGCTCGTCGCCACGATCACCATCGCGGAATCGATTGCCCCGAGGGCGATGGAACGTTTCTGCCTGGCGGTTGTCGAAGGCGGAAAGGAGCCGCCATGCCTGAAGCCGCTTTCGACCTCGAGATGCTGCGCATCCCCTCGCCGTGCCCCGCCGACTGGGACGCGATGCCCGGCGACGACCGGGTGCGTCACTGCGGCGCGTGCAGGCTCGACGTCTACAACATCGCCGGGCTCTCCCGCGATGAGGCCGAGACGCTGATCGCCAGCCACGAGGGACGGGTCTGCCTGCGGCTCTACCGGAGGTTGGACGGGCGGATCGTGACCAAGGACTGCGTTGCCGTGCGCGCCGGGAGGTTGAAGCGGGTGGCCGCGCTGACGGCGGCCTTCTCCCTCGTGCTCGCCGTCCATGCGTCCTCCGTCCTCGGCCGCGGCGGTCGATCTCCTGTCAGCCAGGGAACGTCCGATGCCATCGCCGAGATCTGCGGGAGCGGCGGCCGAGCCATCGTGTCCCAGGATGCTCTGGCCAACGTGCGCTATTCGTTCCTGGGCGAGATCGGCCCCGTCGCGAGCGTCGTCGACTGGATCGAGGAGACGCTGTACCCGCCCGTGCCAGCAAGCCCAGCCTACGGCGTGGCGGGTCCCACCGGCGCCATGCCACCTGGAACGACCCTGATGGGGATGCCCGTGCGAGGTGCGTGGCCCGCGCCCTCCGCTTCCCACTCCACGGTGACGACCGCGACCCCCTGAGAAGCGGGATCGCGTCAGGACGCGTCAGTGCTTGAAGTGGCGCCGCCCGGTGAAGATCATCGCGACGCCCAGCTCGTCGGCGGCAGCCAGGACCTCGGCGTCGCGCATGGAGCCGCCCGGCTGGACGACGGCGGTGATGCCGGCGTCGTGGGCGGCGCTGATGCCGTCGGGGAACGGGAAGAAGGCGTCGCTCGCCAGCACCGATCCGCGCGCGCGCTCCGAGGCCTTCGAGACGGCGATGCGCACCGAATCGATGCGGCTCATCTGGCCGGCGCCCACCCCGACCGTGACGCGATCGCGCGCGAGCACGATGGCGTTGGACTTGACGTGGCGGCAGACGGTCCACGCGAAGCAGAGGTCGCGCATCTCGGCGTCCGTCGGGGTGCGGCGCGTGACGACGCGGGACGGGGGCTCGACGAGGCCGGGCTCCGGGGTGTCATCGGGCTCCTGCACGAGGTAGCCCGAGAGCGCGGCGCGGATCTCGAACCGGCGCTTCGGGAGCACGCCGATCTCCACGAGACGCAAGTTCTTCTTGGATGCGAGTGCCGCGCGGGCGTCGTCGGCGATGCGGGGAGCGACGACGACCTCGACGAAGGTCTCGCCGATCGCCTGTGCGGTCGCGAGATCGAGCGCGCTCGTGAGTGCGACGATCGAGCCGAAGGCGCTGTCGGCATCGGCATCCCGGGCCCGCCGGTACGCCTCGGCGAGGTCCTCGGCCTGGGCGACGCCGCAGGGATTGCCGTGCTTGATGATGATCGCGGCCGTGCCACCCACGTCGCGCGCGATGGTGGCCGCGGCGTCGACGTCGAGGAGGTTGTTGTAGGAGAGCTCCTTGCCGGCCTTCAGCACGTCGAACCCGGCCCCACGCCCGATCTCCTGGTAGAAGGCGCCGGCCTGATGGGGGTTCTCGCCGTACCGCAGCGGAAGCCCCTTCTCGAGCGGGAGGAAGAGCTGGGCCGGAAGCGACACCTGCTGGCCGAGGCGAGCGGCGATCGCGGCGTCGTAGGCCGCGGTGTGCCGGAAGACCTTGAGCGCGAGCTCGAGGCGACGGTCCTTCCCGACTCCGCCGCCCCGCAACGCTTCGAGCACCCAGCCGTAATCGGCCGGGTCGACGAGCACGAGGACCGACTCGTGGTTCTTGGCGGCGGAGCGCAGCATCGCCGGTCCGCCGATGTCGATGTTCTCGATGAGCGTCTCGAACGTCGCGGCGGGATCGGCCGCCACCTTCGCGAACGGGTAGAGGTTGACGGCGAGCACGTCGATCCGCTCGATCCCGAGGTCAGCGATCGCCTTCTCGTGCTCGGGCGTCGTGCGGGCGAGGAGACCACCGTGGACGGCGGGATGGAGGGTCTTGACGCGGCCGTCGAGGGTCTCCGGGAAGCGCGTCACGTCGGAGACGTCGGTCACCGGAAGGCCGGCCTCGCGGAGGTGCCGGGCCGTGCCGCCGGTCGACAGCAGCGTGAACCCAAGCTCGGCGAGACCGCGCCCGAGCTCGGCGACGCCGCTCTTGTCGTGGCAGGAGATGAGGGCGCGCCTCGCGCGGGCGGAGCTCACTTCGCCCACTTGTGCGAAGGCCCGGACTTCTTCGTCGTGGGCACCGTCTCCAGGAAGGGCGTCCCGCGCAGGTCGCCGTTCACCGCTCGCCAGATGTAGACGTAGAGCCGCGCGCAGTCGCCGATCGCGTTCTGGTAGGAGAGCGACGCGATGCCGAACGCGGTGTGCCGGTCGTCGAAGGTGCGTGAGCTCACCATCGCGCCTTCGGGGTAGTACGACTGGGTCACCTGCGGCGCGAAGGACGAGGAGCGGCTCGACACGGACCTCGCGAACCCGAGCACGTCCCGGTCGCGGAGCTCCTGCGACGTGTGACCGCCGAAGGTGAGGGTGAACTTCGGGACGCTGCGCTCGATGTAGCTCTCGTAGTCCTTGCGCACCTTCTCGTAGCGCGGATCCCCGGTCCCGGTGTTGAGCGGGTTGTCGAGGTCCGCGACGTAGTGGCTCAGGACTCCGACCTCGAAGATGATGTCCTCGAAGGACGCGTGGGCGTCGATCATCTGGATGACGCGCTCCGTCTGGTCCTTGACCTTCTGCTCGAGGACGCCCTTCGGCGCCGCCAGGTGCTCGGCGCCACCCTCGGTCGCGAGCGGCATCAGCGCGCCGGCCACGAGGCGGTCGCGCTGCCGGTCCGCGATGTGCGCCAGCGTCGGCGGGGCCAGCCGGAGCGAGTTCTCCGCCACCGACTTGTAGGTGGCCTCGGTGAAGGCGAAGGCAGGTGTCGCGAGCAACGCGACGGTCATGAGTCGGGCGGTGGATCGGATCACGCGGGAGCTCCCAGCACGGCGAATCAGGGCCGAAAGTGTATCAAGGGAGGCGCGGGATCTCCGTGGGTGTTGCGTTCGGAGGGACCGCGCGCAGCGGGAGGCTGACCGTGAAGGTGGTGCCGGGCTGCGCGGGCGCCGCGGCGATCGAGCCGCCGTGCTCCTCGACGATGCGCGCCGAGATGGCGAGGCCGAGGCCGGTGCCGTGGGCCTTCGTCGTGAAGTAGGGGGCGAACAGGCGGTCCCGGATCTCGGGATCGACGCCCGGGCCGTGATCGGTGACGGTCAGGAGCGCTCGCCCTTCCTCGCCCATGCGGCGCGTCGCCACCACGACGTCGCCACCGGATGGAGAGACGTCGATGGCGTTCTGCACGAGGTTGACCAGCACGCGATGGACCTGGTCCTGGTCGAAGAAGAACGACGGGAGCGTCGCATCGAGGTCCTCGCGCAGCGCGACCCTGGACGCGGCGCCGGCGTGGAGCTTCAGGACGCCGCGCGCCACGTCGTTGAGGTCGCAGAGCGTCATCATCGGCTTGGGGAGGCGCGCGAACTGCGAGAACTCCTCCACGATGCGCCGCAGCTTCTCCACCTCCTCGAGCACGGCGTCGCTCGCCTCCCGGAAGATCTCGTCGAACTCCGGCATCTTCCGGTCGTAGGCCTTGCGGCAGTTCTCGATCGCGAGCCGGATCGGCGAGAGCGGGTTCTTGATCCCGTGGGCGAGCCGGCGCGCGATCTCCTGCCACGCGGCAACGCGCTCGGCGCGGAGCAGCTTCTGCTTGTTCTCCTTCAGGTCGCTCGCCATCCGGTTGAACGCCTCCTCGAGCCGCGCGATCTCCTCGGCACCCTCCGGCACGCTGATGCGCACGTCGAGGTTGCCTCCGGCGACCTCCGCGAGCGCGTCGACCAGCCGCGCGATCGGATCGGTGATGCGACGGGACAGGACGTACCCCACCACGATCGAGAGCGCGATCGCCGCGCCCAGGTAGGCGCCCGAAAGCCCGAGCATGAGGCGCCGGAACGACGCGAGCTCGGCCTTGCTCTCGAGCAGGAGCAGCACGACCCTGCTCCCGGCATGGGTCAGGTCGATCGCGCGGCGGAAGTAACGCTCCTCGACCTCGGCGTCGGTTGCCCCCAGGGGCGCCGTGTCGTCGCCGGCGCGGATCGCGTTCCTCAGAGGCGAGCCGGCGGCGGGAACGATGACGTAGGAGATCGTCTTGTGCTGGCGGCGGAGGTCGCCGAGGAACGCGGCCCCGAAGGCGCGGGCGCCGACGACCCGGATGCCGTCCACGTCGCGCGCACCCAGCGCGTACACGATCGGCACGCCGGCTGGCCCCGGCCGGACCCACCGGACGCTCTCCTTGCCGTCGAGCGCCTTGTCGAAGTCCGCCTGCTCCTCGGGGGTGGGCACGCCCGTGTTGCCCACCTCGAGAGAGTTGGCGAGGTAGCGGCCATCCCGGCCGATGAAGAAGACGTGATCCAGGCCGAAGCGCAGGTGCGGTGTCTCGCGGCTGACCATCCTGAGGAGGTCCGCGGGATCGCGCTTGAGATCATCGGCCACCGGCTCGTACGAGATCAGCTCGCCGATCGCGGCCGTGACGTCGCGCGGCACACGCGCCAGGGTCGCATCCGCATCCTGAGCCGCGCGCTCGATCTCCTGGCGCAGGCCCTTCTCGTACTGGCGTCCCGCGAACGGAAGCGCGAGCGCCAGGATGATGGCGAGCGGGATGCCCGACGAGAGCGCGAAGGCGAGGGTCAGCCGCGCGCGCAGCCCGCCGCGCCGGCGTCCGGAGCTAAGGGGTGCGGTCACGCCAGGCATCGTCGTAGCGCGGTGCGCCGTCGGCCATGACGTCCCGCAGGCCTTCGCGCACGAGGATGCGCCTCGGCCGGTGGAACAGGTAGACGCGCGCGGGGATCGACGCGAGCCAGCCGGTCACGATCTTCGCGTCGTCGGCCGAGGCGGCGGCGGGCGACGACGGCGTGTCGCTGCCCAGGGCGCGCGCGACCTGCACCGCGAGGCTCGACGGCTCGAAGTAGGCGGCCTGGAGCGCGCAGGCATACTCGCCGCGCGCGATGCGCTCTAGGAAGCGATCGAGCGGCAGGGGCGAAGGGTCGATCTGCAGCGTCCCCTTCAGCTCGAACTTGACGCGCTCGGCGGCGAGCGAGAGGTCCGCGTCGTTCGCGGGGTAGATGATCTCGAGGCGCGTCGCGGCCGTCGGCGCCGGAGCCGCCGCGGGGCGAGGTGGCCTCGCCACGGGAAGGAGCGTCTCCGAGAGCAGGCTCGAGGCCACCGACCCGCGCCCCTTCAGGATGACGTCGACCATGCCCTGGCGATCGGCCTTGTCGAGGGCGGCGAGCAGCGCCGGCATGCCCGCCGGTGGCTTCGCAGGATTGACGTGCAGCAGCGCCGTCTCCTCGCCGCTCGACAGCACGCCGGCCTGGGACGGCGCGTCGGCGGCCGCGGGGAGATCGATGACGTCCCAGCTCTGGGACTGCAGCGTGCGGCGGCTCTCAGCGGGATCGGTGATCGCCTCGATGGTGATCGCGTTCAGATAGGGACGGCCCGCGAAGTGGCGCAGGAACGGCACGAGCCGGATCCGGGTCGGTGCCCGCTCGGCGATCCGGAACGGCCCGGCGCCCACGGGCTCCCCGTCGCCTCTCGCGCTCGCGATCGACGCGACGGGATCGGCCAGGACGGAGAGCAGCGTCCCCGCCGCCCCGGGGAGCGCGTCGATCTCGAGCCCGAGCGGCGACACGACCCGCGCCGCGCCGAGGCCGGCGCAGCCAGGCAGCCTCGCCAGCTCCGGACGCAACGTCACGAGCCGCGCCAGGCTGGCCTTCGCCTCGGCCGCTCCGAGCCGCGCGCCGTCGTGGAAGACGAGCTCCTCGCGAAGGGTCAGGGCGAGGACGGGCGCCGCGGCGGTCGGGAGCTGGACCTTCTCGGCCAGCGCGGGCACGAACGCGCCGCCGGCACCGCGCGTCACGAGGGTGGCGTGGACGTTCTTGACGACCTCGATCTCCTCGGGAGTCGCGGCCTTGACCGGATCGGTGGTGACGATCGGAGCGAACACGACCCGGCGCAGCTCGCCGCCGTAGCGCGGCCTCTCGCCGGCCACGGCCGCCGCGAACAGGCCGAAGGCGAGCGACGTACCCGCCAGCGCCGCCGATCCCCATCGCCAGCTAGGAATCGAAGTACCGATCGACCTCGGAGCGGATCTCGAAGGCCGTGCTGCGCCCGAGGCCCCTGTGCACGAACTCCCCTCCCGGTCCGACCTCGTACTCGGCGGCGAGCGCCTGGGCGTTCCGGACCACGTATCGGATGCCGTCCTCGAGCGCCGCGAGGTCGTCGTCGTCGGTGTAGATACCGGAGCTCGCGCGCACGAGGCCCGGGAGCGTCCCGCAGCCGCCGATCGGCGCGTCGAGCAGCGCCTCGGCATCGCCGCCGCCGAGGAGGTGGCGCACGTAGAGCTGCGCGCAGAAGGAGCCATTGCGGACCGCGACGTTGCAGGCGTCCGAGAGCGCCGCTGCGACGAAGCCGTGCGGGAGGTCGCCCACGTTGAAGGAGAAGACGGCGACGCGGGGGGCGGTCGCGACGTCGCGCGGCCCGTAGAGCGTGACCCCCGGGATCCGATCGAGCCGCTCGAGCCCCGAGGCGACGAGCCCGCGCTCGTGCTCCTCGACGAGCTCCATGCCGAAGCGCGACAGCGCCTCGACCACGACGCCGATGCCGATCGAGCCGGTCAGGTTCGGCGTTCCGCCCTCCTCGCGCTGCGTCACGTCGGGCGACGCGGAGAATCCGGCGACCGAGACGACGTCCGCCATGCCGCCGCCGACCACCCCCACCGCGTCGGGGCCCGGGAAGGTCTCCCGCGTCGTCACGAGCACGCCACGAGATCCCGGCGCGTAGAGCTTGTGGGCGGAGAGCGCGAGGTGGTCGACGTCGCCCGCGGGATCGGCGGGATCGTGCATGACGATGCGGGCGTGCGGAGCCCACTGCGCTCCGTCGACCACCACCTCCGCACCGGCGGCGTGGGCGAGGCGCGCCACTTCGCGGATCGGGTTCAGCACTCCGGTGACGTTCGACGCGCCGGTCAGCGCCACCACGCGCACCCGATCCCCTTCGGCCTCGAGGATGCGCGCCAGGTCCGCGACGTCGAGCCGGCCGTCCCTCGTGAGCTCCGGGAACCGGAGGTTCCGCGAGCCCACGGCGCGCATCCAGGGAAGGATGTTCGAGTGGTGCTCCATCCGGCTCACCACGACCACGTTCCTCCGGAGCATCGCCGCGCGATCGGCGCCTCGCTCCCGCGCGGCCTCCCGAACGCCGCCGAGCGCATCGCGGATCTCCTGGTCCTTGATGCGCGCGCCGCGCAAGAGCAGGCGCACTTCCGCGGGGAAGAGCGCGTCCGCGAGCAGGTTGAGCGCGCCGGTCGCGCCGTTGCCCGCGAACAGCGCGACGTGGCGAGCCGGATCGGCCGCGACGAACTTCTCGACCGCCGATCGCGCGTAGGCGATCTCGCGCGACGTCGCGCGCGCGGCGCGGTGAGCGCTCGAGTGGCTGTTGCCGAGCGCGCGGCCGCAGTAGGCGCCGATCGCCTCGTGCAGCACGCGCGGCATCAGCGCCGTCGCGCCCGTGTCGAGGTAGACGCGGCGCTTCTCCGTGCGCTCGGGATCGGCGACCGCATCGCGGCACGCGAGGCCCAGGAAGTCCTTGCGGAACCGATCGAACAGGACGCGCGCCGCGGCGCGATCGACGGAAGCGTCCGGGTCGCGCGCGAAGTCATTCACGCTCCTACGCTACGTCCGCGGCGGCCGGTCTTTCAAGCTCCGGACCAAGAAGGGCGTTTCCGCCCCGAACGCATCACCGGGCCCTGACCGCGATGCCGCGCAGCCGCGTTTCGAGAGCAGCGGCCACGACGGCGTTCCCGGCGACCGAGAAGTGACCATCCCAACGGTAGAACCTGGCCGGGTCGTCGTGGCACAGGTCGGGCAGGACGTCCACGTACTCGACGCCGTGCTCGTCGAGCCAGGACGCGAGCGGACCGTAGGTCGAGACACCTGTCGTCATCCGCCTGCGAACGTCCTCGAGGGTCGGGAACAGGACCACGATCGGCGTGGCACCGCGGGCGCGCACGAGCGAGGCGAAGACGTCGAGGATACGCGCGGTGACGGCGAAGGCCGTCGAGGACTCCGTGTAGCATCCACGACCGTCGAGGATCCGGTTGCCTGGCGAGTGGGCCTGTCGAGCCGCCCATACGGTCTTGAAGAACCGCAGGATCGCGACCGCGTCGTAGCGGCGGTGATGGGGGCGCGTCGCGTAGAACTGGTCGTGCTCTCCGAGACGCGGGAGCACGACGGCGGGCTCGCTCAGGAGACGTTCGTAGTCCTCCCGGCGCGCGAGCGGGTTCGGCACGAGAACGAGCCCGTCACCGGAGAGCTCGAACCTGGGCTTGCCGTAGGCGAGGTGGTCCAGCGTGTAGAAGGGACGGAACGAGCTGACGTGGCGACAGACGTTCTCCGACATCATGCCGATGATCACGACGTCCGCACGGAGCCCCCCCTCCCGCTCGCGGTAACGGAGGAACGCCTGGTCGACGCCGAATCCCGAGACGCCATAGTTGGCAACGAAGCGGCCGTTCGTCGCCAGCATGGCGGTCCACGTCTCCGATCCAGCCACGCCATCGCCGTGCGTGAAGGAGTCGCCGAACGCAGCGATCGAGGGGCCATCTCCGGCCTGCGCTCCGATATCTCGACGCGCCAGGTCGTCCGCGCAGTAGGGACCCAGCGTCGATCCCGCGGCGATCGTCCAGCCCGTGTAGGGATCGAAGGTGAAGTAACCGCCACGGGAGGCGAGGTTGCGTTCGATGCGGTCGCGCGCGTAGGTGGGAAGAGCTCGGGCGAAGACCGGGCTGTAGGGAACCCCCCGCCGCTCCAGGATACGTTGCCCCACCCGGGCGGCCGCCTCGCTCGCGCCGAGCACGACGATGACGAGGCAGGTACGGAACGCCCAGCGCCTCACCGGAAGGCGGCGGCGGAACGACCCGATCCCGACCTGGCAGATGGTGCCGCGCACACGCTCGGATCCTTCACCCGGAGGGGCTTGTCCATCCGCCGCTGCTCATTCGGCGAGCTTGCCGATCGACGCCTTCCCGCGGAAGACGACCGAGTCGCCGTCGCGCACGATCTCGAAGCTGCCGTTCGTGGCGCCCTTCGGGCCGCCCTGCTCCAGCTCGACGGGCTCCGACGTCCCGCGCGCCGGGATCGCGATCGTCCGGCGCGCGCCGGAGATCAGCGTCAGCTCTCCGAGCAGCAGGCCCGCGGGCACGGTCGTCTCCCCTTCGGCAAGCTCGATCGAGAGCGGCGCGTCCGTCTGGTTCGTGAGCGTCACCGAGACCCGCCGGCCGCCGCTCCCATCGGCGACCGTCACGGAGATCGCGACGCTGCCCTTCTTGAACGCCTCCGCGAGCCCACCGGCGGGGCTACCGCCCTGCGCCGGGGCACCGACCTTCCCCTTCGCCGTCGCGGGGATCGTCTTCTCCGCGGGCGGCTCCCCCGTCCCCGAACCGAGGAGCCGCATCTCGTAGCGGGCGTTGAACGTGCCCGCGTCGTTCTTGCCGGTCGCCACCTGCTTCACGATGCCGAACGGCACCGATGGGTCGAGCCAGAGCTCGCCTGTCTCGAAGGTGGGGTTGGGACCGCCCGACCGCGTCGCGTAGGCGTAGCGATCGCAGTCGTGGCCGTCGACCTTCTCGCTGCCCTTGAACGTCATCGTGTTCTTGAAGGTGTAGCCTCCTTCGCGGATGAGCTTGATCGTCCCCGCGTCCTGCACCAGCTTCCCGGAGCCGGGGGCCTCCAGGACCAGCTCCTCGGTGAACTGCCCGTAGTCCATGAAGTCCCGCGCCACGTCGAACTTCTTCGAGAGCACGTACGTGCTCTTCGACCACGAGCCTTCCGACGCGCCCGTCACGAACACAACGTCGAGCACCATCTTCATGCGCCCGCCGTCGTCCGCGAGCCGGTGGTAGGTGTAGGTGGCCGTGCCGACCCCCTCCGTCTTCATCTGGTAGCGCGCCCACGTTCCGGCGGTCGTCGCCGAGAAGTACGCCTTGGTGAGCTCGCCGGCCCATCCCGAGGTTGCGACGAGGAGCGCGATCAGCGTGGCGGCGGGGCGTGGGTGACTCATGAGCCGATGGTATCGCCGCTTCCGGTGGCCGCCCGCCGGCTCCGCGCGACGCGCCAGAGGAGCGTCGCCGCCCTCGGCAGCGCGTGGCGGCGATCGTGCGCCGCAGCGACCGCGCGGAGAGCGCCGTCACCCAGGGCTCGCAGCTCCGCGGGCGACGCACGCGCCGCACGGTCGAGCGCGGCGACCAGGGCACCGAGATCGCTCGGAGGAAAGAGCCAGCCGCTCGCTCCATCCTGCACGGCCTCCGGGACGCCGCCCACGCGCGCCGCGAGGATCGGCACGCCGAACGCCATCGCCTCGAGGACGCTTGCGGGCATCGATTCGCTCTCGGAGGGACAGGCCGCGATGTCCGCGGCGTGGAGCCACGGCCGCAGGTCGTCGGTGAACGGCACGAGGCGCACCTGCTCCTCGAGGTCGTGGCGAACGACGTAGCGGCCCAAGGCCTCGGCATAGGGATCGAACTGCTGGCCGACGAGCACGCACGCGAGCGAGGGATGGACGTGCCGGAGCTGTTCGAGCGCCCAGACGAGCAGCGCCTGACCCTTGACCGGCCAGATCGTGCCGGCGCAGACGACGACGCGCCGGTCGGGCGCGAAGCCGAGCCGCTCCCGGCACGCGGCGCGGTCCGTCGACGATGCGAACGCGCGCGCGCCGGCGACGTCGACGCTGCTCGGGATCACCTCGCAGGCCTGCATGCCCCCGCGCTGGCGGTGGGTCCGCCGTGCCGCCTCCGAGTTGAACAGGAGCAGGGTTGCACGGTCGAGAGCGCCCTCGGCACGCGCCTCGATCGCCGGATGCAAGGTCTCGGAGAGCCAAGAGGCCACCGACGCCAGGGGCTCGATCTCGCCGATGCGATACACCGACGGAACCCCGAGCCGCTCGGCGAGCTCCACCGCGGGGAACGACGAGAGCGTGGCCGCAAGGACCAGGTCGAAGCGTCCCGCCGCCCATTCCTCGAGTCCGGACATCGCCGCGTCGTAGGCCCCGGCGTCGTGAACCGGAAGCGGCTGGACCCGCACGGCCGCGCCCGCTGCCTCGAGATCGCCTCTCAGCGGACCATCCGAAGGCGCGACCACGGTGCAGGCGAAGCGGGACCGGGCGTGAAGGTGCTCCACGAGCTCCTTCAGCCGGAGCTGGGATCCGCCGCAATCGAGGCTGCGCGCGACGCAGAGGAGGCGGACCTTCCGGAAGGCCATGCGTGCGGCCGCGCCGGCGCTCCACGAGCGACGGCGGCGGTCCGGTCCGGACACCGCGCTCGACGCCGTCCGGGGAGCAAAGGCGACGTCGATCGGCGGGAACTCGGCCGCCGTCCCGTCGCACAGCGTCACGCGCACGAGGAGGCACGCGCGATCCGCCCTGAGGTCGGGGGCGCGTCCGTCGAACCGGAGCTCGAATCCGGACAGCTCGCCTTCCGCGTCCTCGAGGACCGCGGCAACGTCGGACCTCACGCGCCCGAGCCCCGCGTACCCGTGGAGGCGCCCGTCGACGCGCGCCTCGACGCGCGAGACGCGGCTCGTCAGGCCGAGCGCCCAGCCCCGGATCACGACGGGGCCTCGCGGGAGGAGCTCCGAGCCGTGGGGACGATCGATGTGGCCGCGAACCGGCAGGGGCTCGTCCGAGGACGCTTCGGCCCGAATGGCAGGGGTCGCCATCAGAAGCACGCATCATGACACGCGGCCTTCGGTCATCCTCGCGCGCCGATGTCGTCGCCGCGATCGGCTGAAGGCCCCGCGATCGCGGCATCGCCGCCGTTCTGTACAATCCGCGCATGGATGGACCGGAGCTGCCCGACTTCCCCTCGGCGCCCGCGCGCCGCACCTTCGGAACGGTGCCGTGCCGGGCCTGCGGCAACCCGGTCCAGCGCGAGGCGGAGATCTGCAAGCACTGCCGGGTCCGGCTGCGGGCGGAGTCGCGCTGGCACCTCTGGCTCCTCGGCGCCTGCATCGTCGTCGCGGTGCCGGTCTACGCGAGAGTGGGGCTGCGCGTGTACGCCCTCGCCACGCAGAGGACGCGGATCGCCGCCGTCTCGCCGCCGCCTCGAACCGCCACCACGCCGGAAGCGCCCGCACCGCAATCCACCGCGAGCTTGACGCCATCCACGCCCCCCGCGGACGCGCCGCCATCTCCCGCGCGACCCACGGATCCCGCACTCGTCGAGGACCTCGGGGTGCTGGAGAAGCCGCTCTCCAACCCGCAGCAGAACCTCATGCCAGCGCTGGTGCGCATCACGACCAGCGACGGCACCGGCACCGGCTTCTACGTCGACAAGGATTCCCACATCCTCACATGCGCGCACGTCGTGAAGGGCGAGTCCACGGTGACGCTCGGATCCGGCGGACCGTACGGCACCGCAACGGTCGTCGCGCGTCTCGAGGAGGCCGACCTCGCGCTCCTCGAGCGCCAGATCCCGGACAAGATCAAGACGAGCTACCGCCCCGAGACCATGGCGTGGAACAGGTGGCTCAGGCTGACCGATGCCGCGAGCGTGCATCCCGGGGAAACGGTGACCGCCGCGGGCTACCCCCTCGGCCTCGACACTCCCGTGCTGACGCGGGGCGTCGTCTCGGCGGCGCCGATCTACCTCGAGGGCCACGCGTCGGCATTCCTCCAGTTCGACGCGGCCGTCAATCCGGGTTGCTCCGGAGGACCCGTCCTGAACGCCGACGGGCTCGTGGTCGGCATCGTCACTGCCAAGATCCTGAACGCCGAAGGCACGAGCTTCGCCACCGTCTCCAACTACGCCTCGTCCCTTCCGATTCCCCAGGCGGCCCGCCTCGCAACCAGCGGGTTCGCGCGGTGGAAGGACGCCACCGGCGCCGAGCGCGCGTCGTCGACGCTCCAGATCCACGAGCCGAAGGCGCTCGAGATCGAACGTGTCGTGACGGATGCTGGCGACGTGCTGATCTTCGTGACCGTCCGGGACGCGGACGGCAAGCCGATGACCGCGCCGATCGACATCGCGGTCAAGGTCGAGTCGCCCGGAACGTCGTGCATGTCGAGCTACGAAGCCAGCGCCGATTCGTTCGGTCGAGCCGCCCAGGAGGCCGCCCGCCAGCATGGCGTGAAGCTCGGCGCGCAGGAACCGGTGCTCGCGATCCGTGCCGGCTGCCCCAAGGCCTCCGCCGACAAGGGCGCGATCAAGGTGGAGGTCAGGGCCGCGGAGCTCGAGCCCGCGCGAGGATCGGACTAGGGAGATGGCGAGGCTCGAACGGTGTCCGGGTTGCGCCGAGGTAGTGGAGCTCGCCGGCGGGCAATGTCCCGAGTGCGGAAGCTCCGGGAGCAAGAGCGGACCCTCGCGCAGGTGGGCGATCGCCGCGGCCATGGGCCTTCTGCTCTCGGCAGCGGCCGGGGAGCTGTTCCTGTCGCTGGTACCGGCACCCTCGCGCGACGTCGTGGATGACGATGCCGTCGTTTCGCCCCTCGACGCCGAGCCCGCCCGGGTCGACGCGCCTCATCGCCCTCCGAGCCGCCGCCCGCCACCATCCCGCCGTCACCGCCGTCTCCATCGAGCCCCACGGCCACGCTCGACGCCGCCGTTCCCCGACTTCCCGAAGGCCGTCGCGCGCATCGAGGATCCAGCCGCCCGGGTACGGCGTTCCTCCTCATGGACGCGATCCACGTGCTGACGATCCAGGGAGCGGTGGGAGACGCCCCGTCGATCGCGATCGTCTTCCCGGACGGGCGGCGCGTCGAGGGAAAGCGCATCCTGCCTCCGGCAGACGAGAGGCGCGCGACGTTCGTCGCCCTCTTCGAGGTCCCGCGACAGCCGGCGCGGGGCTTCCAGCTCAGCGACGCCGGCTCTGCGGTCGCGGGCGATCCCATCGCGGTGTTCGCCGTCACGAAGGGTGCGTCGTCGGCGTCCGTGACGCGAGGGATCGTCTCGGCCGCGCCGATCAAGCTACCCGACATCGATCTCAAGCTCCTCCAGATCGATGCCGCCATCCCCGTAGGGGGCGCCGGCGCCCCTGTCGTCGACCGGTACGGCCGCGTCATCGGCGTCGTTGCCGGTCAGCTCTCCGGAGTCGAGGCGATGGGGTACGCCGTACCGGCGAACCACGCGGCGCGTCTCGGGATCCCCGATCTCTGTCCGGACCTCTCCACCGCGTGGCAGAGCAAGGACGACCAGGATCGGCGGCTCGGCAAGGCCCACATCCTCGGGGTCGTGTCGTCCCCGGGCGGCCCCCGGCTCTTCGGCGCGGTGGCCGACATGCGGGACCGGCCCCTCCACATGGAGGTCGACGTCGAGATCGAGATCCACGCCCCGTCCGGCGACCAGCGCAAGCACTGCCGCCACGAAGCCCACGTCTCGTTCGCGGACTACGATCGCGCCGCGAACGCCGCCTTCGACGCGGGCTTCACGTCATCGGGAGACGTCCCGTTCTTCGTCGTCGACGTCTCGTGCCCGGAGATCTCGGAAGACACGAAGCTGTGGGGCGTGAAGATGCGTGCCGGCGCGGCCGGCGAGCGCACGAAGATCGCGTCATGGGGATTGAGTTACTAGCTCGGCGTCGCGCTGGCATCGGGCAGCCAGGCTGCCAGGAACTCGGCCAGGGCTTGGGTGTAGAGCCGCGCACCCCGAGCGTTCATGTGCGCCATGTCCTGGAAGTAGCCGGGCCGCTCTAGCTCCCTGAGGAGCTCCTGGGGCGCGAACGTGCCGACGGTGGCGCCCTGCGCCTCGAGTCGTTCGGAAAGAGCGGTGAGCGCACCCAGCTCCTCGCACGGCTGGCGGCGGGCGATGTAGGGCAGCGGCAGCACCGCCATCACGACGGGGATCTTCCGCGAACGGAGGTGGCGCACGAGCGTCTCGATCCTCTCGGCGTGGCAGGGCGCGATCGCGAGCGGAACATCGGGCAGGAACCCACCGGGGCTCGTGGGCGGCATCGAGGCCGCCGTCAGGACGACCCTCCGGCGCGAGAGGTCGTGTCTCTGGGCATCGATCCTCGCCAGGTCGCGCCGCCGGCCCCTCGGGTCGGCCAGGAGGTCGCGAAGATCGAGGCGATACCAGATCGTGCGCAGCATCGCGCCGGTGACGACCTCCAGGCGGGTCTCGACGTCGGCGTAGGTGCCCGCCATCTCGAGAGCGTCCCCGAGCGAGAGGCGAGACTTCGCGATGGCCACGTCGATCGTGTGGGGTCCGCAGGTGGCGAGCGTCGGCCCATAGATGCCGACGACGAGGACCCTCACCTCGTGCCCGAGAGGCGCGCGGCGCTCCAGGGCAACCCATCCCCGGGGCGAGAGCGCACCCTCGGAGAAGTTGAAGGCGTAGCAGGCGAGCCCGCGCAGCGCGAGCTCTCGATCGAGGAGCGGCTCGTCGATCCCCGCGAGCATCGTGGAGTCGCCGATGGCGACCACGCGCGAGAGCTCGGGCATGGCGGCCCGCGAGCGAACGTCGCGACCGACGGTGAAGTCGACGCGGCCGCCGAACGACTCAGGCTTCACGAACGGCAGGTAGACGCCCACGTGGAACAGGAGGACGTCGGCCAGGACGATCACGAGCGCGGCGAGGGCGACATCGGACCATGCACGGGCGCGAAGAGACACCGTCACGGGCGCGGGAACACCTCGATGACGGTGATCTCCGTCGGGCAGAAGAGGCGCATCGACGGCAGGCCCGCCGCGTGCTCGGCGCCGGCGCCGGCGGAGACGTTGAAGCGCGTCTTCCCGAAGAAGTGGAAGCCGCGCGCCCATTGCCGCGGCACGAGGCTGTAGGTGACGAGCGGACCATAGAACGGCACGACGATCTGCCCGCCGTGGGTATGGCCCGCGAGGCAGAGGTCGACGGGTTGATTCTGGAGAGCGAGCAAGTAGTCGGGGGCATGGCCCATGAGGATCGTGAAGGCGCCCGGCGCGGCCGCCGCGAGCCATCGCGCGACGCCGGCGTCGCTCGCGAGGCCGTGGGAGTCGCGCTGCGAGAGCCCGTGCACGGAGAGCGTCCCACCGTCGAAGGGGATGACCTTCTCCGACGACTCCAGGAGCTCGAGCCCGCCGAGCTCGCCCGCCGGGACGCCCCGGATCGCGTCGTCCGTGTCGCCGTGGACGGCGAGCTTCCCGAGAGGCGCCTTCACGGTCGCGAGCAGCGCCGCCATCCTGGGGAGCTCCCGGTCGCGGTCCTCCCTGGTGCGCGGCTGGATGAGATCGCCGGTGTAGAGCAGGAGGTCGGGGGCGAGCGCACGCACCTTCCGGAAGACGTGCTCCTCGTGGAACCCGACGTGCGTGGGCTGGAGGTCCGAGAGGTGGACGATGCGCAGCGGCCGCCGCACCTTGGAGCTCTCGATCGGCGCATAGCGGATCGCGAGCCACTCCATCTCGACCCAGGACATCCAGAACCGCAGGAGGAAGAGCGACGCGGACACGGCAAGGAACACGATCGCGGCGCGGCCCAGCTTGCGGCGCGCGGCCACCAGGATGGCGAGCGCCGCGAGGAAGAGGATCGCCGGAAGGCAGACGGTGTTCCAGTTGTAGAGCTTGCGGATGGTGACGAACGACGCGCGCTCCGCGCCGATGGCCGCATTGCTCAGGACGCCGATCGCGACGGCGTAGAGGATCGCGCTGCCGGACGCGCCCGGGCGCTTCACGCCGGGCGGGCGAGGTAGAAGGCCCGCAGATCGCCCTTGACGTCGGGGCTCTCGGCATACCCTCCCAGCCGCTCGTGGCGGAACCCCGCCTTCGAGAGCAGCTCCTCGACCTCGTCGGGGTCGTAAGCGCGCTGCACGTGGACTTCCTCGAACTGCCGGTGCAGGTTCCCCTCCCGCACGAAACCGGTGAGCTTGAGCGGACCGAGCCGCGTGGCCGGATCGTAGGAGCCCTCGAGCACCAGGAAGAGGCGCGGGAGCCGCCGGACCTCGACCTTCCCCGCGCGACGCGCGAGCGCCACCGTGCTGTTCACGTCGAAGAGGAGGACGCCCCCTGGCCGGAGCGCCGCGCGCGCCCTCCGGAAGAGCGCGAGCAGATCGCGCGGCGACAGGACGTAGTTCAACGTGTCGAAGGTGGAGAGCACCGCCGCCGCGCCGCGCGGGATCGGGGCCCCTTCGATGCGGCTCGCGAAGAAGCGCGCCGCGGGGGCGCGCTTGCGCGCGAGCGCGAGCACGGACCGCGACGCGTCGATCCCGATGACGTCGTAGCGGCGCCGGCACAGCGCGCTCGCGACGTGGCCCGTGCCGCACCCCAGATCGACGACGCGCCCTTCCACGATCCCCACGGCGTGCAGGAGCTTCGCGATCGCCGGTCCCGCCGCGCGGGCAAAGCTCGACCAGTGGCGCTCGTAGACCAGCGTGAAGGCCGGTCCGTAAACGGCCATGGGCTACTTGTCCTGGTCGCCGCTCTCGCCGCTCTCCGACAGGGTGTCGGAGAACATGACGCGGTCCCCCACGACGTGGAACGTGACGTCGCCGTCGGAGCCGTGGTAGATCCATCGCTCGAGCTTGGCGAGGTGCTGGTACTCGTCGGGCTTTCCCAGGACCCTCTCGAGCTCCTGCTTGGTCTTGATGCTCTCGGACTTCTGCACGATCTCCTGCTTCGACATCTTCTTCTTGCAGGCCGGCGTCACGATGCAGAGGAGGATCAGGAATGTGCCCATGGCCCTCTTGAGGCTCGACGCGCGCGTCTTGGTCATGACACCGGCATGATACCCGAGGCTTCCGACGCGGCGGCTAGAATGAGCGGATGATCATCTTCGCCAACGTCTCGAAGCTCTACGACGGCAAGTCCGCCGCGAGGACCTCGATCCACGAGCGCGTGGACCTCCTGATCGAGAACGGCCGGATCGACGCGATGCGGCCCCACGATCCGCAACGGGCGCTGGCGCCCGCGACGGTCGTCGACGGCTCGGGGCTCACGATCGCGCCAGGTCTCATCGACTGCCACGGCCACGTCACGCTTCTGGGCCTGGCGGACGGAGACAGCGCGCGCACGACGGGGCTCGCATCGCTTCTCTACGTCGAGAAGATCCTCCACCGGACCCTCGTCGAGGGTGGGGTGACGACGATGCGCGACGTCGGCGGCGCCACCCACTTCATGAAGCGGATGGTGGACGAGGGCGTGATGATCGGGCCGCGCCTCAAGATCTCCATCTGCATGCTGTCGACGACGGGCGGCCACGCCGACTTCCGCGGCCCCGACCGCTGCCACGGCGAGATGGCGAAGCTCTGGGGCCCCGAGCCCGGCCGCCCGAGCAGCCTGGTCGACGGACCCTGGGAGTGCCGGAAGCGCGTGCGCGAGATCGCGGCGTGCGGCGCGGACCTCATCAAGATCTGCACGAGCCCCGGAGTCGCGTCGCCTTCGGACAGGCTCGAGCACCAGGACTTCACCGCCGAGGAGATCGAGGCGATCGCCACCGAGGCCGCGGCGCGCGGCCTGAAGGTCGCCGCGCACGCTCACAGCAAGAACGGCATCTCGCTCGCCATCGACCATGGCGTGTCGGACATCCAGCACATCTCGTTCATGGACGAGAGGCTGGTCGAGCGCGCTCACGCGAAGGGCCTCACCGTCACGCCGACCTCCTGGGTGATCCAGCTCCTCCCGCGCGCGGAAGGCCTGTCGCCCTTCGTCATGGAGAAGGTCAAGAAGGTCGCCGAGGTCCATGCGCGGGCCGTGCAGCACGCGGCATCCGGCGGTCTCAAGATCCTCGGCGGCACCGATCCCGTGCTGCCCGGAATGCACGGCCGGAACTACATGGAGCTCGATGCGCTCGTGAAGGACGGGCTCGCGCCGCTCGCCGCGTGGCACGGCATGACCGGGCTCGCCGCGGCCGAGATCGGTCAGGACGACGCGGGCACCATCGCCCCAGGCAAGCGTGCCGATCTCCTGGTCTGCCGCGGCGACGTGCTCGACACGCCGCGCCTGCTCGACGAGGGCGCGCTCGTCGAGGTCCTGAAGGACGGCGTCGGCCATCGCGGCGCGCTGGGTAACATCCCGCAGCGCACGTTCCGCCACACCACGCACGACATCTGGACGACGAAGCTGCGCGACGCGTGACCGCGATCGTCCCCGAAGGCCCGGCCGGGGCTCGGGCCACCGGACGGCTATGATCGTGTGGCGAGGACTCCGATGGACATCGTTCGCGGCAAGCGCCTGGAGCGCTCTGACCAAATCTAGATCTGATCGTTGCTGAGATCCTTCGACGGAAGGGTCACGATCGACATGGGAACCGGTGACGGCTGCTACCCCTACGCCGAGGCACGCCGCGATCTGCGCCGCTTCTTCGTCGGCATGGATGCGAGCCACGCGGCGCTGGCCATAACCTCTCGACAGGCGGCGCGCAAGCCCGCACGAGGAGGCGCGCCGAACGCTCTTTTCGTGCGCGCCGCGGTGGAGGCCCTCCCAAGTGAGCTCGACGGCGCCGCCGACCGGCTCTCGGTGATGCTCCCCTGGGGATCCCTTCTCCGCGCGGTGCTCGGGCCCGACGTGCCGGTGCTCCGGTCGCTCCGCCGTCTCTGCCAGGAGAAGGCGGCGCTCGGTGGTCGTGGCGATCGATTCCGCGCGGGACACCGCGGAGCTCTCGCGGCTCGGGATCGACGCCCCGTCCGCCGGGGAAGCTCGCGGCCCTCGCGGGAGACTACGACCCGCGCGGGCTTCGCGCTCGATCGCGTCGAGCCCGCGGACCTCGCCGCGATCCCCACGACGTGGGCGCGCCGGCTCGCGCACGAGGCCCCGCGGAGCCGTGGCGGATCCACGCCCGAGCCGGGGCGGAGTCGTGAGGCGGCGCGTGCTCCCGATCGGGCTTGCCGCACTGCTCGTCCTTGTGCTCGTCGCATGGAGCGTGATGATCCGGATGCCGGGCCGGAGCCATCGAGGCGCGCTCCCGGCTCTCTCCGATGCCCAGCGCGCGGCGGCCTTCACGCTGCGGCGTGACGTCGAGAAGTTGGCGACGCAGATCGGCGAGCGCAACGTCGAGCGGTCATCGAGCCTCGCGGCCGCGGCGTCCTTCGTCGAGTCGGAGCTCGAGCGACCGGCAGACCGTCTCGCGCCAGGGCTTCGACGTGCGGGGCGTGCGCTGCGAGAACCTCGCCGTCGAGATCCGGGCGCGTCGTCGAAGAAGGACGAGATCGTCGTCGTGGGCGCGCACTACGGCCGGTGCGTGGATGCCCCGGAGCCAACGACAGCACGACCGGCGTCGCCGCGCTCCTTTCGATCGCGCGCGCTCCCCTGGATAGGCCCCAGCGGACGCTGCGGCTGGTCTTCTTCGTCAACGAGGAGCCGCCCCACTTCCAGGGGCCCGAGATGGGGAGCCTGGTCTACGCGCGAACCTCCAAGGAGCGAGGCGAGCGGATCGTGGCGATGCTCTCTCTCGAGACGCTCGGCTGCTACTCGGACGCGCCGCGAAGCCAGGCCTATCCGTTCCCGTTCAGCCTCATCTACCCGTCGACCGGCAACTTCGTCGGCTTCGTCGGGGACGTCCGCTCGCGCCATCTCGTGCGGCGCGTCATCGGAACGTTCCGGAGGGAAGCCGCCTTCCCGTCGGAGGGCGTCGCCGCCCCGGCGTCGATCCCGGGCATCGGCTGGTCCGACCAGTGGTCCTTCTGGCAGCAGGGCTATCCGGCCGTGATGGTGACCGACACCGCACCGTTCCGCTACGGCGCCTACCACACGCGCGACGACACGCCGGAGAAGTGCGACCTCGAGAAGCTCGCGCGCGTCGCCACTGGCCTCCGCGCGGTGGTCGCCGACCTCGTCCGCTGATCGGCTCGGCGATAATGTCTTGGTGGGCGAACCGCGCGGTCTCGAAGGTCTCACGCAGGAGCAGCGTGCCTGGGCGCTTCACAGCGAAGCACTCTGGCGGAAGGCCCACGCGATCGCCGCGCGGAATCCGGGCGTCGATGCCGGCGACATCTACCACGCCCTTCGCGCCCTCGAGCGGACACCCTCCGAGCGCCTTCGCCGCGGTCTCACCCGTGTCCGAATACGCCCTCAC
Source organism: Acidobacteriota bacterium (assembly GCA_046331505.1). GTDB lineage: Bacteria > Acidobacteriota > Vicinamibacteria > JAXLQT01 > JAXLQT01 > JAXLQT01. Next base: position 94,406 of record JAXLQT010000009.1, read on the forward strand.
GCCCGCTGAGCGCGCGCTCCTGACGGCGCTGGATAGGCTCGGTACCCGGTACCTCCTGGTCGGGATGGGCGCGGCACTGGTCGAGGGGGCCCAGGGCACCACGCAGGACCTGGACCTCTGGCTCGAACGTGTCGTCGAGGCCGAGCTCCGTGATGCCGCCCGAGCGGCGGGGGGCTTCTACACTTCCGGGTTAGGCGTTCAGCCCCCATCTCTGGGCGGTGAAGGGCTCGACCGGATCGATCTCGTGCTGTCGGCTCACGGCCTCGAGTCGTTCGATCGCGAGTACGCGCGTGCGAAGCGCTACGAGATCGACGGCGTGACCGTCAGCGTGCTGCCCCTCGAACGTGTGATCGCGAGCAAGCGGGCCGCGAACCGCCCCAAGGACCTCGCCCAGATCGATGCTCCAGAGGCGGCTCGCGGCACGATCCGAGGCGTCCTGACGATCAGCGCCGGCGGCGCAATCCCCTACACCGAGGAGCTCCGGGATCGTCGCGGCCACGGCAAGGAGCTCCGCCCGGGCTCGAGCCCGGGCGGCGCTGGCGATGGAAGAACCCGACCTTGCGCTCGATGATGCCGAAGGCGAGCCAGTCGACCGGACGAAGTGGCGCGCGAGGCCGGATGCGCTTGACCAGCCGACTCCGGGAAGGTAGCCGACCGCCAGGCCCAGGCGGACCATCCAGAGGCGGAGGTCGAGGCTGTGGACCTCCACACCGTCCGGAAGTGATCATGAAGCTGCCCGCCCCCCGCGCGGGTTCCGGGGACGTCGAGGTGCGACGTCACCGACGGGATCCCGCGCAGCGCCGTCTCGCCCGACCGGCGCAGCGACGCGAGCGTCCCGCTCCCGCGGCCCGCGTACAGCACCATGCGCTGGGTGCCGAGGATGGACGGCGAGCCCCGCCATCGACTTCTGGAAGGGTCCGAGGCAGGCTCGAGCCCGCCCGCGGCGACGACGCGGATGATCTCGCGCGACGGGAGCGTCTGGAGGTGGAACGACGCGAGTGGATGGCGCTCGTGGAACGCGGCGACGATCCGCGGCAGGACCTCCCGCGAGAGCGCCTGAGACGCGCCGACCGACAGCACGCCCATGCCTCCTTCTTCATCTCCTCCACGTCGCGGCGCGCCGCATCGAGCGCGCGCCAGCACGTCCACGGCGTGCTCGTAGACGCGCGCCCCGCCGCCGTGAGCGACGGCGGGCGCCCGCGCACGAGGCCGTGCCGAGGTCGTCCTCGAGGCGCCGGAGGGCCTGGCTCGCCGCCGACTGGGTGAGGAAGCTCGCCTCCGCCCCGCGCGCGAATCCCCGGTGGTCGACGATGGCCTTGAAGACGCGCAGCGCGTGGAGGTCGATCATCAGCAACGCTGATGTTACATGAAGCATTATTAACTTCCCTTGTACCGGCGACCGCCCTATCCTTGTCGCGGAACACCGGCGGGAGGAGCTTCATGACCGACACCAAGACGATCTCCAAGGGACTGGCGGGAGTGCTGGCCGACACGTCGGCCGTCTCCTTCATCGACGGCGAGGCGGGCGTCCTGGCCTACCGCGGCTACCCCATCGGCGACCTCGTGGTCGCCTGCTCGTTCGCGCAGGTCGTGGGGCTCGTGCTCGACGGGGAGATCCCGGACCCTCCGGCGACCGCGTCGATCGAGCGCTGCCTCGCGGCGCACCGCGAGCTCCCCCCCGCCGCGCTCGCCGTCCTGCGGCAGATGCCGCGCGACACGCACCCGATGACGATGCTCCAGGTCGTGCTGCCCCTCCTCGACGGCGTCGCCGCCAAGGGGCGCGAGAAGCTCTCCACGAGGGCCGAGCAGAGGCAGGCGCTGCTCGCGATCTGCGCGAAGGTGCCGACCCTCGTCGCGGCCTGGGCGCGCCTGCGCGAGGGGTTCACTCCCCTCTCGCCCCGCCCCGAGCTTCCCATCCACCGCGACTTCCTGCGGATGCTCCGCGCCGGCGAGGAGCCGCTCGATCGCGAGGTGGCGATCCTCGACGTCACGCAGATCCTCCAGATGGAGCACGGCTTCAACGCGTCGACCTTCGCGGGCCGCGTGGTGGCCTCCACCCTCTGCCCGATGTCGATGACCCTGTCGGCGTGCGTCGGGGCGCTCTACGGGCCCCTTCACGGGGGCGCGGACGAGGCCGCGTACCGCATGGCGCTCGAGATCGGATCCCCGGAGCGGGCTCCGGCATGGGTCGACGAGAAGCTCGCGCGCAAGGAGAAGATCATGGGGCTCGGCCACCGCGAGTACCGCGTCGTCGATCCGCGCGCGGTCATCCTCCGCGAGCTCGCGCTCGAGCTCGGCGACCTCAAGGGCCAGGGCAACGTCGTGCGGACGCTGCACGCCGTCGACGCCCACGCCGAGAAGAGATTCGCGGAATCCGGGAAGCGGATCCGGGCCAACGTCGAGTTCTACAAGGGCGCCGTCTTCGCCGCGCTCGGGCTCGCGCCCGATCTCTTCACGGCGATGTTCGTGATGTCGCGCATCTACGGGTGGGGAGCGCACGTGCTCGAGCTGTGGGACGATCACAAGCTCTACCGCCCGCAGTCGCAGTACGACGGTCCTCCGCTTCGCCGCGTCACGTAGGCGCCGTCCATCCTCCGGGCTCATGACGCGCGCGGTCCCGGCGCGATAGCATGGAGAAGATGCGAACGGACCTGGTTGCATCTCATGATCTCCTCCAGGCCGCGAGGGAGGGCGACATGGACGCCGCCGAGGAGCTGTTCGACCAGCACCTCCCGCTCCTGCGCAAGGTGATCCTCGTTCACCAGCGCATCCCGGCGTGCGATGCGGACGACATCGTCCAGCTCGTCCGGATCGACTTCTTCCGCTACCTGCCCAGGATCCATGCCCCCGCCGGATTCCTCGCCAGGGCCGCAGCGAGCCTCTGCCGGACCTACGTCCGCACCCAGAGACGCGAGCGCGACGGGCTCGAGGAGCTGGCCCGCGAGAAGCCGCCCGCCACGCGCGCTCTCTCGCGCCACGAAGAAGCCCTCATCGGACGCCTCGACGTCCGGGCCGCGCTCGGCCGCGTGGGCAAGAAGTGCGCGGAGATGATCCGGAGCGTCGTGCTGCGCCAGCGGACCCAGGCGGAGTACGCGCGCGCGGCCTCCATCCCGCTGGGCAGCATGGGACCGTCCGTCCTGCGTTGCCTCACCAAGATCAAGCGGACGCTCTGCTTGGCTACGAGGAGCGATCGACGGGCTGGACGCCGACGACATCCTCCGCTACACGGCCGGCCATCGTCGGGACGGAGCGGCACGCCGAGATCGAGGAGCACCTCGCGACCTGCCCCGGCTGCGGCCTGGACTTCGACATCGCCTCGGAGATCTGCACGGCGATCGCGATCGAATCGGACGCGCTCGAACCCGCCCCGCCGCCCCCGCCTCCCGACGCGAGGCCGAGAGGGTTCCGCGCGGCGGCGCGCCGCCTGATCGACGAGACCCACCACCGGTCGTGGTGGTCCGCGCTTCTCGATCATCGCGATCGGGACGATCCGCGCTTCCTCTGGGAAGTCGCCGATCGCGCCGTGTGGTACGCCGACGAGGATCCCGACGCGGTGCTGAGGTTCGCCCGCGTGCTGCGCTCGGTGGTGACGAACCTGGAGGACGGCTCCATGAAGCGGCACCTCCAGGGACCGACGCTCGCCCTCGTCGGGCTCGCCGAAGGTGCGGCGTGGGGCACGAAGGGCGATCATGCGGCGGCGCTGCGCGCCTACGCGGACGCAGAAGCCTCCATCGAGGAGCGGATCTCCTCGCACGAGCTCTCCCGCGTCAACCTGGCCCGGTCCGGATCGCTCCGGCACCTGAACCGCCTCGACGAGGCGCGCGCGGTCCTCCTGCTCGCCCGCCAGGGATTCGCGCGGATCACCGACGCCACCGGGGAGGCGAAGGCGGCGTGGTCCCTCGCGAACATCGAGTGGCAAGCCGGTGACGCGCGACGCGCGTTCCGGCTCGCGAGGTCGGCCCATCGCCGCTTCGTCGAGCTCGGGGACCACGAGAGCGAGGTCATGGTGCTCCAGACGATCGCCCTCGCGCTCATCGGGATGCTCCGTCCACGGCCGGCGGCACGCCTCCTCCGGTCCCTTGCATCCCACGAGGCCATCCGGGGCAACCCGCGCGAGCGCGCCCGCGTCGCCTGGAAGCTCGGAGAGACGATGGCGATCGAAGGCCGCTTCGAGGAAGCCCTCGAGACGATGGAGCGTGCGTCCGACGAGCTCCGGATCGCCGGCGACCCTCGCGCCGCCGCGAACGCGATGCTCGACGTGGCGCACGTCGCCGGCCAGGCCGGAGACCTCGCGCGCCAGGTGGAGGCCGCCCGGGCTGCGCTGGCGATCCTCGGCAGCCTCCCGAGGATCGAGACGGAAGCCGGGCTCGCCCTCGCGGAGATCGAGCGCGCCCTCGCCGCGGGCAGCCGCGTCGCCGAGGCGATCGCACTCGCGCGCAAGGGCTTCCGCGCGAACTAGCCGCCTGTCCGCGGCGCATCGAAAAAAAAGATGTATGTGCGGGGCCTAGTTCCGTCGCCTAGAGGGTAGCTCCGAGCTTCTCCGGAAGGCGCCTTCCATCCCAACTCGGAAAGGAGGTGGAAGGCGTGAAGGTCCAGACCAACGTCAAGGCTGGCGTCGGCGAGCAGGGTCCCAACCCGAAGCCGTAGACGCGAGCATCCGCCGAGGGCTCAATCGGCCCTCGGCGGCCAACTTCGAGGTCATGCATGGCAAAGCCCGCCGTTCTCGTCATCGAAGACGAACCCCTCCTCCGCCGCGTCATCGTCCGCATGATCGCCGGCGCCTTCGACGCCGAGGTCCACGGCTCCGCGGGCAGCGCGCTCGCGAGGATCCGCGACGGCGCGACGTTCGCCGTGGTCCTCTCCGACGTTCATCTCCAGGACATGGACGTCTCGGAGCTCCTGAGCACGCTCGAACGGGAACGACCGGAGCTCGCGCGGCGGACCCTCTTCATGACGGGCGGCGAGACGACCGCCGAGACCACGGCGTTCATCGACGACCTGGAGCGGCGCCACCGTCTCCTCCGCAAGCCCTTCACCCGGGAAGAGCTGATGGCGGCCCTCACGGCGCGCGCCAGCACCCACTCCTGACTTGCGTGAATCCCATGGAGCGAGCCCTCCGGTAGACTCCGGCCGGAGAGCGCGCGCTCCGCGTGATCGGCAAGCTCGCCGCGTCGCGCGGGAGGCGCCGCGCCAGCGGGAGCCTGCACCGCAACGATGCGGCCGGCGCCGGAAGCGAGGGCCCGGACGCTCGGGCTCGACAGCGTCCCGCTCCGCCTCAGTCGCCGTCGAGGGTCACGAGCGCCGTCTTCGCGCGGGGACGGGCTTGGGCGCCAGGCGGGGGCGCCGCTTCGGAAGCGGCCTTTCGAGCGCCGCGGCGATCCGGCGGGCCTCCGCGGCCCGCGCGGGATCCAGATGGATCTGGTAGTAGCGGACGAGGAGGAGGAACTGGTCGGACGGGGTCCGCGCCCCGCGCTTGACGATGCCCGCCACCGTCTTCTCGATGTAGGTGCCCCAGTCGGGCCGCCGCCCGTCGACGTCGTCGAAGCCGTACTCCTTCGCGAGCGTCCAGGACGCCCACACCTTGCCGGCCTTGCGCGAGACCTTCGGATCGGCCGCGAGCGCCGCCACCGCGCGACCCACGAACAACGGCGTCTCGGACTGGGCGAAGTGCGGGTCCTTCTTCGCCCCCTCCTTCCAGCTCGCCTCGGTGACTCCCAGGAGATCGAGCATCGCCTCCGATCGCAGGAACCCGGGGGTCACGGCCAGCGCGGTCACGTGCTTGTCGCGGAGGTCCGCCGCCATCGCATAGGCGAGCCGGATCGCGCTGCTCTTGCAGAGGTCGTAGAAGAGGTTCCCGCGGTACCCCATGAAGTCGCCGTCGGTGATCTCGACGACGAGCCCCGCGTCGCGCTCGAGCATCAGCGGGACGCCGTGGCGGCTCGTGATGATGTGCGTCTCCACCGCGCGGCGCATCATCTCGAGTCCCTTGGGGATCGAGAGATCCCAGAACGGCCGGCCCCACTCCGTCAGCGCGTCGCCGCCCCAGATGTCGTTGACGAGGACGTCGAGCCGGCCTTGCTCGATCTTGACCTGCCCGAAGAGCGACGCCACCTGGGGCTCGACGGAGTGATCGACCTGGACCGCGATCCCCCGGCCGCCGCGCGCCGTCACCATCGCGGCCGTCTCCTCGATCGTCTCGAACCGTCCCGGCGTCGCGGGATGACCGGCAACGCTCCGACCCGTCGCATAGACGGTGGCGCCCGCCTCGCCGAGCGCGCAGGCGATCCCCCGGCCCGCGCCGCGGGTGGCGCCCGCGACGACCGCCACGCGACCCTCGAGAGGCTTCCCCTTGGCGGCGCGCGCCATCAGGCAGGCTGGAAGATCGGAACGCCCGCGGTCATCCCGGCGAACGCGACGGGGCTCCCCACCGCGAGCGATGAGGGATCGCCCGTCTCGATCTGGCACGTGACGCGCGCGCCCTCCGCGAGATCGACGAGCGCCAGCACGTAAGGCGCCTTGTCCTGGAAGCGCGGCGTCGGCACGTGGACGCGGGAGAACGAGTAGATCGTGCCCCGGCCGGAGAGCGTCGTCTCGGCCACGGCGTCGCGGCGGCCGCAGGAAGGGCAGGCCGGCGACGCCGCCGCGGAGAGGAAGACGCGGCCGCAAGAACAGGTGAACCCCGGTGCCGGCATCAGTCCCTGCAGAGCACCGTCACGACGCAGGTCGCGCCGGAGCCGCCGATGTTGTGGGTGAGCCCGATCTCGGCGCCGGGCACCTGGCGCTCGCCCGCGGCGCCGCGGAGCTGTTCGGTGACCTCGACCACCTGGCCCACGCCGGTCGCGCCGACGGGATGACCCTTCGACTTGAGCCCTCCGGACGTGTTGACCGGGATCTTTCCGCGAAGCGCCGTGAGACCGTCCAAGCTCGCCGGGCCGCCCTCGCCGCGCTTCACGAAGCCGAGGTCCTCGATGGCGACGATCTCGGCGATGGTGAAGCAGTCGTGCACCTCAGAGAGGCTGACGTCCTTCGGGCCGATGCCAGCCATGCGGTAGGCCCTGCGCGACGCCTCCACCGCCGCATCGAAGCTCGTGATGTCCGTCTTCTCCTCCATCGTGAAGCGCGAGGAGGCCTGGCCGATGCCGCCGACGCGGACCGGCCGCGCCGCGTCGCGCGCGCGCTCCCGCGTCGTCACCACGACCGCCGACGCCCCGTCCGAGATCAGCGAGCAGTCGTAGAGGTTCAGCGGCTCCGCCACCGGCGCCCCGGCCATCGCCTTCTCGAGGGTGATGGGCTTGCGCATATGGGCGAAGGGATTGAGCGCGCCGTTCGCGTGGTTCTTGACGGCGACCTGCGAGAGCTGCTCGCGCGTCGTCCCGTACTGGTGCATGTGGCGGCGGGCCACCATCGCGAACAGCGCGGGGAACGTGGCGCCGAACCCAGCCTCCCGTCCGGCATGGCCGGCGGCCGCCAGGATGTCGGTCGTCTCGGGCGTCGTCACGCCGGTCATCTTCTCCACGCCGCAGACCAGCACCGTGCTCGCAAATCCCGCCGCGATCGCCTGGACCGCGTGGTAGATCGCCGTGCCGCCGGACGCGCACGCTCCCTCGACGTGCGTCATCGGGACGGGCCCGAGCCCGAGCCCCGCTCCCACGTACGGAGCGAGGTGGTTCTGCTTGGTGAATCCCTCGCCGGCGAAGCATCCGAGGTAGAACGCATCCACGTCGCCGGCCGCGATCCCTGCGTCCGCCAGCGCCCCCCGGCACGCTTCCGCCGCGAGGTCGTGAAGGCTCCGGTCGGGAAACGCTCCGTAGGGCGTGCGTCCCACTCCGATGATGCTCGTCTCGACCAACGTCCGTACCTCGTGACGATGTTAGCACCGGGGAGTAACCTCTTCGCCGGGAGGTGTCTCGCATGGCAAACGATGAGCGTCCCTTCTCGTCACCGTCGTCGGCCTGGTCGCCAAGTACGGCGGCAAGCCGAAGGAGAGCGGCACACCCGCGCCACCGCATTCGAAATGACACACGTCGCGTGGGATCTCACGCGACAGGAGATCCCGCCCCCCGGCGCGCAACGGCATCTTCCAGCAGCGGCGTCAGATCAGGCTGCGGGGCGGTCTGGCTCGCGACTTGCTCTTACCGCCTGCCGTCATGCAAACTCTCGCGCACCGACTCGAAGCCACCGACCTCGCGCTCGTCGAGCTCGAGGAGGAACGTCCCCCCAGAGCTCCCATGTCCCAGTTCGTCATCCAGGGCGGCAAGCCCCTCAGAGGAACGGTCGCGCCCATCGGCAACAAGAACGCCGCGCTGCCGCTCATGGCCGCGTCGCTCCTGACGTCGGAGCCGATCCACCTGTCCAACGTCCCCGACATCGCGGACGTCCGGGTGATGCTCGCGATCCTCGAGGAGATGGGAGTCTCGGTGCGCTGGGACGGTCCGAGCGACCTCACGCTCCACGCGCACGACGCCGTGTCGTCGGAGCTTCCCGACGAGCTGACGCGGCGCATCCGCGCCTCGATCCTCTTCGTGGGCCCGCTCCTGGCGCGCACGGGGTCGGTCACGATGCCGCCGCCCGGCGGCGACGTGATCGGCCGGCGGCGCCTCGACTCCCACTTCCACGCGCTCGGGAAGCTCGGCGCCGAGGTGGAGATGGGCGCGCGCTTCCGGCTGCTCGCGCCATCCCTCGAGGGAACGGAGATCTTCCTCGACGAGGCGTCGGTCACCGCGACGGAGAACGCGCTCATGGCGGCGACACTCGCCCGCGGGCGCACCATCCTCTGGAACGCGGCGTGCGAGCCCCACGTCCAGGATCTCGCCGAACTGCTGGTCTCGATGGGCGCGCGCATCCAGGGTGCCGGGACGAACCGGATCGTGGTCGACGGCGTCTCGGAGCTCGGCGGCGCGTCGCACCGCATCCAGCCCGACCACGTCGAGATCGGGAGCTTCGTGGGGCTTGCGGCGGTGACGGGAGGCGAGATCACGATCCAGGGCGTTGCCGCCCGCCACCTGCAGATGATCCTCCAGACCTTTGGCAAGATGGGGCTCGCCGCCGAGCTCCGGGGCACCGACCTGATCGTGCCCGAGCAGCAGGCGCTGTCGGTGCGCTACGACCTGGGCGGCGCCATCCCGCAGATCGAGGACGGCCCGTGGCCGGCGTTCCCCTCCGACCTCATGTCGATCGCCCTGGTGGTCGCGACCCAGGCGAGCGGCACCGTGCTCTTCTTCGAGAAGATGTTCGAGAGCCGCATGTACTTCGTCGACTCCCTCATCAGCCTGGGCGCGCGCATCGTGCTGTGCGACCCGCACCGCGCGGTGGTGGTCGGACCGTCGCCGCTCTACGGCGGGCGCGTGGTGTCGCCCGACATCCGCGCCGGCATGGCGCTCCTGCTCGCGGCGCTCGCCGCGCAGGGAGAGACCGTCATCGAGAACATCGCCCAGATCGATCGCGGCTACGAGCGCATCGACGAGAAGATCCGCGCGCTGGGAGGGCGGATCGAGCGGCGCCCGAACCCGGAGGGTTGATCGGCGACCGCCGGGCGCGCGTAGAATTCGCGTGGCGCCGTGGGCAACTACCTCGAGAGCTCCACGTTCAGCAAGAAGACGCTCCGCTGGCTCGTGCCGCTGGTCGTCTTCGCGATCCTGATCGGCATCCGCATGACCGTGTTCAAGCCGTTCGACTCGGCCGAGTGGAAGCGGCCCGGACCAGGCGATCAGCGCCAGGGGATGTATCTCGACCTTGTGCTCTGGGGGCGGCTCAAGGGACTGACGCGCGAGCAGGTCATCGACAAGCTGGGCGAGCCGTCCAGGAACCCCGGTCTCAAGGGCTACGCCCTCGTCTACGCGATGGGGACGAAGCCCTTCTCGATCAACAAGGCGTGGCTCGCGATCAAGTTCAACGCCGGCGACCGCGTTGACTCGGTCGACTTTCGGAGCCAGTAGCAGCGAGAGCGCCGCGAGCTAGGAGACGCCGAAGCGCTTCCTGAGCTCGGCGCAGGCGACCTTGAATCGCTCCTCGAGCTCGGCCCCCGCGCCTAGGGGAAGAGGGCCGATCCTCTTCCAGGCCTCCTGGATGCGCCGGAGCTCGCGCTCCACGCCGCGCCACGGATCGTCCTCCGCGCGGGCGGGAGCGGCGCCGGTCGACGAGCCCGACAGCGACTGCCGCAGCTGCGCGAGAACGTCGTCGACGGACGGCGGCTTGGAGAGAGGGGGCGGAGGAGGCACGACGCTGCGCGGCTTCAGACCGTCGACTCGCGCGCACAGCTCTTCCTTCTTCAAGACGTTGGCATCCACGTCGAGATCGGTCCCCTCGAAGGAGCCCGGATAGCCCGACATCGCGACGCCGAGCACGAGCTCGAAGTCGCGGCGAGCGTCCGCACGCAGGGACTCGTCGAGCTCCTTCCACGACGCCCACACCTCGAGGATCGCCTCCGGCACGGGTCTCTCGGGATCTCCCGTGCCGGATGTCTGGAGGGCGGCGAGACGATCGAGCAGCGCCGCAACCGGCGACACGTTCGCGGCCTGGAGCGCCTCGTCACGATGGCCCTCTCTCGTCTCGGGGTCGCGTCGAGGCGCGGCCGCGCGCAGCGGCCCGGCGACGCGGACGGGTACGGGCGGAGGGGTCGCAGGCTCAGGTGTCGCCACGACGTGGCTTGGTGCAACGGACTCGGTTGATGGCACGGGCTCACGCGCGGCCATGGGCTCAGGTGCCGCCACGGGCTCGGGCGCTGCGACGGACTCCGGTGCTGCCGCCACGGGCTCTGCTACCGAAGCGGCCTCGGGTGCCGCCTCCTCCGGCGCGGGCGAGGGGACGCGCATCGGCGCCGGAGCGATCTCGATGCCGGGCTCGGCAACGCGCTCCGCCTTCGCGGCGGCAGGCTCGGCTGCGGGAGGGGCGGGGGCCGGCCGTGCCGCGGACGACTTTCCGCCACGGCCCGATCGCCTCTGGTAGAAATGATCGCAGGCCTTGCGGAACCGCTTCCAGAGCTCGTCCGACTTCTTCTTCGGGACGGCGCCGATCGCCTTCCACTCTTCCTGGAGGCGCCTCAGCGTCGCGGCGGTCGCGTCCCAGTCGTTGGACTCGGCGAGCGCCTCGGCCTGGGCGCAGATCGCCTCCTTGGTCTCGAGGTTCTCCTTGCGCTCCTCGTCGAGTCCTTCGAAGTGCGACTTCCGGGTCTTGAAGAACTTGTCGCACGCCCCCCGGAACCGCTTCCACACGGCATCGGCCTGGGCGCGCGGCACCTCGCCGATCGTCTTCCACTCCTTCTGCAGGTCCTGGAGCCGTCGCGCTGTGTCGCCCCAGTCCGTCGAGGAGGCGAGCGCCTCGGCATCGGCGCACAGGGCCAGCTTCTTCTCGAGGTTCTGCTTCCGCTCGGCGTCCTTCGTCGCGAAGTGCTCGTCGCACCGGGAGCGGACCGCCTTCGCGGCGGCGTTGAAGCGCCGGTAGAGCTCCTCGGATCGCTCGCGGCTGGCCGGTCCCGTCTGATTCCAGGCCCGCCGCAGCTCCGACAGCTCGCGCGCGGCCAGCGTGAGGTTCTTCTCCTCCGCGAGCGCCTCGACCTTGGCGGCGAGGTCCTCGCGGATCGCGTCGTTGGACCAGCGGCGCCACGCCTCGTTTTCGCGCAGCTCCTGCGCCCGCGTCTGGAGCCGGCGCAGCACGGCGTCGATGCGCGTGCGCTGCTCGCTCTTCAGGTGGCCACGATCGCGCAGCGCGGTCTGCCCTTCCTTCAGGGCGCCCACGATCTCGGGGAGGTCGCCCTTGGACGCGCGCTCCTCGAGGCTCTCGCAGAGAGCGTCGATCGCGGCCCCGTGCTCGCGCTCCACCACCTTCTTCTTCTCGGACTCCTCCTCCTCCCGCTTGGCGATGGCCGAGCGGGCGCGCCCGAACGCATCCTCGATCGCGCCCTGTCCTTCGACGTCCTGCCCGTCACCCGCGGTCTCGCGCCACCGGCGTTCGATCGCCGAGAACTGCCGCCGTGCCTTCGCGGGATCGGCGATCTCGCCGGAGACGAGCCCCTCCGCGTCGGCGACCAGACGCGTCGCCAGCTCGCGCCGGCGTTCGGCACGCTCGGCGGCGTCCCCGCGCGCGCTCGTTCTCGCGGGCTATGCGGCGAGAGCCACCCCGGCGCACGCGTCCTCGAAGCCGCGCGAGAGCGGATCGGCGTCCACCCCGCGATCGGCGAGGGCCGCCCACTCGCGGCGGGCATCGTCGATCGCCGCACCCCGCGGACGCCGGCGCCTCCACGCGCTGCACGAGCGCTCGCGCCCGCGCGAAGCTCCGCCCGCGCCGCCTCCTCGCGCACGCGCTCGCGCTCCCGCGTCTCACCCGCCGCGCGCTCGGCATGGTAGGCGCTCACGGCCTTCTCGAATCGCGCGGCGAGCGCGGGCGGCGCCGCCGCCCCGATCTCCTTCCAGCGTCCCTGTGCCGCCTGGATCTGCTCGGCCGTGCGCAGCGCCCGACCGCGCGCGCGATGGCCTCGACGGTCCTCACCAGCTCCTCCTGCGCGGCCTCCGGCGTCCGCTCGGAACGCGGGGGCTCCGGTGCCGCCGCCGCCGGCGAAGGCGTGGGACGCATCGTGGCGATCCGCTCGTTGGCGGCCTTGCGGATGCTCTTCCTCTTGCCGTCGCGTGCGAGAGCACGGAGCGCATCCGCGTCGTCGATGCGCGCGAGCGCCTTCAGGAGGACGTCCTCTGGGCCATCGGATGCGGCGATCTTCTGGAGCACGGACACGGAGGTGAGACGCTCGACCGCGCGCAGGCGCACCTCGCCCCGCCCGGCCTGGCGCGCCACCTCGCCGAAGGACGCCTGATCGTCGAGGCGGGCGAGGGCGTGCTCGGACACCTCGCCGTGCCGGGCGCGGCAAGCGACCGCAACGATGTCCTCGTTCTCGGCCAGCGCGTCGAGCGCGCGGCGCGCGGTCGCGGCGTCGCCGTCGTTCACCGCGATGTCGACGCGGAGCTCGGCGGCCCTGCGGGCGGCGAGCTTGCGGTTGTTCTCGTCGCCGTCGATCTTGCTCAGCTCCGACAGGACGTCCGGCGAGCCGATCTTCTTGAGCGCCGCGCGGCGGACGCCGGCGTCGCGATCCTCGCGCGCCACGCTCGAGAGCAGCGCTGGATCCACGAGATCACGTACGGCGTCGAGGCGGGTCGCGGGATCGCTGTGCTTGTGCTTCGGTCGAAAACGGTCGAGGAGGCTCATGCGAAGTGACGTTTCTCTCTATCCGGGACGCGGCGACGCGGGCGCGCGTCAACCGAGCTCGGGACGGAATCCCCCCCAGGTCATTGGAATCTCGCGCAGCTCGCGCTGCAGGGGGTCGAGCACCAGGCCGAGGCTCGCGAGCGTGGTGGCTCCGAGGAGCGCGCCGTCCCCCTTCTCACCGAAGAGGACGTCCGCGCCTCCGACCCGTCCCGCGTACTTGAACAGCGCGACCCCCTTGCGGCGCACCAGCCGATCGCCGCTCGCGAGGGTGAAGCTCACTTCTCCCACCGGCTCGATGCCGAGCTTCTTCAAGATGAGGGCGGGGATCACGGAGTAGATCACGCCCGAGTCGAGCTGGAGATCCACCTCGCGCGTGCGCGCGGCGTCGACCGGATTGCCGACGTCGAGAGTCAGCATCGTGAGTGCCATGATCCCGAGTTTATCCGACGAGGGTACACTCGCCGTCCCATGTTCGCGCCCCTCCGATGGATGGTCGCGGCGGCGTTGATCGCGTCGGCGGCGGCGTCGCCGGCATTTGCCCGCCGGAAAGCGAAGAGCCCGCCTCCTCCGCCGCTCCCGCCGCCGCTGTTCTCTCCGGAACGGTTCGCGGTCGAGCGCCACGTGCTCGACAACGGCTTGGTCGTCCTCCTGCACGAGGACCATACCGTCCCGGCGATCACCTTCTGGCAGATCTATCGCGTCGGCTCGCGCAACGAACGGCCCGGGATCACCGGGATCTCGCACTTCTTCGAGCACATGATGTTCAACGGGTCGAAGAACGTGCCGCCCAAGCAATACGACCGCATCCTGGAGTCGAACGGCGGCGCGTCCAACGCGTTCACCGATCTCGACGTGACCGCGTACTTCGAGGACGTTGCATCCGACCGCCTCGACGTCGTCCTCGAGCTCGACAGCGACCGCATGGCGTCGCTTTCGCTCGCCCCGGAGGAGCTCGCGAGCGAGATCGAGGTCGTCAAGGAAGAGCGGCGCCTCGGCACCGACAACGACGTCTTCGGCATGGGCAACGAGCTGCTCTTCGCGACCGCGTTCCTGGCGTCGCCCTACCGCACTCCGATCGTCGGGTGGATGGGAGACCTGGAACGGATCGAGCGCGAGGAGATGGTCGACTACTTCCGCACCTACTACGCTCCGAACAACTGCGTGCTCGTCCTTACCGGGGACTTCGATCCGGCGATCGCCCTCGCCAAGATCCGGAGCCGCTTCGAGCCGATCCCACGGCAGAAGCCTCCATCCGAGCCGGTCGACTCCGAGCCCGAGCAGCTCGGCGAGCGGCGCGCCCAGGTCCACTACCCGGCCGAGGGTCCGAGCTTCCAGGAGGGCTACAAGGCGCCCGGCGTCAAGAGCCCCGACATCCACGCGCTCCAGGTCCTCGCCGCCGTGCTCTCCACGGGGACGTCGTCGCGGCTCCACCGCGCTCTGGTCTACGACGCCGAGCTCGCGCTCTCGGCCCGCGCGGACTTCACGCTGCGCCTCATGCCCGAGCTCTTCCAGTTCTCCGTGGACCTCCGCCCGGGAAAGTCGCTCGCCGAGGGCGAGGCCGCCCTCGACTCCGTCCTGACGCGCCTCTCGGCGGAGGGTCCGTCGAGCGCCGAGCTCGAGAAGGCGAAGAACCAGATCGAGGCCGAGGCGGTGCGCGCCCTCGCGACCAACAACGGCGCCGGGTTCCAGATCGGATTCAACGAGGTGATGTTCGGCGACTACCATGCGATGTTCGACAGCGTCGCGAAGGCGCGGGCGGTGACCATCGACGACTGCAAGCGTGTGGCGCGGCAGGTCTTCGATCCCGCGAAGCGGACCGTCGTCGAGATCGTCCCCGGCGACGAGCACGGGCCGGAGACGCACCCATGACCCACCGCTCCGTGTGCCTCGCGACCGCTCTGGCGATCGGCGCGGCGGCCGGCGCTTTCACGCTCCCCACGGAGACGCACGCGACGGCCGAGAACGGCCTCGAGGTGATCGTCGTTCCGTCGAGCCGCGTGCCGATGGTGGCGATCCGCCTCGTGGTCCGCGCCGGCTCCGCGGACGATCCTCCGGGCAAGGAGGGGCTCGCCGCGCTGACCGCGAGCTTGCTGACCCAGGGCGCGGGGCCGCGCACGGCCCCGCAGATCGCCTTCGACCTCGAGAGCGTGGGCGGCACGCTCTCGGCCCAGGCCGACCGCGAGAGGACGGCCGTGAGCCTCGAGGTCCTGTCGAGGGACTTCGACCTCGCGCTCGCCCTGCTACACGACGTCGTGATGCGACCCACGTTCGCCGAGGCCGAGGTCGCGCGGCAGAAGGCCGAGGCCGTCGGATCGATCCAGACCGATCGCGACGATCCCTCTCACGTCGCGGACGACGCGATCCTGCCGATGGTGTTCGGCGACGGCGCGTTCGGCCATCCGCCGGGGGGATGGGAGAAGAGCGTGGCGGCCCTCACGCGCGAGGACGTGATCGCGTTCCACGCCACGCGCTTCCGCCCCGATCGCGCCATGCTCGTGATCGTCGGGGACGTCTCCCTTGAGAGCGCCATGGCGAAGGTGAAGGCAACGTTCCAGCCCTGGGCGCGCCCCGCCACGGCGCCGGCTCCGCCGCGCGACGCTCTGGAGCTCCGCGGGGACGCGGCCCGGCCGGCGGGGCTCGCGGTGCGCATCGTGGCCCTCCCCGATCTCACGCAGTCGCAGATCCGTCTCTCCTGCCCCTCCGTGCCGCGAAACCACCCCGACCACTTTCCGATGATGGTCGCGAACACGGTCCTCGGCGGGGGCTTCACGTCGAGGCTCGTCGACGAGATCCGCGTGACCCGCGGCATGACGTACCGCATCGGGAGCCGCTTCGACCTCGGCATCGCGGGAGGGCGCTTCGGAATCGCCACCTTCACGAAGAACGAGACGCTGCGGCCCTGCGTCGACGCGATCCTCGAGGTCGTGGCGAAGCTCGTCGCGAGCGGCCCCACCGACGAGGAGCTCGCGAAGGCGAAGCGCTACCTGGAGGGCCAGCATCCGCTGGGCCTCCAGGCGCCCGGCGACCTCGCGGCGCAGATCGCCGATCGCGAGCTCCACGGGATGGCGCCGGACTACCTCACGACCTACGACGCGCGCGTCGACGCCGTGACGATCGACGACTGCCGCCGCGCGCTCTCCGCCCACGTCTGCGCGCGCGACCTCGACGTCCTCGTCGTCGGCGATCCCGACGCGGCGCGCAAGGCGCTCGAGGGGCTCGGTCCGATCGAGGTGGTGCCCGTTCCATGACGCGCGGAGGCACCGGCATCGACTTCGGCACCACCAACAGCGCGATCGCGAGAGCGACGCCCCACGGAGACGTGCGCCTCGCCCGCTTCGGGTCCCCATCCGCGTCGCGCGACTACTGCCGGTCGATCCTCTTCTTCGACGCGCGCGAGTCCGAGGAGAGCGGCCGCCCGCGCGTCCACGCCGGCCCCTTCGCCATCGAGCGCTACCTCGCCGCCGGCGGCACGGCCGGCTCATGCAATCGCTGAAGTCTTTCCTCGCAAGCGACATGGTCGCGACGTCGGTGTTCGGCCACAGCTACACGCTCGAGCAGCTCGTCGCCGTCATCCTGCGCGAGCTCCGGGTCCAGGCCGAGGCGCAGCTCGGCGGCCTCGGCGAGCGGATCGTGGTCGGGAGGCCCGTCCACTTCGCGTGGGCCGAAGGACCCGACGACGACGCCCGCGCCGAGCGGCGGCTGCGCGCCGCTCTGACCCTCGCCAGGTTCCCGGAAGTCGACGTCGCGTTCGAGCCCGTCGGCGCCGCGCACCAGTACGAGGCGAAGCTCGATCACGAGGAGCTCGTCCTCGTCGCGGACCTCGGCGGTGGAACCAGCGACTTCTGCCTGCTGCGCCTGGGCCGCGGCGCCGCGGACCTCGGCCCCAGTCGCATCCTCGGCACCGGCGGCAGTGGGCATCGGCGGCGACTCCTTCGACGCCACGATCGTCCACGAGCTCGTCGGGCCGGAGCTCGGCCGGGGCGGCGAGCACCGATCCGCCCTCGGCAAGCTTCCTTCCGAACCCGGCGTGGCTCTACACCCAGCTCTCCCGCTGGCACCAGCTCTCGGTCCTCAAGACGCCCGAGAGCCGCGAGCTCCTCGAGAACCTCGAGCGCCTCGCCCTCGAGCCCCGCAAGATCCGCCGCCTCATCGAGCTGGTCGAGAACGACCTCGGCTACGCCCTCTACGTCTCCGTCGAGCGCTCCAAGGTCGCCGTCTCCGCCGCCCCGCGCACCACGTTCGCGTTCGACGGCCCCTCGGTCCACATCGACGTCCCCCTCACGCGCGACGCCTTCGAGGGCTGGATCGCCGCTCAGCTCACGTCCGTCGGCGCCTGCCTCGACCGCCTGCTCGAGACCGCCGGCGTCCGCGCCGCCGACGTGGACGCCGTCTTCATGACAGGTGGCAGCGCGCTGGTCCCCGCGGTCCAGCGCATCCTCGTCGCCCGTTTCGGCGAGCAGCGCATGCGAAGCGGCGACTTCCTCGTCTCCGTCGCCTCCGGCCTGGCCCGCCGCGCCGCGCACTGAACGGGTGGTCGCCCTGGCGCGCTCCGCCGCAACGTCGCGCTACGCGCCGCAGAGCACCTGGCACATCGCTTCGGAACTACGGTTCCACGGCGTTTCGGACGGCGTCGATCTCCGCCGTCGACTGTGCCACCCAGGTGCCCGCGGTCATGGGATTGAACCCGAGCTGGGCACGTCGCAGGACACCGTGTCCGTCGACGATCCAGCTCGTTGGGATGGCGGTGGAGAGCCCGTTGCGCTCGCGCATGTAGGCGGACGCGAAGAGGACCGGAACGTCGATCCCGTTCCTCGCGAGAAACGGCTGGACCACGCCTGTGTTGTCGTCGACGTTGAACGTGACGACCGCAACGTCCGCCCGCGATGCCAGGGCCTTCGTGAGCTTCTCGACGTACGGAAGCTCCTCGCCGCACGGCCCACACCAGGTCGCCCAGATGCTGACGAACAGCGTCTTTCCTGCCAGATCCGCGGACTTCCAGGTCTTGCCGGCAAGGTCGATGAGCTGGAACGGAGGAAGTTGCTCCTCGCGCTCCTCCCACGGAGAACCGCTGCCTCCCGCCGCCTCGGTCGTCGTGGGAAGCGTCGCGAGGGCGAGAAGCCCTTCCGGGCTGCCTCCAAGTCGCCGCCATGCATCCTCCGCGCGCGCCTTGGCGCCGATGCCCGGGTGGAGCTTCTGCGCGTGAATGAACCTCGCCAGAGCCTCGTCCGACTTTCCTTGTCGAAGCGCGAGAAGGCCCTCGGCCATCTCGAGGTTCGCCTCGACTTCGTGACGCTTGGTCTCGACGGGCTCCTCCGCAACGTACCGGGCGACGATGGCCTGCATCCGCGCCAGAAGCGCGGCAGCCCGCTCGTCCTGTTCGAGGGCGACGAGGGCCTCGATCTCCACCGCCATCACGTCGACGTCCTCCCACATGCGAAGGCGCCCCACCATCATCCGGAAGTCGGGTTTGAGGAACTGGCTCTCCAGCTCCGGATCCTCCTCCTTGCGATGGTCCGCGATGAGAGCCGCCTCGGCCTCTGCGAGCGCCAGGGCTCGATCGGCGCCAATGCCTTGCTTCAGAAGGAGGCGAGCCGCCTGGTAATAGGGGACCGGCCCATCTTCACGCTACCCTTCCACCGCTCCCACGCCTTGATCGCGCGTTCGACCTCGGTGCGGACCCTCGCGTCGTCAAGGCTCGGAAGCTCGCGCACCGCGTCGAAACGCAAGATCTCGAGCTCGGGCTTGTCGGGGCACTTCTCGATCCACGACTCGGCCTGGGCGATGAGCCGCTGGATCTCGTGCTCGGGATGCCCCTCGAGCGATTCCTTGGGCCAGGTCGCGAAGAGAAGATCCATGCCCTTCCGCGTGCACGGGTACCTTGCCGCGATGCGGTCGCCGAAACGCTTCGCCCCTGCCTCGTCTCCGGCGAGCTCGCTTCCCGACTGGAGCAACAGGAGGAGCCCGTACGATTCACCGAACCGGCTCTCGATCTCTGCCGAGAGCCTCGCGATGTCATCGAACACCCGGGCGCGCACCTTTGCCTGCTCCTCCGGTGGCGTCGTCCGGAACTCGAGCTCCCACAGGGCCCTCGCCGTCACGAGCCGGTCGGCGGCAGGGGCCGCCTCCCAGACCGCTCGAAGGAACGGCGCGCGCGGCGCCCAGAAGGGTGGGGGCCTATCCGGACCCGTGTCCCGATCGACGCTCGCGATCCAGAGGACGGTGTGCAGCGCGGCGGGGCAGCCCGCGAGCGATTCGAGCTCCAGGCGGTCCTCCGGCTCGATGGTGTCACCGCACTGAGCCATCCTCGCCTGGAGCCGGCCGACACGCCCGAGAGTGAACCCGGGATGCCGGGCGACGAGCGTGTCGAAGGCGTCGACGGCCGCGAGCCTCTCCCCGATGTCGCCGCCGGAGAGCGCGAGCGCGTCGAGGTAAGCGGCAAGGAGATCGTCGGGATGGTCGCGATGGCGCGCGGCGATCTCGCCCCGGAACGCTCTCTCCGCGGCGGGATCACTTCCCATCGAGAAGAGCGTCGACGCCATCAGCCGCACGGCAACATGGAGGTCATCGGGATGGAGCGCGGCCAGAGCCTTGACCTTGGCAAGCTGCTCGGCGGCACAGGGGTCGGAGGGAGAACAATGGAACGAGGAGAGCGCGAGTTGGGACAGGTCTTCCGCGGCCACGGACGGTTCGCAACCGGACGGGCCTCCGATCGCAGGTGTCGCGACGAGGGCGGCGAGGGAGAGCAGCCTGCCGGCGACCTTCATCCGATCAATCGAGGATCTTGATCGACGTCGCGCGCCGCGCCGCGCTCCCCGAGACGGCTGTCTTGACCTTGACCCTCTTGCCGGCGCCCAGCTCTCCTCCGGAGATCTCGGTCGTGTCGTCGTACGCCACCGCCGCGATCTTGTCGATGCCTACGTCGATCGTGAAGCTCCGGTGCTCGCGGTCGACGTCGAGGATCGTCCCGACGAGCGTCCGACGCTTGGGGGTGTAGTTCGCCGCGCGGGAGTCCCGTGGCTCGGGCGGAGCGGCGGCCTCCGTGCCTGGTCCCACCGGCGGAGTCGCCGGAGGAGCCGCTGGCGGCGGCGGTCGCTCCTCGGTTCGAGCCGTGGATGGAGAGCTCGTCACGGCGCTCCGCGAATCATGACCACCGAAGGAGAAGCGGAGCCCCAGCTGGACTTGCCGCCCGATCCGGCGGGTCTGCGAGATCGAGACCTCGTTCGGGCCCGAACAGTCCCGCTTCGAGGGATCGCAGTTCTCGTCGTAGGGGGTGACGATGGCGGAGGTGCGGATGACGGCGTGGTTGTTGAAGACGTTCAACAGGTTGACGAACACGCCGACGGTCGTTCCCTTGAACCGGAGCTCCTTCTCCGCGCGGAGGTCGAGGTTGAAGTAGCTGTCGTTCCGGTGCATGTTCCGACCGCCGAAGAAGCGTGTGCCTCCCTCCCCTTCCCCGAGGTCGTAGATCCCGTTGCCGTTCTCGTCGTAGAAGTTCGAGATCAAGGTTGAGTACGGGGTGCCGGTCTGGTACTGGGCGATCCCGGTCAGGACGAAGCCCAGGGGTGCGAAGTAGGACCCCGCCGCCTTGAAGAAGTGGCGCTGGTCGTAGGCGAGGTAGCCGTACTCGCTCGCGGCGAGACGCGTGTCGTCGTTCTCCGCCGTCCCGAGCCATTCGCCGTCTCCCCTGGCGACGGCGTGGGTGTAGCTCGAGAGGAGCTGCCAGCTGTGAGACAGCCGCTTTCGGAACGTGAGCTCGAGGCCTTCGTACTCCGAGGAGTCGTTGCTACCGAGGTAGAACACCTGCTTGAAGCTCGGATTGACGTACGTTCGCGTCTCGGGGAAGCCGTCGCCGTTCCCGTCGGTGTAGACCACGTTCAGGCCGATGTCTTGCAGGAGCCCATGAGACTTCCGGTAGATGGCCGTGATCCCCGCGCTCGCCTCGGGGAAGACCTCCCGTTCGTAGCCCAGAGTCGCTTCATCGGTGTAGGGAAGCTTCAGGTGGGGATCCACGAAGTAATCGGTCCGGAAGTCGCGTTCGTTCAGGCAGTTCCCTTCCGCATCCGTATCGCACTCGTATCCGGTCGTGACGGAGGTCCGCTCCCACTCGCCGACGACGCCCTCGTGCGTCAGGTAGAACCGCCCTAGGCTCCCGCGCAGGACGCTCTTGCCATCCTCCCGCGGATCCCACGCAAAGCCGAGCCTCGGCGCGACGACGGTGTTGGAGATGAGCCCGTCCGTGACCGGCCGGTCCTCCGGATGGAACGTGGGATCGGAGAGCATCCGATCGAAACCGCCCAGACCCCGGAACTCGAGGGCCTGGTAGTCGGCACGAAGGCCGAGATTCAAGGTGAGCCCGGAACGAGGTGTCCAGGAGTCCTGGGCGTACGCGGTCGCCACGCGCGAGTGCGCATCGGTGGTGGGAGAGAAGCGTGGATCCGTCTTGGTGTAGTGCTTCTTGAACGGGACGCCGCCTCTCAGGTCGTAACTCGGCTCGTCGCGTTGCGACTGGAAGGCCATCTCGAGCTCGTAGCTCATGCCGAGCTTGAGGTCGTGGGTCCCGCCGGGCCCGTCGAGGAAGAGGGAGAAGTCCTCGCGAAGCTGGCTCCGATCGCTCAGGAATCGCCCGTGTGCCGTCCCCACGCCGACGACCTCTCCGGTGTCGGCTTCCGTACCGTTCCACGGAGAGGTCGAGGGCGGGGCGTCCGAGTCGGGCCCGGTGCGCGTCTCGCGGCCGTCCACGACGAACAGCGTCGACTCGAGCAGAGCGCGCGACGAAAGGGCGGCCGTTTCCTTGGCGAGGTAGTAGTTGCCGGTGATCGCCTGCTCGTACCGTGCCGACGGAGCGACGGTTGGTTCTGGATAGACGTTGTGCTTCAACGACGGATCCTGGTGGAACGAGAGGACCATCTGGTGGTCCGCGTTGATCTGATAGGAGACCTTCGCAAACACATCGCGCAGAAGAGAAGGGCTGTCCTGGCGCGGGAAGAGCGCATCGTCCCCGAAGTCCTTGGAGTCGACCTCGTCGAGGACGTAGAGCGAAGCGAAGAACCACGCCCGGTCGCGGACGATCGGACCTCCGAGCGTGCCGGAGTAGTAGCGGTAGGCCTGCTTCTCGGTACCGGTCCTGTCGAACACCGGCTTCCGGTAGTCGAAGCGGAAGCTCCCCTCGAAGTCGTTGCCTCCCGACTTGGTCAGGATGTTCGTCATGGCTCCGTCGGCACGCCCGTACTCGGCGGTGTATCCCGCGGTCAGGATGTCGATCTGGTCGATCGCATCGAGGTTGAACCGGGGACCCCAATGACCGTACGTGTTATCGGTCGTGTTGCCGCCGTCGAAGAAGTACTGGTTCGCATCGGCGCGGGCGCCGTGGACGTTCGGGTTGCTCGCTCCGAACACCCCTTGATCGCTCTTGTTGACCACTCCGGGAGCCAGCATCAGGAGGTCGGAGTAGTGCCGGCCGAGCGTCGGGAGGTTGTCGATCATGGCGTGGTCGAGCTTCGTAGAGGTCTCTTGCCTCTCGGGCTCGACCATTCCTTCCCTTGCGTTCACCTCCACGGTCATCTCGACGGGTGGTGGCTGGAGGACGATATCGAGGGTCGCCGTCGCGCCGATCGGTATTCGCAGACCGTCCTGGCGCTGCGTCTGGTGCCCGGCGTGCGCGACCATCACGTCGTAGTCTCCGGGCGGCAGACCGAGGAACCGGTAGGCGCCGACCTCGTCCGTCGCCATCGACCGCTCCCGGTCGATGAGATATGCGGACCGCAGCGTTACCGATGCCCCGACGACGGGACGCCCGGCAGCATCGGTGATGCTTCCCTGGAGCGACCCGGTCGTGGCCGCTCGCGCGGTCCCGCTTCCGAGAATCATCGCGATCGCGGCGAACAAGGCCTTCCTGTGAGACTTCGGCGGAATCACTCCATGGTGAGTTGTCGCGCAACCCCAAAGAGTTCCCGGCCCGGGAAGTGTCTTGCGGAATTCGGCAATCTCGTCGATGAACCCCGATCCGAAGGACCAACCTCGATCCCGAAGACCGCGAGGACCACGGTCGACATCGAACGGGCCGCCTCGCCCATCGCCGGAATGTTCTCAACGACTTCCGCGTTGGGGGATCGCACGCGAAACCGCAGAGCATCCGGCTCCACGACCCCGTCCTACGGGTCGTTCTCGAGATGACTGCGCCCGGCCTCGGAGCCGGGCGCGATTCAGCGCGCGGCCTCCCGTACGAGCGTGCCGCCGTCCTCGAACAGGTCGGCGTCCTTCAGGTGCGACTTCAGGTACGCGCGAAGCTGGCGCGAGGTCGAGAACTTCTCCTTGACGCTCGTGTCGCTGACGGTGCGCAGCTTCATGCGGCCGTCGGCGCCGATCTCGTAGGCGTAGAGGAAGTAGCTGCGATCGGACTTGGGGTCGGTGTGAATCTCCTGGACGTTGAGCAGGCGCGTGCCGTTCACGTCGGAAGGGTAGGCGCGCATAACGGTGACGGGGTCCTTCGCCGACGTCATCGTCAGGACGTACTCGCGGTCGGTCCATCGCGCAATGGCGATCTGCCCGTCGTCGTCCTTCCCGTCGGATCGCCAGGTACCCAGGAGCTGGGGGTCGAGCGTCCCCGTCCCGTCCTCGTCGATGGGCACCGCGGACGAGTAGGGGCAGGCGGAGATGAGAAGACCCACGGCGAGGAGGGCGAGCGTCGATGGAAGGCGGCGAGGGATCATGTCAGCGGCTCCGTTCCGGACTCGCCGCCGTAGCGCGGCAGGTCGTCGTTGATGGGGCACCACGCGGGAGATCGATCGGCGTAGACGTGGGCCTTCGGCGGGGCATCGATCGGATCGAGAAGGGTGGCGACGGCGATGTGGATGTCCTCGGCCCATCGCGGGGATTCGTAGAAGAGCGGCGTGCCGCAGGTGCCGCAGAAGCTGCGCGTGGCGCCGGTGTCGGTGACGTGGCGGCGCAGCGTCTCGCCGCTCGTGAGCCGGAACTGGGGCCTCTTGAATCCGGTCCAGGTGACGACGCCGGCACCGTGGGCGCGCTGGCAGTTCTTGCAGTGGCAGTGGCACACGAACTTGCTCGGGAGATCGGCCTCGTAGGCAACCGCGCCGCAGTAGCACGCGCCGCGGACCGTCTTGTCGGACATGAGAGCTCCTGCGCTACCCTTGAGCCGAAAGGGATAGCGTCGATGTCGCGCAAGGATAGCAAGTGGCTCGTCTCCGTCCTCGCCGCACTTCTCCTGCTGCCCCTGGGCAGGCTCGCGCTGGCCGACGAGAAGAGCGACAGCGAGAAGGAGAAGAAGGACAAGGAAGCGGCCGTGCTGGGGCTCGTGGACGAGGAGGAGAAGGCGATGGCGCAGCCGCTCCCCCCTCCGAAGAAGAAGGACCCGTTCGGCGGCGGTGGGGCGAGCACGGGCGACTGCGGACCTTCGTGCCGCACGATCGCGGAGCTGGATCTGATCGGCATCGTCACGAGCAAGGACGGTCGTGACACGTTCGCCATCCTGAAGGCGGCCGACGATCGCACCTACAACCTGCGCGCCGGCGCGACCCTGAAGGACGGCACGGTCAAGAGCATCACCGCCGACCGCGTCGTGTTCGCGGCTCGCGTGGTCGATCCGCACGAGAAGGCCTCGACCCGCGAGATCGTCAAGAAGCTCGAGCCGCTCGCCCGCTGATGCGCGCCATCAGAGGCAGCATCGCGGTCGCCGGGCTCGCGTTGGCGGCGCGCGCGGGTGGCTACACGGGGACGATGGGCGCCGGGACGCCGATCCACCTCCGTCTCGACGCCGTGCCAGGCGAGGCGGGGAAGCTCGAGGGGAGCTACTTCTACGACAAGCTGGGCAAACCCATCGCTCTCTCGGGAACGGTTTCGAGCGCGGGCGACGTCGACGTCGTGGAGCGTAGCGGCGACGCGGTGACCGGGCGGTTCAAGGGCCGGCTCGACGGCGGACATCTGTCGAGCGTCACGTGGTCGTCGCCCGACGGCAAGAAGACGCTCCCCGTGACGCTCCAGCCGGTGATGGTCGGCGTCGCGTTCGACATCGCCGCGAAGAAGGTCGACGCGAAGGGCCTTCTCCACGCGTCGACCTACCCCCAGGTCAAGGGCTGCCGCCTGCCGTGGCCAACGCGATCAACAAGACGATCCGCGAGACCGCTGCGAACGGCTGCGACGCGGGAGAGTCCGCCTACGACGCGGCGATCGTCTACGCCGATCGCGGCGTGCTGTCGATCCGGTCGTTCGCGTCGTGGACGTGCGAGGGCGCGGCGCATCCCGATGCGGGGCCCGGGAGCCTCAACTTCCTGCTCGCCACGGGCGAGGCGTGGGATCCAATCGGCGACCTCGCCGACCAGGACGCCTTCCGCGAGCTGTGCGGCAAGGCGATCGCCGCCGCCAGTCCCCATGCGAAGGATCCGGACGCGTGCGACTCCGACGGCTACGCCGAGTCGATCACCGTTGCCCCCGACGGGCTCGTCATCGAAGGCTTCTACCCGCACGTCTGCGGAGCGTTCGACGACTTCTCGGTCTGGCTTCCCTGGGCGAAGGTCCGGCCGTTCTGCAAGCCGGGATCGGAGCTCGCGAAGCTCGCCGGGAGCTGACGCGCGAAGCCGAACCGGCGGGTCCCGGCCTTGCGTGCCACGAAGGCGCTACACTTCTCTGGCCGTGGCGGGTTCTCTCGGAAGCGTCCTGCGGTCGCCGACGGCCGCGCTCGTCGCCGCACTGGGCGCGGGCAGCGCCGTCGCTTGCGGGCTACTCGTCGTGCGCATGGCCCACAGCGGCCGTCACACGCACCTCGGGTTCGGCTGGAACCTCTTCCTCGCCTGGATCCCGCTGGCCGCTGCGGTCCTCGCCTACAACGTCCGGCGGCGCGCAATCCTCGCGATCGCGGCCGCGGCCTGGATCCTCTTCTTCCCGAACGCTCCCTACCTCGTCACGGACCTGATCCATCTCCGCCCGCTGCCCGGAGCGCCCCACTGGTACGACGCGATCATGCTCGCCGCGTTCGCGTGGAACGGCCTCTTCCTCGGGCTCGCGTCGCTGCTCTTGATGCACCGCGTGGTCTGCCGGCACGCCAGCGCTCTGACGGGCTGGCTCTTCGTCGTCGCCGCGGTGCTGGCCGGGAGCTTCGGCATCTACCTCGGGCGCTTCGAGCGCTTCAATAGCTGGGACGCGCTCACCGATCCGACGGTCGTCCTGGTGAGCGCAGCAAGCCGGCTCTCCCATCCCATGATCCACCTGCGGACGATCGTCTTCTCGCTGATCTTCTCGGCCCTCCTCCTCACCACCTACCTGATGCTGATCGCGTTCACCCGCATGCAAGCAGCGCGGGACTGAACACGGATCCCCGCAAAGCTAGGGAACTCCGAGCGCGCCGGGATTGAGGATGCCGTCGGGATCGAACGCCGTCTTGATCCGCGCAAGGAGCGCCATTCCCGCGGCGCGGCGCTCCTGCCGGAACGCGTCGACCTTGAGGCGCCCGACGCCGTGGTGGTGCGTCACGGTCGCGCCGGCCGCGTGGCACGCCGCGAGCGCGGCCGTCCACGTGCGATCGTAGAGCGCCACCTTCTCGAGATCGGTCGGCGCGTGGCCGATCACGGTGAAGTAGATCGAGCAGCCGTCGGTGTAGGCGTGGGAAAAGTGGGCCATGACGAGCGCGTGCTCGAGGATCGTCGCGCGCATCGAGCGGTAGAGGTCCATGAGCCGCGACCAGGGCGCCGCCACCTCGATCGTGTCGACGAACCCACCGTGGCGGATCACCTCGGACTGCTTGAAGGAGATGTCGTAGCGGTGCTCCCACCAGTGGCGGGCGGGCCCCGGCCCCTCGTCCTTCCCGCCGGCGGCGAGCATGATGCGCGCGGCGGCGGCGTCCTCGGCGGACGCGACCCCCGGCGCTCCCTCGTAGGTCGTGACGAGCACGCAGCCCTTGCCGATCTTGCCGATCAGCGCGTCGATCCTCCCGCGCTGCGAGAAGGCGAGCGGGATCGCCTTCTCGGCGGCGCCGGCGAAGATGCGGCCCAGGGAGAAGAACGAGCTCTCCTTCTTGCGCTCCTCGTCGCCGCCCGACTTCCCGAGAAGCGTGTCGAGCTCGTCGTAGAGGCGGACGCAGGCGGGCGCGATGCCCGATTGCAACGTCGTCCGGATCGCGTCGAGCGCGGGCGCGATGCCCTCGAAGCGATAGGCGTGAAAGCAGCGCTCGGCAGGCTCGGGATGGGCGCGCAGCGTCGCGCGCGTGATGACGCCGAGCGTTCCCTCGCTCCCGGCGAACAGGCCGAGGAGGTCCGGACCCGCGGCGGTCCTCGGCGTCGCGGGGATCGAGAGCCGCTCGCCCGTGCCGAGCACGGCGTCCAGGCCGACGAGGCGTCGCTCGATCGATCCATAGCGCGTCGAGAGCTGGCCCGACGATCGCGCCGCGATCCACCCGCCGAGCGTCGAGCAGTAGATGGACGACGGGAAGTGGCTCAGCGTCCCGCCGCGCGCGCCCAGCTCGCGCTCCAGGTTCTCGCCCATGATTCCGGCCTCGGCGGTGACGAGCCACGAGGCGGCGTCGAACGCGACGAGGCGCGCCATCCGCTTCATGTCGAGGACGATGGATCCCGCCGGCGGCGTGGCCCCGCCGACGACGCCCGATCCGCCGCCGTAGGGCACGATGGGCACGCGCTCCTCGCGAGCGACGCTGATCGCCGCGACGACGTCGTCGTCGCTCTCGGGCCAGACGACGCACGCGGGGATCGCGGCGGCGACGCCCTGGGCACGCTCCAGGAGGAACGCGCGCGGCCACATGTCGCGCGCGACGGCGCGACGCTCGAGGTCGGCCTCGGAGACCTTGCCCTCTCCGAGGACGCGCACGAGCGACTCGTGGAGGCTCATGCCCTCGGCGCCGCGAACCGCCGTGCGACGGTCCAGGCGGAGAGGAGCGCGAATCCCGTGCCCTCGCGAACGACGTCGATGCCCTCCACGACCGATCCGACGGCGTGGAGCCGCTCCGCGAGCGGCGCGCCGTCGACGCCGAGCGGGCGCAGGGTCGCGTCCACCTTCAGACCCAGCGAGAACGCCGCGTGCGGCCCGAGCGGTCCCTTCGCGAAGTGGCGCTCGCCGTCGATTCGTGTCTCGCGCTTGGCCCCGCCGAACACGGGCGCACCGGTGAGCGGGCAGGCGAGCACAGGACGCGACGCGATCCCGCCGTGCGCGAACTTGCCCGTGGCGAGCACGGCCGACGGGGCACGGAGCTCCTCGATGCCTTCGGACGTCTCTATGCTGAGCACGAGACCCTGCGCGGTTGGCGCGAGCTTCCGCGGCTCTCCATCCACGATGCGGACCTTCGCGCGATGGAGCGCCATGAGGAGCGCGGTCTGGAGGCGCACCGAGGTCGACGAGGGCACCGCACGCGGAAGGAGCTCGTAGACGTCGGGAGGCAGTGGATCGCCCTTCACCTGGCGAGGCGCCATCAGGAGCGGGCATCCCGCCGAGCCGAGCTCGCTTCGCACCAAGGACCAGGGCGTGCGCGTCGCCGCCTCCATGGGCGTGGAGCAGAGCGGCGCGCCGCCGCCGAGATCGATCGATCGCACCGTCACCTTCATGCCGGGAGCGGAGTGCGCGAGGCTCGCCGCGATCGCCTCGGCGGGAAAGCTCGCATCGTGCGGCAGGCGCACCAGCTCGATCGCGGCGGGAAGCGCGCCCGGGCGGAAGACGGCGAGATCCGACGGCGCCATGCCGACGGCGACCAGCGTGCCAGCCTCGGTCAGGGCGATGCGCGCCTCGTATGCCTCGCCCTCGTAGGGCATCCCCTCCTCCGCGAGCGATGACCGCAGATCGCGCGCGGCGAGGCGGAACGCGGCGTGGAGCGCGCCCGCGTCGCCCTCATCGCCCGGGAGCATGCGGCGGTACGGGTGGCTCGCGGGAAGGTCCTTGAGGTGCTCCTCGAGGTTGAAGCGCCCGAGCCGCGCCGCCTCGAGCGGAGGGCGGGCGACCTCGAACGTCACCGGCGTCAGTGCGAGCCCGCGCGGCTTCGGCGCCAGCGTGACCGCGGCGCCGACCTTCGCGGCAAAGAGCGCGGTGAGGGCCGCCTCGAGGGTGTCGCCGACGACGAGCACCTCGGGCGTCACGACGGCGGTCCCTCGCCGAAGAGATCCGCATAGCCGGCGTGGGCCCACGACTGCTGGGCGATCTCCTCGTGCGCGAGCTGCGCTCCCTCGCAGAGCGGGCGCACGCCGCGGAAGCGGCTCTTCAGGGATTCGTAGGCGAGCCGGTGCATCGCATCGGGAGCCAGCCCCTTCTCGGACGCGAAGAGAGCGGCGCAGCGCAGCGTGCAGTGAAGCCCCTGGCACGGCCCCCACCCGACGCGCGTGCGCCGGCCCAGGTCCGCGAGGTCCTCGCAGAGCTCGTGGCGGATCGCATGGCGCACCTCGCACTCGAGGACGCCCTCGCACGCGCAGGCGACCGAGAGCCCGGTTCGATCCTTCTTCCCTTCGTCGAGGATCCTCCGGGCGGCCGATCCATGGCGGCGCACGAGCTTGTGCGCGGTCAGCGGATCGATGCCCTGCTCCCTCGCGAGGTCGGTCGCGTCGGGCACGTGGTCGCCTCCGGGGAGCGGCATCTCGTGCGTGCGGCAGGGCGCGCTGCGCCCGAGCTTCGCGAGGACGGCGCTGGCCGTTTCCTCCGCCATGATCCGGAACGTCGCGAGCTTGCCTCCGTGCATGGTGAAAAACCCCGGCACGCCCTCGGCGGCGTGATCGACCAGAGCGTGCTCGCGCGGCAGCTTGTCCTCGTTGATGCCCCACTGGTAGAGAGTCGGCCGGATACCGGTCATCACGCGCATCACCCTGTGGTTCGCGAGCTCCGGCAGGAGGCGCATCGCCCCCTCGTAGAGGTAGTCCGCCTCCTCGCGCGTCGCGACCGCGTCGTCCGGATCGCCGTAGTAGTCGTCGTCGGTCGTGCCGAGAAGCGTGCACGACTCGTGCGGCACCAGGAGGAGCTCGCGCCCGTCCACCGCGGGAGCGATGAGCCCGTAGTTGCTGATCCGGCCCGCGAAGATGAGGTGCGTCCCCTTCCCTGGCCGCTGCCGGATCCGCGCGCCCGCGAGCTCCGCCAGTCGCGGCGCCCAGGGCCCCGCCGCGTTGACGAGCACCTTGCAGCCCACGCGCGACGCCGGACCCTGGCCCCGGCTCTTCAACCGCACGCCGGCGATCGCCCCGTCGCGGCGATCCACGGCGACCACCTCCGTGTGGTTCTTCACGACGGCGCCGTGCGCCGCCGCATCCAGCACGTTCCCGAGGACGAGCCGGAACGGATCGATGCCCCACTCGTCGAGCGTCACCGCCCCGCGCATCCCGCGCATGAGCCCCGGCTCCAGCGAGAGCGCCTCGGCCTCCGTGAGCCGCGCGCTCGGCTTTCCGTCCTTGAGCGGCGAGAACCGCCCGTACCCCTCGAGCACCGTCTCCATGATGTCGACGCTGTAGCGCGCCTCCGGGTAGACCGGGATGAGGAACGGGATGCGGAAGCAAAGGTGCGGCGCGATCTTGCGGATGTAGCCCGCGTCCTGGCAGGACGCCTGGGTGGTCGCCACGTCGAACTCCAGGTACCGGAGGCCCCCGTGGATCATCCCGGAGCAGGTCCCGGTCGTGCCCGCGGAGAAGTCGCGCTTCTCCACGAGCATGGTCCGCACGCCGCGCATCGCCAGGTCGCGCGCGATTCCGGCCCCGACCACGCCGCCCCCGACGACGATCGCCTCGAACTCCGCATCCATGGCAGCGATACTACTCGCGGTCAGGCGCCGTACTGCCGCCCCGATCGAGCGTCCACGGCCAGTTGACGATCGCGAAGATCGTCAAGAAGTATGACGCAATCGCCGCGGCGGGGTGGAGGACCTTGATCGGCCCCAGCTCTGGATGGAATCCGGTGGCCGTCAACCCGAAATCCTCGCCGAAGGCGAGAACGACGAGTCCGGCGATGACGACGGTCGAAGCGTAGACACGCGACCCGTACCAGATCGGACGGATGGCCGGGAGATCCAGCGCCAGGCCCGCGAACCAAGCCAACGTGATGGAGAGAAGGCGGAGCACACTCGCGCGAGCCTTCCCCGGTCGATCGTCTGCCCTGGCAGCAAGTTCCGCCTCGCGCGGCGTCATGAGGTGTCGATGCCGTCGGCCGGGACGCCCAGGTTGCGGTTCCAGAGACGCCGCAGCACATCAGAGAAGGCCGAGAGGAAGTCGCCGTCTTCGAGCTGAGGGAGCTCCTCGCGCCGACCCTCGAAGTAGCAGGCCACGGCGTGCAAGCCGTACTCCCACGCTCCGGCGATCTCGTCGACGTCGTGGCCGACGAAGACGACGCGCGCGGGATCGACGGGTCCCGCGCCCATCCCGCGCGCGAGCTCCGCGAGAGCGGTGTCCCAGAAACGCCGGTGCGGCTTCTGGACGCCGACGTCGCGCGACGAGATGATGCCGGCGAGGAGCCCGCGAAGGCCGAGCGCATCGTCGTACTTCGCGCGGAGACGCTCGGCCGTGTCCATCGAGTCGGAGACGACGAGCACCGGGATCCCCCTCCGCTCCAGATCGCGGAGCGTGTCGACGACGCCTGCTTTGCGTACGTCCGCCGGTCGATGGCGCGGCGATTCTGTCCGAAATATCGGCGGCGCCGAGGCTCGCGGCGCATCCTTCATCGCGTCCGTGATGCTGCAGGTCTGGTCGACCTTCGGTCGCTCGACGGAAGGGCTTGGCCATAAAGCGCGGAACTCCTCCCGTCATCGGCGCGAAGCCGACGGTATTTCCGCCACGGCGAGCTTCCTGGCATGTCGTCGTAGAGGACGTAGCCGCCGTCGGTCAAGAGAGCAGTTCCAAGGATAGGCGTGCCGGCACGGAGGCCATTGTCACCGAGCGGAGGCCGACGCCCGTCCCACCGAGCGCGCCGTCGGGCTGGAGCGAGGCTCGGCACACCAGGCCGACGGAATCGACACCCGTGAGATCGGGATCGTTCATGTCCCGACCCACGACGACGCGCGTCTTGCTCTCCTGGTTCAGCACGGAGATATCCCATCCCTGCATGGTCGTCGCTCCGATCAGGAGATCGCGCTCAGATCGGGACAGACGTACGCCGAGGTTCGATCTCCTTGCTCCTCGAGCTCGATCGGGATGACGATCTCGTCATCCGCAGCCGTCCGGACCTCCTCGCCATCCCCGGACACGGGGCGTCTTCAGGGTCGCGACAGCGGCTGCGCACGTCGTCGCGGACGATGGTGAAGAAGGAGCCGGAGTCGAGCACAGTTTCGCCCGCGAGGAGGCGCTGCTCGCGTTCTGGAGAACGACTTCCAGCATAGGCTTGCTCATGCGTTCAGTCTATCGCCTGCCCCCGGACGTCGCACTCGCGCCTCATCGCGGCTCTGCTGCTCTCGTCCGGATGCGGGTCGCAACCAGGACGGCTTCTTCCTCGCCGCGATCTGGACCACTCCGCGCCCGTACTGCTGGGGACAGCGCTTCTCGCGCGGTTCGGTCACCATCACCGGACCGATCCCCGAGATGCGGCCCGCCGCCATGCTCGGCGATCTCGCAGGCGCTGCCCCCGCAGTGTTGGCGCCATGGTGACGATCGTCTCGGACGGGGAGGACGGGTCGCGAACGTCGTCATCAGCATCGGGCTCCGCTGCTCCCTGGGCCACGCCGGTATCCAGTGTCGCGATCACGCAGGAGGGCTGCGTCTACCTACCGGGTGCACGTGATCGTGGTCGCGCCAGGCCAGGACGGTGTTGGTCGGCAACGGCGATGCGCTGATGGCACCGCCGTCCACGCGACGGGGATCGAGAATCCGGGCGAAACGCCGGGATGCTGATCAAGGGCATGGGGATCGCGAAGAGCTTCGAGCATCCCGGGAGTCGAAGCTCCAGCGCGGATCTCCACCCTGATGCGCGCCTATGTCGTCGTCGCGACGAGCCCTGGAGCGCGGTGACCGGGACGCGTGGAACATTCGACGTCGGCAACCTCCCGGCCCGCACCTATACGGTGACGGCGGCACGACGCTCGGGACCAAGGAGCAGGCGGTGACGTTGGGCTGATGGCGGAGAGAAGGAGATCGCGTTCGCGTTCGAGGCGCCTGCTCCGTGATTTTCCGGCCTCGACGGGGACCCTCCTGCTCGCCGCGCGAGGCTCAACGAAGCCGAACCGCGGGGGACGAGCCTCGCCCTGGCCGAACCGAGGCGCATGCCGTACGGCCGAACGGCGGGGACGAGCCCCTGCCCTACGAACCGAGGGCGTTCGTGTGCCGTACGGCCGAACCGGCCGCGGGCGAGCCCGCCCCCACGAACCGAAGCCGCGCACTGGATCCGGCCGCGATGGGAGATCTTGTGGGGAGCCCGGTCGCGGACTTGCAGATCCTCAGCTCGTCGCTGGCGAGCTGACCGCGATGATCGCCGCGAGGACGACGTCCTTGACCCAGGTCCGCCGGACGCGCCGTAGGTCGCAACCGAGCGGTGGTTGCTATCTATCAGAAGAGCGGCACCGACATGAACGTGTTTAGCCGCGATTTGAGGTGCCGGCGAGCGCGACGAGGTCGGCGTCCGGCGGGTTGCCGTCGATCGCCGCGATGATCTTCTTCGAGCGCCAGACGCGGGTCCAGACGTTCATGGCCATCGTCGTGCCGAGGAACGCGCCGACGTGGATGTAGAGGCGCGTCGCGCCGGACTCTCGACGTACTCCATCGCGCCGTAGACGCCGGCGAGCATCGCGAGGCAGATGGCGATGCCGGCGTACATCTTCGCCTTCATGACGACGTCGTAGAGGAAGACCGCGACGAAACCCGCGAGCAGGAGCAGGTTCGCGCCACCGGCGTTCCTCGTCGACGGCCGCCGGGGAACAGGTAGCGCCCAGCGTAGGGGACGAGGCCGAGGAGCACGATGCCGCCGATCCAAGTCCAGGCAGCGCCCCAGCGGAAGAAGTAGAGAGCGCGCGGCATGAGCTGCGGGACGACGGCCTTCTTGGTCGGTCCTGTCCATCGTCTTCGCGAAGTTCGCGTTGACCCAGTTGAAGAAGTAGAGGTGACCGATCCACGTGACGCCCGCGACGTGACGCAGCCACCGAAACCTCGCTCTTGAAGCCAGTCGTCGTCTACTAACGGATTCATGCCCTTAGCTCCTTGATTGGCAGTCCACGGCCGGCGCGCACTCCCTCACTGTGCCCTGTGCGCCGGAGACGTCCTCCAAAGGGAGAGAGAGAAGAAGTCTACCATGGGTCCCAAGGCCGGCTGCACGCAGAAATGGCTAAACAGGATCGAGCCGGCCTGCGAGGTACCGGGGGCATGTGCCACAATCGACCTTCGGACGCCGAAGTGGGGCCTTCCCTGACCCTCAGAAAGTTCTCCTCGTCGACGGCTTCGAGGTCGTCGTCGACCTTGCAGCGAGCCACGGCTCGACCACCGTCGACGCGGCGACGGGCAAGAGCTACCTCGATCTCTTCTCCTTCGGCGTCGGCCCCGCTCGGCCACAACCACCACGGCTCGCGAGCCGCGAGTTCAAGGCTCGTCTCGGCGAGGTGGCCGTCCACAAGCCCAGCAACTCGGACATCGCGACCGTCGAGCCTGCCGAGCTTCCTGGAGGCGTTGACCAGGCACGGCGCGCTCCCAGTTCATGGAGCACGTCTTCTTCATCGGCGGCGGGACGCTCGAGTGGAGAACGCGCTAAGGCCGCGTTCGATCGGCATGCGCAAGAACTCGGCGCGCGGCAAGGCGAGCGCGGCCACCAGATCGTCCACTTCCGCCAGGCGTTCCACGGGCGACGTGGCTACTGCCCTCGCCGATCACCAACACCGACCCCGCCAAGACGGACTTCTTCCCGGCGGACTGGCCGCGTACCGACAATCCGAAGGTCCGCTCGCCGCCGACGGCCGGCCCTTCGTCGAAGAGGCCATCGAGCGCGAGGCGCACGCCCTCTCCCAGATCGCCGCAGCGTTCGCAGGACGCGGCGACGACATCGCCGCCATCATCGTCGAACCCATCCAGGGCGAGGGCGGCGACAACCACTTCCGCCCCGAGCTCTTCCAGGCGCTCCGGAAGATCGCCGACGAGCGCGAGGCGCTCCTGATCTTCGACGAGGTGCAGACCGGGCTCGGCATCACGGGAACGATGTGGGCGTACGAGCACTTCGTCGAGCCCGACATGATCGCCTTCGGCAAGAAGATGCAGGTGTGCGGCTTCTTCGCGTCGCGTCGCCTGGACGAGGTGCCCGACAACGTCTTCGCGTGCAAGAGCCGCATCAACTCCACCTGGGGAGGCGACCTCACCGACATGGTGCGGGCGACGAGGATCCTGGAGGTGATGGCCGAGGAGAGCCTCTGCGCGAACGCCGAGGCGATGGGCAAGCGCCTCCTCGATGGGTTCCAGAAGCTCTGCCAGGAGTTCCCGGAGATCTGCGAGAACCCGCGCGGCCGCGGGCTGATGTGCGCCTTCGACGTGAAGGACCGTGCGATCCGCACGGCGCTGCTCGCGCTCACGTTCGAGAAGGGAATGCTGGTGCTGCCGACCGGGGAGCTCGGGATCCGGGCCCGACCTTCGCTCGTGGTGAAGGCCGAGGAGATCGATCTCGCGCTGTCGATCTTCCGCGACAGCCTCATCGCGCTCCGCGGATCCCTCGGCCCGATCAGCGCGACCTAGGCATGCGCGAGGTCTACCTCGACAACAACGCGACGACGCCCGTCGACGAGGAAGTCCTCGAGACGATGATCGAGACGCTGCGGGACAACTACGGAAACCCGTCGTCGGGGCACCGCCGCGGTGCGCGCGCACGGAAGGCTCTCGAGGCGGCGCGCGAGAAGGTCGCGGCGCTCCTGATGGCGACCCCCGCGGAGATCCTCTTCTGTAGCGGCGGCACCGAGGCGAACAACGCCGCGATCCTCTCGGCCGTGCAGCAAGCGGGCAAGCGCCGGCGGCTCGTCACTACCCCGGTCGAGCATCCGGCGGTCCTGAACCCCATGAAGAAGCTCGCCGACGCGGGCTACGACGTCCGCGAGATCCCGGTGCTCCCTTCGGGCGAGCTCGATCTCGCTGCGGCCGAGGAGCTCATCACGCCCGAGACCGCGCTCGTGAGCGTGATGGCGGCCAACAACGAGACGGGCGTCCTGCACCCGTGGGCGAAGGTCGCCCAGCTCGGCGCCGCACAGGGAGCGTTCGTCCACGTCGACGCCGTGCAGGCGGTCGCCAAGGTGCCGATCGATCTCCGGCGCGTGCCGGTCGACCTGCTGACCATCTCGGGGCACAAGCTCCACTCTCCCAAAGGCATCGGCGCGCTCTACGTCAAGAAGGGGCGCAAGCTCACGCCGCTGCTTCTGGGCGGCCACCAGGAGAAGGGACGGCGCGGCGGCACGGAGAACGTCCCGGCCGCCGCGGCGCTCGGGAAGTCGTGCGAGCTCCTGATGGTCTGCGACCATCGCCGTGGCGGCGCCCGCGACGGCTCGAGCAGGGCTCCTCGCGGCCATCCCGAGCGGCAGCAGAACGCGGCGCGGAGGCGCGCCGGGTCCTGAACAATGCCTGGATCGGCCCGAAAGATCGTCGAGGGCGAGGCGGTGGTGCACCAGCTCTCGGAGCGCGGCATCTTCGTCTCGACGGGGTCGGCGTGCTGGTCTGGTCCTCGAGCCGTCCACGTCCTCAAGGCGATGGCGGTGCCCCGGTCGTGCTGCATGGCGCGTCCGGTTTCGCTTCCTACACGAAGGCGCGCGACATCGAGGTCACGCTCGAGGCGGTCCCCGAGGTGGTCGTCGACGAGCTGCGATCGATGTCGCCGCTCTGGCCGCCGGACGGCAGCGGAGGGGAGGCCGCGGCATGGCGATCCTGAAGGTCGCCGTGATGGGCAACCCGGTCCTGCGAAAGCCCGCGGAGACCGTCTCGCGCGAGGAGCTCACGTCGCCGGCATTCCAGCGATTCCTCGACGACCTCATCGACACGATGCGCGAGTACGACGGCGTGGGCATCGCCGCGCCGCAGGTCCACGTCGGCAAGCGCGCCGCGGTGATGGAGGTCCACCAGAACCCGCGCTACCCGCAGGTCCCCGACTTCCCGCTGACGGTCTTGATCAACCCCACGGTCACGTTCCTCACCGAAGAGGAGTTCGACATGTGGGAGGGTTGCCTCTCGGTGCCGGACATCCGGGGCAAGGTGCCGCGGCGCAAGAAGGTCCGCGTGGACGGGATCGACCGTCATGGCACGCCGCTCTCCTTCGAAGCGGAGAGCGTCTTCGCCGCCATCGTCCAGCACGAGCTGGACCACCTCGACGGGAAGCTCTTCGTCGACCGTGTGCGCGACACGAGCACGCTGACGTTTCTCAAGGAATACCACCGCTACTGGATCGAAAGGACGAGCTGATGGCCGAACGCGAGCAGATGGAGGTCGACGTCCTGTTCGTCGGAGCCGGTCCCGCGAACCTCTGCGCCATGATCCGCCTCCACCAGCTTCTCGAGGCGCACAACAGGAAGGTCGACTCCGGCGAGGAGAAGGGCGCGAAGCTCGAGGGGCTCTCGATCATGATGATCGAGAAGGCGGCGTCGCCCGGCGTCCACGAGCTCTCGGGCGGGATCCTCGATCCGCGCGCGATGAACGAGCTCATGCCCGACTGGCTCTCGAGGGGAGCGCCCGTCGAGGCCGCCGTACCCGGAGAAGCGATCTACTACTTCACCGAGACAGGCAAGCTCAAGCTCCCGGTCACGCCGCCTCCTCTGAAGAACCACGGCAACTACGTGATCGCGCTCAGCAAGTTCGCGAAGTGGCTCTCCGGAGAAGTCGAGAAGACGGGCTTCGACGTGCTGCCCGAGTTCCCGGGCGCCGAGATCCTCTTCGACGGCGACAAGGTGATCGGTGTGCGGACGGGCGACAAGGGCATCGATGCCAGGGGCCAGAAGAAACCCAACTACGAGCCCGGGACGGACCTCCTCGCGAAGGTGACGGTGCTCGGCGAAGGCGTGCGCGGTTCCCTCACCAAGCAGGCCGTGAAGAAGCTGAAGCTCGACGCCGGCAAGAACCCGCAGACCTACGCCACCGCCATCAAGGAGGTGTTCGAGGTGCCCGCGGGCCGCACGGTGCCGGGGACCGTCGTCCACACGATGGGCTATCCGCTCAAGAGCGACACCTACGGCGGGAGCTTCATCTACCACATGACGGAGAACCGGATCGCCGTCGGGCTCGTGGTGGGGCTCGACTACAAGGACCCGCTCCTCGATCCGCACCACGAGTACCAGCGCTTCAAGCTCCATCCTTTCGTCAAGGAGCTCCTCAAGGACGGAAAGTGCCTCCAGTACGGCGCGAGGGCGATCCCGATGGGAGGCTACCTGAGCCAGCCCAAGCTCTCGTCCGAAGGGCTTCTCCTCGTCGGGGACGCCGGGAGCTTCCTCAACACCGCGCGCCTCAAGGGCATCCACCTCGCGATGAAGTCCGGCATGCTCGCCGCCGAGACCATCTTCGAATGTCTCAAGGCCGGCGACTTCTCCGGAGCCAAGCTCGCCGCGTACGAGGACAAAGTCGAGAAGAGCTGGATCAAGGAGGAGATGTACGCCTTCCGCAACTTCCACCAGGCCTTCGACCACGGCCTCTTCTTCGGCATGTTCCGCGTGGGACTCCAGATCCTGCTGGGCGGCCGCGACATCTTCGGCGATCGCCTCCCATCGCGCCCCGACTGGATGTCGCTCCGGCGCGTGAAGGAGGCCTACCCGAACGGCGCTCCCACGCAGCGCTACACCGAGAAGTACGACGATGTCCTCACCTTCGACAAGCTGAAGGACGTCTACATGTCGGGCACGATGCACGAGGAGCAGCAGCCCGCGCACCTCAAGGTCTCCGACACCAACATCTGCGTCACGCGCTGCCGCGAGGAATACGGCAACCCCTGCGAGAAGTTCTGTCCCGCGTCCGTCTACGAGATCGTGGCCGACGGCGCCGCCACCTCGGGCCGGCGCCTGCAGATCAACTTCTCGAACTGCGTCCACTGCAAGACCTGCGACATCAAGGACCCCTACGAGATCATCACGTGGACCACGCCCGAGGGCGGCGGCGGCCCGGCGTGGACGATGACGTAGACGCTGCTCGACCCGCGGGCCGCGAACCTCGCGCTCTTCAGATCCCTGGCGGTCGAGGCGGGCTGTCTACAAACCGCCCTCACGGCACCTCGCTTGATGACCGTGTGCCGCCGGACAGATGTCGTCGCAAGGGTCCGAGGATTGATCCAGACGTCGTGCTTCGCGCGATTGTTGAAGGAGCGAGCAGCGGTGTGGCGCGAGCGTCACGCTGCAAACGGTTGCCCGGCGCGGCGCGAGCCTCCAGCTCGCGTGGATCAGTAACCGAGATCGGCGCCCGCCACGTTGAGGCCGTAGGTCGTTCCGAGCAGATCGACCGAGAGCGCCGCGATGTTCGCCAGCGCGCTTCCCGTGTAGTCGTAGGCGCGCAGCGCGCTCGCGACCGCGGGATCCTGACCGCCTCCAACCAGGAGCGCGGCAGTGCCGTCGCCATCGACGTCGGACCCGCCGGGCACCGCGCCGTAGGCGACGCCGGTGAATGGCGTCACCTCGCCTCCGGGCAGCAGAGCGACGCTGGTGCCATCCGAGTCGAACAGGCGGACGGTCTGGGCGTTCGCGGGGGAGGGACCGAGGCCAACCGCGATCTCGTCGGATCCGTCAGCGTCGACATCGCCGTCGGAGACGCGCGCGCCATACTTCGATCCGGCAAACGCGAAGAAGTTGAGCTTCATCGCCTGGACGGACGCGCCCGTGTAGCGGAAGCCGCGCACCTGGGATCCGAAGACGGCCCCTGGGCCGGCGCCCGGAAGGATCTCTGCCCAACCGCCCTGCTCGACGTCGGCAGTGGTGCCGTAGCAGCCGAACTTCAGCGTCGAGAACGCGAAGAAGGAGCATCCGGGAAGCGGCGCAACCTGAGTGGCGTCGTAGCCCCATCCGCGGACGTGGGGGCCGAAGACGGCTCCGGGTCCAGGACAGGTGGCCATCTCGTCGAAGGCGTCGGCGTCGAGAGGTCCTCCCGTGACGCGCGCTCCGAACTTGAGCGTGCCATAGGCGTAGAAGTTGACCTTCGCGAGGGGCTGTCCCGTGCGGTCGAAGGCGCGCACCTGGGGACCGAAGACGTCGCCGGGGCCTGGCGCGGTGAGGATCTCCGCGTCGGGCGTGGCGTCGATGGCGCCCGAGCCGACGTTGGCGCCGTAGCGCGTGACCGCGTAGGCATTGAAGTCGAAGGGGAGT
The DNA here is from genome assembly GCA_046331505.1 of Acidobacteriota bacterium. GTDB lineage: Bacteria > Acidobacteriota > Vicinamibacteria > JAXLQT01 > JAXLQT01 > JAXLQT01. Next base: position 134,784 of record JAXLQT010000009.1, read on the forward strand.
GCGACGCCGCTTCCGTCGACGCCGCGGATCCGCGGCGGGTTCGTGGGACCGGGGCCGGGCGCGAGGATCACGTCCTGGCCGCCAGGTCCGGTGACGTTCTTGATCAGGACGACGCCCGTGCGGCCCGGGAGCGTGACACTGGTGACGGGCTGGTAGGCGACGCTTCCGGAGGGGTTGCCGTTCACGTCGACCACGCCGCCGCCTGAGATCACCGGCTGGTAGAGCGTCGTGCCGAGAGTGATCGTCCGCGTCGCTGCGGGATCCGGGTTCACGAGGACCAGCGCGTTGGTGTAGTCGCGCGCGTAGACGCCGTCCGCGGCGACGAAGAGCTGATCGACATCCGCGGGAAGCGCGCTCGCGTACGAGCCGACCGGCAGGTCCCACTCGGGAAACCACACCGGCAGGAAGTTGTCGACGTCGCCCGGCAGGAGGTTCAGCGTCGTCTTCGCCCCCTTGACCAGCAGGTAGGTGGCCAAGACGTAGGTGCGGTACGCGACGTTGGTCTCGCTGCCGACGCTCGTCTGGCAGAGGATGATGTGCCCGGTGCGCGAGAGGTCCATCAACCGGTTCATCTCGAGCTTCCAGTCGGCGGGCCACACCTGCGGGCTCTGCTCGTCCCAGCCGAGGAACCCCTCGACCATGATGCCGTCGGCGTCGGAATAGTCGATGCGGGAGTTGGTCGTCACGAGCGGCCCCGCGTTCGGGATGTTGTAGGCGATGCCCGCGAACCGACCCTTCGCGTAGGCGAGGAAGCTCTCGACGTACGGAGCGAAGGCGTAGGGATCGCTCTGTAGCCACGAGGGAAGTGTGCTCATGTTCCAGGGATCGCTCGTCGAGTCGGCGAAGACGCCGTCGCTGTGCGTGCAGGCCACGCGCTCCAGCGCGCGCGTCGCCCAGTAGTCGAGCCACTGCGGGTTCTGGAGGTCCATGAGGTACCAGTTCCAGTCCTGCTGGAGGCACCGGTTTCCCACGTCGTCGTGGATGAACCACGCCTCGTTCGCATCGATGGCGGGCCAGTCGCTGCCCCAGTCGCTTCCTCCGGGGACGCACACGATCAGAGACGCCGGCCCGGCGCCCATCCCGAGCTGGTAGTGCAGCACCAGGAAGGACGGGTTGTAGGCACGGAACGCGTCCGCGGCGCCGTCCCGGACCTTCTGGGTCCCGACGTAGCGGGTCGCCGCAAACTGGATCCGGCCGCTCGACATGTTCTCGTAGAGCTGGTCGTAGAAGATGTGGATCCCGTCCCTCGTGTCCGGGAACGGACGGGGCTGCGCTCCACAAGCGAAGCGACGGCAAACATCCCGAGCGTCAGAAGAGTCCTCTTCGTCTTCATCGATCCACTCCTGGAGCGTTACCCGAGAAGTCTACACGCTCGCCGCGGCGCCGATCCGCGACCGGACGGATACACTGAAGACGATGACGCCGGGCGTGAGAGGGAGGCCACTCTGGGGCGTTCCAGCGCTGCGATACGTGGCGCTCGCGCTCGCGGTGAGCTGCGGAGGAGGATCGCCGTCGACGCCGCCCGGCAAGGTCCAGGGTCACAGGACGAAGGTCGCGGAGCTCGCGGACGTCGTCGAACCCACGCTATGGCGCGAGCTCACCGGACTGCTCAAGGCCAGGGACTTCGCGGCGCTCGACCGGCGACTCGGTGGATTCCAGGAGGCCTACGAGGCGGATCACCTGAAGGAGCCAGAGGTGCTCCGCGCCTACGGGGCGCTGGCATCGCCCGATCTCGCCCTGCTCCCGTTCTACAACGAGTGGGTCGAGAAGGTGCCGAGCTCCTACAGCGCGCACGCGTGTCGTGGTCTCGTGGAGAGCCAGCTCGCATGGAAGCGCCGTGGATCGGCCATCGCGGCCAAGACGACCAACGAGCAGTGGCTAGGATCCGCCGAGCTGGCAGCATCATCGCGGGCGGATCTGATGAGGGCGGTCGAGCTGAGACCAAAGCTGATGCCGGCATTGAAACCTCTGATCACGCTTGCAATGCTCGGTGGCCCGGAGAGCCCACAAGAGGCTTACGAGCGAGCGATCGCGGTCGATCCGGACAGCTACGCCGCGAGAGCCGCCTACATCATCGCGCTTCAGCCAAAGTGGGGGGGCTCGCTCGAGGCCATCCAGAACGTCGTGGATGGCATGAAGGAGGCCGAGCAGCACAATCCCAGCCTCCACTCCCTTCACGGCTCGGTCGCCTGGGCACGCGGCGGGATGATGGAATGGGACAACAAACCGAGGGAGGCGCTGGATCAGTACCAGGAGGCGTTCCGGTCCGGTGACTGCGCGCGCTTCCATGAAGCCCGCGGGAACGTCTACAAGTGGCTCGGGATCTACCGGAAGGCCGTGCCCGACTTCGACAGCTCTCACTGGACACCTGCTGACTCGGACGCTCTCGCCAACCGGGGGCTCTGCTACTACAAGCTCGACCTCTACGATCGCGCGATGCGCGACCTGAGCCTCGCCCTCGAGATCGATCCCACCAACGCCGATGCCTTGAAGTACCGGGGCTACACGTCGTGCAAGAAACGGGACTGGGACGCGGCGCTGAAGGACTACGACCTCGCGCTCCAGTACGAGCCGACGTGGAGTGTTCCTCCTCGCCGACAGCGGCGCCATCCTGCTCGAGGAGAAGCACGACTACAAGGGAGCCGCCGAGCGGCTGGGACGCGCCCTTCACGAAGGCGGCGAGAGCTCGAACATCCCGAATACCTGGTACCGGCACGGGAAGGCGCTCTACTTCCTGAAGGACGAGCATGCGGCGGAGAGCTTCAAGATCTACCTCTCCGATCCGGTCCAGGACGGCAATCACGAGCGTCAAGGATTGGATCATGCGTTCCTCGCACGCGAGGGAGCGAGCCGCTTCGACGGCACGCTGCCCCAACCTCAAAGTAGATCGGGGCGCGATCCGGACCGAATAGCGAAACTGGACCAACCCGTCCTCGAAGCGCTCGACGGATTACAGCACGGCACGTGGCCTGGATCGAGGAGGGCGCAACCGTCACGGGACCTCCGGGCGCGCGGATCCGCCGTGCCGTCCTTGGTGTAGCCTCGGTCGCCGTGGACCTGCGCATCAAGAAGCTCGAGGCGGTCGATCCGCTCGCGATGCCACTGCCCGTCGGCACGGAAGTGACCACGCGCGTCGACCGCGTGCTGGGCGAGCGCGGCGTGCCGCAAGGCGCCGTCGGACGCGTCATCGCGCTTCACGGCGAGGAGCTCGACGTGCAGGTCGTCGGGATCGGTGTGGGCCGATACCGCCGCTCCGAGCTCCTTCCGCGGAAGGCAGGCCAGGCACGCTTCGCCACCGCCCGCGAGGCCGCGTGGCAGGCGCTCCGCGCGAACGCGGTCCTCGAGACGACCGTCGGATCGCGAGCGTGGGGACTGGCGACGGAGGATTCCGACACCGACGTCCGTGGCGTGTTCGTCCTTCCGCTTCCCTGGGCTCACGGCCTGGTCGAACCACCGAGCGATCTCGCGAGCGCCGACGGAAGCGCGACCTTCTGGGAAGCGGGCAAGGCGATCCGGCAGGCGCTCCGCGCGGATCCGAACACCCTCGAGATGCTCTTCGTGCTCTCGGCGCGCGCCCTCGATCCGATGGGCGAGTGGATCCTCGCGGCGCGGGACGCATTCGTTTCATCGGAGATCTACGGGAGCTTCGGCCGCTACGCGCTCTCGCAGTGCAAGCGGCTGCGCCAGTCCCTGAAGCTCGCGGAGCACCGGACGCTCGTCCTCGAGTGGCTCCGCGAGGAGCCGGCGCCAGAGCTTGACGCCGTCGCCGAGCGGCTCCGGATCGCCGCGGGGATCCTGGCCCCGACCGAGGCTGACGCGCGCCTCCAGGCGAAGGAGCACGTGAAGGAGCTCTACCGATCGCTTCACGACCAGGGGCTGCTCGCGGCACAGAGCTTCGACGCGCTGATCGCGTTCGCGCGAGGTCCGGCGTCGGGGCTCGATCTTCCCCGGGAGCTTCGCCCGAAGAACGCCTACAACCTGCTCCGGCTGATCGCCACCGCGATCCGCTGGCTCCGCGAGGGAACCCCGGACTTCGAGGTGCGGGGCGACCTGCTCGCGACGCTGCGCGCGATCAAGGACGGAGCGGTCCCCCTGCACGACGTGCTCGCGATGGCCGAGGAGCGTGCCGAGGAGCTCGAGGAGGCGCGCCGCCTCACGCGGCTTCCGTCGCATCCGGACGTGACCGCCGCGGACGCGCTCCTGCGGCGCATCGGCCTCGAGGCGGCCGCGCGCCACGTGCGCCGCACCCCCGACCGGTGGGGGCGCGATGCGGCGCCGCCTCCCGTGGCCCGGTGGGACGACGCGTCATGAGCGCGCTCACCGTCGCGCAGGGCGCAGCGGCCGCGCGCATCATCGCCCGCGAGGGCGAGCAGCGGCGGCACCTGGTCGTCGCCGTCTCCGGCGCGCACGCCTACGGCTTCCCGTCGCCCGACAGCGATGTGGATCTCAAGGCGATCCACGCCGACCCGACACGGAAGCTCCTCGGCGTGCATCCCGCGCCGACTATCTCGTCTTTCATCGAGCTCGTGGATGGCGTGGAGATCGACTACTCGAGCAACGAGATCGGCACCGTCATCGCCGGCGTGCTGAAGGGCAACGGCAACTACATCGAGCGGATCCTCGGACGCCTCCAACCCTACGCGGCGCCCGAGCTCGACGAGCTCCGGACGCTCGTCAAGGCGTCGCTGTCGCGCCGCGTGCACGCCCACTACGCGGGATTCGCCCGCGGCCAGCTCCACGAGCTCGAGAAGGGGCCGGCCACCGTCAAGAAGCTGCTCTACGTCCTGCGCACCGCGGCCACCGGCACGCACCTCCTGCACACCTGCAAGCTCGTCACCGACCTCGAGGAGCTCGCCGCTCCGTGCGGCCTGGCCGAGGCCAGGGGCCTGATCGCCAGGAAGCGCGACGGCGAGCAGACGCCGCTTCCCGATCTCGATCCCTATCGCCCGCTGCTCGAGCGCGCCTTCGCGAACCTGGATCAAGCACGCGAGTCGTCTCCCCTTCCGCCGGAGCCCCCGAACGCCCCCGAGATCGACGAGTGGCTGATCCGGCTGCGGGTCTCCCGGCTCTGAACGGCACCGCGCCACGCGGCGCCGCGTGACGGCTCAGAGACCGAGCGCGCCGCTCGTCGCGTCGACACCGTATGGATCGGGGAACGGAGCGAAGCTCCCGGGCACCGCGACGAGCGCCGCGCCGTCGTAACGGAAGACCAGGACCAGCGACGAGGCGGCGGGATCGGGTCCGGCCCCGCACACGAGATCGGAGCGCCCGTCGTCGATCACCACGCTGACGTCGCCGAGCGACGACCGCGCCCCGTAGGCCGATGGAAACGGCGTCGCGTCGAACCCGGGCAAGGCGCGGACTCCGGATCCGTCATCCTCGAAACCGACGGTTCTGGCGGCGACCGGCGCTCCAGGACCGGCCGATGCGCAGAGCTCGTCGAAGCCATCGGCATCGACGTCGCCGCCCGCGACGCCGCAGCCATGGCCGGAGCCCGGGATCGCGAAGAAGTCGATGCGCGAGAGGGGCGTGATGCTTCCCGCGTACGCGAACGCCCGCACGTGTGCTCCGAACGTAGGGCCTGGACCGGGACCGGTGAGGATCTCGGCCGGTGGCGCGCCGTCGACGTCTCCCGCGCCGACGTTCGCGCCGAAGCGCAACGTGCCGTAGGCGTAGAACGACGCGCCCGGCAATGGCGCGACGACGCTGCCGTCGAACGTGAACGCGCGCACGTGAGGGCCGAAGACGGCGCCAGGGCCGGCGCCCGCAAGCATCTCCATCTGGGCCGTGGCGTCGAGCGCGCATGACGCGACGCCCACTCCGTAGCGGAGCGTGCCGAAGGCGAAGAAGCTCACGCGCGCGATAGGGCTACCGTCGTCACCGAACGCACGAACGTGCGGGCCGTGCACGGGTCCCGGCCCCGGGCCGGTTAGGATCTCTTCCGTGCCAGCCGCAACGACGTGGCCCGTCGCGACCCGGACGCCGTACGTTCCGGCCGCGTACGCGAAGAAGTCCACCGGAGTCGGCCGCCCGGCGGCATCGTAGGCGCGGATCCGGTTCGCGTTCGCCGGGCCCGCGCCCTCGGCGGCGACGAAGCTCTCGATCGCCTCGTCGATCGCGATGGTCGCGATGACGCTGCCGAGGCAGCCGGTCGCGTCCGCGGCAAGGACGCGGAATGCGAAGGATCCCGCGCTGGCGGGTGTCCCGCTGATGGTGCCATCGGCCGCGAGCGTGAGCCCGGGGGGCAAGCTCCCCACCGTCAGCGTGAACGAGCACGGCGCCGATCCGCCGGTCGCCGTCAACGATGCCGCGTAGGCGAGGCCAACCCGGCCAGCCGGCAAGGCCGCGGGCCCGACGCCGAGACACTGGTAGACCCACGTGTCGGAGTAGCTCTGGAAGTTGTGGTATCCGCCGAAGAGCATCACACCGCCCATCGCCGGCACGTACTCCATCGTGTGACTCACACGCTGGCTGAAGGCCGCTGCCGGGCGGCAGCCCGGCGGTCCACGTGCCGGCGCCGAGATCCCACGTGTCGTCGAAGCGGTTGGTGTCGTCGCGGCCGCCGAAGAGCACCATGACGTGACGGTCCGCGTCATAGCCCAGCGCGTGCCAGCCGCGTGGTGCAGGAAGCGCCGGCGGGGCGGCCGGTCCCGCGGACCAGGCGACGCCGTCCCAATCCCAGGTGTCCGCGCGGAACACCCCGTCCCATCCGCCGAAAAGCACCACCCTCGCTCGATCGGGGTCGTAGGTGATCGCGTGGTTGTAGCGCGGCGTCAGCGAGAGCGGCGCGACCGGGCCTGGCCGCCAGCCGGCCGCATCGAGGAGCCAGGTGTCGCTTTCCAGGAGCCCGTCGAACCCGCCGAAGAGCACCGACTCGCCCCTCGCCGTGTCGAACGCCATGACGGCGTTGCGCCGCGGCGTCAGACCGAACGCGGCCGCCGGGCCCGGCGTCCACGCGGCGCCGTCGTAGAGCCAGGTGTCGTTCATGAACGGCGCGGCCCCCCAGCCGCCGAAGAGGACGACGGCATGACGCACCGTGTCGTACGCCATCGCGTGCTGGTGGCGCCCGCCGAGCGCCGGAGGAGCCGGAGGCCCCGGACGAAACATGAGCCCGTCGTACTCCCACGTGTCGGAAAGCGGCGCTCCGCTGTTTTGCTCGGTTCCTCCGAAGATGACGACCCGCGCGCGCCCGGAGTCGAAGGCCATCCCGTGATCGTTGCGCGGCGGGAGCGTGCCGGGCGCGGGGGCCTCGAGGGTCCAGATCGGCGCTCCGTCGGACGCAGCGGAGACGAGCGCCCCGCACGCGGCGGCAAGGGCGATGGTCGCCTTCGGCACGCCACTCACGCGCGGAATTGTGCCACGAGCGCGCGGGGGACGAGTCGTGGAAACCGGCAATAGCCGGTGATGGGAACCCTTGACAATCTACTACGCGGCGCGTAGTATTACGTCTAACGATGCACCGCGTCGCGAAGTAACGATGACGAAGAACCAGGACGCCGACCTCGAGGACTTCGGTCGGTTCTCCGAGCCCGCTCTCCTGATCCTCATCAGCCTCGCCGATGGGCCGAAGCACGGGTATGCGATGACCGAGGACATCTCGTCGGTTGCCGGCGTGAAGCTCGGACCTGGGACCCTGTACGGCGCGATCGCGCGCCTCGAAGCACGCGGGCTGATCGAGCCGCTGAAGGCTCGGGATCGGCGCAACCCCTACCGGATCACCGGCGCGGGGCAGGCGGCACTGAAGGCCCGGCTCGACGCCATCCAGGCGGTCGAGCGGGCTGGGCGGCGGAGGCTCCTGACCGCATGAAGTGGCTGCTCAACCTCTACCCGAAGGCATGGCGAGAACGTTACGGCGCGGAGATGGGAGCTCTCCTCGAGGAACGGCCCGGCAGCATCGCCCTGGCCGTGGATCTGATCGCGGGCGCCATCGACGCCCGCATGCAACCAGCGCCGCAGGCGGCACCCGTGCCGGCCGGCGCCGGAGGTGACGACATGACGACGACGATGTTGAGGCGGTGCGCGAGCGGCCGCGTCCTGACCACCAGGGAGCAGTTGCTCGGAGCTCTGTTCGTGATCGCCGGGACGGCCGCGATCACGGCCATCTACGCCGTGCTCAAGGCAGCGTTCGGGTCCACGCCGGCGGTCGAGGCGCTCGGCGGCACGGCCTATCTGTTCCCTCTCGTCCTCTACTCGGGCTATGCCTATCTCGGTGGCCACTCGCGCACGGCGCAGGTCGTGCTCGTCGGCGGTCCGATGGCGTTTGCCTACCTGCTCCAGTTCCTCGCCTACACGTTCGCGGCTCGCCTCTAGCAACGCGATCGAAGGAGCGGTCCCCGAGCTTCTGGGCGCTCACGTGGGCCGTGCCGCTGTCGCGTTCTCCAACACATCCACGAACCGGCGGGGGACAAGCCCCCACCCTGCGAACGTTGCTCGCGCGGTCCGACGGCTGACTGGCAGCCCAGGAACTACTCGGTCCGCAGCAGGATCGGACGCGTCAGCGCCGAGAGGCTGACGCGCTGCTTCCCGCGTTCGTCGAAGTTGGCGGGATCGAGCCACGACTCGAACGCCGCCCGCAGCGCGGGCCACTCGGCATCGATCGCCGCATACCACGCCGTGTCGCGGTTCCGCCCCTTGATGACGGTCGCCTGCCGGAAGATGCCCTCGTAGGAAAGCCCGAGCCGCCGCGCTGCCGCCCGCGACGGCGCATTCAGAGCGTCGCACTTCCACTCGTAACGCCGGTAGCCGAGCTCGAAGGCGTTCCTCATCATCAGGTACATCGCCTCCGTCGCGACGATGCTCCTCTGGAGTCGTGGCGCGTAGTGGATGTGGCCGACCTCTATCGACCCGCTCGCAGGCGCGATCCGCAGGTAGCTCGCAACGCCCAGCGGCCGTCCCAGCGCTCGGTCCACGATGGCGAAGAACAGCGGATCGTCGGAGACACACTCCGCCGCCATCCACTCGCGGTAGCTCGCGAGCGTCGCAAAGGGACCGTAGGCGAGGTAGGTGTAGGTGCGTCCGTCGGCGTCCCTCGCGTCTTCGGCATGGAGGTCAGCGGAGTGTCGCTCGATCTCGAGCGGCTCGAGGACGCATCGCTTCCCTTCGATCGGCGCGCGCCGGGGCCGCGGAGGGGGTTCCCAACCGGGAACGGGTGGTCCTATCGGCTCCCCGAGCGCATTGCACGTCGCCGCCCGCACGGCGATGACGCCGGCCGTCACCTTTCGCACGCCATTCACACGCCGGATTGTGTCACGCCCCCCCCGAGACGTTTCTTCCTAGAACAGCGGACCCGCGACGATCGTCGCGCCGTACGCGGCGCCTGGATAGGCCTCGAAAGAGAGCTGCGGGACGGGCTGCAGGTTCTCCCATCCCGTGACGAGCATCCCCAGCGTCGGATCCGGGCCGGGGACGAGCACGACGGCGTCGCCGATCGCGGGATCGTCTGGACGGAAGTCCGCTCCCGTCGCGAGGCCTCCGTACTGGCTGGTGAACCCGGTGAGATCGAAGCCCGGGATCGCCACGACGGAAGCGCCGTCGTAGTCGAACCCGCGGATCTCGGCGGCGTATGCAGCCCCGGCACCGGGTCCCGGCAGGCAACCGATCTCGCCGATCCCATCGGCGTCCCAGTCACCCGAAGCGATGCGGCCGCCGTAGAACAGACCCGCAAACGCGTTGAAGTTGACCTTCGCGATGGCGGTGAACGCCGTCCCGTCGTAATCGAAGCCGCGCGCCTGGGGAGCGAAGATGGCTCCGGGGCCCGGCATCGTGAGGATCTCCGCCATGCCGTCTCCGTCCACGTCGTGCGTCGCCCAGACGTTCACGCCCCACTTGAGCGTGCTGTAGACGAACGCCGAGCAGCGCGGAAGCGCGGAGATCTGGACGTCGTCGAAGTTCCAGCCGCGGACGTGGGGCCCAAAGATCCCTCCCGGCCCGGCGCCCGTGACGATCTCGTCGAACGCGTCGCCGTCGAGAGCCCCGGCAGTCACGTTGACCCCGAACCTGAGTGTGCCGTACGCGTAATAGCTGATCTTGGAGATCGGCTGGGCCGGATCCACCGTGGGGGTGAGGAATCCCCGCACGTGCGGGCCGTTGCTCGGACTCGGCCCAGGTCCGGTGAGTACCTCGCATGCATCCTTCAGGAGGACGGGGTCGGCGACGGTCTGGAGCGCGCCGGTCGCGACGTTGACACCGCGGTTCCCTGAGTAGGGATAGAACGGGTACCACATCGGCACTCCGTTGCCCGAGCACGCCTGGACGAGGGCGTTGCCGATCGCGTCCCCGACGAGAAGCGAGTCACCGCTCTGGTGCGCTCCGCTTCCGTCACGCTCGTAGATCCAGATCGCGCCACCCCCGAACTGGGCGACGTCGCCGTTGCTGCTGGACACGGTTCCTGAGCCAAGGCTCCACAGTGCACCCGCGATCTGGTACGAGCCGGACCCATCGTTCGTCGCGGGCATGAGGCCCGGGCTGGCGGCAAGCAAGAGATCCCTGCCGGACGCGCCGTCCAGGTCGGCATCGGCAAATGACCCTACCCGTAGGCTCGGGGTGGCGACCGTGAAGGTGGAGAACGGTGGAGATCCCCCGCCGTTCAGATAGACGAGGATGGGACATGGCTGGATGATGCACTCGGACACGACCAGGTCGGCCCGCGAATCGCCGTTCGCGTCGAGGAGTGCCGATTGCCCGATGTTGTCGTTTCCAACGCTCTGCAGGAGCGAGAACGGAGACGTAGGGCTCCCCGTCGCGCGGTAGATCTCGACGGTGCCGTACTTGCCCATGACCGGATTCACCTCGCTGACCGCGAGGTCGTCGAGCCCGTCGGCGTCCAGGTCTCCCGGGGCCGGGAACCATGGCAGATCGTACGGCGTCGCCACGAAAGTCGACGCGAGCGCGGAGCCGTCGCTGGTCACAAGGTAGATGGACGTCCCCGAGGTCACGGCGGCCGATCCCTGGACACCCAGGAGGAAGCGGCCGGCGGCGATCCGTGCCTGCCCGTTCGTGGCGATCGACACCGACACCTCGGGCGTGAGTGTCGTCCCGGCAAGCGTCGCACCGATGACCGTGGATGTCGCCCCCTCGTCCCGCACCAGCAGGAACTCCTGCCCCGCCGCGGCCTTCCAGTCGAAGCTTGCGATCGCACGGTAGTTGCCGGCCGGCATTCCGCCGACGACGCTCACGCCGAAACCGCCCGGCGACACGTTGTCGCTCTCGACCAGCGTGACTCCCGTGCTGGTCGCGACCAGCAGGTCCGACGTGCCATCGCCGTTGGCATCGCAGAACGTCAGGTCCTGGATCGTGGAGCCGCCTGGCAAGGTGACCGTGGCGAGCTGCCCGTGATAAGGACCCGCGGCCGCGGTGGCTCCGATGACGCACACCAGCTGAATACCTCGCATGACGACCTCCTACCATCACTATACCCTCGATCGCCGCATGAGCGCCGGGGCCTCGAGGAGTGACGGGAGGTCCTACCTGCGCAGCTTGGTAAGCAGCGCCAGCGGCCAGCCGAGTATCGATCCCGTCACGTCCCCCTTGACCGCGCGCACGAAGCGAACGATGGACTCCAGGATGAGGTATCCGGAGAAGGCGGCGATCGCCGCATCGAGCGCCGGGAAGTCGGACGGGTTCGCATGGCCGATGTAGATGTTGGTGGCGGCGAAGAGCGCGACCATGAACGCGGAGTGCTGCACCGCGCGCAGGGGCAGGTGCCCGGCCGCGACCCAGCGGAGCTGGAAGCGCGCGGGGAAGAGGCCGACGATGGGCGCCCCGATGAGGAAGCGATCGCCCTTCGCCTCGCGCTCGACCTCCTCGAGATCGCGCAGCGCGTCGTCGGGCCGGAACTCGGTCACCGTGCGGAACACGTCGGCGATCGACGCGGGGACCAGAGCGTAGACGAACATGCGTCCCTCGGCGCTCTCCTCCTCGGCACGCTTCTCGGCGGTGTAGTACTTCTGACGGTAATGGACCGTGATGCCGTCGTTCCATACCTTCGGCGTGAAGCTCTTGACCAGGAATCCGCCGTCGTCGGTGGGCGTGATGAGGTCGAGTTGGTTCGCGAGCTTCGCGCGGCGGCGGCTCCCCAGAGCGTCGGGATAGCCGAGACGCTTGCGCTCCCGGCGCGCGCGCTCGTGAGCGAACGCGTCCCACGTGCGCACCAGGAACCAGACCGGGAAAAATGCCATTGGCTCCTCCGCCTTCCAGCCCTGGTGGAAGCGGACGAGCCCCTCGATCATGAGCGCGATGCCGAGGAAGAGGGCGGGGTTGACGATGCCCGTGTTTGACGCAACCAGCGCGCCGCCGATCCCGAACCCGAACATCCCCGAGATCAGGGTCATGACGCGGGGCGACATGCCGTAGCGGTTGCCGATGGCGACCTGCCTCTCGATCGGCAGCATGCCGAGGAGGGGGTAGGAAAGAAGGAGCGCCGGGTACACGAAGGCGCGTTCGCGCGCCGCTTTCCTCTGCGCTCCGCGCTCGGCCTTGTGGCGATCCTCGTCGAGCACGAGGATCCGTCGGATGGGGCTTGCATCGGGCCAGGGGCTCAGGATGTAGACCCAGCCCGGCACCTCGGCCTCCTTGTTCCACAGGCGGTTCCGGATCTCGTAGTTCACGTTCCGGTACGCGACGCACGCGCCCGGCATGTCGAAGCCTTCCTTGCGGTTCGTCCGGCGCGCGTCCCACCCTTCCTTGGTAATGGTGGAGTAGAACGCGAGGCGGGTCGGGTTCGCGCCGTCGTCGCGAAGCTGCCAGAGCGCATCTCCGTCGAGACGGTCGAGCAGGGTCGCATCGGCCAGGAGGTCCTCGGCCACGGTGTCCTGCTCGCAGGGTAGCACGCGGTCCGGCCAGAGCTCGGCCTGCGTGAAGCTCAATCCGGTCGGTGTCACTGGCGTCAGCATGTCGAGACCTACGGGACCGCGGGCGGCACGGTTCCATGCCCGGCGAAATCAATCACTTGTCGTGATCGAGGTCACGCGCGCCGCGAGCGCCCGGTCACGCGGGCTTGCCGATCACGCCGCAGCACCGCGTGCACGCGGGAAGGCTCCCGCCCGCCTCGACAAGCGTGCGCCGGAAGGAGGCGAAGCGATCGCCGTTCCAGATCTCCGGGAGAGAGCGCTCGCCGACGTTGCCGACCGTGTAGTTGAAGCAGCGGCCGTGCGCCGGGATGACGCTCCCGTCCGTCTTGATCATCACGAGCCGGAAGGGATCGGTGCAGCGCCGGCCGCCGACGTAAGCGAGCGGCTCGTGGTAGTAGCGCGCCAGCAGCCCGGCCGAGCGGTCCCTCGGCGTGAGCTCGATCCGCGGAGCGCGCGGGTGCGCTTCCACCCAGCGATCCATGCGTTCGAACTCCGCCGCCAACGCGCCCGCGTCGATGCGCGACGGATCCATGTCTCCAAGGTTCGATCGGGTAACGGCGAGATCACCGCCGAAGCGCTCGTTGTGCGCGGACGCGATTGCGTCGTCGATGAAGTTCGTCTGCGAGATGCAGATCTTCTCCGGGCGAAGCGGCGCCGCCGCCTCCAGGAACGAGACGACGTGCCCGGCGTTCAGGTCGGTGATCGTGAACGACAGCACGATCGACGGCCGGCGCGAACGTCGACGCGCCTTCGCCGCGTGGACCTTCTCGATGCCGTCGCGGAGCTTCGCGAACGACCCGGCCTTCCCGCGGATCCGATCGTGGACCTCCTCCGGCCCGTCGACGGAGATGACGAGCTGGTCCAGGCCCGCGTCGACCAGGTCGTCGGCGAGCCGGGGCAGCATCGTGCCGTTGCTGGTGACCGATGCGAAGTATCCCGACGCGACCGTCCGCGCGCACATCTCCACGATGCCCTTGTGGATCAGGGGCTCGGTGAACGCGAAGCCCACTTTCGGGCGCGGCCGGAACGCTTTCCCCTGGGCGAGGATGGACTCGAGCAGCTCGATCGACATGTTGCGTGGGTGGTCGCCGATGAGGTTCGCCCAGAAGACGGTCGCCTCGTCGCCGAGCCCGACGTCGCACATCTTGCACGCGAGGTCGCACGCGTTGTTGACGCCGAGCACGAGCCACTCGGGCGGAAGGCGGCACCGCCCATCGGCGCGCGCCGCGTCGTCGCCGAGGGCGGCGGAGAGCGCCCTGCGCGCCGCGAAGTCGAGGTAGGGGTTCCCGAGGATCCTCACGGCCGGATCGCCGCCGCGACGACCGATCGCGCCCGGTCCCGAAGGGAGCTCCGCATCGCGCGAGCGTATCAAGTCGACCGGACGGGTACAGCGTGGCGGTGCCAGCTCCGTCGTACACCCTCGCGTGATGGCGCGTGCCGTCAGAGCCCCAGGATCCCTCCCGCCACGTTGACGCCGTACTTCTCGGTGCCGAACGGAAGAAAGCTCCCGGCCAGTGGCGCAAGACTGCTCCCCGTGTACACATACGCACTGACCATCGAATCCGCCGTCGGGTCCGGACCCGCTCCCGCCATCAGATCCTCCTGGCTCCCGCCCTCGAGCGACGCGAGCCCGAGCCGCGCGCCGTAGACGGTCGTCATCGGCGTGACGTCGAACCCAGGGAGCGGCGCGATCGCCACGCCGTCATAGTCGAACCCAAGGAATCGCGCCGGGAGCGACGCGCCCGGGCCGGGCGCCGTGGCGATCTCGCCGAAACCATCGCCGTCGACGTCGCCACCAGCGACGTTCACGCCATACGCCGCCGGGGTGTACGGAGGCAGGAAGTTGATCTTCGTCATGGCCGACAGGGCCACGCCGTCGTAGTCCCAGCCCCGCACCTGCGGCCCGAAGCTGCTCCCGGGTCCAGGTCCTGTCAGGAGCTCGTCGAATGCGTCGCCGTCGACGTTCCCATCTCCCACCGTTACCCCGAACCTGAGGGTCGCGTAGGCGAAGTAGTTGACGCCCGGGATCGGCGCGACGGCGATCCCGTCGTAGTTCCATCCCCTCACCTGGGGACCGAACACCGCCCCCGGTCCGGCGCCCGAGACGATCTCGTCGAACACGTCACCGTCCAGGAGCCCTGCTCCAGGGTTCACTCCAAACTTCAGGGTGGCGTAGGCGAAGAAGCTGACCTTCGAGATCGGCAACCCGATTGCGCTGAAGGCCCGCACGTGCGGACCGAACACGGCTCCCGGGCCGGGGCCCGTCACGATCTCCCAGACGCCGACACCGTCGATGGCTCCCGAGCAGATCCGGGTGCCCCAGCTACCGGCGGAGTACGCCTGGAAGTCGACGGGCGTCGGAACGCCACTGGCGTCATAGACCCTCACACGGTTCGTGTTGGAAGAGTCGGGTCCCTCGCCCGCAATAGCGTCCGTGGCCGGTGTTATCGAGAGCGCATAGGGCAGACTTCCACCACAGGAGCTAGTATCCGTCGCGCTCACGACGAAGCTGAACTGGCCGCGAACCGCCGGGGTTCCCGACAGTGTTCCATCGGTGGAAAGCGTCATCCCCGATGGGAGCGCGCCGCCCGAGACGGTGTACGTGTAGGGCCCCGTGCCGCCGGAGGCCGTGATGACCACCGTATACGGTTGTCCCTGCGTCCCGGCGGGAAGCGGGCTCGGCGGGTAGAGCGCCAGGGCCGGCGAGCCGGACACCTCCGAGCTCAGCTCGCTCACCACGGTGTTCTGGTTGTAGGTGTGAGGGTCGGTCTCGGACTCGACGACGAAGTAGTAGCTCGTCCCGCAGGAGAGCCCGCTCACCGTCATCGACGAGCAGTCTTGCTTCCCGTCGTCGCGTAAAGGACGTAGGGGCCTCCGGAGGCGGTGCCGACAGAGACACGGTATCCGCCGTTGTCCTGCGTGTACAGGATGGGTGTCCATGTCAGCAAGATCGAGCCACCCGTCGGAGATCCCGCGGAGACGTTCGCGGGCGCAATGGTCTGCGTGGAGTCCCAACCTGGCTCCAAGGAGTCGAGAAACGCCTTCAGGGCGGGATCGTTCGTGTAGACGGCGTTCCATTCGAGGTCGAGGAATTGGAGGCCAGAGAGGTTGTCGAGCTCCGGCGGGAGGCTCCCGCCCAGCTGGTTGCTCTCGAGGTAGAGATACGTGAGGTAGGAGAGGTTGCCGAGCTCCGGCGGGATGCTCCCGCTCAGCTGGTTGCGGTCAAGGAAGAGATACGTGAGGTAGGAGAGGTTGCCGAGCTCCTGCGGAATGCTCCCGCTCAGCTGGTTGTCCTCAATGGAGAGAAACGTGAGGGAGGAGAGGTTGCCGAGCTCCGGCGGGAGGCTCCCGCTCAGCTGGTTGTTGTCAAGGAAGAGATCCGTGAGGGAGGAGAGGTTGCCGAGCTCCCGGCGGCTCCCGCTCAGCTGGTTGGTTGAAAGGTAGAGCCCCTGGAGAGAGGAGAGGTTGCCGAGCTCGGAGGATGCTCCCGCTCGGGGTGCGGTAGAGAGCGACCGGAGGTTCGAAGGCAGCGAGCTCCGCCGGGATGCTCCCGCTCAGCCAGTTGTAGGACACTCCGAGAGCCGAGAGGTTGGAAGTTGCCGAGCTCCGGCGGGGGATGCTCCCGACGAGGTTGTTGAAGGCCAGGTAGAGCGTCTGGAGAGAGGAGAGGTTGCCGAGCTCCGGCGGGATGCTCCCGCTGAGCTGGTTGTAGCGCAAGTGGAGCTCGAGAGGGTTGGAGGTTGCCGAGCTCCGGCGGGATGCTCCCGCCCAGCCCCGTCCTCGTCAGGTAGAGAACCTGGAGCGAGGAGAGGTTGCCGAGCTCCGGCGGGATCGATCAGCTGGTTGCGGCCCAGGTCGAGATACGTGAGGAAGGAAAGGTCGCCGAGCTCTGGCGGCATGCTCCCGTTGAGCAGGTTGTTGGACAGGTTGAGCTCGATGACCGCCGATCGGTTCCGTCACAGGTGACGCCGTACCATCCCACATTCCGTCCCGGAGCTCTAGCCACCCAGTGCTCATGAACCAACCGCTCCCCCCAGTGCCGTTGTAGAGCGCGATCAGCGCCGCACGCTCGATCGGTGGGATCGCCGCGTGAGCCCTTGGTGCCAAAAGGCAGTGCCCAGAACGACCGCAAGGGAATACACGACGCGCGCGGGTCATGCTCTCCTCCCCCCAGCTTCCCTTGGACCGGGCTGCTGGTGAACAACGCATTGTCCCTCGAGGTTCGCGACCATGGGCACGTGGAGCGCTCCCCCGACCGACGTGAACGTGCCTCCGACGTGGAGGTTCGTGCCGTCCCATGCAAGCGCCGAGTCCGGGCCGTCCACTCCCGAGCCGAGAGCGGCGTCCAGGATGCTCCGTTCCATGCGGCGACATGGTTCGCCACGGTGACTCCAGCCGTCGTGAAGTCTCCTCCAGCGTAAACCGTTTCCCCGCCGTCGATGAGCGCCAGGACCGGACCGCCAGCGCCTCTGGGGGAAAACGAGGAATCCCACCTCACGTCGGTCGGGGCGATCGACGTCGAGCCTGCGCACGGTCGCATGGATTCCAGGCGGACGACCTTGACTCGATGTCCGCAGGGCTTCAAGCTCGTCGTCACGACCATGGCTCTCCTCTTGGCTCAAGTCCCGACCTCGCGGACGCTGACCTCGGTGCCGTAGGACTGTGCTGCGCAGGGAGTGTATCCCAGCCGCCTGGATGCGCCCGGCGATGTCGAACGCACACGCGCCTCGGAGGCGTTGGCGGCTCCCCAGACGGCTCCGACCACCGCTCCTCGTCCACGGAGGCCCCGTGCTGGACCCGTGCGGAAGGCGAAGAAGCTGGGGCCCGCCAGCCGCGACGCTCGACCGCGCCCTATCGCCGGAGGTGCTCCGCATCGTGCGATTCGTATCAAGACGCCGTGACCGAACGACCGCCCCATGCCACCCGGTCATCCCGAGCACATGCCACCGGATGTCCGGATCGGACCAGCTGGCCACTAATACCCCAGCCCCCCCGCCGCGACGTTGACTCCGCAGGTGGACGCACCGAACGGAGCCGGGATCGGAGTGAGCGGGTTCAATGCCCCGCCGTCGTAACCATACCCCGCGACGGTCGAGTCCGCCGCCGGGTCCCGACCCGCACCGCACAGGAGCTGATCCCTTGCCGTGTTGGCGACGTCCCCCGTCCCAAGCCGGCCGCCGTACAGCGTGGTGAAGGGCGTCACGTCGAAGCCCGAGAGGTTCGTGATGGAGAAGCCGTCGTAGTTCTGACCGATGAAGCGGGACGGGAACGACGACGAGCTGCCCGGTCCTGGCGACGCTCGATCTCCGCGTATCCATCGCCGTCGAAGTCTCCGCCGGCGACGTTGACCCCGTACTGCTGGGCGGACAACGGGAAGTAGTTGATCTTCGCGATGGTCGCGATCGACGTTCCGTCGTAGTCCCAGCCGCGCACCTGCGGTCCGAACATGACCCCGGGACCCGGACCCGTCAGAAGCTCGCTGTACAGGTCTGCATCGACATCGCCATGGGTCACCTCCAGCTGGTCCCGCTCCACCGGGCAACGTGTCTTGCCTGAACCCCTCCGATTCGATCAAACCCCCCGCCAGCGACCAGACCCGTTCCGTCCCAGGCCAGAGCGTTGACACCATCGTTCGCTTGACCGACATCGGCCAAGACCACTCCGTCCCATCTCTTGATCGACCCCCCGGTGGATAGATAGAGGCTCGTTCCGTCCCACGCGAGGGCTGGGACATCGTTGTCCGCGCCGCGGGCGGCGAACCGCGCGTCCCTGCTCGCGTCCGATGAGCTGAGGGTGCTCGGCGCCGGGGAGACAAGTGCGAGGGCAGCAACGCAGCCGAAAACGGCAGACGCCTCTGCTAGGTCTCGTAGTGCGGGACGTGGACTGAGCAGCATGGGAAGCCATCACTTCGGTCTCCTCGTTGTTCCAGAACGTTCCACCCTAATACTTAAGCGCGCCTCCAGCAAGGTTGACTCCGTAGGCCGACGGACCGAACGGTGCCGGGATCGGAGCCAGCGGGTTCATCGCGACGCCGTCGTAAGAGACGACTCCCATCCCACGCCAGCGCATTGACGCGTGCATCCAGCCCAGGGCCAAGCGCGCTCCATGCAGATCCATCGCAGCGGGCGATGTTGCTCGCCGGCAGTCCGCCAGCGATCGAGAATCCCACCTCACGTCGGTCGGCGCGATTGACGTCGAGCTTGCGCACGGTCGCGGGGACTCCACGCAGACGACGATGACTGCCGACACGCCGACGCTCCGAGCTCGACCTGTCATGAGCATGGGCTCGCCTCCTCGCTCAGATCCCGATCTCGCCGACGCTGACCTTGGTGCCGTAGGACTGTGCTGGGTACGCAGTGTATCCCAGCACCTGGGTGCCGCCGCTCCCGGCGATGTCGAAGGCGCGCACCTCCGATGTATTGGCAGCTCCCCAGCCGGCTCCGGCCACCAGCTCCTCGTCGCCGTCGCCGTCGAGGTCCCCGGACGCCACTTCCACGCCGCCGAGGCTCGCGAACGCCGGAACGGTCCACGAGAAGGCGACCGTGTCGTTCCAGTACTGGTAGACGAACCCGAGCGCGGTGCCGTCGGCGCCGGGGTCCGGCCCGTGGCCCACCAGGATCTCGAGGCTGGGCTCCGCGATCGACGTGTTGCCGGTCGCCACGGAAGCCCCGTACTGGCCCGTGCCGAAGGCGAAGAAGCTTGCGCCCGCCACGATACGCAGGGGGAAGAACGGCGGGCCGCCGTAGTTCCATGTCCTCACGTGCGGAGCGAAGACCACTCCCGCACCGGCGCCGGTGACGACCTCGGCGGTGCTCTCGAGGTTCAGGCTTCCTCCGGCGACCCGGGCCCCGTACCGGAGCGTCGAGTAGGCGAAGAACGAGACCTTGCTCAAGGGGCTGAGAGCGACGCCGTCGTAGTTCCAGCCCCGGACGTGGGGACCGAAGACCGGCCCTGGACCTGGCGCCGTGAAGATCTCGTCGTGGCCGTCGATGTCCAGGTCGCCGCCTGACGCGTGCGCGCCGTACCGCAACGTGCCGTACGCGTAGAAGTTGACCTTGCCGATCGACGTGCCTGTCGACTGCCAGCCCCTGACCTGAGGCCCGTAGACGGCTCCGGGTCCGGGCACCGTCAGTACTTCGTAGGCGCCTCCACTGACGATGTCGGCGCCGGCGACGTTGACGCCGTAGCCCGTTCCGCCGTAGGCGGTCCAGGTGTCGACGACGCCAGGTGTCGCGGCGTGATCCCAGGTCTTGACGACCGGGGCGTTGGTCGAGCCGGTTCCCGCCCCGGACACGATCTCCTCGGTGCGCGTCGCCACGGAGACGAGCTTCGAGATGCTGCCGGACCCGCAGGCGTTCGTCGCCCTCAGGATCACCGTGTAGGTTCCTGGTCCAGGATAGAGATGGCTGGGGTTCTGCGTGTAGGACTTCTTGGTGTCACCGAACTCCCAGAGCCACGCGGTCGGACCGTTCGTGGAGAGATCGCCGAAGTCGATCGTGAGCGGACCGGACGTCGTGTAGGGCGCAAAGTCCGCCGCAGGCACGGCGCAGGACGCCGCGTGAACGTAACGCACGCGCGTACTCGCGTTGCTCCCCTGGGCGTTGCTCGCCGTGAGGCGAACGGTGTAGTCGCCGTCGACCGCATACACGTGGCTCGGGCTCTGCGCGGCCGACGTCGTTCCGTCGCCGAAGTCCCACAGCCACGTCGTCGGGACGTTCACCGAGAGATCGGTGAACGCGACCGTGAGTGGCGCATTCCCGGAAGTGGGAGCCCCGGAGAAGTCCGCGACGGGCGGGTTCGGCCCATTGAGAGTCACGAGACAGAAGTCGTCGATGGTCCAGCCGCCGAGCTCGAACGCCTCGTCGGCGATCAGCTCGTACCTGACGACGACGTTCGGGTTGCCATCGGCGATGGCCGAGATGTCGATGAGGTGACAGGCCCATGCGCTCTCGTTGAACGAGGCCCCCGACGGGTTCTGCCAGACCGGTTGCCCGTTGACGTAGATCGTTGCCTGATCGGTGCTCCGGTCCATGACGTTCAGCCAGCGCTGGTAGAGCAGATGGACCCCCGTCCTGCCCGTACAGTCGACGGCGGGTGAGTCGAGGTGGCAGCTGGCCGTCGGCTGGTAGTTCCCATCCTGGCCGAGGTCCGTTCCCCACACGTTCGGCGCCGACGTCGCGACGAGCGGATCGATGTAGCCCTTCCCCTTGGGTGTGGACAACTTCCACTCGTCGAACGTGCCCGTATGGGTCCAGCCGGGAGCGCCGCCGTCGAGGTTGTCGCAGAAGATCGACGTCACGTCGAGGACCGTCACGAGGTCGGGCTCGACGCGGGCGTCCGATCCGAGGGCGTTCGTGGCGGTCAGGGACACGGTGTAGCTGCCCGCGACCGCGTAGACGTGGGATGGGTTCTGCAGAGCCGATGTCGTCCCATCGCCGAAATCCCACGCCCAGGACGTGGGGGCGTGCGCCGTCACGTCGGTGAACTGCACGGAGAGTGGCGCCGCGCCGGCCGTCGGGACGGCCTCGAACGACGCAACCGGTGCCCCGGAGCTGGTGCAGCGCACCGGCGTCGTGGAAACGCCGAACCAGCGGAACGGCCCGCAGGAGTGCTTGTCGAACTGGTTCCAGATGATGCAACCGTGCGGCGTCCCGTTCGCGAGGTTGCCGTCGTCGTCATCGGCCACGAGGAGACCGTTGTACCAGGCGCTTCGAGACTGGGACGTCGCGATGGGGCCAAGGAGGAGAGTGATGATCTGCTGATTGGTCAATCCCGCCGCCTGCAGGTCCTCGTGGATGTCCCACATGACGGCGCCGAGCATCTCGCCCTGATCGTGCGGCTCGGTGGGTGTCGGATCGAAGCAAGGGTAGTTCGAGGGATCGAGATCCCGCACCGGTTTTCCGGAGGTCGTGAAGTAGGGCGCGATGAGGGGACTGTCGGTCTGGAGGAACGACATCTGGTCGGCGATGAACTCGCCTAGCCCCCCATCGAGGTTGCCCGCGGGCAGGTTCTGGTCGCAGCCGTGCCCGTACTCGTGAGCGACAGCGTCGAACATGCGTCCGGTGTTGTTGCAGCCGTCCCCGGAACGGAACATGTTGATCGCCGTCCCGTCCCAGTAGGCGTTGCACGTCCTGTTCAGGTTGACGTTGGCGGGCATGACGGCGCTGTTCAGCCAAGCGTTACCCGCGTAAACGGTCCGGACCATGGCATTGGTCGCCTCGACGCCGCGGTAGGTCTGCGTCTGGGCGAGCTCGAGGTCGGTGGCCGCAGCGAAGAGATCGTTCGAAGGCACGCCGGAGGTGACGGCGTGGCTGATCTGCATGTCCGCCCCACCCTTGTTCACGACGCGGCAGTGCAGACCCGACAGGCTCGTCGTCAAGGTCTGGGTGCCACTTCCCGCGAGCGACCAGGCACCGGCGCCGTCGGTGTTCGCCGCCCCTGCCCCCACGTCGACTTGCTCATCCACGTTGGGCACCTGGATGATGGGGTCGTTGATCGTCCGCGTGTCGACGCTGGAGGTGACGCTTCCTGAGAACTGGCGGCAAATCCGATCCTGGATCTCGAGGATGTTGCCGTTGCTCGCGTCCACGTACGACACGAACCACTTCTGCGACGATTCGACAGAGCTCGGCCGCCGCTGGGTGACCTCGATGGCCCGCCGGTAGATCACGCGATCTCGCTCCACGACCGGAAAGACGACGGCCCGTGTCGCATCCGGAGACGATTGCGGGGAGGGGCCGAGGACGAGCTCGTCCGCGATGATGCGGGCTGCCTCATCGGTCGACACGTGCGTGGCGGCGTCGAGCGTCGCCACGGGGTAGCTCTCTCCGTACAGGAGCACCAGCCGCCCGAGCTTGTAGACCAGCTCCACGCGCGACCCGATGACCGGCATCCCCTGGTAGCGATGCTCGAAGTAGACGACCCAGACGTCGGCGTAGAAGGCGATGTCGGTGAGCGCGAGCTCGTTCTCCGCGACCCGGAGGAGCTCCGCGTTGTCCGTGAGAAAGCGCCGGCTGATGGCTTCGACCGTGCCCTTCGTTGCCGTCCGCCACCCATCGATGAGCGGGATCCCCTCGCCGCGAATGTAGACCGGCGTCGCGAGAAGCTCGTCGAACTGTGCCTCCCATGCGTTCCCGTGCCTCGCCAGGAAGCGCTGGTAGCCTGGCTGGGCCTTGAGCTCAGCCTGGCGGGACGCGTCCGAGGAATAGAGACGCGCTGTAGGCCCGCTCTTGATCCGCGCCGATGGAGTCGCGTTGTCACCTGGCACCAGTGCCGCGACGGGCACCGCCACGAGAGACGCGACGAGGCCGGCCGCTCTCAGTCGCCGAGACGCGTTACCCGGACGAGCACACCGCGTGACCATCGACATCATCAGGTCCTCCCGGATCGAGAATCGACCCCTTGTACGCCTTCTTCGGCCGTGCGCCGATTCGGAGTCGTTACTCCATCATGCGCCAACCGCGGGAAAATTCACTCACCGAGAGGCGCTGTTGTACGCTAGCCAGGCATGCCGGGAAGGCCCGCCGACTCGCCGCGCAGGGTCACGCAGCTCCTCGCCGCATGGCGCGGTGGCGAGCCCAGCGCACTCGCGGAGGTCATCGAAAAGGTCTACCCGCAGCTCCGCCGCATCGCCGCCAGCCACATGCGCAAGGACAAATCCAGGGGTTCGCTCCAGCCCACGGCTCTGGTCCACGAGCTCTACATCCAGCTCCTCGATGCCTCCCAGATCGAGTACAGGGACCGGTCCCACTTCTTCGCGGTGGCGAGCAAGATCATGCGCCGCGTGCTCGTCGACCATGCCCGCAGGCGCCGCGCCCGGAAGCGCGATGGGATCCACGTGTCCCTGTCCAGTATCAACGCCGCAACGGAGCTCGACGTCAACGCGCTCGACCTCGATGCCGCCCTCAGCTCGCTCGAGGCAAGCTTCCCGTTCGAGGCGCAGGTGGTGGAGCTGCGCTACTTCGGGGGTCTCACGATCGAGGAGGCCGCGGAGCATCTCGATGTCGGCCACGCGACCGTCCAGCGTGCCTGGAGCTTCGCGAAGGCGTGGCTCGCGCGAGAGATGTACGGGAAACAGTCGTGAGCCGCGGCTCCGACCCCGCCAGGGCCCGCGAGATCTTCCTCCAGGCGCTCCCCCTCGAGCGCGAGGAGCGCGAACGTTACCTCCGCCATGCGTGCGACGGGGACGCCGCTCTCCATGCCGACGTTTCGACGCTCCTCGAGGCGACGGAGCTGCGACCCGACTTTCTCGAAGCACCGATGGCCGCGAGAGTGCCAGCTCCCGCGCCCGAGACGGTCGAGGCATCCCCGCTCGTGCCCGGTACGCGCGTGGACGAGTACGAGATCGAGTCCTGCATCGGGCGGGGCGGCATGGGCGTCGTCTACCGGGCACGCGACACGAAGCTCGATCGCCGCGTGGCCTTGAAGTTCGTGCGGAGCGACCTGCGGGACGAGGTGGTCCGGACGAGGTTCCTTCGTGAGGCGCGGGCGGCGGCCCGGCTCGATCACGCCAATGTGGGTACGGTCTACGGCGTCGGAGAGCACGACGGGCATCCCTACATCGCGATGGCGTACTACGAGGGACAGACGCTCGCGCAGCGGATCCAGCTCGGTCAGATGGCGATTCCTGACGCCCTCAGGATCTTGCGGCAGCTCGCATCGGGCCTCTCCGCCGCGCACGCAGCAGGCATCGTCCACCGGGACCTGAAGCCGTCCAACGTCGTGCTGGCGGCGGACGGCAGCGCGAAGATCATGGACTTTGGACTGGCGCGCGTGACAGATCGAAGCGGAGAGGAAACGTCGAAGTCAACGACAGGCGCCGTGCTCGGCACCGTCGCCTACATGTCGCCGGAGCAGGCCCGCGGCGGCGCACTCGACGCGAGGACCGACGTCTGGTCTCTGGGCGTCGTGGCCCACGAGATGCTGACGGGCCGCACTCCGTTCGAGGCCGGGAGCACGGGGGCGACCTTCGCGCGCCTCATGGTGGTCGAGCCGTCGCGGCCCTCCGCGTCGCGCAAGGACGCTCCAACCTGGCTCGACGGCCTCGTCGCGAGCATGCTGTCGAAGGATCCCGAGAAGAGGCCGCGAGACGGGAGCGAGGTCGTGCAGCTCCTCGATGAACGGACATTCCCTCGTCGCCGTCGACGTCTGATCCTGGCCGCCGTCACGGGACTCCTCATCGTGGGGGCCGCCGTCGGCGTCGCCATGGCGAGGAGACGATGGTCGCTCGAAGTGAGCGTCCGGCCAGTCGCCGCGGCGCGGGTGGTGGCGCTCCCGTGCCAGGTCTTCGGCGGCGGCGAGGACTTGGCGTTCCTCGCCGATGCAATCCCGACGACGCTGACGACGGAGCTCGGGCAGATCCCCGGGCTGACGGCGCGCCTTCCACCATCGAGCAACCGGTGGGACGCCGCCGTCGGCGACATTGCCGTGATCGAGAAGTTCTACGAGGCAGACTGCTGCCTCAAGTGTGCCGTGACCTCCACCGAAGGAAGGCTGATCCTCGACCTCCAGGCGATCGACCTGGGAACGCGGCGCGTGCGCTGGAGCAAGCGCTACGAGGGAACGCAGCAGACGTACGTCGATCTCGTCGAGAGGGCGGCCGGAGGAGTGAGGGCGGCGCTCTTGCCAGGCGCTCCTGAACCGCCCACGATCGCAACTTCGACATCGCGTGGCCAGGCGGAGATCTGGCTACGGCGTGGGGACTACTTCGCGGACCGTTACGGCGCCAACGGCCACGGAGAAGATCTCGAGATGACGCGATCGGCATACGAGAAGGCCCTCGAGATAGAACCGTCGCTGGCGCCCGCCATGATGGGGCTCTCCCGCACCTATTCGATGCAATGGCAGTTCGGCGCCGAGACGTCGACGGGCAGGCAAGAGGCCAACGCGTGGCTCGACCGGGCGCTTGCCGCGGACCCCGATTGCGCCGACGCCTGGTCGCAGAAAGCCTTCATCGGAAACACCCAGGAGATGCCGTTCGCCCAGAAGCTGGCCTTCGCGCTGAGGGCCGCGAGGATCGTGACGTCCTCGTGCGGGCACGAGAACAAGGCCGAGCGCCTCGGGATTGCGGTGAACTCGTTCTCGAACGAGCTCGCCGCTCTGGCCGAGGCCGTGGCCATGCGTCAAGACCCGCTTGGCTGGATTGCCCCCATCATTCGCGCACGGGCGCTACTGAGGCTCGAGAAGATCGATGAAGCCCGGATCGCCCTCGACCGGGCGGCTTTCCTGGTACCGGAGTCGCCGTTCGTCCTGGAGCTGGAAGCGCCGCTCCTGCTGCGAGAAGGGAAGGTGGACGAGGCCCGCAGGATCATCGAGCGCTTGCGCGCCCTGGTGTCCGAGGGGCGGCACCAGGACGACTGGCGCCTGGGTGAGCTGGAGCTCTTGCTCGCAATCGACGAGGGACGCACCGCCGACATCGATTGCCTTCTGGTCGCCTATGGGTCCTGCAACAGCACCAACGAGCTGGTCCACCGCGGGCGGTACGAGGAGGCGGTGAAGCTGATCGTCGAATGCGAGCGGCCGTGGGACTGGGGGGCGCTCCAGTACGAGGAGCTCGTCGTGAACCACGACTTCGATCCGATCAGAGACGATCCGCGCATTGCGGTCAGCGTCGGCAAGTGGAGGCAGCGCTACCACGAGTGCATCGACGCCATGCTGGAAGCCGGCGCGCGCGGCGACCTCCCTGCCTATCTGGAGCCCGCGTTCGAAGAGATCCTCCGGCGGGAAGGTCGCGGCGAGCCTAGCGGACCGGCGGCCGCTCGACACGATCTCGCCACGACGGCCATGACACCCCCATGAGCACCACGAAACGAAACGTTCTCGTCACGGGCGCGTCCACCGGCATCGGCAGAGCGACCGCGCTCCACTTCCACGGCAAGGGCTGGAACGTCGCGGCGTCGATGCGCACGCCGGAGAAGGCGGGCTGGGCGGCCGGGGACTCGCTCGCGGCGATCCGGCTGGACGTGACCGACGTCGGGTCGATCCGATCGGGGATCCAGGCGGCGCGCGATCGGTTCGGCGCGCTCGATGTCGTGGTCAACAACGCGGGCTATGGCCTCGTGGGTCCCTTCGAGGCGTCGACGCCCGAGCAGGTGGCGAGGCAGTTCGACACCAACGTCTTCGGCATCATGCACGTTTGCCGCGAGGTGCTGCCGCTGTTTCGCGAGCGGGGCACCGGCGTGATCGTCAACGTCGCCTCGATGGGAGGGCGCATCACCTTCCCGCTCTACAGCTGCTATCACGCGACGAAGTGGGCCGTCGAGGGATTCACCGAGGCGCTGGGCTACGAGCTCGGCCCGCTCGGCATCCGCGTGAAGATCGTCGAGCCCGGCCCGATCAAGACCGACTTCTACGATCGCTCGATGGACCTGATGAAGAAGGACGGGCTCACGGCCTACGACGCGTTCATCGCGCGGACCATGCCGAAGATGAACGAGGCGGGCGCGAAGGGCGCGACCCCGGAGCGCGTCGCAGCGACGATCTTCCGCGCGGCAACCGACGGCTCGGTCCGGCTCCGCTATCCGGTCAACGCCGCGCCGATCCTGCTCCTGCGACGGCTCCTGCCCGACCGGCTGTTCCAGGGGATCATCAGGACCGCCGTCGGCGCCTGAGTCCGAAGATCAGCTCAAGCGCGGCGGCGAGATGGTCTTCGCCGCGGCATCGATGGCGCGCGGCGCGACCGCGGACGGGCGGGAGGCTCGACGTCGATCTCCTCGGGAGGGACCCAGACGGCCCGACCGTCTTGCCACTCGGCGATCGGATTGCCCAGACACTTGTGGACCCAGAGCGCTTCGCGGACGGCCTGCGGCATCTCGATGGTAGCGCGCCGGAGCATCAGGCTGGACGAAGAATGGACCGGCATTCCCTTTCGACGCCGGGAAGGAACGGCGATCTCAGCTCCTGACGAGGCAGGCCCTCGCGGTCACCGGATCGCGAGATCGGTCTCAGGTGAGCTTCGAGCCGACGACCTGGCTGACGACGCGCCCCTCCGCCTGGTCGCCGAGCTTCGCCATCGCCGCCTTCATCACCTTGCCCATGTCCTTCTTCGACGTCGCCCCGAGTTCGGCGATGACGTCGTCCACGACCTTCGCGATCTGGGCAGCGTCGAGCTGCGCGGGGAGGTATCCCATGAGGACGGCGATCTCGTCCTGCTCCTTCTGCGCGAGATCGGCGCGGCCGCCCTTGTTGAAGAGCTCGATGGAGTCCTTGCGCTTCTTCACGCCGGACTTGATGGCGCCGATCGTGTCCTCGTCGGTCAGGTCCGATCCCTTGGCGATGCGCTGGTTCTTCAGATCCGCGATCACCATGCGGATCACGGACGTGCGGAGCGCGTCCCTGGACTTCATGGCGGCGACGAGGTCGTCCTGGAGCTTGTCTCTGAGCGACATGGGTCTCCCCTCCCTGGCCGCGATTATAGCGACCGCCTCGCGCGCGACGGGGCTGGTCATGCCTTCGGCCGTGTAGGGCGCCCGCCTGTCCCCCGCCGGCTCGCGCGTACGGCCAGGTCCTAGCGCTGTGCCAGGTTGCTTGCCCGCCATTCGGCCGAGGCCCACTTCCGGAACGACGGGAAGTGGTCCAGGTTGTCGGCCTGCTTCTCGACCGCGAGCGTCTGGAGGTTGCGGATCTCGAACGACCGGGTGCGCTTGCCGTCGACCAGCGCCTCGCGCGCGACGAGGATCCGCGACCCGTCCGGCGAGAACCCCGCGGCCTCCGCGTAGCCGACACCCGGGCTGATCGGCGCCGGAGCGAGCGTGTCGAGCTGCCATCCCGTCTCCGTGCGATGGAGCATCCAGAGCTCCGTCCAGGACGGAAGCGGCTGGACGGTGACCGCGACGGCGTTCCCCAGGCCGGAAGCACGGGCCGATCCGAGCCAGACCTGACCGTAGGTCTCGCGCTCGAGGACGGTCCTCGGGCCGCGGCCGCCGCTCTCGATGACGCGGACGCACGTGCCTCCGTCCGGCGCCGGCAGAGCCTCGACCGCGAGCCGCCCCGCGGCAACCTGCGTCATCGGCGGCGCCGCGGCGAACCGGCTGCACGCCACGCGCAGCGTCGCCTCCTCGAGCTCGGCCCTGTCCTCGGGCATGAGGTCGTCCGCGCGTACGAGCAAGAGCTGACGGAGCGCCTCGTCGGATGCCTCGATCGCGCGCTCCGGCTGGCCGAGAGTCCCGTAGGTGTGGGCGAGCCACGCCAGGACCGACGCGCCGCGCGCCCGGAGCCTTCCGGCCACCTCGGGAGGAAGCCCGTACGGATCGGCCTTGTGCAGCACGCCGATGCGCCACTCGTTCCAGAGCTTGATCGCGACTGGTCCGGCATCGGTCGCAAGACCGTCGTCCCTTGTCAGGGCGAGCGCCGCGCGCGCCCGCTCTCCGGGATCGGAGCTCGTGGCGAGCACACGCCGGAACGCTTCTCCGTCGTACACGAGACGCGCGCGA
Organism: Acidobacteriota bacterium; assembly: GCA_046331505.1. Classification (GTDB taxonomy): domain Bacteria; phylum Acidobacteriota; class Vicinamibacteria; order JAXLQT01; family JAXLQT01; genus JAXLQT01. Next base: position 164,062 of record JAXLQT010000009.1, read on the forward strand.
CCGTCGTGCTCGGAGCTCAGGAGCCCGACTCCGAGGCTCGATGCCACCTCGAGGTGCCCGGCAAGCGTCGCCGCTTCCGTGACCGGGCTCTTGCTCGAGGCGCGGCGCGCGAGACGGTCGGCCATCGTGCCGATCGCGTCATAGACGTCGCTCCGGACATCGCCGCCCGGGGCAGCCTTCAGGAACAGCGCGGCGTAGCCCAGACCGAGGCTCTCGAAGCCTGGCGCGTCGCGCAGGAAGAGCGTGACCGCCCGAAGGTCCGGCGCCGAGCCCTCGTCGAGCGCCACTTCGCGCACGCGCCAGGTCCTCACGTAGCCCGGCCTCTCGTGACGATGGTCCCAGACCTTGACGTAGCCTCGCTCGCGGCCGCGCACCTCGAGCCAGTCCCCGCGAAAGAGGTCGGCCTGGCGGGCGGCGGTGTCGCTGGGCGATGCGCGGAGCGTCGAGCCGTCTTCCACGACGATCGCGACCGTGAGCGCGAGTAGCCCGATCATTCGTCGTCCTCGTCCTCGCCGGCGGGCGGATCGGGATCCGCGGCCGGAGCCGCTGGCGGTGCGGGCGCGGGCGGACCGAGGATCCCCTCGGCGAAGAAGCCAGCGCGCGGCGGCGGCGCGACGATGACCTGGATCTTGTCCGAGAGCTTGTCGGCGAGGGTCTTCTGGATGAGGAGCGGGTTCTTCGCGATCAGCTCCGAGTCGCGCGCGAGCTGCTCGGTCGACGCCTTGCCCGTGACCTCGATGCGGTAGGCATCGGCGTCGGCCAGCGTCTTCCGCGAGTCCGCCTCGCCGGCGGCCTCCACGCGGCGCGCCTGCGCCTCGGTCTCCGCCTGCTTCAGCCGGTGGACCTGCTCGGCCTCGGCCTCGAGCCGCCGCTGCTCGATCTCCTTCTCCTTCAGGGGCAGCACGTGCTTCATCGCCTCCTCGCGCCCCTTCGCGGCGATCACCTCCGCGTTGGCCGCGGCCTCCGCCTGCTTCTCCTCCAGGACCTTGCGCGCCTCCGACTCGAGCTCGGCCTGCTTGATCTGCTTCTCCTTGAGCTCGAGCGTGTACTTCATGCGCTCGGAGGAGAGCTCCTCCGTCAGGACGTTCTCGAGGCCCTGCCGGTACTCGACCGGCAGGTCGATGCTGCCGAGCATGACGGCGTTGACCAGGATCCCCTGGCGCTCCAGCATCGCACGCACGTCCTTCTCGATCGCCGCCTGGATCTCGACGCGCTTGCTCGAGAAGATGTCGCGGACGGTGTACTGGGCGAGGATGCGGTGGACGATGCCGTCGACGGTCGGGGCGATCACGTCCCGGCGGAGGTCGTCGGGGAGCGTGGCCGCCACGCCGGCGATCTTCGTGGGATCGAGCGCGTACTGGACCGTCACGTCCGCGCCGATCGAGAGTCCCTCGATGCTCTTGAAGGGCGCGTCGCCGGTGGCCTTGGCTCCGCGATCGCTCCGGTAGACCTCGCTCCTGAGCGAGACGCGCCGCAGCGCGTGGACGCCAGGGATGCAGATCGCCGGACCCTCCGGGAGGATCGCGAGCCCTCCGGTGATGCGGTTGACGCGGATCCCCTTCTCGCCGGGCGCGATGCCCTCGAGCGGGGGGTGGAGCAAGAGCCAGGTCAACGCCGCCAGGATCGTCGCGGTGGCGAGCAGCCCGGCGATGGCCCGGCGGGTCGGTGCGCGGCGCTTCTTCGGCGCGGGTGGTTCGTCATCGTTCTTCGCAGCGGGAACGTCCTCGTTCTCGATGGCCATGGAGCGTCCCTCCCTTGTTGGGATCGCGAAGAGCAAGATGCTCGCCACCGCGTCACGCGCGCGTCATCGACCGATGATGTCTCGCTCTTGACGCGGGCGTGTCAGGGGCGAGACGCCGCTGATATCCTTCCGCACGATCCATAGAGGAGTGTGCCGATGAAGATCCCGCGACTGGCGGCCGTGGCGATGACGTTCTGTCTCGTGAGCGCGATGGCGTCGGGAGAGACCCGTTACGCCGAGCTCGCGAGGGCGAGCGCATCGATCGTCCTGCCGCCGCTCGACGCCCAGGACCGATCGCCTCTCGATGCGACCGGTCGGCGGATCGTGCGGCTCCTCGTCCCCGATCTGCCCTCGGCGGGTGCCTACCAGTACCCGCGCTACGCGCCGCGCCTGATCGCCGGGCTCAAGGGCGGCGTCGCGGCGCCGCCGCACTCGACCCGCACGATCGGGCCGAACGTCAACGTCTCGAACCGCGCGGGCGGGCAGAGCACGTCGGCGATCACCCTGGACTTCCAGAACCCGGTCTTCCTGGCCGCGGCATCGAACGACCTGGCGGGCACCGCCCAGGCGCAGTACGCCTCGAGCGACTCGGGAGCGACCTGGGCCTACCGCGCCCTGCCGCTCGGAACGCGGTCGTTCCATGCCGATCCGAGCGTCGCTTACGACGACGCCGGCGTCCTGTTCTCCGCGGCGCTGGGCATCCAGCCGAGCGTCGCGGTGCAGATCTGCCGATCCACCGACCGGGGGCTCTCCTGGTCGGCGCCGGTCGAGGCGGACGTGGACAACGGTAACGACAAGGAGCTGATGGCGGCCGACAACCAGAGCGCCTCGCCATGCGCGGGGAACGTCTACGTCGCCTGGGACCGCGTCGGGGTCGCGGCTCGGTTCAGCCGCTCCACCGACGGAGGGCTCACCTTTTCACCATCCATCGTCCTGGCGCCGGGCGACTTCATAGGTGCCAGCCCGGCCGTCGGACCCAACGGCGAGGTCTACGTCTCCTATTCCGACAACGCCGCTCCCCGCATCGTGATCTTCAAGTCCACCGACTGCGGCGCGACGTTCTCCGGGCCGGTCGCGATCGCCGGGACCACCGCCACGTTCGACATCGGGATCCCGGAGATGTGCGATCGCCGGGCGCTCGTCTACCCGGCGTGCGACGTCGATCGATCGAGCGGCACCCGGCGGGGCTGGGTGTACGTGAGCTGGACGGACGGGACGGACGGCGGTCCCTGCCCCTCGACCGCCGGCACGACCGACGTGTTCTTCAGCCGCTCCTCGGATGCGGGCGCGACGTGGTCGGCGCCGATCACGGTCCACGAGCCTCTTCCGACCTCGGAGCAGTTCAACCCCTGGCTCGCCGTCGACCCCGGGGACGGATCGGTCAACGTCAGCTACAACGACAGCCGCAACGACGCCGCGCGCCTTCTGACCGACGTCTACTACAGCCGCTCCACGGACGGCGGCTCCACGTTCGAGCCCTCGGTCAAGGTGACGACGGCCCCCACCGACGAGACCTGCTGCGGTGCCGACCTCGGCAACCAGTACGGCGACTACAGCGGGATCGTCGCCATGGGGAAGATCCACCCGTCCTGGACGGACCGCCGCGCCAGCGGCGCCGAGGAGATCTACACCGCGGAGATCTCCATCGCCCCACCCGTCGCCGACTTCTCGGGATCGCCCACGAGCGGCGCGCCGCCGCTCTCGGTCGCCTTCACCGATCTCTCCACCAACGCGCCGACGAGCTGGTCGTGGACGTTCGGGGACGGCGGGACGTCCGCGGTCCAGAGCCCGGGCCACGTCTACTCGAGCGTGGGGATCTACGACGTCGCGCTGACGGCGTGCAACGCGCTGGGCTGCGACACGGAGAGCAAGCCCGCCTACATCAACGTCACGAACACCGCGGTCATCGACGAGGTGATCACGGGCGCCGGCTACGGGCCCGCCAACGTTCCGGAAGTCCGCATCTGGAATCACGCGAACCCTCCCATCACCGTCGCCAACTGGAACGCCTACGGGGCCGGCGGCTACGGCGCCAACGTTGCCGCGGGCTCGATCGACGGAAGCGTGCGTGCCCTGACCGGTCCCGGACCGGGACCCGTCTACGGGCCGCAGGTGCGCGGCTTCACGAACACGGGAGTCCCGCTCCCCAAGGTCAACTTCTACGCCTACGGCACGCTCAAGTTCGGGGTCAACGTGAGCCGCGGCGACGTCGACAACGATGCGTTCGCCGAGATCCTCACCGGCGCGGGTCCAGGCCCCGTGTTCGGTCCCCACATCCGTGGCTGGAACTACGACGGCGCCACCATCACCCCGATCCCCGGCCTCTCGTTCTTTGCCTTCAGCACGCTCAAGTACGGCGTGAACCTGGCCGGCGGGTCGCTCGACGCCGACGGCTTCGCCGAGATCGCCGCCGGCCCGGGTCCCGGGCTGGTGTTCGGACCGACGATCCGCGCGTTCAACTGGGACGGCGGACCCATCACGCCCATCAGCAAGGTCAACTTCAACGCGTTCCCGACATCGGGCTACGGGACTCGCGTGGAGACGGCCGACGTCGACGTCGATGCCTTCGCCGAGATCGCCGCGGCCAGGGGTCCTGGCGCCACCCACGACAGCACGACGTCGGTCTTCGACTACGACGGCGCGTCGATCTCCCCGCTCTTCTCGGTCACGCCTTTCCCCGGCCTCTTCTACGGAGCACACCCCGGTGCTGGCGACTACAACGGGGATGGCGGCGCGGAGCTTGCCGTGAGCCCGGGTCCGGCGCCCGCCAATCCTTCGGATGCGATCGCGTACCACTGGGACGGAACGGCGACGACGATCTTCGTCCCGCGCTTCTCGGCCTACGCGCTGACGTACGGCACCCAGGTCACCGGCGGGGACATGGGGTCGATCTGACCGGCCCGGATCCTCACGTCATCTGACGGTGCAATCTTCGAAGCAGGTTGAAGGACGCCCGTCAGGCGATGCCCTCGTCCGAGCACCCAGTCGCTCAGCCTCCGCCTTCTGGGGCCAGCGCGGAGATGTGGCTCCTCAGGTAGGACTCGAACCTACAACCCTCCGGTTAACAGCCGGATGCTCTGCCATTGAGCTACTGAGGAACCGAGGACGTGTTCACGGAACCCGAACCGGCGGGGGACAAGCCCCCGCCCTGCAGGCGACCGGCGGGGACAGCTCCGGGAGAGCACCGAATCGGCGAGGGAGCAAGCCACCACCCCATCGGCCCGGGTAGAGCGAAAGCCAATACTATACGACGCCGTGAGCTACGAGACCATCAACGTCGCGTTCGAGGAGGGCTGCTTCGAGATCGCGCTGCACCGTCCCGACGTGCTCAACGCGCTCGATCAGAAGATGGCGGAGGAGCTCTGCGACGCGCTCGACTGGGCGGCCGGGCGGAACGAGGTGCGATCGGTGCTGCTCTACGGGGAGGGGCGCGCGTTCTGCGCGGGCGGCGACCTGAAGGCGATGGCGACGACGCTCGACAGGAACCCCGCGGAGTTCTTCGAGGAGCCGCTCGCAAAGATCCACGAGGCCGCGCTGTCGCTCGCAAGGCTCCCGAAGCCGACGGTCGGCGCGATCCACGGGTTCGCGTCGGGCGCGGGGTTCAACCTCGCCCTCTGCTGCGATCTGCGGGTGGCCGGAGTCGCCACACGGTTCAACCAGGCGTTCGTGCGGATCGGCGCGGTGCCGGACACGGGCGGAAGCTACTTCCTGACGCGTCTCATCGGTCCGACGCGGGCCCTCGAGGCGTTCTTCCTCGGCGACTTCATCGAGGCGAGCCGGGCGCTCGAGCTCGGCATCGTCAACCGCGTCGTCGACGAGGACAAGGTGATCGCCACCGGCCGCGATCTCGCGCGCAAGCTCGCCACCGGACCGACCCAGGCCTACGCCGAGATCAAGAAGCTGGTCTTCGGGTCGTCGACATCGTCGCTCGCGGCAGCCCTCGACGCGGAGCAACAGGCCCAGCTTCGCGTGGCGTCCACCCATGACCTCAAGGAGGGCATCCGCTCCTTCTTCGAGAAGCGTCCGCCGAAGTACCGGGGCGCTTGACGCCGCGTTGCTATCATGTCCGGCCATGCCGGCATCGGACACGGCGGGGCTCCCGGGCCTCGACGGCCTCGACGTCAGATGGGACGCCCCGCTCGGCCCCCTCACGAGCCTGAAGGTGGGTGGGCGCGTCACCGCGGTCGTTTCCGTCAAGACGGAGGAGGAGCTCGCCCGGACGATCTCCGCGGCAGCCGCCGGAGGGCTCCCGTGGATGGTGCTGGGTGCGGGTAGCAACCTCCTGGTCCCTGACGGCAAGACGGACGCGATCGTCGTCCGCCTCGCCGGCGTTTTCCGCGACGTCGAGGACCTGCCTCGGGATCGTGTGCGTGCCGGTGCCGCCGTGAAGTGCGGCGCCCTGGCCCGCAAGCTCGCCGCGCGCGGGCTCGGAGGCCTCGAGTTCGCCGCGGGCATCCCCGGCACGATCGGCGGCGCGGTCGCGATGAACGCGGGCTACGCGACGCGCTCGACGGGAGACGTCCTGGAGAGAGCGCGCCTCCTCGCCCCGGGCGGTGCGATCGCCGAGGCGGTGGCGGCGGACCTGGAGCTCGCGTACCGGTGTAGCCGCGTCCGGCGCACGCGCGAGGTCGTCCTGTCCGCGACGCTCGTCCTCGAGCGGCGCGATCCCGCGGAGCTACTCGCGCGCATCCGCGAGGGGGACGCACACCGCGCGCGCACGCAGCCGCTGACCGCTCCCTCGTGCGGCTCCGTCTTCAAGAACCCGCCCGGAGACCACGCGGGCCGGCTCATCGACGCGGCGGGGCTCAAGGGCGAGCGGGCGGGCGGGGCAGAAGTCTCGCACGTCCACGCGAACTTCATCGTCACCGCGCCCGGCGCGACCGCCGCCGACGTCGAGACGCTGATCGCGCGCATCCAGGAACGCGTCGCGTCGCGATCGGGCGTGGCGCTCGCGCGCGAGGTGCTCCGCCTCGAGGAGTGCCTGGTAAGGACGCCATGAGCACGATGTCGGTGTCGGAGCGCGAGGGGATGCTGCGCCACCTGCTCGTCCTCATGATGGACCAGGCGAGCGCCCGGAAGGGCGCGCTCTACGTGCTCGATCCCAAGGCGAACCAGCTCTTCCTCAGGCTCCGGGAGGGGTTCGCCGCCGACGATTACATCCGCTTCAAGCTCAAGGCGAGCGACCCCGCCGTGGTCCACGTGACGCACTCGACCCAGCCGACGATCGTCAACGACGGCAAGGAGGTGCCAGAGCTCGCCGATCTCATGGCGGAGTCCGGCGCCGAGAACATGCTCCTCTGTCCCATCATGGCGCGCGGCGTGATGATCGGTCTCGTCGACCTCCGGGATCGCCGCAAGGGACGTTTCCGCGAGGGCGACGCCGAGGCGATCACCGGCCCGTCGGACGAGATCGCCGAGATCCTCCTCGAGGTGCCGCGCACCGACACCGCCGAGCGCCGCGCGCTCGAGCAGCCGACCGACTCGTTCAAGAAGGGCCCGGAGACGTCCGACGGTCTCAGCCGGGCCGTCATCGACACCCTGGCCAAGAGCGGCGCGATCCGCACGGTTCACGATACTCCGTCGCCCACGAAGCGCGATCCGACCGGCCGCATCCGGGCGCTACCGACGCCCGCCCAGTCGCTCCCGCGGCCACCGCGGCCGCTGCTGCCGCCCACGGAGGAAATGAAGGTCCCGGAGCTGCCACGCACCACGGAGGTGATCGATCGCGCGCGCGTCGAGCCTCCCGTCATGGAGGCGCGCGGGCCGGAGCCCGCCGATGGGCCGCGCAGGGAAGAGCGCAGGAAGCGGCTCCACCTCTCCGGCGAGCTCCTGAGGGAGGTGCTACCGGTCCTCTTCCGCGTGACGCCCCTCGACTTCCTCGCGCTCGGGATCCTGCAAGAAGACACCCTCGAGCTCGCCTACGTCAGCGCCGCTCCCGTCTCGGGCGCCGTGCAGGTGAAGCTGCGCGACGCCGCGAGGCGGGGCCTCCTGGAGGCCCCGATCCCCGGCCGGCGTTGCGAGATCCAGGACGGCGAGTCGCTCACGCTCCAGGAGTCGGCGATGGAGCTCTCGGGCGACCTCGCGCCGGTCGTGGTGGTCGCGGTGCCCCTGGCCAAGTCCGGCCCCGAGGCCAAGGACTACCTCGTGATGGCCGCGCTCCAGGTGGAGCGGCTGGGATTCGGCAGCGACTCGACGGAGATCCTGACGCAGTACGGAGCCACGCTCCGGCACCTGCTCCTCCAGAGGCTGCGCACGCACGACTACCGCGGGAGCTACCTGTCGCTCCTGAACCAGCTCCTGAAGCCGATCGAAGGCACCCTGCCTTACATCAAGGCGCACTCGCTCGCGGTGGCGAGCCTCAGCAAGCAGATCGCCCAGGCCCTCTCGCTCGACGAGCTCCAGGTGGAGAGCATCATCGTCGCCGCGATCCTCCACGACGTCGGGCACATGGACATCGACTTCCATACGGGGAAGGACCGCCCCTACCTCTCGGAGGAGGAGTGGGAGGAGATCAAGAAGCACCCGCGATACTCGAAGGACTACGTCGAACAGCTCGCCTTCCCCTACCCCGTGGCGCCGATCGTCTACGCCCATCACGAGCGCTGGGACGGCACGGGCTATCCCGAGGGGAAGAAGGGCGACGAGATCCCGCTCGGGGCACGGATCCTCGCCGTCGCGGACGCCTACGACGTGATGACCTCGAAGCACTCGCACAAGGTGCCGATCGCTCCGGCGCAGGCGCTCGACGAGATCAAGGCCCACTCCGGCACGCAGTTCGACCCGCTGGTGGTCGACGTCTTCCTGCGCGTCGCCCGCAAGACCGCGAAGCGATGACCGCCCCGGCCGACAAGGCGCGCACGAAGGTGGTGACGTCGAATCGCAAGGCGTTTCACGAGTACTTCATCCTCGAGCGCTTCGAGGCGGGACTCGCGCTCACCGGCACGGAGGTGAAGTCGCTGCGCGACGGGAGCGTCCAGCTGAAGGACTCCTACGCCGAGGTCCGCCACGGCGAGGCCTACCTCGTCGGATGCCACATCAGCCCCTACAAGCACGGCAACCGTGCGAACCACCTGGCGGAGCGCGACCGCAAGCTCTTGCTCCACAAGCGCGAGATCCGCAAGCTCGCCGCCAGCGTCAGCGAGAAGGGGCTGACCCTCGTGCCGCTGTCCGTCTACTTCAAGGGACCGCGCGCCAAGATCGAGGTCGGGATCGGACGCGGCAAGAAGTTTTACGACAAGCGCGAGAGCATCAAGAAGCGCGATCTGATGCGCGAGGCCGCTAGGGAACGCTGACCCGGTTGTCGATGGTCCTCCCAGGTTGGTTCGGGTGTCGGGCCTCTCTCACGAACCGGCGGGGGACAAGCCCCCGCCCTACTGGGGGACGTACGCCGTACGGCCGCGGACGATGTAGTCCTTCCCTGGGAGCGTGACCTTCAGCTCGCGCAGGCCGCGCGACGTCGTGTCGGAGGGATTGAAGCCCAGGAAGTACTGGTGGGCGAGCTCGTTCTCGATCTGGCGGACCGACCACTCGAGATCGATGGGCGTGGGACGGAACGTGTCGTAGACGAAGGCGCGGCCCCCGCTGGCAGCGGAGAGCGCCTGGAGGGCCGAGGCGGAGCGCATGCTCTCGGCGAAGCGATCCTTGATGTCCGCCCGCTCGGCGTCCCGCTCGGTGTAGAACCCCTTGAACCCCATCCCCTTCAGGATCTTCTCGGCCTTCCCGGGGTCCTTCATGATCTTCTCCTGCTCCTCGTCGCTCGGAGGAGCGTTGATGTTCACGCCGAGCGCGTAGATCATCACGCCGTAGCGGCGCGCCAGCTCGGCCACGCGATCCGCGCCGATCCGGCTGCCGCTGTCGTTGCCGTGGCTCGCGATCACGAGGACCTTGCGCCCGTCCCGCGACGAGAGGCGGAACGCGGCGGCCTCGAGCGCCTCCATGAGGCGGCCCGAGGGATTGACCTCCACCTTGGGCTTCTCGTAGCGAGTGCCGAGGATCCCGGCGACGAGGCATCCCTTGCACGACGTGAGGTCTGCGTGGAGCGCCACCTGCCGGTTGAACCCCACGACGAACCCGCGGTCCACGGGGCGCAGCGACGCCGCGAACCCCGCCAGCGCCGCGCGCACGATGTCGAGGTACGGGATCATGGAGTAGCTCTCGTCCACCACGAACGCGACGGTCATCGGATCGTCGGTGTCGGGCTCGAAGTGGGTCAGCTCCTGGCGCGCCCCGTTCTCCGTCACCTCGAACGCCTGGCGCGGGAGGTCCGTCACGAACACGTGCTTCTTCGGGTCGCCCACCGACGCGTAGATAGGCACCAGGGTCGTGCGGACGCTGTAGATGATCCGCCGCGACTCGAGCGTCACCGACGCGGGCGGCCCCGTGGCTCCGAGCCAGGCCCCATCGAGCGGCAGCGCCGTGACGGTCATGCTGTTCTTGCCCAGGACGGCCTGCGCGGGGATCCGGTAGGGTGGCGCGCTGGCGATCATCGCGAGGTCGCCGTCCACGAAGAAGGCGACGGGCCTGGCGTCCGTGGCAGCGGGATCCTCGCCGCTCCGGCGCGCGACCGCCTCGGTGACGGCCACGGGATCGTCGCCGGTCTTCGGCGAGACGAGCTCGACTCGCTCGCCCGCGGCGGACGGCGCGAAGTCTTCCGGCCGCGCCCGGCGCGACGCGATCGGCGCGAGGGAGGCGCCGCCATCGAGGTCGCGCACGAGGACGACGCCGTGGCCCGTGGCGGGATCGCGTAGCGAGAGCTGGACGCGACGGCCGCGGGCCGGGATCCGCGCGGCCACGACCTGGTCGTCGCCGTCGCCGGACCTCGAGACCTCGGCGTCGACCGGCTGCCCGTCGATCGCGATCCGCGCCTCGACGGGCCCGCTCGCGCCGTAGGCGTGCGCCAGCATCATCCACTCGCCCGGAGATGCCACAGGTCCCGGATCGATCGCAAGCTCGCCCGCGCGCAGCTCGGGAGGGTGGTCGCCCGCGTCCTGCTCCGGCAGGAGCCGCGACCCGCAGATGAGCGACGATGTCTCGAGTCGCTTGGCCTGGAAGTCGGGCACGCGCACCGTGGCTTCCCGGTACGAGAAGAGCTGGAGCTTCGGCTCCGTGGCGAAGAGCCGCATCGAGTAGTCGCCCGGGTCGACGTCGAGCTGCAGGTGGACGCGCGCCCGATCGGTCGCATCGCGTAGCACCGCGAGGTCGCGGACCGGGTAGAAGAGACCGCGGTCGCGGTTCTCCAGGGCGCCCGCGATGGTGACGAAGCGGTCGTCTCCCGCGCCGGCCTTGAACCGGACGATGTCGCTTCCTACCAGGTCGACGTCGACGAGCACCTTGCCCTTCTCGCGCGAGGCGCGCACGACGTCGAGGGTCGCGGGAAGCGGGAAGTCGGGCCCCTTCCCCTCCTGTTCGTAGCGGTCCTTGCGCGTCGAGAGCTCGATCCACTCGCTCCCGGAGACGTCGGGCTCGGGGAGGCTGCGCCCTCCTTCCTCGTAGACGATGCCCGGCGACACGACGAGCCGCTTCTTGGCTTCGAGCAAGATGCGGGCGGCATCGTCGGGCTTCGCGAAGCGCATCTCGCCGCGCCCCGACGCGTCCTCGAACGTGAGCTCGATCGGATCGGGACGTCCGTTCGCGGGATCGGCCACGTAGCGGAAGCGGACGAAGCGCTTGCCGTCGACCTCGATCTTCGCCGGCTCTCCGAGGAGCACGAACGCCTGCCCCCGATCCGTCTTGCGGCCCGGCAGGCGCCCGCCGCCGAACCGCCGGTCCGCCTCCCGGGCGCGCGCGAAGAGCATCGCGCGGACCGGGTTGTCGAAGTCGCCCACGTCCGCGTCGCGGCGCGTCCAGAAGAGAGCGCGGAAGCGGCGCTTCGCGTCCTCGTCGCCGTCGCCGAACGCCTTGTAGGCCTCCAGCTCCTCGGGGAGCGCGACGTCGAGCCCGTCGCCGAGCTCTAGCGAGTCGAGGATCCCGGGCAGCGCCAGGCCGCCTCCGGAGCCGTCGGCCGCGGTGAGGTTGAGATTGAGAGCGAGGATGAGGGCGAGCATCTAGCGGAGGGTCATTGAGAGCGAGCCCTGAGCGGGAAAACTTAGCGTTGCGAGGGCGGCGGAGGAAGAGGAACGGACCGGAGGCGCGCCAGCTTCTCGTCGAGCTTCCCGAAGATCGCCGACTTCTGCGCCGCGATGAGGCCGGCGAGCTCGCCCGAGCGAAGCGCGAGATCGCGCATCAACGCGAGCCCGCACACGACGTCCTCGACCGAGATGTGCTCGGGACGGACGCCCGTGCGCCCGACGTTGTGGTAGTTGCCGAGGGGAAACGCGATCCCCGCCGCCTTGTACCCTTGCAGGACGTAGGGCGTCGCCTCGCAGGTGCCTCCGTCCATCACGCGCATCTGGTAGCGGAACGCCGGGTCCGATCGCGCGAGGTCGTCGGCGACCCGCTTCATCGCGTAGAGCAGGTCGCTGTCGAAGATCCGCGCGCGGTCGCCCACCCGGATCACCGGTCCAAGGCCGATCTCCGCCATCGGGAGCGCCTTGCTCGTCTCGAGGACGATCACCCACGTCCCCTTCGCGAGGGCGCGCTCCTTCACGATCCCGAGAGCGCCGTAGAAGCCCACCTCCTCCGCGCGGGTGAACACGCCGGTGACGTGCGCGGCGGGCCGCTCCTGCTGGAGCATCTCGAAGAGGAGCACGATCGCCGCGCACCCTCCGAGGTTGTCGGCGCCCTTGGTGACGGCGAGCTCGCCGCGCCGCCACCGCGCGAGGCGGAACGGGACGAGGTCGAAGTGTCCGAAGTCACCGGGAGCGACGGGGCTCGAGACGGCGATGGGGAACGCCCGCGCGGCGTCGATGTCGGAACGCTCCACCGGTCCGATGATGCGGCCCCGCACCTTGAGCCCCTCCACGCCTCGGTAGATCGCGACGCGCTGCCCGTCGAGAGGAAACGGCGGCGCCTGGCCGTGCCAGAGCGCGAGCGCATCGCGTGCTCCGCCGGCGACAACCTCCAGCCCGGGATGGTCCATGTGCGCGGTGAAGGCGACAGGCGTCGTGGCGCGCCCCTTCCGGTACTCCCAGAGCACGTTTCCGTGACGGTCGCGCCGGCACCGCACGCCGAGCCGCGCGGCCTCCGTCTCGAGGTGGGCGATGACGCGCCCCTCGTAAAACGGCGCCGTCGGCTGCGACAGCACCTGCCCCAGGACCTCGCAGATCCTCTCGCGCGAGAGCAGCGCGCTACCTTGATCCGAGGGTCGCGAGCGGGATCGTGATCCCGAACCGGAGCTCGCGGTCGCGGCCCTCGCGGATCTCGAACCGCGTGCTGACCGGCCCGAAGTGCCGGCTCGCCGCGAGGATGGTCCGGTCGCGGCGCCAGTCCCACGAGAGCGTGAGGCGGGTGCCGACGAGGTTGGTGCCCACGAACGGCTTCGCGCTCCGCAGTCCGACGTCGATGTCGTTGATGCCGAACCTCGCGGCGTCGGCGCCCTCCTCCTCACCCCCGTGCGCGCGGCGCGACCGGATGCTCCATCCGGTCTCGCGCCAGGACTCGAGGACGTCCGGGCTCATGAGCTGGATCTGGGTGTTGAGGACCTTGCGGAAGGCATAGCGCGCCGCCGCACGGGCGTCATCGGCCTGCCCCGCCTTGGACCAGCGCCCGAGGTCCGAGAGGAAGAAGGAGATGTGGTCGCGGTCGACCTTGCCAAGCACGCGATCGCGGTTGTCGTCCGACAGCGTCGGCCGCCACATCTCGTGCGTGGGCCGCAGGTACCTCCGCTCGCGGTCCTTCTTGGCTGGCGGCGTCGCCGCCAGGCACAGGCCCCCACCCAGCGCGCCGAGCACGGCCAGGACGATCACGTCGCGGGGGTGCGGACACTTCATCGACGGAGGTGCTCAGCAAGCGCCATGCCGCCAGCTCGAGGGAGAAGCTTACCCACTATGTCCAGCAGTTGCAAAGACCTAGGATGACAGTAGCGTCATGTCGTGAACACGCTCGGCCGGATGTGTGCCGGCGATCGTGCAGGACCTTACAATCACTGGGTCATGCCGAAGACGATCCCCGAGGGGGTCAGCACGGTGTACCTGCTGCCGATCGGCGGCACGCTGGCCGCTCCGCTCGCGGGACTCTTGCTCGAGAAGGGACTGCGGGTCGAGGGGAGCGACCTGCCGCTCTACCCTCCCATGTCGACGCTCATCGCGTCCATGGGGATCGTCCCGCGGCCAGGATGGGACCCGAGGAACATCGACGGATCGGTCGACCTGGTCATCATCGGCAACGCGGTGCCGCGCTCGAACCCGGAGGTCGTCTCGGTGCTGGAGCGCGACCTCTGCTATGCGTCGATGCCGGAGGCGCTCGGCAAGCTGGTCCTCGCGGGGCGGAGGCCCGTGGTCGTCGCCGGCACGCACGGCAAGACGACCACCACGTCGCTTGCGGCGTGGCTCCTGGATGCCGCCGGCCTCGACCCAGGCTTCCTCGTCGGAGGAGTCCCGATCGGCTTCGGGACGAGCTACCGGCTGGGCAGCGGCGCGCCCTTCGTCATCGAGGGCGACGAGTACAACACGGCGTTCTTCGATCGCGGCGCCAAGTTCCTCCACTACGCGCCGTCGATCGCGGTGATCACGCATGTCGAGTTCGATCACGGCGACATCTACCCCGACATCGAGGCGATCGAGCGCGAGTTCGAGAAGCTGATCGCGCTCGTGCCGCCCGGTGCGGCGGGCGGGACGCTGATCGCGTGCGCCGACGCACCCCGCGCCGCCGCGCTGGCGGCGCGCACCCGCCCCGACGCGATCACCTACGGCATGGGCGAGGGAGCTCGCTACCGCGCGTCGAAGGTCGAGGCGACGGAAGCGGGCATGCGCTTCCATCTCGCGGTCGACGGTCAGGACGCCGGCGACTTCGTCCTCGGGCTCTCCGGCGAGCACAACGTCAAGAACGCGCTGGCGGCCCTCGCGGCTGCGCGCGCGTGCGGAGCGTCATGGGAGCGCCTGCGCGAGGGCCTCAGGAGCTTCGATGGCGTCAAGCGCCGTCTCGAGGAGCGCGGCGCGCCGGGCGGCGTGCTCGTCATCGACGACTTCGCGCACCATCCCACGGCCGTGCGCGAGACCTTGAAGGCAGCGCGCCTGCGCTATCCGTCGCGGAGGATCCACGCGCTCTTCGAGCCGAGATCGCTCACCAGCGGTCGCAACATGTTCCACGACGGCTACGTCGAGGCGTTCGCCTTCGCCGACCGCGTGAGCTTCGCCCCGGCATTCCATCGCGGGCGCCTGACCGAGGACCAGAGGCTCGACTTCGCCCCGCTGGCCGCCGAGCTCACCTCCGCCGGGACGGAGGCCGCGACGTTCCCCACCATCGAGGCGCTCGTCGACGACGCCGTCGCCGCGGCCCGGCCCGGCGACGTTCTCCTGTTCATGTCGAGCGGGAGCTTCGGCTCGGCGATCGAGCGAGCGCTCGCGGGGCTCCAGTCCGTGGGTCAGCAGATCGAGGACGTGTCACCTCCACGGTCACGAACCTGCGGAGGGTGAGGTCCAGCCGGCCAGGCGAACGCCTCGTCCCGGGCCCCGGATCGAGGCATCGCCGAGCGCGGTAATAGACTAGGCGCGGCCGGCCGCCATGCCGACACGAAAGACGCCACCAGGCAAGCCCAAGCCGCTCACCCGACCCTTCGAGCTCAGGATGGATCTGCCGACCGGGAAGTTCGAGCCGGTGATCCAGGTGCTCGCGAGCCGCGTGACCAAGCTCGCCGGCTTCCCCGAGAAGCCCGTGAAGGAGCTCTCGCGCGCGCTCGCCGAGATGGCCGGCCATGCGTGCGAGCGTTCGCCGCTCGAGCTTCGCTTCTCCCTCGACAAGGACACGTTCCGGGTCTCGATCCGCGGCGACGACGCGGGGGCGCCACTCCTCCACAGCTGGGAGCGCCGCAAGGCGCACCGCCTCATGGACGAGGCGCGCGTGGAGGACGGCGGCCTCGTCCTCGTCAAATCCATCTCCTGAGCCTTCCTCCGCGCCTCCCGGTCAGATGAGCGTTCCCGTACCGGCCGTCCCCATCGTCCCTACTCCGGAGACCTCGCCCCTCCAGGCCTTGCTCGAGCTCGCCCTTCGCGACACGCGGGCGTCCGCGGCATTCGTCTTCGATCGGCTGAAGGACGGAAGCTACGTCCTCGAAGGCGGGACCGAGGCGCTGTCGCCCGCGGCGCTGCAGGCGTTCCATGCGGCACTCCCTTCGCTCGAGCGCGACCTCGCAAGGGACGGAGGGAGCTGGATCCGTGGGGATCGTCGCCCGCGATCCCGGGCGCGGGGCCGCCTCGCCGCGTTCGAGCAGCACGGCCACGCGATCGCGTTCGCGGGATTCGTGGAGGAGGGCGACGAGGTGCTCGGCGCCCTCGTCCTCACGGGAGCCGCCGCGATCGCCCGGGAGGCGGGCGAGCGGCTGACGACCGCGCTGCTGCCGGTCCTCTCGGTCAAGGGGAGCGCCCGCGAGCAGTCCGACCTCGCTGGCAGGCTCAAGCTGCGCGTCTACCGCCTGCACACCATCTTCGACCTGTCGCGCGAGCTCTCCGCCACGCTCAACGCGGGCCACATCCTGCGTTCGCTCACCACCACGCTGATGGGCCAGCTCATGGTTTCCCAGGCCACGGTGCTGAGACCCCACGGCGCGGGTCCCGAGGCGCGGGTGCGCGTGCACCACTTCCCGCGCGGCGCCGACGCGGCGGCGCGCCGGAGCATCCAGCGGCTCCCGTGGAGCTCCATCGTGCAGGCCGCGCGGAGGAGCCGCGTGCGCCGCAACGGGCCGGCAGGCGAAGCGCTCAGCGGCGCCGGGCTCGCGCGTCTCTACCCGATGGAGGTGGGAGGAGAGGTCGTGGGCGTCGTGGCGGTCTCGAGGAAATCGAGCGGCAGCGCGCTCAGCTCCGAGGACGACGAGTTCGCCAAGACCCTCACCAACCACGCCGCCATCGCGCTCAGCAACGCGCGCCTCTTGAAGGACACGGTGGAGCGCCAGCGTATCGAGCGCGAGCTCGCCTTCGCGCAGACGATCCAGCGGGCGATCCTCCCCCAGGCACCGGTGAGCCGCGCGAGCGTGACGGTCTGGGGCGAGACGGTGCCCTGCTTCGAGGTCGGCGGCGACTACTTCGACGTCATCGAGCTCCCCGAAGGACGCCTCCTGGTGGCCGTCGGCGACGTCTCGGGAAAGGGCGTCCCGGCAGCGCTCCTGATGGCGTCCGTCGCCGCGACCATGCGCGCCCTCGCCCATGCGCAGCCGCCGCTGCGCGCGGGCGAGCTCGCGCGTCTCGTGTCGCAGGCCAACGACCTGGTGGGGCGCACGACGGCGAAGAGCCGCTTCGTCTCGCTCTTGCTCTTGACGGTCGACACCGAGCGCGGGACGTTCCGCTACGTGAACGCGGGGCACAATCCGGGCCTCCTGGTGACGCGGCGCGGCGAGGCGCGGCTTCACGAGGGCGGGATGCCGCTCGGGCTCTTCCCTTCCCAGAGCTACGCCGAAGAGGAGCTCGTGCTCCGGCCGGACGAAGCCATCCTCCTCTTCACGGACGGGATCTCGGAGCGATGGGAGGACGACACGGGTGAGGCGACCCTCGCCACCTGGGTGCGTGAGGCGCTCGCGCGCCCTGCGCCCGAGATCCTCTCGCGGCTGCGGGCGAAGCTCGGGCCACCGAAGGGCGGCGCCAACCCACTGGACGACATGACGCTGGTCGCCATCTCGCGCCGCGCATGACGCGCCTGCCATGAGCTTCCCCCGCAACAAGGCCTTGATGCTCGCCGCGGGTTTCGCCGTGGCCCTCCTCGCCTTCCGGTACTGGCCGACCGACGCGCGCCGCGTCGAGCGTTGCATCCGCGGCGCCGCGGCGGCCATCGAGCGGGAGCAGATCCTCGCGCTCGCAGGCTACCTGTCGCGGGACTTCGGAAGCGATCGAGGCGGGTACGAGGAAGCGCTGGTCGCCGTCGGCACGGTCGTCAAGCAGTACGACGACATCGCGATACACTTCCTGAGCCTCGAGGTGGCCGTCAACGGCACTCACGCCCAGGCCAAGGTGACCGTCCGCATCGAGGGACGGGACGGGCAGGGCGGCGTGCACTCGCTCTTCGGTGAATCCGACGTCCTGCACGCGACCATCGGCGTCAAGAAGACGGCCGACGGCTGGCGCATCGACAGCTACTCCGAGACGATCTGACGATCATGGGAGTCCGCCTCACCAACACCTACCAGAAGCGCGTCGAGGACCTCGACCCGATCGCGCCGGGGAAGATCCTCATGTACACGTGCGGGCCGACGGTGCACGACTACGCGCACATCGGCAACTTCCGCACCTACGTGTTCGAGGACGTGCTGCGCCGCCACCTGGAAGCGCGGGGGTTCGCGGTGACGCAGGTCATGAACGTGACCGACATCGAGGACCGCATCATCCAGAAGTCGCGTGATGCCGGCAAGACCATCTACGAGTACACCGACGTGTACACCCGGGCGTTCTTCGAGGACGTGGATCGGCTCCGGATCCTGCGCGCCCATCACTATCCGCGCGCCACGGGCTACGTGCCGCAGATGATCGCGCTCATCCAGCGGCTCGAGGCCGCGGGCGTGACGTACGTCAGCGACGGGTCGGTCTACTTCAAGATCGCGAGCTTCCCCGCGTACGGCAAGCTCTCGGGCTTCGACATCGCCCAGGTGAAGCCCGGCGCGAGGGTCGACGTGGACGACTACGACAAGCAGGACGCGCGCGACTTCGTGCTCTGGAAGGCCGCAAAGGAAGGCGAGCCGTCGTGGGATTCGCCCTGGGGGAAGGGGCGCCCGGGCTGGCACATCGAGTGCTCGGCGATGAGCATGGAGCTGCTCGGCCCCGAGATCGACATCCACACGGGGGGCGTCGACAACATCTTCCCGCACCACGAAAACGAGATCGCGCAGAGCGTCATGGCGACCGGAAAGCGGTTCGTGCGCCACTGGGTCCATGCGGAGCACCTGCTCGTCGACGCGAGGAAGATGGCGAAGCGCGAGAACAACTTCTTCACCGTCCGGGACCTCATGGATCAGGGGATCAGCGCCGCGGGGCTCCGTTACTTCCTGCTCTCGCACCACTACCGGGCTCAGCTCAACTTCACGATCGACGGCGTCGCCGCCGCCGAGGCCGCGCTCGAGCGCCTGCGCGCGCTCCAGAGGCGCCTTTCGGAGCACGCCGCGACGGGGACGGACGACCTCGCGGCGGCGATCCGCGAGGCGGGCGAGACGTTCGGGCACGCGATGGACGAGGACCTGAACACGAGCGAGGCGCTCGCCGCGCTGTTCATCCTGCTCCCGCAGGTCAACGCCGCCATGGACCGAGGCGCGCTGTCCCCGGCCGGACGCGACGCGGCGCTGCGGCTATTCGAGTCGGTGGACCGGGAGCTCGCGGTCCTCGAGGAGGACCCGGTCGAGCTGCCAGGGGAGCTCTCGGATCTGGTGGCCGCGCGCGGGCGGGCGCGCGAGGCCAAGGACTGGGCCGAGGCGGACCGGCTGCGGCGGATCCTCTCCGAGCGTGGCGTCGCCATCGAGGACAAGCGGCAGGGAGCCCGCGTCACCTACCAGGGAAGACCCGTGCGCGCCAGCGCTGACAGCCCCTAAACCTTCGACGCTGGCCGTTTGTCAAAAGGATCGAGGCGCGATTAGCCTTGGGACCCGCCGTGGAAGTTGACGAGCGTGAGCTCACCAGCAGAGCGCGGGCCGGAGACGACGCCGCGTTCGACGCCCTCGTCAACAAGTACAAGAAGGAGATCTACCGGCTGGCCTATCGCTTCGTCCAGAACGCCGAGGATGCCCACGACATGGCCCAGGACACGTTCCTCAAGGCGTACCTCTCGCTCGGAGAGTTCCGCGGAGACTCGTCCTTCCGCACCTGGATCTACCGGATCGCCATGAACCTCTCGATCAACCACATCAAGTCCGCCGCCGTGAGCCGCCGATCGGACGTCCCCGCCGAGGAGCTCGACCCAGGAAAGAGCGGCAAGATCCTGAGCTCCATCATGAGCTCCGAGATGACCGACCGCCTGCGCGACGCGATCGACGACCTGCCGCCGAAGCAGCGCGAGACGCTGCTCCTCAAGGTCTACCACGACCTCAAGTACACCGAGATCGCCGAGATCATGGGATGCTCGGTGGGGACGTCGAAGGCCAACTTCTTCCATGCCGTGCAGGCGCTCCGAGGTGCTCTCACATGAGCGACGAGCCGTGTGAACGATTCCAGGCGATGATCCTCGACGAGGGGACCGGCGAGATCTCGATCGCCCTCGAGCGGACCCTCCTGGATCACGTCGAGGCGTGCGAGCCCTGCCGCACGACGCGCGTCGCGTTCCGCAAGCAGCTCCTGCACGCGAGGTCGCTCCTGGTGCCGGAGCCCGCCCCGACCTACTGGGACAACTTCGTGCCGAGGCTCCACGTGCGCATCTCGGACAGCAAGAAGGCGATCGCCCTCGCGGACGTGCAGCGCAAGCTCGACGAGGCGCGGTCTCGCCCCGCCGCGCCTCCCGCGACGGTGGTGCCGATGCCTCCGCGTCCCGCGCCCGAGCCCGCGCGGGCCCTCGATCCGGCGCGCCGCGACGGCGGCGTGTTCCTCAAGATCGCCGCGACGATCCTCTGCGTCGTCGCGCTCGCGGCGATGCTGATCGTGGCCAGACGCGCCCCCGCCCCGAGCCAGGAGGCACGCCTCGCCACGGTGACGCCCAGCCTGGTGCCGATGACGCCGGACGCGCCGGTGCCCGCTGCTGGCGGCGAGCTCGACCTCGAGCCTGCGGTGTCCGACGGCAGCGAAGTCGACGCGTTCGTCGACGACCTGTCGACCGAAGACGCCGATCTCCTCCAGGAGCTGGCTCGATCACGAGGTCAAGAGCTCGTGAGCCGCCGCATCCTCGCGACCCTCGCCACGTTGCTCGCGCTCGCAAGCGCGCGCGCCCAGGACGCGGGCGGCGATGCCGACGGTCCGGCGGTGCGCGATCGCGAGCTCGGCCAGGAGCTCCAGAAGACCGTCGACGCCTACGAGCTGAAGAGGCTCAAGGAGGTGCTCGGGCTGTCCGACGATGCCGCGGCGAGGATCACGCCGATGATCGTCGAGCTGACGAAGGCGCGGCGCGAGTTCCAGCGCGCGCGCATGGAACGGGCGCGGCAGCTCTTCGAGAAGAGCCACGATCCGTCCACGACGGACGCCGATCTCGAGAGGGGTCTCAACGAGCTCCGCCAGATGGAGAGGGACTTCCTCGACAAGCAGCGCTCGCGGGAGGACGCGCTCTTGAGGACCCTCGAGCCCAGGCAACGCATCCAGTTCCTCGCGTTCCGGGAACGGTTCCCGAAGGAGCTGCGCCACAAGCTCGACGAGCTGCGCGAGCAGAACGGCCTGTCGTCGGACCGCCCGCGGCGGCGTCTGAAGGACCGCCGCGCCGGCGCTCCGGACGCGGACGACGGATCCTCGCCCGCAGCCCCATCGACGCCGCCCCCGCAGCGCTGACCCCGACGGTCGTCCCAAACGCTCACGGTCCGTAACCGCACGCGGATGCGGCGTCTATGATCCGCGCTCTCCATGGGTCTCGTCACCACCCTACGTCGCCATCTCGCGCCTCCGCGCGCCGAGGACGACGACCGGGACGAGCTGGCCATCCGCGGAGAACGGAAGGCGCGCGGCTACCTCGAGCGGCGCGGCTACCTGACCCTCGAGGTCCGGTTCCGGGCCAAGGTGGGAGAGGTCGACCTCGTGATGCAGGACGGGGAGGCGATCGTCTTCGTGGAGGTCAAGACGCGAAGATCGCTATCGGCCGGCGAGCCCGAGGAGGCCGTGACGCCGAAGAAGATCGATCGCATCGCGGCCGGCGCGACGGTCTACCTGAAGGCGCGCCGCCTCGCCCACCGCGAGGCGAGGATCGACGTCGTGAGCGTCACGTTCGACGGGAGGCGAGCGCGGGTCCGGCACCATCGCAACGCCGCGCCGCTCCGATAGCGCCCACGGCCACTTTCACCACGGGCTCCTGGAGCGCCTGACGCCGCGGCGCGCGACGGATGCGGGAAGGAGCATGAAGCCCGCCGCCGACAGGCGCCGCGCCAGTGCCGGCGCCGCGCCCTCGCGCGCGAAGAGGAACGCGGCCCCGCCTCCGCCCGCCCCGCACACCTTGCCGGCGATCGCGCCGTGGCGCTTCCCGAGGGCGAACGCCCGCTCGAGCTCCGGCGTCGTGATGCTCCCCTGGCGAGACCGCGCCGGTAGCTCCACCCTGTCCCACCAGCACGCCCGCGCGATCGAGATCGCCGGCCTCGAGAGCCGACGCGACGTCGCGCGCGACGGACGCGATGCTCTGCAGCCGCGATCGGACCCCGCGGTCGCCGTCGAACACCGCGCGGAAGACGGCCCAGTTGTTGATCCCCGAAAAGTGCGGCACGCCGGTGTAGAAGAGCACGAGGCGCCTGCCGAGCTCCGCCTCGGCCGAACGGATGCGCGTCACCGTCGCGCCCCCGGCGCCGAAGCGGATCGCGCTGCACCCTCCGTGGATCGCCGCCAGGTAGTCCTGATCCCCGGTCGGGGTCCGGATGTGCTGGCTCTCGACGTCGCGGACCAGGCGGAAGACGTCCTGCGGGGTCGCGCGCCCGTTGCGCTCGTCGAAGAGAGCGCGCGCGATGGCGACGCAGAGCGCCGACGATCCTCCGAGCCCCGAGCCACGCGGACAATCGACGCGGGTCTCGATGCCCACGGGGCGCCCCGGAATGGCGGCGAAGAGCCGCGACGCGAGAGATCCACGCGCCGGCGCCGGTCCGCCGGCAACGAGCGTCGCCTCGGCGTAGCGCGCGATCGCCACGTTCACGGTCACCGGATCCCGGAGCTGCAGGTAGACGGGCCAGATGTCGAGCGTCCCGCCCGCCAGATCGATGCGAAGCGGCGCGCGGTATGTCGCGCGCTGGCCTCGATGCTCCGCCGTTGACATGGCCCGATCCCGACTCACAGCCGCGAGATCCTACCCAACGCCCTCCCGCCCGCAATCGCTTCCGGACGCCGGGCCCTCGTGACCCTCTTTCAGCGACGCGGTGACCCCCGTCAGCTCACGCCCGCCGAGACGACGACCCGCTTCGCGCCGTTCGGTACGGAACGCAGCGCGGCCAGCATGCGATCGCGCGTCTCGGCGAACCGCGCTCGATCGGGAGGCGCGATCGCGATCGTCGCGCCGGCGTCGTCGAGCGCCGCGAGCGGGTCGACGTACTTGCCCTTCTGCTCGAGGCGGAAGTCGAGGTGCGGTCCCGTGGCCAGGCCCGTGCGACCGACGTAGCCGATCACCTGGCCCTGCGCCACGCGGGCACCGGGCTTGATCCCGCGCGCGATCGACTGGAGATGACCGTAGCGCGTCACGCTCGACTCCGCATGGGCGATCGCGATGTTCCGTCCATAACCTCCGGACCAGCCCGCGAACGTGACCTCGCCGTCCGCGGCGGCCATGACCGGAGTGCCGGCGGGCGCGGCAAGGTCGACGCCCCAGTGCGGGCGGCGCCGGTGGAGGACCGGGTGGAAGCGGCTTCGTGAGAAGCGAGAGGAGACGCGCATCGACGCCAGGGGACAGATGAAACGGGAACGGCTCGCCGTGCCGTCGGTCGTGTAATAGGCGCCCGCCTTCTCCTTCCCGCAGGCGAAGAAGATCGCCAGCCGCTCGCGATCGCCGTCCACCAGCGAGGCGGCGAGGATCCTCCCGTAGCCCAGGAACGACGCACCCCTCCAGCGCTTCTCGTAAACGAGCCCGAATCGACCGCTGGCGGAGACGCCGCGATCGACGAGGGTCTGGAGGACCGCGGCCGCCGGAGCGGCGAGCTCGGAGCGCTCGCCCATGGCGAGCACCGAGTCACGCAGCGTGTCCTTGATGCTACCCGCCATGCTGGCGACGACCGTTTTGCCAGTAACCGTGTCGCGCCTTTCAGGCATCGTGCCTGGCGCGGGAGGGGCCGTGCAGACGCCCTCGACCGGGACCTCGCAGGTGGCCTCGACCCCATCGTCGACATCCGTGGGCGCCCTGAGGCCCAGGAACACGAGCGGGAAGGCGAGCAGTCCGGGGATCGATGCGGTCGCGATGGCGAGGGGATGACGCACGGGACGAGCTCCTGTCGCCCTGGTATTCCCGTTCGAGGCGGGCAGGCGAGGCTCGTCACCGAGCAAGGCATGTGCCACGCGTGATCGCGGTCACGCGCGGCACATCATGAGCCGGGCCGCTAGGTGATCTTGACGAAGATGATGACGAAGACGTAGAGCGCGAGCGACTCGATGAGCGCCAGACCGATGATCATCGAGGTACGGATGGCCCCGGCGGCGCCCGGGTTGCGGGCGATGCCCTCGCACGCCGCTGCCGCGGCTTTGCCCTGGGCGAGGCCGCAGAGCCCGGAGGCGATGGCCATCGAGAAACCGGCGGCGATCCAGAGCCAGTGCCTGCCACCGGACGGTTCGGCGCCTCCACCTTCCTGCGCGAGGACCGGCGCCGCGCCGGCAGTGAGAATGATGGTGAACAGGCTTACCGCGAGGATGAGCTTGCGAGCCAAAACGGCACCTCCTGTAGGGCGGGGGCTTGTCCCCGCCGGTTTCTAATGATCGTGCGCGACAGCGCCGGCGATGTAGACCATGGAGAGCATCACGAAGATGTAGGACTGGAGCAGGCACGTGAAGAGCCCGAGCGCCATCACCGGGACGGGGATCAGGAGCGGCGCGCCCAGGAGCTTGTTGAGGAAGACGCCGCCGAGGATGTGCTCTCCGGACATGTTGCCGTAGAGGCGGATGGCGAGGGATACGGGCCGGAAGAAGTGGCTGAAGATCTCGATGACGAGCATCAGCGGGCCCATCCACATGATGGGACCCCAGAAGTGGGCGAGGTACTTGACGCCGGACTCGCGGAATCCCTGGGCGTTGTAGTAGAGGAACGACGTGAGTCCGAGCGCGAACGTGACATTGATGTTGGCGGTCGGCGCCGTGAGCCCGGGCAGCATCCCCATGAAGTTGCCCACGAAGATGAAGATCGCGAAGTTACCGATGACGTTCAGGTAGCGATCGCTGTGATGGCCGATGACGTCGTGGAGCATCCCCTTGATGCTCGACACGATCATCTCGAGCACCTGCTGCCCGTGACCCGGCCGCGCGAGCGAGAGCTTGCCCTTCAGCAGCGGGATCAGCACGACCAGCAGCAGCAGCACGAACGTGCTCATCACCACCTGGTCGGGCAGGTGGACCTGGCCGTGGTGGACGAACGACCCCTCGCCCATGAACTTCGCCAGCCCGTCGTTCTTCCCGACGAGGCTCTCGACGTACTGCCCGTAGGTCCGATCGAGGACCGGCCCGAGATACGTCTGCGCGACGTGGGTCAGGACGGAGGATTCGTGTTCTTCGGCGGGCATCCGGCTGTCAGTTCCGAGGAGGGCCGAGCGTTCGTCCGTCGCCTCCGAAGAGGTCCCTGGCGGCGTCCGTCAGACCTTTGACGATGATTGCGAAGACGAAGAGGGAGAGCCCGACGGTGGCGGGCAGGACGTCCAGCAAACGGGCGCCGATCATACCATAGAGGACCAGGCCGAACACGCCGTAGCGGAGCAGGAAACGAAGCACCGCCGACGAGCTTCCGGCGTTCGGGGATTTCATGAGCGCCGCGGTGACGCCTTGCTCCAGGAGCACGAGGTTCACCCAGGAAAGAAGGGCCCCGACGGCGAAGGAGATGGCCGCCCGCAGGCTCGCAAAGGCCACGAGGCCGGCGAGGCCCGCCGCAAACAGCGCCGCACCGGCCCAGGCCACGCCGCGCATGAACTCCGCATGTCCGGAAGCGTCGGGGGTGGAGGGCCCGGCGCTCATTCGCCGCCGCCGTTGCCGTCGCCGCCGAGGCGCTCGGCCTCGGTGACGGTGCGGTAGAGCTGGACGAATGCCGCGGCGACGCCCAGGAGGCCAAGGCCAATGGTGAGCCACGGTCGCATTCCGAGCTTGCCATCGAGCCAGTTGCCCAGGACGAAGCCTCCGGCGGTACGCGACCGTGAAAGACACTCCCATCGTCGAGAGCATCGCCAGCTTGCGGTAGAACCTGGTGTCGGGCAAGGCCCGACCAGCCTATCTCCCTGCCGGAAGGTAGTCGACGTTCTCCAGCCGCTGCTTCGGCTCGCCGGGGCCTGGCTCGCCTGTGGCGGGCTTCGTGCTCGCCAGGGCCGGGA
This sequence comes from Acidobacteriota bacterium, assembly GCA_046331505.1. Classification (GTDB taxonomy): domain Bacteria; phylum Acidobacteriota; class Vicinamibacteria; order JAXLQT01; family JAXLQT01; genus JAXLQT01. Next base: position 189,963 of record JAXLQT010000009.1, read on the forward strand.
TGCTGTCGCCCTGGTGGACCTGCTGCACGATGTACTTCACCGATCCGTCCATCATCCGGAAGATCGGCATCGGGTAGAGCCCGATCCAGAACGCGAGCGCGATCAGAGGCGCGAAGTAGAACATCTCGCGCCCGTTGAGATCGTGCTCGGTGGAGACCTCGGGCTCGTCGTGGCCGTGCCCGTGGCCGCCGCCACCGTGCGCGCCGGCACCCGCATCGTGGCCGTGCCCGGCACCGTGACCGCCGGGGAGCCTCAGCTCGCCGAACATCACGCGCTGGTAGAGCCAGAGCATGTAGGCCGCACCGAGCACGATCCCGGTCGCCGCCCAGGCCGCCCAGCGCCAGTTCTCCTGGAAGACGCCGTAGAGGATCGTGAACTCGCCGATGAAGCCGTTCAATCCGGGGAGCCCGATCGAGCTCATCGTCATGATGAGGAACACGACCGCGTACTTGGGCAGCGCCTTCGAGAGCCCGCCGTAGTCCGCGATCATGCGCGTGTGGAAGCGCTCGTAGACCACGCCGACGATGAGGAACAGCGCGCCGGTCGAGATCCCGTGGTTGATCATCTGGAGCACGCCGCCCGCGATGCCGTTCTCGTTGAGGGCGAAGATGCCGATCATGCAGAAGCCGAGGTGGCTCACCGACGAGTAGGCGACGAGCTTCTTGATGTCCTTCTGCATCATCGCGGTCATGGCGCCGTAGATGATGCCGATGATCGAGAGCCCGACGAACCACGGCAACAGGTACCGCGTCGCATCGGGAGTGATGGGCAAGCTGAAGCGGACGAAGCCGTACGTCCCCATCTTCAGGAGGACGCCCGCGAGGATCACCGACCCGGCCGTGGGCGCCTCCACGTGCGCCGCGGGAAGCCACGTGTGGAACGGGAACATCGGCACCTTGATCGCGAACCCGAGGAAGAAGACGAGGCAGACCCAGAACGAGAGCGAGGCCTGCGGGTTGTTGTGGTCCCACCACGAGGGGTCCTCGGAGCGGAGCCCGAGCTCCGTGATGCGCAGGACGTCGAACGTCTGGTCGTTGCCGAGGCCCGGGAAGTGGAGCGACGGGATCCCCTTCGAGTAGTAGAAGTACAACGCCAGGATGCCGAGCAGCATCAGCACCGATCCGAAGAGGGTGTAGAGGAAGAACTTGATCGCCGCATAGAGCTTGCGCGGTCCACCCCAGACGCCGATGAGGAAGTACATCGGCACCAGCATCACTTCCCAGAAGACGTAGAAGAGGAAGAAGTCGAGCGAGACGAAGACGCCGATCATTCCCGTCTGGAGCAGGAGCAGGAAGACGTAGTACTCCTTCTCGCGCGTCGCGATGGCGGCGAACGACGACACGACCGCGAGGAACCCGAGGAGCGTCGTCAGGAGGATGAGGAGCACCGCGATCCCGTCCACGCCCACGTGGTAATTGACCCCGAGCGCCTGGATCCAGGGATGGTTCTCCTGGAACTGGAAGACCTCGATCCCCGTCTTGGCCTGGTCGTACCAGGTCCAGAGTGGCAGCGAGAGCACGAACCCCACGAACGTCACGAAGGCGGCGTAACTCTTGATCGCGGCCGGGTTCCCGCGCGGCATGAAGAAGATCGGGATCGCGCCCAGCGCCGGGAGGAACACGAGGATCGTCAGGATGTGGTCGCGGAAGAAGTCCATGGCGGTTTCTCTAGGGAGTGACGGCCCAGAAGCCGTAGATGCCGAGGATGCCGAGCATCGCCAGCACGCTGACGTAGATGTAGTTCTGGACGTAGCCGGTCTGGGCGCGTCGCAGGAAGTGGCTGCCCCACTCGCAGGTGTAGCCCACGAGATCGACGAGGAAGTCGACGATGTACTGGTCGATCATGATCGAGAGCGACGAGAAGCCGCGGGTCACCGTCGCGACCCCGTCCACGATGCCGTCGATCACCAGGCGATCGAAGTCGCCGGCGCGCGCGCACCACCACTTCATGTGGTTGACGACGGCGAGCTCGTAGATCTCGTCGACCCAGTACTTGTTGAGGAGGAGCTGGTAGAGGCCCTTCGCGCCTGCGGCGAGCCCCGCGGGAATTGGGGACGGCCGGCCGTAAAACGCGTAGGCGAGGCCGATCCCGGCGAAGGCGAGCACGACGGAAGCGCCCATCAGCGCGTACTCGATCGGGGGGGCCGCGTGCTCGTGGATCTTGTGCTCGCCGGCCGCGTGCTCTCCGCCCTCGACCGGTTCGGCGCCGTGCTCCGAAGATCCTCCGTTCGCGGAGAGCTCCTCGGCGGGAGTCGTGAGAACGGGCCGCAGCCAGTGCTCGAGGACGTTGATGTCCTTGCCCCCAACCACCGACGAGATCGAGTGCGGGATGCCCACCCATCCGCCGACGATCGAGAGGATGGCGAGCACCACCAGCGGCACCAGCATCGTGCCGGGCGACTCGTGGATGTGGTGCTTGGTCTCCTCGTCGGCGCGGCACTCCCCCGTGAAGGTGACGAAGTAGAGGCGCCACATGTAGAACGCCGTCATGAACGCGGTCACGGCGCCGACGCCCCAGAGGTACGGACCCAGCGTGGGTAGCACGTGACTCGAGAACGCACGCCAGAGGATCTCGTCCTTGGAGAAGAAGCCCGCCAGCGGTGGAACGCCGGCGATCGCCACGCAGCCGATGAGGAAAGTCCAGCTCGTGACGGGGATCTTCTTGTGCAGCCCGCCCATCTTGCGGATGTCCTGCTCGCCCGACATCGCGTGGATCACCGAACCCGAGCCGAGGAAGAGAAGCGCCTTGAAGAAGGCGTGGGTCATCAGGTGGAAGACGCCGGCCGAGAAGGCGCCGACCCCGAGCGCCAGGAACATGTAACCGAGCTGGCTCACCGTCGAGTAGGCGAGCACCTTCTTGATGTCGTTCTGCACCAGGCCGATCGACGCCGCCACGAACGCCGTCGCGGCCGCCACGCACGCCACGACCGCCATTGCGAGCGGCGCGTGCAGGAAGATCGGGTTGCAGCGCACGATCATGTAGATGCCCGACGTCACCATTGTGGCGGCGTGGATCAACGCGGACACCGGCGTCGGACCGGCCATCGCATCGGGAAGCCAGACGTAGAGCGGGATCTGCGCGGACTTGCCGGTCGCTCCGAGGAACAGGAGCAACGCGACCGCCGTGAGCGTCGCGTCGCCCGGCGTGAACGCCCCCGGCACGTTGACCGCCTTCATGATGTCGCTGAAGTCGAGCGTGCCGAAGACCCAGAAGCAGGTCATGAGGCCGAGCACGAAGCCGAAGTCGCCGATGCGGTTGACGACGAACGCCTTCTTGCCCGCGGTCGCGGCGAAGTCCTTGTCGAAGTAGAACCCGATGAGGAGGTAGCTACAGAGCCCGACCCCCTCCCACCCGACGAACATGATGAGGAAGTTGTTCCCCAGCACCAGGTTCAGCATGGAGAACATGAAGAGGTTCAGGTAGGTGAAGTAGCGGTAGTACCCCTTCTCGTGCCCCATGTAGCCGACCGAGTAGACGTGGATGAGGAAGCCCACGCCCGTCACGACCATGAGCATGATCGCCGACAGCGGATCCACCTGGTAGGCGACCGGCACGTTCATCTGCGCCGGCGCACCCTCGCGCGTGTGGAAGGTCCCCGCGCCGATCCACTGGTAGACCGTCACCTCGACGCGGCGGGCCGACGAGTCGACCTCGATCCGGGGCCACCCCTCGTAGACGCGTGGTGCGCTCTCGACCAGCGGATTCTCCTTGCGGAGCTGGTAGACGGCGCCGACCGACAGCACGAAGGACGCGAACACCGTGCCGCACGCGACGAGGCTGACCAGGGCCTTGGGGAGGACCCTCTTGCCAAAGAGCCCGTTGGCGAGCGCCCCCAGTCCTGGGAGCAGGGGGATCAACCAGATGTAGGCATAGAAGCCGGGCACGGGCGTCTCGGGGAGATCCTTCCTCGGGAGTCGGGCGACGGATGTAGCGCCGCGCCCTCTACGGACGGACGAAGGGAACGGCTATCTTCTCAGAAACCCCGGGAAACCAGAAGCGCCTGGAGCGCCTTCTCGAGGACCGCAGCCACCATCGCCGCCCCCTGGGGCGCCGCGACGCTGTCGCGCGGAAAGGCGCTCGAACGGTCCACGCCCGTGGGGAGTCCGAGGGCCTCGGCGATGTCCTGGGGCAGGTAGTCGGTGGCCTGAGCTTCCGGATCGACTCCGAAGCCACAGATCGCGACCGCCATCACCACCTGTCCGGCCACCGACATGGGAAAGACCCACCGCATCGTCCCCTGCCAGCAGGTGCCGCGCTGGACCTGGCCGCTCTCGATGGCCCGTTCCGCCATGCGACCCTCCTCGTCCCGGCAGCGGCCGGAGGTGATGCTGGCGCGCCTCGCGAAGCCGCAGAGCGCCTCGCGGCTCGCATCCGCGTAGGCCACCGGCCACGCGTTACCCGGCTCGTAGATCGCCCACGAGAGAGACACCGCCTCGGCGACGCGCGAGAGCAAGACCCGGATCTCGTCCTTCGGCGTGTCGCCGCCGTTCATCGGGACGCGATTCTAATCGGAAGCGATCCAGAGCCGGAGGTCCGTGAAGACGGACCTCCGGCGAGAAGACGTCACGGGCCCACCTCGTCGACGGCGACGTTCACACCGTAAGCGAGCCCGGCGTTCGTCACGACGTCGAGGCCCGCGATCGCCGCGATGGCCGCCTGGTCGTAGTTCCAGCCCTTGAAGCGGGTCGTGCCGCTTCCCGTCGGGTCGTACCCCGTGCCCGCCACGATCTCCGCCCAGGAGTCATTGTCGAGATCCACCGAGTCGATGGTCGTGCCGTAGCGGTTCGCGCCCGGGACCGCGTCGAAGTCGATCCCCGAGATCGCCACGATGCTCGCGCCATCGTAGTTGTAGCCGCGCACGCGCGACGTGGCCGTGGCATCCGGACCGGGCGCCGCGAGGATCTCCTCGATGCCGTCCTTGTCGAGGTCTCCGGTCGCCGCGTGGGCGCCGTACATCGTCGTGTAGGGGAAGAAGTTCACCTTGGCCATCGCGGCGACGGTTGCGTTGTCGTAGTTGAACCCGCGGACCTGCGACCCGAAGGCGCCCGACGGTCCAGGGCAGGCGAGCATCTCGGCGAAGCTGTCGCCGTCGATCTCGCCGCCGGTGATCTGGGCGCCGTACTTCAGCGTGCTGAAGGCGAAGAAGCTGATCTTCGCCATGGCGCTCAGCGCGGTGTTGTCGTACTGCCAGCCGCGGATGTGCGGGCCGAACACCGGTCCCGGACCGGGGGCCGTGACGATCTCCTCGTAGCTGTCGCCGTCGAGGTCGCCCGAGCTTGCGTTGACGCCGTACTTCAGGGTGCCGTACGCGTAGAAGTTGATCTTCCCGATCGGCGCTCCGTCGCGCGCGAAACCCTTGACCTGGGGGCCGAAAGCCGCGCCGGGGCCGGGCCCAGTGAGGATGTCGGTGGCAAACGGCGCGGTGCTGGTGCGGACGTTCGCGAGCGCGACGTTGGCGCCGTACTGGCTCACCGCATAGGCGTTGAAGTTCGTGATGCCGTTGCTCGTGCCGTCGGCGTTGTAGCCCTTCACGTTGGGCGGGTTGGCGTTCCCCGGCCCTGGCCCCGTGACGACGTCGACGTTCGACGTGGGCCCCGTGCTGCCGCAGCCCGGGTACTTGAACGCGCCCACGCGCAGCCGCCAGGACCCGCCGCTCGTCGTCAGGTAGTACTCGTTGATGTACCAGAACGTGCAGTCGTCCGTGGGATCGAGCGTCATCGCCGAGTAGTCGCCCCATCGCGCCGTGGCGCTCGTTTGCGAGCCGAGCCCGTCCACGATGGAGCCCTCGCCCTGGGGCATCGTCCCGAGCGCGTCGGTCGCGAGCCTTCCCGTGTACCAGACGCTCGGGAAGGTCGCGGTCGCGTCGGAGGCGCTGAATCCGAGGGCCATGTTCCCGTCCTGGTCCATCGCGATGCTCCCCATCCATCGATGGATCCCGTCGGTGGTCCCCGGAGCGTAGGTGCCCTGCTGGTAGATCGTGGGCGTCCCGTTCGGGTCGCGGATCTCGAACCAGCGGATCCCCGCGAGCGCCGTCGCCGCCTCGACCGACTGGTTGGTGACGATCGACTCGTGCGTGCCGAAGTTCCTGTAGGCCGCGCGGAAGAGCGGGCGCTGGCGGTACGAGAGGATGTCGATCTTCTGCGCCGTACCCGGCTGCGGGATGCAGTTGCGGCCGCCGCCGCAAGGGAAGATCGTGTCGAACGGCGCCGCGGGAATGGTGTTGGTCTGGGTGAAGGTCGAGTTGGCGGGCGTCGTCCAGTCGACGTGGAACTTCCACATGTAGACCGCATCCTGCGGCGCGCCGTTGATCCCTCCGTCCATCGTGCCGAGGTAGTAGTTCGGGCTGCCGGCGGGCGGCGGCGTGGCGCCGTCCATGTCCGACGGGAGCCACCCGTCCCCGAGGAGGTACCGCCCCACGGACCCGACCGGCACCAGGAACGAGAGGAGCTGCGCGGCGGGGTTACCCACCAGGATCTCCGAACGCTCGGCCGCGTACGCGGCGATGCCGGGAGGCGTTCCGCCGAGCTCCCTCGCGCTGATGTAGTAGGCGTCCGGCCAGACGCCGTACTTCGGATAGTCCGGAAGCGAGCTGGAGGCCGAGATGAAGGCGTAGCGGTAGTAGGTCCCGGTCGGATCGGGCGTCGTCGAGACCGCCATGCAGTTGTAGTACTGCGGGCCCGCCGCGGTGAACTGCGTGAGCATCCAGCGATCGGCGGCTCGGTCGTGGAGCACGACCGGGTCTCCCGCGTTCTCGACCTCGCACGGTCCGCCGAACCCGGTCCAGAGCGTCCGGTTCGCCGCGGGACCGTAGAGGAGCGTGCCGGTCTTGTCGTAGACCGCGAACCTCGAGTTGGCCATCGCGACGTAGTGGCTCGGCCCGACGGCGCCCACGGGATCCGGCGGCAGCGCTCCTGAGCTACCGAAGCCCTGGAAGCTGACCGCCGTCGGAGGCATGGCGTCGACGCCTTTCTGGGTCTGGACCGCCGTGTCGGAGTTGCTCGGTCCCGTCACGTCGTATCCGAAGTCCTCGTCGTCGGGCATGCACTCCGGCTCCGGCGGGATCGGCACGACCACCGGAGGAAGCGATCGGAGCGGAGGCGAGACGTCGAACCGCACCGCGGACGAGGCGCCGCGGAAGATCGCGGGGCTGGGCGTTCCCTCGGCCAGCGCGGTGTCGAGGGCGAGCGGGGCCGCGAGCAAGAAGCTCGTCGCCAAGAGGGTGGTCGTGCGCTTCATCGTCGTGAACCTCCTTCGGTCGGCGGTCTGGGTGACTGCTCCGATCGTAGTCCCACCCGCGGACCTTGACACCATCGAGACGACAATGATAATTATTATCGCTCCGGAATAAGTATCCCGATGGAACGCAGCCGCATCGAGGACCTCGTCGCCACCTTCCCCCGCCGTTGCCGGGACAAGGGGCTCCACCTGACGCCGCAGCGGGCGGCGATCTACGAAGCCCTCGCTTCATCGCCCACCCACCCCTCGGCGGAGCGCATCCACGAGTTGCTCGCGGCGAAGCTCCCGTCGCTCTCGCTTGCCACCGTCTACAAGACGCTCGAGACGTTCCGCGAGGTCGGGCTCATCGAACTCCTGAACGTGGTCCACGAGACGGCCCGGTACGACGCCGAGACCACGGAGCACCATCACCTCATCTGCGAGCGCTGCAAGACCGTCGAGGACGTCTACGATCCGGCCCTCGACGCGTTGAACGCTCGCGGCGCGCGCAAGCACGGCTTCTCGATACGGCGTCGATCCGTGCACTTCTACGGCCTCTGCGCGGACTGCTCCCGGACGGAGCGGCCCGCGCCCGGCACTCCCAAACCCACGACCCCAAGGAGGTCCTGATGCCCAAGCTGGACGGAACCAAGACCCACGGAAACCTCAAGCACGCGTTCGCCGGCGAGTCGCAGGCGAACCGCCGCTACCTCTACTTTGCGAAGAAGGCCGACGTCGAGGGCTATCCCGACGTGGCCGGCCTCTTCCGCGACGTCGCCGAGGGCGAGACCGGCCACGCCCACGGCCACCTCGAGTTCCTCGAGGAGGTGGGCGATCCCGCCACCGGCGAGCCCATCGGCAACACCAAGAAGAACCTGAACGCCGCCATCGCCGGCGAGACCTACGAGTACACCGAGATGTACCCGGGCTTCGCCAAGGTCGCGCGCGAGGAGGGCTTCTCCGAGTGCGCCGAGTGGTTCGAGACGCTCGCCCGCGCCGAGAAGTCCCACGCAGGACGCTTCAAGAAGGGGCTCGACACGCTCGACTCGTAACCGGGGCCGCCGGTTCGTTTCCGGCGTAGGGGTGCGGACATCGTGATCCGCGCCCCTACTTCCCTCCGGAACCGGCGGGGGACAAGCCCCCGCCCTACAAGCAACCGGCGGGGGACAAGCCCCCGCCCTACAGCAACCGGCGGGGGACTAGCCCCCGCCCTACAGCAACCGGCGGGACAAGCCCACGCCCTACAGCAACCCGGCGGGGGACAAGCCCCCGCCCTCAGCAGATGGCCGGGGACAAGCCCCGCACGACAGCAACCGGCGGGGGACAAAGCCCGCCTGCGGCAACCAGCGGGGCAAGCCCCGCTCTACCGCAGCCGGCCAGGAACACCACCGGCCGGCGGCAACAGCCCGCGACCCACGACGCCATGAAGCTCGCCAATCCCAATCCCATCGGCCTCGACTTCAGGAACCCGAAGTTCTACGACAAGGCCGACCTGAAGACCGAGATGGATCGGGTCTTCGACATCTGCCACGGGTGCCGCCTCTGCTTCAACCTGTGCCCGTCGTTTCCCGCGCTCTTCGACGCGGTCGACTCGCACGAGAACGAGGTGGCGGGGCTGACGCAGGCCGAGAAGGACCGGGTCGTCGATCTCTGCTACGAGTGCAAGCTCTGCAACGTGAAGTGTCCCTACATCCCTCCGCACGAGTACAACCTCGACTTCCCGCGGCTCATGCTGCGCGCGCGCGCGCTGCGCGGCCGCGAGCACGGCGCGACCATCTCAGACCGGCTCCTCGGCATGACCGATCTCATGGGGAAGATCGGCAGCCTCCTCGCACCGCTGATGAACGCCGGCCTGAAGAGCCGGTGGAACCGCGCGCTGATGGAGAAGGTCGCCGGCATCGACAGGCGCCGGCTGCTTCCTATCTACGCCCACGAGACGCTCGCGCGCTGGTGGAGCAAGCGAGGGGGCGCCGCCCCGGCGCGTAACGGCAAGGTCGCGCTCTTCGCCACCTGCTCGGTCAACTACAACGATCCCCGCGTGGGGCGCGCGGCGGCGTTCGTCCTCGAGAAGAACGGCGTCGCCGTGACGATGCCGCCCCAGGAGTGCTGCGGCATGCCGTACCTCGACGGCGGCCTCATGGAGCAGGCCGCCGCGCAGGTCGAGCGCAACGTCGCGCGCCTGGCCCCGCTCTGCAAGGACGGCCACACGGTCGTCGTCCCCGGGCCCACGTGCACCTTCATGATCAGGAACGAGTGGCCCGAGCTCGTCAAGACCGACGACGCGCGCCTCGTCGCGTCGAAGACGATGGATCTCTCGGCGTTCCTCCTCTCGCTCAAGGAGGCTCTCAACCGCGACTTCCCGCGTCCGCTCGGGAAGATCGCCTACCACGTTCCCTGCCACCTCAAGGCGCTCAACATCGGGCTGCCGTCGCGCGACCTCCTGGCACGCGTCCCGGGAAGCGAGATCGAGGTGATCGATCGCTGCTCGGGCGTCGACGGCACATGGGGCCTCAAGCACGCCTACTACGACATGTCCGTCAAGATCGCCGACAAGCTCGTCACGCGCGTCGCCGATCCCGACCGGAAGTGGGACGTGGTCGTCTCCGACTGCCCGCTCTCGGGCTTGACGATCGAGGAGCGCACGACCCAGAAGCCGGTCCACCCCATCGTCGCGATCGCGAACGCCTACGGCTGGGAGGATCGCCCGTGAAGGCGCTCACCCTCGACGACCTGATGCCGCTCTCCGAATACGAGCGCCGCCGCGCCGAGATCCGCGCGGCGACGGTCGCGCACAAGAGATCGAGACGGATCGCCGTCGGCCCGATCCTCTCGTTCGTGTTCGAGGATCGCGAGACGCTGCGCTTTCAGGTGCTCGAGATGTGCCGTGCCGAGCGGATCGACGATCCGGCGAAGAGGCAGATCGAGCTCGACGTGTACAACGCGCTGCTCCCCTCGGAAAGCGAGCTCTCCGCCACGATGTTCGTCGAGCTGACCAGCGAGGACGAGCTGCGCCACTGGCTTCCGAAGCTGCCAGGCGTCGAGCACGCCGTCCGGATCGAGCTCGGCTCGCTGCGCGCCGCGGGGCAGGCCGAGGGCGGCCGCAGCAAGGAGGACGCGACCAGCTCGGTCCACTACCTCCGCTTCCCGTTCTCGCCCGAGGCGATCGCGGCGCTCCGGAGCGGCCACGGCGCGATGATGCTCGTGGTCGACCATCCGAGCTATCTCGCGTCGACGGAGCTACCGCCCGACGTCCGCGCGAGCCTCGCGCGGGATCTCGCGCCGTAACATCGCCCGCCGCCGTCGGGCGGAATCGCTCGCCGCGAGCGGATAATCCTCGACGTGCCGTCCCTGGCTCGAGGCGGGCTGCGCGACATCCTGGTGGCGTTCGTACCGATCCAGGCGGCCTTCCTGTGGTTCAACTACCTGCCGGGCCCGAGGGCGCTGCTTCCTGACGAGGCGCGGATCTGGAACGCCGCCTACGAGCTCGCGATCGGCGGGAATCACGCGCCGACGTTCCTCGAGCCGCCCGGCGAGGCATACGTCGCCGCAGTCCTCGTGCGCGCGTTCGGCCCGACGCTGCTTCCTCTCCAGTTCCTGCAGATCGCCCTGCTGATCGCCGGCGGCTTCGCGCTCCGCGCCCTCGCGGGCGCGGTCGGGCTCTCGCGGCAGGCCGCGGATCTCTGCCTGATGAGCTACCTCTGCAACCCCGAGCTCGTCGCGGCGAGCCACTACGTCCTGCCGGACGTGGCCCACCTCTTCTTCGCAATCTGCGCCGCACTCTGCATCGCCCGCGGCCGGTCTGCGCTCACGGTCGTGGCAGGGCTCTCGCTCGGAGCCGCGGTCCTCCTTCGATCGCTGCTGATCCCGCTGGTCCCGCTGTTCGCTCTCGCGGCCGCCTGGCCGCGCGCCGGGCGCGGATGGAGCATCAGGCCCGCGCTCCTCCTGCTCGGCGGCGTCGGAGGAATCGCGGTTCCCGCGATGGCGGCCAGCGAGATCGCATGGAGCCACGGGAGCCTCGGAGCGGGAGCCGCCTTCCACGTCTGGATCGGCCTGAACGATCGCGGCGACCACGGCCTCGTGGACGAGATCGAAGACTCGGAGCGCGATCGGTACCTCGCGTCGTCCACCGATCCTGGAGAGCGCGAACGCGTCTACCGTCGCAAGGTCTGGGAGAAGGTGCGCGAAGACGGGGCCGTGGCGACGCTGCGCCGCCAGGTCCCGCGCCAGCTCCGGCGCCTCGTGCGAAAGGAGTCCTTCTTCACGGACCAGCTTCCCGGCGGAGCAACGCCGACCTACAGCAACGCGATGACCGCCTGGGCAACGTTCGCATTCCGCGCGGGTAGCTACTTCACCTACGCCGTCCTGCTGGCGACCGGCATCACGGGGATGTTCGTTCCCGCACCAGCGGCGATCCGAAAGCGCATGCGTCCGTTCCTCGTCTTCGTTTTCTTCGGCCTCGCCACGGCGATGGTCTTCCACGTGAGCTCTCGCGACCGACTACCGTTGCTGCCGGTTCTCTTCCTCTACGTCGGCATCGCCTATGACCGCCTCGCCGGCGCGTTGCCGGAGCAACCGTTCGAGACCGGACGTACCCTGGCGCTGCTCTCGGTCCTGGCGACTGCACTCTGGTTGGCCATATAATTAGCGTTTATTGAAACTCACTTTATCATTGGTTTCAATTTATACTAATTATTCTCGTCATGTTTCGCTCCTGACATGCGAGACGACAAGCCACTGCTCTACAAGCCGTTCACACATGGTCCATTTGGTTGCATAATATTCAAATAGTTAGAGACATGCTCCGACCAAGCCCGCAAGAGACTCGACTACTGGGACTTCTTCGAGGCCGGACCGAACCGGCGACCCCCACCCTTGTCTGTTCGCTCCTTTCGACGACTCCCGGTCATGCTCGTTTTCTCGTCCACCGGATGGCGCGCAAGGGGTTGCTCGTACGGCAGCGACACGGCTCCTACGTCGTCGCGGATGGAGCCGTCGCCCGCTCTCTCCCGTCCCTGGCTCGTCACCTCCGGCCGGACGATTTCATCTCCTTCCGCGCCGCATGCGCGCATCATGGCTTCTGCGATCCCGATCCGAGCCGCACGGAGATCGGCACGCCGACGAGGCGCCCCGCCATCAGCGTGGGCGACGGGAGCATCGTGTTCGTGCGCGTCGATGCCGCGAGCGAGGACACGATGGAGGCGGACATCAATGGCGAGACCGTACGCATCGCCCGGCCGGAACGGGCTCTCGTCGATGCGTTGCGCCACCCGCGCCACGCGGGAGGCGCGCAGGTACTGCCGGGGATCCTGCACCGCGCCTCGACCCGCGTCTCGTGGGATCGCGTGGTCGACCTCGTGGCCCGCGGCGGCGAGTCGGCAACGGTGCAGCGCCTCGGCCACCTTCTGGAGTCCCATGCGATCCTCGTTCCTGGACCCGTCGTGGACCGGCTGCGCTCGCTGGTCAATCTCCGCGTCAAGGCCCATCTCGGCCCGCGTGGTACGTTCGGCCGTCACGGCCGCCTCGATCCGCGCTGGAACGTCATCGTCAACCTGGTCCCGAGGGTGCGCGAGGTCCCCGAAGCCCGACCCATCGACGTGGTGCTGCTGTGACGCCGCGTCCCTTCATCGCCACGCGCGGCTACGACCTCGGGTGGTTCTTCGGCGGGACGATCGCGAGCCTTGCGGCGCTCGCCCTCATCGCGGCCGGCATCCCGATCGTCGCCGTCTTCTGGGTCTGGCTCCTCGCGTTCGACGGACCGCACATCGCCGCGGCCTTCACGCGCACCTACCTCGATCGGGAGATGTGGCGCACGCGGCCGCGCCTCCTCTCCGGGAGCCTGCTCGCGTTCGCCGTCGGGCCGGCGGCGCTCCTCCTATCGCTGGCCTCACGATCCGAGGCGCCGTTCCTCCTCTACCTCGCGGCGTCGGCGTTCTACGGCTACTACCATGTCGTCCGCCAGCACTACGGCTTCCTTGCGCTCTACAAGGCCGTCAACGGCGACCGCGGCGGCTACCTCCTCGACCGGTGGTGCCTCTACATCGGCTGCTGGACGCCCTACTTCGCGTTCTTGCTCCTCCATCCCCGCGCCCGTGCGCTCCTCCACTTGCCCGCACGCAACCTCGCGCTAGCCGAATCGGCCGGCGTCGCGCTCCTCGCGGCGGCGTTCCTCGCTTCGCTCGGGGTGCTGGCGCGCAACGCCGTCGCGCGGCCGTCGCCCCCCGCCCTCTACGCGCTCCTCACGGTTCTGCTCTACGGCGCGGTCTACGGACTCGTATCGCGGCTCGAGCCCGTCTACGCCGCCTCCAGCGGCCCCGACCAGGACTTCCTCCTCATGTCGGTGATGGTCACGATCTTCCACAACGTCCAGTACCTCGGCCTCGTCTTCTTCCACAACCGGAACCGCTTCGGCGATCGCGACCAGCACGGCGCCGCGTCCTGGCTCGCCGCCTCCGTGCCGCGCTACCTCGCGGCCTGCGCGCTGTTCTCCATCGTCTACCTCGCCTTCGCCTGCTCCACGGGAGTCTTCCCGGGGTGCCAGCTCCTCCCCCGCGCGCGGCTCGGAGCGATCACGATGGGACAGATCGGACTCTGCCTCTGGTGGGGCCTCGCGATCCATCACTACTACCTCGACCAGAAGATCTGGCGCGTCCGGACGGATCCGGACCTTCGTTCCGCGCTCGGACTCGCCGGATAGGGTCCGAACCTACGGCGTCGTGGGAGCGAACGCCTTCTTGAAGTGCTCGATGGTGCGCGCCCAGAGACGCATGTTCTGCTCCGGGTCGGGCACCATGTGCGTCCCGGGAAGCGGCAGGAGCTCGAACGGTTTTCCCGCGCGGAAGAGCGCCTGGCTGAGCTTGAGCGCGTGGACGAAGTAGACGTTGTCGTCCGTCATCCCGTGGACGATGAGGAGCGGATGCTCGAGCTTGCCTGCGTAGGTGAGCACGCTCGCGGCCTTGTACCCGTCCGGGTTCTCCCGCGGGCAGGCCCATGTAGCGCTCGGTGTAGTGGGTGTCGTAGTCGGCCCAGTCGGTGACCGGCGCGCCGGCGACCCCGCCTGCCTTGAAAGACGTCGGGGCGGCGCAGCGTCGCCATCGCCGAGAAGTACCCTCCGAACGACCAGCCCATCACCCCGACGCGATCGAGATCGAGCTCCGGGTACTGCTTGCCGAGGGCCTGAAGCCCCGCGATCTGATCCTCGAGCGCGACGTCGATGAGGTTGCCCTTGATGGCACGCTCCCACTCGCGCCCGTGCCCCGGCGTCCCGCGGCCGTCGAGCGAGACGACGACGAAGCCCTGATCCGCCATCCACTGGTCGCGCAGGTAGCCGAGCGCATTGGCCTTCACCACCTTCACTCCCGGCCCCGCGTACACGCTCAGGATGACCGGGTACCTGCGCCCCGGCTCGACGTCGTGCGGTCGCAGGATCACGGCGTCGAACGTCCGATCGGCGCCACCGGCGCGGCAAAGCTCGATGCGCGGCATCGCGGCCGGCTTCTCGGCGACCGACGGGAGCTCGGCGATCACCTTCACTCCCGGTCCGATCACGCGCGCGCGCCATGTCCCGTCGAGGAGGCTCTCGGTATGGACCCAGACACTGCCGCTGCGCCCGTAGGCGCCCGCGTGGATGCCCGCCCCGTCCGTTATCCGTCGCGGCTCGCCCTTGCCGTCGAGCGGCACCGTGTAGAGATGGACCTCACGGGAATCGGGTCCGCCGGCGAACACGATGGACGTCGCGTCGACGTGTACGAGATCGGCCTCGCCGTAGCCGGGCGGAGTGAGCGTTCGCACGAGCTTCCCGCTCCGGTCGCGTAGCTCGAGCTGCCAGTCGCCGCCGCGCTCCGTCGACCAGATGAACCCTTCTCCCTCGTCGTCCCACGCGGGGACGGCGTTGTCGTGATCGAGGTTCAGCCATGCCGCATCCGTCTCGGTGAAGAGCTCCTCGGTCTGGCCCGTCTTCGGATCCACCGCAAGGAGCTTCTGCTCTCTCTGCACCCGGTCCTGCACGAGGATGGTCGCGCGCGCCGGCGGCCTTGGCCACGCCACGCGAGCCAGGTAGGGGTACTTCTCCTGATCCCAGCGGACCCAGGTGGTCGGACCGCCGCCCCTGCCGACGATGCCGAGACGCACCTTCGCATTGGGCGTGCCCGGGCGCGGGTAGCGCATCGCCCTTGGCGGGAGCTCGGGGTGCAAGGCCTGGGCGATGTAAAGGACGTCGACTCCCGACGTGTCGGACTCCTCGTACATGAGCGTCTTGCCGTCGGGCGACCACCAGAACCCGCGGTGGCGAGCCATCTCCTCCTCGGCGATGAACTCGGCCAGACCGTGTGTCAGCGTCTCGCTGCCTCCGAACGTGACGCGCTCCTCCTTCTTTCCGGCGGCATCGAGCACGAACAGGTCGCCGTCCCGCACGGCGGCGACCCACGCGGCGTCCGGAGAGAAGTGGGGATCGATCCACGCTTCGCCGGGAAGCGTCGTGACCTTGCGCCTCGCGCGGTCCAGCACGAAGAGGCGCCCCGAGAGGGTCAGAAGCACGCTCGAACCGTCGCGCGAGAGCTCGTAGCTCGTGAAGCCCCGCGACTGGATGCGCATGCGCTCGCGTCGATCCTTCTCCTGCTGGGGAAGGAGCTCTTCACCGCCGCCGAGGAGCCCCTCGGGCGTCACGAGCTCCGTCACCATCCCGCTCTTGACGTCCATCTCGTAGAGCCGCAGCACCGGATCGCGGGGTCCGCCGCGCAGGAAGAGCACCGCCGCGCCATCGGGCGTCACGGTGGGAGAGACCGGCCTGCCCAGCGTGAAGCTCCTGGTCTCGGCGAGGCTCCTGAAGAATTCGAGGTCGTTCATCTCGCTCCCGTTCCCGGCCGCGAGCGCGGCCAGCGGCACTCCGAGCAGTAGAAGGTAGCGCACGGCGTCAGGCATCGGGCGAGGTCGTCGTGCGTTCTGCCCCTGCGCGCTCGACGAGATCGGCGAAGCCATGCTCGCGGCAGAAGGGCTCGAACCGATCCATGGGGATACCGTCCCAGGCGACATCCTCGAGGCGGCACGGGATCGGCGCGTCGGTCCGGAGGGTCGCGAGGGTGCGGTAGAGCAGCGCGTCCTGGTAGCGCTCGCGGAGGTTGCCGGCAAGGCGCAGCGCGCCGCGCACCTTCACGTCCCACTGGGCGTGCAGCGGCGGCACGTCCTCGAAGTGGCCGTAGCGCGCGAGCACCGTGCTCGCCGACACCGCGCCCCAGCCAGGGATGCCCGGGATCCCGTCGGCGTCATCCCCGACGAGAGCGAGCCAGTCGGGGATCGAGGCAGGCGCGACCCCGAACTTCTCGCGAACGCCGCCGTCGTCGAGGACGCGGCCGCTCCGGCGATCGACGCAGACGACCCGCGCCCCGCGCACGCACTGGGCGAGGTCCTTGTCGGGGAGAGGATGCGCACCTGGACCACGCGCCGGTCGTCGTGAAGGCTCGCCGCGGTGGCGAGCCCGTCGTCCGCCTCGAACTCGACCATGGCGTAGACGGTCACGCCCATCGCGCGCAGGCCGTCCTCGATGAGCGGGAACTGGTTCCAGAGGTCCTCCGGGATCCCGTCTCCGGTCTTGTAGCCAGCGAAGAGGTCGTTGCGGAACGACTCGATGACGTGATCGGTTGCGACCGCGAGGTGCCGGACGCCCTCGCGCCGGAGGCCGAGCACCGACTGCATCACGCCCCAGGTCGCGCCAACCTCGCGGCCGCCGGGCGAGCGGCGCGGCGGGATCGCGAAGAAGTGGCGGAACAGCTCGTAGGTACCGTCGAGGAGGTGAACGGTCGATCCCGGATCGCCCGTAAGTCCGGGGATAAACCGGTTGCGTGATTAGTGCATCCCTTCCGCGCTTTCCGCCCGCCCGCGGAAGGCCGCCGCCGTCATCAGTGCCCTACGACGCCAAGTGAACGCACGGAGGCTCGCGCGCTGGCCGCCGAGGTGCTCTCGTTCCTCCACGTCATCCGCCCCGGAGATCGATCTGCCGGACGACACCCTGGACATCCACGCGGACGTCGTCTACGAGACCGCGGCCACCCGAACCTCGAGCGCGCCATCAGCGAGGTCCCGTTCGAGCAGGACGCCGATCAACTCTACGTCTACCGGCTCACGATGGGCAGGCGCGACCAGGTGGGCATCGTCGAGATCCTGCCGCATCGCCGACGACTACGGCGCGAGAAGCCGTCGAAGAGCTGGCGCATGGCCGGCGAGGACCGAGGAGATGAAGGCGCGCGTGCAGATCGTCTGGATCGACACCAGGCCAGGTGCCGATCTTCTCCTCGCCTGCTGTTGCCGGCGAAGTGGATCGCATCGTCGCCACGGTGATGCGGCGCTGCCGCGCGCGCTGTCGCCCAGGAGTTCCGGCGAACAGGCGGCGGGTCAAGGGCATCCGCGCCAACCTCGAAATCTGGACGCAAGGTCGCCTATATCGCGCGCGCCTGCTGTACCCATCCAGTACCTGCTGATGAAACCATGCCGTGGCCGACGCACCTGCTCTGCGCCTCCTGGCTCGCACGGCTCGGCCTGGGCGTCGGAACAGGGACCATCCTGGTGAGGATTTCGGCCTGGCGGCGCTCGCAGCTCGTCATGTTCCCCGCCGGGCAGCTCCGGATCCTCCCCTACAACCGCGCCGTGCTCGACCTGGGGGGCCAGAGCCCGGCGCGATTCCTCGAGGAGCTCGGCGCGACATTCCCGCTCGCGCCCGGGAGGGCGCCCTCCCCCGATGCGCGCGGCCAGTTCCGCGCCTGCATCCTCGAGGAGGGACAGGTGCGCTGGTACGGCTTCGCCATCGCCCCGCCGGCCGGCGCCAACGTCATCCAGTCGCTCGACGTCAGCCTGCTCCAGGACCGCGTGCTCGCCCCGATGCTCGGCATCGACGATCCCCGCACCAGCAAGAGGATCGACTTCGTCGGCGGCATCCGCGGCACCGCCGAGCTCGAACGCCTGGTGCGCGAGCGCAAGGCCGCCGTCGCCTTCTCGCTCTACCCGACGTCTCTCCAGGAGCTGATGGCCGTCGCCGATGCCGGCCAGATCATGCCGCCGAAGTCGACGTGGTTCGAGCCGAAGCTGCGATCGGGCCTCTTCTTCCACCGGATCTGATCCCGCGGGGAGCGACCTCCGATCCTGCATGCGCGCGGCCTCGCCAGGTCGTCACGGCACGACGACGATCGGGTACACCTTCACCCAGTCGGGCCAACCCTGGACGTGGATCCGGAGCGTGAGCTCCCAGGTGAGGGTGTTGCTCGGAAGCGAGAAGGCGCAGGCCGCGTCCTTCGGGATCGGGATGCTGCCGTCCACGGCGACGGTCTCTCCGGCGACGACCCGGCGCCCGGGCGCAAGCTCGATCGTCTCGTCGTGCACGGTGTGATGGTGCGTGGTGCGTCGGGTCCCGCTGCCGCTGGTCGCGGCCTCGCGCGCCAGGAGCGTTGCCGTGATGCGCTCGATCGCGATCGGGCCGGGCGGCTGGAACGACAGGCTGACGGGGAGCGCGGTGCCGCGCGGCACGACCGGACCGCCGACGGCCCCCTCGACGACGCCGAGCTTGCGGCTCGCGATCTTGTTGCGGGCGGCGACGGCGATGACGCCTCCAACGGTGACGAGGACGAGGCTCGCGAAGCAGAGTGTAGGCGTCGCACGCCCGGCCGCGCCCCGGACCATCCCCACGGCGAACATCAGCACCATCGCGGCCGCGAGCACGACGCCGCCGATGCGACGCTGCGCCGCGATCGCGAGTGACGTCGCAGCTAGAGGCGCGCTCGCCGCCGGCAAGCAACCGCTGCCGTAGTCCTCCATCGGCTCGGCTCCCGGAACGACCTCGAAGTCCTGCTCCGCCTTCGCGTCGATCGCCCAGGGAATGTCGGCGCGGGCCCGCAGGTACCAGTCAACGTTGATGAGCGTGCCGTGGTAGGTGATCGGACCCGGCGGCGCGCCGATCTCGAACTCGTAGATCTCCTGCTGGCCGGCGTGCCACTGCCCCTCGAAGAGGACCGTCTCGTCGATGGTCTTGGTGGCCGTGTTCCCGCGCCCGTGGGTCCGGAGCTCGAGCGTGAGCGTGAGCTTCTTGCACGCGACGTCGGCATCGGCGCGCACCTCGACGCGGCCCGAGACAAGCTCCCCCATCCCGTAGGTCGTCGCGGGCTTGTCGAGGACGATCGCGATCTCACACTTCGACGTCGCCCACCTCCCGGAGCCCCTGGAACGCATGGTAGAGATCGGCTTCGATCGCGCGGACGTCGTCGCCGTGACGCGCCTGGAGCGCCGCGATGCTCGCTTCCGGTACGCGTGGAAGGGCACCAGGACCGCGGCGCGCCCACGAGATCCGCCGGTCGATGATCGCGGCGAGCTCGTCGCGATCGCCGATCGAGACACGATGGGTGACGACGGCGAGCCCGGCACGCGCGAGCTCGCGCGTCAGATCCGCGTGCGTCGAGAGCGCGATCGACCCGCACCGCGCGTAGAGCCGCCGCCGGACCCGCGCCGGGAGGAGCTCGATCTCGTCGCAGCACAGCGCCTCCCGCGGTGACGGCGCAATCACCGTCTCTTCTTGCGCCCGCACGTACCGCGCCCCCGCACGAGCCGCCAGCGCGAGCAGGTACGTCGTCTTGCCGCGTCCTTCCGACGCGAGGATCTGCACCGCGGTCCGGTCCCGCGCGAGTGCGGAGGCGAGCCCGCCAAGCACGTCCTCGCCGACGATGGCCAGCCCGGCGCGTGTCGCAAGGCCCGCCTCGCCGAACGGGTTCCAACGCAGGTTCAGGCGCGCGAACGCGAGCAACCGCCTACTCGCTCATGAGGAAGATCAGGGGACGTACGTCCTGCTCCGGCGTCCACTCCCAGTAGCGCAGGAGGATCTTGTAGACCAGCAGTCCCACCTCTCCCTCGCCCCAGAGCAGGTAGCGGAACGCCTGGGTGATGAGGTTCTCGCCGGTCAGGCCGAGGAAGAGGCTCTTCGGATCGAGCAGCTCGCTCACGTAGGCGATGGTGTTGGCGATCGCGATGGCGCCCCAGACCTCGATGCGGTACTCCTCCTCGTCCTGCGTCACCTTGAGGCGTAACGGCGTGATGAAGTCGCTCCGGTTGTCGATGAGGTTCACGTGCAGGAACGCGAGCGGTCCCTTGATGGCGTAGTGGCGCCGGAGCTCGGCCGCCTTCGCGCCCCTGGCCGCCGGCGTCGAGACGCGCAGCGGCACCAGGTTCACCTTCTTGCCGCAGATGCCCTTCCAGAGCTCGGCCGAGGCGTCGTCGGCGAAGTGGATCTCCGACACGCGTAGCTCCGTGGACCGCATGTAGCGGCTGACGCCGCCCGCGACCACGATGACGAGGATGAAGACGCTTGCGATGTAGACGCCGTCGGGCCGCTCGTGGACGTTCTGGCCCAGCGTATAGCCGAAGATGGCGGTCACGATCCAGAAGAAGATCGACGCCGACGATCGCGGCCGGACCCGCCGTGCCGGCGCGCCATCGCGGAAGGAGCGGCGGGCCACCGCCATCGCCGCGGAGAGCATCAACACCAGGACGCCTCGTCGCGTACGCCCCGCCCTGCGCCTCGACGTCGGCGCGGAAAGACCAGCGTGACGAGCAGCACGTTGACCGCGAAGAGCAGGAGCACGAGCGGCCCGGCTGTCCACCGAGGCGCCATGCCGAAGCGCGGCAGGTGCCGCGGATCAGGTTCAGGGAGGCCCGCCATCGCCGACGCTCCGGCGAACCAGATCGCGATGGTCCAGATGTCGTAGACGGTCCCGAAGCCGTTGCCGAGGCGCTCGTGGGCGAGGAACGAGATGGCGCGACCCGACGCCTTGCCGCCCGCCTCGTAGGCCTCCTTCGGAACGAGGACCGCCGTGACGTACGACGAGAGCAAGAGCATCACGCTCATGATGAGCGCCGCCGCGACGAGGAGCTTGCGCGTGGCGCGCACGCGACCCAGCGGGACCTCGGCACCGGCGTCGCTCTCGTCGCCGCGCACCAGAGGCATCACCGACACCCCGGTCTCGAAGCCCGAGAGCCCGAGGGCGAGCTTCGGGAAGATCAGCGCCGAGGCGATCAGGAGAGCCGTGAGATCGCCG
Organism: Acidobacteriota bacterium; assembly: GCA_046331505.1. GTDB lineage: Bacteria > Acidobacteriota > Vicinamibacteria > JAXLQT01 > JAXLQT01 > JAXLQT01. The sequence continues at coordinate 211,241 of JAXLQT010000009.1, forward strand.
TGGAGGGCAAGGTCGGCGCTCCAGGCCGACGCGAGCTCCGGGTGGCTCCCGATCTCCATCAGCCCGCGCACGAGCACCACGAGGTTGAGCCCGATGTAGGGCACGGCCACCAGCATGGCGACGCCGATCGCCTCGTGGAAACCCTTGAGGAACACGGCGCCGAGGAGCGCGAGGAGCGCGAGCGTGATCGCCATCTTCGCGTCGCCCACCCAGGGATGGATCGTGGGGTTCTCGACGGCGTGCTGCGCCGCGTCGGCGGCCGACAGCGTCATCGTGATCACGAAGTCGGTCGCGGCGAACCCGAGCAGGACGAGCACGAGGAGCTTGCCCTGCCAGCGCGGGAGCAGGTTCTCGAGCATGGCGATCGATCCCTGGCCCGCATAGGACCGGCGAGCGACCTGCGCGTAGACGGGGACCGCGCCCACCAGCGTGACCAGCACCAGGATGGCCGTGGCGATCGGGGAGAGCGCTCCGGCGGCGAGCAGGGCGATTCCGGGCTGGTAGCCGAGGGTCGAGAAGTAGTCGACGCCCGTGAGCCAGAGCACGCGCGACCAGGGATGGGTCGCCTCGTGAGGAGCGTGGGCATCCGCGGCATGGTCGGCAAGCAACCAGCGCGAGACCGCGGTCCTCGGCGTCGCGGTGCGCGGCACGGGGAGGACCGGCAAGGTCGCGGGCATCGCCCTATCTTCTTTCAACGCGGGTTCCAGGGAACGCGCCCCGAGGGCCATACAATGGCTACCGGACGATGGACGTCTCTTGCGGCGCCTGCGGGCAGAGACGGTGCGCGTCTGGACGCGACGTCGAGACCGTCACGCCCTGCCCGAATTGCCGGACCTGATCGACCTGCTCTCGGTCGGGATCGCCACGCCGCCCGGAGGCGCACGCCCGCGCATCGGCGTCGGCCAGAAGCTCGGCGGGTTCCTGCTCGAGAAGGAGTCGGACGCGGCGGCATGGGCATCGTCTACCAGGCGCGCGCCAGCTCTCGCTGGGGCGGACGGTCGCCGTGAAGGTGCTCCCCGAGGACCTCACCGCGTCGGCCGAGCGCCGCGCGCGCTTCGACCGCGAGGCGGGCGCTGGCGCTCCTGAATCATCCGAACATCGTCTCGATACGCCACCGCGGCGAGGCGCACCTGTTACTTCGCCATGGAGCGCCCAGCAGTTCGCCGCCGTCCGCACCAGGCGCCTTGACCGCCGAGATCGCGGCGGTCATGGGCGAAGGCTCCAGGCCGCCCGCCGGCCACGCAGGGCATCACGCACCTGGGCCTGGAGAACGATCATGATGACGGTGCCGGGCGTTCAGGTGATGGACTTCGGCATCGCGCACCTCTTCGACACCCCGGAAGCAGCCGGGCCGCGCTGACCGGAACGCGCGCGTTCCTCGGGACGCTCCAGGCCAGGCGCCGGAGCAGATGGGCGCCGCGGCCACCGTGGACGGGCGCGCGGACATCTGCCGCCGGCGTGATCCTCTACGAGATGCTCTCCGGATCCGTGCCGCGCGGCGTGTTCAAGGCGCCCTCCGAGATCGTGCCCGGGCTCGATCCCGCCTTCGACACGATCGTGATCCGCGCGCTCCAGCCGGAGCCCGAGCACCGCTACCCGACGGCGGACGAGATGCGGCCATCGTGACGTGCTCGCCGTCACCGAGGGCGTCGGGGCGGCACGCCGCCTCCCGGCGGGCGCCGGGCACGCCGCGGCCCCGGGACGTCGCGCTCCGACGCTGCCCGTGAACCCCACGCTCCAGGTCCCGCCGATGGCGCGCACGCGTCCGGTGTGGCCCCGAGCCCGCGGCGAAGGGAGGCGGCGGCCTGGATGATCGTGCTCGTCGGAGCGCCCGTTCGGCGGCATCCTCGTGGTCGCCGGCGGCGGAACGGCTGCCTGTTCCCGCTGCGTCCCGATCCGACGCCCGGGAAGAGGACCAGCCCCACCAAGACGGCGGCCCCCCAACGCGCCGGGCTCAACATCAAGGGCACTCCGGTACAGATCAAGACGTTCAAGCTCTTCGAGGGTCCGAAGGACATCCAGAACTATGCGATCGACTACAAGACCCGCTTCCCGCGGTGGAGCTGCCGGTACGTCTGGTGGGAGATCGATCTCGGCTACGCCGCGCCGCGTCAGAGGATCGACTTCGACCTGAAGTACACGATCAAGTTCCCCGACGGGACCCTCAAGGCCGACGCGGTCAATTCCTACTACCTCGATCCCGAGCTCGTCGACGGTCACATGTGGTACCGCGGCGGATGGAACGACACGTGGGTCCCCGGCAACTACTCCATGCAGGTGTACCTGGACCAGACCCTCATCGCGCGCGGCAACTTCGAGATCTACCGCGACGACGTCAAGGGGCGCATCCACCGCCAGACCTACGCGCCGCTGCTCGACATCGGCGGCACCACGACCGAGTTCTACGAGCTGCTCTTCTACGAGGGGCCCAAGGGGTTCCCGCCGATCGAGGAACGCGTCTTCGACACGAGCTTCGACTCGACCCAGTCCCGCTACATCAACTGGCACATCGAGAACCACTACCCCACCGTCCAGAAGACGAAGGACTACCAGCTCCGGTGGGTGCTCACCTCGTCGGACGGCAGCGTCCTGAACGACAGCACGGAGACGTTTTCCCTCGATCCGAAGTACACGACGCTTTACCTGAGCGGAGGCTGGGGCGCCGAAGACGCCGGCAAGGGCTGGAACCCAGGCGTCTACACCGTCACGCTCTACTACGGCAACACGACGGTCGCGAGCGCCTCGTTCGAGGTGCGATAGCGCGCCGGGCGCCATGCCGCACGTCGCCTACGTCGGGCCCGAGCCCGAGAGCTCGTGGCGGCGCATGGCGGGAGCGGCGTGGGGCGGGCCGAGCGATCCCACGATCTACGGGCTCATCGACGTCGACGCGCGCCCGATGCTCGCGCGCATCGACGCGCTGCGCGCCGCCGGCGCCCGCGTCACGCCCACCCACGTGGTCGCGCGCGCGGTGGCCGTCGCCCTCGCCCGGCACCCCGAGCTGAACGTCGTCTTCCGCCGCCGCCGCGCCTACCGCCGCGCGGGCATCGACGTCTTCATCCACGCCGCGCTGCCGGCGGCAGGAGGCCTCGGCAAGGCGGAGCTCACCGGGCTCAAGGTGCGCGACGCGGATCGCCTCGGCTTGCTCGAGCTCGCGGCGGAGGTCGATCGCCGGCTCGAGCGCATCCGCAAGGACGACGATGCGGAGATCTCCCGCTCCCGGAGGAGCATCGCCACCGCTCCGCGCTTCCTCCTGCGCCCGATGCTGCGCCTCATCCACTGGCTCGGCATGGAGTGGAACGTCGACCTTCATACCGCGTCGCGCGCGATCCCCGGCTCCGCCGCGGTGACCAACGTCGGCACGCTCGGCGTCGACACGGGATTCGCGCCGCTCTTCCCCATCGGCGGCCCACCGATCCTGGTCACGGTGGGCGCGGCCGCGCCCGGCCCGTCGTCGACGAGTCGGGCAAGATCAGGCCCGGCCGATCCTGAGGCTCGCCGGGACGTTCGATCACCGGCTCGGCGACGGCCTGCACCTCGCCACCGCGTCGCGCGAGGTCGTCGAGATCCTGGAGCGGGAGATCGAGTCGATTCAGGCGTCCGGCCAGAGACCGTCACTTGCCAGGGAGTCGTCGCGCCGCTACGACAGCGGCCACCAGCGCGCCGCGAGTCCCGCGAGCGACCCGTCATCCGGCACGCAGGCGCCGGCAGCCCAGGCGAGGTTCGCGTAGCGGTGCACGAGCGCCCAGCCGAGCGCGCCGCTGCAGGCCGGCATCGAGCTCCGCCTCGCGGTAGCCCCACGCGAGGAGCATCGCGCGCAGGAAGGCGCCGTCGCCGCACGCGACGAAGATCCCGAGGATGAGCCCGTACCGGGCGCGCCGACGCCGCGGGCTCGAAGTCGAACAGGCCCGAGAGCCGGTAGCCAGTTCGCGCTCCGGCGAGGAGGTGCTCGGGCATCACCTCGGTGTGCAGCAGCACGCGCCGGGGATCCTCGAGATCCGGACGCCTTTGAGGAACGCGGGGATCTGTCGCGCCCAGCGATCGGAAGCCTCGAGGGCGCGGTGGCGCCCTCGCAACGGGCGCGCTGAGGTGAAGGAACGCGCGCCAGTCGCCGTTGATGGCGGACAGAGGCGCCACGTCGACCGCGTGCAGCGCTCGAAGCGCGTGACCCAGGTCCGCGGCGAGGCGGGTGCGATCGCCGTCGGGGATCTGTCCCAGCACTGCGCGAGCGTCCGTCCGCGCAGGCGCTCCATGAGGACGTAGCTCCAGTCATCGTACCGGCCGGTCGCGACCGGCCGGGGTGTCGGCACGGGGAGCGATCCCGCGATCGCGTCGAGGACGGCGGACTCGGTGCGGAAGTGCTCGCCCTCGTGCGGCGGGTAGAGCTTGAGGACGAGGTCGTCGCCCACGGCGAAGACGGGAAGCGATCCGTCGCCGAAGCGGGCGATCGCCGCATCGCGGCAACCGTGGCGCAGGGCGATCAGCGCCGCCGCGCGCGCGAAGCGCGGATCGTCGCGCGGCAGCGCGTCGTACGCCTCCTCGGTGGCGACGGGGGGAAGGCCCTCCGTCACGAGAGCCGGGAGCAGGCGCGATGACGGAAGCAGGACACCTCGTGGTCGTTGACCAGCCCCGCCGCCTGCATGAAGGCGTAGACGATCGTGCCGCCGACGAACGTGAAGCCGCGTCGTCGCAGGTCCTTCGAGAGCGCGCCTGACTCCGGCGTCGACGCCGGGATCTCCGCCAGGCTCCGCCTACCCTGGACGATCGGCCTGCCGCCCACGAAGCTCCAGACGTAGGCGTCGAAGCTCTGCTCTTCCAGGAGGCGCTGGAACGCGCGCGCGTTCTTCACGGCGCCCTCGACCTTGAGCCGGTTGCGGATGATGCCGGGATAGGCCAGCAGCTTCGCGATGCGCGCCGCCGTGAACCGCGCGATCCTCGCGGCGTCGAAACCCTCGAAGGCGCGGCGATAGCCATCGCGCCGCGCGAGGATGGTCTGCCACGACAAGCCGGCCTGCGCGCCTTCCAAGATCAGGAGCTCGAAGAGGGCGCGGTCGTCGTGCAGGGGGACGCCCCATTCCTCGTCGTGATAGGCGACGTAGAAGTCGGGCTTGCCCGCAGCCCAGGCGCAGCGTTTCGGCTCGCGTGCCATGTGCGCCCGACGGTAGCAGAGTCCGCGATCGAGCGAGAGCGAGATGCAGGAACGGCTCTTGTGCCAGGATCCTCCCCGATGCGCAACGGGGCCTTCATCGCCACCATCGCCTTGGTCGGCGCGGCAGCGGTCGCCGGTCCGCCGCCGGTGACCGACTGCGTCGTCACGGGCAGGCTTCGCGCCCTGGGCACCCACGCGCCGCTCGAAGGCGAGGTGATCGCCTACGAGCTCGAGGATGGAGACGCATTCGACGCGCGGCGCGTCGCGAGGGACTACGTCCGGCAGCCCGTCGCCAAGGCTGCGTCCGGACCCGACGGCCAGTTCCAGCTCGACCTTCCGGCGGGCAAGCACACCTACCACCTCGAGGCCGCGGCGCGGGGCCACGTGCGGACATTCGTCCGGGACGTGCCCGCGACCCCGGGCAAGCGCTGGATCGAGATGTCGCTCTCCCCCGGAGCGCCGGTCGCGGGACGGGTCATCGCACGGGGAGGCGGGCCGGTCCCGGGCGCCCTGATCTCGTCCGGCATCGAGACGGTCGTCGCGGACGCCAAGGGATCGTTCCGCTTCGAAGGGCTGCCCATGGGCAAGAACGAGCTCGTCGTGCGCGCCCCCGGCCTCGCGACGCAGCGCGTCGACGTCGCGGCGCGATCGACCTTCGAGGTGCTGATGGAGCCCGGCAACGCGCTCACGGGAACCCTGCGCGACCAGTACAAGCGGCCGATCGCCGGCGCGCTCGTGGAGATCCTGGAGGACCCCGGCGGCGTGCTCGTGCGGTCGGATGCGAATGGACGGTTCGAGGTGCCGGACCTCCTCGGCGTCGTCACGGTGATGGCGCGGAGCGGCCGCCATCGACCCGCGACGTGGGCCGGCACCGTGCCGCTCGCACGTGGGACGCTACCGCCGGCGATCACGCTCCAGTCCTTTTGACGCACCTTTGACTTGCCGGCCGTGTGGGCCAGGGCTACCTTTCGCCGAGGAGGTGCGTCATGGTGCGACGGCACATCACGGTGGTGGCGATCCTGGCAACGTCGATCTGGTCCGCGCGTGCCGAGAACGGCGAGGCGACGTTCGGCGACGGCCTGCGGCTGACGAGCCTCGGGAGCATCGACGCCGACAGCACCTGGCCGGTCCATCCGTACATCGGCGATGCCGGGGGCATGCGAGGTTATGCCTCCGCCCATGACGCGGCGGATCAACTCCTGCGGGATCCCGATCCCGAGGGACGAGCTGCGGCGGCGCGCGCGCTCGGCGTGCTCGGCGTACGCGACGACATGACGCTCGTGGCGGCGCTCCTCGGCGCGAAGGACCCTTCCGCCGAGGTCCGCATCGAGTCGATCCAGACGCTGGGCATCCTGCGCGCACCGCTCGAGGACGCCCTCGCTCCGATCGCGCTGTCGATCGCCGATCGCGCCAGCGCCGTGAGGTTCGTCGCCCTGCGCGCGATCGAGGCGCTGATGGTCCAGGGCGGCTCCGCGATCGAGCCCGAGACGGCGGTCCGCGTCGCGCGCGAGATGCTCCCGCGCCTCGCGGACGAGGATCCGCTGGTGCGCCTCTCTGCGATGCGCGTGTTCGTCCGCATGGCGCGCTTCGATCCCGACCTGCTCGTCGATGGCCTGCGAGAGACCTTGCCGCTTTACAAGCGCGACTTCCTGCAGGCGGTGATCAAGGCCGCCGACCAGGGCGTGCGCGACGGCGTGCTCGCGGCGGCGCTCGAGGACGGCGATCCGTTGCTGCGTATCGACGCGGCGTACGGGTTCATGAGCCAGCGCAGGCTCGGCACCGAAGCGCGGCGTCTCCTCGTGACCGCCTCGGTCGAGCCCGACGAGTCGCTGCGCTACTGGGCGTCGCGCGCGCTCGACGCGCATCCCGTCGAGCCGTAAGCGAGAGCGTCAGGCACGTCGCGCCAGTCGAGCGAGGGCGAGATCCTGCGCCGGACGAGCCCCGTCCTACGGCGTCTTCTTCGGCTTCGCCGCCACGGGCTCGACCGGCGCGGTCTCGTAGTCGAGCGTCTCGCCATCCTTCGGCGAGCCCTTGAGGGCGATCTTGAAGCGGCCCACCTGCGAGAGCTTGTCGCACTCGCAAAGGAGCGAGATCTCGATCTGCTTCGCTCCTGGAGCCGGGAGGATCTCGAAGCGGAGCTCCTGGGTCTTGCCCTTGGCATCCGTGACGAGGGTGCCGCCGTCCACCTTGATCGGCGGCTCGAACTCGACCCGGCCCCCGTCTCGCGGCACGAGCATGCACTGGAGCCGCATCTTCTTGTCCACCTCGGCCCACGTGGCCTCGAGGTAGATGCCGTCGTAGATCGAGCTCGCGGCGAGCTCGTCGCACGTGGCCGGGGAGGGCAGGTAGTCGACGACGCCGTACCCGGGATCGGTGTGGTCGGGCGCGGGGATGCTCGAGAGGCCGTCGCCGACGGGCGGTGTCGTCCCGGACTGGCCGTCGTCGGCGTGGGCGCTGCAGGCGATGCCCGCGCCGAGCGCCGTGGCGGTGGCCGCCTTGCGCAGGCGACGGAGATGGCGCATCGCGCGCTCCCTGGCGCTCGGCCGCGCGGGCTTCGGTGTTTCGTCTTCGCTCACGATGCGAGGTCCATGACCGCGATGCCGCGCTGGAGCGCGGTGGCGACACGATCGCCGATGACCGTCAAGGGTCGCCCGCGCTGGAGCACGAGGGCGATCTCGCCGGCGAGCTCCTGCGCGCGCAGGCCGATCGATACCTCGTCGGGCGCAGGCGCGCCGAGAGGTCGGCGACGAGATCCTGGTCCGCCGGGCCTGGAGCCGTGCGCGCGACGTGCGCCAGGATCTCGCGGAGCCCGCGGGCGCTCCCGTGCCCGAGCTCGCGCGAGAGTGCGATGCCGCGCGCGCGCCACTCGGGACGGAACACGTCCGGGTGGAACTTGCGCGCGACCTCGATGTCGAACCGCGTCCCCATGATGAGGTTGTTGAGCGCGCCCGGCCCGAAGTTCCGGTCGTGGAACGCCGCGATGGTGAGCTTCCAGACGCGCTCGATGGCGGCGTCCGCGAGGGCGTAGTCCCACTGCATGTAGTCGCCGCGCACGCGCTTCTCCTCCTGCATCCGGTGCAGGAGCGGCGTCCCCGCGTAGAGCTCGACGCGCCCGAAGTTGAACGGGTAGTCGCACGCCTCGTCCATGAAGTCGACGTTGATCGCGAACGTCTCGATCGTCGTGTCGGGATCGAAGACGAGCATGTTGAAGCAGACGTAGAGGCCGAGATTGCGCACGATCTCGATGGCGCGATGGTTCTGCCAGGGATGGGCCCAGCGGCGGAGCGTCTTGAGCCCCTGCTCGGAGTCGGTCTCGACGCCGATGTAGCAGCGGATGCACTGGAGGCGGTTGACCAGCACGTCGAACACCTCGGGCGTCACGTCGGTCGGGCGGGCCTTGACGACGGTCGCGTACTCGCCGATGCCGCGCGCCTCGACCGCGTCCGCGAGCGCGGCGATCCGCTGCACGTTCTGATCGTGGCGCGGCACGAAGAAGTTGTCGTCGTGAAAGACGAAGATGTCGACGCCGCGCTCGCGCTTCAGCGCCACCATCTCGTCCGCGACGTCGTCGAGCGGGCGCAGCCGGTAGCGCTTCCCCGGCTGGGTCTCCTCGTGCCAGGCGGCGATGCAGCAGAAGGTGCAGTTCGCGTAGCAGCCGCGGCTCGACACCAGCGGCGCGATGCCGTGCCCGAAGCAGCTCGCCGCGTTGCCGCGCCGGTCCGGCCGGGGCAGCGTCGCGAGATCCGGGATCGACGGCATCGCCGTGAGGTGGACCGTCCCGTCGGCCCGGCGGATCGCGAGGCCCGGGATCGGATCCAGCGGAGCCCCCGTCTCCACCGCCCGCGCGAGCGCGACGAGCGTCTCCTCGGCCTCCTGTCTCACGACGCTGTCGATCTCGGGGAAGTCGCGCAGGAGGTCCTGGCTCGCGAAGGTGGCGAAGTGGCCGCCCACGGTGACGTGGCCCTCGTATCCGTCGTCGCGCAGCGCCATCGCCATCGCCATCATGTCCATCGCCCGCCACTGGAAAGCGAGCGAGATCCCCACCAGGAGCGGCGGCTCGGGAAGAGCGCGGATGCGCGCCAGCGCGTGCCCGAACTCGCTCTCTCCGGCGAACGGGACGATCTCCGCGGCGTAACCCGCTGCCGCGAGAGACGAGGCCAGGTACCGGAGCGAGAGGTTCTCCTCGATCTCGGGGCCCACCAGCGCAACGGTCCGCATGGCCGGTCGCTAGCTTAGCGATGCCCGGAGGCGCGCGCAACGTCACTTGCACATCGCGGACATCGCACGTTCCCGGTTCCCCGTCTGCGGGTCAAGTCGCCGAGGCGCGCCATCCTGCTCCTCGACCGCCTCCACCGATGCGATCTAGATCTTCGTCGCCTTGATGGGCTCGTAGCGGAACGACGCCACGCCGTCTTCCCCGCACCACCAACCAAATTCGCCGACGGGCCTGCCGGACCTATCGTCGACCCTCGTCGTGACGAGATACCCCTCGTCCCATTCACCGTGTGCCGTCTCGAGCACGATCGCCTCCCGCCGAACGGTCGCCTTCCGCCCGTCACACAGGTGACGTTCGAGGTCGGCCAGCATCCTCGCCCGCGCCGCGGCGACGCGGTCCTCCATCGATGTCGCCGCATACGTCATGAGGTGCACCACGGCGGTTGCCGCCAGGCGACGGGGCAGCGGTGGGATCGAGTCGCCATCCACGGAGGACGCCGGAAGGTCCGCGATGAGCCCTTCGATGGCCGACCGCTTCCGCCGGTCTCCAGGCGGTGGGGGATCGCACTCCATGGACGTGTGGATCAGGGCTCTCATGCACGAGAGCGCGGGACCGCCCATTCTCGCGAGCGCCCCCATGCTTCCTTCCCTGGTGGCATAGCGAGGCGCATGGAGCGCCTCGATCAGGGCCGCGATCGCATCGTCTCCCTCGGCCGCAAGGGCATCCGCGACCCGCTCCTTGTAGCTGACGGACCCGCACCGAAGCTCGTCGCGGAAAGCGTGGATCGGGTACTCGGCGTCAGGCTCCGGCACGCGTATGAAGGGGACGGAACCAGAGCCGGTCTGTGCGCCCGCGGCGGCGGCGGCGTGCGACGCGACGATTGACAGGAACCCGGCGAGCACTCGGTTCACTGGCGCATGACGGCGGCGGCGGCGCATGGAGTCCTCCTCATGAATCCTCGAATGTGGTTAGCCCGAGAGCCGGCGATGGGTCGAGAGCGCGGCGTCGCTGGCCGAAGCGCCGGAGCCTCCGTCCCATCACACGTGTCCCGGGGGCTTGGCGAGGACCCAGGAGCGGAGACCTCCGGAGAGGCTCGCGACAGCGAAGCCGGCGTGAAGCGGCGCTCCTCGCTCGAAGGCGGACTGCGAGAGGGCCAGCGTCTCGAGCGCATCCGCGACGTCGGGGGATCCGGCGCGGCCCTCTCGCTCGGCCTGCGCCCGCGCATCCGAAAGGATCGCGGCGGCGCTCTGGCCGCGGGCGAGGGCGACGTGGCCACGGATGACGGCGCAGAGGACCGCGCGCCGGGCGTCATGCGTTCGCGCGACCGCGCTGCTGGCATCGGCGAGCCGTTCCTCGACGGCCTCGATCGGCTCTCCCGAGAGCAGGGCCGTCTGGGCGAGCCCAGCCATGAGACCACCCCGCAGGATCTGGTCTTCGACCTTGCGCACGACGAGGACGGCGTCCGCGCCGATCTCGCGGGCCTGCTCGACGAGGCCAAGGTGGCAGAGGGTATGG
>JAXLQT010000010.1:0-207122 GCA_046331505.1 Acidobacteriota bacterium
GCCTCCCGGACGCTCGGCGATCCGGGAACGGATCACCCGCTCGAGGCGCGCGATGGTCGGCGGGGGACCCTCGAAGCACGATTCGGTGCCGGCGTGGCAGGTGGGGCAGAGGGGCACCACGGTCACGAGGATCGCGTCGCCGTCGCAGTCGATCGAGACGCCGACGACCTTGTGGATGTTGCCCGACGTCTCGCCCTTCTTCCAGAGCTTGCCGCGCGATCGCGAGTGGAGGTGGAGCTCGCCCGTCGCTCGCGTCGCGTCGAGCGCCGCCCGGTCCATGTAGCCCAGCATGCGGACCTCGCCGGTGTGCGCGTCCTGCACGACGGCCGGCACGAGCGGGGTCTTCTCGAAGTCGACGTTCATAGCCTCATCTCCTGTCCCCGCGCGGCGAGCATGGCCTTGAGCTCCGGGATCGAGATCCGCCGGTCGTGGAAGAGCGATGCGGCGAGGACGGCGTCGGCACCGGCGAGAAGCGCGTCCTCGAAGTGCCCGGGCGCTCCGGCGCCGCCGGACGCCACGAGCGGGAGGCCGACCGCGGTCGAGACGGCGCGGTAGAGATCGCAGTCGAACCCCGCCTGCGTGCCATCGCGGTCCATCGACGTCACGAGAAGCTCGCCCGCTCCGAGCTCCTCGCAGCGGCGCGCCCATGCGAGAGCGTCGATCCCGGTGGGATTGCGGCCGGCCGCCGTGTGAACCTCCCAGCCTCCGTCGCGTCGCTTCACGTCGATGGCGACGACGACGCACTGGGATCCGAACCGCTCCGCGGCCTCCGAGATCAGCTCCGGCCGCGTCACGGCGGCGGTGTTCACCGCCACCTTGTCGGCGCCCGCGAGCAGCATGTCGCGCATCGTCGCGATGCCGTCGACGCCGCCTCCGGCCGTGAGCGGCAGGAAGACGCTCTCGGACACGCGCTCGAGGACCCCGAGGAGCGGCCGCCGCCTGCCCGTCGTGGCGGCGATGTCGAGGAACACGAGCTCGTCGGCGCCCTCGAGGTCGTACCGCCGCGCGAGCTCGACGGGATCGCCCACGGGACGCAGCTCCTCGAAGCGGACGCCCTTCACGACGCCCGACTCGCGCACGTCGAGGCAGGGGATGACGCGCTTCACGACAGGATCTCTGCGAGGTAAGCAACGCCTCCGGCCGCCGACTTCTCGGGGTGGAACTGCACGCCGACGATCGATCCATGACGCACAACGGCGGCGAAGTCCTCGCCATGACGCGCGCGCCCCTCGACGACGCGCGGGTCGTCCGGGACGCAGACATAGGAGTGGACGAAGTAGGCGTGACGCGGGCCGGTGGCCGTCCCCTCGTAGCGAAGAGCGCTCCAGCCGATGTGCGGCACCTTCGCGCCGCCGCGCAGGCGGCGGACGGTTCCGGCGACGAGGCCGAGCCCGCGCGCGCCGGGGCTCTCCTCGGAGCTCGCGAAGAAGAGCTGCATGCCGAGGCAGATGCCGACGATCCGGGTGCCGCGGCTCGCGAGGTCCCGGACGTAGGCGGGCCAACCGCGCTCGGCGAGCGCGGCGGCGGCGTGACCGAACGCCCCGACGCCGGGCAGGATCAACGCCTCGGGCTCCTCGAGGGGCGGTGTGCCTGCGACGGAGTGCGGGCGACCGATGGTCGCGAGCGCATTGCAGAGCGAGCGCAGGTTCCCTGTGCCGGAATCGGCGATCACGATCACGGCGCCTCTTCATCGCGCACGGCAAGCGAGCGTGCGTGGCCCGCGAGACCCTCGGCCATCGCGAGCGTCTCCATCCAGGGACGCATGCGGGCGAGCGCCGCGCGGTCGAGCTCGAGGTAGGACTGGAGGCGCACGAAGTCCCACACGCCGACGGGGGAGGCGAAGCGCGCGGAGCCGCCGGTGGGGAGGCTGTGGTTCGGGCCGGCACCGTAGTCGCCGGCAGCCTCGGGTGCGAAGGGGCCGAGGAACACCGCGGCCGCCGTCGGCACGTCCGCCGCCCAGGCCTCGGGCTCGCGCGTCATGACCGAGAGGTGCTCGGGCGCGAGCTCCGCCGCGGCGGCGCAGGCGATCTCCGGACGGGCACAGGTGACGACGGCGCCGCGCCGCGCGAGGCTCTCGCGCTGGACCGCCGCGCGAGGCGATCCCTCGATCTCCCGCGAGATCTCCGCGAGGACGCGCGCCGGCTCGGCGCGATCCGTAGTGAGGAGGATGGCGCTTGCCTCCACGTCGTGCTCCGCCTGCGCCAGCAGGTCCGCGGCGATCCAGCGCGCGGGAGCCGATCCGTCGGACAGCACGACCAGCTCGGTCGGCCCGGCGATGGCTTCGACTCCGGTCGTGCCGAACACCTGGCGCTTGGCTTCCGCAACCCAGGCGTTTCCTGGTCCGAAGACCTTGGCCACGCGAGGGATCGTCGCCGTGCCATGCGCGAGCGCCGCGACGGCGGCGGCGCCGCCGATCCCGTAGACCTCGTCGATGCCGAGGAGGCTCGCGGCTGCGAGCACGGCTGGCGCGGGAAGCCCGTCCTCACCCGCCGGCGAGCACACCGCGATGCGCGGCACGTTGGCGATCCGCGCGGGAATGGCAAGCATGAGCAGCGTCGACGGGTAGGCGGCGCGTCCACCCGGGACGTAGAGCCCCGCCGAGGCGACGGGGATCGCGCGCAGTCCCGCGCGCGAACCGGCGGCAACGAGCTCGCTTGCGCCCGCCGGCACTTGCCGCTCGTGGAACGTGCGGATCGACGCCGCAGCCTGCGTCATGGCGCTCCTCAGATCGGGGGGCGCGGCGTCCAGCGCGTCACGGAGCGCGGACGCCGTGACTCGCAGGTGCGCGGGATCCGGGCAGGGCCAGTCGAAGCGGCGCACCTCGTCGATCACGGCATCGTCGCCGCGCTCGCGCACCGCCGCGATCGTCGCTGCGACGGTCTGCGACACGGCCACGCCGGACTCGTGGCGGGGCCGCGAGAACGCGAGCGCCGGCACGATCGCGGCCATGGAGTCGAGATGGATCTGTCGGATCGAAAACGATGCCGTGCTCATCGAGAAGCCTCGCTCAGTGCGCGCGATGGGCGGCGAGCGACGGAAGGGGAGCGGCCATCGCGGCTCCCGGGTCGCGATCGAGCAGGGCGAGGATCTCGGCGACGCCATCGCGCAGCGTGGCGAGGTCGACGGGGATCGCGGCGCTCGCGTCGAGGTTCCCGAGCGCCTTGCCGAGCTGGCTCTCCGCGCCGCGCGCGTTGCCGGCGCGCAGGTGATAGAAGCCGACCGCCACCTGGATCAGTCCCTTCATCGCATCGCGTGCCTCGCCGCGCATCCCGTGCCACAGCGCCTCGAGCGTGTCGTGGCATTCGAAGTAGCGGCCGGAGTTGAACTCCGCGACGGCCTTCGCCATGTCGCTCTCGCGGATCTCGGGGACGGTTCCCGTGCTCACGCTCCCAGTGTACCGAGGCCCAGGTTCCCGTCGTCGTAGGCCGGGCCTGTCCTCGCCGGTTGCGGCCGGAGGGCGGGGGCCTGTCCCCGCCGGTTGCGGCCATAGGGCGGGGGCTCGTCCCCCGCCGGTTCGGGAATGATGTCGGGCGCGAGAGCGCCGCGGTAGAGTACCGGCCTTGGACGCCGCGAAGAATCCCTGGGTCACGACGTCGCGCGCGGTGCGATTCGACAATCCGTGGATGCAGGTGCGCGAGGACCAGGTGCTGCGTCCCGACGGAAGCGCCGGCGCCTATGGTCACGTCCACTTCAAGAACGTCGCCGTGGGCGTGCTTCCGCTCATCGATACGCCCGGGGGCGTCGCCGCGATCCTCGTGGGCCAGTGGCGCTACACGCTCGGCACCTACAGCTGGGAGATCCCCGCCGGCGGCTGCGTGGTCGACGGTCCGGAGTCGACCCTCGACGCGGCGCGTCGCGAGCTCGCCGAGGAGACGGGCATGGAGGCGGGCGACCTCGCGTTCCTCGGCCACGGGCACCTCAGCAACTCCATCACCGACGAGGTCTCGGCGATGTACGTCGCGCGCGGGCTCCGTCCCGTCGCGGTGCGTCCCGCGCACGATCCGTCGGAGGACCTCCGGGTCGCCCGCGTTCCGTGGGACGACGTGCTCGCGCGCATCCGCTCCGGCGCCATCACCGATGCGCTCACCCTGACGACGGTGCTGCGCTACCAGCTCGTCGCCGCCGGCCTCGGGCCGATCAGAGGATGATGTCCGGGATCTCGAGGAGGGATCCGATCGCGAGGTCGGCGCGGACTCCCAGCCCCGCCATCTTCACG
The DNA here is from genome assembly GCA_046331505.1 of Acidobacteriota bacterium. Lineage (GTDB taxonomy): Bacteria > Acidobacteriota > Vicinamibacteria > JAXLQT01 > JAXLQT01 > JAXLQT01. Next base: position 4,217 of record JAXLQT010000010.1, read on the forward strand.
CCGGCCGCGCGGCAGGCCTCGGCGTCCGCGGGAGAGTCGCCCACGTAGAGCGCCTGCTCCGCGCCGACGCCGAGACGCGCGAGCGCGAGCCGCACCAGGTCCGGCGCCGGCTTCTCGGGGGCGTCGCCCGCTCCGACGGCCGCATCCACGTAGCGCGTGATGCCCTTCTGGTCCAGGATCTTCTGGGCGAGTTCCCGCGGCGAGTTCGTGACGACGGCCTGCCGGAGGCCGCGCGCGCGGACCGCCGCGAGCGCCTGGAGCGCTCCCCGACCTAGCTCCACGCTCGGGATCTCCCGCGGGAACGCCTCCTCGTAGAAGTCGGAGATCTCGCGGGGCGTGCGGCCCGGGAAGAGCACGCGCGCGTCGGCCTCGAGCCCTTGCCCGAAGGTCTCGCGGAAGAGGTCCGGTGCCACCGGAGGGCAATCGAAGTGGCGAGCCGCCCGCTTCACGACCTCGTACCAGGCGGGGGCCGAGTGGATCAGGACGCCGTCGAGGTCGTAGAGCACCGCGCGCAGGTCCGTGATGCCGAGCCGCCGCAAGCTCCGCCGCGTGCCGTCCTGGAGTGTTTCCATCGTCGGATCCTACCCTTCGACGGGACCGCGTCTCGTGCCTCGCCCGCCGCCGGCTCCTTGTTGCTGAGCTGTAGCGCGCTGGCAACACTGATGTAGCGCGCTTCGGGTGGGAGTCTCGTGCTCCCTGGCGGCGCTCTCCAGCAACGGCGCGGGTTTGCGGGCGACCCGTCCGGTGGTCCGGGGCTTGCGAAGGCTTGACGCATTGCGTCATTTCCGATCCAGGAGCTCCCGATGATCCAGCGCCTCCGCACCGCCCCGCTCGTCCTCGCCCTCCTCGCCGCCGCGTCCGCCGACGCCCAAGTCGGCAGTTACCTCCGCGTGATGAGCTGGAACCTGCGCCACGAAGGCTGGCAAGGGGAGACCGACTTCCGCGCCGACGCCCAGCAGATCTGGAACGTCTTCGGCTCGACGTCGACGTCGCCCAACGGTTGCGACGTCGTGTTCCTGCAGGAGGTGATGAACAAGGACGTCCCCATCAACCTGGTCAACGACCTCGCGCAGGTGAGCGGCTACACCTGGAGCTACGTCGTCACGGCGCCGATCGGCCGCACGACCTACAAGGAGCACTATGCGATGGTGTACCGGACCGATCGCGTGAAGGTCGTCTCTTCGTACCTCTACAACGACGTCGGGGACAAGTTCGAGCGCGAGCCGCTGGTGGTCAAGCTCGTCGACAAGGCGACCGGAGCCGACTACACGTTCATCGACTGGCACGCCGTCTTCGGCACCAACGCGCAGCGCGCCGCGGAGCTCGCGGAGATCGCCACCGTCTTCCGCTCGGTGCAGGACTCGGATGCGACGGACCAGGACGTCATCCTCCTCGGAGACCACAATGCGGACGCGACGTCCACCTGGTGGAACACCTTCAAGACGACGGTCGCGCCGCCGCCGGCCTGCACCCTCAACATCGCCACGAGTCGCCGAACTCCTCCGGCGCGCTCACGTCTCCGCCTACGACTACTTCTGGATGCAGCCGAAGTACGTCACCGAGTACTCGACGTCGGGCCGCGACTACGTGGCCGACACGGTGAGCTTCTACAACCTCCTCTCGATCACGCTCCGGTCTGGCTGAAGCTCTACTCGACCAGCGACACGGACTAGGAGCCCGTGGTGAAAGTAGCTTTGGGGTTCAAGGATCACGAGATGCGTCGTCGGCGCGCCTCGTCAGCGCCGCCCGATCCTCGCGGACTCATGGCGCGCATTTCTGACTCGGGACACTAGCTAGTTCGCCGCTCGTTCGGAGAGTCAGACCGGGATCATCGGATCCGGTCCGGGGCGCCGGGGCTCGTCCCCGGCCGGTCCGCCGCGCCTGGCCGGCTCGCGACGGCGAGAGCGACGATCGCCACGGCGATCGATGCGGCGATCCACACGAGCCCCCAGACGATTGCCGGGATCCCGGTGAGCCGGGCGAGGGCGGACGCGTCGCTGCCGGGGACGCTCCTCGCGATCACGTCCGATCCGATGTCGGCCACCGCGTAGAGGCAGCTCACGACCCCCATCGTCTGGAGCAGCACGCGGGAGACGCGAGCCGGGAGCTTGGCGGCGACGCCGAGGAGCGCCGCGCCCCACAGGATCCCGAAGACGAAGCCGAAGAGCGTCCGGATCCATAGCAGCGTCACTCCGAGCATCAGGACGCCGATGGCGGCGACGATGCCGCGGTCGCCCCGCGTGCGGGTCCCGAGGACGAGCAGCACGGCGCCCCAGAACATGCTCCCCAGGTATCCCGCGGAGATGACGAGAAACGGCCAGCCGCCCCGCGTGACGCAGAGCCCCCCCTCGTTGGAGCGGAGCTCGATCCTCTCGATGCGGCCTCCCGTGAGCACGGCGGCCAGGCCGTGGGAGATCTCGTGGAGCGTGACGACGAAGATCTTCAGCGGGAAGACGGCGATCGAGCTCCAGAGCAGGATCGCCGCGAGGGCGAGGCCGAGGGGAAGCAGGAGCGGGCGAAGGCGCACGTCGTCGTTGTACCACGGCGTTGTCCGCCGGGGTCGTGCCGGTATGATGCGCGCGGGAACCAGATGCGGGAGCTGAGAGGCCGTGCGGCGATCGTCACCGGGGCATCGAGGGGCATCGGGACCTTCATCGCCGGGGCGCTCGCGCGCGAAGGGATGCGGCTCCTGATCGCGGCGCGGTCGACGGGCGAGCTCGAGGCGATCGCGTCGGAGCTGCGCGCCTCCGGGGGCCAGGTGACGGCGTGCGCCGCCGACGTCGGCAACGCCGCTGGCCGCGAAGGCCTCGTCGCCGCCGCGCGCCGCGAGCTCGGCGGCATCGACGTCCTGGTGAACAACGCGGGCATCGAGTGCATGGGCGCCTTCGACACCTTCGACGCGACCGAGATGGCTCGCATCATCGATGTGAACCTGACGGCGAGCCTCGCGCTCGCGCGGCTGTGCCTCCCCGACATGGTGGCGGCGAGACGCGGCCACATCGTCAACATCGCGTCGCTGGCCGGCAAGTCGGGCGCGCCGTTCAACGCGCCCTACGCCGCGAGCAAGGGCGGTCTCATCGCATTCACGCGGGCGCTCCGGATCGAGTACCACGGGACCGGCGTGAGCGCGTCGGTGATCTGTCCGGGCTTCGTCTCGGAGGCCGGGATGTTCCATCGCACGGCGGGCGGCGAGATCCGGCCGCCGCGGCTCCTGGGCATCTCGCCTCCCGCCCGCGTCGCCGGCGCCGTGGTCCGGGCGATCCGCCGCGACCTCTCCGAGATCGTGGTGAACCCGGGCCCGATGCGCCTCGTGCTGGCCCTCGGCGAGCTCTCGCCCCGCTTCTCGGAGTGGACGGTGCGCGCGCTCGGGGTCACGGAGATCTTCCGCAAGCGCATCGGCCGCGATGCTCCCCGATGACCCGCGCGCGGTGAGCCGCGGGCGCGCCGCGATCGAGGCAGCGGCGCTCGCTCTCGCCTATCTGGTGCTCGGGCGGCTCGGCCAGGCGGTCGCGGTGCAGCAGGTGACCGCCGTGTTCCCGCCGGCGGGGCTCGCGCTCGCGTTGCTGCTCCTGCGGGGGACTGCCGTGGCTCCCGGAGTCTGGCTCGGATCGTTCGCGCTGAATTCCTGGTACCTCCACGACAAGCCCCCCGGCACCGCCATCCCCGTCGCGATCGTGATGGCCCTCGGCGCGACCGCGGGCGTCCTCGCCGGCCGGGCGCTTCTCCGGAGACAAGCGGGGGGCGCCGCTAGCCTGGAGCGCACGGAGAACGTGCTGCGCTTCGTCGCCTTCGGCGCGGCGGCGCCCGCCACGATCGCCGCGACGATCGGCGTCACGGCCCTCTGCGCCTCGGGGATCGAACGCTGGGATGGCTTCGCCGTCGTCTGGGGCACGTGGTGGCTCGGCGATCTCGCCGGGATCATGATCGTGGCGCCTCTCGTCCTCGCGTGGGTGCGGCCGAGCGCGCCGATCCCGTACCGGCGTGCCCTCGATGCGGTGGCGCTCTTCGGGCTCGTCGCCCTGGTCGGCCGCCTCGCCGCGGGCGGACACCGCCCGCTCGAGTACATGTACATCCCCTGCCTGGTGGCGGCGCGTTCCGGTTCGGGGCCGCGCGGCGCGACGGTGGTGCTGGCCGCGGTCTCCGTGATCGCGCCCTGGGTCACGATCCACGGCCACGGCTCGTTCGCCCTCGGGGAGCTCTGGCGCCTCCTGTTCGCGCTCAAGACCTTCATCGCGATCATCGCCACCCCGACGCTGCTTCTCTCGGCGGCCCTGTCGGGCCGCAATGAACGCACCCGCGGTGCTCGGCGCTCGCGGATCTGGAGCGTGCGCGCGCCGCCGCCGAGCAGGCGAGCCACAGCAAAGGCGCGTTCCACAGCCAGCATGAGCCACGAGCTCCGGACCCCGCTGAACGCGGTGATCAGCTGGCGACATGCTCCTCGAGGAACAGGCGGACCCGCGGATCTCGGGCGATACCTCCGGAAGATCAAGGCGGCGGCCGAGCACCTCCTGATCCTGGTCGGCGACATCCTCGACATGGCGATGCTCGAGGCGGGCAAGACCGTGCTCTCCGTCGAGACGTTTCCGGTGGCGCCGCTGGTCGACGAGGTCGCCGCGGCGGCGCGGGTTACTACGGCCCCGAACGGCAACGACCTGCGCGTCGACGCGGCGGAAGCCCCGCCCTCCCTCCGGGCGGATCGCGCCAAGACGAAGGATGCGCTCATGCACCTCCTGAGCAACGCCTGCAAGTTCACGACGCGCGGGCGTGTCGACCGCGCTCGGGAGGAATGGAGGGCGGCAGTTCTGCGTGCTTCGCCGTGGCGGACTCGGGGATCGGCATCGCGCCCGCCGATCTCGGCAGGCTCTTCAACCTTCACCCAGGTCGACGAGTCGAAGACCCGCCGCTACGGCGGCACGGGCCTCGGTCTGGTGATCGCGCAGCGCTACTGCCACCTCATGGGCGGATCCATCACGGCCCAGAGCGAGCCGGGAAAGGGTTCGACCTTCACGATCCGGTTGCCCGGCTAGCACCGCCGCCGCACACCGCTCGATTTGACGGACGGCAGCCGTCCGAACGATCATGGGCCCTCTCGCGCCCCAACCCATCCCACGATGACGACCCACGGGGGTAGTGCATGAAGCGGATCCTGCTCGTCGACGACGCAGAAACCATCCTGATGATGGAGAAGATGATCCTCGCGGATCATTACGACGTGGTCACGGCCGCCAACGGCCAGGAGGCGGTGCAGAAGACGCTCTCCGACAAGCCAGACCTGGTCTTGATGGACGTGATGATGCCGAAGATGACGGGCATCGAGGCGTGCCGGGCGCTCCAGAAGAACCCGGCGACCAGCGGGACTCCGGTCATCATCGTCACGACGCGGTCCGATTCCCAGAGCGTCCAGGAGGCCCTCCTGGCCGGCTGCATCGATTACGTCACCAAGCCGGTCGACGGTGTGGAGCTCCTCGCCAAGGTGAGGAACGTCCTCGGGGAGTGAGCATGCCCATCGACGAGCCGACCCCCGGTGCGACCCTGGACGACGAGCTCTCCGCCATCTCGCTCGAGAACCGGCGCCTGCTCGACCGCGTGGCGGAGATGGAGCAGCGCTTCACGGAGCTCGCGAAGCTCCACGCGGCGAGCATGCGGCTGCACGCCCCTTCGGACGCCGCGGGCGTGCTGACGGCGATCCAGGAAGTGGTCGTCAACATCGTGGGGTGCGAGCAGTTCACGCTCTGGGAGATCGCCGCGCCCGGCAACACCCTCGCGCTCGCGCTGTCCCTCGGCGTCGAGCCGCCGCCCACCGCCCCTTCCACGACCGTCGCCCTCACGGCGCGCACCGGCGTGCGCTACGTCGCGCCCGACGGGCTCTCGGGTGACCTCGAAGCACCCACCGCGTGCATCCCGCTGAAGCTCGCCGGCGAGACGCGGGGCGTCCTCTCGCTCTTCCAGCTCATGCCCCAGAAGAAGGCGCTGATGCCCGTCGACTACCAGATCTTCGATCTCCTCACGACCCAGGCCGCCCGCGCCCTCGAGGCGTCGCGGGTGCTGCGCGGGCCCGGCGCCGCCCCCTGAAGCTCGCCGTGGCGGCACCGTCTTCCGCGTCCGTGCCAGGCACTCTCGGCTCTCCCGAGGACAGATCGTCGGATCGCACACCGGGAAGGGGCGACGGGCGTCCCGCGCGGCCCGTCGCGGTGACGCCTCCCTACGGCGCCCGCCCCGTGCTCCACCTTCACCCGGGCCAGGTGCACGCGTCGGCCACCGCCGCGGCGATCTCGACCGTCCTCGGATCGTGCGTGGCCGTTTGCCTCTGTGACCATTCCCGGTCAGCCGGCGGCGCGAACCACTTCGTGCTTCCTCACCGGTCGAGCAACATGACGGCGTCGGCGCGCTTCTGCAACGTGGCCGTGGACCAGCTCGTCACGCGGATGGAAGCGATCGGTTCCCCGCGTCGCGCGCTCGCCGCCAAGATCTTCGGTGGGGCGTGCGTGCTCCGAGCGTTCCGGGGCAAGAGCGATCACATGGGCGCGCGCAACGTCGAGGCGGCGCGCGTCTACCTGCGCGAGCTCGGCATCCCGATCATCGGCGAGGACACCGGAGGGTTCGACGGCCGCCGCTTGATCTTCCAGACCGACGACGGCGCGGCGCTCGTGCGCCTCCTCTGAGACCGCCGTGGAGATCGATCGCCAGGCGCTCCTGCGTGCGTTCCAGAGCGATGCGGACGAGACGCTCCGGGAGATGGAGGAGTCGCTCGTCGCTCTCGAGGGGCGCCCGACGGATCCAGGTCTCCTCCAGACGATCTTCCGTGCCGCCCACAACCTGAAGGGCTCCGCGGCCACCGTCGGGTTCGCGTCGGTCGCGGAGCTCGCCCACGTCTTCGAGGATCTCCTCGACAAGCTCCGGTCGGGAGCCGCGACCGCCACCGCTTCTCTGGTGACGGTGCTGCTGCAGGGACGGGACGTGCTTCGCCAGATGGTGGATGCGGCCCTGGCGGGCGACGAGAAGCCGAAGCCGGCGCACAACGCGATGCGCATCCGGCTCCGCAACCTGGTCGCCACGATGGGAGGGGCGCCCGCCTCTCCCGCGTCCACCACAAGCGCGTTCCCGAGGCCGGTCGTACCCGCGGTCGACACGGCCGCCGAGGTCGCGCCGCCCTCCGCCGTCGAGGACGCGGCCCCGTCGCCGGCCGCCGACGCGGCGCGGGCGCGCGCGAAGACGCTGCGGATCGACGTGGAGAAGCTCGATCGCATGCTGAACCTCGTCGGCGAGATCACCATCGCCCGCGTCCGGCTCGAGCGCGGCCTGCGCCGTCTCGAGGGCGCCGAGGCGGAGGTGTGCCGTGAGGCGCACCGCGACAGCGACCGCCTCTTCCTCGAGCTGCAGGAGATGATCCTCCGCTCGCGCATGGTGCCGCTCGATCCGACGTTCCGGCAGTACATCCGCACCGTGCGCGACCTCTCGTCCTCCCTCAAGAAGGAGGTGTCCCTTCGCATCGAGGGCGGCGACGTCGAGGTGGACAACGCCATGGTGGAGAGCCTGAAGGACGCGCTCACCCACATGATCCGCAACGCCCTCGATCACGGTATCGAAGGCCCGGACGAGCGCGCCTCGCGCGGCAAGGCGCGCTCCGGGACCCTCACCCTTCGCGCGTACCACCACGCCGGCACCATCGTGATCGAGGTGGAGGACGACGGCGCGGGGCTCTCCCGCGACCGCATCCTGGCCCGGGCGCGGGCTCTCGGGATCCTCGCCGACGACACCGCGGAGCCGAGCGACACCGCCGTGCACGAGCTGATCTTCCACCCCGGCTTCTCCACCGCCGAGAGGATCACGGATCTGTCGGGCCGGGGAGTCGGCATGGACGTCGTGCGCCAGCGGATCGAGGCGATGCGCGGCACGATCGAGGTGTCGACGCGCCCGGGGCTCGGGACGAAGCTCTCCGTGCGCCTGCCGCTCACGCTCGCGATCATCGAAGGGCTCTATGTCGGCCTCGGCAACGACACCTACATCGTCCCGATCGAGTCGGTGATGGAGTGCTTCAGCCTCGACGACCGTCTCGCGCGCGGCCAGAGCCGCGGCGTGATCGACGTGCGCGGCGAGGCCATCCCCTGCATCCGCTTGCGCCGCTACTTCGGGATCGAGGGCGTCCCGGGCGTGCGCGAGAGCGTCGTGGTGGTCCGCGGCGAGGGAGGGATGGCCGGGCTCGTGGTCGAGGCGCTCTACGGGCAGCGCCAGACGGTGATCAAGCCGCTTGCCGGCTACCTCCGGGACGTGCGGCCGGTGTCGGGATGCGCGATCCTGGGAAGCGGCAGGGTGGCGCTCATCGTCGACGTCCCGGCGCTCCTCAGGGAGGCCGGGCGCGGCGCGGAGACGTTGACGGGACGGGTGGCGTGACGATGAGCCCGGTGTACGAGTCAAGTTCGGTTTGCCGGATGTGCAACGAGATTCCCACGGATGCAGCGGACAGGACGACTTCGAAGAGCCCTTCGAAGGCCCATCGCCGCGCACCCTCCGCCCTTCGGCTGCGGCTGCGCCGCGATGTGGCCCGCGAGGAGATGAGATGAGCTTCAAGCGCTGGTTCGTCGACATGAGGGTGAGCTTCAAGCTGGCAGCGATCGGGCTGTCCTTCAGCCTGCCGATCCTGGTCCTCCTCTACTTCGTCATCAACGTCAAGAACCACGACATCAACTTCAGCCAGTGGGAGTTCTATGGCGACGACTACCAGCGGGTGCTCGAGCGCCTTCTCCAGCACGTCCCGGAGCACCGCCTGCTCGCCGCGAGCCTCCTGTCCGGTAACGCCGGCGCGCGGGAGGCGCTTGCCGCCAAGCAGTCGCAGATCGACGCCGACTTCACGGCCCTCGCGGAGGTGGACCGGAGGCTCGGCGGTTTCCTGAACACCACGCCGGAGGAGCTGAAGAAGAAGGATCGCGACTCCCTGGCGACGATGCAGGGCGAGTGGGGCCAGTTGAAGGCCGGGGTGTCCGGGATGCCCCTCGAGAAGGCGGACGCGGATCACGTCCACCTGATCGCGGACATCCGGAACCTCATCTCCCACGTCGGCGACGCGTCGAACCTCATCCTCGATCCCGACCTCGACACCTACTACCTCATGGACGTGACGCTGCTCGCGCTGCCCCAGACTCAGGACCGCCTCCAGGAGATCGTCGGCTTCGTGCGCCCCCTCGTCGCGCGGGGAGCGCTTTCCACCGAGGAACGGGTCAAGCTCGCCGTTTACGCCGCGCTGCTGCAGCAGTCCGACGTCGATCGCGTGAAGGGAAGCGCCGGGGAGTCGCTGAAGGAGGATGCGAACTTCCTCGGGACGAGCGCCTCGCTCCAGTCCAACCTCCCTCCTGCGGTCGCCGAGTACGCGTCCGCGAACGAGGCGCTCGTCGCGCTGCTCGAGAAGCTCGCGGCATCGGACGCCGTTGCCGTCGGTGCCGCCGAGGTGGATGCCGTGGGGGCGCGGGCGCTCGCCACGAGCTTCAAGCTGTGGGATACGTCGGCGTCCGAGCTCGACAAGATGCTCGTGCGCCGCGTGGAGAGCACGCCGGCGTGCGGCTCACGGCGCTCGTGCTCACGTTCCTGGCGCTCGTCCTCTCGACGCTGCTCATGCTCTTCATCAGCTTCAGCATCACGCGGCCCCTCGGCCAGGCGGTGACGGTCGCCGGCGAGGTGGCCGATGGGAACCTCGCGCTCCGGGTCGACGTGACCGCCCATGACGAGACGGGGCAGCTCCTCGTCGCGATGCAGGAGATGGCGCGGCGCCTCGCGGAGACGATCCGGCAGGTGCGCGGCGGAGCGGAGGCGGTCGCCGATGCGGCGAGCCAGGTCTCCGCCTCGTCCCAGAACCTCTCCCAGGGTACGAGCGAGCAGGCAGCGTCCGTGGAGGAGATGACCTCGAGCCTCGAGGAGATGAACGCCTCGATCTCCCACAACGCCGACAACAGCCGCGAGATGGAGCGCATGGCCAAGAAGGGCAGCCGCGACGCGGAGGACACGGGCGGCGCCGTCAAGGACACCGTGTCCGCCATGAAAGCGATCGCCCAGAAGATCGTCGTCATCGAGGAGATCGCCTACCAGACGAACCTCCTCGCGCTCAACGCGGCCATCGAGGCGGCCCGCGCCGGCGAGCACGGCAAGGGCTTCTCCGTCGTCGCGACCGAGGTGCGCAAGCTCGCCGAGCACAGCCGCGCCGCCGCGCGGGAGATCGTCGGGCTCACGGAGTCGAGCCTCGACGTCGCCGGGCAAGCGACCCAGCGGCTCGGAGAGCTGGTGCCGTCGATCCAGAAGACGTCGGACCTGGTCCACGAGGTGGCGGCCGCCTCCGCGGAGCAGTCGTCGGGAGTCGCCGAGATCAACCGCGCGATGCAGCCGATCGATCAGGTGACCCAGCGCAACGCGTCGGCGGCGGAGCAGATGTCCGCGACGGCCGAGGAGATGGCGGCGCACGCCGAGTCGCTCCAGCAGCTCATCGCGTTCTTCAAGATCGACGCGGGCGACGTCCGCCGCGAGGCCGCGCCCGCCCCGCCGGCCGCGGTCCGCCGGCCGGCCGCGCGCATCGCCGCCGCCGCTCCGGCCGTCGACGGCGGCGACGGCGATCACGAGTTCACGAGGTTCTGACCCGTCGATGGCCGACGTTGCCGCCGCGTCCCAGCAGTACCTCACCTTCGCCCTCGCGGGAGAGGAGTACGCGCTGCCGATCCTGCGCGTGCGCGAGATCCTCGAGTACGACACCGTGACGCACGTGCCCACCACGCCGCCCTTCATCCGGGGCGTGATGAACCTGCGCGGGAGCGTCGTACCCGTGATCGACCTCGAGTTGAAGCTCGGCATCGGAGAGACGGCGGTGACGCGGCGGACGTGCATCGTCGTCGTGGAGCTCCCGCACCCCGGCGACGGGGCTCACGACGGCGAGGTGTTCGTGGTCGGGCTGATGGCGGAGGCGGTGAACGAGGTGATCGATCTCGCGGCGAGCGAGATCGTTCCGCCGCCCGAGTTCGGCACGCCCGTGCGGATGGAGTTCCTGCGGGGGCTCGGCAAGACCGGGAAGAAGTTCGTGCTCGTGCTCGACATCGATCGGGTGATGTCGACCTACGAGATGGTTGCGGTGTCCTCGCTCTCGCAGCCGGAGGCTGCGGGCGAGGGGGCGTGAGGGCGGCGATGGAAGAGGGCACGCTCCCGGCGGCCGGAGACGCCACGCCCTCCCTCGTTCCCGTCTGCAGCGCGCGGGAGTTCTCGCTCCTGCGCGACCTCATCTACAGGATCTCGGGGATCCACCTCAGCTCCGCGAAGCAGGCGCTGCTCGCGGGACGGCTGTCGCGCCGGCTGCGGGCGCTCGGGCTCCAGCGCTTCCGCGACTACTACGACCTGGTTGCGGACAGGACGAACCCGGAGGTGGCGCACATGCTCGACTGCGTGAGCACCGAGACGAGCTTCTTCCGGGAGCGCGCCAGTTCGACCACCTCGAGAACGTGCTCGCTCCCGCGTGGCGCCGCGAGGCGGATGACGGCGCGCGCACGCGGAAGGTCCGCGCCTGGAGCGCGGGCTGCGCGTCCGGAGAGGAACCCTACACACTCGCCATGGTGCTCTCCTCCTCCTTCCCCGCGTCCGCGGGATGGCGTCACGAGATCCTCGCCACCGACCTCTCGACGCGCGTCCTGGATCGCGCGCGGACGGGCTCTATCCGGTGGACAAGGCCAAGGACATCCCGCAGCGGTACCTCAAGCCGTACATGCTGAAAGGAGTCGGGGGGAAGGAGGGCTGGATGAAGCCCGCCCCGGAGATCCGATCGATCGTGCGCTTCGAGCGCCTGAACCTCAACGATCCGGTCTACGAGCGCGCGTGGGGACGTTCGATCTGATCGCTTCTGCCGCAACGTGCTCATCTCTTCGACGAGCGGTCGCGGCGCCTTGTGATCGAACGGCTCCTCAGCCACCTCGAGCCCGCGGGCCTCCTGTTCCTCGGCCACGCCGAGAGCATGCCGGGCCTCGGCGACCTGCTGCGGTGGGTGGGCAACACCATCTACCGCAATGCGAGGTTCGCGTGGGCGAGCGCGGCATCCCCTCGAGGTGCTCGTGGTCGACGACTCCGCCGTCGTGCGCCAGGTGCTCTCGAAGATCCTCGAGAGCGGCGGGATGGCGCCGGTGGTGGCCGCGAACGCCGCGATCGCGCTCGACCGCATGAAGCGGCACCGCCCCGACGTCATCGTGCTGGACATCGAGATGCCCGGGATGGACGGCCTGACGCTGCTTCGCAGATCATGCTCGAGGATCCGATCCAGTCGTGATGTGCTCCGCCGTGGCGGGGAGCGGTACCCAGACCGCGCTTCAGGCGCTCCACGACAGCATGGTCGACATCATCACCAAGCCGGCGCTCGGCGTCGGCGATTCCCTCGAGGAGTCCGCGAGTTCCTCGACGTGGTCCGCGCCGCATCGCTCGCGCGCGTCCGGCGCCGGGCGCCGGGGCTCCGGCCGAACCCAAGCTGACCGCGGACGCCACGACTTCCCGCCCCACCGTCAAGGGCACGAGGCGCCGGGACCGGCACCCTCGTGGCGATCGGCGCGTCCACCGGCGGCACCGAGGCGCTCCAGGCGATCCTGGGTCCGATGCCGGCCGACGCCCCGGGCATCGTCATCGTGCAGCACATGGCCGAGGGCTTCGGCGGCCTTCGCCGCTCCGTCAACGCCGCATGCCGCATGGACGTGCGCGAGGCGCGCGACGGCGACCCCGTGGGCCCCGGCGTCGCCCTCATCGACGCGAACAACCGCCACCTGGTGGTCCACCGGCGGGGCGACTCCTACGAGGCGAAGCTCCTGGATGGGCCGCTCGTGTCGCGCCACCGCCCGAGCGTCGACGTGCTGTTTCGCTCGATGGCGGTGGCTGCGAGGCGAGCGGCGTCGGGGTGATCCTCACGGGGATGGGGAGACGACGGTGCCGCGGGGCTCCTCGGGGGATGAGGAGCTGCGGGCAAGAGCGTGGTTGGGCAGGACGCGGCCTCCTGCGCACGCTCAGTCACACGGCATGCCCAACGAGGCCGCGGAGGCGCGGCGCCGTGGGGGCCGAAGTCCCGCTCCACGCCATGGCCGCCGCCATCCTGAAAGTGCCCGCAGGCGGCGCGCGCTGTCCGGTGTCGGCATGAACTGGGCTCGTGGCGACGCGACGGCGAGGACGATCGGATGCGCGAGCAGCGCCAGCTCAAGGCGCGCGACGTCGGCCGCCGACGCGGAGAGAAGTACCGCGCGATCTTCGAGAACGCCATCCAGGGGATCTTCCAGACGACCCTCGACGGGCGGTACCTGAGCGCCAACCCGCGCTGGCCCGTCTGTTCGGCTACCCCAGCGCCGAGGAGATGATCATGAGCGGCATCACCGACATCGCGAGCCACCAGTACGTCGATCCCGCCGAACGGAAGGCGCTCGTCGAGCGGGATCCAGAAGGACGGCGCCATCTCCGAGGCGGAGGTGCGGGTCCGGCGCACCGGGAGTGGCGAGATCATCTGGATCACGGTGAACGCCCACGCCGTGAAGGACGCGGCGGGAAACGTCCTCTTCATCGAAGGCGCGGTCATGGACGTGACGCGCCGCAAGCAGGCCGAGGCGGAGCTTCTCAGGAAAACCGAGCTCCTGAAGCTGATGGAGGTGGTCGCCTCCACGAGCAACGCCGCCATCTCCCAGGACCAGGCGCTGCAGATCGGGATCGACGAGGTCTGCGCGTACGCGCGCTGGCCCGTGGGCCACGTCTACACCGTCGAGGGCGGCGAGCTGTGCGTGCCCACGCGCCTCTGGCACCTTGCCGATCCCGGCCGCTTCGACACGTTCCGGAACCTGACGGAGCGCACCATGCTCGAGATCGGGTCCGGGCTTCCGGGCCGGGTCCTCGAGACCGGCGAGCCCGCGTGGATCCAGGACGTGACCGTCGACGGCAATTTCCCGCGGTCGCGCGCCGCCGCGGAGTCCGGGCTGAGGGCGGCGTTCGCGTTCCCCGTGACGCTCGACCGGGACGTCCTCGCGGTGCTCGAGTTCTTCACGGAGGAGGCGATCCCGCCTGACCACGGGCTCCTGCAGGGGATCAAGCACGTCGGGATGCAGCTCGGGCGCGTCTTCGAGCGCCAGATGAACGACGAGGCGCTGCGGCGCGCGAAGGAGGCCGCCGAGGAAGCGTCCCAGGCGAAGTCGAGCTTCCTCGCCAGCATGAGCCACGAGCTCAGGACGCCGCTCAACGCCATCATCGGCTACAGCGAGATGCTCTCGGACGAGGCGAGCGACAGCGGGCTCATCGACATGGTGACGGACCTGCACAAGATCTACGCAGCCGGCAAGCACCTCCTGTCGGTCATCAACGAGGTGCTCGATCTCTCGAAGATCGAGGCGGGCAAGATCGACATCCACGTCGAGACGTTCGACCTCTCTCCCGTCGTCCGCGACGTCGTCACCACGGTCCACCCGCTGGTGGTGAAGAACCAGAACAACCTCGAGGTGCGCTGTTACGAGGACATCGGGAGCATGACGTCGGACGTGACGCGCGTGCGCCAGTCGCTGTTCAACCTTCTGTCGAACGCGTGCAAGTTCACGGAGAAGGGGACGGTGAGCCTCGACGTCACCCGGACCGATCGCGCTGGAGTGGACTGGATCACGATGCGCGTCAAGGACACGGGCATCGGCCTCACGCCCGAGCAGAAGGACCGGCTGTTCCAGGCCTACCAGCAGGCCGAGTCGTCGACGACGAAGAAGTACGGCGGGACGGGCCTCGGGCTCGCGATCACGCGGAAGCTCTGCCAGCTCATGGGAGGGGAGATCTCCGTCGAGTCGGAGCCCGGCAAGGGCTCGACGTTCACCGTGGAGCTGCCGGCGATCGCGCCGGCGGCGAAGCCGGAGACGAAGCCGGAGCAGAAGCCGCTGCGTCCCGCGGGAGGACCGCCCACGGTCCTGGTGATCGACGACGACGCCACGGTGCGCGAGCTCCTGACCCACCAGCTCCAGTCGGAGGGATTCCAGGTCGAGTGCGCCGACAGCGGGCGGATCGGCCTATCGCGGGCGCGGGCGCTCCGCCCGTCGGCCATCACCCTCGACGTCCTCATGCCCGACATCGACGGGTGGGAAGTGCTGCGCGAGCTCAAGGCGGATCCCGCCACGCGCTCGATCCCGGTGGTGATGATGACGATGGTCGACGACCGCTCCAAGGGCTACGCCCTCGGGGCCAGCGACTACCTCAGCAAGCCCGTCGATCGCTCATCGCTCATGGCCGTCCTCCGGCGCCACCGGCTGGGTGGCAAGAGCTCGATCATGGTCGTCGAGGACGAGGTGTCGTCGCGCGAGGTGCTGCGTCACGTCCTCACGCAGGCGGGGTTCACCGTCATCGAGGCGGAGAACGGCAAGGTCGCGCTCGACCGCATGGCGAGCGAGGTCCCCCAGATGATCCTCACCGATCTCATGATGCCGGTGATGGACGGCTTCGAGTTCATCGCCGAGGTGCGCCAGGACGCGCGCTTCCGATCGATCCCGGTCGTCGTGCTGACGTCGAAGGACCTCACGCCGAGCGACCGCCTGCGGCTCAACGGCCAGGTCCAGAACGTCATGCGCAAGGAGACCCCGTCCCAGGGCGAGTTCCTCCGTCAAGTGCGCGACCTGGTCAGCAACGTCGTCAACCGCCCCGACTGATCCGCGCGAACGGTCGGAAGCGCGGGGCCGTTCGCGGGCCCTTGGCAAAGACGAGGCCATGGAGAC
Source organism: Acidobacteriota bacterium (assembly GCA_046331505.1). Classification (GTDB taxonomy): domain Bacteria; phylum Acidobacteriota; class Vicinamibacteria; order JAXLQT01; family JAXLQT01; genus JAXLQT01. Next base: position 19,936 of record JAXLQT010000010.1, read on the forward strand.
AGGGAGGCTCGGAGAGCACGCGCCTTTCGTCGTCCGCTCTCTCCGTGCCTCCGTGGCAACCCTTCGTATAGGAATAAAAATCTAGTATAAGCGTAAATTACGGAATACAATTCTTGACAGAGGCAGCATTGCGGACTATCATGTGGCAGTCATGCAGGCCGACCTCGACGCCATCGATCGCAAGATCCTCCGCCTCCTCCAGGAGGACGGCGCCCAGACGAACCTCGTTCTCGCGGAACGCGTCGGGTTGACGCCCGCGCCGACGTTCGAGCGGGTGCGCCGCCTCGAGCGGGACGGCTACATCCGCCGCTACGTGGCGCTCGCGGACCAGAAGAAGCTCGGGAAGCCCGTCACCGCCTTCGTGTCGGTGATCCTGGAGTCCCACAAGCTCCGGACCGCAGTCGACTTCCAGAAGTTCGTGAACGCGCTCCCCGAGGTTCTCGAGTGCCATCACATCGCCGGGGACGAGGACTTCCTCCTGAAGGTCGTGGCGGCGAGCCCCGAGGAGTACGAGGCGTTCGTCCTCGGGAAGCTCACCCGCGTCGGCGGCATCGAGAAGGTGAAGACGACCTTCGTGCTGTCCTCGTCCAAGCTCGAGACCGCGATCCCGGTGGCGGAGCCTCCGGCGGCGCCTTCGCCCGCGCGGCGGCGAGGGAGGGCGCGCCGGTGAACTTCGCCCTCGTCAGCTTCTCGTCCCTCTTCTCCGTGATCAGCCCGATCTCGGCGGCGCCGATCTTCGTCTCCATGACGCGGTCGGTGCCGCTCGCGGAGCGGCGGAAGGCCGCCTTCAAGGCGTGCCTCGCCGCGGGCGCGATCCTCCTCGTCTTCCAGATCGCCGGGGGCGTCATCTTCTCCTTCTTCGGCATCACCGTCCCGGCGTTCCAGATCGCGGGCGGGATCCTCTTCACGCTCATCTCCATCAAGACGCTCTACGACGCGAAGGAGGCGGACCGCGGCGGCGCCGACGCCGATCCCTCCGTCGTTCCCCTGGGCATCCCGACGATCGCCGGCCCCGGGGCGATCACGACCGTGATGGTGCTGGTCGGGCAGGCGAGCGGGCCGCGCGCCATGATCGCGCTCTCGGTCGCGGTCGTGGTCAACATCCTCCTGACGCTCGCGCTCCTCCTCGCCGCGCCGCGCGTCGTGAGCATGCTCGGCGTCACCGGGAGCCGCATCGTCGACAAGGTGATGAGCCTCCTGACGGCGGCGATCGGCGTGCAGTTCATCATCAACGGCGTGACCTCGGTCGCGCTTCACGTCCTGCACGTGGCCAAGGGCTGATCCCGCCCGTGCCCGAAGGCGGGTGGGGTAGCATCGCTTCGTTGACCGAGGACACGCGACGGAGGCTCTACCTCGCGGCCGTCACGACGCTCGTCGCGCTCCACGCGGCGCTCGCGCTCTCGGCAGCGGCGCGGATCGGCGTGACCATCGACGAGCCCATCGGCATGGCATCGGGCTACGCGCTCCTCACCGAGCGGGAGCTCCGGATCAACGTCGGCCAGCCTCCGGTCGTGAAGATCGTGGCGGCGCTGCCGCTCCTCTACCTGCACCCGGGCTTCGATCCCGCCCAGCCGAGCTACCAGGCAGGGCAGATGTGGACCTTCTCGCGCCAGTTCCTGTTCGAGACGGGCGCGAACGTCCCGATCTGCGTCGCGGCGTCGCGCGCGGCCACGCTCTCCTTCTCCGTCGCGCTCGCGCTCGTGCTCGCGGCGCGCGCCCGCAGGTCGTTCGGGCGCGGGGGCGCCCTGATCGCGCTCGCGCTCTACGCGCTCGATCCCACGTTCCTCGGCCACGGGCCGATCGTGAAGTTCGACGTGGCAAGCGCGCTCTTCATCTTCCTCGCCGTCATGGGCTTGCGCGATGCGCTCGACGCCGGATCGGCGCCGAGGCTCGCGCTCGCGGGCTTCTGGGCGGGACTGGCCATGGCGACCAAGTTCTCGTCGATCCTCGTCTTCCCGGTCTGCGTCCTCCTCGCAGCGTGCGCCTGCTGGAAGGAGGGCGCGCGGAGGGGCTGGCTCGTCCGCGCGGCTCCGGGGTGGATCGCCGGCGTGGCGCTCGGCATCGCCATCCCGTACGGCATCGTGCTCGTCCCCGACTTCTTCCACGGCCTGGCGTGGCACCGCGCCCGCATGAAGCTCGGCTACCTCTCCTACTTCTGGGGGCACACCGGGAAGGAGGGCCACTGGCTCTACTTCCCGGTCGCCTTCGTCCTCAAGACGCCGCTGCCGATCCTCGCCGTCACCGGGCTCGCCGTCGTCTGCGCCCTGCGACGGCCGCGCGATCCCGTCGCGACCGGCGCGCTCCTCGCGGCGCTCCTCCTCTTCGTGCCGCTCCTGCCGTCTCCGGCGAACGTCGGCCATCGCTACCTCATCCCCGTCTATCCCTTCCTCTACTTCGTCGCGGGCGGTCTCGCGCGCGATCGCCTCGGACGCGCGGCCGCCGTCGTGGCGGTCGCGCTCCTCGCCGCCGGCGCGGCGTGGAGCTTCCCCGACTACCTCGGCTCCACCAACCTCATCGCGGGCTCGCGCCCGGAGCGTTACATCGCCGACAGCAACCTCGACTGGGGCCAGGACCTCCCGCGCCTCGCCGAGTACCTGCGCGGTTCCGGCGGCGGCGAGCGTGTTCGCCTCGCCTACTCGGGCATGGACCAGCCGGAGCAGTACGGGATCGACTATGAGCCCGCGCCGTGCCACGCCGAGCCCGGCTTCTACGCGGCGAGCATCAACGTGGTCAAGGGCATCCTCCCCCCCGAGCGTCCGGACTGCTACCGCTGGCTCGACGCCCACGACCCGGTCGCGCGTGTCGGCACCTCGATGCTCGTCTACCGGATCCCCGCGGAACCGGCGGTCGCGCCGTGACGTATCTGTGATCGGAATGACCAGGGTCCTGCTCTTCTTCATCCTGCTCGTGCTCTCGTGGCCGCTCGCGCTGCTCGCGCTCGTGCTCTACCCGATCGTGTGGCTGGTGCTGCTGCCGTTCCGGATCGTCGGGATCGCGGTGGACGTGGTGCTCGAGACGCTCTCGGCGGTGCTCCTGCTTCCCGCAAGGCTGGTCCGCAAGCTCGCCTGATCCCGCCCGCTCGAGGGTGAGGACTAAGATCCCGGAGTCCGGGTGCGAGCCAAGCCCACCTCCGTCGAAACCCTGGGGCCCTACCGCCTGCTCGAGACCCTCGGCGAGGGCGGGATGGGGACCGTCTACCGCGCCGCGCACGCCGAGACGGGTGCGGTCGTGGCGCTCAAGAGGGTCCGCATGGGGGACGCCGGGATGCTCCTCGGGATCCGGCGCGAGATCTCGGCGCTCGCCCGCCTCTCCCATCCCGGTATCGTGCGGATCGTCGATCACGGCGCGCACGACGGAGATCCCTGGTATGCGATGGAGCTCGCCTCGGGGACACCGTTGCGCGCGCACATCGACGGTGACGGTACGCGCGTGGAGACGGAGGAGCCGAGCACGGTGGCGGATCCGTATCGCGGCGAGGGCCAGCTGCCGACGCTGGTGCTCGACCTTCACGACACGGGCGCCTCGCGTGAGCCGCCGCGCGCGGAGCGTCGCCCCTGCGATCTCGCCTGGGTCATCGGCTTCGTGGTGCGGCTCTGCGCTCCGTTGCGCTACCTCCACGGCGAAGGGATCGTCCACCGCGACCTGACACCGAGGAACATCCTCGTCCGTGACGACGGGACGCCGCTCCTGATCGACTTCGGGCTCGCGGCCGCGTCGCACGGGCCCGAGGGAAGGGACGTCCTCTCGGTCGACGACCAGGTCGCCGGAACGGTGCTCTACATGGCCCCCGAGCAGTCGCGCGGCGAGCCTGTCGACGCGCGCGCCGATCTCTACGCGCTCGGGTGCATCCTCTACGAGCTCCTCACCGGGTCTCCACCGTTTCGCGGCGCGATCGCCGACGTCTTCCGGCAGCACCAGATCGTCGAGCCCCTTCCGCCATCCGTTCACGTCCCCGGAGTCCCGGCGGACCTGGACCGGCTGGTCCTGCGGCTGCTCGCGAAGGACCCGCGCGATCGGCCGGGATATGCCGACGACGTGGCGCGGACCCTCGTGGGCGGCGCTCCCGGGAAAGGAGGCTCCGGCGCCTTCCGCCCCTACGTCTACCGGCCGGCGCTGGCCGGCCGCACGCACGAGCTCGCGCGCCTCTCGGACGCCGTGGACGAGGTCGTCCGTGGACGAGGAGGCGCCCTGGTGGTGCACGGGGAGTCGGGCGCCGGGAAGACCAGGCTCCTCCTCGAGACCGCGCGCATCGCGATCCAGCGTGGCGCGCTCGTCCTCTCGGGTGGGTGTCACGCGGGGGGCGGGCCGCTGCACGGGCTCCGCGAGGTGCTCGAGACCGTCGGCGATCGCTGCCGCGCGCGCGGCGCGGCGGAGATCGAACGCATCCTCGGGCCGTACGCTGCGGCGCTCGGGCTCTACGAGCCTTCTCTTCCGAGCCCGGGGGGCCAGCGCGCGGAGGCGGCCGATCTCCCGCCCGAGGAGGGTCGCGAACACGTGCTCTACGGCGTCACGGAGGTGCTGCGGCGCGTTGCGAGCGCGATCCCCGTGACGGTTGCGATCGACGACGCGCAGTGGGCGGACGAGCTCACGATCGACGCTCTCGATCGTCTGGCGCGCGCCATCGCCGGCGGATCGTTGCCGATCCTGCTCCTCACGTCGCTGCGCAGCGAGGACACCGGGGAGCTCCTCGATCGCATGCGCTCCGGGGGCGCGGGCGCCCTCGCGGTCGGGCGTCTCGATCCCGAGGATGTCGCGCAGATCGTGCGCGACATGCTGGCGCTGCCCCGGGCGCCCGAGGAGCTCGCGAGATCCCTCTCGGAGCACACCGAGGGGAACCCGCTCTTCGTTGCCGAGTACGTGCGCAGCGCGATGGAGACCGGGATGGTGACGCGGGATCGGGAGGGGCGCTGGATCGTCCCGGGCGCGCACGGCACGGCACCCGGGCTGACGTACGAGGCGCTGCCGCTTCCACGCACGATGCGGGAGCTCCTCGCGGTGCGGGTCGACGCGCTGTCGCGCGAGGCGCGAGATCTCGTCGAGGCCGCGGCGGTTGCCGGGCGGGTCGCGCCGTTTCCCTTGCTGTCCGGGATCGCGGCGATCGACGGAGAGGCGTTCCGCCTCGCCTGGGACGAGCTGCGCCGCCGCCACGTCGTCGAGGAGCACGACGGCGCGTCGCGCTTCATCCACGACAAGATCCGCGAGATCGCCTACGACGGAACCGATCCCGCGCGTCGCGCGTTCCTGCACGGAGCCGCCGCCGGCGTGCTGGAGTCCTCGCCCGCGGAAGAGGCGCCGCTGCACCTTGCGTCGATCGCGCGCCACTGGCACCGTGCGGGAGCGCTTCACCGGGCACGGGCGCGGTATCTCGATGCCGCCCGCGCCGCAGCGGCCCGTTACGCTCACGAGGAGGCGGAACGCCTCTATCGCGAGTGTCTCGCCCTGCACGACACGCCGTGCGCCGCATCCGTTGCGGCGCGCCGCGAGCTCGGGGAGCGGATCCTCCTGGTCCGCGGCAGGGTCGACGACGCCCGGGAGGAGCTCGCGGCGGCGCTGGCGGATGCGCGCGCGACGGCGGACATGGCGGCGCTCGCGGACGGCCTGCGGGCGCTCGGCGTCCTTCATCACCAGCGCGGGGAGATGGCCGACGCGACCGCGGCGTACGACGAGGCGCTCGCGGTCGCGCGCGCAGCGGGGGAGCGGCTCCTCGAAGGCCGCATCCTGGGCGCTCTCGGAGCGGTCCACCAGGACCAGGGACGCATGGGCGAGGCCGCGGCGCTCTTCGACACGTCCATCCGGCGCCACGAGGAGCTGGGAAGCCAGCGGGGCCATGCCGCGATGATCGGCAAGCTCGGAGGGCTCTACCAGAACCTCCGCCGCTTCGACGAGGCGGCGCGCCTCTGCCGCGAGGCGCTCGCGATCGCGCGCCAGGTCGGCGATCGCTACCAGGAGGGACGGATGCTCGGCAACCTCGCGATCCTCGCCATGGACGCCGGGCACTTCGACGACGCGCGAGCGGCGTTCGAGGATGCGCTCGCGGTGATGCGGGCCGCGGGCGATCGGCGCCACGAGGCGATCGCGCTCGGCAACTACGGCCGGCTCGTGGCGCCCAGGGATCCCGAGGCCGCGCGCTCTCTCTACGGCCAGTCGCTGGCGATCCACCGCGACATCGGGGATCGCCGCAGCGAGGCCTGGGTGCGCCTGAACCTGGCGAACCTCTTCACCGATGGACGCGCGCACGAGGAGGCGGCACCCCTCTACGCCGCGGCGCTGGACCTGGCCCGAGAGGTCGGCGATCGCCGCTGCGAGGCGCGCGTGCTCGCCAACCAGGGGAGCGTCCTCTGGGACGCTGGCCGCCGGTCCGAAGCCATCCCTATCCTCGACGCCGCGCTCGCCATCGCGAACGGGATCGGCGACACGGCGGTCGCCGAGTACGTGGCGGCCACCCGCGCCGCGCCGGCGCCCTCGCAGCCTCGTTCCCCTGAGCATGGGCCCGAGGGATCCCGGTGAGACGCCTTCACGGCGCTGCGCCTCTGGACCTGCGCGCGCGGCGCACGCGCGCGATCAGCGTCTCGCTCGCCTCGAAGCAGTCGCGGCCGGACGCGCAGGCCTCCGGTGCGGCGACGTCGCCATCCGGGCCCCACGGCTGTCCGGTGTGCAGGCACGTGTAGGGCACGTGGTTCCGCTGGAACGCGAGCTCGATCTCTTCCGGCTGGAGGGCGCGGTGATAGCCCTTCCAGCGGAGGCACTGGCAGACGCTCATGCCGGACCCCCGGCGGCCGCGCGCTCGAGCGCCTCGAGCACGGTCGCCACCACCAGTTCGACCTTGTACCCGGTCATCGGGAGTGGCCGCGCTCCCTCGGCCGCGAGGTCCGCGGCCCGCGCGAGGTCGTCGCTCGAGGGGTCCCGTCCCGCGAGCGCCTGCTCGACCCTCCGCAGGCGCAGGGGGATGTTCGCGACACCGCCGACCGCGACCGCCGCCCGCTCGACGCGTCCACCGGTGACCACGACGCGTGCGAGCGCCTCGACGAGCGGCCACTCCCCTCGGGCCCTCGCGATCGTGCGCACGTAGGAGGCGCGCTCGCCGGCCGTTGGCGGAGGGAGGACCGCCGCGGTCAGCAGATCGCCCGGGCCGAGAGTGTGCTCGGCGGTGGGATCGCTCCCGTCGCCGTAGAGGTCCGCGATCGCGAGCTCTGCCTTGCCGTGCACGAGGACCTTGCCGTCGTAGGCGAGCAGCGCGAGGCCGAGCGTGGAAGGATGAGGCGCGACGCAGGGGCCGAGGTCGAAGCAGGAGTGATAGAGGTGATCCCCTTCGCGTGCCCGGCAGCGATCGCCGCCGCTCTTGTAGCACTGCGCCTCCGCGTTGCGGAAGTACCAGCAACGGACCTTCTGCAGGAGGTTGCCGCCCAGCGTCCCGACGTTCCTGATCTGCGGCGTGGCGAGGTCGGATGCGGCGGCTGCGAGACCCGGGTAGTGGCGCCGGACGTCGGGATGGGATCCGATCGCCGCCACCCGGACCATCGCGCCGATCCGGAGGCCGCCGTCCTTCCAGCCCAACTCGTCGAGCCCCCGGGCGTCGCGCAGATCGACGAGGTCGCCGCCAGCTCGTCCGAGCTCGATGCGCTCCTGGAGGTCGGTGCCTCCGGCGCGGACGAGCGCGCCGGCTTCGGCGAGCCGGGCGGTGTCCTCGATCGAGCCGGGAAACGCGGCCTTCACGCGCGCGCTCCGGAGAGGACGCGGTCGACGCGAAGGGGCAGCTCCTTCGCCCGCCATCCCGTTGCGTTCGCGACCGCGTTGCCGATGGCCGCGGCGGTCGGGAGCGTGACGAGCTCCGCGAGCCCGACGATGCGCGACACGGCGTGCTCGAACCCCTCCTCGTGGAAGTGGGAGTGGATCTCGGGCGCGTCGCCGATGCCTGGAAGCCGGTAGTGATCCAGGCTCGACGTGAGGAGGAAGCCGCGTCCCGGATCCAGGCGGCGCTCCTCGAAGAGGGCGTAGCCGATCCCCTGGATGACGCCGCCCGCGGCTTGCGATCGGGCGAGCTCCGGGAAGACGATGCGGCCGGTCCCGTAGCCGCCCCACACCTCGAGGACCCGGATCCGCCCGAGCCTCGTGTCCACCTCGATCTCCGCGATCTGGACCGCCCCGGTGATGTGGCGTCCCACCTTCAGCTTGCCCCCGACGTCGACGGCGATGGGAAGGACGTGCTTCTCGTCTCCGGGCCGTCGGCCGACGACGCGCCGCACTCTCGACGATGCGAACGCCTCGCTCCACGGGAGGAGCCCGCCGCGGTGCGCGATCCCGTCACGCGTGGGACGCGGGTCGGCGAGGCCGTCGCGCGACGCCAGGATCGCGGCGAGGAGCTCCTTGCACGCGCGCTCGACCGTCGGCTGGAGCGATGCGGTGGTCCGGCTTCCCGCCGACATCGGCCCCTCGACGAAGCGCGAATCGCCGATACGGATGTCGACCGACCGCGGGTCGATCCCGAAGACGGCGGCGACGGTCCCGGCGATGACGGAGCGCGTGCCGTTTCCAACGTCTTGAGTGCTCGACGCGGCGTAGAGGCGATCTCCGTCGATGCCCACCTCGACTTCCGTGTCGATCTGCGGGAAGTGGAACCAGCTCGCCGTGGCGAGGCCGATCCCGCGACGGAAGCGCCCGCTCCCGGACGCCGCGCGGCGCCGCTTCCACACATCGAGGCCGGCCGCCCAGTCGTAGAGTGCGATCCTCGGAGGGTTCTCGTCCCAGCGCCTGCGGAACGCGATCGGATCCTCGCCGCGCTGTGACGCGAGATCGTCCACGGCCTGCTCGAGCGCCCAGTAGGCGGGCGGACCGCCGGGACCGCGGAATGGCGCGCCCGGGGAGGCGTGCGTCACGAGGTCCCACTCCTTCAGGCTCTTCGGCGAGTCGCCGTGCGCGTAGTGGACCCGGAAGAGCGGCGTCACGGCGTTTCCCACCGCGACGCCGGCGTTACCGTAAGCGCGCACCTTCAGGCCGCCGAAAGCGCCGTCCCTCGTCGCGGCGAGGGACAGGGCGATCTCCGTCTCCGGCCGGCTCCCGCCCACGGCGAGCTCCTCGCGCCTGTCGAGCGCGATGCGGACCGGAGCGCCGGCGGCGCGCGCGAGATCGATGGCGGCGATGATCTCCGGACCGAGCACGGCCTTCGCGCCGAAGGCGCCGCCGACATAGGACGCGAGGACCCGCACGCTCGACTCGGCGATCTCGTAGCGGTGCGCGATGTCCTCCCTCATGCGGGTCACCGCCTGCGTCGAGACGTGGACCTCGAGCGCGCCGTCCTTCCAGGACGCCACGCAGGCGTGGGGCTCGAGCGCACTGTGGCACTGCGCCGCGGTGGTCCAGGTCCCGCTCACCGCGCTGCCTCCGTCCTCCCGCGCCCCGGCGATGGCGCTCTCGGCCCTTCCTCCGTGCTTGCCGAAGAAGAAGATCGGACCTCGCCGGTTTCCCTTCCAGGAGATGGAGGGGACCTTCGGGCCCTCGCCGGTCATCGGCGCGTACCTCTTCTTCGATCGGTACACCGGCTCGGAGTCGGGGCGCTTAGCGTCCCCGATGGTGAGGGTCACGGGCAGGACGTCGTAGTCGACCTCGATGCGCCGCAGCGCGGCGCGAGCCGCGTGCCGATCGGTCGCGGCGACCGCGACGATCTCCTGCCCGGCGAAGCGCACCAGGCCGTCGTCACCGAGGAGCCGGATCGCGGCCCGCACTTCCGGGACCGACGCCAGGTCCGAGACGTCGATCGCCTTGACGCGGGCGTGGGCGTGAGGCGAGCGGAGGATGGCCGCCTCGAGCATGCCGGGGAGGGAGACGTCCACCGTGTACTTGGCGCGACCGGTGACCTTCTCGAGCGCTTCGTACCTGGGTGTGGCGAACGCCGCCGAGGGATCGTCGAACCCGCCCGCGCACGCGTCGCGCACCGCGGCGTGGATGCCATCGTAGGCGCCGCAACGGCAGACGTGCCCCGCGAGAGCGCGCGCGACCTCGTCGCGCGATGGCGCGACGCCCGCGTGGTCCTTGTGCCACTCCTCGTAGAACGCCACCGCCCCCATGACGAAGCCTGGCGTGCAGAACCCGCACTGCATCGCGTCCCTCGCCATGAACGCTCGCTGGACGGGATGGAGCGTGCTGCCAAGCCCTTCGACGGTCGTCACCTCGCGGCGCTCGAGGGAGGTCGCCGGCAGCAGGCACGATGCCACGGGCTTCCCGTCGACCAGCACCGTGCACGCGCCGCACACCCCCTGGCCGCATCCCGGCTTGGCACCCGTGAGCCCGGCACCATCGCGCAGCGCGTGCAGGGCGGGCTCCTCGGCGGCGACCGAGAGCTCGCGAGCCGCTCCATTCACCGTCGCCCGAACCGTGACGCGATCTCCGGCCGCCGCGGTCGATCTCGCCACGCGCAGCTCGGAGGTCGGCGGCAGGCGATGCTTGCAGCCATCGAGTCCCAGGAGGACGATGGCGCCGCTTCCCGCGGCGAGGAACTCCCGGCGCGTCGTCTTCATCATTGCGAGCATACCGCCCGGTCCGTTTCGATCGAGCGCCGCGGGGCGGGTCGCGGGGCGAAGCTACGGCCGGGCGAAGCGCGAGCGCTTCACTTCGAGTCGCTTCCGGAGCTCGGCGGCCTGCTCGCTCGCGACGCCGGCTGTCTCCTCCGTGACGTCGTCTTCTTCTTCGGGCTCCGCCCTGGGCGGCACGCGCCCGATGCTGGCGTCGGTCGTGTAGGCCCACGGGAAGATCTCCTCGTCCTCGGCCGAGAAGTCGTCGACGTCGCGGCCCCAGGCCGAGCTCCTGCCGCTCGAGAGGCCGACGGCGAGGAGCAAGGAGAAGACGTGGAAGCCGAGGGCGCCGGCGATGACGGCGACGACGAGGCCTAGCTTCAGCGAGCTGTCGAGGCTCCGCTCGAACGCTCCCCGGCTCACCAGGACCGCGACGCCTCCGAAGAGCAGCGCCACGAAGATCCGTTCCTCCACGTAGGTCTTGCGGAGCGGCGAGACGGCTCGTCCCCTCATGAAGAGATCTACGAGATCGGGGACCAAGGAGTTCGTCCGTGGCGCGCCTCCCAGGTATGCTCGCGGCGATGTCGATCTCCGCCGTCGATCTCCGCGCCATCTTCGGGTCGCTGTCCGCCGGAGATCCGGCTCCGCTCCTCGATCGCCTCGCGGAGGACTGCGTGCTCGAGTTCCCTGGCCGCCGGTTCGGCGGCAGGTTCGAGGGCAAGCGCGCGGTCCGCGTCTTCCTGAAGCAGAACCAGCGGCTCTTCCGGGGAGGGCTCGCGTTCGACGTGGTCTGGGCTGGTGTCGCGGAGGATCGCGCGATCGTCCAGTGGACCAACGCCGGCACCACGCGAGACGGCCGTCCCTACGGTAATCGCGGCGTCACCATCCTCCGCATCGAGGGAGGTCTCGTGAAGGAGCTCCAGGACTACCTCGATACGGAACGCCTCTCGGAGACCTGGCCGCGCGAGCCCGCGTGAGCGACGCGTTCCTGCCTGACGGGACCTTCGAGGGGACGTCGGCGCTGGTGACGGGCGGCGGTACGGGCCTCGGCCTGGCGGTGTCTCTGCGTCTCGCGAGGCTTGGCGCGAGCGTCGTCTGCGCGAGCCGCGATCCGGCGCACCACACGGACCTCATCGAGATCGCCCGGCGGGAGCGACTCGCCGTGCGGAGCGTCACGCTGGACGTGCGCGACGCGAAGGCGTGCCGTCGCGCGGTACGCGCTGCGGCGGACGCCTTCGGAGGCGTCGACGTCCTGATCAACAACGCGGCCGGCAACTTCATCCGCCCGTCGCTCCTGCTCGCGCCCGAGGCGTTCCGGAGCGTCATCGACATCGCGCTCAACGGCGTCTTCTTCATGTCGCGCGAGGCGGCCCGCGTCATGCGCGGCCGCGGAGGCGCGATCGTCAACGTCTCGGCCCCTTACGCGCGCGACGGCAAGCCCGGCGTCGTCCATTCCGCCTGCGCCAAGGCCGGCGTCGAGGCGATGACGCGCACTCTCGCTGCCGAGTGGGCGCCCCTCGGCATCCGCGTGAACGCGGTGTCTCCGGGCCCATTCGAGAGCACGGGCGCCGCCGATCGCCTCTGGCCGAGCGACGAGCTGCGGCGCGAGGTGCTCGGCCAGATCCCCGCGGGCCGCTTCGGGCGCACGGAGGAGATCGCCGAGCTCGTCTGCTTCCTCGCGAGCGATCGCGCCGCGTGGATCAACGGGAGCATCCTGCTCGTGGACGGCGGCTGGAGCTTGCCCGAGCCGCTGGTTGCCGCAGACGCGCCGGTCCGGCGCCGGCGCCGTCCTGCAGGGTAGAAGCGGAAGCTAGTGCGGCGTGCTGGGCCGTCGATGCGTTACAGACCCAGGTCTCCGGCACCGAGATCGACGCCGGAGGCAAACGGTGGCAACAGCCTCCCGAGGACCAGGAGGGACGTCCCGTCGTAGCTCGCGAGCCAGGGCGATGATGCGAAGTAGGGGTTCGGGCCACTCGCGTAGACGAGATCGTCGGCAGCGTCCCCCACGACGTCGCCCATCGCGATACGGCCGCCGTATCCGAACGACTCGGACGCCATGAAACCCGGGAGCGAGACGATGCTCGCGCCGTCGTAGCCGTATCCCAGGAACAGGCCGTCGAGGGTCGGGCCAGGACCATTGGCGCAGGCGAGCTCGTCGTAGCCGTCGAGGTCGACGTCGGCGGAGGCCTCGCGCACGCCATACTGGAGCACGGCGAATGGCAGGAAGTTGATCTTCCCGATGGAGCTCAGGATGAAGCCGTCGTAGTTCCAGCCGCGCACGAGCGGCCCGAACGCGGGAGACGGTCCTGGACCGGTGAGGATCTCGTCGCTCCCGTCGCCGTCGACGTCGCCGCCCGCCACGTTGACCCCGAAGCGAGGCGTGCCATACGCGAAGTAGCTGATCTTGGCGATCACCGAGAGGACCGTCCCGTCGTAGTTCCATCCCCGGACGTGGGGTCCGAAGACGCCGCCGGGACCCGCGCCCGTCACGATCTCCGAGTATGGGTCGCCGTCCACGTTCCGAGCGCTCACGTTCGTGCCGTACTTGAGCGTGGCGTAGGCGTAGAAGTTGATCTTCTGCAGCGCCACGCCGTCGCGCCGGAAGGCGCGTACCTGTGGCCCGTAGACGGGGCCGGGACCTGGCCCGGTCACGATCTCCGCGTGGCCGGCACCGTCGACGTCGCCCGCGGCGACGTTTGTCCCCCAGTCGCTCGCCGCGTATGCGTAGAAGCCGAGGGGCGATTGCCGAGCATTCGCATCGTAGGCCATGACGATCGCCGGATTGGCAGGGCCCGGTCCTGGACCGACCAGCACGTCGTCGCCGACCTCCAGCTCGTAGGCGCCGACGCCGGTGCAACCGCCGGCATCGGTGACCTGGATGGCAAGCGGGTGGTGTCCTCGTGAGCTCGTCGTTCCGGAGATCACCCCGCCCGCCGAGAGCGTGAGACCCCCGGGCAGCGTACCCGCGCCGATCGCGAACTGGTACGGCGGCGCTCCTCCCGACGCGCTCAGGGTCGCCTGGTACGGAATGCCCACGGCCGGGCGTGGCAAGCGGCCGGGAGCCACGACGATTGAGCAGCCAGCCGGACCGACGACGATCGTCTCGTTCTGCGACCCGGCGCACCCCACTGCGTCGGTCGCGCCGACGGTGAAAGTGAATGTTCCGGCGGCCGCCGGGATGCCGCTCACGATTCCGCTCGACGAGAGGGACAGTCCCGGCGGAAGCGCGCCGCCCGACAGCGCAAACTGGTAGGGCGCGACACCGAAGCTCGCGCTCATGCTGGCGCTGTAGCTGGCGGACGCGCGGCCCGCAGGGAGCTCGACGGGCGCGAGCTCGATCCTCCCGCACACACGTATCGTGTAGGAGCGTGTCCCGGTGCAGCCCTCGGCGTCCGTCGCGGTCGCCTCGAACGTGGAGGCGCCTGGAACGATCATCAGGCCGCTCAGCTCTCCGGAGAAACCGAGGAATGAGTACGTCGGCGGCACTCCGGATGTCGTCGCGTAGCTGTAGGGTGCCAAACCTCCGGTCGTCGAGAGCGTCTCGGAGTAGGAGGCCCCCTGGACGGAGTCGGGAAGCCCAGGCGGCGAGACGAGCAGCGGCGCGGAGCACACGGGAATGTAGTAGCCCTCGGCTCCCTCGCAGCCGAGCGCGTCGGCGGCGCGCACCGTGACGTTGAAGAATCCGGTCGAAGTCGGCGTTCCCGTGAGGACCCCGACCGGCGAGAGGCCCATCCCCGGTGGGAGCGCGCCGCCCACGACACCGTACGTGTAGGGAGGCACGCCGCCGCTGGCAGACACCGTTCCGATGTACGGCGTGCTCAGGAATGCGGGCGGAAGCGATACGGGAGTCAGGCCGACCTTCCCGCACCGGTCGTCGATCCTCGCCACGGCGGCGTCCCAGGGGCCGTTCCGACTTGGCTGGTACGCCGCGACCACAGGAAAGTCTCGTGAGGCCGCCTCGCCGGCGACGACGATGCGACCCGCCGGATCGAGCGCGACGTCGTTCGCCCACTCCCCGCCTTCACCGCCGAGGAAGGTCGAGAAGACCAGGCTCGCACCGGCGGTGTCGATCTTCGCGATGAAGGCGGACTGCCCGCTCGTGCTTGGATCCAGCGCGTCGCGGATCGGGAAGTCCTTCGCGTTCGTGGATCCGGCGACATAGGCATTGCCAGCGGCGTCCGTGGTGATTCCCCCGCCCGATTCGGAGTCGGCCCCGGGGGCGTCGCCGCCCAGGTAGGTGCGATAGACGACGTTGCCCGCGCCATCGAGCTTCATGACGAAGGCGTCAAGGTCTCCGGCGAGGGTGGGCTGGATGGCGCCGGAGAACGTGCCGGCGCTCATCGTGTATCCGGTGACGTAGCTGTTACCCGAGGCGTCGATCGCGATGTCGGTCCCGCCATCGTCGCCGTAACCGCCGAAGACCTTGGACCAGACGAGCGTTCCCGCCGGATCGACCTTGGCGACGAGCACGTCGGTGTCGAGCAGGTTGTTGCTCGTCCCGGTGAGGTACGTCGCTCGGCCGCGTCGACGGTGTTGCCGGCGCCGGCCGTTCCGTTCGGCATGCTCACCGCCGTCTCGAAGATGATGGCGGAGCCCGAGGCATCGAGCTTGCGGACGAACGCCGATCCGGCCCACACGCTCGTGATGAACGCGGCGCCCGTTGCGTCGGCGCTGACAGCGACGGCTTGATTGGAGGACGTCGTGCGCGTGGAGTAGACGGGCACGCCGGCGGGCGTCAGCTTCACGACGAACCCCCAGCCGCCTGCCTGGTAGGCGTTCACGAGTGGGAAGTTGGCGGACGCTGTCTTTCCACCGACGTAGACGTTGCCGGACGGATCCACGGCCACCTTCGCGGCCTGCTCGTCGCCGCTGCCACCCACATACGTCGAGAAGACGAGCGACTGTCCGGTGGGATCGAGCTTCGAGACGAAGACGTCTATCCCTCCGCCGGGCGCGGCCTGCCACGGGGCGCTCATCGGGAGGTCGGTGGAGGTCGTTTCTCCGACGACGACGATGTTCCCGCTTCCGTCGACCGCTGCCGCCCGCGCGACCTCTCCTCCACTTCCGCCGAGGTAGGTTGCGTTGCCGAGGACCGGATCGGCGCTGGCCCGGTGCGCGAGGCCAGCAAGCAGTGGCGCCATGGCCATCGCGAGGGCGGCGAGCGCGTTCTTGTCGAAACCTTCATCAGAAGCCTTCCTCGCTCCAGGCGACGTTGACGCCATAGGTCGATGCGAACGGAGAGAACCCACTCCCGGGGAGCGGTGCGAGCGTCGACGACGCATACCCGAGGGTGGCGACCACCGCAGCAGCCGCCGGATCCGGACCGGGGCCCGCGATGAGGTTCCACGACCCGTCGCCGTGCAGGTCCGCGAGAGCCACTCGCGCACCGTATGCTGTCGGGAACGGGGTGACGTCGAAGCCCGGCAAGGCCGTCATCCCGGTGCCGTCGTAGTCGAATCCTCTGAGCTCGGCCGGCCAGCTCGTTGCCGGCCCTGGACCGGGAGCCGCCGCGATCTCGAAGTAGCCGTCGGCGTCGACGTCGCCACCGGCAGCGCTGGCGCCATAACCGTTGACGGCGAAGGCATTGAAGTTGATCTTCCCCATCGCCGCGACCGTGCCACCGTCCACGTTCCAGCCCCGCACCTGAGGGCTGAATGCGGACCACGGACCGGGGCACGTCAGGATCTCGTCGAAGCCATCGAGGTCGACGTCCCCACTCGCGGTGCGGACGCCATACATGAGCGTCGCATAGGCGAAGTAGCTGGCCTTGGCCATTGCCGCGATCGGACCGCCGTCGTAGTTCCACCCGCGGACGTGAGGGCCGAATACCGATCCGGGGCCCGCTCCCGAGAGGATCTCCGCGAAGCCATCGCCATCGAGCTCCGCGGATGCGACGTTGACTCCGAATTTCAGCGTGCCGTAGGCGTAGTAGTTGACCCTGCCGAGCGGCGCACCGAGCCTGTCGAACGCACGCACCTGGGGACCGTACACGGGTCCGGGCCCGGCACCGGTCAGGATCTCTCCGTACGTGCCGCCGTCGATGTTCCCGCCACCGACGTTCGTTCCCCATTGTCCCGCCGCGTAGGCGGTGAACGTCACTCCCGTAGGATTGCCGGCGGGCCCGTAGGATCGAACGACGTTGCCATTGGGCTTGGCGAGCCCCTGGCCCGCGACGACGTCGACGATGCCGTGGATGACGATCTCGTACGAGGCACCGCCGACGCAGCCCGCGGCGTCGCTGGCGACGACGGTCGCGTCGTAGACGCCTGGAAGCACCGGCGTGCCCGCAAGGACACCGGTCGCGGGAGCGAGGGACAGCCCCGGGGGAAGCGAGCCGGCGGCCACGGAATAGACGTACGGAGGCGTACCGCCTGCCGCGGCGATCGTCTGGCTGTAGGGCACTTGCAGCGCGCCGTCAGGAAGCGCCGCGGGTTTCAGGGAGAGGCACGTCGTCCATCGTGCGACGCCGCTGGACGCGTGGTAGCCGGCCACCGAGAACTCGCCACCCACGTACAGGCCCGTGGGGGCAGGGGCCAGCGAGCGGGCGGTCGTGTCGGTCCCGCTCCCCAGCGCGTACCATGTGGCGCCGTCCCATCGCGCGACGTGATAGCCGATCGTCCCGCCCGCGGTCACGAAGCGCCCGCCCACGAAGACGCTCCCGGCTCCATCCGCGGCAAGCGCTCTGACCTCGCCGTCCGTACCGGTGTCGAGCGCATCCCAGGTCGTCCCGTTCCACTGCGCGATGTTCCGGGCGGCTACGCCGCCGGCCGAGGCGAACTCTCCGCCCGCATAGAGCACGGTGCCGTCCCAGGCAAGCGCATGGACCCAGCGATCGACGCCAGCGCCCAGCGGGCTCCAGGCCGTACCGTCCCATCGGGCGATGCCGTTTGCCGGGATGCCTCCGGCGTCGACGAAGGAACCGCCGGCGTAGACGCCGGCCCCGTCCCAGGCGAGCGCATGGACCTCTCCGTCGATACCAGAGCCGAGGGCGGCCCAGTTCGTCCCGTCCCATCGGGCGACGTTCGCGGCCGCGACGCCGCCCGCGTTCGTGAACGTGCCGCCTGCATAGAGGTAGGCGCCGTCCCAGGAAAGCGCGTTCACGCCTCCATCCGTGCCGCCACCGACTGTCGCCCAGGCGTTTCCGTTCCATCGTGCGACAGCACCGGACGGCGCGGTGAAGCTGCCCCCGGCGTACAGCGACGTCCCGTCCCAGAGCAGAGCGTTGACATTTCCAGGAACGCCATTGCCGAGCGCCGACCACGCGGCGCCGTCCCAGCGCGCAACATGGGCCGCCGGGGTGCCACCCGCCGCGTCGAACGTTCCCCCCGCATACAGGTTCGCGCCGTCCCAGGCAAGGGCCAAGGCCTGGCCATGAAGCCCCGCACCCGTGGCTGGGGCGCCCATGGCCGACCACGAGCTCCCGTCCCACTGCGCCACCCCGCTCACGGACGTGCCGCCCGCGGCGCTGAAGGCGCCGCCTGCATACACGTTCGGCCCGGTCGCGGAGATTGCCAGGACCTTGTCGTTGGTTCCGGGCCCAAGAGCGCTCCACACGCTTCCATTCCATTGCGCGATGTGCGCCGCGCCGATCCCTCCGGCGGTCAGAAAGTCGCCACCGACGTACAGCCTAGCACCGTCCCACGCGAGCGCCGATACGCTCCCGGTCGTACCCGCCCCGAGCGCGCTCCACGCGGTGCCGTCGAAGCGGGCAACGTAGTTGGCGGGAACGCCGCCGGCCTTCGTGAAGAACCCTCCGGCATCGAGGCGTGTGCCGTCCCAGACGAGGGCCCGGACTCCCGGAGCGCCTCCTCCCACGGCGCTCCAGGCGGAACCGTCCCAGCGTGCGACCCCCTGCGCCGCCACACCGCCGGCCACGTCGAAGTCGCCTCCGGCATAGACGTATGTGCCGTCCGTCGCCAGGGCATAGACCTCGTCGTCCATGCCGGTCCCGACGGGCTGCCAGGCGATGCCGTCCCACACAGCCATGTGGTGATACGTCGACCCGGTGATATTGCCTCCCGCGTACAGCATGGCACCGCGACAGACGAGTGCGGCGACACCACCGCTGATGCCGGTTCCGAGCGATGACCACTCTGTGCCTCCCCATCGGGCCACGACCTTGCAGGCTGACTCCCGGCGAACGAGAACAGGCCGCCGACATAGAGGCTCGAGCCGTCCCACGCGAGCGCACCGACGGACCCGTTCACGCCGCCTCCGAGCGCATGCCAGCGCGTTCCATCCCAGCGCGCGACCCCGTGAACGACGGCGTCGCCCGCGGTGACGAACTCCCCGCCCGCGACGAGCGAGGTCCCATCCCAGAGCATGGCATGGGGAGCGGCGTTGACGCCGACGGGATCGTAGAAGCGGGGATCCCACGCGTCGTTGGGTGTGGATGCGGCGCTGCGCGCCTTGCCGTCCTGGGCGCCCGCTGTCTCGACGAGCGACAGCGGGACGACGAGCAGAAGTGTCACGCCAAAGACGGCGCGGAGCTTCATGGATGCTCTCTCACGACGTTCCTGTTGCCTCCTGTTCTCTCTCTGTCTCGCCAGAGATGGTAGCGGTCCCGCACTGTCGAGTCAATGGTCAGTGGAGCGCCGCGAGCTCCGCGGCGACCCGCGACGCAACGACCTCCCGACCGGCAAGGCACAGGTGCTCGGTGGGATTGGTCGGGTCGTAGCAGAACGCGGAGTGAGGCAGGGCCGCACTGAGATCGACGTACGGACGCCTGCCGAGGATCCCGCGGATCGTCTCGACGTTGCGCTGGACGCTCGCCATGTCGTCCTCCGATAGCTCGGCCGCGAGCCCCTCGAGATCGACCGGCGTGAAGTAGACGACGCTCGGGATCGGGCTTCTCTCCAGGAAGTCGAGGAGGGCGCGGAGGTCGCGGACCGTGGGGCTCTGCGCGGCGTCCGTTGCATAGCGGACGACGTAGCGGCCGTGACCGCCGGGCATCGGCCTCTCGAGACGGCCGTCGAGCTCGAGCATCGTCCCTCGTACCGCGCCGCGGACGGTGACGGGCAACCCCTCGAACCGCGCCGTCGACAGTGCGCCGAAGTCGTACTTCATGGTGACGAGGAGCCGGATCGGAAGGAACCATCCCGTGCGGAGCATCGCGTTGCGCGCGCGGAAGTTCCATGCGGGCCGCTCGGTCCAGTGGGGAGAGAAGGCCCTCAGATTCACCGGGACGATCACCGCGCGAGGCAGGGAAGCACCGCGCGACACGAACTGGAGCTGGGCGAGCTGTTCCGCCGGTCCGTAGGATGGGTGGTTGACGCGCAGGATCGCGCATCCGCAGTCTCGCGCCACGATGTCGACGAGCCGAGTCATGGGATCCTCTCCGGGCGCGACCGCCCCCACCACCGAGTCGCCGAGATAGACGACGCGTCCGGAGGCTTCGCGCAGCGCGGGGAGCTCCGGCGGCACGCCCGCGACGAGGCCCACGATGCTCGCGGGCAACCGCGCGATCGCCGGGTCGAGGAGGAAGCACGCGCCGACGTAGAGCATCGCGAAGAGGAGCGCCCTCGAGGCGAAGCGGTAGGGGCGGAGGTCGATCGTCGCGCGCATCAGAACTGGAAGTAGATGAACGGCACCGTGCTCATCTGTCCGAAGAGCGCGATGGCGAGCGAAGCCGTCAGGTAGAGGGACCAGCGCAGCGCGCGCGACGGCGTGGTCATGACGAAGGCGTGGGGGCGATCGCGACGCAGCCATTCGAGGACCACCGTCCCGCAGCCGAGGAACGCATACAGCCATCCGGGGAGCTCTAGGGGTGGGAGCTCGGGAAGGACGGCGGGCTCCGGGGCCGCCGTCGCGATGCGTCCGAGGATGCCGGTGGCCTGGGGCACCGTCGACGAGCGGAAGAACACCCAGGCCGCGCAGGTGAAGTGGATCATGATGACGAGCGCCGCGAGCTGCTTGACGGTCGGCAGCCGTCCCTTGCCGCATGGCGCGTCGATCACGGTGCGCGGCGGCCACCACTGGACGGCCACCGCGATGCCGTGGATCAGGCCCCAGATCACGAACGTGAACCCGGCGCCGTGCCAGAGGCCGCTCAGGAGGAACGTCGCGAGGATGTTGATGCGCGTGCGCGCTGGACCGTGCTGCCTTCCCCCGAGGGGAAGGTAGACGTAGTCGCGGAACCAGGTCGAGAGCGAGATGTGCCACCGGTGCCAGAGCTCGGCGGGGCTCTGGGAGAAGTACGGGTAGGCGAAGTTGCGCATGAGGGACACGCCGAAGAGCCGCGAGCAGCCGACCGCGACGTGCGAGTACCCTCCGAAGTCGCAGTAGATCTGAAGCGCGAATGCGTAGGTGGCCAGCGCGAGCTGCCAGCCCGCCATGTGCTGCCAGTTGGCGTAGGCGCGATCGACGACCGTCGCCAGGTTGTCGGCGACCACCGTCTTCAGGAAGAGGCCGTAGAGCATCTGCCGGCAGCCGTCGGCCGCGGCGACGGGATCGAAGGTCCGGTCGCGCTCGAACTGGGGCAGCAGGTTCACGGCGCGCTCGATGGGGCCCGCCACGAGCTGGGGAAAGTAGGCGACGAAAGTGAAGAAGTTGACGGCGGATCGCGTGGCCGGAAGCTGGCGGCGATAGACGTCGATGGTGTAGGAGAGCGTCTGGAACGTGTAGAAGCTGATGCCCACCGGCAGGATCAGCCGCAATGTCCTCGGGTGGAACGGGACGCCCAGGGTCGAGAGGAGATCCGACATCGCGGTGATGCCGAAGTCGTAGTACTTGAACGCCGCGAGGATGCCGAGCTGGGTGACGAGGCTGAGGCCGAGCCAGGCTCGCCTCACCCCCGGGCTCTCCGATCGGTGGATGCAGAGCCCCGCGACGTAGTCGATCGCGCTCGAGAAGACGATCAGCGACAGGAACCGCCAGTCCCACCATCCGTAGAACACGTAGCTCGCCGCGAGCAGGAGGAGGTTCTGACCGCGCCGCGGCAGCGCCCAGTAGGCGAGATAGACGATGGGCAGGAAGACGAAGAAGGGGAGCGCGTTGAAGAGCATCGGTCGGGCGACGCCGAGGCGTCAGAGCTCGCGCAGGGCGACGGCGACGGGAAGGCGCGCGGCGCGCAGCGCCGGCGGGAGACCACCGACGATCCCCATGAGGACGCTGAACGCCAGGCCCATCGCGAGGAGCGAGGGACCGATCTTGAAGGCGAACTCGAGGTGCGAGAACGTCTGCCAGTTCATCGTCCCCGTGGTGAGGCCGTTGATCGGCAGCACGGCGATGCAGCCGACGACGCCTCCCGCGAGCGCGATCAGCACCGACTCGAACACGAACGAGAGGACGATGCTCGCGGGACCGAAACCGAGCGCGCGCAGGGTGGCGATCTCCCGCCCGCGGTCGGCGATCGACGAGTACATCGTGTTGAGGGCCCCGAGGACCGCGCCGATCCCCATCACGCCCGCCAGCATGCCCCCGACGACCTGGACCGCTTGCACCAGGGCGACCGACTGCTTGGCGTAGTACGCGGTCTCGCGATCGACCCGGAGCTGGAACCGCTTGTCGGCCGCGATGGCCCCCTCGAGCTTCGCGAGGTCTCCCTCGGACGTGAGGCGCGCCGTCACCGACTGGTAGCTGCCGCTCGGGCGCTGGTAGGCCCCGTTGAGGACCGAAGCGTCGCACCAGATCTCCGAGTCGAACGCGCTCCCGTGGGAGTCCATGACGCCGACCACCTTCCAGGTGCTGCCGCCGAAGTCGATCGAGGCGCCCAGGTCGAGGCCGGCGAAGGCACGAGCGGCGTTGCGCCCGACGCAGAGCTCCGCGAGTCCCGGGTGGACGGCCGAGCCCTCGACGATCATGACGCCATCGTGGACCGCCAGCGCGCGCGGCGTGACGCCGCGGATCGGGAGATTGCCGTCGGTCCCCGTCTTGCGGTACTGGAACGCCCCCACCACGACGACCTCGGGGCTCACGAGCGGTCCCTCGCCGTCGCGCGCGATCCCGGGCATGTCCTGGATGAGGGCGACGGTGTCGTGGTCGACGGAGCTGTCCATCTCGGACGTTGCGCCCGCCCGGCGGATCATCGCGTTCCTGGGTGATCCCGAAGAGACCAGCGTCGCCTTGAACCCCTGGGCGAGCGCGAGCATCGCGACGAACACTCCCACGGTCCCCGCGACGCCCAGCACCGCGGCAACGGTGGAGCGCCACCGCTCGCCGACGCTGTTGACGTTGTAGGAGAGCGGGAGCGCCATCAGACTCTCCGCAAGGCGTCGACGACCTTGAGCCGCATCGCGAGCACCGCGGGAAGAGCGCCGGCCAGGAGGCCCATCGCCAGCGTGAGGGCGACGCCGGAGGCGAGGGCCGAGGGCGGGATGAAGAGCGGCGGGAGCTTCCCGGCGGTGATGTCGACCGTCGTGAGGCGCTCTGCGAGGACGAGGCCCGCGCCCCCTCCGAGGATGGCGACGACGAGCGACTCCAGGAGCACGAGGGCCATCACGGTCGCGTCCGTGAACCCGAGGGTCTTCATCACGGCGAGCTCGCGCGTCCGCTCGCGGACCGCCGTCGCCATCGTGTTGCCCGTCACGAGGAGCAGCGTGAAGAAGACGACCGTTCCCACCGACGTCAGGAGGAACCCGATGTTCCCGATCTCGTTGATGAAGGACGCGGCCATCGCCTTCTCGGTCTGGGTGTGCGTCGGCCAGGCAGAGTTCGCGAACATCTCGTCGATCTTCTTCGCGAGCGCTACGGCGGCGTCCGGGTGCTGCACCCTCACGGTGTACCAGCCGACGTAGCTCTTCTGGTCGGGGGGCACGCTCTCGTCGAGGTAGTCCCAGCGGAACCAGAACTGGGACTCGTCGTCTTCCTTGCGGGTGCCCTCGTAGATCCCGCGGAGTTTGAACTCCCAGAGGCCGGGGAAGATCCCACCCTGGATGGGGATCTTCTGGCCGATCGTCCAGTGGAAGCGCGCTGCGGTCTTCTTGCCGGCAATGCAGCCTGCCTTGTCCTCGCAGAGGGCCTTCCACTGGTCCGCGGGCACCTTGAACTCGGGGAAGAGCGCGAGATAGGTGGCGGGGTCGATCGCGAACTGAGGGAAGAAGTTCTTCTCGTCGACGTAGACGCCGCCGAACCAGCTCATGTGGGTACACCCCGTGATGCCGGGGATCGATAGCAGCTTCTCCCCGTAGGAGAGCGGCAGCGGGTTGATGAGGGACGTCTTGTTGATGACGCCCAGCCGCTCGGCGGAACCGAGCTCCATGCCGCCCAGCAGCGACTCGCGGATCCCGACGAGGAACCCGAAGAGGAACAGCGCCACCACGTACGAGCCGATCGTGAGCATCGTGCGCGTCTTGCGCCGCAGCAGGTTGGTGAGAAGCAGCGGCAGGTACTTCACGACGCGGCGGCGCTCGTCTCCACCAGCGCGCCCTTGTCGAGATGGAGGACGAGATCGGCTCGCTCGGCGGCTCGGGGATCGTGCGTCACCATGAGGATGGTCTTGCCGTGCTCGCCGACGAGGCGCTGCAGGAGGTCCAGGATCTCGTCGGCGCTCTTCCTGTCGAGGTCGCCGGTGGGCTCGTCGCACAAGAGGAGCATCGGGTCCGACACGACCGCCCGCGCGATGGCGACGCGCTGCTCCTGGCCGCCCGAGAGCTGCCGCGGCTTGTGCTGCATCCGATCGGCGAGCCCCACGAGCCCGAGAGCGGCCTCCACGTGCTTCCTCCGCTCCGCCTTGGAGAGCCGCGTGAGGAGGAGCGGCAGCTCGACGTTCCGGAACGCCGAGAGCACCGGGATGAGGTTGTACATCTGGAAGATGAAGCCCACGTGCTGGGCCCGCCAGGCCGAGAGCTCCCGCCCGCTCATGTGCGAGATGTCGGTGCCGTCGACGACGATGCTCCCCGCGGACGGCGTGTCGAGCCCGCCTATCAGGTTGAGGAGCGTCGTCTTCCCCGAGCCGCTCGGCCCCATGAAGGCGACGAACTTGCCCCGCGCGACGTCGAGGTGTAGCCCCTGCAGCACGTGGATCGTCTCGCCGCCGCGCTCGTAGGTCTTGTCGAGCGCGCGCACGGAGATGAGCGCTCCCGCATCGCTCGCCATGATGGCGGCGATCCTACCCGACCCCTCCTCTGTACGTGCCGGCGCCCGTCCGGGGCGTCAGTATCCGAACACCCCCATCCCCGCGATCGCGCCCTGCGCCACCGGGAACGCCGCGAAGCTCCCGGCCGCGACGGGCGACAGCGCGCCCGCGGCGTACCGGTACGTGCGAAGCGCCGCCGTCGCCACGGGATCCTCGCCCTGGGCGGCGACCAGCTCCATGACCCCGTCGCCGTCGACGTCGCCCGCCGCCGCCCGGGCGCCGAAGGCTCCCGGGAACGGCGTCACGTCGAAGCCGGCGAGCGCCGAGATCGAGCTCCCGTCGTAGTCGAAGCCCGCGATCTGGCAGGTCTGCGACGCGCCCGGGCCGCGCGCGGCGACGATCTCGTCGAAGGCGTCGGCGTCGACGTTGCCCGACGCGGGGTTCGCGCCGAAGGCGGCCGAGGCGAATGCCGTGAAGTTGACCTTCGCCATCGCCGTGACCGTGGCGCCGTCGTAGTCGAAGCCCCGCACCTGCGCGCCGAACACGGCGGAGGGGCCCGGGCCTGTCAGGATCTCGGCGAAGCCGTCATCATCGACGTCCCCGGCCGCCACGTTCACCCCGTACTTGAGCGTCTGGTAGGCGAAGAAGCTGACCTTCGCGAGCGCCGACACCGCCACGCCGTCGTAGTTGAAGCCGCGCACGTGCGGTCCGAACACGCCTCCAGGCCCGGCGCCGGTGAGGATCTCGGCGGGGGCGTCGGCATCGAGCCCCGCGCCCGCGACGTTGGTTCCGTAACGCAGCGTCCCATAGGCGTAGAAGTTGACCTTCGCGATCGCCGCGCCGTCCTCGCGAAACGCGCGGACCTGCGGGCCGTAGGATGGGCCCGGGCCGGGTCCGGTGATGGCGTTGGCGAGACCGCTTCCATCCACGTCGCCCGTCGAGACGAGCGTTCCCCACTGGCCGGCACCGTAGGCGACCCACGACTGCTCGAGCGTCCCGCCGAGCGAGTGGATGCGCACGTCGTTCGGATTGCCCGCCGCGCGTCCCATGCCCGTGAAGTAGTTCGCGATCGGACCGCTTCCCTGGACGGTGATGTAGCCCGGCTTGGTCTCGACGTCGGAGCCACTGGCATTGGCGACGGTGAGGGACACCGTGTAGCTTCCGGGCGCGAGATAGGTGTGTGCCGGGTTCTGGGACGACGACGTGCCGCCGTCGCCGAACGCCCACGTCCACGACGTCGGCGCGTTGGTGGACAGGTCGGTGAACGCCACCGCGAGCGGGGCCGGTCCCGCGGTCGGCGCGCCCGAGAAGTCGGCGACCGGCGTGTTGCCGCCGCCGCACGACGCCGGGATGCCGGCGCCCATCGCGAACGTGTAGACGCGCCCGGCGTCGAGCGGGCTTGCGCCGCCGCCGTCCTCGCGGTTGGCGCCGATGATGACGTCGTCCGAGGCGTTCCCGTTGACGTCGGGCAGGAAGGACTCGGAGTTGCCGAAGTTGCCGGTCTGCTCGGGGTTCGGCGAGGTGAGCGTCGCGATAGGCGCTCCGGTGGCTCCGCTGAACACGTAGGAGTGTCCCGCGTCGGCGGGGAGCCCGCCTCCCTCCTCGCGCTTGGCGCCGATGATCATGTCGCCGAAGCCGTCACCGTCGACGTCGCTCATGCCCGACACGAAGTAGCCGAAGTAGCCCTGCGCCTGAATATTGGGCGAGAGCAATGTGTGCAGGAGGGCGCCCGTCGCGCCGTCGAAGATGTAGCAACGGCCCGCATTGTCGAGGCCCTGGGGGTCCTCGTCCTCGGCCGCGACGATCACGTCGCCCCGGCAGTCGCCGTTGACGTCCAGCAGGCCCGCGACGCCCTCGCCGAAGACGCCGCCCATCTGTTCGTTCGGCGACTGGAGCGTCCGGAGGAGCGCCCCCGTCGCGCCGTCGTACATGTGCGCGCGTCCCGAGCCCGGAGGGCTTCCACCGGACGACTCGGCGAAGGCGCCGATGATGACGTCGTACTTGCCGTCTCCGGTCACGTCGGGGATCGCCGAGACCGAGCGCGAGTAGAGGCCGTTGTCGGTCGGCGTGGGAGACGAGAGCGTGTGGAGGATCTGTCCCGTCCCGCCGCTCACGATGTAGGCACGGCCGGTGTTCTGCTTGCCGCTGCCGTCGCTCTCGAAGACGGCGGCGATCACGATGTCGCCGGCCCCGTCGCCGTCGAGGTCGGGCATGCCGCACATGGCGTGGCCGAAGCCGCCCGGAGACTGCTCGTTGGGTGAGGAGAGCTGGCGCAGCAAGGCGCCGGTCGCGCCCGAGTAGATGTAGGCACGCCCGCAGTCGGTCGGGCTCGACCCGGGATCCTCCCAGTAGGCGCCGACGCAGGCGTCCATGATGCCGTCGCCGTCCACGTCGGGGACGCCGGTGAGCGCGAATCCGAGCCATCCCCCGACCTCCTCGTTGGGAGACACGAGCGTGTGGAGGAGGGCCCCGGTCACGCCGTCGAAGACGTAGGCGCGTCCCGCGTCCTGCGGGCTTCCCGCCGGGTTGTCCTCCGGCGCGCCGACGAGGATGTCGCCGAACCCGTCGCCGTTCACGTCGGAGAGACCGGCGACCGCCTCGCCGAAGCGTCCGCCGACGTCCTCGTTCGGTGACTTGAGCTCGAGGGATCGCGCCGGCACTGCGAGCAGGGCGATGGCGAGCAACATGGTGGGACGAGGGTGCGGCTTCGGCAACGGAGCGGCTGACTTCATGCGGGACTCCTCGGATCTCGGGGCATCGCACTGCGACTCCCGTGCCAGCCGCCGCGCGCGCGTGTGCAGGTGGCCGCAGCGCTCCACCTGGCCGGAGCGGTGGACGTGGGCGCGCGGATCGGCCGGTAGAGAGGACGGCGCCGCCGCTCCCTACCAGCCGTGCCCGGGCGCCCTGGCCGCCAGGAACGACCGTCGGACCGGGCCGTCGATCATCTTGGCGGCGCCGCGCTCGACGCACTCGCGTAGCCACGCCCGATCGTCGTCGTCTGCCGAGGAGCCGTGAGCCGCGAGGATCGGCAGGAGCGAGACCGCTGCTTCGATCCGGTCGATCGACATGCGGCACCGCCTGATGGGAGCGATCGCCTCGCGAGCGAAGCGGAGCGCCTGGGTCGGGTCGTTGCGCTGGGCGGCGATGCGCGCGAGGCCGGCGGCGGGGAAGGTGGGGACGTCGCCCTTGCCGTCGTCGCCGGCCAGGATGTAGGCCGCCGCGGCACCGTCGAGCTTTCCGAGCGATTCGAGCGCGAGCCCGAGATGGGACTCGGCGGACCGCGCGCGGGGGACGTCCTGGAAACGGATGGCGACGGCAACGGCGGTGCGGGCGCGCTCGAGCGCCGGACCCAGGTTGCCGGCGTGCCGCTCGATCCGGCTGAGCGACAGCAGCGCCCCGATCTCGTCCACGGCGCCGATCCGCGTCATGGCCTCCAGGGCCTCGATGCCGAAGCGATGGGCTTGCTCGAAGTCTCCCGTCCTGTCGAGAAAGCCGGCGAGATGGAAGACCGTGTGGGCGACGATGAATACCGCGCCGAGCTCGCGAGCGACGGCGATCGTCGCGCGGTAGATGGTCTCGGCGGTTGCGAGGTCGCCGCTGTCGCGTGCCAGCCCGGCAAGGTTGAGGCCGATGAGAGCCTCGCCTCGCCGGTCGCCGATATCGCGCTTGATCGCCAGCGCCTCCTCGAAGAGCCCGCGTGCCCGCACGGTGCCCGGGCCGGAGGGATGATCCTCGTCCACGTCTTCCGACTCCCGCAGGCCCATGGCGAGGTTCAGCAGGGCGGCGCTTTCGGCCCTGCGATCGCCGGTCTTGCGGAAGATCGCGAGCGCTTCCTCCTGGCACGCGCGGCCCTCCTCCTGACGGCCGGTCTTGTGGAGCACCAGCCCGAGGTTCACGAGGGCGATGCCGACGCTCCCCACGTCGGGCGAGCTGCGGCTCCACCGGAGGTTCTCGACGTAGATCCGCTCCGCCCGTTCGAGATCGCCGCGATCGTCGAGCAGCGTGCCGAGAGCGCGCAGCGCCGCGCCTTCCCCCGCGCCATCGCCGGTGCGGCGCGCCAGCGCGAGCGCGCGTTCGATCTCCTCGATCCCGAGCGCATAGGCGCCCGTGCGAGCGAGGTGCGCGCCGCGGCCGACCAGAGCGTCGCACTCGCGGCTCGCGTCGCCGGAAAGGCGGGCTGCCTCGACGGCGGCGTCGGAGGAGGCGACCGCCGCGCGGTAGTCGGCGACGGTCTCGCAGAACTGGGCGTGGCGGGCCCAGATCCGTGACTGCATCGACGGGGAAACTCGCGATGCCATCGGGCGCAGCTCGTCGAAGACGCGACCCTGGGCTGCCCGGTCGCCGCGGGTCCCGAGGCTCGACTGGCGCACGAGGAGGAGGTCGCACCGTTCCTCGGGATCGTCGGCCAGCTCGGCGGCGCGGGCGAGAAGGCGCTCCGCAAGCGCGTGGTCGAAGTGCCTCGCCGCGTGCCGGCCCGCGAGAGCCGCGTAGTGCTTCTCCTTGGCGAGGTCGTTCGCCTGACCGTAGTGATGCGCCACGTCGGCGAGGTGACGATCGAGGGCGGCCGCGTGGACCAAGACGAGGGACTCGGCCGCGACGGCGTGCAGCTCGCGCAGGCGCGCGCGCGCCTGCATCCCGTAGGCGGCGTCGCGCAGCAGCGCGTGACGGAAGAGGTAGGACAGCTCTCCGGCGCGCTCCAGGATCCGCTGCTCCACGCCCGCGCGCAGGCGCTCGAAGACCTGCTCCCCGCGGAGCATGCGGGACAGAACGCGGACCTCGAACTCCATCCCGAGGACCGCCGCCGCCAGGACGACGTCCTTCACCTCGAGGACGAGCCGATCGAGCCGCGCGATCAGCACGGCATTGAGCGTCGCCGGCACCTTGTGCGCCCGCCCCGCCGCGAGGCCGATCCTGCCGTCTTCCGCCACCGCGAGCAGATCGCTCTCGCGGAGGTCCGCGACCAGCTCGCCGACGAAGAACGGGTTGCCTTCCGTGCGGCGGATCAGGAGGTCGAGCAATGGCGGTGCGGGATCCGCGCCCAGGAGCGTGCGGGCGAGATCGCGCACGGAGCCCGCGGGGAGCGCCGCGACCTCGAGCCGCGTGTGCCAGACGCTGGAGCCGAAAGACATCGACGCCTCCCGGTCATCGCCGAGGCGCTCGGCGACGACGAGGGCGAGCGGCACGCCCTCCATCTCGCGCGTGAGGCGCGTCGCCAGGACGATCGAATCGGGGTCGAGCCACTGCGCGTCGTCGATCGCGATGATCAGAGGAGCTCGTGCGGCACGGCGCCGTACGAAGGTCTTGAAGGCCGCGCACGTGTTGTCCAGGCGCAGCCGGGCGTCGAGCCCCGTGAGGTCGCCGCTCTCGAGCGCCCGGAGCCACGGGTCGTCCTGCCATCCGTCGGGGTCGCCACGGAGCGTGCGCGCGAGCCGGGCGAACGGGTGAAGCGACGTGCGGGCGACCTCGTCCGCCGTGCAGAGGAGGAAGCCTCCGCCGCGGCCGGTGATCGATGCCGCGAGCTCCTGGAGCAGGCGCGTCTTGCCGATTCCTGGATCGCCCGTGATGGTCACCACGCCCGCGAATCGCCCGTCGAAGATCGGCGCGACCCGGGCCTCGAGGGCGGCCAGGACGTCTCCCCGGCCGACCATCGCGCTATCCGACGTCGCGGCGCCCGTGGCCACGCGCCTGGTGGTGAGCCGGTGCGCGCGCACGCCGCTCCGCTTGCCCTTGAGGGAGAGCTCGCCGAGCGGCGCGAGCTCGTGCGTTCCGCGGACCTGCGAGGCCACCGCGTCGGTGGCGAGGACGTCGCCGTCGCGCGAGGGCGTGCCCACCATCGCCAGGCGCGCCGCGGTGTTCACGACGTCGCCGATGACGCGGAGCTCGGAGCGGCCAGGTCCCCCACCGACGCCCACCCAGGCCGTGCCGAACGTGATGCCCGCTCGCCACGCCGCGCCCAACCCGGTTGCCCGCAGGTCGACGAGGAGGTCGGCCGCCCTCTCGACCATGCGCTCGTGGGCGACCGGAGCACCGAAGAGGAGGACGAAGAGCGCCCCCTTGTCGCCGAAGTCCAGCTGCCGCAGCGAGCCGCCGCGACGCGCCGCGGCGCGGATCAGGGTGACCGCGCTGCTCGCAAGCACCTTCGCGCTGCTCGGCGCCTCGAACGAGATGAAGATGGTGCACACCTCGCGGAACTCCCCGTGCTCGGGCATCTCCAGGGTGCGCGGGGCGAGGAACGTCTCCACCACGTCCGCCGGGAGCCCGCTCGGGCGGTCGCGCCCGACCGGCAACTGCCCGCGAGGGCCGACGACCCTGGCCCCCACGCCTGGCTCCGGGGGCGCGTCGAGGACGGCGTGCTCCGCGAGCGAGGGCACGATCCGTTCGTCCGCGACGATCTCGCCCGGCGCGGCGCCGTGGATCGCCCGGGAGCACCCGTCGACCGCGGAGCCGCGGAAGTAGAACGTCGCCCCGGACTCGCACCGCGGGATGCCCCACGCCACCTCCCCGAGGGAAAGCCCGATCCGCACCGACAGCGGGAAGTCGCCGTAGGGGGTCCGCAGCACGCGACCCGCGCCGCCGTCCCGCAGGAACGATCGCATGAAGAGCGCGGACGCGAGCGCATGCAGCGTCGCGCCGCGCCGCCTTTGGGGGAAGAGCGCCGTGAATGCGTCTCCGGCGAAGAGCGGGATGATCGCGCCGCGGCCGACCGCGTCGCCGACCAGCGGTCCGAAGACTCCGTTCAGGCACTGGCCAAGCTGTTCGGCTCCCTCGCGCGAGTGCTGCATGAGCGTCTCCGTCAAGGAGGTGAAACCGGAAAGATCGACGAACAGCGAGGCGGCCCGGAAGCGCCCTTGCCACTGGCCTCGCTCCATCGCCTCGGCGATGAACGGAGGGATGAGGTTCGGCACCAGGCGCGCGTCGCGAGGCGGATCGGATCGGCGGGTACGGGACGGCATCGAGGGCGTGCAGCCTACCCCGTGCGCCGCGTCGACGCACGATGGCGAGGCCGTAGAATGACGGCGAGGGGTCGATGAGGATCGTCGCTGCATTCCTGGTCGCCGGCAGCCTGATCGTTGCGGCGCGTGCCGCGGAGGAACCCTGGGACGCGGCCTTCCTCACCTCCGATCCGGCGACGCTGCTGAAGGCGGCCGCGGGGGCGGCGGCGCCGGGCAACGTCGAGGCCGTCATGCTCCTCGACGACGCGAGCTTCGTCTTCGAGCAGGACGGTCGCCAGACGACGCGAGCCCGCGAGGTCTACCGGGTGCTGACGGCGCGTGGCGTCGAGGACCGGGGATCGACGAACGTCTTCTGGGCTCCCTGGCACCAGGAGCGGCCGAAGATCGAGGCGAGGGTCGTGACCGCGGACGGCGTGGAACACCGGCTCGATCCCGCGAGCATCACCGAGGCGCCCGCGCGCCAGGACGCGGAGCTCTACAGCGACGCGAAGGCGCTGCGGGCGCACCTGCCGGCCGTTGCGATCGGCGCGGTCGTCGAGCTCCAGATCACCGTCGTCGAGACGCAGACCTTCGCCGGTGCCGGATCCCAGGGCACCTTCAGCTTCGGCTCGGACGTCCCGGTCGAGCACACACGCCTCCTGGTCGACGCGCCGGCGGGCCTCCCGCTCCGGTACGAGCTGCGCTCGATGCCTGGCATGGAGCCCAGGCGCGAGGAGAAGGACGGGCGAGTGCGCGTCACGTTCGAGACGGGCCACCTCGACGCGCGCCCGGTCCCCGAGGCCCACCTGCCCGCCGACGTCGTGCGGCGGCCGCATGTCACGATCGCCACCGGCAGCTCCTGGGCCGACCTCGCCCGCATCTACGAGGGGGTCGTGGCCGAGCGCATCGGCAAGGAGGATTCCGAGATCGAGGCGATCGCGAAGAAGGCCATCGCGGGCGAGAAGGACCGGAGCGCCCGGATCACGCGCCTCCTCGCGCTCCTCGGCGACGTGCGCTACACGGGGATCGAGCTCGGGCGCGCGGCGCTCGTGCCGGCGGCTCCCGCCACGACGTTCAAGAGGAAGTATGGCGACTGCAAGGACAAGGCGGCGGCGCTCGTCTCGCTGCTGCGAGCCGCGGACATCGACGCGCGCGTGGCGCTGCTGCACGCGGGATTCGAGGAGGACGTCGAGAAGGACCTCCCGAGCCTCAGCGGGTTCAACCACGCCATCGTCTACGTCGTCGACGATCCGCCGATGTGGATCGATCCGACCGACGAGTTCGCGCCGGCGGGGGAGCTTCCCGATATGGATCAGGGAAGGTACGCGCTCGTGGCGGATCGAAAGACGGCTGGCCTGGTCAGGACGCCCGAGGAACCCGCCGACGTGTGCCGCGTGGTCGAGACGCGCGAGGTGACCTTCGGCAAGGATGGGCCCGGCCGCATCGTCGAGACGCGCGACGGCTACGGCGGCTACGGGCGGAGCTTCCGCCGCCAGAACGCCGAGACGTCCACCAGGGAGCTCAACGAGCACCGGAGCAAGTACGTCGAGGCCGAGTTCCTCGGAGACGCCGTCGGATCGGAGCCGGTCGACACGCCCCGCTTGCTCGTTCCGTTCCGCGAGCGCATCGAGGCCGCGCAGGCGCGGCTTGCGCTTCACGAGAAGGGCGAAGCCTCGGTCGGGGCCCCCGCCGCCACCCTCCTGCGCTGGCTGCCGAACGGGATCCAGGCCGAGCCCGGCACGCCGCCGCGCGAGGCCGACTTCCTCGGCGTGAGCGCCTTCAGGATCGAGCGCCGCTACGTCATCACGCCGCCACCCGGCTACTCCACCGAGCCGCTCCCCCGGCCGGTCGACAGGCCCCTCGGCCCCGCCCGGTACCGCGAGGAATGGCACGAGGCCAAGGACGACAAGGTGGAAGGAACCCTCATCCTCGAGCTCGCCAAGCGCCGCCTCACCGCCGCCGAGCTCACGGCGCTGCGCGAGGCCCTGGACGCCCTCAAGCGCGAGAAGATGACGGTCCTCCGCTTCCGCGAATCCCGCCGCGCGAAGTAGCCGGAAGGCAGAGCAAGCCATGCCCGCCCCAATGACTGACACGCCCGATCGGGGCCGCGACCTTCTCTTTGCCGTCATCGCGCTCCAGATGAACTTCGTCACACAGGAGCAGTTCGTGGAGGTGATGTTGCTGCTCCCGGGTCGGCCCGGCCGGAGTGCGGACGCCCTCTTCCGCGATCGAGGCTATCTCAGCGAAGCGAAGGCGCGGGCGCTGGAGCAGCTCCTGCAGGTCCAGCTCGACGAGCACGGCGGCGACGTCGAGCGCTCCATCGCCGCGTTCGAGGGCAATGTCGCCGTTGGACGGTCGCTCCTGATGGTCGGCGCCAGGCCGGTTGGCCGCGAGCCGGTGCTGGACGCGCCGACCGTCAGCCTCGTCCGGGCGCCCCGCGACGCCGAGCGCTACGCGATCGGGCGGGAGCTGGGGCGGGGCGGGCTCGGCCGGGTCGTGCTCGCGCTCGACCGCGATCTCATGGGCCGCGAGGTGGCAATGAAGCTCCTCGTCGCCCCGGACCTGCCGCGGGCGGCGTCGGACATTCCGATCGCCCGCGAGCGCTTCCTGGAGGAAGCTCACGTCACGGCACAGCTTCAGCATCCGAACATCGTCGCCGTCTACGAGCTCGGCACGCATGCGGACGGACAGATCTACTACACGATGCCCGTCGTGACCGGGCGGACGCTTCGAGAGGAGATCCGAACGGCGCACGGCCGCCTCGCCCGGGGCGAGGTTTCGTCCGAGGCATGGGGAGTCGAACGGCTGAGGCTCCTGGGTGCGTTCCAGGGGCTCTGCCACGGGCTCTCCTACGCGCACGCGCGCGGGGTGATCCACCGCGACGTCAAGCCGGCCAACGTCATGGTCGGCGAGCACGGCGAGACGATCGTCCTCGACTGGGGACTCGCGAAGACCCTGCGCCGCAGCGCCAGCGGCGGGTCCGAGGCCGTCGACGACAGCCGGTCGGACGTCGAGCTCGAGAAGCAGATCTCGAGCCTCCGGGCGCAGCGCGGCTTCGCGACCGTCGAGGGCACGGTGACCGGCACGCCGGCCTACATGTCGCCCGAGCAAGCCTCGGGACGGATCCGCGAGATCGACGAACGTTCCGACATTTACTCGCTCGGCACCGTGCTCTACGAGATCCTCACGGGCGCTCCGCCCTTCAAGGGCGGTTCCGCCTACGAGATCCTGCTGAAGGTGATCGCAGGCAACGTCCCCGACCCGCGAACCGGCACCGTGCCCGTGCCGGAAGATCTCGCGGCGGTCTGCCTCCGCGCTCTCAAGCGGGAGAAGCAGGAGCGCTACCCGAGCGTCGAAGGCCTCTTGTCTGACCTCGCGCTCGCCATCGAGGGCGGCAAGGAGCGAGAGCGGAAGCACGGCTGGTGCCTGGAGAGGTTGGCGGCTGCGCGAGATCTCGTCCGGCAGTCCTACGAGCTCGACGAGAGGATCGCGGCGCACCGTGCGGCGCTGCAGCGCCAGCACGACGCCATCCCTGCCTGGGAGCCCATCGATGCGCCCGAGGGCGGCAAGATCCGTGTGCTCGCGCTCGAGCAGGAGCTCGAGGCGGATCGAGCCCGCGCAGGGACGACTTTCAACGCCGCGCTCGCCGCGCTTGCCGAGGCGCTCGGCTTCGAGCCTGACAACGCCGAGGCGCGTGAGGAACTGGCGAGCCTTCACTACTTCCACATGGTGAAGGCGGAGCAGGGGCGGGAGCTCGCGAGGCTGGAATTCCACAAGTCGCAGGTTGCCGTCTACGACGACGGCGTCTACGCCCGGAGGCTCCGCGGCGACGGCGGCGTCGCGATCATCTCCGATCCGCCCGGCGCCGAGGCGCTCCTCTCCCGCTATGAAGAGCATCGCTGGTTCCTGACGCCGGTGGGGGAATGCTCGCTCGGCAGGACCCCGGTCGCGAAGCTCGCCTTGCCCATGGGGAGCTACCTCCTCGTGCTCAGGAAGGAAGGCTACCGCGACACGCGCGTGCCGTTCGTCGTCGGGCGGCTCGAGGACGTCGTCCTCGACGTGCGGCTCTTCACCGACGCGGCGATCGGAGCGGACCTCGTCCACGTGCCGAGGGGGAGGTTCCTGAGCGGCCCCACCGGCGCGATGCGCGACGTCCACGTCGACGACTTCTTCATCGGTCGCTTCCCCGTCACCTTCGGCGAGTACTGCGAGTACCTCGACTGGCTGGACGCCACCGACCCTGGTCAGGTCGTGAGGCGAGCGCCCCGCGACCAGATGAACGGACTCTACGTGCGCAAGGGGCCGGGAGGCCGATTCGAGCCCCACGACCCCATGCCCCTGCCCGGGGATCAGAAGTGGTGGGATCCCCGGGAGCCGGTCTTCTCGGTGAGCTATCAGGACGCGGTCGCCTATCTCGCGTGGCGCTCAGGGCGCGACGGGCGCGTCTACGTCATTCCGACGGCCGCGGAGCGGCAGAAGGCCGCGCGAGGCGCCGACGGGCGCCTCTATCCGTGGGGCAACCGGTTCGATCCGACCCTCTGCAAGAACGTGTCTTCACGGGAGGGCCCAGCTCACTGCGAGCCCGTCGGTGCGTTTCCGAGCGACGAGTCGCCCTATGGAGTTCGCGACGTTGTCGGCGGCGTGTGCGACTGGACAAGCGATGTGAGCTCGTGGGGCGGCCGGGGGAGCATGGTCACGATGGGAGGGGCGTGGCGCAGACCGAAGACCGGCACCTCCGACTTCTCGGCAAACCTGCCGCAAGGGACGTTCACCGATCTCGGCTTCCGTGTCTGCGTGCGTCCGTGCAGGGAGACCGGCTGACCGGAGTCGCCGGGGAGACGGCGGCGGGGCTCGATCAGGGTCAGCCATCGAGGCTCGAGCTACAGGTCGCGGGAGCAACGCACACAGCACGGCAGGAACGAGAAGCGGTGCCAGGAGGCGACGCCTGTACGATTCGGATCCGCGTGATCGATGAACCCGATGTTCGCGCGAAAGAACACGCCGGTCACCACGTGGAGGCCGACGATCTGGATCACCAGTGAGACGGGGAGGCCGAGGATCGCGATGACGCTCGCAAGGGCGATCGCATCGGTAACCTCCGGCGCGACGAGCTCTTCGCGCCGATCGAGCGGGCGTTCGTGAAGGAGCGCAAGCGCCTGGGGTTCCGGCTCGTCCAGTTCTCGGTGCAGCCCGATCACATCCATCTGATCGTCGAGGCGCACGTGACGGGCGAGAGCCTCGCGAGGAAGCTCCGCACGCCAAACCAGGTGCTGTCCCGCGGGATCCAGGCGCTCGCGATCCGGATCGGCAAGGGCATCAACCGCGCGCTCGGCACCAGGGGCCAGGTCTTCAAGGATCGGTACCACATGCGGCCGCTCGAGAGTCCGACCCAGGTGCGCAACGCCCTGGCGTACGTGCTCTGCAACGCCTGGAAGCACTACCGGGCGCTGGTAAGGGGCCGTCCTGGGCTCCATGCGGACCCCTACAGCTCGGGGCCCTACTTCACGGGGTGGCGTCCCGGGTGTCGCGTGCCCAGGGTCGTCCGGCCGGACCCTCCCGTGGCGACGCCACGGCTATGGCTGCTCTCGGAGGGCTGGAAGCGGCTCGGTCTGATCTCCCTGGGTCAGATCAAGCGAAAGACCTGAACCACCGGGGGCCTGGCAACGCTTTGCCATGAGCCGCGGCCCTTGACACGAGGCCAAGATCGGCGACGGTGGCCGCCGGTCGAGAGGCTGGGAGGGAATGGTGGGAGTCAGCCGACCGCGCGGGGATCCCGCTCGAGATCGCGACCTCGCCGAGCGAGTGCGCGTTCCAACGGGCAATCACGAGTAGAAGCGGTTCCAGTACTCGTCGACAGGATCGTCCGGGAAGCTGACGCAGTCGGGCTCAAGCGGATGATTGCACTTGGCGCATCGGCAAGGCATCACACTCTCCCGTCGAGAGAGGCGAACAGACGATGCTGGAGCGCTTCACTCCCGGGAGACATCGAGCACCATAGAGCCGGAATGCCCTCCGTCACGGCTTGGACCCGGTCTTCTTCGGACCTGCGGGGCGCGCGGTCTCGAGGGCGGCGAGGCGGCGCTTGGCGAGCGTCCACGAGGAGCCGGAGATCTCCGAGGTCTCCTCCGGCTTCTCGACCTGCGCGTAGGCCTTCTTGGCGGATTCGGTCTCGCCCAGGAGCTCGGCGATGCGGCCGTGGACGTACCAGTCCTCGGAGGCGGGGTCCCCTCCGCGGAGCTCGATGCAGTCGAAGAGGGCGTCGCGGGCCTCGGCGACGTGGCCGAGCTCGGCTTCGATGGCGGCGAGGGTGTGGAGCGCCTGGGTCTTGGTCTGGAGGCGTGTGCGGGCTTCGGCGGCGCGCTTGGCGCGCTTCTCGTCCTCGGCCGTGACGGAGCCGGCCAGCAGCGCGCTCCATGCGGTCTCGCGATCGTCGAGGGGGTGCTCCTTGCTCTTGCTCTCCGTCTGGAGCTTGGCGTAGTAGCCCTGGGCGCCGGCAAAGTCGCCCTTGGCGGTGGCGGCAATCGCGAGGACCTCGATGCCGAGAGTGTCGTGAGGGTCGGCGCGGTTGCGGAGCTCGGCGATGGTCTTCATCTGATCGACCATGCCGTAGCGGTCGTAGAGCAGGGCAAGACGGAGGAACCCCAGGAAGGAACTGGGCGCTCCCTTGGCGAGGCGCTCGTAGATCTCGATGGCCTCCGGCCGGCGGTCGAGGGCGATGTAGGCGTCGGCAAGCGCGAGGTCGAGGTCGACGCGATCCCGATCGGTCTTGGCCTCCTGCCGCGCCGGGAGCAGGGTGTCGAGCGCGCGCTGGGGCTCGAGGTCCATGGCCAGCAGGCTCCCGATGGCGACCCGCGCGACCTCGGCGCCGGCGAGCTGCCCGGGTTGCCACAGTCGTGTGAATGCGGGCCCCACGAGGGGATCGCCCGGGCCGAACATCTGCAGGTTCTCGCGCGTCCAGTCGAGCCACTTCTTGGCGCCGGCGGTGTCACGGCGATCCAGGTGGGCGAGGGCCTGGAGCCCCATCCAGGGGAGCGTGTCCCAGGTCGCCGCGATCTTGTAGCCGTCCTTCTCGCGGACGACGAAGTACATGTCCTCCTGCTCGACGAGGTCGGCCTCGAGGTGGAGACGGATGCGGTAGCCGAGCGCCTCGTTGCCGTCCACCTGGAACTTCGAGAGCGAGAGGATCGCGTCGAGGATGATCTTGCGGAAGCGCTCGTCGTAGGAGCGCGGCCACGACTGTGCCTTCACGAGCTTCTTCACCGCCTTCTGCACCACGGCGGGCGGGATCGCTTCGGAGAAGAGGCCCGCGATCCTTGCCTCGTCGGGCGTGGAGGCGCAGATCTCGATCTCGAGCCGCTTGATCACGCTCGTCGGATCGTTCGGCGACAGAGCAAGGTCTTCCACCTTCTTGACCCGTCCGATCTCCTCGGAGAACTGGCGGCGTCCGGCCTCGTCCTCGGCGCCCGCGGCCGACTCGCGCAGGAGGGTCGACGCTTCGGGATAGCGGCGGAGCTGCCACAGGGTCATGGCGGCGGTCATGAGGGCGCGCCGCTGGTGCGGCGCGTCCGGCACGGTCTTGCGCGCCAGCGTGACCCCGGCGCTCGCGCCCTTCGTCGCCGCCTCCGCGGCGGCCAGGAGCCCGTC
Organism: Acidobacteriota bacterium; assembly: GCA_046331505.1. Lineage (GTDB taxonomy): Bacteria > Acidobacteriota > Vicinamibacteria > JAXLQT01 > JAXLQT01 > JAXLQT01. Next base: position 59,031 of record JAXLQT010000010.1, read on the forward strand.
CCTCTCGTGCAGGTCCGACCCCTGCGCGAACCTCGCGAGCTCGTCCCACTTCTCGTCGTAGAAGAGACAGTACGCCACGCGGTCGTCCATCTCGTGGCTGCCGTTCTGCTGGTACTCGGTGACCGCGTCGCCCAGGCGGGCCGACTCCGAGTAGTGGTTGCCCCGCTCGTCGAACTCGAGGAGATAGCCGAGGCTGTTGCGCGCCCACTGGTCCTTCGGATCGACCTCGATCGCCTTGCGGTAGGACGCCTCCGCCGCCTTGATGTCGAAGCCGCGGCCGAGCTGCCTCCCGAGAGTGTCGTGCGCGAGGACGAAGGCGAGGCGCCTGTGGGCGAGGGCCGACGACGGCTCCATCTCGACGGCCTTGCGCGCCTCGACGACGGCGGCGTCGCCGAGGCCGGCGTCAAGCAGCGCCAGCGCGATCTGCGTCCTGTGGTACGACTCGGACGGGTGCTGGTCGGCGAGCTTCTTGAACTCGAGGAGCGCGTCCTTCACCTTGTCGTTCTCGAGCGCCTTCTGCCCGATCTGGTCGAACTTGAACGTCGCGGCCTCGGAGTGGATCAGGGGCGACAGTCCCTTCTGGACCTCGGTGGCTTCTTCCGCCGTGTAGCGCCGCTTGCCCGAGTCGAAGAGGGCGGTGCCGCTCACGGAGCCGTCCTTCTCCTTCGTCCACTTCACGCTGAAGCGCGCCGGGCCGAACGTCTCGCTCTTGTCGGCGGGCAGCGCGGCGATCACGTATCCCGGCGGAGGCAGGACCCGCATGCGGCACTCGATCTGCTGAGGGAAGTCGAGCGCCACTTCGCCCTGGGGCGGATCGCCCTCCTGCCGCTCGCGGCGAAGCTCGTCGGGCATGGCTTCGAAGAGCCCGGTGAGGCTGATCCCCGCGTCGGCGCGACGCTCGTTCGTGAAGCCGATCGCGCACTCCGAGGACTCGATCCTCAGCCGCAGGGGAGCGGCCGGATCGTCGGCGCCGGTGACCTCGTACCTGTCGAGAGTCTTCGCCCGGGCCGATAGCTCGATGTGGCGCTGGAGCATCGGCCGCACCTTCGCGTCGGCCAGACCGCCGTAGGCCGCGCGCAGCATCGTGCCGAAGGCCCCCGTGCCCTCGAGGGTCTCGACCATGCGGGCAGGCCCCAGCTCCGCGAGGGTGAGCTCCTGGGTCACGACGAGCTTGTTCTCGCCGGCCCCCGCCTCCGGCGTCCTGACGAGCTCCCGCGTGGCGGCGCTCGCCACGAGGGCGAGCCTGCCCTGGCACTCCGGCGGCAGCGTGCCGGACGCTTCCCGCGACGAGGGATCGATCCAGAGAGACGGCGGCACGAAGACGATGGCGTGGCGGAAGACGTCGAGGCCCGGAAGGTCGGGGGAGACGTCGGCATCGAACCCCGATCGCACGAGCGCGACGTCGGCCTTGTGGCCGGCCGCTCGCAGGAGCGCGACCAGGAGCGTCGCGAGGTCCTTGCCGTCGCCGTACTTCCTCTCGAGGACGTCGGCGGGACGCGCCGGAGGGAGCGGCGACGATCCGACGGGCGCGTTGCGGGCGCGCATGGCGGCGAGGGCGGGGAGCAGCGCGGCGGCCGCCTTCCTGGCATCGAGCCCCGCGGCCGCCTTCGCGGCGGCGGCGACGTCGGATCCCTCGATCGATGCGCCCACCAGGTCGGAGTAGGCCTTCGCGATCTCGCTCCAGCTCTGACCGCTCGCGAAGCCGACGGTGGGTAGCGTCCCGCCCTTCGGGTCGATGGCGCCGCTCTCGTAGGTCAGGCGCAGCGTGCCTCCCGCCTCCTCGCGCTTCGGCTCGGCGGGGGCGGGGAGAGTGGAGGCGACCTTGAGCGGCTTGCTGGATGGCGCCTCGAGCACGAGCCGCGTGATCGCCGCGTCGCCGAACGTGACCGACCCGGCGCTCCCCGCCGGGAAGATCGGCTCGCGATCCCTGACGATCACCTCGGTCTCGATCACGGCGCCGGGTCCGGTCCCAGGCAGCGGTGCCCGCACGATCTTCGTCTCGCCCTCGCTCTCGGGCGCCATGTCGACGATGGTGGACGGGTCGAGCGCGATCTCCTGGCCGTCCGCCGCGATCACGCGCGCCTTGATCTCCACGCGGTCCTGGTACCACGCGGTGAAGGTCCCCTGGACGGTGAGCCAGCCTCCCGAGGCGCGTCCCGTCACGATGCGTGAGATGCGGTGGCGCCGCACGGTCCTGCGTCCCGCGTCGTCGAAGCGGCAGGTCGTTGCGTCGAGCAGGACGAAGGCGTCGGCGTCTTTCGGAACAGCGACGGCGCGCGCCGCCTCCGCGAGAGCTGCCGCGGGAAGCGAGAACGCCTCCGCGTCCGCGTAGGGAGGGCGCGCCTCGCCGGCCCGTGCTGGAATCGTCACGGCGAGGATCAGGCAGGAAGCGGCGAGGATCGAGAAGCGGCGGCTCTCCATGGAGCACCTCCGCTTCGGGATTCTAAGCGCTCTCGCGCCGGGCTTGCTGCGTGGATCTCGGCGGAAACCGGCTGGACGCGAGCCCCTGGGCAGCCCGTGGTGAGAGTAGCTCTGGGGCTCATGGGATGGCCGCAAGCTTCGCGAGATGCGTCTGGAGACCCGCCGGTGGCGGCTTACCGGCTTCGCTACCGCGGGACGATCTCGACCACGATCGGACCCTTGACCTTCAGGACGCACGCCAGCCGGCACGGGCCGGCCTGGAGGCCGCAGATGTCCTCGAGGGCCTCGCGCTCGCCGTCGTCGGCCTCGTCGCTCAGGAACTCCTGGCCCGAGACGATCTTGATCGGGTCGCTGCCACAGATCCCGGCGTGACACTCCGCGGAGATGGGGACGTCGTTCTCCTCGGCGACCTCGCAGATCGTCTTTCCGCGCGGTACGGGGAACGTGCCGACGCCCTTGAACGTCACGCTCGGCGCCGCAGCCGCCGCCGGAGCCGCTGGCTTCGCGGCGGCCGGCGCGGGCGCTGGCGCGGGACGGGGGCGGCCGGTGCGGGTGCGGGCGCTGGATGCGCGGCGGCGGGCGCGGGTCGGGGGCGCGGGCGCCGGTGCGGGCGCCGGCTTCGGCACGGCCGCCGGAGCCGCGGGCATCGCGACGGGACCGCTCCGTGCGGGAATCGGAGGAGCGTCCGCATGGGCGGCGAGCATGATGGTGCGCTCGATCGCCTGCGCTGCTGCGGCCTCCTTCAGGTTGACGACCAGGACCTGCCGGCCGATGCCGAGCTCCATGCCTTGCTCCAGGCGGATCGCTCCCTTGACGCGGAGGAGCGTCTTGTTGGCGCTCTTCAGGTCCTTGATCAGGAGCCGCCCCTCCGCCGCCATGGCCGCGAAGTGGCGGCGCGAGACGCTCTTGTCCGGGATGATCGCGTCGCACCCGCTGCGGCCGAAGACCTGCGCGCGATCGGTGATGCGGAACGTGGCGACGGCGCGCCCGCTTCCATCCACGTGCGCGAGGTGGAACCCGCCGTCGTCGGACTCCTGGGCGTAGAGGTATTGCCGTCCGACCTGGACCAGATCGCCGGGCTTCACCTCGACGTACTGGCCGGCGGGCGCGCGGCGGAAGACGCCCCAGTCGCTGCCCTCGTCCCGCAGCACGTAGGCGCCGTCCACGAAGCTGACGGTGCAGTGGCGCGGGGCGAGGTACACGTCTTCGGGGAACAGGATGTCGCAGTCCTGCTTGCCGATCGTGATCGGACGGTCGCGCCAGAGCGGGTACTCCATGTCCTGCACGCCGGTCGGGAGCATCCGCACCAGGAACGCATCGGCCTGGACGGGACGCCGCTCGGGAGCGAGGACGGCCGCGGGGAGGAGCTCGTCGGACGTGATGGGCTTGGCCACCGCGACGAGCGGCTTCGGCCGCGCGTCGTCGGCGCCGGCCGCGTCATCCGGGTGCGCCACCTTGATGTCGGTCTTGCCCTGGAGCTTCTGGTGGATCACCTCGGCCACGATGACGCCGTCCCAGAGGGCGGCCTTGATGTTGCCCCGGTGCTTCACCTCGCGAAACGATCGCGGGTCCGCGCGGAAGTCGTCCGCCTCGAGGTAGATCTGGCTCAGGATGTCGCCGATCAGGTAGACGTTCGGCTGCTCGGTCTCGAGGTGGCGCGTGACCACCATCCTCTTCTTCTGGCTCGGACCGCCGACGATCATCTGGATGCCGAGCGACCCGAGGAGCGCCTCGGGGATGTCCTCGCCGATGCAGGCGATGCAGCGCTCCTTCGGGAACTCGAGGCTCGTGCTCTCGGAGGGACGGCCGGGGATGATGCGGCGATCGACGCGGACGGAGAGGTACTCGCGCTTGTCGTCGCCGGTGACGACGGCGGCCGGGTCGCTCTGCGGGTGGTAGCGGATGTTGCCGTTTCCCACGTAGGCCTCGAAGAAGACCTCGGCCAGCGCCTTGCTGACGCGCGGCATCTTGTCGCCGCGGTACGACCAGTAGACCGCGGTCGTGTCGCCCGCGGCCACCTTCGCGTTCGAGATGGCGATGACCGCTTCCGCGGCGCTCGTGCCGCCGCCGATCACGCAGGCGGGCTCGCCGACGTACTGGCCCGCGTCGGCCCGGCGGTAGGCGATGCCGTCGGTGTTGCCCGGGATGTCGAAGCGGCGCGGCGCCCGCCCGATGGCGAGCACGACGTGGCGCGCCTTCAAGGCGAGGTCCTTCCGGCCGGCGTGATCCCAGCCCTTGACGTTCCATGCGCCGTCCGCTCGCTTTCAGGCCCCGTCGGCTCGACGCCCGCGCGCGGAACGGGATGCGGTGCCTCTCGTAAAGCGCCTTCCAGGAGACGCACATCGCATCCTTGTCGATGGGCTCGAAGACGAGGTCGGCGACGAGGTCGCCGCCCTTGGGAAAGCGCATCTGATCGCCGCCTCCGAAGTCGGGAAGGATGAGCTTGTCCTTCGCGTAGTCGCGGATGCGCTTCATCAGGTCGTCGTAGTCGATGACCATGACGTTCAGGCCCAGCTCCCGGGCGCGGAACGCGGCCGCGGTCCCGCCCGGCCCTCCCCCGACGATCAGGGCGTCGACGATCTCAGCACTCATGGAACACCTCGATGAGAAGACGGCTTGGCAAGCCCGGCCGGAGAGTATACGACCGGGATCTCGTGCACCTGCCGGGGGTCCTCACGGCCTGTGGATGACGTAGTCCACGCGCCACGAGCAATCGATCGGCTCTCCGTCCCGCCAGAAGTGATTGAAGGCGGGGACGGTCTCGACGCGGCAGCCGGCGCGCTCCCCGAGGCGAGCCCCGAAGTCCTCGTCGTGCAGCACCTGGGGATGGCGCTCGTCGCCGAGCCGATCCGCGCCGAGCGTCGATCTCTTCTCCCACCACGCGAGGTAGCGCGCCTTCTCCTCGTCGTAGCGCGCGCTCTGGCGGCGCAGGGGCATCTGGCTGACGAGGCAGATCCCGCCGGGGCGGAGCGCGCGGATCGCCTCTCCCGCGATCTTGAAGACAGCGCGTTCGTCGGGCTCGTTGATGAGCAGGAACGAGATCAGGGCGCGATCGAAGGAGCAGTCCGCGATCGGGAGGTCGCGAGCGTTGCCGACGGCATAGGTCGGTCCCGGGCTCGCACGCCGGGCGACGCGCACCATGTCGGGCGCGAAGTCGATCCCGGTGGCGCGCCCGCCCTCGGGCATGAGCGCGGCGGTCAGCCAACCCGATCCGCATCCGACGTCGAGCAGCGTGTGCCCGCGCTCGATACGGAGCTTCCGCCGGAAGTCCGTCACGAGCAGCGAGACCTTCTGTCCATCCCACTCGACGCCCTCGATCGTCTCCCATCCGAGAAGCGCCCACGGCCGGTCCGCGAAGCGTTCCGCGTTCCGGGAGCTCCACCGGATCCAGCGGCCTCGAGACTCCGCGTCGGGGGTCACGCGTGGTGCCTCGGGAGAGAAGAGAGCGGCGTTTCCATGGCCGCGATCGTAGCCGCGAGACGGCCCGGCGCGGCGATCGTCAGGCGCGACCCCGCGCGATCCCGAGGGCGCCTTCGAGGCGCTCCACCTCCGCCTTCGCGCCCTCGGCCTGGCGCTGGGCGGCTTCGCTCTCCTCCTCGGCTCTGCGCGCCTCCGACTGCGCGACGTCGAGCCCGCGCATCGCCTTCAGGACGTTCCCCTCGGCGCGCAGCCGCTCGGTGGCGCACTCGGTGAAGCGACGGACCGCTTCGAAGTGGCGATCCCGCGCCTCGCGTAGCTCCGTCTCGAGAAGCCGGCGCTCTTCCTGGCGCGCCTCGTCCGGCGACGGCGCGACCAGCGCGTCCGGCGCGGTCGCCTCCCCGGCATCGGGAGGGATCTGCGTGTCCGTGCGAGCGGGCCGCGGGCGCGCAAGGGCGAGCGATGCGAAGGCGTCGAAGCCCGGCGGGTCGACGTCCTTCGAGAGGCGACCCGCGGAGGGATCGGGTTGCGCGGTTCCGTAGGCAGACAGCGCGTCGAGGGTCTTGCGCACGCGGGCCATCGTGGCCTCCGTGGCCGGATGTCCCCCCTCGTCGAGCAGGCCCTCGGCCATCGTCATCAGCTCGTCGATCGTTCGCCGCAGCACCTGCTGTGCCGCGGCGATGGCGGCGCCCCCCTCGCCGCCGGTCTGGACCTCGCGGAGCTTCTGGCCCGCCTCGAAGGCGCGGCGTAGCTCGGCTCCGGCGCGGTAGCGGAGCTGGTTCACGGCCCACGCGGAGATGCTCGGCTTGGCGATCCCCTTCACCCGTGCGGCCCCTTCGCTGTCGGTCTTCTTCAGGTCCTTCGCGAGCTCCGAGCGCGTGCGCGTGAAGGCATCCAGCGGAGCCTGGTAGAGCGCGTCCAGAGCGGCGTCGACGGTCACGCTCCGAGTCTACCGGGCGTGCCGCCGTCCCCGAGCGGAGAAACCCTGGGACGTGGTACTAGACTCTCACCGGACTCAAGTGCCGATGTCGAGAGGTACGGGCGATCTCACGCGCCTGCTCCGGCAGTGGAGCGACGGCGACGAGCGTGTCCTCGATGCGCTCATGGAGCGCACCTACGCGGAGCTGCGGAGGATCGCGCGCGCCCACTTCCGGCGCGAGCGCGGCGATCACACGCTGCAGCCGACGGCGCTCGTCAACGAGCTCTTCATGAAGCTGACGGACGTGGCCGGCGTCAGCTTCCGCGACCGCGCCCACTTCTACTCCATCGCGAGCCGCATCATGCGGCGCCTCCTGATCGACCATGCCCGCATGCACGATGCCGGCAAGCGCCGCGGCGCGCGCGTCACCCTCCACGACGACATGGCGGTCGTCGATGCGAGCTGCGACACCGCCGCGCTGGCGGCCGCGCTCGAGAAGCTCGAGGGTCGTTACCCGCGCGAGAGCCGCGTCGTCGAGCTGCGCTACCTTTGCGGCCTGACCAACGAGGAGGCCGCCTCCGTGCTCGATGTCAGCCTCGCCACCGTGAAGCGGGACTGGAAGTTCGCGCGGAGCTGGCTCCTCTGCGAGCTCGGGCACGAGGCTCCTCGTGGGCACCGAGCCCGATAGCGCCGCGCGCATCCGCGAGCTCTTCGACGCGGCCTGGGCGCTTGCGCCAGGAGATCGCGCGGCCTTCCTCGACGAGGCGTGTGCCCCCGACCGGGCGCTCGCCGCTCGCGTGCGGAACCTGCTCGAGGCGGCAGATGCGACCCGCGGGTTCATGGAGACCGAGGATCCCGCGCCGCGAGAACGCTTCGGGCCTTACCGGACGATCGAGAGGCTCGGACGCGGGGGCATGGGCGTCGTCTACCGCGCTCGCCACGATGCGTCGGGACGGGAGGTCGCCCTCAAGACCGTCGCACTCCCGGATGCAACGCTCCTCGGCGCGATGCGTCGCGAGATCGAGGCGCTCGCGGAGATCCGCCACCCTGGCATCGTCACGATCCTCGAGGTCGGGGTCGACGAGGGCACCCCCTGGTATGCGATGGAGCTCCACGAGGGCAAGACCCTGCACGCCCACGCCCGGAGCGAGCGGGACGCGGGATCCATCGTGGACCTTCTCACGATCGTGCGCCGGATCTGCCCGGCGCTCGCCTACCTCCACGGCGAGGGCATGCTCCACCTCGATCTCAAGCCGGCGAACATCCTCGTGCGCCCGGACGGCCGCCCGCTCCTCATCGACTTCGGCCTTGCCGTCCCGCTGTCCGGCGGGCGCGCTCGCGAGGCCCTGACGACACACGCCCTCCTGCAGGGGACGGCCGCCTACATGGCGCCCGAGCAGACGGCCGGAGAGTCTCTCGACGCACGCACCGATCTCTATGCGCTGGGGTGCATCCTGTTCGAGCTCCTGACCGGGAGCGTCCCGTTCGCGTCCCCGAGCCGGATCGAGATGATGGAGCGCCGCCGCATCGAGGATCCGCCGCCGCCGTCGGCACTGAGAGCGGGCCTGCCGGCGGTCCTCGATCGTCTCTTGCTGGGGCTGCTCGCCCGCCCGGCGGGAGGATCGGATCGGGCATGCCGATGCGGTCGCCGTCGCGCTCGGCCTGGCGGGGGCCTCGATCGACCCCGAGGATCCGGCGGCGCCCCGACCGAAGCCCTACCTCTACCGCCCGGGGCTCGCGGGACGCGACGCCGCGCTGCGATCGCTCTCTGACGCGCTCTCGCCGCAGCGCGAGGGACGAGGCGGGATCCTCCTTCTGAAGGGCGAGAGCGGCGTCGGCAAGACCCGCCTCCTGCTCGCGTTCGCCGCTGCCGCGCGGGAGCGCGGCGTCATGGTCCTCACCGGGGAGTGCCTTCCGCCCGTGGGGGGAGCGGTGTCGAGCGGCGCTCCGTTGCAATCCCTCAGGCGCGCGTTCGAGGCGATCGCGGATCTGTGCCGCGAGCGGGGAACGCTGGCGGCGGAGCGCATGGTCGGACGGCGCCTGGGCGTGCTCGCGGCGGCCGGGCTCTTCGAGCAGCCTCCGTGCGGAGCGCCGGTCCCGGTCATCGATTCCGCCGCGGCGCGCCATCGTGTGCTGCGGAGCGTCGCCGCGACGCTGCGCGCCGTCGCGCGCGAGGAGCCCATCTGCCTGGTGCTCGACGACCTGCAGTGGGCTGATGAGCTCACCCTCGACCTGATGCTCCTGCTCGCCAGAGGTCGTTACCTGGAGCGCGCGCCGCTGATCGTGGTCGCCACCTACCGCACGGACGAGGCGGGACCCGAGCTCGCGCGTCTCGCTGCGTCGGTTCCGGGTGAGCTCCACGTCGATCGGCTCGACGACGCTCAGGTCGCGGCGGTTGTGGGCGACATGCTCGCGCTCCAGGATCCGCCCCCCGGGCTCTGCGAGCACGTGGCCCGCGCCTCCGGCGGCAACCCCTTCTTCGTGGCGGAGTACCTGCGCGCGGCCGTGGCGACCGGGATCGTGGTCCGCGACGGGCGCGGGCGGTGGATGCCGGGCGCGGCCCACGGAGACTGGAGCGGGCTCGCCGCCGGGTCCGTGGAGACGATCATCCGCGGCCGCCTGGAGCGGCTCGACGACGATGCCCGCGAGCTCACGAGTGCCGCGGCCGTGCTCGGTCGCATCGTGGACGCCGAGATCCTCATCGCCGCCAGCGGTCTCGAGGAGAGCCGCGTGCGGCGGGCGCTGTCGACGTTGCTCGCCCGCGAGATCCTGGAAGAGGATGGCCCCGATCTCCGGTTCGCTCACCACAAGATCATGGAGACCGCCTACGCCGCCCGATCCGGCGACGAGCGCCGCCGCCTCCACGGTGCCGCGGCGGCTGCGATCGAAGCACGGCACGGAGCCGAGAGCCCGGTGCATCAGGCCGCGCTCGGGGCGCACTGGTGCGGCGCGGGAGAGCCGGCGCGAGCCAGCGCCTGCTTCCTGAGGGCGGCGCGCGCCGCGGCATCGCGCTACGCGAGCCTCGATTCCGCGCGGCTCTACCGGAGCTACGCCGCGAGCGCCAGCGGCGGGGAGGCCGAGCACACGGAGGCTCTCGTCGAGCTCGCGATCGTGCTCCACCGGATCGGGGAGAGCACCGAGGCGCTCGAGGTTGCAAGGCGCGCACTTGACGAGGCGAAGGCGAACGGCGCTGCGGCTCTCCAGGCCCGCGCGTCGCGCGCCATCGGCTCGCTCCTCCAGCGCGCGGGCGATCTTCCCGGTGCGCGCCACGCGCAGGATCGAGCCATCGCATGGGCGCGGGCGGCAGGCGACGGCCACGTCGAGCGTCTCGCGCTCCTCGATCTCGCGCGCCTCCACCACCACGAGGGGCGCATGGACGAGGCGCGCGCCGCCTACGAGGAGACGCTGGCGCTCGGGCGTACCCAGGGGCAGCGGGACCTCGTCGCACGCGTCACGGGTTACCTCGCCGGCCACCACCACGACCAGGGCCGCGACCACGAGGCGCGCCGGCTCTACGAGGAGGCGCTCGCGATCGCGCGCGAGATCGGCGACCAGCCCCAGGCTGCCCAGGCGCTCGCCAACATCGCGAACCTGGACAGCAGCCGGGGACGGATCCAGGCCGCGCTGGACGCTTACACGGAGGCCCTCGCGATCGCGCGATCCACGGGCGATCGGGGCCTCGAAGGTCAGGTGCTCGGCAACCTCGCGGTCCTCCGGTCGCGGGCCGAGGAGCCCGGAGTCGCCGAAGGGCTCTTCAGGAAGGCCCTCGTCATCGCCCGCGAGATCGACGACCGCTACGCCGAGGGTTTCGTGCTCCTCTACCTGGGTGAGATCGCGCGGGACGCCGGCCGGCGCGAAGAGGCGCGGTCTCTGTTCGAGCAAGCGCTCGCGGTCCACCGCGCCGCGCGAGATGCCCGCGGCGAGGCGCTCGCGCTGGGAAGCGTCGCGAACCTCTCGCTCTCGGAAGGCGCCACCGGCGAGGCGCGGCGGACCTGCGAGCTCGCGCTCGCCCTCCACCAGACGCTCGGAGTCCGCCGGTCCGAGGCGCTCACGCTCATCAAGCTCTCGTTCATCGCGCGCCGCACCGGCGATCTCGACGCCGCGCGCGACGCGAGCGCGCGGGCCGTCTCGCTCCTCGATGCCGCGGTGAATCCGATCGAAGCGTCGAGCAGCCTGGTCGAGCAGGCGCACGTCTCCCTCGCCCTCGGGACGAACGCCCGGCCGCTCGTAGAGCGGGCCGAGGCGCTGGCAGCCGAGGCTGGTGCGGCGGCCGAAAGCGATCTCGTTGCGTCCCTCGCGCGGCTCGCCCAGGCGCTCGCCGCGGCGGAGGCGGGGCACGAGCTACGGTACGGCGAGACGATCGTGACGGCGGAGGTCAATCCGCCCGGCGGCCGCTGCTAGGATCCCGGCGGTTGAAGAGGCTCGCGGTCCACGACGAAGTCCTGCTCCTTGCGCTCTGCAACCGGAAGGGAACGGTGCGCCGGTGGGCCGCGATGTACCGCATGGCCCTTGGCGGCGCGATCGTCGGCGAGCTGCTCGAGTCGGGCCACCTCGAGATCGCGGGCGTGCCGCGGAGGTTCGTGGAGGCGACGGACCGCTCGCCGCTCGAGGATCCCGTGCTCGGGTCGTGCCTACAGCGCGTCGCCTCGGCGACGCGCAGGAAGGACGTCGTGGGATGGGTGGGCGCGTTCGCACGGCAGGGAGACTTGCGGGCGGCGATCGCGATGGCGCTGTGCCGCGAGGGCATCCTGCGGGAAGACGAGCGGCGGCTCCTGGGCATCTTCCGGCAGAGGGTGTATCCAGAGGTGGATCCGGGTCCGGAGCGCGCGATCCGCGCCCGCATCGAGAGAGCGGTCGAGGGCGAGGCAGCCCCCGATGCGCGCACGGCACTGCTCGTATCGGTTCTGCACGCCGCCATGATGCTGCCCGTCGCGCTCGATCGGAGCGTCCTTCACAGGCGAAGGGCGCGCATCCTGATGATCGCAAGTGGAGGCGCGGGTAGCGACCGGGTGCGACAGGCGATCGCACCCGTTCACGCGGCCGTCACTGCCTGGGTGCGGTCCGCGCGGTCGTAGGCCGGTCCGAGCGCGACCCGGTCCGAGCGCGACCCGGTCCGAGCGCGACCTCCTAATAGCCGAGTGTGCCACCAGCGACGTTGACGCCGTAGACTGCGGATCCGAACGGCGTGAACGATCCCGGGAGCTGGCCGAGCGCAGCTCCGCTGTAGGCGTACGACTTGACGCGCGAATCGGCGGTACTGTCGCGGCCGGCACCCGCCAGCAGGTCCTCGCGGCCGTCGGCGCTCACGTCTCCGGCGCCGGCGCGCCCGCCGTAGTAGGTCGGGAACGCGGTCACGTCGAACCCGGGCATCGCTCCGATCGCCGCGCCGTCGTAATCGAACCCCACGAAGCGTGAGGGGAAGCTCGACGTGGCTCCCGGTCCGGGCGTGCAGGCGATCTCCTGGAAGGCGTCCGCGTCGAAATCCCCGCCGGCGACGTTCACGCCGTAGCTCGGCGTGACGAACGCATTGAAGTTGATCTTGGCGATGGCGGAGATGGCGCTGCCGTCGTAGTCGAAGCCTCGCACCTGCGGTCCGAAGACCGCCCCAGGGCCGGGGCCCGTGAGGATCTCGGCGTAGCTGTCTGCGTCCACGCGTCCGGACGTGACATTGACCCCGTACTTGAGCGTGCCGTACGAGAAGAAGCTGATCTTCGCGATGGCGGAGATGGCGCTCCCGTCGAAGTTCCACCCGCGCACGTGGGGGCCGAACACCGCGCCCGGACCAGGTCCCGTCAGGATCTCCGCGTACGCGTCGCCGTCCACTCCGCCTGCGCCGGCATTGACACCGTACTTGAGCGTGCCATAGGCGTAGAAGTTGATCTTGCCCATGCTCGTCCCGCTGCGCTGGAACCCCCGCACCTGCGGCCCGAACGCGGCCCCGGGTCCGGGGCCTGTCAGGATCTCGGAGTAGGGCCCGCCGTCGACGTCCCCCGACGCCACGCTCACGCCCCACTGTCCCGCCGCATAGGCCAGGACGTCCACGCCCGTCGGGCCGCCGCTTCCCGTGTAGACCTTGATCTCGTTGGCGTTGGGCGGGCCGAACCCCTGCCCCACGAGGTGGTCGGCCGCGATCGTCCCGCCCGGCGTCCAGCCCGTCTGGACGCGGTAAGAGATCGGCGACGAGGCGCTGAACGTCAGCCAGCCGATGTTCTCCGCCCAGGCCCGGCCGACGAACACTCCCGACGGATCGATCGTCACGCCATAGGTCACCGTCGCACACGTGCCCGAGTTTGCGCACGAGAAGCTGATCCAGCCGACGTTCTCGCCCCAGGCGTAGCCCGCGAGCGTCCCGTTCGCGTTGGTCACGCCGTAGCTGACCGAGGCGCACGTCCCCTGGTTTGCGCACGAGAGGCTGATCCACCCGACGTTCTCGGCCCACAGGTAGCCGGTCACTCCCGTGGCGCCGACCTGGGCACCGGGACCGCCGTTGCCCAGGGGCTCGGCGTTGAGCCAGCCCTGATTCTCCTGGTAGGCGTACTGCGAGCCGTCGTTGTTCGGGTCGACGTTCTCCGGGAACGCGGATGCGGCGAGGATCATCGACAGCGCGAGCCCGGTCACGCGGCGTATCCCGGTCTCGATCGGAACCGGCGGGGGACAGGCCCCCGCCCCTCGCATGGGCGTCTTCATCGTGTCCTTGCCTTGTCGGTCATGGTTCACCTCGGCCATACGTGTATGCGGACGGCCGGGAAGGAAAGGCTCATCGCCGTCGCGATGGTCGGTTACACGATCGAGGACGGGAGCGGGATCACCGGTTCAACATCCCGGAGCCGACGTTGAGGCCGTAGCTCGACGTGAAGGGTGTCAGCGACCACGTCTGCGTGAGGGACGCCCCGTCGTAGTCGTAGACGCACAACGTCGCGCTCGCGGCGGGATCGGGGCCCGGGCCCGTGAGGAGCTGTGCGTTCGGGGCCTGGTAGATGAACGTCGCCATGGCGAGGCGGCCGCCGTAGGACGTGGCGTAGGGCGTGACGTCGAAGCCCGGAAGCCCGAGGATTCCGGACGGTCCGTAGTCGAAGCCCCGGAAAGACGATGCGATCGGGGGGCCAGCTCCGCCAGCCGCCGCGATCTCGCCCGCCGTGTCGCCGTCGGCATCGCCCCCCGCGACATTCCCGCCGTACTGCGGCGCCGGGAACGCGTTGAAGTTGATCTTCGCGATGGCCGACACGCTCGTTCCGTCGAAGTTCCAGCCTCGGACCTGGGGGCCGAAGCTCGCTCCGGGACCGGGAGCCGTGAGCACCTCCTCGTACTCATCGAGGTCGACGTCCGATCGCTCCACGCCGACGCCGTACTTCAATGTCCCGTAGGCGAAGTAGCTCAGCTTCGCGATGGCGGTGAGCGAGGCCCGGTCGTAGTTGAACCCGCGCACGTGGGGGCCGAAGACGGCGCCGGGTCCAGCTCCCGTCAGGATCTCGTCGTAGGCGTCGGCGTCCAGCGACGCGCCCGAGGCCGAGACGCCGAACCGTAGCGTCCCGTAGGCGAAGAAGTTGATCTTCCCGAGGGGGGCGGCGTAGCCGTCGAAGCCGCGCACCTGCGGCCCGAGGGTCGGTCCGGGACCCGGTCCGGTGAGGAGCTCGTCCTCGGAATTGCCGTCGACGTTGCCCGAGCTCGCGTTCACGCCCCAGGCGCCCGCCGAGTAAGGGAGGAACGTGAGGTAGGGAAAGGCGGTCGAGTAGTAGTAGCCGCGGACCTCGTTCGGATTGGGCTGGCCAGCGCCTTGTCCGACGAGGCAGTCGAACGGGGGAACGTAGCTGACGTCGATCAGGAACCTCGAGGAGCCGAGGCACCCCCGGGCGTCCGCGGCAACGACGGTGAAGGGAGCCCCTCGTCCCGTGGCGATCCCGGAGATGCGGCCCGCCGGCGAGAGGGCGAGGCCCGGCGGGAGCGAGCCCGAGGCGAGGCTGAACGTGTGGGGCGGAGTACCCCCGCTCGCGAAGAGCTGCTCGGTGTAGGGCGCGCCGCGTGCGGCCTCCTGGAGCGTCGAGGGTGCGAGCGTGATCGCGCCGCACGGCTGGGCACCGATCGCAATGGAGAGGGTGGCGCTGCCGGTGCAGCCCGAGGCGTCGGTGGCCGTCACCCGGAACGTGGCGGTGCCCGGAACCACCGGCGATCCCGAGATCGCGCCCGATGTCGACAGCGCGAGCCCCACGGGAAGTGCGCCCCCGGTGACCGCGAACGCGTACGGTGCCGTGCCGCCGGTCGCCGTCACCGTCTGGGAGTACGGCACCTCGTCGATCCCACCGGGAAGCGACGACGGACCGATCGAGACCGGCGGGCAGCCGGCCGCGTGGACGATGAGCGTCAGCGTCTCTGTTTCGTCGCACGCCGACGCGTCGGTCGTCCGCACGTGGAATCGATAGACCCCGAGCTCGTCGGGACCCCCGAGAACGCCGGCAGCCGTGAGCGTGATTCCCGGCGGGAGGATCCCGAAGGAGGCATGGACGTAGGGAGCGGTCCCTCCCGATGCGGAGACCGTCTCGGAGTAGGGGACGCCGGCGCTCCCGTCCGGGAGAGGCGTTCCAGAGAGCGTTATCCCGCAGAGGTGCGGCTTCACGAGGAGGAGCCCCTTGCCCATGTCGAGCTCGGCTATGACGCCGCTGCCAAAGTAGGGGTAGGGCCCCCAGGATCCGGCGAAGCCGACGCTGTCGCTCCCGGGGAACGTGTCGAGGAATCCCTGCTCGGTGAGGGTCCCCGACGCGACGTTCGCCAGATCGAGGATGCGGACGCCGGCGCGGTAGTTGCCCTGGTAGTCGAACCGACCCCGGACGTACTGGTTGTGATCCGTCGCCCGCGTCGGCGCGTCGTAGGCCCCGATGAGGATGGGGTTGTCGAGATCCGACACGTCGAAGATCCGGGTCCGGGTCGGGTGGCCGAGGTCGTACTCGTCGAGCTCGTCGTCCTCGACGATGAAGCGCTGATCCTCGGTGAGGGCACCCTGGTGGGCGTACGAGGCGCCGGGATAGGTGAGCTCCGCGATCAGCGCGGGCGCCGACTTGCTGGTGACGTCGATGATCCGGATCTTGCCGACGTCGAAGTTGAAGCAGATCTCGGCGCCGGCGTGCGCGGTGTCGGGGCCGTTGTAGACGACGCACTGCCCGTCGTGGGTCGATCCGAAGCCGCCGATGCAGGCGGCGAACGTCGTCGTTGCTCCAGCACGTCGACGACGTGGATGCCGGCGGCCGGGCAGTTCGCACCGAGGCGATTGCCGTAGAGGAAGCCCGTGGCCCCGTCGAGCCCGAGGGTGTGCGAGCCGTTGAGCCCACCGTAGAACGGTCTCCGCGAAGGTGACCGGAGGGTTGCGATCGTGCGAAGCTGCCGAAGGTCCAGCACCTGCAGACGAAGCTTCCTGGTAGCTTCCCGCGATCAGCGCGTGGTCCTTGGTGACGCGCATCGCCGCAGCACCTGGGGGCGCCGGTGGAGCGGCAGGCCCGCGACGACGGGTGCTCTCCGGTCGCGGATCTTGACGATCGAGACCCCGGTGGTCAGGCCGCAGAGGGCGGTACTCGTCGCCGGTGACCGGATCCTCCCACCCCCAGACGTCCCCCGCGAACGCTCCCGGCGCGGCCAGGAGGTCGATCGGCACGAACGCCAGCAGGTCGACACGCGAGCACGGGAAGGGACCCGCCTTCCCGCCTGTGCAGGGCTCCGTCCCGGCAAGCGATGCCGCGGCACGGAGCGCCACGATGGAGATCGAGAGTGCTCGCAGCCACGACCTTCGGGCACCGGCGTTCGATCGAAGTGACACGTTCCACCTCCCCGCGTTCGCATGAACGAACAACAGGGAGAGACTACCATCAGGTGTCGAGCCGGAACGGGAGCGCATAGTCGCGCACGACGGGCTTCGGGGAGCTGCGTACGTTCACCTCGATCCGCGCCCGCGGCGGATCCCCGAGCGCGAGCCACGTGCGGACGAAAGGTGTCTGGGTGCACGTTCCACGACGCGCTCTCGACGAGGAACGTGTCGCTTCCCGCCCTGCGCGCGTGGTAGGCCCAGCGTTCGGCCTGCACCGGCTCGAGGTTGCCGATGTAGCCGAGGACGTGGACCTGAAGACCCGGGAGCCCGCGGTTGCCCAGCTCCGTGCAGGATTGAACGGCGACGGTGAGCTTCGATCCGTCCTCCAGATCGGTGAGCTCGATGGTGTCGACGTGGGTCGAGATGTTGGCCATGGCGCTTCCTTCCCGGAGGCGCCCCGTCGGCCGCCGGCGCCGCCCATTCCGTATGCGAAGGCCGTCGGCGTGTGGGCTCATCGCATGAGCCGCCGCGCGCCGTTCCTTCGCATGCACCGGTACGAGCGCCTTCGCTCGCACCCGAAAGGAGCCACCATGGCCCCGTCCGAGTCCGCCCTCCTGCGTTCCTGGCTGGTCGTCATCTTCGCGCTGGCACCGATCGATACGAGGGCGGCCATGGGCTGCGACGAGCCCTTCCCGGCCCCGCTGGGGGACGTGTCGCGCGGCGATCTGCTGCGGGCGATCTATCCGGACGGCTCGGAGGGCGGCGACCTCGGCGTGGCGGACGACGACGGGAACGCCCTCGTCGGCGCTCTCTACCAGGTTGCGCCCGCGACGGACGGGACGTCCGGCGCCGCCGTGCTCGTCGAGACCTGGATCCCCGGCGAGGACGGTCTCCCGCCCGAAGGAGGTGCCGCATCGTACGGCGTCGATCTCGCACTCGTCACGGTCGAGAACGGCGCGCCGGTGCTCCTGGCCTTGCTCAGGAACGCGTCGGGGCACGGCGGGCACGGGAGCGTGATCCTCGATCCGGCGAGCTACCGGATGAGCGCCCGCGCCTCGGCGATCGGCCTGCGGCCGAGCTGGGCGCACATGGGCCACCTCGGCGAGACGCTGCTGCTGTTCGAGCGTGCGGGGAAGACGTTCCGGAAAGTGTTCGAGCGGGACGTGGTCGAGAGCAACGAGGGGATCGCGGAAGACGATCTCGCCGCCGACCTCGACGCCGAGGCGATGGCGAGCGCCTACCCCGGTGGCACCGACACGCTCGTGACGCGGCGCGAGGCGATGGTGTCGCCGGCGAAGATCGGAGCCGCGGGCATGACCGATCTGCTCGTCGTCGAGACCGTGACCGAGCGGCAGCCCGACGGGACGATCTCGCGCAGCACGACGCGAGAGCGCTGGCGATTCGACGAGAAGCGGGGCGCATACGGGAGGGTGCGATGATCGCCACGCTGAGCCGCGCGCGCGACGCCATCGTTCTCCTGGCACGGAGACGAGCCCGGCCGGCCCGGGAAGGAGCTCACTCGATCATGGCGACCATGGACCATGCCGACACGATGTCGGCCGCTCGGTGCAGCAACGCCTTCGCCGCGCGCTTGTGGGCCGAGATGGGAGACGGCAACGTCGTCACGTCCCCCGCAAGCGTGTGGGTGGCGCTGATGATGACGGCGGGCGGCGCTCGCGGCGAAACGCAGGAGGAAATGGAGGACGTGCTCGAGATCGCCGGTGAGGCCGAGGCGATGCGCGAAGCGGCCGGAGCCATGCTCCGTGCGTGGCGCCCCGACGGCGGAGCGGTCCGCGTCGCGAACCGGCTCTTCGGAGCGAGGGGGTACCGCTTCGAGGAGAGCTTCCTCGACATGACGCGCACGACCTTCGACGCGCCGCTCGATCCGCTCGACTTCGACAACGCGCCGGAGGCGTCGAGGCAGCACATCAATGCCTGGGTGGCGCGGCGGACGGAGGAGCGGATCGCGGAGCTCTTGCCCGCCGGGAGCATCGACGGAGGCACCACCCTGGTGCTCGCCAACGCCATCCACTTCCTCGGCACGTGGGCGGCGGCATTCCCCCGGGACGCGACGCGGGATGCGCCGTTCCATCTCGCCTCTGGCATCACGGTCCGGGCGCCCACCATGCACGTGACCGCGGAGCTGGGCGTCGCCGACGCGGGCGACGTCCGGGTCGTGGAGCTTCCCTACGCGGGAAGCGACCTGGCCATGGACATCGTGCTTCCCGGCGACGTGCGGGGGCTCGCCGGCGCCGAGGCGCAGCTCTCCTCGGGAGCGCTGCCCCGCTGGCTCGCGGCGCTCCGTCCCGCACGCGTGGCCCTCGCCCTCCCGAGGTTCGCGGTCGATCCCAGCGCGACGATGCGCCTCGGCCAGGCCCTCGGGGCCATGGGCATGGCGGCAGCGTTCGACCGCTCGCGCGCCGACTTCGGCGGCATCGCAAGGCCAACGCTTTCCGGTGAAGGCCTGTGCCTCGGCGACGTCTTCCACCAGGCGTTCCTGCGTGTGGACGAGGAGGGAACCGAGGCGGCCGCGGCGTCGGCGGTGGTGATGGTCCCGATGGGTCTCCCGCGTCCTCCCGAGTCGTTCCTCGCGGATCGGCCGTTCCTGTTCCTGGTGCGAGATCGCCATTCGGGTCTTGTCCTGTTCCTGGGCCGTCTCGCCGATCCCCTCGCGGCTGGGTAAGCAAGGAGCGTAGGTTCCGTATGATCGAGCCATGGGCGCTGCGAGCGGGCGGTCCACCGCGGAGACATGGCTCGTACGCTGGGCGTGGATCTCCCTCGTCCTCTACGGCGGCTGCACCCTCGTGTTCCTCTTCGGACGCGGGCCGCTCTTCGCGACGATCAACGCGACCGGACGCCTCTTCGGCCTCCCCGAGACTCCTCCCTCGACGGAGATGTTCTGGCTCGCGCTCACCATCAGCATGATGACGATGCTCTGCGTCTGCTGCGTGATGATCGGCCGCGACGTGAGGCGCAACGTCGATTTCTGCATCCCGATCGTCTTCGGGAAGATCGGCGGCGCGCTGGTCGGGATCCTCGCGTTCGCGCTGTGGCGACCCTACCCCGCGCACGTCACGATCGCGCTCACCGACGTGCCCATGGGGCTCGTGACCTGGGTCCTGTGGTCGCGAGCGCGCCGCGCGATCCCGTCAGGGTGACGGCGGCTTCGCCTCGGCGATGCACGTCGTGATCTCCGGGGCCTCCGCGCCGTTGCCGTCCTTCGTGACGATCTGGAGGTACGTGCCCTTGAGCGGTGTCTTGCGGCCGTCGCCGGACACCTCGAACGTGCCGATCGCGGCGGAGAGATCGCCGCCCTTCGACGTCGTGGTCCGCGTGGGCGAGAGCCGCGGCGAGCCCTTCAGCGGGGCGTTGAGGGACGCGTCGAAGAGCACGAGCCAGCCGGCCGGACCCTTCTTCCAGACGGTGACGTAGCGACCGGTCTGCTCCGTGTCGCCGCTCTCGCCCTTCTCCCGCAGGACCCAGTCGCCCACGCTGTAGGCGAGGTCGCCCGATCGGGCCACGAACGCCTTCTCGGGCTTCCATGTGAGCGCCGGTCCCTTCGCATCGAAGAAGATGGCCCACTGGGCCTTCACCGCTTCCGGTCCCTCGGCCGGCGCCGCGTGGCTCAGGAACACGGTGTCCGGCGCGAGGAACGCGGCGAACGCGGCGACGTCGCGCTTCTCGCACGCGGCGGACATCGCGGCATCGGCCTTCTCGACGCCGGAGGGGTTGGGGCTCGGGGGCGCTGCGGCGGCGGCAAGGGCCGCGAGGAGCGGAGCGGCGGTGAGGTGGATGCGCATGCGGCGATCGTAGCTTTCGTCGCGACGATGGGCCGCGTCCGTTGACGTCGTTTTACAACCGCGCTACTCGAACGCTCCGTGACGTCCCGCGCCGCGATCGAAGCGGCGAGCGCCGTCGACCGCCTCCGGCAGGACGGCGGCGCCACGCTCGAATTCGCTCCGGAGCGCGTCGTCGAGCGCGAGATCGAGGGCCGCGTACGCCGACAGGCGATCGGCGCGCAGGCACGCCTGAGGGAACGCCGCGATCTCGCTCGCGAGCGCCTCCGCGGCGGCGCGGCTCTCGCCTCTCGGGACGACGCGGTTCACGAGGCCCATCGCGAGCGCCTCCGCGGCGCTCACGGGACGTCCCGTGAGGATGAGGTCGAGCGCGCGACCGAGGCCCACGATCCGCGGCAGCCGGACCGTTCCTCCGTCAAGGAGCGGGACGCCCCAGCGCCGGCAGAAGACACCGAGCACGGCGTCCTCCTCGGCGACGCGCAGGTCGCACCAGAGCGCGAGCTCGAGGCCGCCGGCGACGGCATGACCCGCGATGGCGGCGATGACGGGCTTGCCGAGCAGCATCCGGGACGGTCCCATCGGATGCGTCGCCGCGGGTGCGACGCGGTTCGGGGTGCTGCGCGCGACCGCCTTCAGGTCCGCGCCCGCGCAGAACGTCCCGCCGTCGCCCCAGAGAACGGCGACCGCGGCCTCCCCGTCCGCGTCGAGCTCCGCGAACGCGCGCGCGAGCTCGCCGGCCGCCGCACGATCGACGGCGTTGCGCACCTCGGGGCGGTGCAGGATGACGGTCGCGATCGCGCCTCGCTTCTCGATCCGCACGCTCTCGGTCATGCGCGGATTGTAGGACGGGCGCGGCCGCGCCTTAAACTCGCAGGCGTGAAGGCCCAGAGAGCAGCG
The DNA here is from genome assembly GCA_046331505.1 of Acidobacteriota bacterium. GTDB lineage: Bacteria > Acidobacteriota > Vicinamibacteria > JAXLQT01 > JAXLQT01 > JAXLQT01. The sequence goes on from JAXLQT010000010.1 coordinate 80,272, forward strand.
GAGCGCTGCCATCGCGCGGTACGTGTCGCGCTCGCCGCCGCGTACGCCGTCGCGGCGCGCGGCGCCGCGCCGGAGCCGAAAGCGCTGCCGCCCGCCACGGCGTTCGCCGGTGCCAAGGCGTGCGCCGACTGTCATCCGAAGAACTTCGAGGCCTGGTCGAAGGACTGGCACGCGCGGGCGCTGGCGAAGGCGGCGCCCGGGACGGTGAAGGGCGACTTCGGGGGCGTCCACTTCAAGGGCGCCTCGAGCGAGGCGTGGATGGAGCGCAAGGACGGGGGCTTCGTGACGCGCACCGCCGATCGCGACGGCACCGTGCGCGCCTTTCCGGTGGACTGGGTCCTCGGTGGGAAGAGGATGCAGGATCCGGTCACGGTGCTCGACGACGGACGCTGGCAGGTGCTTCCGGTCTACTGGCACGTGACGGGCAAGGGCGAGTGGACGGACTACAACGAGTCGAAGCAGGGCGCGGTCGGGCCCGACCACCCGTTCTTCTGGACGAACTTCCGGCGCAATGCGAATCACGAGTGTCTCGAGTGCCACGAGACGGGCGTACACGTCGACTACGACCGCAAGACTCACCGCATCGCGACGACGTTCGCCGACGCCGGCATCGCCTGCGAGTCCTGCCATGGTCCGGGAGCGCGCCACGCGGCGAGCATCGAGATCCGCGACATCGTGCAGCCCAGGAAGGTCTCGCCCGAGCTCGGGCTCGCGATCTGCGCGCGCTGCCACGGCGCGCACCAGCCGCTCTACTCGGTGCTCGATCCCGCGCTCCAGTTCCGGCCCGGGCGCCCGTACGGAGAGCGGTTCGAGTCGGTCATGGTGACGGACGGGCCGCTGCTCTCGCCCGACTTCTTCGCCGACGGCCGCCCGAAGAGCTCCACCTACGAGCTGCAGGCGCTGGTTCAGTCCGCCTGCTACAAGAAGGGCGGCGCGACCTGCCTCTCCTGCCACACGCCGCCTCACGGCGATCACGGCGACGACGAGCTCGCGGTCCCGAAGGACGGCTCCGATCCCGGCGACGCGACGTGCCGGCCGTGCCACGCGTCGATCTTCGCGTCGACCGCCGCGCACACGCACCACCGCGCCGCCGAGGCGCAGCGCTGCGTCGCCTGCCACATGCCGCGCATCGTGCCGTCGGTCCTCGACAGGTTCGCGGATCACTCCCTCGACGTGCCGGTCCCCGAGAACACGGCGCGCCACGGCGTTCCGAATGCCTGCGGCACGTGCCACGCCGATCGATCGCCGGACGCCCTGGCGAAGTCGCTGCACGAGTGGTGGCCGAAGGCGGAGGCGCGGCAGCGACGGAGGCTCCGGCTCGCCGACGCGATCGATCAGGAGAAGAAGGCGGCCTCCGAGGAGCCGCTGCGCGCGGTGATGGCGGACAGGGCGGAGGCGCCGGACCTCCGCGGCGCCGCGGCCATGCTGCTCGCGCTCCGGTTCCCGCGCAGCGCGCAGGCTTCGATCGCGCCGCTCCTGACGGACGGCGACCCTCGCGTCCGCGCGCGGGCCATCCTCGCGCTCCAGCAGGCGCCGATCGAGAGCGCCGGAGCGCTCCTCCGGCCGCTGCTCGCCGACACCGATCTCGAGGTGCGCCTCGCGGCGGCGAGCGTCCTCATCGCGGACGACGATCCGAAGGCCGAGGCCACACTGCGTGCGATGGAGAACGACCCCGCGACGGAAGCCCTCCTCGTGCCTCACACCGAGCTCGGTCTCCTCGAGGCGCGGCGGGGAAAGCTCGACCTCGCCGAGGCACAGCTCTCGCGCGCCGTGGAGCTCCAGTTCTGGAACGCGTTCGCGCTGGTGCGGCTCGGAGACCTCCACGCCATCGAGAGGAAGTGGGAGACGGCGCGCGCCGACTGCGAGGAGGCGCTGCGCTTCGATCCGCAGAACGCCGAGGCGCGCCGGCGGATCCAGCTCCTCGCCTCGGAAGGACACTAGGGACGCGTGGGTGTCACCGGGTCGGCGGTGCCGGCGCGCGAGGGGGCTCCGTCGCGCCTGCCGGGGCTCGACGTCCTTCGTGCCGTCGCGGTGCTGCTGGTCATCGGCCGGCACACGATGTTCTTCCCGCCCGACGCGAGCTGGCCCGCGCCGCTCGCATCGGCGATGCGCGTCTGGATCCGGGGCGGCTGGATCGGGGTCGACCTCTTCTTCGTGCTGAGCGGCTTCCTCGTGTCGGGGCTGCTCTTTCGCGAGTACCAGGTCCACGGGCGCCTCCGGATCGGGCGCTTCCTCCTGCGCCGCGGCCTCAAGATCTACCCCGCCTTCTACACGCTCATCGCCGCGAGCGTCTGCGGCATCGTCGTTCGCCAGGGCTGCCGCTCGATCCCCTGGCGCGAGATCGCCGCCGAGAGCGTCTTCCTCCAGAACTACTGGGCCGCCTACTGGTGGCACACCTGGTCGCTTGCGATCGAGGAGCACTTCTACCTCCTGTGCGCGCTGCTCCTCTTCGCCCTGTCCCGGCGCTCGCGCGGAGGGGATCCGTTCCGGGCCGTCCCGTGGGGCTTCGTCCTGGTCGCCACCGTCGAGCTCGTGCTCCGCATCGGCACCGCCCTCGCCCCCGGCCCTTACCAGAACGCGACCCACCTCACGCCGACGCACCTACGCCTGGATGGGCTCTCGTTCGGTGTCCTGCTGTCGTACGCGTATCACTTCCATCGTGCCTGGATCGAGACGCGGCTACGCGGGCGCGAAGGAGCGCTGGCGCTCTCTGGGCTCGCCATGCTCGCGCCCGCGTTCGCCTTCCCCCTCGAGAGCACACCGTTCGTCTACACCGCAGGCTTCACGCTCTTCTGGATGGGAAGTGGCCTCCTCGTCGTCGCCGTCGTGCTCCGCGGCGTCCCGGGCGGGGCGGCGTCGCGTGGCCTCGCGTGGTCGGTGGCTACTGTACTCCATCTACCTCTGGCACATCCCGGTGCTCTTCGTCGTCACGGAGCTCCTGGTCCGCGCGGGAATCTCGCCCGCGTCGATGGCGGGCGTCACCGCTTACGGGATGGCGAGCCTCGTCTTCGGCATCGCCATGGCGAAGATCGTCGAGATGCCCGTCCTGCGGCTACGCGATCGGTTGCTGCCCTCTCTTGCCGCGCCCCTGGGGCCTGCCGAGGCTCCAAGTGAGGCGGAGATGGCGGCCGCCTCCGCGCCGAGTGCGGAGGTTCGACGGGTTGGTTGAAGGGAACGCTTCGGGGACCCCATCGGCGCCACGGCTCGCCGGCGGGAGGCTTGCATCGAGCGTGGCGAAGGGGGCGCTCTTCCTCGGAGGATGCGCCGCGATGGCGCTCGCCACGGGCGCGACGAAGGTGCCGCTGGATCTCCTCGGCAAGGGCGTGGGCTACTTCTCGGTGGAGAGAGCGGCCCAGGCCGCGGCGGCGCGCGGCACCATCGACCTCTCGTTCGCGGCCGACGGCTGGGAGGACGCGGGCTATCCGATCCTGCTCGAGGGCTACGCCATCGCGGGCGGCCCCACGTCGCTCGAGGCCATCGCGTGCGCGCACAACGGGATCCACCTCCTGTCCGTGCTCGCCTTCGCCATCGGCGTCGCGGCGATGACGCACAGCGTCGTGCGCGGCTGGATCGCGTTCGCCGCCGGTCTCCTGCTGCGGTGGAAGCTCGCGGGATTCCTCTTCGGGGCGCTCGACAGCCGCACGTTCCTCGCGATGACCCCGCTCGCGTTCGTCCTCGTGGTCGCGGCTCTCCCGCGGGCGCTGCGGCGGCTCCACGCTCCGTCCGGTCTCCTTGCCGTCATCGCGATCGGAGGCGTCGTGCAGTGGGTGGCCCTGGTGCGCAAGTCCGAGGGCCTCGTCGTGCTCGGCGGGACGCTGGCCGCATGCGTCCTTCTCGCGGACCGCATCTGGCGCGGCGTCGCGGGCATCCTTGCCGTGCTCCTGGGCGGTAGCCTGACGGCGCACCTCGTCCTCGCCGGAGTCGCCATGTTCGACGATGCCGCACTCGGCCGGTACGAGGGCAAGCTCCTTTCCTACTTGCGGCGTCCGCCGCCCCCGTCGCACGCGACCTTCCACATCCTCCTGCTCTCCGCCGGCCGCTATCCCAACTCCGCGGATCTCGCGTACAACGACGAACGTTGCTTCCGGGCGGCCGCGCGCGCCCATCCCGACATCGTGGCCTCGCAGGGCCTCTTTGCCGCGGCCCGTGCGACCTACGTCGACTACGTGCGCGCACACACGGCGGAGTATGCGAAGACCGTGATCCGGGGCGCCCTCGAGATCCCGCTCTTCATTCCCTATGCGACCAGCGTCGGGCGGGATCCGTGGTTTCTCGGTTACCTGCCCGCCAAGCCCGGCGTGATCCCGTCGATCGCCGATCCGGGGGACGTTCCGATCGACACCGTGCCAGGCACGGGGTTCTGGGTGGGCGACGGGAGCCTCCTCAACCTGCGGTGGCGCTACCTGAAGCTCGGCGGGATCGACGTCGCACTGTTCGCGATCTCCGTCATCGCCATCGGTGCGGCGCTCGCGCGCGCGTCGCGCGCCTCCGACGCTCGCCCGCGCCGGCAGCTCCTTGCCCTCGCGTCGTACGTGGCCCTCGCCGCGGCGGTGCGCGCGATCGTGCCAACCCACGGCGTGGGCCTCGTCGTCCTCTACTGGGGGCTCGCGCTTCAGGCCGTGCTGCTCCTCGGTGTGGCGAGGCTGGGAACGCCAGAGAAGACCGTTCGGACTTCCCGTAGACTGTCGGGCGAGGCGTCGACATTGGCAGGAGGTCGGTTCACGTCGTTCCTGTGCTGGGGCTCGTTCGCGGCGGCGGCCACGCTGGCCGCAACGGCGGCCGACGCTCCAGGCAACGTCCCCCAGTGCGTCCTCACGGGCGAGCTCGTCGATCGCGATCGATCGAGGACGCTCTCCGGCGAGGTGCTCGTGTTCGAGGTCGAGGACGATGCGGCGAGGATCGCCCGCCGGCTCTCGGGCCGGTACCACGTCGAGCCGCTCGCCAGAGCGAGTGTCACCGGTAGCCGGTTCCGGGTCGCGGTCCCGGCTGGTGCGGGAAGCGTGCGCGTCCTCGCGCATGCGGGAGGCAATCGGTCCCTGGGAACGCAGGTGGTGCCGAGGCGCGCGGGCGTCCAGGTCGTCGATCCATGGGTGGAACGGACCATCGGGATCGAGGGTCGCGTGATGACGACGGATGGCAAACCGCTCCAGGCTTCCATCTCGAGCGGCGACGTCGACGTCACGGCCGATGCGCAGGGGAGGTTCCGGATCGAGGGAGTCACGCCGGGGTGTTACGTCTGGGTTCGTCTGCGAGGGTTCGCCACGCAGCGTCTGAAGGTGGAGCCAGGGACGAAACGGCTCGACCTCCGTATGAGACCCGGTGCCGCTCTCGCGGGATCCGTGCGGGACGTGGAAGGGCGTCCCGTGGGGGGAGCGCTGGTCGAGGCGAGCGAGGACCCCGAGGGCATCCTCGTCATGACCGACGCGAGCGGTTGCTTCCAGCTCGAGGACCTCGGCGGTCCCCTGACGCTCCTCGCCCGGTCGGACGTCCACGCACCCACGATGTGGAAAGGGACGGTGCCGCTCGCGAAGGGCATGCCGTCACCGGCGTTCGTACTGTCGCGAGGTGCGAGTCTCGAGATCGACGTCGTCGATCGGGTGACGGGCAAGCCCGTGGCCGGGGCTCTCTGCACGATGGAGCCTGACGTGCGACGGTTCACCGGAACCGGCGGCGTCGTGCGATTCGGCGGGCTCCTTCCAATGGCTGGCTTCGTATCCGTGGAGGCACCGGGCTACGCCAGCGCGACGACGGGCGAGATCACGATCCGTGCCGCGGAGTCGCGCGTGATACCGCTTGCCCTCGAACGGGCAGCCGGGATCGCAGGGACTGTGGTCGACGAGGACGGCAGGCCGGTCGACGGCGCTTTCGTGAGCGCGTCCGAGGGTCGGCTCGCATGGTGGGACGACGACCGCACGCGAACGGATGGTGGCGGGCATTTCTCGCTCGAGGCGCCGCTTCATGCCCGCATGCTGGTCGTCGAGCGCCAGGGGTTCGTGAGGAAGGAAACCGCGATCGGGAGTCTGCCTCCTGGCGAGATGCGCGACGCATTCCGGATCGAGCTCGCCCGCGGCGCGACCGTCACCGGACGGGCCGTGGACGCGAGCGGGAACCCGATCGAGGGCGCCGACGTTGCGATGAGCATGGATCGGACCCTTGCGTCGCTTGGGCTGATCTCGAACAGTGGTGCGCCAGGCGCGACGACTGGAGCCGACGGGACGTTTCGGATTGCAGGCCTCGAGTGCCGCCGCTGTGAGGTCACCGTGTCGCATGCGGGGTTCGTGAGTAGCTTCGTGAAGCTGGACGTCAAGGTGGGACAGGCGGCGGACGCCGGAGACGTCACCCTTGTCACCGGAGAGACGATCCGCGGAGCGGTGCGGGACGCACGGGGCAATGGAATCGGCGGAGCGACCGCCAGGCTCGGGCTCGCGGACACCGAGTCCAGCGCCGATGGCACATTCGAGCTCACAGGGCTCTCGCCGGCGAGAGATGCGGAGGTCAGCGTGCACGCGAGCGGCTACCGCGCGACCAGCGTCGTCGCGAGCACCGGCGATGGCCACGTCGCCGTCGTGCTCGAGAGATCGGCGACGGTGCGCGGGACGGTGACCGACCGCGCAACGGGCCGGCCCGTTCCGTCCTTCGAGATCACCGCGGGATCGGGCAGTGTCCCACACGCGTTCCGTGCGCCGGACGGCTCCTTCGAGCTCGACGACCTGGAGCCCGGCGCCGTGGAGCTCGTCGTGAAGGTCCCCGGCTTCCTCCCGTCGGCGCCGCGTACCGTGGAGATCCAGCGGGAGAGCGAGACGTCCCCCGTCGAGATCGCGGTCGATCTCGTACGCGGCCTAGAGGTCAGCGGTACGGTGACCGACCGTGCGGGCGATCCCGTCGCCGGGGCCACGATCGAGCTTGCCGCTTCGGAATCGGACCTGGACTTCGCACACTTGCTGCACCTCGGCAACCGGACGATGGAAACGATCTCGGATGCTGCCGGCAGGTTCGCGCTCGAAGCCGTGGCGGCAGGTTCCCACGTGGTGCGTGTCTCGGCGACGCGGCGCGCGGACTGGGTCAAGGCGCTCTTCGTCGAATCCGACATGGATCTTGCCGTTGTCCTGGAACCGGCGTTCAAGGTGACCGGCTACGTTCAAGACGACTCCGGCTCACCTGTCGCGGGCGCGGAGGTTCGGATGGCTGTCTACGTGCTGTCCAATCCACCCGAGGCGGTCACGCTCAGTGGTGCCGATGGGTCGTTCGAGCTCGAGGCCGCGAGCTCCGGCGACCATGCGCTCGCGGCGACGGCCGATACCCGGAAGTCGGATGTTGCCCACGTGACGCTTGGCGGCGGCGATGCGCCGTCCGTGACGCTCGTCGTCAGTGTCGGCTGCCGGATCGGCGGGACGATCCTCGGGCTCGACCCGGCAGCGTTCGCCGAGACCTCGGTCCGGCTCAGGCACGGTCCGCAAGAGTGGACGGAGGCAACCATCGATGCGACCGGACACTTCGAGACAACCGGGTTGTCCTCCGGGTCCTGGACGATCGAAGCCCGTCAAGGCGGCCGGCGGGCCGAACGCGCCGTGAGCGTGACACCTCTACAACCGGCGACCGTGGAGCTCGATCTCTCGGGTGGCGCGTCCCGGCTGGAAGGACTCGTGACGCAGCGTGAGGGCGTGCCGGAAGGTGCGATGGTCACCGTCGAGAGCGACGATGGTTCGACGTGGTCGGCCGAGGTCGACGGTGCGGGGCGTTACGAGATCGCGGGCCTGCGCGACGGCGATCACGACCTCCGCGTCTGGAGCGGAGGGGAGTCCTTCGGGATGGGCCGGATCTCCATCGACGGCGCGACGCAAAGGGACCTCGAGATCCCCGTCCAGCACGACGTGACGATCCACGTCGTCGACGGCACGACGCGGCGGTCTCTGCAGGGAGTCCGCGTCTCGCTCGACTCGGCCGAGAGCGATCACGATGCCTGGGGCCAGACGAATGACGCCGGCGATGCTCGTCTCGAGGGCGTCGTCGAGGGGACCTACACGTTGACCGCCGAGCGCGACGGCCATGGTCGCATCTTACGGATGGTCGAGCTCGGCGCCGCCGCCGACATCGTGGTCGAGATGGAGAAGGACGAGATGCTCACCCTTCTGGTCACGGATGAGCGCACGGGAGTCCCGCCGCTGGCGGTGAGTGCCGCCCCCATCGACTCCGCGACCGCGAGCTCGGTGAACCCGGCGCTCTGTGCTGCGCGCGAGGGCGGGTTCGTCGTGCCGGGGCTCGCGGAGGGCCGCGTCGACCTGCTCGTCGTAGCCGACGGGTCACCCGCGGTCGTGCTGCGCGGCATCGACGTTCCCGGCGAGGCGCGTCTGTTCGTCGGCGCCGGCGGCTCGATCGAGCTCCGGCGAGGGACGTGGACGACCGCGACGCTCCACGCCGCCGACGGGAGCGAAGTCTGGCTTTCCCGGGGTAGCTGGTTCACGCACAAGATCTGGCTCACATGGGGCCAGGACGGGATCGTGACGCTCGGTCCCGTCGCGCCCGGCAGCTACACGCTACGACTCACACGAGGCGACGACTCCGCGGACGTGCCGGTCGTCGTTCGCGCCGGCGAGATTGCGGCGGTCATGGCGCCCGGGTAGGCGCGATCATGCCGGCTCGGGAGGGGACGCCGCCGCCTCGCCCCTCACGGCCTCGTCAGGACTGGCCCCGGACTGGGAATGTCGCCCGTCGTCCAGCGCGAGCCGGACCTTGCGGCCAAGGATGTCCGGCATGAACGGCTTCTGCAGGAACGCGAGTCCGGGCTCCAGCTCGCCGTGGCTGACGATGGCGGCGTCCGTGTAACCCGACATGTAGAGGACCTTGATCGCGGGATGGTGCCGCCGGAGGCGGTCGGCCAGGGCGCGACCGCTCATGTTCGGCATGACGACGTCGGTGACGAGCAGATCGATCGGACCCTGATGCTCGAGCGCGGCGTGGAGCGCTTGCTCCGGGGACGTTGCTTCGATGACCGCGTAACCCAGCTTCCGCAGCGATCGGGCCACAGACGATCTCACCGCGCCATCGTCCTCGGCGACCAGGACGGTCTCGTGGCCGGACGGAGTCTCGAGCTCCTTGGGCTTCTCGTCCGCGTTTCGGGCTCCGGTCGCGCGGGGAAGGTAGATCTTGAACGTGCTGCCGCGTCCGGGCTCGCTGTAGACCCAGACGTTGCCGCCCGCTTGCTTCACGATGCCGAAGACGGTCGCCAGGCCGAGCCCGGTACCCTTCCCCTTCTCCTTGGTGGTGAAGAAGGGATCGAAGATCCGCGCCCGCACGTCCTCGTTCATCCCCATGCCGTTGTCGCTCACGGCGAGCATCACGTGATCGCCCGCCGTGGCGCCGATGTGCGTTCGTGCGTAGTCCTCGTCCAGGACGACGTTGCCGGTCTCGATCGTGAGCCTTCCCCCGGAGGGCATCGCGTCGCGGGCGTTGACGACCAGGTTCACGAGCACCTGCTCGAACTGGCTGGAGTCGATCCGCGCCGGCCACAGGTTCTCGGAGGGCCTCGTCACGAAATGAACGTCCTCTCCCACGAGCCTGCGCAGCATCCGATCCATGCGCAGCACGAGCTCGTTCAGGTCCAGGACCTTCGGCGATATGACCTGCTGGCGCGAGAAGGCAAGGAGCTGCCTCGTGAGCTCGGCCGCGCTCTCCCCTCCCGCGATGACCTCGTCGATGTCGCCCTGGTCCAGCCCGTTCTCGGCGAGCGTCTCCTTCACGAAGAGCGAGAAGTTGATGATCCCGGTCAGGAGGTTGTTGAAGTCGTGCGCGATGCCGCCGGCAAGCCGCCCGATGGCCTCCATCTTCTGTGCCTGCTGGAGCTGCCTCTCCAGGGACTTCCGCTCGGTGACGTCGTCGATCGCCACGATGCGTGCGGACCGCCCGTCGAAGACGAGGTCGTGAGCCGTGACGCGCACCTCCATCAAGGCACCGCCTTTCCTTCGATGGCGCCACGTCTGTGCTTCGACGAGCCCCACGGCGCTTCGCGCGGAAGCCTCCACCGCATCGACGTCCTCAGGCGGACGGATGTCCCGGATGGTCATGCGCAGGAAGTCCTCCCGCGAGTATCCGTAGTGATGCACCGCGGCGTCGTTGACGGCGAGGAACGCGAGTGTCTGGCGATCGAACAGCCACATGGGTCTCGGATTCCGCTCGAAGAGATAACGGTAGGCCTCTTCGCTGGAAAACGTGTGCATGGGTTCGCTCTTCCGGCTTCTCTGGATGCGGCCCGGGGATCGTCCCTGGTGCGCGGGGCTTCTGTGCCTCTTCCGGACGCAGCGTAGCAAACACTTCTTCCCAGAGCTTCCCAATGTGAAAGCCCCTGGATGGGGACGAGGGCGTGACGCGCATGGGACCTCACGACTGCCGGCGGCGGCGACTCGCGCGCCCGGTCACCACACCTTGCAGCGCTTCTCGGGCGGTGGCGCCATGGTCGATCCGTCCTTGCACCCGAAGGCGCGCGCGAACTCGGGCGAGCTCGACAGCGGGCCGATCACCCGGTACCTCGCGGTCGCGTGGGGATCCGAAGCCGCCATCTGCCGCTGGAGCTCCGGGCTTTCGGCGATGCCGCGGAGCTGTCCCCAGGCGATGAAGAACTGCTGCTCGGGAGTGAAGCCATCGATCGCCGGGACCGGATGGTCCTTCATCGAGCGGGCGAGCGCACGGTAGGCCACCCTCACTCCGGCGAGGTCTGCGATGGCCTCGGCGAGGACCCGCCGCCCGTCGAGGTGGACGCCGGGCTCGATCTCGTACCTCCCGTACTGGTCGACGACGCACTGGCCGAGCTCTTCGAAGGCGCGCTTGTCCGGCTCGGTCCACCACGGCCGCGGCCGGCCCTGTGCGTCGAATCCTGCGCCGCCGGCATCGATCGCGTGGGTGAGGTCGTGCGCGGCGGAGATGCCGATCGCGCCGTAGTTCACGGCGTCGGATGCGGCGAGGTCGAATGCGGGCGCCTGGAGGAAGCCCGCCGGCAGCACCATCTGGTTGAGCTGGATGTCGATGTACGCGCCGGTCGAAGATGGCGGGAGCTGCCAGATGTCGCGGCTCACACGCTGTCCTGCGCGGCGGCGATCGCTCGCGACACCGAAGCGCCGGGCCGCCGCGACGTTCGCCCAGAAGGCGTCCCTGCGGATGACGAGAGACGACGTGTCGGTCCAGACGTCGGGGTAGCCCACCCTCACGTCGTAGGCGGCGATCTTGGCCAGGGCCTGCTCCCTTGTCGCGGGAGCCATCCACTCGAGGCCGGCGACCTCGCTCGAGAGCTCGGCCAGATCGTTTCTGACGATCTCCTGGACCTTTGCCTTCGCCTCCGGAACGAAGTAGCGCTCGGCGTACTTGCGGCCGAGGGGCTCCCCGAGAAGGGCCTCCGTCGATTCCAGGCAGTGCGCCGCGCGGGGCCTGGGATCGCTCCCGCGGAACCGGTCGGATTCGTCGACAAACCGTCTCGAGAGCCACGGAGACGCGGATTCGAGCAGGTGCCAGGTGAGGTACGCCTTCCATGCCGCGACCGGAGTGGCGTCGAGCTCTCGGCCAATCCGCTTCAGGAGCTCGGGCTCGGCGACGTTGACCTCGGTGCGCGGCAGGCCGGCCTCGGCGAAGTAACGCTCCCAGTCGGGTCGCGGGGCAAGCCGCGCGAGCTCCTCGAAGGTCATCTTGTGAGCCGTGGCCGCGGGATCGGCCTCGGCGGCTGCGTCCAGCCGCGCCTCGGCGAACCGGGTCTCGAGGGCGAGGATCTCGCCGGCGGCGTCACGCGCAGACGCGGGCGCCATGCCGCCCAGGCCGAGGACGGCCGCAACGTGTGCGCGGTACTTCTCCCGCGCCTCCGCGAGCTCGGGCTTCAGGTAGTGGTCGCGATCCGGCAGCCCCGCGGCGGGGGCGGAGATGTTCACGATCACCTTCGCCGGGTCGTCGTGATCCTGGGCGCCGGACACGGTGAACGGCACGGGGACGGCGAGCTCGTGCAGGCGGCGTATGACGCGCTCGACGCTCGCGACGTCCTTCACGCCCGCAATGTCGGCGAGCAGGGGGTCGAGCGGCCTGACGCCGGCCGCGTCGATCGCCGCCTCGTCCATGCACGACGCGAAGTGATCGCCGAGCTGCTGCTCGATCGTCCCTGCCTCGAGATGGGACGATGCGGCGAGCTCCTCTAGGAGGCTCTGGAGCTGCTGCCGGTTGAGCTCCTGCGCGGCGGCCCGCCGGCTCCAGCGACTGGCGCCTGTCGGGATGGGGTTCGCGGCGCGCCACGTGCCGTTCGCGAACTGGTAGAAGTCGTTGCAGGGATCGGCGGAGCGATCCAGGTCCCCGAGCTCGATGCCCTTCATCGCCGGGGCTCGATGCGCGGGAGCGCCGGGAGCGGCGCGCGGTGGTAGGGCGCAGGCGGCCAGCGCGAGCGCCGCCGCGGTGGAGACGATTCGTGCCGTGGTCATGGCGATCTCCTCGGGGCGCGAGGGCCCCGCAAGGTGGTGATCGCGGCGCCGCCATCGACCGATGTCGCGAGCTCGTGGAGGGCGGCCCGAGCGATCTCCTGGAGGAACATCCGCACCGCGAGAGCGTAGGGGCCGCGCGCCGCCGCACCAAAACGCCGATACGGACCATCGGCGGGGCCGATGATAAGGTCGCGCGATGAAGGCCGAGGTCGAGCTGCGCCACCTGCGGGTCTTCACCGCCGTGGTCGACGCCGGCACCTACACGCGCGCGGCGCGATCGCTCGGCGTCTCCCAGTCGACCGTTTCGGAGACGCTCGGCGCGCTCGAGCGCACTCTGGGTGTGGCGCTGTTTCGGAAGGCGCGCAGGGGTCAGGTGCTCACCGCGTCCGGAGAGATCCTGCTCGCCTATGCGCGCCGGATGTTCGCATTGACGAGCGAGCTCGCCGGCGCGCTTTCCGGTGCCTCGTCCCAGGTCCAGGCGACACTGACCGTCTCGGCCGTCGAGTCGGTCGGCGCCTACGTCCTGCCATCGCGCCTCGCCGCGCTCCGCGAGCGGTGGCCGTCGGTGCGAGTGGAGGTGCTCACGGGGAGCTGCCCGGAGATCCGCGATCGCGTCGCCTGCGGAGAGTGCGATCTCGGCCTCGTGCTCGAGCCGGAGGATCTCCCGGAGCCCGGCGCGGTCCTGGCGAAGGCCCGCCTTCTGATCCTATGCGCCCCGGCGCACCCGCTCGCCGGTCGCGGGGCATCCGCCGAACAACTGCGCGTCTGCGAGTTCTCCATGTGCGACGCCGGGGGGAGCTACCACCAGATGCTGCGCCGGTACTTCGAAGCCGCGGAAGTCCGCCCTCCGCGCATGCATCCGATGGGCACCATCGAGGGAGTGAAGCGCGCCGTCCTCGCCGGAGGCCCGGTGCTGGGACTCCTCCCGGAGCACGCCGTGGATGCGGAGCTGCGGGCTGGCACGCTCGCGCAGGTGCGCGTCAGCACGGCGTTGCGAGGGCTGGTGCTGCGGGCGATCCGCGCTCCTTCCGCCCCGCGCTCCTCCCTCGTCGACGAGCTGATCGAGGGCTTGCGCGGCTCGATCCCACTGTCACCACTGCTGCCCGCGGCTCCGCCGCGAGGGTCCGGAAGGACATCGCCTCGCCGGGGCGTCAGAACCCGGAGCCGGGAACGATGAGCCGGCGCTCCTGGCGGATTGCAGGAAGGGCGGCCTCGCGCGCGTCGATCTCGGGAAACCCGTCCGCGAGGATCACGTCGATCGTGTGGACGGAGGAGACCCTCGCGTCGCCGGTGATCCCGACTTCGAGAAGGGCGCCGTGGTTCCATGAAGAAACCGTGGGCGCCCCATCGAAGACGAGGTTGCCGAGGGAGTAGGCGATCGGGCGGCCGTGGTAGACGTCGAGCGGCTGGAGGCAGTGGGGATGGGAACCGATCACGAGATCCGCGCCGTGGTCTACCAGGAAGCGCGCCAGATCCCGTTGCCGCTCCGTGACGACGGCAGTGTTCTCGTCTCCCCAGTGGACCATGCAGGCGACGAGATCCGCGCCGTCGCGCGCGCGTTCGAGCGCGGCGCGCAGATGCGCGCGATCCGTGGCGATGGCGATTGGCGCGACCGCCCCGACGGCAACGCCGGGAGGATCGGCGTCGATCGCGACGTCGCAGATCGCCAGGAGCGCCAGCCGACCGCCTCCCGGAAGCGAGAAGAACCGCGGGGCGCACGAGTCGCCGCCCTCGAGAGCGACTCCGACCGGCTCCACGCCGCCGAGCGAGAGGTGCGCCGCGCTCTCGATCAGGGCTCCGGAGCCGAAGTCGAGCGCGTGGTTGTTGGCGAGACCGACGGCGCGGAATCCCGCGTCGCGTAGCAGCGCGGCGGATCGCAGCGGTGCGCGAAACGTGAAGGGGTGCGCGGCGCGCTTCGCCCCGGTGCCGCAGATCGTGCACTCGAGGTTGGCGGCCGCGAAGCTCGCGCGCCGCAGCACGCCCGCGATCGCGGCGAAGGGATCGACGCCTCGCTCTATCCTCTCGCCGCACGTGCGTCCCAGCATCACGTCGCCGCCGAAGACGATCGTACGATCCTTGCGCTCGGGAACGCCGAGCAGATCGAACGTGGTCCGCCCCCGGTCGGCGAGGAGCGCCCCCAGCGTGAGCGTCCCGGGGACTCCCTTGAGCTGGTGCGCCACGAGGTCGCCTGCGTCGAGCACGCCCCTTGGCGGTCGATCCTCCATCACCGCCGCGACGTGCGTTCCCAGATGGACGATCAGGCCGCGCTCGATGTCCGCGGCATCGATGCGCGCTTCGCCGGGGGCGGCTCCTCGGCGCCTGGCGTCCAGATGTCGGGTCAGCCCCTTCGGATCGCACCAGGGAACCCGCAGCCCCTGGCGGCGCAGGGCGTAGACGACGAAGTTCGCGCAGTCCGCTCCAAGCCTCGTCTCGGGGCCGGTGTCAGCTCCGATCGCAAGCTCGCCGCTGCCGAAGAGATAGGGGAGCCCGAACTGCTCGGTGATCGCCGCGCGAAAGCCGTCCCCGGAGAATCGACGTAGCTCCATGACGGGGGTCTCGCGAAGCCGGCCGTCGACGCGCGCGCGGGCGCGAAGCCTCAGGGAGCCGTAGCGGGGCTGCCCGAGCAACGCATCGATGGTCGCTCCCGCGAGGGTCGTTCCGGAGAAGGCGATCGGGATCTCGTCCCAGACCGGCCGCGGCGCCGCCTGCGCGACGAATCCCACCTGGTCGGGCCCGAGCCTCGTCACGTTGCAGCTCGCGTAGCGCGGGACGAGAGCGCACCATTGCACGTCCTGGATCGTCGCCATCCACGGATCGGGGACGACACTCACCTCGAGATCCGCGTCCGATGGGACGCGCCAGACGCCATCGGTCGAAGGCTCTGCATCCACGATCTCCAGGTGGAGCCGCGGCGCCTCCTGCTCCCAGGCGCGCAGACACTCATCCCACAGGACGCGGTCGCGCGTGACGAGGATCCGCTCCCGCGACGCGAGGAGCTTCGCGTGTAGCGAGTCGGGCGCACCGCACACGTCGTAGCAAGGCACCGGGAGGCCGGCAGCCCGGTATGCGCGCGCACGGACAGATCGGTCGGCGGCCGAGGAGGGAAACGGCTCCAGCTCGATGCGGGCCGTCGCGAGCGAGAGCGACGCGTCGAGGGCTCGCTCGAGCAACCGGTGGGCGTCCTCGTCGCTCTGCTGGTAAGAACGCGAGATGGCGAAGGTGACGGCGCGAAGGCCCGGCCTCTCGACGACGAGGCGCCAGATGCGCCCGAACGTCTCCTCTTCCTCCACGTCGTCCATGCCGGCGAAGGAGTCCAGGTCGATCGTGACGGCGATCGGCTCGTCGTCCCCGAGTCGATCGGTCAAGTGTCGAAGGTCGGACACGACGTAGCGGCCCCCGAAGGAGCCAGCCCGGCGCGGGGCCGCTTCCAGATGCCCGTCCAAGAGGGCCACGGCCTGCTCCTCCAGGCGCGCCGCCTCCCGTGGCGTCAGGTTCCCGGGCGGGACCCACACCACTCTCGCGACCGGGGCAGGCATCAGGGGCTCGATCCAGTCGTAGCACTGGACGACGCCCTGGTCTCGCCAGCGGTCGAGGAGCGCGCCGCGCGCCGCTCCCGGGCCGATCTCCCGGAGCTGGTCGCGGATCGCGTCGGAGTCGAAGATGGCGGAGCCATCGCTGTGTGCGTCGAAGAGGACGAGCGTGCACGGCTCCTCCGGGTCGAGCTGGCTCGCCAGCCAGTAGAAGGACGACGCGTGGCTGTCCGCGATGAAGATCGGCAGGACCCTGGGTGAGGGCGACGCCGCCGCGGCGACGAGCACCGCCAGCGCCGGCGCCCCGAGCTCTGTCCTCACCGGGCCGGCGTCACCGCGGGCTTGCGCTCGAGCGCGGCGCGTAGCTTCACGAGAGAGATGCAGGTGTCCTGGAACTTCTTGCCTCGATGGACGCCCTTGATGACGAGCTGGATACTGGTCACGGGCTTGCCGTAGCCGCGCACGCGTATCACGTAGGGCCGCACGAACCGTTCGTCGGGGATGTCCGCCTGGAACGTGTGCTCGCCGTTCAGGGTCACCTCGAGCGCGGCGACCCGGTTGTTGTTCCACCAGCTCTCCTCACGGTCGCCGGCGTATCCGGGCAGGATCAGGATCGCGTGGAGCGGGAGCGGCCGCGTCACGTGGAGCGAGATGCTCTCGCCGACGCCGTCCCCCTCGGCTCCCTCGGCCCACGGCGCCGGGGTCTCGCGTCGTGGATCGCCCCGGATGTTCCCCACGTCGTAGTGGTGCGTGCCCTGAGGCGGTAGCGTCGAGCTCGCCTTCGCGGTGTAGTCGCAATGGTCCAGGAAGTACTGGCGTCCACGCAGCACGTACTGGTCGTTCAGGCGCTTCTCGTCCGTGTAGCTCACCGGGTACTCGTCGTACTTCGAGTGCGCGACGATGCGCATGTCGTCGGCCGCCGTCGGCTCCAGGTTCTCGAACGTCCATCGGTGGTGCCTGTCGTCGATCTTCTGGAAGCGGTCCTTCGGCTTCGCGATGGACACGTCCTCCCAGTCGTCGTGAAGGATGTTCACGTCGATCTGCCCCTTCAGGATCGGTCCCTTCCACGTGGCCGCCGGGGAGAGCGAGTAGGAGAAGACCGCGTCCGAGACGTGGATGTCGTCGGAGACCGACTCGTTGCTCTCGCTGTAGCGCGACTCGTAGTGGACGACGATCTCCCGGGTCTGCCCGGCCTCGAACGGGATGATGGAGTGCTTCCACCACCGGATGACGGTGACGTCCGCGTCCCAGTTCGGACCCGAGACCGAGCCCGCCTTCGGGTCGATGCCGGCGCGCACATCCTCCCACGTCAGATCGCCGCCGTCGGCGGCGGCGTGGTACGCGTCGAGATCGGCCGGCGTGGTCTCGTCGTCGGGGTTCGGGCCCCATCGCTCGACGGGGAAGAAGAAGTCCTGCTTCACCGCGGCGCCGGTGTTGTGCATCCGGTAGCGCACGAGGACGGCGGCGTGCTCCGCGTGCAGGTCGATCGTGAGGGCCTCGTCCTCGATCGCGACATCGGTCTTGTGTCCCGTGTCGGACGAGCTGGCGCTTCCGGTTCCGGGGACGCCCTCCTGCCACGCTCCCCCGTTCGCCCTCGCCGCGCGGCCGGCGAGGACGACGCAGACGAAAGCGATGGCCGCCTTCGACGGCGCGGTGGCGCGCGGCACCGCTACTCCGCCGTGGTGGGGTCGATGACCTGGCGCACCGCGCTGATCGAGTCCGCCGGGAAGCCGCCCTGCTTCGCGTGCTCCCGCACCATCTCCTCGTTGGGCGCGATGTACACGCAGTAGATCTTGTCGTCGGTCACGTAGCTGTGCTGCCACTGGATCGCCGATCCGAGGCTTCGCAGCACGCCGCAGGACTTCTGCGAGATGCCCTTCAGATCGGCGGCGCTCAGCTTGCCCGCCCCGGGAACGTTGCGTTCGATGACGTACTTCGGCATGGGAACCTCTCTTGCCAAGAGGATACTCGCTCCGGGCACGCTGCGCCCCTCTCGAAGACGTTAATCTTCACGGTCCCATGAGCGGAAGCCGTGCGTCCCTCCGGACGCTGCTCTTCACGGACCTCGTCGACTCGACGCGCCTCATCGAGCGGCTCGGCGATGCACGGGCGGCGGAGGTGTTCGCGCGTCACGACCGGCTGGCGCGGTCGCTCCTGGACAGGAGCGGCGGCCGCGAGATCGACAAGACGGACGGGTTCCTCCTCCTCTTCGATCGCCCGATCCACGCTGTCTCGTACGCGCTCTCCTACCACCAGGCGCTCGAGAAGATCGAGACCGAGCTGCACGTCCCGCTCCGCGCGCGGGCCGCCGTCCATATCGGAGAGGTGATCCTGCGCGAGAACCCCTCCGACGAGGTGGCGCGCGGCGCCAAGCCGATCGAGGTCGAGGGCATCGCCAAGCCGCTCACCGCGCGCCTCATGGGGCTTGCGGGCGCGGGGCAGACGCTGCTCTCGCGCTCGGCCTTCGATCTCGCGCGGCGCGCCGCGGCGGACGAGCCGGGCTTCGGCGAGCACCTGCGCTGGCTCGCGCACGGGAGCTACCTCTTGAAGGGGATCGAGGATCCGGTCGACGTCTACGAGGTCGGCGTCGATGGCCATGCGCCGCTCGTGGCCCCGACTCCGTCGGACAAGGCGAAGCGTCTCTCGACCGAGGGGACGCTGCTCGGCTGGAGGCCCGCGCCCGGACTCGACGTGCCGCACCGGCCTCACTGGGTGTTCGAGAAGAAGCTCGGCGAGGGAGGCTTCGGCGAGGTCTGGCTCGCGCGCCATCGCAAGACGCACGACGCGCGCGTCCTGAAGTTCTGCTTCGAGATCGAGCGCGTGCGCGCGCTCCAGCGCGAGGTGACGCTCTGCCGCGTGCTGCGCGAGTCGCTCGGCAACCGTCCCGACATCGCGCGCATCCTCGACTGGAACTTCGAGGAGCCGCCCTACTTCCTCGAGTTCGAGCACACCGAGGGCGGGAACCTCCACGAGTGGGTGGATCGCCAGGGCGGGTTCGCGAAGGTCCCGATGGCGACGCGCCTCGAGCTGGTCGCGCAGGCCGCCGAGGCGATCGCCGCCGCGCACTCGGTCGGTGTGCTGCACAAGGACGTGAAGCCCGCGAACCTCCTGGTCGCGACCGCGGAGGACGGCAAGCCGCGCATCCAGGTGACGGACTTCGGCATCGGCCTCCTCACGGATCGCGGGAAGCTCGAGGGGCTCGGCATCACCGCGCTCGGCATGACCGTCACCGCCACGACGTCGGGCAGCGGCGCCAGCGGCACGCGGATCTACATGGCGCCCGAGGTCCTCGAGGGGAAGCCCGCGACCACCCAGGCCGACATCTACGCGCTCGGGGTGCTGACCTACCAGATGGTGGTCGGCGATCTCTCCCGCGCTCTCGCCCCAGGATGGGAACGCGACGTCGCTGACGAGATCCTGCGCGAGGACGTCGCCGCCTTCGTCGAGGGACGGCCCGATCGGCGGCTCGCGTCCGCCGCGGAGGTCGCCCACCGGCTGCGGGCGCTCGACGAGCGGCGTGCGCGTCGCGACGCGGATGCCGACGCCCGGCGGTCGATGGAGGCGTCGCGCGAGGCCCTCGCGCGAAACCGCCTGCGCTTCCGTGTCGTCTCCGCGGCGAGCGTCGTCGCGCTGGTGGTCGCGATCCTGGTCGCCGTCCAGGCGAGGCGCGCCGCGCGCGAGGCGGATCGCGCCAACCGCGAAGCCGTGATCTCCGGACGCGTCACCGACTTCCTCCTGAGCATCTTCCAGGTCTCCGATCCCTCCGAAGCGCGCGGTAGCTCCGTCACGGCCCGGGGAGATCCTCGACCGCGGCGCCGAGCGGATCGATCGCGAGCTTGCGGACCAGCTCTGTGCGCGCGAAGCTCGTGAGCACGATGGGCAACGTCTACCTCCAGATCGGCCTCCTCGATCCCGCGACGAAGCTCCTCGAGGAAGCGCTCGCCATCCAGCGGCCGCGAGCTCGGAGAGGACCATCTCGACACCGCGCAGAGCTACGACGATCTCGGGTCGCTCCGGCTCGGGCTCGGGAAGCTCGAGGAGGCCGAGGGGCTCCACCAGAAGGCCCTCGCGATCCGCGAGCGGCGCCTCGGGCCGGACGATCCGCTGGTCGCCCGGACCCTGAACCACATCGCCTGGGTCGCGCAGGAGCATGCCGACTTCGAGAAGGCACGATCGGTCGAGGAGCGCGCGCTCGCGATCCTCGAGAAGAAGGAGCCCGGGAGCGACGAGCTCGCCAAGAGCCTGACGACGCTTGCCGGCCTCGACTTCCAGCAGGCGCGGCCCGGTCCCGCGAAGGAGCTCCTCCTGAAGGCGCTCGCGATCGAGGAGAAGCTCTACGGAGGCGAGAGCCGGCCGCTCGCCGACACGCTGAACGACGTCGGCGTCATGTGCCGCGAGCTGGGCGAGCTCGACGAGGCCGAGCGCTACTACCTGCGCGCGCTGACCGTCCTGGTGCGCTACCTCGGGCCGGAGCATCCGGACCTCGGCACCCTCTTCAACAACATCGCGCTCGTCGCGTCCGATCGCGGCGACGCGGAGACCGCGGAGACGTTCCAGCGCAAGGCCCTGGCGGTGCGCGAGGGCGGTCTCGGACTCGACCACCCGCTCACGGCGTTCAGCATGACCAACGTCGCCTACGTCGTCTTCCTCGCCGACCGCCCGGCCGAGGCCGCCGTCTACCTCGAAAGCGCGGTACCCGTGCGCGAGAAGACGCTCGGTCCCGATCATCCGAAGACGGCGGTCACGCTGTCGTACCTCGGCCTCTGCCACCTCGAGCTCGGCGCCCTCGCCCCGGCGGAAGCGGAGCTCTGCCGGTCGCTCGACATCCGCGAGGCGAGCCTGCGTCCCGAGCATCCCGACTTCCTCACGAGCCTCGACGGCCTCGCGGCCGTCCTCCGCGCCCAGGGGCGCGCCGCCGAAGCCGTGCCCTACGAGACACGCGCCGGCGCCATCCGCCGCGCGCTCTCGGCGCGGGCGGAGAAGTACCCGCCGCTGCCGCCCGTGCGTCCTCCCGGCAAATGAACCTCCCGCTCTCTCCGCCGATCGAGCCGATGCTCGCGAAGCTCACCGACGCGCTTCCGGACGGACCGGGCTGGCTCTACGAGCCGAAGTGGGACGGCTTCCGCGTGATCGTGTTCCGCGACGGCGAGGAGTGGTACCTCCAGAGCCGCGAGCTGAAGCCGCTCGCGCGCTACTTCCCCGAGCTCGGCCCGGCGATCCTGGCCCAGCGTCCATCGCGATGCGTCGTCGACGGCGAGCTCGTGATCGCCCGTGACGGGGTCCTCGACTTCGAGGGGCTCCAGCTCCGGCTCCACCCGGCCGCGTCGCGCGTGAAGCTCCTCGCGGCGGAGCTCCCGTCATCGCTCGTGTTCTGGGATCTCCTGTGCGAGGGGGAGGAGGACCTGACCGGTCTTCCGTTCGCAGAACGTCGCGCGCGGCTCGAGACGGCGCTCGCCGCAGCGCGCCCTCCGATCCACGTCACGCCGTTCACCGCCGATCGTGCCGTCGCCGCCGACTGGTTCGCGCGGTTCGAGGGCGCGGGGCTCGACGGCGTGATGGCAAAGCCCGCCTCCGATCCCTACGCGCCCGGGAAGCGCGCGATGGTGAAGGTCAAGCACAAGCGCACGGTCGACGCCGTCGTCGCGGGCTTTCGCTGGCACAAGGGCGGGGAAGGCACGGCGGTGGGGTCGCTGCTGCTCGGGCTTCACGACGATCGCGGGGAGCTCCAGCACGTGGGTGTTGCGGCGAGCTTCACCGACGCGCACAGGAGGCGCCTCGTCGCGGAGCTCGCGCCGCTTCGCGAGAACGCGACGGAGAACCACCCCTGGCGCGACTGGGCCGAGCACGACCAGCGCGTGCCGGGGATGAAGAGCCGCTGGAACGCCGGCAAGACGCTCGAGTGGGAGCCGCTGCGTCCCGAGACGGTCGTCGAGGTGTCGTTCGATCACATGCAGGGGCGGCGCTTCCGCCACACGGCGCACTTCGTGCGCTGGCGCCCCGATCGCGAGCCCGCCTCCTGCACCTACGCGCAGCTCGACGTCGTGCCGCCCTACGAGCTCTCGCGCATCTTCTCGCCGGCGTCGTGAGCCGGCATCGCCTGGCGATCACCGCCGGGCGTTGCGCAGCGACAGATCGAGCGGGACGACCCGGCCCAGCGCCGTGGTGACATCCCCCCGGACGATGACCGATCCCGGCACTCGCGACGAGCCGGTAGCGGCCCGTCTCGAGGTGGCCGAACCGGAACCGTCCCGCCGCATCCGCCGTCGTGGTCGCGAGCACCTTGTCCCGCGCGAAGCGCTTGACCTCGACGCGGGCCGCGGGAACGGGGCGCCCGCCTCCGTCCCGAACGACACCGGCGATCGTGCCGCCCGTCAATCGTGACGGGTGAAGGAGCTCCGGCGCGAGGAAGACGCCCGCCGCGAGCGCGAGCCGCAGTGCGAGCGCGAGGGTCGAACGATGCGCGAGCTTCTCCTGGATCGCGAGCGCCACACCGAAGCCGAGCCCGGCGAGCGCCGCGCCCCGGATCGCCGTGCCCGTATCCCCGAGCGGCCAGAGGACGGCAAGCGCCGCCCCGGCACCGGCCGTCGCGAGCATCACGCTCCGTGCCGGCCCACCGCGAAAGCCGCGCGCGAAGAGGCTCGCGAAGAGGACGAGCATCGCGGGAACGAGCCTGGCCTGGACCGCGATCGGAAGCGGCAGCCCGATCGCGATCGTCGCGAGGATCCCGGCGGGGGCGAGCCCGCCGGAAAGCCCTGGACCCTCGGGCATCTCGAGACGCCCCGCGGTGGCGAGGACGAGCAGCGCCGCGAGGAGGAGAGGCAGCGTCGTGAACGACCCGACGATCCACTCCTGCCTGAGCCAGGTGAGATCGCCGTGCTCTCCGAGAGCCACGATCGTGCCGAGCACCGTCACGCCGAAGACGGTCGCGAGCAGCGCCGAGGCGACGCCGCCGCGCTGCCGCCGGAGGCCGTTGGCGAGGCCGAGCGCGGGGAGCGTGGCCGCGGCCAGGGCGAGATACGAGGTCGCGCCCGTGGGCCACGCGCCCTGCTTCCAGACGATCCCAGCAACGACGCCTGCCGCCGTCCAGAAGGGGAGGGCCGCGCCGGCGATCCAGGAGAGCACGATCGCGATCGGAGGCGCCGGTGTGAGCCGCACGCGATCGTCGCCGCCGCCCTCGACCTCGCGCGCGCCGAACGACGAGATCGCGAAGACAGCGCTCGCGAGCGGCAGGAACGGTAGCAAGGGCGCGATCTCCGCGCGCACCTCGGCATCGCCGAGGCCGAGCGCGAGCGCCGCGGCGGCGTAGCCCAGGAGGGAGAGGTGCGTGCTCCGCGACGCCAGGACATATGCGAGCGCTCGCGCGGACTCCGGAGGGATCGGCAGGCGCCATGCGATCGATGCGATGCCGCTCCTCCTGGACCTGGCCACGCCGGCCCCGCGCGTCCCGGCAACACGCCGCGTCGCGGCGAACGCCGCGACCGCAAGTCCCATCGAGAACACGCCCGCAGCGGCGAGGCGCCAGTCGGAGAAGCCGGCGACGTCCGCGAGCAGGGTGGTGGCGATGAGGACGCCCCACGAGCCGAGGTAGGCCATCGCGGGCGACGGGGCGAGAGGAGCGAGGGCGAAGGCGGCGAGCGCGCCGGTAACCGAGACGAGGAGGAAGATCCCCGCGACCCACGGGTCGTTGCCGATCTCGGCGTCCGGATGCGCCGCGTGATCGATCGCGATCGCCGCCGCGGAGAGCGCGGCCGGCGGCAGCATCGATGCGAGGAACGGCGCTGCGAGGATCCAGCCGGGGCGGCGGTCCGCGAGCCTGTGCTGGTCGAGGCGTCCATCTCGCTCCCACTGCATGAGGCGATCGACCGCGGGGAGCGGGGAGGCCACGAGGACCAGGTAGGCGGCCGTGAGCATCAGCCCCTGGAGCATCCCGGAAGGGGATACGGCTCCGGCGACCGAGACCGCCACGAGGATCCCGGCCAGCGGGAGGAGGAGGCCGAGGCGCCCGTAGGTCAGCCGGGCGTGCAGCCAGATCTCGGGATCGAGGGCCATCACCCTGCTAGGCCGCATCGGAGACTTCCATCAGGCGCTGCTCCAGGCTGCCAGGTCGATCGCCGAGGCTCGTCACGCGGATTCCCGCAAGGACGAGCGCGCGGAGCATCTCGTGGAACGCGTCCTTGCCCGTGTGGCGCACGTGCAGGGTCCCGCCGACCGCCTCCACGGCGACGACGCCCGGGCACTCGCGGAGCACCGCCTCGGCGGGTCCGGAGCCGCCGTCCACCTCGACGACGGTCTCGTGACCTGCCGCGCCCGCGCACCTGAGGTCGGCGACGGCGCCCGCCGCGACGACGCGTCCCTTCCCGAGGATCGCCACCGTGTCGCAGGTCTCCTCGAGCTCCGGCAGCACGTGGGAGGAGATCACGATCGTCTTGCCGATCCTCGTCAGATCGCCGAGCACGCGGCGGAGCTCGACGCGCGCCATGGGATCCAGGCCCGAGCTCGGCTCGTCGAGCAAGAGCACGGCCGGGTCGTGGACCAGCGCGCGGGCGAGGAACGCCCTCTGCTTCATGCCATGGGACAGCTCGGCGCAGCTCGATCTGCGGCGAGAGCCGAGCCCGACCATCTCGAGCGCCTCGCCGACCCGCCGCTGCTTTTCCCGGCGCCGCAGACCGTAGGACGCAGCCGTGTAGTCGAGAAGCTCCTCCAGCGTCAGCTCCGGATAGAGCGTGTAGCGCTCCGGCATGTAGCCGATGCGCCGGCGCACCTCGCGGCGCGCCGCGACGACGTCGTGGCCGTCGATCGTCGCCGTACCGGCGAGGGGCCGCATGAGGGTCGCGAGGATACGCAGCAGGGTGGTCTTTCCCGCTCCGTTCGCGCCGATGAGGCCGAAGCAAGACGCGCTCGACCCGGAGCGCGACGCCGTCGAGGGCCTGGTTCTTCCCGTACCGATGCTGCAAGCCGGTGACTTCGATCACGCGAGCACCTCCTGGGATTCGCGCCCTCTCGGAAGGCGCGCACATCCGGCGATGCACCCACTACGCCGCGGCGGCGACTGGTGTTCCGCGGGGTCCGAGGGCGGGGGACAACCCCCCGCCCTACGAGCTCTCGCGCATCTTCTCCCAGGGGTCGTAGTCGGGGTCGGGCGGCTCCTCCGGCGGGCGCTCCGCCTCGGGGACGTGGCGGAGGTTCACCCGGATCCGCGTCCAGGTCTTGTAGCGGCCGCGCATCGCGTCGACGAGGACGTCGTCGACGGCGAGTTGCGCTGCGGCAGCCGGGTGGCGCGCGCGCCATCGCTCGAGCCCCGCGAGCGCGTCCTCCTTCTTCGCCGCCTTCGAGATGACGATGAGCGGCATCGTGCTCCGGCGCGAGGTCCCCCTGCGCTTCGATGGCTGCACGCGCGGCGGCTCGCCGCTCTGCTTCCTGTAATGGGGCGGCCATGGCGCGTCGCCCTGACCGGCCGCCTCCTGCCTCGCCGAGAGCTCGAGCAGCCCATCGAGCGATCCCGGCGCGGCATCCATGCCTTCCATGAGATCACCGAGGCGCGCGTAGCGCTCGGGCACCGTCCTCAACGTGTGGTCGGAGAGCTCCGCGCGAGGCACCTCGTCCCAGGTCAAGGGCGCCGAGACCCAGGCGCCCGGCGTCGCGCGCACCGAGTAGGCGGAGGCGACGGTGCGGTCCTTCGCGTTCTGGTTGTAGTCGATGAAGACGCCGTGCCGCTCCTCCTTCCACCACTTGCTCGTGATGAAGGACGGCTCGCGCCGCTCCGCCTCGCGCGCGACGGCGAGCGCGGCGCGCCGCAGCTCGTCGAATCCCCAGCGCCTCTCGATCCGGACGTAGACGTGGATCCCTCGCGATCCCGACGTCTTCGGCCACCCGGCGAGGCCGTGGTCTCCGAGGACGTCCCGGATGACGAGCGCCGTCCGGCGCACGTCGTCGAACGGAACGCCAGGACCGGGATCGAGGTCGAGGCGGAGCTCGTCGGGGTGATCCAGGTCGGATGCGCGCACCGGATGCGGGTTGAGATCGACGCACCCGAGGTTCACCATCCAGAGGAGCTGGGCGAGGTCCGTCACGACGACCTCGTCGGCCGTGCGTCCCGACGGGAACGC
This sequence comes from Acidobacteriota bacterium, assembly GCA_046331505.1. Classification (GTDB taxonomy): domain Bacteria; phylum Acidobacteriota; class Vicinamibacteria; order JAXLQT01; family JAXLQT01; genus JAXLQT01. The sequence goes on from JAXLQT010000010.1 coordinate 106,351, forward strand.
AAGCGTGACGGTCTCGATCCAGTCCGGGCGCGACTCCGGCGCGCGCTTCTGGAAGAAGGCGTCGGCGCCGATGCCGTCCACGTAGCGCTTCAGCACGATCGGCCGGCCGTGGATCGCGCGCAGCGCCGCGGGTCCGACGCTCTCGTAGTAGCGCACGAGGTCCATCTTGGTGAAGCCCGCGTCGGGGAAGTAGACCTTCCCCGGGTGCGAGATCCGCACCTGCCTTCCGGCGACCTCCAGGATCTCCGCATCGTCTTTCTTCGCCACGGAGCCGACTATAGACTTTCCCGCCATGGACGGCGGCAACGAGGCACTCGCGGCCCTCTTCAAGGAGATGGCGGAGCTGACGATCCTGGAGGAGGGATCGCCCAACTCGTTCCGCGTGCGCGCCTACGAGAACGCGGTCGAGGCGATCACCGGGCACTCCGGCACCCTCGCGAGCCTGAGCGAGCGCGACCTCACGGCGATCGCCGGCATCGGCAAGAGCACGGCGAAGAAGATCCGCGAGTTCTACGACACCGGCGGCATCGCGAAGCTCGAGGAGCTCCGCGGCCGGTATCCTGCCGACTTCGTCGCGCTGACGCGGATCCCGGGCGTCGGCCCGAAGACGGTGCTGCGCCTCCGGAGCGATCTTCGGATCGAGAACGTCGACGACCTGCGCGCCGCGATCGAGGGCAAGAAGCTTCGCGAGCTCAAGGGGCTCGGAGCGAAGATGGAGGAGAAGCTCCTGCACGCGATCGAGCGGATGGGAGCGCGCGGCAAGGACCAGCGCATCCCTATCGCCGACGCGATGCCCATCGCGCGCGAGCTCGTGGCGGCGCTCGAGGCGCTGCCTTCGGTCGTGCGCGCCCGCTACTGCGGGAGCCTGAGGCGGCTCCGGGAGACCATCGCCGACGTCGACGTCGTCGCGGCGTCCGAGGAGCCGGGAGCCGTGCGGGAGGCGTTCCTCGCCATGCCCAGCGTGCGCGAGGTGATCGGCAGCGGCGGCACGAAGACCTCCGTCTTGACGTCGACCGGGCTCCAGGTGGACCTGCGCGTCGTGCCGCCGAAGAGCTTCGGCGCCGCGTCGCAGTACTTCACGGGATCCAAGGCGCACAACGTGAAGCTGCGCCAGCGCGCGCTCTCGCGAGGATGGACCCTCAACGAGTACGGCCTCACCGATCTCGAGACGGGAAAGACGATCGCGAGCGAGACGGAGGAGGCGATCTACGAGGCGCTCGGGCTCCCGTGCATCCCGCCGCCGATGCGCGAGGACCGCGGCGAGATCGAGCTCGCGGCGGCGGGGAAGCTCCCGGCGGTCGTGCGCCTCGAGGACCTTCGCGGCGACCTCCACGTCCACACGTCGCTCTCGGCGGACGCGAGGAGCCCGCTCGACGAGGTCGTCGGCTGCGCCCGCGCGCGCGGCTACGCCTACCTCGCCATCACCGATCACGCCGAGAAGCTCGCGATGAACGGCGCGACGCGCGAGGAGCTCCTCGAGCAGCGCGCGCGCATCCAGGCGATGCGCGGCCCGGGAGCCGGTATCGAGCTCCTGCACGGCGTCGAGCTCAACATCGATCGCGACGGCGGCGTCGACTACGACCCCGAGTTCCGCCGGTCTCTCGACTGGTGCATCGCCGGCGTCCACTCCCACTTCGAGCTCGACCGCGACCAGCAGACGCGGCGGATCATCGCCGCGATGGAGGATCCGACGGTCGACGCCATCGCCCACCTCACGGGGCGGCGCATCGGGAGCCGCGACGGGATCGACCTCGACGTCGACGCCGTGCTCAGGAAGGCCGTGGAGACGAACACCGCGATCGAGATCAACGCCGCGCTCCCGCGCCTCGACGTGGCAAGCGACATCCTCTTCCGCGCGCGCGACCTTCCGATCACCTGGATCATCGACACCGACACCCATCACGTCCGCGAGCTCGAACGGATGGAGTGGGGCGCGCTCCAGGCGGCGCGCGGCTGGATCGATCCGGCGCGCGTGGCCAACACCTGGCCGCTCGATCGGTTCCTCGGGTGGCTCCACGCCCGCCGCGCTGCCTGACGTGAGCGGGGCCAGCGCGCGGATCTTCCTGCTGTCGCCCGCCGACTGCTCGGGCAAGCGCGCCCAGCTCCTCCAGAGGGACGGCGCGGACTTCGACCTCGCGCGCGCGCTGCGGTCGAGCGCGGGCGCGCGCATCGGCGACGTCTTCGCCTTCATGTCGAGCCTCTACTTCCGTGGCAAGCTCGCCTACGCGCGTGCCTTCGCCCGGCCGCCGCACGGCGTCGGCGGGATCCACGTCATCACGCCCGCCGACGGGTTGCGCCCGCCCGAGTCGCCGCTCAGGGTCGCCGACATCCGCCGCTATGCCGCGACGCCCGTCGATGCCGGCGAGGAGCGGTACCGCGCTCCGCTCGCGCGCGACCTCGAGGCCCTCGTGCCGCGCCTCGACGGGACCGAGGTCGTCCTGCTCGGGAGCGTCGCCTCGCCCAAGTACACGGACCTCCTCACCCTTGCGCTCGGCGCCCGGCTTCTCTTCCCCGTAGACTTCGTCGGACGCGGGGACATGAGCCGTGGGGGGCTCCTGCTGCGCTGCGTCTCCGAGCGGCGCGAGCTCGGGTACGTCCCCGTGCTCGGCGCGACGGTGCGCGGCGCGAGACCGCCGCGGCTGCCGAGCATCAACGCGAGACGCCGAGCTCGGCCGCAAGGAACTCCTTGACCCCGGCGTCGCCCGATAGCTTCAGTCGCGGATGGGCGTCCTTCCGGTGGAGCTCCAGTGAGAAGTCGAGGAACGGGCAGCACCGCGACTCGAAGGAGATCCACTCGGCGACCTCCGGAAGCGGCGCCACCTTCGCATCGAGCTCGAACACGAAGCCATCCGGAAGGTCCTCCTGTCCGATCGCCGCCTCCAGGAGCTTCCGCGTCAGCGCGGCGTGTCGGGCACGCTCGTCCGGCGTCAGCGCGTTCATGTTGCACGCGAACGGCTCCGAAGGGCAGACGGCAGGCGCGTAGCTCGCGAGCATCAGCGCGGGTAGGAGAGTGGTGCGTATCTTCATCGGGAACCTCCCGCGCACAAGGTACGACTTCAAGTAAGCTTGAAGTCAAGCCCCACATGAGCATCGGGGATCTTGCCCGGCAATCGGGGATCGCGGCGAGCGCGATCCGTTACTACGAGGCGATCGGCCTCCTCCCTCCACCGGCGCGTGTGGGCGGACGGCGCGTGTACGACGACGGGGCGATGGCGCGTCTGACGGCGATCCGCTTCGCGAAGGAGGCGGGCTTCACGCTGGCCGAGGTGCGCCAGCTCGTCCGCGGCTTCGCGGGCGAGCGGTGGACCGCGCTCGCCACGAAGAAGCTCGCCGAGATCGACGCCACGGCGGCGCGACTCGAGGTCGCTCGCCGGATGCTGCGCGGCGTCGTGGCGTGCGGGTGCTTCGATCTCGAGGAGTGCGGGCGGCGGATCCTAGCGGCGCGGGCGGCGCCCAGGCGGTCCGGGCGATCCCACCGGCGTTCCCGTTAGTTTCCCGGCCGTCAGGGCTTCTTCAGCACCTGTCCGATGCGAGCGATCGAGAGCGACTCGAGGAACTTCGGATTGCGGCACGTGTCCATGATCGCGCTCCCCTTGAAGGTCTTCGTCGTCGGCACGTGGGCCTCTCCGCCTCCGGCAGCCCACGCCGACTCCCACAGTGTCGCGAGCAGGTTCGCTCCCGCGCGCATGCAGCGGATCGTCTTCGCGCCGAATCGCTTCCAGAGGAACGCCGGCCGATCGGCCTTGTTGCCGTCGAACTCGAGGAAGGCGTCGACGATCCGACGAGGCGGCAGGCGCTTATGGGTCGAGGCCATGAGAGCGACGGTGCGCAACGCTGCTTCCTTTCCGTTGCTGATCGCGGTGTCGACGACTGGCGTCTTGTCGAGGCCGGCCAGGATCTCCTGCCGGTGGGCGTTCACCATGTCATCCTCGTAGGCGGCGTGGACCCCGATGCCGAGGGGCTCCTTCACCTCTTCCTCGGTCCCGTCGTGGTGGTGGACCGTGCGCGTCACGGCCTGCTCGGGATCGCCGTCGTGGAGGTAGGAGATGTGCAGGGGCTGGCAGGCGTCGCCAATGTAGTGCGCCAGCACGCCCGCGGCGCACACGAACTCGATCGCCTTGCCATCGGACGCGAAGGTCACCATCTCGTCGAAGATCTGCCACGCGCGGAAGGGGAGGAGCCCCCGGTGACGCTGCGCGATCGGCTCGCCGGTCAGGAGATCCGAGAGCGAGTCGTAGAAGGCGTTCCAGACATCCGGATCGACGTTCTCCGGGTCCTTGCAGAGCGCGAGCAGGTCCAGCCCGTCGGACGGCCGCTTCTGGTCCATGTCCGCGAAGTGATTCGGTCCCTCGAGCGGGCGCGTCGCGTGCTGCTCCCCGTGTTTCCAGAAGAAGTCCGGCACGTCGGCGAGCCGGACGATGGGTTCCGCGCCCAGGCCCTTGAACGCGCTCGTCAGGATGGTCGAGTCGTCGTGCGTGATCCGGAGGATGTTGTGGCGTACGAGCGTCGCGAGCCTTGGGAACTTGCCGGAGAGCGCCACCGGCGTACGCGCGGCGATCGCGAAGTGCCCGACGGCTCCCCATGTATCGGGCTCGTCGAGTCCCCAGTCGCGAACGACGTCGACGCCGAGGAGAGAGCACACCGAGCTGAGGCAGGTGGCGAGCGCATAAGCCTGCGGGGCGCGGGCGCCCTCGAGCTTGAAGGCGTGAGCACCCCACTGGACGGCGAGCGGAAGGAGCGGCGCACGATCCGATTTCCTGCTGCCGGCGCGGCCCTGGTCGCGCGGCTGGGGGGCCTCGAGCAGCCAGAGCGTGCCCGAGTCGCCCGGGCGGGTCGAGAACGCCGCGGCTCGGCGACGCGAGCTGGCGGAGCGCGGACCGATCATGAAGTCCGCGACGTACTCGAAGCCGCCGACCGACTTGTAGCGATAGAAGAGAGCGTGGATCTCGCCCAGCATCTGTCCGCTTCCGCTACCGTAACCGCGGACGTGGCAGCCGACCAGCCCGAGCGAGAGGTTGTCGACGGCGAGATCGGCGAGCGGACCGACGGTGCCGACCTCGCGAACCTGTGCGGTCCACAGGTCGAGGTTGTCGATGTCGATCAGGCCGACGTCGAGGTTGACGTAAACGCTCTTGCCGGACCACCCCGGGTAGAGGTCGCCGAACGGAAGCCGCGTGAGCTGGCCGGGCGCCGTGGTACCGATGCGCTGGAGCTTCCCGCCGAGGAGAGAGTAGAGGACCTCGCCGGGAGCGCCGGTCACGTGCCGGTTCGTCAGCGCGTAGGTCTTGTGACCGTCCGTGACCAGGCAGGCGATAGTCGCCACGTATTGCCTGCCTTGCACCTGAGCGATGACGGGATTGCCGCCGCCCACGTTGTTGAGCGGGTAGCGCACGTCGATCGGAGCTGGCGCCGACTCCAGCTCCCGCGGGGCCTCGATGACGCAGACGGGAACGCGCCGGCCGTCGGGCATGTAGAGGCTGCGCGGGACAAGCTCGTCCGGGTGATACTCCCCCGACTCCGAGAACTGCCGCACGCTGACCCATCGCTCCACGAACACGAGGACGCACGGCCACGAGTAGGGCCTCACCTCGGAGTTCTCGAGCGTCCGCGGTCCGGTCCCATGCCTCTTGCCTCCCGAGTCTCGGCCGGGCCAGCTATCCTCCTTGCGGATGCGGTAGCGCCCGACGGCGGTCGCCACGACGTTCGCATGACGCATGAGCTGTGCGTGGTTCATGTCCCGCGCCGCGAGGAGATCCTTGAGGGAGAGCTGCTCGAAATCGTTGAGAGCGCTCTGGTAGCGTTCCAGCTCCATCATCGGGGTCCTCCGTCTCGGGCTCGTCGCGTCGCGCGTGGCCCGTGACGCTCGGCCGCGCGCGAGCTCCCGGTGAGAGGCGGTTGCGCGATCGTCGCCACGGTGCAAGGTTACATGAGGTCGATGCGAGCCATCGCGGTTCGCCGAAGACGGGTTGGACGCGAACTAGAATCTGCCGGCGAGGATCGAGATGAGCAAGAAGATCGAAAAGACGGATGACGAGTGGCGCGCGGAGCTCACACCGGGGCAGTACCGCATCCTCCGCGAGAAGGGCACCGAGAGGCCGTTCACGGGTGCGTACTGGAACACGAAGACGCCGGGCACCTACGTCTGTGCCGGCTGCGGGGAAGAGCTGTTCTCCTCGTCCGCGAAGTTCGACTCGGGCTGCGGTTGGCCGAGCTTCGACCGGCCGATGAGCGCCGAGGGCGTCGCCGAGCATCGCGACACGAGCCTCGGCATGGTGCGAACGGAGGTGACGTGCGCCCGGTGCGGCGGCCACCTCGGCCACGTTTTCCCGGACGGCCCTCCGACGACAGGCCTGCGCTACTGCATCAACTCGGGCGCTGTGTCGCTACGGCCGGCATCGAGCTCGGGCGACGGCGAGTGAAGACGAGCTGACGGTTGCGATCGAAGCGCTGGTGCGCGAGCCCTCCGGGGCCACGCACAACGCTACTTCAGCAGCGCGACGCGCGACACGACCTGAGCTGAGTCCAGGACCCACAGGCCGATCGACTACGATCTGCCCTCTCCAGGGCCGGGGTGGCGGAATGGCAGACGCGCGGGACTTAAAATCCTGTGCCCCAGAAGGGCGTGTGGGTTCGACTCCCACCTCCGGCATTCCTTGGCACACAAGGGTTTCAGCGGTTTGAAGCGTCTCGCCGTGAACCCTCAGATCGGGCCGATTGTGCGGGAATTGTGCGGGAACTTTGGGCAGCTCCCGGACAGACCCCGCCGGGACCCGAAAAACACTGTGCGGGAACTCGGCCCGAGGAGCGCCCGGGCGGGCGCTACGCCTTGCGCCGGCGGCTCTTCGGCGGCGGGAAGGGCACGGTGGTCGGCGCCGAGCTCTCCGCGAGGTGCAGGCGCTCGAGGCGCGCCACGCCCTCGGCGAGGTCCGACTCGCACACGATCGCGTAGCGCCGGTACACGCTCTCGGTCTTGTGCCCGGTGAGCTTCATCGCCACGGAGCGCGGCACGCCCGCCCGCTCGAGGTTGCGCACCGCCGTGCGGCGGAAGTCGTGGGGGATCCGGTTGGGCAGTCCGGCGTCCGCGCACGCGACCTTCCAGGCGTTGCGGAAGTTCAGGATCGGCCTGCCGTTCCTGTGGAACACCTCGGGCACGATCCGTCCGAGCGCCCGCTCGACGTCATCAGTCGCCTGCCGCCGGGCGAGCAGGAGATTGTGGATGGCCTGCCCCTCTCCGAACGGAAAGACCCGCCCCTCGTCGTTCTTCGTGGTGCCGGGCTCGAGCGTTGGATTCGCGTCGACAACGCCCACCTTTGCTGGTTCCGCCTCCGGAAGGCGGGCGGCCGGTGGATCGTGATCGAGAGCGACTGCTCGTGGCTCTACTGATCGCCGCAACCAAGGAGGTCTGGCGGCAGCACGACGTGGTCGATGCTTCTGCACGGACCCAGTCGCGGAGTCCGCGAGCTGACCTTAACCCGTGACGGGTGGACGGCGCTCGAACTGGCCCGGTGCCTCACGGCGTTCGGCACCGCGCTCTCCGTGGTGCTCCTGGCTCTCCTGGTCCTCGCGTACGCCACACGCCCCCCAGCGATGGCCCTGGTCACCGTCCTTCCACCCTGGTTCTGGGCAGCGCCCGGCGTCCTCGCAGCCATCTTCGCCCGCCGTCCTGGCGCCGGGCGGCGTACCGCAGGGATTCTCGCGATGTGGCTGGCGTTCATCCTCGTCTTCTGCGAGGAGCCCAGAGCCGCGGTGACCGGGTTCAAGGCGTGGCCGGCCCCCGACTGGAAGCGAGCGAAGGAGTCCGGGAACGGACTGCGTGTCCTCACCTTCAACTGCGGCGACGGCCACGGGGCCGCGGTGCGGGAGGCCCTGTCCTTCTCGCCCGACATCGTCGTGCTCGAGGAGTCGCCCACGGAGACCGAGATCCGCCAGGAGCTCGCCAGCCATCCCGACATGAGGCTCATGTACGGCTTCGACGTGTCCATCATCGCCCGTGGCGAGCTAACGCCGGCAGCACCGAAGCAGGCGCGCTGGATGTTCAACGCCGCATACGCGACGGTGGGCCGCCTGAGGCTGGCCATCGTGGGCCTGCGGCTTCGGGTTCCCCACTTCTCGTTCGCGCTCTGGGATCCGCGGGAGTGGAGGCTGGCCGCGGAGTCCCAGCGTGACCATGGTGCCGAGGTGAGCTACGTGCTCCAGCAACTGGCGGGGCTCGACGAAGGAGTGCCGCTCGTCCTCGCCGGCGACTTCAACGCGCCCGCAGGCGATCCTGTCTTCCGCACGTTACCCGACCGCCTGCGCGACTCCTTCCGGGAGGCGGGTATCGGGCTCGGCAACACGATGATGAACGACTTGCCGGTGTCACGCATCGACCAGATCTGGGTCGACCGGCGCCTACGTCTTCATGGCACCGTCTCGAGGAAGACCGCGACCTCCGATCACCGCCTGGTGATCGCCGACGTGTCGCTGTCGCCTTAGGCGTTTCCTCCAACGATGGCCACCCGCGCTTCGCTCCGCCTGCTGGCTTGTATCCTTGCCTCACGAGAGATGGGGAGCGACCCGAAGGAGCCGATCCCGCACGACCCGGCAGGCGATGCCCGACTGCATGCCCATCTTCACCGTTTCTTCGACGGACATCAGCACCGCGCCGTCACGTGGACGGCCGGACCGGCACTGACCGAGCTACCGGGCTTTCACGTTCTGGAGTTCGCGCCGGGCAAGCGAACGAGTCTCTGGACGTACGTCAGCGTCGGCGCTTCTCGCATCCGCCACGAGGGTCAGCCTCGTCTTGAGTTCATCCTGATGACGGCCCAGCCGACGGACCGCGCCGTCGAGCTCCTTGCGATGACGGTCCACTACCATCGGCATCAGGTTCTCGGCTGGAGCCACACGTTCCCGATCGGCCAACCCTGGCTGGAGGGCTCTCGCTGCGACCACATCCTCGTGTCGAAGCCCTACCCCTTCGGGCCCGACCTCGAGATCCTGGACCTTGATGGGGAGCACGCGCACTTGCTCTGGCTCCTGCCGATCACCGAATCCGAGCGCCGGTTCAAGATGGTGAACGACATGGAAGCGCTCGAGCAGGCGTTCGACGCTGCCGCCCTCCAGTACTGGGACGTCGGGCGCAAGTCCGTCATCTGACCCGCCTGCTTCCAGGGCGTGCGCTAGCGTAGACTGAGCTGGAGGTGGCCGAACGCCTGCCCGCGCGCGGCGGCGAGGAATCAGGGCGATGGTGGATCCGGACGAACAGCAGGTGCTCGATCACATCGCGGAGTACGGCTGCCACGTCACCCACGTGCTGGAGGAGGGCGACCTGCCACCCTTCGCGTACTCCGTCGGTATCACCCGCTCGTCCGGGGCGCCGGAGCTGATCGTCATCGGTCTCAAGCAGCCCATGGCGCACTTCGTCGTGAACGAGTACAACACCCGCGTTCGCGCCGGAGAGCGCTTCGAGCCAGGGCAGCGCGCCTCCGGGTTCCTCGGCGGCTTCGACGTCGAGTTCCGGCGAGTCGATCGCTCTCACTACCGCGAGCATCTCGGCTGGGCCCTCTGGTTACACCAGGGCATCGACTTCGAGACGCTCCAGCTCGTCTACCCGAACACGAGCGGCGTCTGGCCGTGGGAAGCCGAGTCGGACGACTGGTTCCGCGCGCGCCAGCCGCTGCTCGACACCCCGAGGACGCCTGGCGAATGAGGCCAGACCACCCATGACCGAACATGGCGTCCCCCTCGGAACGCTCATGATCGGGCTGTTCACTCTCTGCGCCTGCCTGGGCACGATCGTCAACCTCCGAGCGCAGCGTCCGCTTGTGGATGGTGCGCTGATCGTGGCCGTGCTGGTCGCGGCGCTCGCCACCGTGAAGCTCGCGATCATCGTCATGCTGTCGACCCGCTTGGGATGGGACAGCCATCGGCGCGACTACCACCTGGGCGCCGCCGTGGGCGAGGCAGCGCTTCCGCTCGTCGCCGGAGCGTTGATCTCCTGGCGCTTTCGGCGAAGGAGGACGGCCTGGAACGCGGCGCGCGCGAGCGCCGCGGCGCAACCCCCCGTGCGATGAGCGCTGTTCCTCCCTCGCGACGCCATTCCGCCTTGGGCGCGGCCCTCTGGCTGGGAGCCGCACTCGGCGGCGCCGCGTACGCTGGCACGCTCTCCGTGAACGTCGTTGACGTGGAAGGCCGACCGGTATCGCTCGCGACCGTCGAGGCGTGGCCGAGGGCGCCCTTCCTCGACGCCCTCTCGCAGGACGGCGCCAGCGCCGGACCGCCCATCCGCGCGTCCACGGACGGCGAAGGCATGGCAGCGCTCACCGTGAACTCCCACGAGGGGTACGTGCTCCGGGTCAGATCGACGCATCACATCCCCGTGGAGATCAAGGACGTCGTCGGGGACGGCGACGCGGTCCACGCCGTTCTCCGTCCGGGGACCCAGGTCAGGATGACGGTCGTGGACCTCGCCTCGGGCCTCAGGTTGGCCTGCGTCTCCGCGGACGTTGTTTCCAGTCGCGTCCCGTTTCAGCCCCTTCAAGGCGCCGAGACCAACGAGTGCGGAGAGCTTGCCCTCCGACTTCAGCCGGGGCTTCACGACGTCCTCGTACATGCCGACGGCTACTCACCCGTACGCCTGCCCGTGGAGGTCGGCTCTGACGATCGCACTCTGCCATTCCTGGCGCTCGCTCGCAGCATTCCCTCCAGCATCCTGGTCTTCGATCAAGCTTCTCGCCCCATCTCCGAGGCGCTCGTCGTCGTCGACCTCGGCGGAGCAACCCACGACGCAATCACCTGGGCAGCCACGGGGGCCGACGGCATCGCCCTGCTTGATCTTCCACCGGGCTCGAGCACCTACGTGACCGCTCTCCATGCCGCCACCACTCACGAGGTACGCGAACAGGTACGGCTCCGGCAGCGTCCCGACGGCGCTCTGACGATGGACCTCCGGATGACCCGAGGGGCCAGCGAAGGTGGGGCGAGCTGGTACCCGGCAAGCAGCGCTCTCAAGGTGCGCACTGGGACCGCCGCGGTCGGGGGCAACATCCTCGACAAACAAACGGGCAGGCCGCTGCCAAATTGCGAGGTGGTTCTCGAGCCGGTCGGGCGGGAAGGCGGGCTCCCCCTCGACGGCTGGCGCTGGCCGGAGGGCTTCACCGGAAGCGATGGCGACTTCGCCATCCGAAACGTTCCTCCTGGCAACTATCAAGTCGCGGTGCAAACTGAGGGCTTCCGGCCCTTCGTGGGGCACCAGCTGACCGTTGCGGACATGCAATCGCTCAAGGGAGTCCTCATCACCCTCGAGCGCGCGACACGCATCTCGGGTCGAGTCATCGACGCCCGCAGCGGCCAAGGCCTCTCCGGGGCCCTCGTCCTCCTTTCCATGAACCGCGGCGAGTCGGCGTCCGAAGTCACGGATGACGATGGACACTTCACGTACGACGGTGCCCACCGAGGACGGTGGGTGCTCACCGTGGCTCACCCCGATCACGCCATGAGGGAGATCTACGTTGACATTCCGCGCGAGGGGGAGCTGCAGGACGTGACCGTCGAGCTGGCCCCCGCAAGTCGAATCCGGGGCCGCGTCACGTACGGGGGCGTCGCGGTGGCCGACGCCCACATCTCCACGTCGGCCCGGCTCGCACGGACGGACGAGGAGGGGGAGTTCGTGCTGGACGAGATGCCCGCAGGATTCGTCGCCCTGGACGTGCTCGCATTCCCGAACCCGCAGCAGCGGGGCATCAGCGCCCATCGCTACCTCTCGCTCGACGAGGGTGAGGACGTTCGACTCGATCTCGAGCTTCAAGGACAGACACGCCTCACCGGCGACGTGCGCCTGGGCGGGCAGCCGATAGCCGGAGCGGTGGAAGTCTCGAGTCTGAGCGACCGCGTGCGCGTCGGAGAGGACGGCACCTTCGAGGCGCGGCAGGTACCGGCAGGTAGAACGAGAGTCGTGTTCCAGGGCGACAACTGGCTCAGCTACGCACAAGACATCGTCGTGACTGGCGATCCTGTCCAGCACGTGCTTCTCGACATCCCCGCATGCGGCATCGAGGGCAGGATCGTGGATGCGATGACGCTGGCGCCCGTCGCGGATGCAACGGTCAGCGCCGGCCGTGGATTCCACGTTCCGGGAACCACGAGTGACCAGCGAGGCGCCTTCCGCCTCGCCGGCGTATCTCCAGGCAACCACGATGTTGCCGTTCTCGCCCAGGGCTACGCCACCTCCATCACTCGCGCTCACGTCGAGCCGGGCCAGATCCTCGACATCCGCACAATCGCTCTCCAGCGCGAGCTCGCGACCTTCAGACTCTCCGGCGCGGTGACCCGGCCCGACGGTTCACCGGCGGCCCGAGCCGTCGTCTCCGTCCAGGCCGTCGCTCACAGCGTCGGCGACTCCGGCTTCACCGACGCGTCGGGCCGCTACTCGATCGATGGAGTTGTCGTCGGCATGAATGACGTCCAGGTCAAGGCCGACGGCTACAAGCCGCTACTTCTCTTCGACGTTCCGATGTCACCCGAGTCGACGGCCGACTTCCAGCTGGAGCCGCAACCGATCGTCGAGGTCGTCGTCACGCGCTCGGGAGTACCCCTCATCGGCGCCCAGGTTGCCCTCGACGGCGGAAGCCCGCACGAGACCAACGGATCTGGAGTGGCGATCCTGGAGCCCTTGGCCGCCGGCAACCTCGAGATCTCCGTCGCTTTCGACGGGATCACCCGTCGCACCAACGTTGAGCTCGGCAACGAGCTCCACACCCGACTGCAAGTCGATTTCGAGGAGTGGCCCGCTGGCTCCGCGGGACGATTCGCTAAGCTCAGAACCGATGGACGGGTCTGCGGCGTGAGCCAACGGTGGGCGAAGCCAGCGCCGAATCGGCACCACACCTTGCGCGGAATCATCGGCCTTGTGGTCCTGATATCTGGGCCGCCAGGGTGGGCCGGCCATTCCCCGCAGTTCGCCGAGGTCGTCGCCGACGAGAGCAGGGGAGGAGCCGGTGGACGGAGCGGTCGTGCAGGTGTGGCCCAAACCGATTCCGGAGATCCCAGCACCATCAACTGCCAGGTCTGATGACGCCGGCCGGTTCAGCGTCGACGTCCCCGGTGATGACGGCTTCTTCATGCGGGTCGGCGCGGTGGGCTTCGCAGCCCACGAAGAGTGGAGTTCGGGGCGCCGGTGTCGTCGGCCACCATCGTACTGACGCGAGGCGACATTGCGAGGCGCATCGTGGCCTCGGGTCGTCCACGCCGGGAGTGGGGAAGGCGACGGTCGAGGTGCGATCCACACCGGAAGAACCTCTGATGTCGACCTTCACCGATGATGACGGCTGCTTCACGACGGATGGCCTGGAGCCGGGCGCCTACGACATCCTCGTGCGGGGACAGGTATGTCGAGCACGTGCCAAGTGCGACTACCCCGCGGCACATTCGGCGACATGGCTCGCCCATGGCGGTAATCGCGGTGTTCGCGTCGTCGATCGGCACGGTCGCGGCGTCGAAGGTGCCACCGTCGTCGTCGTTGCCTCTGGCTCCCGATCCGAGAGGGACTGGGAACCCCACGGAGCGTCCGCGCCCACGGACCGAAAGGGTGAGGCCCTGCTGGATGCCGTGCCCGAGAGCCGGAGCCTCTGGATCAACATAGATCACCCCCTCTACCTTCCATTCAAGGAGACCCTGACGGTCGCCCACGCACAAGGGGAGAAGCGCCCATGGATCGATGTCGTCATGGACATGGGAGCAACGCTCGCCGGCCGAGTACTCGACGCCACAACCAACGAACCGGTGAGCGGAGCCTTCGTGAACACCGCACACGGGAGCGACTATCGCGGACGATGGGGTATCGCGGTCACCGGCGCCGATGGGGCATTCCGGTGCACGGGGATAGAACAGGGTTCCGTTTGCGTCATGGTCAACGCCGAGGGCTACATCGATGCCCGTCCCAAAGTGGACGTCCCTGCGGAGGGACGCTCGGACGTGGAGATTCGGTTGAGCCGCGGCGCAACCTTCACCGGGACCGTGCGGGATCGACGCGGCTCGCCAGTACAGGGTGCGACCGTCTACGTGGAGCCTCTCAACAGCATCACCCGCGGAAGAGGTCTGACCGATGGGAATGGGACCTTCCGCGTGTCCGGGCTGGACCGCTCTGGCATGGACAAGCGCGGAGATGCGCCGCTACGCGTCGGCGTGAAGGCGGAGGGGTATCAGTGGTTCAGCGAGACCACGAAGGAGTCCGAGATCGACATCGTGCTCGACGAGGGGGCCGCCCTCACGGGCCGTGTCGTGGACGCCGACTCGGGGGACGGTATTCCGGCTGCCTCGGTGTACATCTTCGACAAGGGGCAAAGTCCCCCGGACTCCCCCGTCGCCACCGCAGATGGACACGGCCGATTCAGGCTGACGGGGATTGCTCCGGGCACGTACGCCACGAGGGCTCGCGCTCCTGAGTACCCTGCCGAGAACGGACCCGAGATCGAGGTCCAGCTCGGCAGGGACGCTGGGGAAGTGGTCATCGAGATTTCTCGCGGGCGGACGCTATCGGGAGTCGTCCTGGACGGGGAGCTCGGAGAGCCAGTCCCTGGGGCAAGGATCGAGATCGAGGAGCTTGAGACCGAGGTCAAGAGCGATGAACTGGGGCGATTCCAGGTCACCGGCCTCTACGGCCGCTGGACAAGCGTGACCGTGAGGCACCCACGCTATGGGATCAGGGTCATCAAGGAGGTCTCGCTCGACTCCGAGAGTCCAGTGGTGCTGCTCCTCACACGCGGAGGGCGCATCGAAGGCGCCGTCACCCGCGGAGGCAAGCCGGCCCGTGGCGCCGCGGTGTCAGTGGAGAACGTGACGACCAGGTCCGCTCCCGACGGCACCTTCAGCCTCGACGGGGTAGCGCCTGGCGTGGTGATGCTCTCCGTGATGAGTGATGGTGCTCCCCATGTCGAACGTGAGGTCGAGGTCGCGTCTGGCAAGGCGACTCACGTCTCCATCGAGGTGGAGCAGGGAACGAGGATCGAAGGCCAGGTCCATTCCGGAGGGCTTCCGATGACGTATGGAAGCGTGAATGTCGAAGCCGGGCCCTGGTGGGTGATCGGCGTGGACGTTGGAGCCGAAGGTCGATTCTCAGTCCCGGGTGTCCCCCCGGGTCGAGCCCTGATCGCGTGGTCGGGAAAGGCAACGACGCGATCCGGGATCGTCACCTTCGAAGCCCCGATCGAGGTTCCCGACCAGCACGTCTTCCCCTTGACGCTCGAAGTCGGTTCGGGAGTTCGCGGCAAGGTCGTGGACGATGCCGGTGACCCCGTTGCCGGGTGCCATCTCCGCATTGGTGAGGACCTGATCGAGTCACACTCTGCCCACGCAAACGCGAACGGGCTATTCGAGATGGAGGCCGTGCCACCTGGCGACTACCTGCTCGTGGCGGAGACCTATGACCGGTCCTTCCCGCCTTCCGGTACGCGAGTGCACGTGGAGGCAGGACGGTGGACGGAGGGCGTCGTGGTGACCCTCGCCAAGCAACCGAGCCAGCTCATCGCGGGACGGATTCTCCATGCCGACGGGCGGCCCGCATACCGTGCGGAAGTCTCCCTGAGCGATTCCTCCGTCCATGAGTATTCCGCTTTCACCGATGTCGAGGGCGGCTTCGTCATCGAGGGGGTTCCCGAGGGTCATTACCGCCTCGTCGCTTCGAAGACAGGCTTCGGCGTGGCCTGGATCGAGGACTTCCCGGTGGAGCCCGACACCCCCCGGGTGGAGCTCACGCTGCCGCGGCTTGCAGCGCTGAGAGTCACGGTCCACCGCGGCACCGAGCCGGTCGCGGGAGCTCACGTTCATCTCTCTTATGACGCGTGGCCGCAGCATCCAAACACACGCTACAGGAGTGAAGAAACGGACTCGCAGGGAGTTACCTACATCGAAGTTCTTCCAACCGGGGCGCTCACGGTACAGGTGACCACCGCAGTCGACCGCAGGGTGATCCCCGTCATGCTCCGGCCCGATGAAGTCACCGAGCTCGACGTCGACTTGTCCGTGCGAGGGCGATGAGCAAGGGGTCGCAGGAGTCGACGATCCATGCGCCAGATCCGAAGGACATGAGCGACGGGCCGCGCGTCCGATGACGATCGGACCGGCCTGAGAGAGACACCATGCGGACACTGCGCGTAGCCACTCTCGGCCCGAAGTGGATCGACCGCGACGAGATCCTCCTGCACGTCGCCTTCCAGGTCCTCGTGGACTTCGTCGACAAGGAGCGGCCAGCCGAGGTGTGCGACTGGAATGCCGACGCCCGGCATCGCAAGGCGTGGTCCGAGATCGCCTCGCTCCACAGGTGGTGGACGAAGGAGCGGCCCCGTCGGAAGTACCCTCTGGACGACAAGTCCATCCCGCACCCGCCAATGAGGTTCGTGAAGGTGCCGGGCCGTGCTGGTGAGACGCTCGTGCCCTGGTCGAGGAAGAAGTACGCTCGTTATGATCGAGCCAGCAAGTGCCAGCTCCTGCTCGAACGGCGGTGGCACGCCGAGGATCAGCGCCAGCTTCACCGACTGATCGAAGTTCGTCCCTTCTTGTGGACCTGACTCTGCTCTCCGCTCGACCGATCAGCGGTCGACCTGGAGCGGAACTCGGCGATCACGCTGCTCGCGGACCGACCACCGGTGACCATGCATCCCTCTTGGCTGGCGATCGGGGTGGACAGTTGGGCGACCGCCTCCATCGCCCTCTCGGTCTCTGCGGAGAGCTTCCTCCCGGCGTCCTTCGCCTTCAGCAATGCCAGCGTCGCGTACACGCGCCCTTGAGGGTTCGGACTCCGCAGCACGTTCTCCACGACGGCGATGCGCCCCTCCGCGATGAGCTCGTCGAGATGCGGCCCCTCCTCCCGGGATATCCCGGCGTACCCCACGGGTCCCTCGCTGATCGGGATGAGGATCGAGGGGGACGTCAGGTTCCTGTACGCCTCGCGCGCCCAGCGTGGCACCTTCACGGGGCGTACCGGCCCGAGCTCCTTCGCCACCGCCGCGAGAAGCGAATCCATGAGGGGCTCGACAGTCATTCGGTAGCGCAGCGCACAGTCGGACTCCTCATAGCGGGGACCACCGCTCCTTTCCCACGCGTCACGGTAGCGACGCCGCAGCTGCTTCCACGTTCCGGCGCTCCCCTCCACGGAGATCTCGTAAGAGGCAACCCGTCCTTCGAACAGGACGACGAGGGCGTGGGTGTAGGAGTAGCCGTGTGGCCATCGGACCTCCAGCAGCTCGCCACCGAACCCGAGATCGTGCTTCTCCGTCGAGCAGCGCGCGCCTGCTCCGGCCACGGTCAACTCGGCAGCGGTTCGACTCTCGACGGGCATGAGCGACAACAACGCCTCGATGCCGGCGGTGTCTCTCGTCACCCACTCCTCGTTCAGCGCATCCGCACCGGCAATCGACACGGTGAGCAGCAGCGCGACGATCACGATGGAGCCGCGGTCGGCGGTCGCTCCGCCGCCAGCGAACCACCGACGCCTTCCGCCGGTGCCACCTCCGCAAGCCTCCCTTGCGTCCACGGCATGAAGCCTACACACAGATCCGGATGCTGTCGAACGTGGCTCGCACCTGGCGCGACGGGTCAGTAAGCAAGAAGCTCGGACTGGTCGACGGCAATGCTGCGGCCACCCGGCTCCAGCAGGAGCGCCATGTCGTACGCCGGAGGGACACGAACTTCGCGCCTCGGCGGCGGAAGCCGTCGCCCCACCTGACGCGAGATCTCCGCGAGGAGGATCGATGCGACCAGCCGGAGTGGCGGTCGCTCGACCGGCTCCAGCCCGAGCGAGGCGACACGAGTCCTCTCGGGGTCCATGGCTGCCAGGTCCGCCGCCCCGCCACCGATCACGATCAACTGCCGGCGGCCGTGGGCGAGACGCTCGCGCTGCGCCGAGCCCTCGTGACCGGAGGGAAGGAGGAAGACGACCTGCTCGAAGCGGGCGGCGACGTCCAGGGCCCCCTCGTACACGCGAATGGGGTTCTTGTGCCGCCGCGCCGCGGCCATCGCCTCGCGCCGAGCCCCGGATGGCCCGTCGAACCACCCCGCTCCGCGGTCGTCCAGCAGAACATCCTGGAACCCGAACGCCGCCGCGGACCGCAAGGTCGATCCTACCTCGACATGGTCGTCGCCGATGGCGAGCAGGACCGGACGGCCCTTCTCGGTCTGGCCGCCCCTGGCCTGAGGCCCAGAGCCGTGCAGCACGTACCAGCCGGCCACGGCCGCGGCCGCGGCGACGTTGAGCGTCGTGACGGTGCGGGACTCGGTCGGGATGGCCACGGTCTCCGCGGCCTCCGAGAGGACGCGATGCGAGAGGCCGCGCTTCTCGTTGCCGAGCGCGAGGGTCGCATCGCCACGCAGGGGTTTCCGGCCGTAGATGGAGCGCGCGCCCCTTGCGTTCTCGACCGCGATGAGCTCGCCGAGGACCTCGGAGGAGCAGACCCCACCGAGAAGGCGCGCCGCACCCTCGATCCGCGCGAGGTTGGCCGGGTTCTCCACGCCGTCCGCCTGGAACGACAGCGTCATCGCAGACGTGCACGGAGCCGGGCGGCGAGGATCTCCGCCCGGGCCTCGTGCTCCCGGGTACGAGCTCCGCGCTCGCCACGCAACCGGCGCTCGTGCTGCAGCACGTGATGACCCAGCTCGTGGGCCAGCACGTACCCGAGCATGAATCGACGCAGCGTCTGTCCAGGCCAGACGACGACACCCGGCGCGGAGAGCTTCGCGCCTGCCACGCTCAGGCGCTCTCGTTCCGAAGGAGGAAGCGTGAATCCCAGCCGCCACGGCGACGGCGCCTGGTCGTAAAGCACGATGCGCCCCCCGGCGAGCAGGCGCCCGAGGGGCAGTCGCGTGCTCAGCGCCGGGGCGGGAACGAGCTCGACCATCGTGACGCCGTAGTAGAACTCCGCCCCGAACGCCTCGAGCGCTCGCCGAACGTCGGCAGCGGAGGCAGGGTGGTGGCGTCCGGCAGACGGCCGGCGGACTCGAACCAACGGCAGCTCGGCCCTCCTCGCGGCACGGATGCGGCGGGGTTCGCTCCTCAGGCTCTTCGCCACGACGCCTATCATGCCGCCACGCGAGGGGCCCGAGGCAAGATCGGAGGTGCCATGGCGACGACGAAGCCGAGCCGCATCACCCTCCGACGGGCCGCGACCATGGCCGCGCTCGCCCTCTGCCTCCTCGCTGGCGCCGCCTGGTGGGAAGGAGGACGGCTCATGGCACCGGCACACGCACCGGTTGCCAAGCCGTCCGACCTGAAGTTCGAGGCGGTCAGCGTCCCGCGCGACTCGAGGGCGAGCCTGGCCGGGTGGTTCCTGCGCGGTCGCCCGGGACGTGGAGCCGTCCTCTTGCTCCATCCGCTGCGCGCCAACCGTATGGCCATGCTCGGACGCGCTCGCCTCCTTGCCGGAGAGGGCTACTCGTTGCTCCTGATCGACTTCCAGGCCCATGGCGAGAGCCCCGGGTCGCACCTCACGTTCGGATGGCTCGAGAGCCAGGACACCCGGGCCGCGCTCCGCTACATCCACGACAGGCTGCCGGGTGAGCGCATCGGCGGCATCGGCATCTCGCTGGGCGGTGCCTCGATGCTCCTCGGCGACCAGCCCGTAGGCCTCGACGCCGCGGTCGTCGAGGCGACCTACCCGACGTTTGAGGAAGGTCTGGACAACCGCCTCCGCATGCGGCTGGGGCCGCTGGCCCCCTTCGCCGCGCCGCTGCTCTCGTTGCAACTCCGCCCCCGCCTCGGCATCTCCCCCAGCGACCTGCGGCCCATCGGTGGAGCCGCCCGGATCGGCTGCCCTCTCCTCGTCGTGGCCGGCACCAACGACCGGCATGCTACGCTCGCGCAGTCGCGGAGGCTCTTCGCTGAGGCCCGCGATCCGAAGGAGATCTGGGTCGTGCAGGGCGCGGGGCACGAGGACTTCCTGTCCTTCGATCCTCGTGGCTACCGTGAGCACGTGCTGCCGTTCCTCGCCCACCAGCTTAGGACCGCGCAGCCGCAAAGCTGACGAATCATCGGGAGCGTCTAGAGCCAGAGCTGGCGCGGGTCGCGATCGAGGTCCACGATCCAAGCTGCGGGGCGTACCCGCAACTCGGACACACATCGATGCCCACCTTCGTTCATCTCGTCTCCGCCTCCCGAGCCTCTCGGATTCGCCGGAACGGGATCTCCCGCACGCGGCGGCGCGGGGATGGGCCCGGTGTCTTTGCCGTGCCAGTGACACGCAACTTCTACCTGTCGCACCAGTGGCTCCGGGAACTCAAGCGCCGTAGCCGGCGCACCTTCGCCGCCGTCTACTTCCGGGTCGCGGATGAGGCTACGGTGTGCATGAGCGACGAGGATTCGGACAGCGCCGCTGTCCGAATCCTGCCCGTCCTCGACTTGGACAGCAGCGCTGTTCCGTTCGGGACCGGCCGAGCTCGGGTGGGTAGCGCCGAGACCGTCGGGACAGATGAGGTAGAGCTGCCGGATCCTCCACAGCGTTGTGCGCCGAAGCCATGGCCAAGCCTCTCGGCGAGCGGCCCGCGATGGCGCTTCCTTCCAAGTGCCTGAAAGCACATCAGGTCAGAACCTCTCGGCGAAGAAGGCGGCGAACTCCCGACTTGTCCGCCAATACTGGATGTCCGCTTTAACGGACGACGCGTTATTACGGACGACGTCGGGCGCCACCGGGCAGGGGATTCTCCTGCACATCACGACCCGAAGGAACTCGAGCACTCCCTTCGCATGTCCTTAAATAGTCTTTGTCCGCGAGTCTCGGACACTATATAATAACGGACACGTTGAGGAAGATCCCGCGCGACGGTTGAAACATCCACGCCATGAACCGCCACTGGCTCGAAAACCTACGGAAGCTGCCCTTCCTGCGGGCAAACGTCGAGGCTCCTACAACCAAGGACCCCGCGGATGGTGTTCTCCTGCTGCGGACTCCCAGGAAGACCCATCGATTGCTGCTGGAGGAGAAGCGGGGACACCTGACCGCCGCCGCCGCCGTGCTCGCACTCCAGGACATGAGGAAGGCGGCCCCCCGAGGCGCGTGGATCCTCGTGGCGCCCTTCGTTGGCCCGGATGTCGGCGCACGGTTGGCCGAGGCGAAGGTCAACTACGCCGACGGTCTCGGAAACTGCCATGTCGTGCTGGAGACGGACTACGTCGCCCACGTCGAGGGCCGCCGGCCGCCGACGCGTCCCGCGAGGGACAAGGGGACGCACGCGCAGGGTTACCTCGTGATGTTCGCGCTCCTGGCGCAGCCGGAGCTGGCGAACGAGACCGTGCGGCGCATCGCGGGAGTGGCGGGCGTCGGGAAGACGACCGTGGCCGGGATGCTCGCGAAGCTCGACCAAGAAGGAGTGCTCGTTCGCCGGCGCAAGGGTCGGCAGCTCCTCGACGAAAAGGGGCTGATGGATCGCTGGCTCGCGGCCTATCCCAACGCGCTGCGCCCCTTCCTGCTCGTGGGCCGGTACCGCGCACCCGACCGAGATCCGGGGCAAGTCGAAGCGAGGATCGAGCGAGGCATGCCCGATGGCCTGCGGTGGGCCTGGGGTGGCGGCGCCGCCGCCATGAGGCTGACGAAGTACTACCGGGGAGAGCGCACGGTCATCCACGTCACCGATCCACCGCCGGATCTCGACCGGCGCCTCGGTCTCCTGCGAGCGGACGACGGCAACATCGTGATCCTCCGGGCGCCCTGCAAGTTGATGCTCGATGGCCCCGTCCCCGGGACAGCCCATCCTCTTCTCGTCTACGTCGAGCTGATGACCGAGGGCGGCGATCGCGCCCGCGAAGCGGCGGGAGTCGTGGCCGAGAAGCTCCTCGCACGTCGCACATGATGCGAAAGCTCACGCCGGAGCAAGTGACGGCCTTGCGCCAGCTCCGCGCGCATCTGCCCGAGGCGCGCATCCTGCTCGTCGGCGCCTCCGCCCTCGGGCTCCATCTCGACATGACGTGGCGAGCGACGGCCGACCTCGACGTGTGCGTGGCCATCGGGATCGAGGACCTGTCCCGGATCTCGTCCATCGCCGGCTGGACGCGCCACCCCGCGCTCGAGCATCGATGGACGACGACCGAGGGCGCGGTGGTCGACATCGTTCCGGCGGACGACGCGGCGTTGCGCGCCGGGGAAGTGAGGTGGCCTGAAGGCGGCCAGGTGATGAGCCTGGTGGGATTCCGTGCCGCCTTCCGCTCGGCGGTCGATGCCGACGTCGGAGGAGTGGTCGTCGGGCTGCCGCCAGCCTCGGCGATCGTCCTCTTGAAGATGGTCGCCTACCTCGACCGCCCAGCCGACCGCGTCAAGGACCTGAAGGACATCGCCTACACCATCGACCGCCACCTTGCGGACGATGACCCCACGAGGTTCGACGATCCCTCAATCCGCGACCTGGAGCTGGACCATGGCGAGACCGGCGCCTTCCTGCTCGGCCGCGCCCTCGCCGGCATCGTCGACGCCGACGAGATGGCCGCCGTCCTGGCCTTCCTGGCGATGGCGGAAGACGAGGCGGACCGCCACGCGACGGGCGTCAAGCTCGCTCGCGACGCACCGCACTCGTGGGGAGGGGAGCTGGACGACAGGGAGGCCTCGCTCCGACGGTTCATCAGGGCCTTGAAGCTGGGTCTCCAGCAAGCGCCTCCCAGACCCTAGGCACACGTACAAGGAGTCAAGGATGCCTCGTACCGCGTTGCTGCCGTCGACTAGACGGGCACTCCGCCACGACGAGGCTGGGTACACGCCACCGGGCTCGGTCGGCAAGGTCCCTTGACTCACATGGAAGGCTGCCGGAAGGCATCGGCCGCTGACCTACCGGCGCAGGCTCGACGCCGCCGACATGGCCCGATCTGGACCACGTAGGCGGGGCCCTGAGATCCGCCAAGGCCGGCAGAGTCACACGCGGCGCAGGCCCCCGATGGTCCGATAATGGACCCAGAGATGGCGAGCCCCAAGGGAGTTACGATCCCGCCCCCGAACGCCGCTGACGCTAGGATCGGCATCATTACCGTCCTGGACCACGAGTACCAGGCCATGAAGGCGCTCCTAGCGGATGTCGATGAATTAGTGGTCCCTGGCTTTGGCGCAGGGCGACGCTACATCGTGGGCAGCGTCCCTACGAAGCACGGATCTCACTCGGTCCTGCTCGCAATGGGCACGATGGGTAATAACGGAGCCGCCATCCGTGCCACACGGCTCCTCGATCACTTTCCCGACGTTGAGGACATTCTAATCGTGGGCATCGCGGGAGGCGTTCCATCTCAAGCTCAGGCATCCCCCGATCAGCAAGTCCACCTGGGCGATGTCGTGGTCTCCAACGATCGAGGGGTGGTCCACTACGACTTTGGTAAGGAGCTTCCCGATGGCTCTCTCGAGATTCGGGACGTTCCGCGACCTCCATCCGCCGTTCTTCTCGAAGCCTCACGTCTTCTTGCTCAGACACCTGATGCTCCTTGGCGTGCCCTTCTCCCCAGGGTCCTAATGGCTCTGAATGCCACGCGACCCTCAGCCGCAACGGACCCGTACGCTCACATCGGTCCAGATCCGGAACACCCGAGGGTCTTTCACGGTGCCATAGCCGCCGCTGACCGCGTACTGACGAACCCCAACCGTCGCGATGTTCTTCGCGATCGGTACCGCATCAAGGCGATCGAAATGGAGACCTCCGGGATCGCCGAGGCAACGTGGAACAGCGCAAAGGGATATCTCACGATACGAGGCATTTGCGACTACTGCGATGGGTCCAAGAACGACGTGTGGCAGCCCTATGCCGCGGCCGCTGCCGCTGCGTATGCCGCGGCGCTCATAAGCACCCTGCCATCGCCAGCGCCCGAGCACAACACGGCATCGTCATCCGCTCCAGTCGGGATAGTGCCTCCTGAGACTCACGGCCATGCCGCCCCACCACTTCTGGCGACTGCCGCCGATATCGACCTGTTCACTCGCCATGGCGCCCTAAACCACTATGCGCGCTTCTTCGAAGCACACGACGCCCCGACCGGTCCGGGCTTGAGCGGGCCCATCAGCCACAACGTCCGAGTGGGGCTCCGCATACTCGGCTGGGAGACGAGCCACCCGGGAGATCGCTACGACGCAGAGCTGGCGAAAGTGGTATTTCGCTTTCAAGAGCGCCACACCCATCCTGCTCCTGATGGTCAGGTCGGCCCGGCAACCGCCCGTCTGCTCGTTCGTGAACTTCTGAAGCAATTTGGCCCAGCGATATTTGGCCGTCTCAAGGAGCCGTCCCAGGAAGGACCGCGAGTGGTTGTGCGCGAGGGCAACATTCTGGACGTCGGCCAGTTCTGTGACCTGGTGGTCTTGCCATGCTCCGCCACGGGAACCTTCACAGGGTGGACCGCGAATCACATCGCTCATCTTGAACTTGCCGCGCCTCACGACAAGCCGCCGACTATCGCGCCAGGCGGCACGACCGAGCCGATCTCTGTGTCCTGGCCTGGCCCCACCCGATACGTCGTATTTGCATCGTCTGTCATACACGACGAGTCGTCGCCCGCCGTTCTCCGGTCCATCGGCGAGTGTCTCGGCAGGCTCACCCACCGCAACGACTTTCGTCCTGCACTCCGTGTTGTGGAAGCCCCCCTTCTGGGGACCGGCGCTGGAGGCATGCCCCCAGGACCCGCTGTCGCGCACCTGGCAGCGGGGTTTCTCGCCGCCGCTTGTCCAGGCAGTCAACTACGCATCGTTGTACAGGGAAGTACTCAGGTCGCCGGGCTCCAAGCCGTGCTTCAGAAGGGCGAACAGTCCCCAGCCCACGGCCGCGCGCTGGTCATGAAGGGTGGAGGCATCAAGGGCCTAGCTCTGGCCGGCGCAGTAATGGAGTTACAGTCGCACTACACGTTTACAATATACGTCGGAACGTCGGCCGGGGCCATCGTAGCAGCTCTTTTGGCAGGCGGCTATGACGGGTCCGACTTGGTCCGCATCCTGATGAGGACCGACTTCGCTAGTCTCGTCAATGGGCCGCTCAAAGGTCTCCTTTTGTTGCTGAGGTTTCATTACTTCGATGATGGCTGTCGGCTTCGCGATTGGCTGTGCACGCTCCTACGCGAAAAGGGAATAGCCGATGGCGCCAAGCTTCACGAGCTTCCGCGTCGCGCTATCCTGTATGCCACCACTGCCGAGGGAGTGCTTGTGTTTGATTCTGACAAGACGGCAGGTCACAACAACTCGACCCGCATCGATCATGCTGTCCGTTGCAGCATGTCGATTCCCTACTTCTTTCGTCGAGAGTCTCACGATGGAATCCCAGTCCTCGATGGGGGCCTTCTCGCCAACTACCCCGTCCGCGAATTCCTGCTGCGTCATCCCGGATACCCGTTTGTGGGCATCTATCTTGAGACACCTCGGCAACCAGCGTACCACCCCCGGTCGACTCTCAGCCACATATACAGCGCGTGGAACTCCCAATCAGAGCTTCGTGAAGTTGAGGCGAGGAAGGAGTCGACGGTCGTTGTGGACCCGGCCCCACTTTCCACTACGTCGTTTCGACTGACTGACGTTGAGAAGGAGCACTTGGTCCTCCAGGGAAGGCTTGCGGCGCTTACCCATCTCCTTGCGTGTGCGTCAGCATCAGATCGCGACCTCAGGACTAGGCGGGACGAGGTTCAACTCAAGGCCGAAGAAGTACGACAGCGTGTTTATGCCGTACGTCAGCGACGCAGGCAGACTCGTTGGTTGGTTGCCCTGGCTGGGGTGCTTGCCGTTATTGTCGGAGGCCTCATGATGCGCTCACGAGGCCCCTCGGTTCCTCCGCGGGCCTCGGGGGCGAAGACTACACCTTTGACCGCGAGACATCAGAGTTCTCCGCTCGACCCTTCGCACCGAAGTGAGCACTCCGACGATGGTGAGATCCAGCGACCGGGCGACACCTCCGCGCCAGGAGACACTCAGGATGAGTCGGTCGAGGTGTATGCCTGGCAGCCTCTGTCGGCGGGCAGCGGGCCGGACCGTCGCATAGCTGAAGGCGTCTATGACTCGAACCGAAGGACGCTAGTTGTTTTCGGAGGTCAAGGCCCCGATCACGGCCACGAAGGCCCTTACTACTCGGATACCTGGGAGTATGACGGAACATCGTGGAAGATGATCGTTAGTGCCTCTGGTGTAGTACCCGCTCGATATGCGCCTGCATTCGCCTTCGACTCGAACAGTGGGTTGGCTATGATGTTTGGCGGTCTTCACGGTGACAAGTTGAACGACACGTGGATGTATGATGGCAGGACGTGGCTTCCAGTCGAGAGTAGCCCGCGTCCGCCCGCACGTTACGAGCACTCCATGATCTTCGACAAGCGTCGGGGAAGGTTCGTACTGTTTGGCGGTATGGGCGTCGAGTCGGCCTTGAACGACACGTGGGAATTCCTCGATGAGGGGTGGGCAAAGCGCCCTGCGCCTCCGCAAGGTCTCACCCCCCGGTTTGGTCAGGCAATGGTCTGGGACGAAGGTAGGGCACGCGCGATGCTCTTTGGAGGCCAGGATCAGGTAGCGGACGATTCCGAGAACGAGAAGCTCCGAGCCTTGGGTGAGCGTCCGACGGCGACTCCGCGTCTCCGGAGTCGTTTTGTGGGGGACATGTGGGCCTATGACGGTCAGGCATGGGCGCCAGTAGAGATGCCTGCGCGGAGCCCTGAAGCGAGAATGTATCACTCCATGGCCTACGACAGTCGCAGGGATCGTGTAGTCGTGATCGGGGGATCTGGCGAAGGGGGATACGTCGCAGACATCTGGATTGAAGCAGAAGGAATCTGGATGCGCAACTCATTGCCTGAGGGCCTTACGGCCCGGAATGGTCCAATCGTCGCCTATGACGATAGCCGAGATGTTCTCATTCTCTTTGGAGGCTTTGATGTGTCTGGGGAGTACAGAAGCGACCTCTGGAGAGGCGTACCCGCGCGGCTGCCGATCACGTTAGGAAACTAGGCTCACGTCGACCAGGCGCCGGAAAAAACGAAGACGATCAGAGTGAAGTGCTTCGTCTTCACCTCAGTACATCCCAGGAGTCTCTCCCGATGTTTCGCGAGAGGGGCTGCGGGGACAACCGCAGCGGTGAAGAAACAGCGCCTAGGCCAGCGCTGGCGCCTTTGAAGGCACCGAGTCAGCCTTGGCCGGGATGCTGTACCCGAAGGGGTGGTCCGACAGCTTGGACTCGATGATCCGCGCCGCCAGCTCCCTCGCGGTCGCCTCGTTGACCAGCTCCCCGTCCCGCCGGGCGGCGCGGAGGCTGGATTCCTTGTCGCGAAGAGCCCGGAGCGCCTTGACGTAGGCGACGGGATCCCTGCGACGTTCGGCGCGTCGGAGCTTGGCTTCCAGCGACAACGGCCGACGTCCACGCAGCTTGCGCCACGTTTCCGCCTGCCCTGCCGGAACGCGCACCGTCATGGCTCGGTTTCGCCGGTCCTTGGCCTGCTCGAGATGAGCGGCCGAGAGCCCGCGAGCCAGCCAGTAGGCTTTCCGGTCGCCCCGTAGCGCCTCTACCTTCGGCCGGAGGTCCCTGATGGCCTTGGGCGTCTCGGCCTTGCGAAGGGCCTCGACTACGTCGACCACGGCGTCGCCCCAGGCCTCATCGCCAGACTCGCCACCCCACCGGCCCACCACGACGTGGCGAGCCTCCGATAGGGGCGGGTCGGCGGGAGGCGGTGCCGAGAGCGTGGCGGCATCCACGAGCGAGAGTCCGTCGAACAGACCCGAGATGGGCTCGTCGCCCTCATCGGTCCCGTCGCCGGGCTCCCCTGCTTCGTCCGTCTCGCACTCCCACGCGGCCTCGGCCTCGTCCAGGATCTCCTCGATGCACTGCAGATCCTCGATGCCCTCGTCCGCCATGCTGTAGGCGAGCACCTCGAAGTCCAGCCCCTTCCGTTCCTCGGCAGGCGCCGGCTCCAGTACCTGGCGAAGCGCCACGAGGTCAAGCACGCTGGCCTCGATGACGCTCCGGGCCACCGACACGGACTCGGTGGCGTACTTCGACTCCCGCTCCACGTTCACGTAGATCTGGCGAAGCAGGGCGACCTTGCACGGGCCGCTCAGGTCCAGGGCGTGAAGCGCATCGCGGAGGCCGAAGAGGAGCTGCCGATCCTGGATGCCCAGCCATCGAAGTGCCGGCCGATCCCGACCCTTCCTCTGGCTCGGGGCGAAGAGTTGCCCACCGAGGAGCTTCCTCGCCATCACCCCGATCGGGTAGTCCAGCTCGTCGCGGCCGGGCCCTGGCGTCACGGGCATCGTCACCAGCCCCGATGGCTGCTTGACGAGCTCGCGCGATAGGAGCCTTGCTCCCCCGGGGAGCGCGAGAACGTGCCGTCCCCAGTCCTCCCTCGGGCTGCCCGTGCTGTGGGCAACCACGATGGAGCGGAGCTCGCGCACGTGCTCGGCCCCCTCGTCCTCGTCGTCGGTCCGACGGGCCGTGGAATCGACTGCCGCATGCCTGAGCGTGCGGCAGGGATCCTTCGACCAGCCGTCCGGGACGGTGACGGGCGTGGGGCCAGGGTAGAGCACCGTGGGCAGGTGGACGTCGTGCCGGCGACGCTCCGGCTCGGTCGCGTACACCACGCCGCCGTTCGGGAGGTCGAGGGTGAACCCCTCGTACTCCCAGAAGAGCGAGCGCGGCAGCGCGCGACGGAGCTTGATGCGGTCGGCCGACCCGAGCGCCTCGTAGCCCATCCGGAACACCTCGACGCCCGCGCCGATCCGGTCGCGGAAGCAGGCCCGGTCCCAGTCGCCGCCGGCTCGCGAGAGCCAGCAGAGCTCGAGGAACAGGTCCTGCCCTCCCACTTCGAGAGGTGCGGCTCGAGGCGGATCACGCCGTCGAGGTTCCTCCCCGCCGCCAGGTCGGTGACGGGGATGCCTCGCTCGGCGGCCACCTTCCGCGCCACCCTCGTGCCGCCGGCCCACGGCTGCCGGGGATCGGTCCAGATCCACAGCTCGTCGCAGGCGAGCGCGAGGGCGGCGTTGCGCACCATGATGGGCTTCGCGCGACCGAGGTCGTCGAAGCGCATCTCCGGTGGAGCCAGGTACTCCGGTCCGCGGGGAAGCTCGCGACCCGAGGGCCGGAGCTTCTCCGCGACGGGAGGCTCGACTCCGAACTGGGCCGCGATCCGCACGGCCTGGTCGAGCCCGCCTCCGTCCGGGGTGTTGGCAGGGCGCCACTCGTCGTACATCGCCCTCGCGAGCTCGGTGAGCTGCGCGGCGCGCGGCACGACGACGGTGTTGCGGGAGTGCTTCATCTCCTGGTGCCACTCGGGCCAGGGGAAGTAGAGCTGGACCTTCGAGGCATCGACCCCGTTGGCCCCGCTCTGGACGATCTGCTCCGCGCCCTGGCCGTTGCCGGACAGGAGGCGGCAGCCGGCCCTCACGATGAGCCGGCCGAGGTTGTTGAGGCACCGCACCATCAGGTGCGGCACGGTGCCGTCTCCGAGAATGCCGATCTTCTTCATGGTCGTGTGTCTCCTTGTGCGAAGTCCGCTGACGGTGTCCCCCTCGGACCCGCGCGCCGCCGGAGCAGGCGTGGAGCCGAGAGGGACACCGGGCGGACCTCGACGCCGAGGCACACGACCCCGCTACGAATGTCCCCGCAGCAAACTTGTCAAAGAGCGATGGCGGCGGCGCGAAGCCGCCGCCAGGAGCGGATCAGGCCGCGATGCGGCCGAAGTTCACGAGGCGGCCGCCGCGGCGGCCCACCAGGTTGATGTCGTACTTGGCCTCCGGGTGCTCGCCCGCGAAGGGGATCCAGCGCCGGAACGTGACGCGCCCGCGGAGCGACTCCTCGATCCAGGCGGCGTACTTCTCGCCGTCGTCGTCGCGGTGCGTCGCCACGACGACGCGCGCCCCCCGGGGCACGCGGGGCGCGATCGCCGAGTCAGCCTTCCAGGAGCCGTTGATGACGCCGATGACCGCGCCGACCGGGCCAGCGTTGCAGTCGAGCGACAGGTCGAGGAAGTCAGGGACGCCCTCGACGATCCAGAGGTCGCCGTTGAGGGAAGCCCTCGGCGAGCAAGAGCTGCCCGCCGTCGTCGGCCATCACGAGCCCGCGCACCTCCGCGCCGCGAGGGTTCGCGGCCTTGTCGCGCGCCGCGCTGCCGTTGACGGAGCGCGCATGCACTGACGCCATGCGCCCTCGTTCGTCGAACATGGGGACGACTAGCCGGTGCGCCGCCGTCCAGGGCTGCCCTCGATAGACCGCCCATCCCGGCGCGCGCGCGTCCCGGGGGAGCGCCCGCGCGAGATCGCGGTGGTCCACGAGCGTCGGATCGATCGGACGGGGGCGCCGCATCAGCCACGCCATGACCTCGGCATCGTCGCGTACACGCCGGCACGCACCCCAGAACGCATCGACCTCCGCGGCGGCCAGGCGACAGGGACCATCCCCGGGTGGCCTGGCGTGACCGCGTTCCGGCCGCCGGAGGGCCGGGCGGTCGTCGCTGCAGATCCCGAGCTGCTGGAGCCGGGCCTCGACGCGCGCCCACCCGTCAGGCTCCGGCTTCGCGCTCCCCTCGATGACGAGTGCCGCGAGCGTCACGCCGTCGCCGCTCGCCTTGCAGATCCAGCACCGCCAGCCGCGACCGTCCGGCGTCACTCCCACGGGCCCGCGCCCGTCGTGCTTGCTCCGCACGGTGGCCATGCACCTCGGGCATGGCGCGATCGCACTCCCGACCGCGCGCAGCTCGAGCTCCCGGGCCACCGTCCGGACGCCCGCGTCGTGTACCTGCTGGAACCAGCTCATCATCACCTCGCTTCCTTCTTCGACTTCTTGGGTGCGGGGGCGCACCCTTCGACGCGGATCCCTGGCGGGGCCCCTCCCTCGGGCGGAGGAGCCCCACCTGGCCTGGCTAGAACGGAACGTCGGCGAGGTCCTCGTAGCCGACGGACTCGCTGGCGTCGCTGGCCACGGCGTCGGACGCGTCGGCCGCCTGGGCTTGCCCATGGCCGCTGCCGTTGCCGTTGCTGCCGTTGCCGTTCTTGGGCGACAGGAACTCGAAGCGGTCCACGATCACCTCCGTGATCGAGCGCTTCCCGTTCTCCGCCTCCCAGCTCCGGGTCGGCATGACTTTCGACTCGAGGCGCGCCGTGACCGTCCTCGTGGGCGGAGATGTCGCCACCCCTTTCTGTAGCTACACCGTCGGGGACGTCTGGGAATACGACGGTATCTGGCGGCAGGCAGTATCCGGTCCCATGGTTCGCTGGCCGGCGATGGCATTCGACACTGCCCGCCGTACGAGCGTCGTCTTCGGCGGCGATTCGACCCAGGGCAGTGGCGGGGCATGCACCACCATGGAGGAGCCGAACATGTCTCCTACGTGGCTGTATGACGGCAACTCATGGAGCGGCCCGATCGCAGGCCCACCCGGGTATCTCCCGCGCTCGTTCCACGCGACCGCCTTCGACTCTCGACGCGGCCGACTCGTACTCTTCGGAGGCTTGGCCCACGACGTTACGAACGAGACGTGGGAGTACGATGGCGTCTCGTGGGTGCCGGGACCGACGGGTCCCGAAGCTCGCGAGAGGCACGCGATGGTCTACGACGAGGTCCGCCGCGTGGTCGTGCTCTTCGGAGGGAAGGACAACGACGTGAACACAGGTCCGACGTACTTCGCGGACACCTGGGAGTATGACGGGAGCACCTGGGCTCCGGGCTCTCCCGCTCCCGCCGCCCTGGTGCCGCGCGCCGGGCATGGCATGGCATATGACGCTGCTCGGGCGAGGGTCGTCCTGTTCGGCGGATTCTGCGACTACTGCTGGCCGTCAGCCTTCAACGACATGTGGGAGCTCGATGCGGCGGGATGGGTGCCCGGCCCCGCGGCGCCCGCGGCGCTCACCACGAGATACGACTTCGGGATGGCCTACGACCGTGCCCGGGGACGGACGGTCATCTTCGGTGGCTCCGAGCCCGCCTTCCCTTGCGACGACTGCTCCCCGCTTGCCGAGACGTGGGAGTACGACGGCACCCGATGGACCCCAGGTGCCGCTGCACCTCTGTTGCTCACGCCGCGCGCCACGCTTGCCATGGCGTATGACGACTCTCGAAGCGCGATCGTTCTGTACGGAGGCGACGGCCTTGACTCGACCACCTGGCTCCTCGACGCCGCAGGCTGGCGCGAGGACGCGGAAGCACCGCTCTCGCTCGGCACCAGGTTTCACCACGCCATGTCCTACGACAGCGTACGGGGCCACGTCGTCCTCACGTCGCTCTCGGGCACCTGGGAGTACACGGGGGCCAGCACCGACTACGTGGCTGGTGCGGGAGCCGGCTCCCCGAATCCGAACGAGGTCCGCCTGTTCACGAGCGCCGGAGCCCCGGCTCCCGTAAACTTCCTCGCGTACGGTGCAACGTGGGGGACGCACGTCGCGACATCCGACCTCGATGGCGGCGGGAGCGACGAGATCATCACCGCGCCGGGACCCGGCCCGTCGCTTGGTCCGCAGGTCCGGGCGTTCCGGCGCGATGGCTCGGCTATCGGCAAGATCAACTTCTTTGCCTACGGCACCCTCCGGGCGGGCGCCAACGCAGGCGCTGCCTCCATCGATCGGGATGCCTTCTCCGAGCTCTTCACGGGCGCCGGCCCGGGGGCGGCGTTCGGCCCCCACGTGCGGGCGTGGAACTACGATGGCGTCGCGCTCGCGGGAATCGCGAAGGTGAGCTTCCTCGCCTACGGCACTCCGCGGTTCGGCGTGAACGTCAGCGGCGGCGACGTCGACGAGGACCAGTCGGCAGAGATCGTGACCGGACCCGGGCCGGGTCCGACGTTCGCGCCGCAGGTGCGGGCCTTCGACTACGACGGAGTCGGGGTCACGTCGATCGGCGCCATCAACTTCAACGCCCTCGGCTCCGTCTCTCATGGTGCCAAGGTGGCGGCGGCAAGCGCCGACGACGACAACTACGCCGAGCTCGCCGCCGCCACCGGGCCCGGCCCCACGCTCCCGTCGCAGATCGCCGGGTTCGACTACGACGGAGCGGTCGTCGCGCCCCTGCCAGGCTACACGGTCGTTCCCTTCTTCACGAGCTACGGAGCTGGGCTTGGCCTCGCCGACCTCGACGCCGACACCAGGGCCGAGCTGCTTGCGGGCGCCGGTCCGGATCCCGCCGCGGGCTCGACTATCCTGACGTACGCATACACGGGCGTGATGCTCGCCCCGTTCGGATTCGTCCAGGCTTTCCCCGGGCAAGCCTACGGCGTCAACCCCGTCGGCGGGGCCTTGGGCTATTGAACCTGTCTGGACAGGCCGCGGATGCGGCAGCCAACGGCGTCGCTCGGAGCAGGGGTGCTAGACTTCGACCATGCGCCAAGACGTGTCGTCGATGCGAGTCGCAGCCACCTACGAGCATGGCTCGCTTCGTCCGGAGAGGCCCCTCGCCCTCAAGGAGGGCGAACGCGTCGAGCTTATCGTAGTGCATCGGACGGAGCCGGGCCGGTGGGATCTCGTCCGTTTGGGCGCCGCGCCGGACGAAGATCAACAGCTCTCCGAGTCCGGCCTCGCAGCCTGGGCTGACGGTCTCGACGCCGAAGACAGGCGTTGACTCGAGGCGAGATCTGGTGGGCGGACCTCGGGCCGTACCACCCCATGGAGCAAACCGGGCGACGCCCGGTCATCATCTGGCAGAGCGACGCGCTCACGCGCGTGCTCCAATCGGTACTCGTAGTTCCGTTGACATCGAACCTTGACCGCGCCCGGCTCGCGGGCACCGCCCTCATCGAGCCGCTCGACGACGGACCACCCGATCGATCCGTGGCGCTCGCGTTCCAGATGCGCGCGATCCCGAGAGGATGCCTTCGCGAGCGCATCCGGTCGCTCACCGATTCGGAGCGCGCAGAGCTCGAGCTGGCCACAGACGAGGCGCTCGGCCGCGCCGAACCCGCGGAGAGGTAGCTCTCCGGTCGCGGTCGGGCTGTGGCCAAACTGTGGCCAAACCACCCGCGTCATGACATCACGACGTACTCGAACGACTCGTCCAGCGCTCCCAAAACCCCGTGATGGCGCGGGTTTCGACGGATCGTGCTCTGTGGGTGAGCCGTCGCCGCGACCTTAGAATCCTGTGCCCGCAAGGGCGTGTGGGTTCGACTCCCACCTCCGGCACCAAGTTGATCAATCACTAGCGATGAGTTTGCCCAGCCACAGAGTGCGCTTGCGAACGCGAATGGTGCCGGTCTGGATCCTCACGGCTTCGGGGTGCGCGCCCGCTCGGCGAGGTTCTGTGGGCGCGAATTCCGCGACCCCGGCCGGCTTTACCCTCGCGGGCCAACCCACCGACGATTCCGAGATGGGTGCCGCGGGGCCGGTCACCAATCAACCGCGTCGTGCGCGGCGTGAGCACGCCCTAAAGCAGTGGCCCGGCGCCGCGGGCGGCATGCCAGATCGCATGGGCACGCACGATGTGCGCATTGACGTCGAGCGTGAAGTAGACGTGATACCTCGTGCGCGGGAGCAGGAAGCGACGCATCCCATGCACGCCGGGCGCCAGATACGGCCGACCAAGCTCGGGGCGCTCCTCGAGCCTTAGAAGAGCCGCTTCGAGCTCGTCGAGAAGGAGGGTAGGCGCGGAATCACGGTTGCTCTCCCACCAGTCCTGGATCTTGGCGGCTTGATCTTCCGCTGCTAGGCGCGATCTCGACTTGGTAGCGCCTCACCCGGCGGGTCGTGACTTGAGGCGCTTCAGGACGTCACCGGCAGGCGCGCCCTCTCCGCGGACGAACTGATCCGCGGAGAGTCGCAATGCTGCGTGGAGGCGTTCAGGCTCGGCCTCGTCGAGGGAGTCGCCGTCGTCGACTGGCGCGAGCTCGATCTCGGTGCCGTCGGGGAGATCTACGGGCTCGTCGAGCACCAGCCGTCCGCCGCGAACGCGGGCCTTGAGGTTGAGCGTCATGATCTTCTCAGCGTAGCACCTCCGCCGCGAACGCCGATGCATCGCGCAATTCTGGACCTTGGCGAGGTTGCTGAGCTTTCCCTTGGATGGTCTACGCCTGTGCAACGTGGCTCGCTACTTCCGAGCTCCTTGCGCAGATGCCTGCCGCCCGTGCGGCATCAGCGCCACCTTCGACGCAGGCGGGGTTCCCTCGCGCGAGGCGTGCAGGGCGTGCGACCTTGGCGACGCGATCGGCGGTGCAGGCGACGTCCCAGCACTTGCGGAAGTGCTCGATGGAAGCGCACGGCGCGGTGGAAGACACCTGAACGATGACGCCGTCGCGACGCTCGAGCTCGTCGGTGGCGCGACGCTGGGCGCGCACGATGCAGTTCCCCTCGTCCGGGCGGTTCCAGCGCTGGAACATCGGTGAGTGCTCTATCCCTCGCGCCGTCGCAACCGATGGCACGTTGAGATGACATGATGTGCCTCCGAGAGGCGACCCGCATGTCGAGGGAGCACCGAACGGATCCGGCGTCGACGTACCGGAGCGCGAGAGCGCTCGGCATCGCAGGCATCCTCGTCGCCGTGCTGCCCGCGGCGGCGCTTGCGAACGTCCCGCTGCCGGCGACGTTCCTGCTCATGTGGCCGCTCTGGCTTGCCATCAAGACCTTCGCCCTCTCGTTCGTCGGGGTCGTCCTGATCGAGGCCTCGGTCTTGCGTCTCGGGTTCCGCATCCCGATCGGCCGTGCGCTGATCACGGGCCTCGCCGCGAACACGTTCTCGACGCTGGTGGGGCTCGTCGTCGTCTTCGATCCGACGCACGTGCTCCTCGGCCTCGGCCTCGCCATCGCGGCTCCGTTCTGGGCACGATCGAAGCTGCGCCTCTCCCGAGGCGGGGTCATCGCCGTCGGTCTCATCGCGTTCGGTGCCCTCGCGCTCTACGTTGCGCCCGTCGGCTCCGTGCCGATGCTCATCGCTGAGATCTACGCACTGATGTTCTTCTGCTTCTTGCTCTCGGTCGTGATCGAGGCGGGCAGCGTTGCATCGCGCATCGCCGATGGCAGCGCCCTGAAGGTATCGCTGTGCGCGAACGGTGCGTCGTACGCGGTTCTTCTGACGGTCCTCCTCGTCGGCGGCTTCCGGACCGGAGCCGTCGTGATGACCGATGTTCCGCTCGCTCTTGCGCTTCACACCGAGTACGGCCGCGCGCATCACGCATGGGCCGTCACGAGAGTCGAGGAGATCATGGACTGGGAGAGCTCGGCGGACGAGTCGCGTTGGTTCAAGCCGACGCGATGGAGGCGACCTTACCGCGAGCTGATGGCCGTCCAGGAATGGGCGCGGGATGGCGATCGGGCCAACGCCCTCGCGCTCCTGCGCGTCGTCGAGTCCCACAGGCGACCGACGCCAGACGGGTTGCAGTTCTGGACCGACGCGCGACGGGCGGTGGGAGCCGGGCCGTGAGGGATCACTCGAGCGCCGACGATCTCGACGCTCGCGTCCGGACGGCGGCGTTCGCGTTCCTCGAAGAGCAGGTCCGGTTGCGCGGCGAGGTGCTGCGGCGAAACGTGCTTGCCGAGGGGTTCGTGCTGGACGGTCAGCGCGTCCCCCTTGTCGCGCCACAGGGCATCTTCAAACCCGCGATCCTCCCGGAGATCCCTCTCACGATCACGACTGCGCCCGAGGTCGCCGGTCGCCCCCGGCCGTACGAGGATGACGTCGGTGGTGGCGTCCTGCGCTATCGGTATCGCGGCACCGATCCTCGCCACCGTGACAACGTCGGGCTCCGGCTTGCCATGACCAGGCAGACGCCGCTCATCTACCTGTTCGGAGTCGTACCTGGCGAGTACATGCCGGTGTGGCCGGTCTTCGTCGTCGGGGACGATCCTCGTGGCTTGACCTTTCGGGTCGCCGTCGATGACCGCGACATGGTGAGCGTCGATGACGGGACAGCGGCTGAGGGCAGCGACGCCAGGCGCAGCTACGTCACGGCGATCGTGCTCCACCGGGTCCACCAGGCCGAGTTCCGCCACCGCGTGCTGCGCGCATATCAGCTGCGATGCGCCATCTGCTCCCTCCGCCACGAGGAGCTGCTCGAGGCCGCCCACATCCTTCCCGATGGCCACCCGAGGGGCGAGCCCATCGTCCCCAACGGGCTGGCCCTCTGCAAGCTGCACCACGCGGCCTTCGATCGCATGGTGCTTGGAGTCCGTCCTGACCTCGTCATCGAGCTCCGCCGCGACATCCTCGCAGAGGGCGACGGCCCGATGCTGAAGCACGGCCTCCAGCACTTTCACGAGAAGGCGATCTATCCGCCGCGTCGCGTGGTCGATCGCCCGAACCCGGACTTCCTGGCCGAGCGGTACGAACTGTTCCGGAAGGCGGGATGAGGTTCGTTCCGCCACGATGACCGGCTGGCCGCTTGCTGGATTGTCAGTTCGGAGTGGTCCCCACGGGCTCTCCCGGCCAGCTCGGACGAGGGGTTGCCGCCGTCCCTTGGGTCACGGCTGGCGGACCGAGGAGCGAAGCTCGAGCGAGCCAAGGTCGATGACTGCTCCCATCGCATGCAAGACACTGTCCCAACGATGCCATCCAGCTCGAACCCGTAGCTCATGCTACCGATCTGCACTGGCGTGTCGCGGACCACGAGCTCCCCGCGCCGGAGCTCGGTCGCCTGCTTCCGAACGACGAACTCAACGCCGCCGACGCCACGGATGCCGACGATCCTGTCCGCCGGGTCTGGCTCGATCCCAACCGCCAGGAGGCGATCGGCCGATACCAGGGTGCCCCCTGATCCTGTATCGAGAAGTGCGCGGGTCAGCGCAACGGTCCTTCCGGCGATCGTGATGGAGCCCGAGACGATCGGCAAACCGTCTTCGAGTCGAATCTTCATCCCGTCATCCGGATCCCCGCCCAGAGGATCTCCTCGATCTCGAGCCTTTCCCATCCGGTGAACGCCATGAGGACCTCGCGCGCCGGCTCCGCGCGATGGATCTCGAGCTGCCGCCGCATCGCATCACCCGGCTGGGCGAAGGCCGCAAGGACGGCAAGGTCCTCAACGATCCTCCGATGCTCTTCGCTGTGAGCCTTGAGCGCCTCGGCGACGACCCACTGGCCGGGGAAGATAGCCCGGACCTCGTCCCATCTCATTGTCGGCCGTCCTCGAGCGCGATGATGCCGCGGCGCGTTGCATTCCCTCTCGAGCGAGGGGTGGGCTCGTTGGCACGCGAGTGGCGAGCTGCGTTACGTCGAAGGGGGGCCGGCTGCGCAGCAAGCAATCGCGCGCGCCGCAAACGTGTGGCACGCGTTGGGGATGACATGATCGACAAGGTATTCGAGCGGCGACGGCTTGTCCAGGGAACTTCCCCGGGCGCCACGGGTTCGAATCGGCGAAGGTGTACGAGGATCGCCTCGAGATCGCGTACCGAGGGAACCGCGAGCTGACGGTCGAGCCCAGGGACGTGACCTTGCAGTTGACATAATAAAACCATGTGGTATAGTAAACTACATGGTTGTAGATCGATCTCCTCGGCTCGACCGCGTCTTCCACGCTCTCGCGCACCCCGCCCGTCGCGCGATTGTTCGCCAGCTCTCGATGGGCGAGCGTAGCCTCAGCGAGCTTGCCGCCCCGCTGGACATGACCTTTCCCGCGGCGACGAAGCACGTGCGCGTGCTCGAGGCCGCCAGGCTGATCCGCCGCCGCGTAGCCGGCCGCGAGCACCGTTGCAGCCTCCGCGCCGCACCGCTCAAGGATGCGATGCTCTGGACCGAGCAGTTCCGCCGGAACTGGGAGGCCCGTTTCGAGGCGCTCGACGCGCTCCTTGATGAGATGAAGTCCGCGGAGCGACCGCGTTCTCGCCGCCGCTGAACGTCTCCTGATCGTCATCCGTTGCCAGCCACCGCCGTCAGTCACAAGGACCACATCATGAACCCCAGGGCCCTTCACGTCTCCACTCCCACAGACACCACCATCGTGCTCATCCGCACCTTTGACGCTCCGCGCCGGCTCGTGTGGGAGGCGATGACAGAGCCAGCCAAGATGCGCCGCTGGATGCTCCCTCCCCCGGGATGGACCACGACGATCTGCGAGTGCGAGGCTCGCGTGGGGGGCGCGTTGAGATTGGCGTGGAAGAGCGAGGAGGCCGATCCGGTCATGACGCTCGAGGGTGTGTTCACGGAAGTGGTCCCGCACCAGCGGATGGTCCACACCGAGACGATGAAGATGGGGTCCGGCGAGACGATCGGCAGTCTTGTCGAGACCCACGAATTCGCGGAGGAGGACGGCGTCACGACGATGCGTATCACGCAGGTCTATGAGTCAAGGGATGCGCGTGACGGTGCGCTCGGTGGCCAGGAGCAGGGGATGGAAGCCGGGTACAAGCAGCTCGACGCGATGCTGGCTCGGTCCGCGTAGCCCGCTCGCTCGAAGAGACGAGTACCTGACTTCCGGCGAATGGCGCCACCATCAGGTCGCGACGCTCGCCTCCGAGTAGGCTTCGGGACCCTCCCAGAGCCAGTTTGCGGCCTGGTGGCGCTCGAGGGCGGCACTGTGAGCGCTCGAGAAGAGATCGCGACATCGCGCGAGAGCTCCCGCAGGCGGCGAGCCACGCCGGCGGGATTCGCGATCCGGGAGAAGAGGGTGATGGGCTCGGGCGCCGTCGTCAGCTCGGGCCCATGGAATGCGGCTCTACGCCCGCTTCTTCGGCGAGTCGATCCACGAGCGTGAAGGAGGTGTGGCAAGCCGGGCACGTTGCGGTTCCGAACAGATGCGGCAGGAGGGGCGCGATGCGGCCGAGGCTTGGTGCTGTGAGGACGAGCGGCGTGATCCAGGAGTAAGCCGGCTCCTGCGTCGAGCCAGACACGGGTCCTGGCATCGTCGAGGTTCGAGGGGTGCCGGGATGGAAGACAGGATCGTCGGCAGCAACCGACAACCCGTCGGTCGTCGGCCAGACGTAAAGGTCGATGGCGCAGTGTTGGCAGCTGAGCGAGAACTCTTCGCCGGCGAAGCCCGACAGGACGCGTCCGAGGCCAAGGTGCCCCTGCAGGGCGGCCGCTGCCTCCAGGAGGTAGATTGCGGTGAGGCGGTCCAGGGGCTCTTGCAGCGTCGCGATCGCAAGATCTCGAGCGGGCGCGATGGCATCCCGATACCAGGCGCGAACGTCGGCCGGAGCGTCCCCGCCGCGGAAATCGGTGCTCGCGTGTATCGCTCCCATCACGCTGAGGATCCGGCCTCTCCACTCGGCCGAAGGGGTCCGAGCGGCCGCATGACACAGGTGTGGCATCGCGGCGTAGGATGCCGAGAAGACGCTGCCCTGGTGACAGATGGAGCCAAACAGCACGCCATCGATGGCGTCGACGCCTTCCGGCAGCCGACGGAGCATGTCGGGGAGGTCGCTGGCCGGGCCGTGGGCATGGTGGAGATTGCCCCACCTCGGCGAGTCGAGATCCAGCATCGGGATCGTGGAGTGTACCGCCAGCTCCGCGCGCCAAACGATCCCGGGCGCCGCCGGCTTTGTCGCGCCTCCTCAGAATACAGCACGGCGTATGGGTCGTCGGCGCTCCTCGCCATCGGCCCCAGCCCCGCTGA
Source organism: Acidobacteriota bacterium (assembly GCA_046331505.1). Lineage (GTDB taxonomy): Bacteria > Acidobacteriota > Vicinamibacteria > JAXLQT01 > JAXLQT01 > JAXLQT01. The sequence goes on from JAXLQT010000010.1 coordinate 146,747, forward strand.
TCACGTGAGCGTGATGACGCGACGAGGTACTAAGATGGCTCGAAGTGCCACGAGACACGATGCGGCTTCGACCGACGGGCGCTTCGCTGTGAACCAGGAGCTGGCACGGAACATCGCGCTATTCCTGTTGCGTATCGTGGCGGGCCTCCTTTTCCTCCAAGCGGGGGGTATGAAGCTCCTGGACTGGTTCGGCGGGATCCCAGCCGAGTACGGCGGGCACCCCGCGTTCCTGTCGCAGGTCTGGATCGGCGGGTTCCTCGAGCTCGCCGGCGGCGCGGCAATCCTCGTCGGTCTGTTGACGCGCCCTGTGGCGTTCGTTCTCTCCGGCGAGATGGCGGTCGCCTACTTCCAGTTCCACCAGCCGCAGGGCGCCTGGCCGATCCAGAACCATGGCGAGCCCGCGGTCTTGCTGTGCTTCAGCTTCTTGCTCCTGGCCGCCTATGGCGCGGGTCCCTGGAGCGTCGACGCCTGGATCTGGCGCGAGAAGTCCTGACGGTGCCGGCGATCGCAACACTGTCTCGCGCCGCAGGCCGACGGAGGGCGGGCTGACCGCCCTGGATCCTGACGGCGTCGCCGTCGAGTCGACGAGCTGCTGCGTGGTCGGAGGGGGCCCGGCGGGTCTCTTCCTCTCCTACCTGCTCGCGCGCCAGGGCGTGCCCGTGACGCTCCTCGAGTCCCACGCCGACTTCGACCGGGACTTCCGCGGCGACACGGTGCATCCGTCGACCCTCGAGATCCTTGACCAGCTCGGCCTCGCGGACCGGCTGCTCGAGATGCCGCACGGCAAGGTGCGCCAGTTCCGTCTCAACACGACCGCGGGGGCGGTGACGATGGCGAGCTTCGCGCGCCTCCGGACGAAGTACCCCTTCGTCATGATGCTGCCTCAGGAGCGGTTGCTCGACTTCCTCGCGTCCCAGGCGGCCATGTACCCGAGCTTCCGGATCGTCATGGGCGCGACCGTCCAGGAGCTCGTCATGGAGGACGGGCGGGTCGCGGGCGTCCGTTACCAGGGGCGCGATGGACGGCACGAGGTGCGGGCGCAACTGACCGTCGGCGCCGACGGTCGCTTCAGCAAGCTGCGTGCGTTCGCGGGCATCGAGCCCGTGAAGACGGCGCCGCCCATGGACGTGATCTGGTTCCGTCTGCCTCGCGAGGCGGCCGATCCCCCGGATGCGGACGGCATCTACGTCGGCGGGGGACACTTCATCGTGATCCTGGAGCGGCCGCGTGACTGGCAGGTCGCCTACGTGATCCTGAAGGGGAGCTATGCCGCGCTCAAGAGCGGAGGCGGCGCCGGCGAGATCCGCGAGACCGTGTCGAAGCTCGTGCCGTGGCTCGCGGGTCGCGTCGATGCTCTCGGGGATCTCCGCCAGTGCGCGGTGCTCTCCGTGGAGTCGAGCCGCGTGCCGTGCTGGCATCGTCCCGGCTTCCTCCTGATCGGCGATGCGGCCCACGTGATGTCGCCGGTGGGCGGCGTCGGGATCAACTACGCGATCCAGGACGCGGTCGAGGCCGCGAACCTTCTCGGCGGGAAGCTGCGCGAGGGCCGCGTCACCGACGACGATCTCGCCATGGTGCAGCGTCGGCGCGAGTGGCCAGTGCGGGTCATCCAGCGGTTCCAGGGCTTCTTGCAGGACCGCATCGCCGCGGAGGCGCTGCGGGCGGACCGGCCGTTCCAGATACCGTGGGTGCTGCGCGTCCTGCTCGCGATTCCAGTCCTGCGCGATCTTCCCGCGCGGATGATCGGCTGGGGGCCGCGGCCCGTTCGCGTTCGAGCCCTTGCGTCGCCGTCCATCTCGGGGGTGTGAGGATCTGGAACACCGAGCGCGGCTGCCTCGATTGCCAGTGCGAGGACGGGAGCCGCGCTTGTCATGCGGATCCGGACTGTGCTAGTAATGGAGTGTCGTGAGAACGTCCGGCGTATTCCGAACTGCGCTCGCATCGCTCCAGGTCCTCTGGCTCCTGGCAGCGTCCGCGGCCGACGTCGATTGCAGGGAGCCCGCGGGCGCCGGAGTGCACGCCGATCACGAGGCACTGCCGGAGCACGCGCATCCGGGCGAGACGGCGGCTCACGAGCACGGTCATCACCAGCATGGCGCGTCGGTCGGAGCCTCGGTCGACGTCTGCTGCACCGTGACCCAGAGCGAGGCTCTTGTGATCGTCGCTCCGCCACCTTCGAAGCGCCCGCTCGCGATGGGATCCTTTGTCGACGCGAGGCTCGATGGGCCGATGGCTCACTCGGCGCTCCCCGCCGTTACCGTGACGCTTGCCGCCCGGGGCCAGCCGCGAGGTGAGCTCCTCGCGCTCCAAACCGTCCAGATCCTGATCTAGCGACTCCTGCGCTCGACTCGCCGGCCGGGACGTGGTGTCCCCGCTGGCCGAAGTTGACGCGCGGCGACCGCCGGTTGCCGCGCCATTGCCGCAGGAGTCGAACTTGAGATCGCATCACCCACAGTTACCGCGCGAATGCGCGCACGTATCGAGATGGCGCAACGTCGCGTCCCTCGCGCTCGTCGCGGTGTCATCGGCCGGAGCCGGCATGCCCGCGGCGCTCGACGTCGATGGCGCTGTGCGCGAGGCGCTGGAGAGGAATCCCGGCCTCGCGTTGCGGCGCGCGGAAGTCGATCGCGCGGAGGCGGACCTCCGGAGCGCGAGGATCTTCCTGCCGTCCGATCCCGTGCTCGAGCTGGCGAAGACGACCGATTCTCCCTACGCCGGCACGGGCGAGGGCGGACCCTCCATCGCGCTCGCCCAGGAGGTCGAGGTCGCCAAGCGGGGCCCGCGGAAGGATGCCGCTCTGGCGCGCCTCCTCGCCGCTCGGGCCGCCCACGCACAGGCGCGTCGCGAGCTGGCGGCCGACGTGCGCAAGGCGTTCTTCGCTCTTCGCACCGCGCGGCGCTCGGCCGAGCTCGCCGGCCAGGCCGTCGAGCTCAACGAGCAGCTCCTCGACGCGGCCGAGCGGCGGCTCCAAGCCGGGGACATCTCGGAGCTCGAACGCGACCTCGCGCGCGTCGACCTCGAGGCCACCCGCGTCGCACGCTCGGCCTCCGTGCTCGCGCAGCGCCGCACGGAGATCGAGCTCGGTCGCCTCCTCGGCCGCACCGGCGAGACGATCGAGATCGCCGGGACCCTGCCTCCGACCCCGCCGGCGGATCTCGCGGCGCTCCTGGCCGGCGCGCGCCACGATAGCCCGGAGGCGCGGTCCCTCGAGCAGACGGAGCGCGCCGCCGAGGCGGACCTGCGGCTCGCGAGGCGGGGCTACGTCCCCGATGCTTCCGTACGCCTCGAGCTCTCGCGGGATCGATCGGTGTTCCTGCGTGACGACGTGTACGGCGATCCCGGGATCACGCGCCGCATCGATCGGCTCGAGGACGTCGACAGGCTCGCGACGCTGACGATCGGCATCTCGCTGCCGGTGACCGGGCGCGTGGCGGCGGAGGTCGTCGCGCGCCAGGCGGATCTCGACGTCGCACGCCAGGCCCGGCTCGCCAGGGAAGGCGTCATCGAGGCGGGGGTCCGGTCCGCGACCGCCGCGGTCGAGCAGGCATCGGAGACGGTGCGGCGTCTCGCGGCACTGGAGCCGGTGGTGACGTCGAACCTGGAGATGCTGCGCTCGGCCTACGGCGCGGGCCGCATCTCGCTTTCCGACTACCTGGTGCAGAAGGACCGGGCGCTGGGGGTGCAGAAGGCGCTCGCCGAGGCGGAGGGCGAGCTCGGGAACGCGCTCGCCGATCTCGACCTCGCCGCGGGAAGGGACGTCGCCTTCACGACTCCCGGGGAGGGCCGATGAGGCGATCGAAGCGCGCCACGATCCCAGCCCTCATCGGGCTTCTCGCGATCCCGGCATTCGCGCACGGGGGCGAGGATCACCCGGAGCTCTCGACCGAGAGCGGGCGCCCGGCGGGTGGGGGTCCGACTCTCGAAGGACAGTCGGACCTCTTCGAGGTCCTCGTGAGGCTACCCGGGGCGATCGTACCTGGCGAGGAGTCGGGCGCCACGCTGTATGTGGCGGAAGCCGCGACCAATGCGCCAGTGCAGGATGCGGCCGTGGAGTTGACGCTTTCGGGCCCAACCCAGGCCACGGTGAAGGCAGCGGCGGGCGAAGGCGCCGGCTTCTACGCCGTCCGGCTTCCCGCTCTGGCCGCGGGAAGGTTCGACGTAACGGCGACGGTCACGCACGGCGGCAAGGACGACCTGCTTCTCATGTCGGAGCTCGCCGTGGGGTCCCGCACCGAGATGGCCGCGCCTCCGCGGCGTCGCATGGCGCTCTGCGTGCCGGTGGGGGCGGTGGCGATCGCACTCGCGATCGCCGTGGCGATCGCGGCAGCGCGCGGAAGGAACCGCAAGCGCTCGGCGCCGATCGCCGCCGTGGCGGTGCTCCTGCTCGCCGCCGGGCATCCTTCATCGGCTCACGAGGGCGAGGAAGACGGGCCAGCGGCAGGGGCCGCCGCGCAGGCGATCGTGCGGGTCCCGAAGGAATTGCAGTTCTCGGCCGGCATCCGCACGGCGCCGGTGCGCGAGGAGGAGATCCGCGCGTCGATCTCGGTGCTGGGCAAGGTCGCGGCCCCACCGGCGGCGCGGGCGGAGATCGCGGCACCGCAGAACGCGCGTATCGTCCCTGGCTCCGAGGAGACGATCCCCGCGTTCGGCAGTCGCGTGAGGAAGGGGCAGGCGCTGTGCTATCTCGGCACCGTCGCCGCTGGAGCCGAGCGCGTGGGCCTCGTCGCGGAGAAGCTCAGGCTCGAGTCGGAGGTGACGCGGGCGCGGGGAGAGCTCGAGCTCAAGGAGGCCGAGGTCGGGCGGCTGAGATCGCTCGAGAAGGTCGTTGCGCAGAGGGAGATCCAGAGCGCCTCGATCCAGGCCGCCGCGGCGCGCGCGGCGCTCGCGCAGGCGGAGGAGTCGCTCCGTCTTCACCAGGCGGCACTGGGGGAGTCCACGAGCGCCGCGGAGCTCGCGCCGCTCGCGTCGCCCATCGACGGCGTCGTGTCGTACGCGCACGCCGCGCTCGGCCAGCAGGTCGCGGCGGGCGAGCGTCTGTTCGATATCGTCGACCCCGCCGCGCTCTGGATCGAGGTCCAGGTGTACGAGGGAGACCTGGCCGCGCTCCAGGGAAGCATCGACGCGCGCATCGTCCTCGATGCCTACCCCGCCGACACGTACGACGGGGTGCTTGCGGCGGTGGGCGCGGTCCTCGACGAGGCGACGCGCACGACGACGGCAGTGGTCACACTGAAGAGCCATCCCGCGGACAGGCTGAAGGTCGGGCTCCTCGCGCACGTGAGCCTCCTTGCGGGTGCGCCGCGGAAGGGCCTTGCCGTCCCGAGGGGCGCGGTCGCGGAGGAGGAGGGCGGTCCCGTCGTCTTCATACACCGGACGGCGGAGACGTTCGAGCGGGTCCGCGTGGAGCTGGGAGCGACCGACGGATCGTCCGTGATCGTCCGGTCTGGCGTGCGCGCGGGAGACCGCGTCGTGACCGAGGGCGTCGAGGACGTGCGCCGCGCGGGCGTGATGGGAGCGGTGCGGTGATCGACCGGGTCATCGGCTTCTCGCTCAGGAACCGGCTCGTCGTGCTCGCCGCCGCCGCCGTCGTCCTCGTGTATGGCGGGACGGTGATCGTGAAGCTGCCCGTCGACGTCTTCCCCGATCTGAATCGCCCCACGGTCGACGTCATGACCGAGGCGGAGGGGCTCGCGCCCGAGGAGGTGGAGACGCTGGTCACGCTGCCGCTGGAGACGATGCTCAATGGCGCGACGGGCGTGACCGGCGTGCGCTCCGTCTCGGGCGTCGGGCTCTCCATACTGTACGTGGAGTTCGACTGGGGCACCGACCTCCACGTGGACCGGCAGCTGGTGCAGGAGAAGCTCCAGCTCGCGGCGGACAAGCTCCCCGCGGGCGTGACTCCAGTGATGGGCCCGATCTCTTCCATCATGGGCGAGATCATGCTCGTCGCCATGCAGAGCGACGACCTGCCTCCCATGGAGGTGCGGACGCTCGCCGACTGGGTGGTCCGCCCGAGGCTCCTGACCATCCCCGGCGTCTCGCAGGTCATCAGCATCGGCGGGGGCCGGAAGCAGTACCAGGTGCTGGCGAACCCGGAGAAGCTGGCCGCATTCGGGATCCCGCTCGCCACGCTGGAGGCTGCGGTCGCCGCGGCGAGCCGCAACACCACCGGCGGCTTCCTCGAGTCCGGCACGCGCGAGCTCCTCGTGCGCAACGTCGCGCGATCGAGCCGCGTGGAGGACTTCGCGAGCGCCGTCGTCGACTACAGGGACGGCGTCCCCATCCACGTTCGCGACGTGGCGCGCGTCGTCGTCGGGCCGCAGGGCAAGCGCGGCGACGGCAGCGCCTTCGGGAAGCCCGCGGTCATCGTCTCGATCCAGAAGCAGCCGGGCGCAGACACCGTGGCGCTCACAAGGGAGATCGACCGCGCGCTCGCGGAGCTCGGTCCGTCCCTTCCCAGGGGCGTGACGCTGAACGCGAACATGTTCCGCCAGGCGAGCTTCATCGAAGCCTCGATCGGCAACATCGAGGAGGCGCTCCGGGACGGGTCGATCCTGGTGGTGCTGGTGCTGTTCCTGTTCCTCTGTAACTTCCGCACGACGGCCGTCACCCTCACCGCCATCCCGCTGTCGTTTGCCATCACGGCTCTGGTGTTCAAGGCCTTCGGGCTCTCGGTCAACACGATGACGCTCGGGGGCCTTGCGATCGCCGTCGGCGAGCTGGTCGACGACGCCATCGTCGACGTCGAGAACGTCTTCCGCAGACTCCGCGAGAACCGGGCCTCAGCGTGGCCCGCCACGTCGATCCGCGTCATCTACCACGCGTCGAGCGAGGTGCGCGGATCGATCGTCTATGCGACCGCGATCGTCATCCTCGTCTTCGTCCCGCTGTTCGCCCTCGGAGGCGTCGAGGGCAGGCTCTTCGCGCCACTTGGCATCGCCTACGTCGTCTCGATCCTGGCGTCGCTTCTCGTGTCCCTCACGGTGACGCCGGCGCTCTGCTCCTACCTGCTCGGCAACGCCGGCGTCCTGTCCCATCGCGAGGACGGGAGGCTCGTCCGGTGGCTGAAGGCGCGCGAGCGGAAGGTCCTCGACGTGATGCTCGCCCGGCCCGGGGCCGTCATCGCGGTCTCCGGCGTCGCCGTGCTGATGGCGCTCGCCGCCGTGCCGTTCATGGGAACGGAGTTCCTGCCCGAGTTAAACGAGGGAACCGCGACGATCACCGTCATCGCCGAGCCTGGAACGTCTCTCGCCGAGAGCAACCGGATCGGCACGGCGGCGGAACGGCTCCTGATGCAGGTGCCCGAGGTGCGGAGCGTCGGCCGGCGCACGGGCCGCGCGGAGCTCGACGAGCACGCCGAAGGGGTCCATTACAGCGAGATCGACGTCGACTTCGGTCATGGCGGGCGCCGCCGCGAGGAGATCCTGGGCGACGTGCGCGCGAAGCTCGGGACGATCCCCGGAGTGCGCGTGAACGTCGGGCAGCCGATCGGCCACAGGCTCGATCACCTGCTCTCGGGGACCCGGGCGCAGATCGCCATCAAGCTGTTCGGAGGGGACCTCGACACGCTGCGCTCCGGGGCTGCCGAGATCGAGGCCGTCGTCGCGAGAGTCCCGGGCGTCGTGGACCTCCAGGTCGAGAAGCAGGTGCTCATCCCACAGCTCCAGATCCGCGTGCGGCGCGAAGCCGCGGAGACGTACGGGCTCAAGGCGGGCGAGGTCGCCGACGCCCTCGAGACGGCGCTCGCCGGCTCCACCGTGTCGCAGGTGCTGGAGGGCCAGCGCACCTTCGACGTCGTGGTGCGCCTGGACGAGGCATCGCGGCGCGACGCGGACGCCATACGGGCCATCCTCGTCGACACGCCAGGCGGGGCGCGCGTCCCACTGTCCCAGGTCGCCACCGTGGAGGAGGCGCGCGGACCGAACATCGTCGCCCACGAGAACGTGCAGCGACGCATCGTCGTCCAGTGCAACGCATCCGGCCGCGACCTCGGGGCCGTGGTGAGGGACATCCAGTCCGCCGTCGGCTCCTCGGTGAAGCTCCCCGAGGGGTACTTCGTCAGCTACGGCGGACAGTTCCAGAGCCAGCAGGAGGCGACGCGCCTGATCGCGCTCCTCTCGCTTTGCTCTCTCGGCGGCATGGCGCTCGTGCTCTACGCCCACTTCCGGTCCGCGGTCATCGTCCTGCAGGTCCTCCTCAATATCCCGCTGGCCCTCGTCGGCAGCGTGCTCGCCATCTACCTGACCGGCGGCGTCTTCTCCGTGGCGACCCTGGTCGGGTTCATCACACTGTGCGGGATCGCCTCGCGCAACACGATCATGATGATCAGCCACTACGTCCATCTGGTGAAGGAGGAGGGCGAGACCTTCGGCAGGGCGATGATCGTGCGAGGCTCGCTCGAGCGATTGGTGCCGGTGCTGATGACCGCGCTCACGGCGGGTCTCGCGCTGGTCCCGCTCGTGCTCGGAAGGGGCGAGCCCGGCAAGGAGATCCTCTTGCCGGTCGCGGCTGTGATCCTCGGAGGACTCCTCTCGTCGACGCTGCTCAACATGGCCGTCACACCGGCGATCTTCCTCCGCCATGGCGAGGCGTCGGTCCAGAAGCTCGTGGGCGCGACCGCGGAGGGCGACCTCTTCGCCCCACTTCCCATCCAGGAGGCGCACGCGACATAGTCGAGGCGCGCCACGAAAGGACACAGTCACATCGATGCAAGGCCGTCATGCTTTCTGTCTCGTCGCAGTCGTCACCGTCCTGCTCGTTCCAACCTTCGTCATCGCGGCGGAGGGCACCGCGGACCAGATTCTCGTCAAGGCGGGTGACGGGCTCCTCGGCTTCAAGATCGACGGAAGCAAGATGATCCTGAGCGTTCTGGGCGCCGACAAGAAGCCCGTCGCGGTCAACGCGGGCGCGGCCACGCTCTTCCTGACGTTCACGGAGGATGGTGACAAGGCGAAGGTCGAGCTCGCGCTCCAGGGCGGCGTCTTCGCTGCGCCCATTCCCGCGGACGCCCATGGACTGACGAAGGCGGTCGTCAAGGTGACGGCCGGCGGCAAGACGATGCAGGGTTCGTTCGAGTTCACGGTGCCGAAGCCGCGCGCGTAGGAGTGCGCACGAGCGGCGCTCGCCCCGGCATGACTCGTCGTCTTCGATGGCGTGGGTCGGACTAACCGGGTCCTCGGCCTCCGACATTGGAGCGTCCTCGTGCGCCAGATGTGGATTGCGCTCACGCGGATGTCTATCCTTTGTCGCGGACCGATCGCGCGGCCTGAGAGAGAGGAGCCCTTCATGATCCACAACCCGCGGTGCGCGATGGCCGTCGTCGCGACACTCTTCCTCGGCGCGGTGGCGGCTGGCGCTTCGGACGCCGCGCCCGACGTCACGTTCACGTCGGTCGAGGGTGGGACGCGCACGCTTGCATCGATCGATGGACCGATCCTCCTCGAGTTCTGGGCCTCGTGGTGCGTGCCGTGCGCCAAGGGGTTTGACTTTCTTGACGGCCTGAGAGCGCGCGAGGCGGGGAAGCTCTCGATCGTCGCCATCACGATGGAAGAGGACCGGGACGCCGTGGACGCATTTCTCAGGAAGCATCCCTCGAAGCTCCTGGTGGGGCGCGATCCGAGCGGCCGCTCGGGGGATGCCTATTCCGTCCAGGCGATGCCGACGACGTTCCTGCTGGATCGCGAGCATCGCATCGTGCGGCGTTTCGAGGGTGGCGGGCCTTCGGTACACGCGGAGATCGAGAAGGCCGTGAACGACCTGCTCGGGGGCCAGGTGACGATGGCGGCCTCGGAGGCCGTGGCGCCGCTTCCGAAGCGCGCCGTGAAGGCCTGGGAGCGCGGCTACCTCGCCGATCCGATCATGAACCTCGACGGCGACCCGCTCACAAGGCTCCTGAAAGAGCACGTCCACGCGAGCAAGGAAGGCGCGGCCGGAGACGGCGGCGTGGCAGGAGGCGGCTGTGGCTGCAACTGACGAGATCTGGACGCGCTGGAAACGGTGCCTGCTCGCCACCGGAGTGGGGCTCTTGGCGCCCGCGGCCGCGCGCGCGCAGAGCACCCTCGACATCCGGACGCTGTTCTACAGCGAGGCCGACGGGCGCACCTCGGTCGTGACGCCGGAGGTGTACCTCCTGGAGGACTTCGAGGACAAAGGCAAGTTCGGGGTCTTGCTGAGCTACGACTCCATCTCCGGTGCCTCCCCCACGGGCGAGGCGCCGACCAGCGACACGACCACGAGCGCCTCCGGCAGGACGACCGTGACGGGGTCCGTTCCCACGGCGACCTACGAGGACACGCGCAAGGCGATCTCCACGTCGTACTCCCGGCGCTTCGGGCGGAACCTCCCGGAGGTGCAGATCGACTACTCGCGGGAGAACGACTACCTGTCGCGGGGATTCTCGCTCGTGGACGGGCTCGACCTCCTGGGAGGCTCCGCGACCCTTCGCCTCGGGATCGGCGCGTCGCGCGACCGCATCGAGCCGACGAACCAGTCGGTGTCCTACGACAAGAAGTCCGAGGCGTTGACGGTCGGGTGGACCCAGGTGCTCGGCCCGCGCGATCTCCTCGACCTTTCCCTTGGGGCGACGCGACTGTCGGGGTTCCTCTCCGATCCTTACAAGAAGGTCACGGTGGGGAGCGACGCGATGGCGGAGGTTCGGCCGACGGAGCGCCGCCGCTATTCGCTGGTCGTCAAGTACGGCCATCACTTCCTCATGCGGTCGGCCCTCAAGGGGTTCTTCCGCGTCTACACGGACGACTGGGGGATCCGGTCCGGCACGCTGGACCTCACCTACGAGCAGCACATGGGGCAGCGGTGGATCGTGTCACCCCACCTGCGCTTCTACCGTCAGACCGGCGCGGATTTCTTCGGCTACGAGTTCGATCAGCCCGAGCCGTTCATGTCGGGCGACTACCGGCTGTCGTCCTTCGACAGCTGGCTCGCCGGGTGCGGCGCGCGCGTCGCCCTCACGGACAAGCTTGCCCTCACCCTCGACGGAGGCTACCAGTTGCAGCGCGGGACGGATCGCTTCTCCTTGCCCGCTTCGACGGGTGGCGGTGGGGATGAGGGCGGCGACGAGGAGGGAGGCGACGAGGGGCGCCGCGGGGGCGGCGGCTCCTTCTCCACGGCCGACCTGACGACCGTCACACTGGCGGTCGGGATCTCCGTGCGCTTCTGAGCGGGCGCCTTGGGAGAGCGGACGCTCTACACCTTCCGGTTTCGCGCCATGGGCGGTCCGGGGCAGCTCCAGTTCACGTCCGAGCAAGGGCTGAGTGCTGCCGAAGCGCTGGCGCGGGAGGCGATCGACGAGGTGCTCCGCCTCGAGCGCAAGTACTCACGCTTCCTCCCGTCGAGCCGCCTGTCCCTGATCAACCGTCACGCCGGGCGCATGCCCGTCGCGGTGGACGAGGAGACGGTCGAGCTGGTGCAGCAGGCCCTCTGGCTCGCGCGCGTCACGGGCGGGGCCTTCGATCCCACGATGGGTGTGCTCCACCGTGCCTGGGACTTCCGCCGAGGGCGCGTCCCGTCTCTGGATGAGCTCTCGCGGCTGCGCCCGCTCGTCGGGCACGAGGCCGTGTCGGTGAAGGACGGCACGGTCTTCCTCCGGCGCGAGGGCATGGAGCTGGATCTCGGCGGAGTGGGCAAAGAATACGCCGTCGATCGCGCCGCCGCGCTCCTTGCGCAGGGCGGCGTCGATGCCGCGATCGTCAACCTCGCGGGAGACCTTCGGACCGTCGGGTCTCGCGGAGACGGCCATCCGTGGCGGATCGGCGTGGCCGATCCACGCGCGCAACGGCGGTGCCGGTTCGCCGTACGGCTCCTCGGGGGCGGCGGCGTCGCGACCTCCGGGGACTACGAGCGCTACTTCGTCAAGGACGGCGTGCGCTACCACCACCTCCTGGACGCTCGCACCGGATACCCGTCGCGAGGCCTTGCATCGGCGACGGTCGTCGCGCCGACGGCATCCAGGGCGGGCCTTCTCGCGACGGCGGCCTTCCTCCTCGGGCCGCGCGCGGGCCGGGAGCTCGTCGAGGCGACCGCCGGGTGCGAGGCGGCGCTGATCGGAGAGGATGGGCAGCTCTACGCCACGCCGGGAATGGACCGGCTCTCGGATCTCCCGGGGTCGCTCTACGCGCGGCTGCCGGGCCTTTGACAGTGGCGCCGCGCGGCGCCCGGGATGGAACGAATGATCAAGCCGTTTGTCGCCGGGATGGTCGTGGGGCTGTGCGTTCCGCCGCTCGGGGCGTTCCTCTTCATCGAGCTCGGGCATCCTCCCGTTGCGGTTGCGGACCCGCCTTTCCCGTACGAGAAGAAGCTCGCCCGCGGCGCGCTCCATGCGCGCATCGGCCGGGAGATGCCGGGGGAAGCGCCGTTCGCCGCGGGCCCCGGCGACCTCGACGCCGGGGCGCGCATCTATCGAGACCAGTGCGCAGCGTGCCACGGAGCTCCCGGGAAGAAGTCGTCCTTCGCCGCGTCGATGTTCCCTCACGCCCCGCAGCTTTTCGAGAAGCACCGCGACGCGATCGGCGTCAGCGACGATCCTCCGGGCGAGACCTACTGGAAGGTGAAGAACGGCATCCGCCTCTCGGGGATGCCGGCCTACGAACGGATCCTGAGCGACGCCGAGATGTGGCAGGTCACACTCTTGCTCGCGAGCGCAGACAAGCTCCCCGACGAGCGCGCCGCGGTGCTTCGCGGATCCGCGCCTTGAGGCGCCGCTGACCGGCGGCGACCGTCCGCGGGGCCTCCTCGCGAACCAGTCGGAAAGCCGTGGCAAGCGGTTATGATCCGCGGGTGATGCCACGCTGGCTCGTTGCTCTCTCCGTCGCGCTCCTCATCGTCGGGTCCATGACAGGCATGGCCCAGCTCTGCGCGGAGATCGGTTGCGGCGAGGACGCGTGCCCTTCGTGTGACACCTGCGGGTGTTGCCTCCACGCATACCCGCTGCCGTCCGTACCGGCACGCACTTCCGTCACCTTTTGCGTCGCGCCACGAGCCGACGAGCCGGCGGCGATGACGGGTGAGCCGCGCGAGGTGCTTCACGTGCCGCGCGCTCCCCGGACGATCAGCACCCTGTAACGGCCCGTACGGCCCGTAACGGATGAATCGAGAGCGCCTCGACGGCGTTCGACGCCGTCCCGCGGCCTGCGTCGCGCGTCCGCGTCTCCGCAGGCCCGTCGCAAGTGCATCCCACCGAAGGAGCCCCCATGCCGAAGCATTGCTGCGTCATCCTGATCCTGTCGCTCGCGATCACGTCATCCGGATGCGGTCGCGCGCCGTCGAGCGAGGTCGCGCCGCGCGAAGTGACGGCCGCGGCGCGCGAGGTGAGCCGGGACGCCGCGCCCGGATCCCACGAAGACTGGTGCGACGAGCACCAGGTCCCCGAGTCTTTATGCACGCGCTGCAACGGGTCGCTCATCCCCGCCTTCAAGGCGACGGGCGACTGGTGCGAGACGCACCAGCTCCCGAGGTCGCAGGACCTCGCCGACAACCCAGGCCTGAAGGTCGTGCGTCCGCCGAAGCCCGATGGAGGAGCGTGATGAGGACGATCGCGCTTGCGCTGACGCTCACGGTTCTCGCGGCGGGTTGCGGCGGATCGATGCCGGAGGCGATGGCACCTGCGGCGACGCAGGAGGCCCGGAAGGTCTCCGCGGACGGGATGTGCGTGGAGCACGGCGTCCTCGACGCCGTGTGCACGAAGTGCAATCCGGCGCTGATCCCGGTGTTCCGGGCGAAGCACGACTGGTGCGAGGAGCACGGGTTCCCGGAATCGTTCTGTCCGCTCTGCCATCCCGAAAGGGGCGGGCGGCCCCAGGTCGACGTGGCGATGCCGGCGGACGAAGGTCCCGCGGAGGGCACGCTCGTGAAGCTCCGCGGCAAGGACGCGCGGCGTCTCGCGGGCCTCGAGACGGCGCGCGCCGCCAACCTCGACCACGCGGCGACGATCTCCGCGACCGCCACGATCGTCTACGACGGGACGAAGGTCGCGGCGATCAATGCGCGGTCGGCGGGCGTGGTCAACATCGTGCGCGTGGACGTCGGTGCGAAGGTCGCCGCTGGCGACGCCCTCGCGGAGATCGAGAGCGCGACCGTCGCCGCCGACGCGTCGCGACTGCAGGCGGCGAGGACGCGCGTGCAGGTGGCCGAGGCGGCCTGGGCGCGCGCGAAGGACCTCGAGGAGAGGGGAGTGGCGCCCCGCAAGGACGTGCTCGAGGGGCAGCGTGAGCTCGACGAGGCGCGGGCGGAGCTGGCGTCGGCCGGCGCCGCCCTCCGGCTCGTCGGATCGTCCTCCGGCTCCGGCACGGCCTACGTCGTGAGGGCACCGCTCGCGGGGGTCGTCACGGAGCGCCACCCGACGATCGGGACCCTCGTGGAGGCCTCGGCGCCCCTGTTCCTGGTGGTCGACACGTCCGCGATGTGGGCCGAGCTCGACGTGCTCGAGAAGGACGCCGGGCTCGTTGTCGAGGGCCAGGTCGACGATCGATATTGCGAGCATCCCGGGACGATCGGGCGGGACCAGGACAGTTCATCGCCCGCCCGCGGACGCGCACGGCCCGAGCGCGCGTGCGCGTCGACAATCCCGGCGGACGCTTCGCGCCAACATGTATGGCACCGCCCGGATCGCCGTCGGACCCGTGGGAGGGGTGCCGCATGTGGCGGTTCCGGCGTCGGCCATCCAGCTCGCCAAGGGGGTGCCGGTCGCCTTCGTCAGGAAGTGCTGCGACGGAGAGCGACGCGGCGCGTCCGTACGGTCGGCCGGGAAGGCGACCTGATGGTGTTGGCGAGCGGCGGGCCGCGGGGAGGAGGTCGTCACGAGGGGAGCTTCTTCCCGATGACGTTGAAGGACAGACGGCGCGGGATGCTGCGACGTCGAGTAGCGATGCTGAACGCCGTCATCGGTGACTGGTCCCTGAGCCACCGGTTCCTCGTCGTGGCGGGGAGGGGCATCCTGCTCGTGGTGCTGGGAGGCGGCCCTCGTCCAGCTCCCCATCGACGTTCCCGGACACGACGCCTGTCCAGGTGCAAGTGAACACCGTCGTGAGGCACTGTCCCCGATCGAGATCGAGCGGCAGATCACGGCGCCGATCGAGCAGGCGATCTCCGGGTTGCCGGGGCTCTTGGAAGTGCGGTCGCTCTCGAAGTTCGGGCTCTCCCAGGTGACGGTGGTGTTCGAGGACGGGACCGACGTCTATCGCGGGCGCCAGGTCGTGATGGAGCGCCTGCAGTCCGTAGAGCTCCCCCCGGCCATCTCCCGGCCGAGGCTGGGCCCGGTCGCGACGGGGCTCGGCGAGGTCCTCCATTACCTGGTGACGGGCGAGGGCAAGACGCTGGCAGAGCTCAGGACGGCGCACGACTGGATCGTCAAGCCCCAGCTCGTCGCCGTCCCGGGCGTCGCCGAGGTGAACGCGTGGGGCGGGCACGAGCGTCAGGTCCACGTCGTCGTCGATCCGCGCGCGCTCGCCGCACGCGACCTCACGCTCGCCGATCTCGTCGAGGCGCTCGAGCGTAACAACGGAAACGCCGGCGGCGGCGTGCTGGAGGGCTCCGGCACGTCGAGCCTGGTCCAGGGCCTCGGCATCGTCACGAAGCTCTCCGACGTCGAGCGCATGGTCGTCACGGCGCGCGACGGCGTCCCCGTCCGGGTCGGCGACGTCGCGCGCGTGACGGAGGGGCACGAGATCCGCCGGGGCGCCGTCACCACCGGCGGCCAAGGCGAGGCCGTCCTCGGCCTGGGCTTCATGCTCATGGGTGAGAACAGCCACGATGTGACGCGCCGCCTCGCGATGCGGCTCGAGGAGGTGAAGAAGACCCTCCCCGAAGGGATCCACGTCGAGACGGTTTACGACCGGACCCATCTCGTGGACCACGTGCTGCGAACCGTCGAGAAGAACCTGTTCGAGGGCGCACTGCTCGTGATCGCGGTGCTGTTCGTCTTCCTCGGAAACGTCCGGGCGGGGTTCATCGTCGCGACCGCGATCCCTCTCTCGATGATGGTCGCCTTCGACCTCATGGCTCGCGTCGGCATCGCCGGGAGCCTGATGAGCCTGGGCGCGATCGACTTCGGGCTCATCGTCGACAGCTCGGTCATCATGGTCGAGAACGCGGCGCGCCGGCTCTCGGAGGACCGCTCCGGGCGCGACCGCGTCGCGATCGTCCGAGACGCGGCCCTCGAGGTCCGCAAGCCCACGATGTGGGGCGAGCTCATCATCATGATCGTCTACCTCCCGATCCTCTTCCTCGAGGGGGTCGAGGGAAAGATGTTCCGGCCGATGGCGCTGACGGTCATCTTCGCGCTCGCAGGATCCCTCGTCCTCTCGCTCACGTTGATGCCCGTCCTCGCGAGCCTGATGCTTCCGCGGCGCGCCCGCGAGGGCGACAACGTCCTGGTGCGCGCGGTGCGGCGCGTTTACCACCCGGTGCTTCGCGCCGCGCTCGCGCACCCCTGGGCCGTGATCGGGCTCTCGGTCCTCTCGCTCGGTAACGGCGCGTTCCTCGCATCGCGTCTCGGCTCCGAGTTCGTGCCGCGGCTCGCGGAAGGCGCGATCGTCGTGAACACGATCCGGCTCACCAGCGTCGATCTCGACGAGTCCGTGCGCTACGGCATCCAGGTCGAGCGTGCGCTCCTCGAGACGTTCCCCGCGGAGATCGCGCGAATCTGGTCGCGTACCGGCACGGCGGAGGTGGCCACGGATCCGATGGGGGTCGAGGTCACCGACGTCTTCGTGACGCTGCGCCCCAGGTCGTCGTGGAAGAGGGCCAGGACCCAGGAGTCGCTGGTCGCGGAGATGGAGAGGGTCCTCGATCAGATGCCCGGCATGCGCATGGTGTTCACCCAGCCCATCGAGCTGCGCGTCAACGAGATGATCGCGGGGATCCGCGCCGACGTGGGGGTCAAGCTCTTCGGGGACGACTTCGGCGTCCTGAAGGCGAAGGCGCGCGAGATCGATCAGGTGCTGAAGTCCATTCCCGGCTCGGCCGACGTCGTGACGGAGCAGCTCACGGGCCAGCCGCTTCTGACCGTCGAGGTGGACCGGGACGCGATCGCGCGTCTCGGTATTCCGGCGCGCGAGGTCCTCGACGCCATCGAGGCGCTGGGCGGCCGCGAGGTTGGGCAGATGCAGGAAGGCGATCGGAGGGTTCCGATCGCCGTCAGGCTCACGACGCCTACCGCCAGGATCCCGATTCCGTCGGGCGGATCCTCAATACCGCGTCGAACGGCGAGCGCGTGCCGCTCGGCCAGCTTGCCCGC
Organism: Acidobacteriota bacterium; assembly: GCA_046331505.1. Lineage (GTDB taxonomy): Bacteria > Acidobacteriota > Vicinamibacteria > JAXLQT01 > JAXLQT01 > JAXLQT01. Next base: position 163,995 of record JAXLQT010000010.1, read on the forward strand.
ATCGCGACCGCGGAGATCCCCTCCACGATCAACCGCGAGAGTGGGCCAGGCGCCGCGTCGTCGTCCAGGCAAACGTGCGCGGGCGCGACGTTGGCAGCTTCGTCGCCGAGGCGCGCGCGGCGATCGACCGCCACGTCGCGCTGCCCGCGGGCTACTTCGTACGCTTCGGGGGGCAGTTCGAGCACCTCGCCAGCGCGGAGCGACGCCTCTCGATCGTCGTCCCGGTGGCGCTCGGGCTCATCGTTGTCCTGCTCTACATCACCTACGAGAGCATCCTCGACGCCGTCCGCGTGTTCAGCGCAGTGCCCCTCGCGGCGATCGGCGGCGTTCTCGCCCTGTGGCTCCGAGGGCTTCCCTTCAGCATCTCGGCCGGGGTTGGGTTCGTCGCGCTCTCGGGCGTCGCGGGGTTGAACGCGATGGTGCTGGTGTCGACCATCCGGCAGCTCCATCGCCGCGGCCGGTCGTTACGCGAGGCCATCGAGGAATCGGCGCTGACGCGCCTGCGCCCGGTCCTCATGACGGCCCTCGTCGCGAGCCTCGGCTTCGTCCCGATGGCCGCCAGCACTGGCATCGGGGCCGAGGTCCAGCGGCCGCTCGCGACGGTCGTCATCGGAGGCGTCCTGTCGTCGACGCTCCTGACACTGGTCGTCCTTCCGGCTCTGTACGTTCTGGCGGTCCGTCCCGTCGAGGGACCACAGGCGCCCCTGTGACGAGGAGGGCCTCGCTCCTCCGGGCGGCGGTCGTGGCGGGCGCCGTCGTCCTCCTCCAGTCGCTGGCCATCGCCATCTATCTCTTCGTGGACAGGTCGCGGCGGCCGTCCGCGGACGGGTTCCCGGTCGAGGACCTCGGCGCCGGGCCGTCCCTCGAGCTCCTGACGGAGGCGGCGGACGGCAGGCCCGGCACACTGTCGGCGCTGCGAGGGCGTCCCGTGCTCGTCCACTTCTGGGCGACGTGGTGCCCGCCCTGTCGCGACGAGATGCCCGCACTGCTCGCCCTCTCGCGGGCGTTGAAGACTGAGTCCGGCGTGGAGCTGCTCGCCGTGAGCCTCGACGATCGCTGGGCGTCGATCGAGCTCTTCTTCGACGGGACGCTGCCACCCGAGGTGGTGAAGGTGGTCGCAGAGGGCCAGCGCGCCTTCGCGGTGGGGAAGCTGCCGGTCACGTTCGTGATCCGCCCGGATGGATCGCCGGCGGCGCGGATCGAGGGGGCTCGCGACTGGAGCTCCCGGTCGGCGCACGACACAATGCGCCGGGTGCTCGCGGGCATCCACGGCTCATCCTCGCTCGCCCCGTGACGTTCGCCGGGTGCCGGACCGCAATCGGCCTGGCGTGCCCTTGGAAGGGCATCTTCGAGGTCGTCCTTGCACAGCCCGCAAGCTGAACCCGAGTAGTACGTTGGTCGACGATTGTCGAAGCGGACGGAGTGGGTCGCCAGGTCCACGAGATTGCGACGTCGATGACCGCGGGGATTGGCGGCGCTCTCGGCGCGCACCTCGGAGATCGCCGGCTGCGGCATCGCCCTTGCAGCGATCACCTGTGTCGGTTGTGAGAGGACTGCTTGTCCCCGATGACGTTTCTCGACGGTGTCCCGGTCGTCCGGCTCTTTCGCAGAAGCCTCGCCGCCAGGGTGACGATCCTGCTCGCTTGCCTCCTGTCCATCCTCCTCTCGGCCGCCTCGTTCATCCTGATCCGCCTGTGGGAGCGGTCCGTCATCGACGCGGCCACGTCCGAGACGGAGCGCTTCGCCGACACGATCAAGCGGAGCGCCCAGTTCTCGATGCTCGGGGCGCACGCGGAGGAAGTGCGCGAGATCATCAACGCCGTCGGGCACCAGAAGGGTGTGCAATGGGTGCGCGTCTTCAACAAGGAAGGGCGGGTGATCCACTCCACGAACGCAAGCGAGACCGGGTCGGTCCTCGACAAGAACGCGGAGGCCTGCTACCGGTGTCACGAGACTGGCCAGCCGCTGGAGCGATTGCCGAGCTGACCGGTCGCGCATCGTCAAGGCGAGCGACGGGCATCGCGTCCTGGCCACCATCGACCCGATCTTCAATGCCGAGGCCTGCTCGTCGGCACCGTGCCACGCGCACGCCGCCTCGCAGCCGGTGCTGGGCGTGCTCGACGTTGCTGTCTCGCTCGAGCCGACGGACCGGATGATCCGCTCCCGCGGCCGCGGCATCAAGGCGCTCGGCGCTGCGGCGGTCGTATCCGTGAGCGGGCTCGCGGCGCTGCTGCTGCAAGTCTACGTGGGCCAGCCGGTGCGGCGGCTCGTCGACGCGACGCGCCTGGTCGCGGACGGGCAGCTCGATCACGTCATCGAGGTCGACGGGCAGGACGAGATCGCCCGCCTCGCGGCGTCCTTCAACCGGATGACGCTGTCGCTCCAGAAGACGTCCCGCGAAGTGTCCGAGCTCAATGCGTCCCTCGAAGCACGCGTGCTCGTCAAGACGACGGAGCTCCATGCGGCCCAGCTCCAGGTGGCGCGTGCCGAGCGGCTTGCGGCCATCGGCCGCATGGCCGCCGGGATCGCCCACGAGATCAACAACCCGCTCACGGGCGTGCTGACCTTCTCCCACCTGCTCCTGCGGGCGGCTCCCGAAGGCTCGCGCCAGCGCGCCGACCTCGAGACCATCATCCGCGAGACCAATCGCTGTGCGGGGATCATCCGGGACCTGCTGAAGTTCTCGCGCGAGACGCCCGCAAAGAAGGGCCCCTGCGACGTCAACACGATCGCGCGGCAAGCGCTCCAGCTCGTCCAGCACCAGTCGGAGCTGCACAACGTGCGCGTGGTCTGGCAACTGGCGGAGACCGTCCCTCGGATCGTGGCCGACGCTAGCCAGATCGAGCAGGTCTTCCTCAACATCATCGTCAACGCGGTGCAGGCCATGCCGGGGGGAGGCGACCTGACGATCACCTCTGGCCTGCGGGAGGGCACGAGCAAGGGCCAGGGGCCTGCGGTCTACGTCACGATCGCCGACACGGGCTGCGGGATCTCGCCCGAGAACGTCGGCAAGGTGTTCGACCCCTTCTTCACGACCAAGGACCCTGGGCAGGGCACGGGGCTGGGGCTGTCGGTCAGCCACGAGCTCGTCGAGAGTCAGGGCGGGTCGATCGAGGTGGACAGCGTCGTCGGGAGCGGCACGCAATTCACCGTCGTGCTTCCGGTCGACGGAGCCTCGCCCCCCCTCGGAGTTGCGCAGTGACGGCCAGGTCCCGCATCCTCGTCATCGACGATGAGGAGGTCGTGCGACAGAGCTGTGCCCGCATCCTGGGAGAGGAGGGCCACGTCGTGGAGGATGCCCAGAACGGCACGGAGGGGCTCGAGAAGACGGGCCTCTCCCGTTACGACCTCGTGCTGCTGGATCTCAAGATGCCCGGTCTGAGCGGGATGGAGGTCCTGGGGGAGCTGCGGCGGTCCCATCCCGACACGGGTGTCATCATCGTCACCGGATTCGGGACCATCGAGACCGCCGTCGCGGCCATCAAGCTGGGCGCGTTCGACTACCTGTGCAAGCCCTTCACTCCCGAGGAGCTCACGGCGGTCGTGAACCGTCTCCTTGACGAGCGGAAGGCCTCGGCGTCGCTCGCGGCTCCCGCGGTCCCTTTGCGCATCATCGAGGGGATGGTCGGAGGCAGCGCCGCCATGGAAGAGGTCCACCGTCGCATTTCCAAGGTCGCGCCGACCGGGACCAGCGTCCTCATCAAGGGTGAAAGCGGCGTCGGGAAGGAGCTGGTCGCGCGCGCGGTCCACGCCGGGAGCTCGAGAGGGGCGAAGCCGTTCGTGGCGGTCGACTGTTCCGGGATCCCGGAGACCCTCTTCGAGAGCGAGCTCTTCGGCCACGTGGCCGGTGCCTTCACGGGCGCCACTGCCAGCAAGAAGGGGCTCCTGGAGGCGGCCTCCGACGGCTCGCTGTTCCTCGACGAGGTGTCGAACGTCCCGCTCATGCTCCAGTCCAAGCTCCTGCGGGTCCTCCAGGAGCGCGAGTACCGGCCCGTGGGAGACGTCCGCGCCGTACGCACCGGATTCCGCCTCATCGCGGCGACGAACCGCGACCTCGCGGCGATGGTGGCGGCGGGGACCTTTCGAGAGGACCTGTACTACCGGCTGAATGTTCTGTCCATACACGTGCCGCCGCTGCGCGAGAGGCGCGACGACATCCCCGCGCTCTCCTACCACTTCCTCGCAAGGGCGAATCGAGTGCAGGGAGCGGCCGTCGCGCGTATCTCGGCGGAGGCGATGAGCATGCTGGCCGCTCACGACTGGCCGGGGAACGTGCGCGAGCTCGCCAACGCCATCGAGGGAGCGGTGGTGATGGCCGACGGCGACACGCTTCTTCCCGAGCATCTTCCAGCCGACATGCGCCGGCGGCTCCACCACTCGGAGAGCGGCGTTCCCACGAAGCAGGAGGAGCTCAAGGAGCTCAAGAAGGCGCTACGGTCGAGATCCGTCGAGGAGGTCGAACGGAGCTTCCTCCTCGAGGCGCTCCAGCGCAGCAACTGGAACGTCACCCACGCGGCGGCGGAGGTCGGGATGCAGCGCACACAGTTCCACTCGCTCATGCGAAAGCACGGCATCCGCATCCGCAAGCCCGCCTCCATGAACGGGAACGAGGGCTCCGAGGAGTGAGAGGACCCGTGTCGGCTGTCATTGGCGGTCGTACATCGGTTCCTGGCGAGACGATCCAGGGCGCGGGGACGGCGCCTCGCAAGCTCGTGCGCCACCACACGTTGTCCTGATCGCCGCTGCCGCGCCGCGTCGGTGGCACGGCCGGTGCACGGGGGCGTCGCAGGAGGCGGTGATGACACCCGAAGACTCCAGCGTGCTCCACGATTGCTGGCTCGCCTACGAGGGAGACGGCCGGGTGAGTGCCGGCCCGTCACGAGCCTGGCTCGACGATGCGGCGACTCCCCTCTACGTGGAGCTTCCCGCGCTCGATCGCGTCATCCTCAAGGGGACGCCGCTCTTCCGCGTCCTGGACGAGGAGGGTGCCATCCACGAGGCATCGAGCCCGCTCTCGGGCCGGGTCTGCCGGGTGAACGACGACCTCGTCTCCGACTCTTCCATTCTCCGCGAGCCTGAGACGTGGGCCGTGTGGCTCGCGCTCCAGGACGGTGCGAGGCCGGTTGCGACGGGCTCGCCGGAGGAATCGACATCGAAAGGAGTGACTCCCATGAACCGCGAACCGAACGTGCTCGTCGTCGACGACGAGGAGACAGTGTGCGCGAGCCTCGAGCGCGTGCTCACCGAGTACGGCTATGCCGTGAGCGCCGTCCAGAACGGCGCCGCCGCCCTCGAGCGGCTGCGATCGAAGCCGTACGACATGGCCTTCGTGGATCTGAAGATGCCGGGCATGCCGGGAATGGACCTGGTGCGCGAGCTGAGGCGTTCACAGCCCACCATGCCCGTCATGATCGTCACGGGCTTCGGCACTCCGGAGAGCTCCTCGGAGGCCGCGGCGCTCGGAGTCCACGACTTCCTCGCCAAGCCGCTCAGCCCGGACACGATCACCACCGCGGCCGGGAGCGCCTGGGAGACGCGGCGTCGTTTCCTGGAGTACGGGACGCTGACCGCCAGCCCGCCGCTCGATGCCAAGATCGTCACCACGACGGAGCCGGCGCCTACCGTGTCGTCCGCGTTGCCGCCGGTGACCGAGGCCCCGCGGGTCCCGGCGCCGCTCGAGGCCGCCCCTCCGGAGGCCCGGGCGGAGTCGGACGCAATGGAAGTGGCGCCCGCTCCGGTGGCCGCCGAGCCGGCGGAGGCCGCGGCGCTTACCGAAGCGGCCGGCACGGAGCCGTCGCGGGCCATGGTCGCGGCCGGTCTGGCCGGGGGCGCACTCGTCAGCCTGGCGTACGTGCTGTTCCTGCCGTTCCTCGGGGTCGGCATGCTGTTGTGGGTGCTCGGCGAGGGTGCCTACAAGATGGTGGCCAGGCCTCGCCGGAGGCAAGAGCGATGAAAGCCCGTCTCCTGTCGATCCCGGCAATGGTGCTGTGCCTCTCATGGGCGGCGCCTGCCGCGGACTTCACCGACGACGATTGCCTCGATTGCCACTCCGAGCCCGGTCTCAAGACAAGGTTCAAGGACGGCACGTCCGTCGCGCTGACCATCGACGGAACGAGGTTCCGGAAGTCAGCGCACGGTCAGCTCACCTGCGCCGACTGCCACACCGCCATCGACATCGACGACCACCCCGACCGCGAGCTCGTGGACCGGCGCCAGTACGCAGCGGACCTCTCGCGCGTCTGCGCCGACTGCCACGAGGAGGAGGCGTCGCAGTTCACCGGGGACCTTCACGCGTCCGCCCGTGGCCCGCTCTACTGCACGGACTGTCACGATCCGCACGCGACCGACGCGAGCGGCGTCGGGCGCGAGAAGGTGATCGCGACATGCGGGCGATGCCACGCGGACACCTACGACCGGTACGCGAAGAGCGCCCACGGAGGCGCCGTACTTTCGCAACGGAATCTCGACGTGCCCGTCTGCACGGACTGCCACAGGGCCCATCGCATCGAGCGGGCCGATACTCCGGCCTTCCACGTCGCCTCGGTCGATCTCTGCCGTCGGTGTCACGGCGATGCCGCGAAGATGGCGCGCTACGGGTTGTCGACCGCGGTGCTCGACACGTACCTCCAGGACTTCCACGGTGTGAGCGTCACCTACCGGCGAAAGGAGGGCACTCGTGCCGCGGGGAACCTCCAGGCAACCTGCATCGACTGTCACGGGGCGCACGCCATCGCGAAGCGCGGCACCTCGGCCTCCCTCGAGATGAAGGCCAACCTTGCCCGCATGTGCGCCCGGTGCCATCCGGGAGCGTCGGAGAGCTTCACGCGCGCGTGGCTGTCCCACTACATCCCGAGCCCGCGCCGGGCGCCGCTCGTGTACTTCGTGCGGGCGGGCTACTCCGTGTTCATCCCGTTCATGGTCATCGGGCTGATGGCCCACATCGGGCTCGATCTCGAGCGCCATCGCCGCCACCGGACGCCGCGCTCCGCGAGAAGCGTCGTGACGCGCGCAGGGGACGGAAGCCGCGTGCGCTTCACGCGCTTCAGGCGCGCCGAGCACCTCGCCGTGATGGTGACCTTCACGCTCCTGGTCGTTACCGGCCTTCCCCAGAAGTTCCACGACACCGGTTGGGGGGAACGGATGATCCTGACCCTCGGTGGCATGGAAGCAACGAGGCTCGTCCATCGCGTCGCGGGAGTGGCGTTCACGGTTCTCGCGGCCGTACACCTCGGAGGCAACCTCCTCGGGATCCTGCGCGGGAAGATGCGCCCCTCGATGCTGCTCGGACGGCAGGACTTCAGGGACACCATCCAGTCGGTGCGCCACAGTCTCGGGCGCGTCCCGTCGCCGCCGCGTTTCGACCGCTTCGACTTCCGCCAGAAGTTCGAGTACTGGGGGATCATCATGGGCGGAACCGTCATGATCGTGACGGGGTTCATCCTCATCTTTCCGATGCTCTTCGCGGCCTACTTCCCAGGCCAGCTCATCCCCGCGGCCAAGACCGCACACAGCTTCGAGGCTCTGCTGGCGCTGCTGGTGATCATCGTGTGGCACGTCTACTGTGCGTTCCTCAGCCCCGAGGTCTTCCCCCTCGACCGCACCATCTTCACCGGCCGCATCACGCGCGAGCGCATGGAGGAGGAGCACCCGCTCGAGCTCGAGCGGCTCGACCGGGAGCAGTGAAGGCTCCGGAGAATGGAGCGAGGGGCCTCCCGCCAGAGGCCCCTCGAGACAGCAGACACACAAGCGGTTCGGCTACTTCTTGAGCGAGGCGAGCCAGGTGGCGACGGCCTGGAGCTCGTCGTCGGTCCCGGTCCAGCGCTTCTTGTGCTTGCGGCCCTCGTTGTCGTTCTTCTTGAGGATGTAGTCCTTGATCCAGGCGGCGTCGCGCTTGCTGCCGACGTCGGAGAGATCCGGCGGCTCGACCTTGGCTCCCGCGTCTCCCTCCTCGGGCGCGGCCGAGGCATCGTTCGCCTTGGTGATGTTCTGGGACTTGATGGAGTGGCAAGCGGCACACTTGTACTTGGTGAAGACCTCTTTGCCATCCGCTTGCGCCGGCGCCGCCCAGACGAAGGGGGCTGCAAACGCCAGCAGGACCGCAAATCGGAGTAGCTTGTTCATGTTGGAGCACCTCATCGGAAACGCGCGTCTGGCCAGGAGATGGAGCAAATGCCGTTCCACAACCAGAGCATGGAACTCGTACCTCGAAGGTCCGCTGGATCGAGGAGGCGGTTTCACGTGGCCGCCACGTATTCCGCCAGGCTGCGCTCCGCAAATGACATGTTATCCTGAACCACTGCCATGGTGGCAATCGAACGGGGCGTCTTCCGCGGGCAGGGGTGGAACGCTCCTTGCTCCTGACGTGAGCGGTTGCCAAAACGCGGGGCGACCCGGTACGACTCCTTGGAATGTCCCACCCCTCGAAGAAGCCCGCGACCCGCGCACGTCGCCCTGCTGATCGTCCTCACCCCCATGGTCTTGTCGGCGCAAGAGCCCGAAGGGCCCGCCTGTCTCGCGTGTCATGGAAAGGGGGCTCCCGACGCACACGTCGAGGATGCCAGGAAATCCATACACCGCGAGGTTGCGTGCGCCGCCTGCCACGAGCAGGCCGCCGTGACCCCCCATCCGGCGCGGATGGCGAAGGTCGATTGCGGCAAGTGCCACGAGGCGCAGGCCAGGGAGCACGCCGCGAGCGTCCACGGCCGGGCGGAGGCCAAGGGCGACTCCGATGCGCCAGGCTGCGCCGCCTGCCATGGGACTCACGACATCCTCTCGGTGCGGGACCCGAGAGCGGCCGTCTCGCGTCTGAAGGCGGACGCGCTCTGCATCGACTGCCACGCGCGCCCGGAGCTCGTACGCCGGCACCGCCGTCTCCCCGGCCCGGAATTCGTGCGGCGGTACCTGCTCGGCGTTCACGGGCGTGGCGTCCACGAAAAGGGGCTGATCGTCTCGGCGAGCTGCATCGACTGTCACGGAGCGCACACGATCCGCGCGGGAATCGACGCCGACTCATCGGTCAACCGCAACAATGTGCCGGACACGTGCGCCAAGTGTCACGCGGGGATCCTCGAGGAGTGGAAGGCGAGCGCCCACGGGCAGCGCTGGAGCCAGGGAAAGCAGGACGGCCCGGTGTGCACGGACTGTCACCACTCGCACGCCATCGAGGAGCCGCGCCAGGCGTCGTTCCGGAAGACGATCTCGGACGAATGCGGAGGATGCCACCAGGACAAGGCCCGCACCTTCGGCGACACCTTCCACGGGAAGGCCACCTCGCTGGGCTACGTGGTGTCCGCCAAGTGCTCCGACTGCCATACGGCTCACCGGAACCTGCCGGAGTCCGACCCGGCGTCGAGCGTCAACCCCGCCAACCTGCGGGAGACCTGCGGGGCTTGCCATCCCGGCGCGGACTCGCGCTTCGTCCAGTACCAGCCCCACCTCGATCCGGAGGACGCCCGGAGGTCGCCGCTCACCCACGGCGTGGCGCTCTTCATGAAGTGGCTCCTCCTGGCGACGTTCACTTCGTGGGGCATTCACACGTTGATGTGGTTGCAGAGATCCATCGTCGCGATCGTACGCAAGGAGATGCACCATCCCGTCGAGGACGAGAAGTGGGTGCGCCGGTTCACGTCCACCACGATCCTGACGCACATCGTCATCGTGGTGTCGTTCCTCGGGCTGGTGGGGACGGGACTACCCCTCAAGTACCACTACACGACGTGGGCCAAGACCCTCGAGGCCCTCTGGGGAGGCACGGACGTGGCGCGCTACCTGCATCGAGTCTTCGCCCTGGTGACCTTTGGATATGCGGCGTATCACCTTCGCACTCTGTGGCACGCGTCCCTTCGGCGCGGCGGCGTGAGATGGCTGTTCAGCCCCGACACCCTGCTGCCGCGGCCGAAGGACCTCGTCGATCTGAGAGACAACCTCCGCTGGTTCCTCTACCTGGGGCCGCCTCCGAGCTACGGCCGTTTCACCTACTTCGAGAAGTTCGATTATTTCGCCGTGTTCTGGGGTATTCCCATCATCGGGACCTCTGGCCTCATGCTCTGGTTCCCGCAGCTCGTGACCAGAGTCCTTCCGGGGATCGCCCTCAACGTGGCGATGGTCGTTCACAGCGAGGAGGCGCTGCTCGCCTTCGGGTTCATCTTCACCGTGCACTTCTTCCACGCTCACATGCGCCCCGAGAACTTCCCGTTCGATCCGGTCATCTTCACCGGGTCGATGCCCCTGTCTCGCTTCAAGCGGGAGCGGTCCGAGGAATACGCGGCGCGGCAGGCCGCGGGAACGCTGGACGCCCTCCTGGTACCTCCGCCGGATCCAGCACTGCTCCTTCGCGTGCGCGTCTTCGGATTCAGCAGCCTCGCCATCGGCCTGCTCCTGGTCGGGGCGGTGTTCGCGACCGTCCTCGGCTTGATCGGATGAGCCCCGCGTTCGGGTACCAAGAGGAGCCGGCAGGAGCCTGACATGAGCGAACCAGAACAAGAGAGCTCCCCCGTCGTCCGGCCGAAGCCCAGCCGCTGGCGGCGCGGCCTCTTGTTCGTGGGGATCGACGCGACGCGACGCCGCTTCTTCGTGCGCCTGAGGCCGCGGTTCTTCGGCATCCTCGCGAGCATCGCCGGCGTCATGGTGATCGCTGTCCTGGCCACCGCCGCCTACTCGGAGAGCCCGAGCTTCTGCCGGTCGTGCCACATCATGGAGCCTTACTACCAGGCGTGGGCCAGCTCGCCCCACAAATCGGTCGCCTGCGTCGAGTGCCACTACCCGCCGTCGGGGCCGCGCACCATCCTCTGGCACAAGTTCCAGGCCATGTCCCAGGTGGTGAAGTTCGTCACGCGCACCTACTCGTCCAAGCCGTACGCCGAGGTCGAGGATGCCTCCTGCCTGCGGTCGGGATGCCACTCCAACAGGCTCCTCCAGGGACGGGTCGTCAGCAAGTCGGGCATCATGTTCGATCACAGGCCGCACCTCGAGGGAGTGCGTTACGGCAAGCAGCTTCGCTGTGTCTCGTGTCATTCCCAGGTCGTGGTTGGACGGCACATCGAAGTCACCTGGGACACGTGCTACTTGTGCCACATGAAGGGACGCAAGTCGGGACGCGACCTCGATCCCATCGGCGGGTGCCTCGGTTGCCACGTGGCCCCCGACAAGAAGGTCCAGGTCGGGAACATCACCTACGACCACAAGAGCTTCCTCGGCAAGCACGCGGTCCCGTGCATCTCCTGCCACCAGGACGCCATCCAGGGGGAGGGCGACGTCCCCAAGGACCGCTGCTTCAGCTGCCACAACCAGCCGGAGAAGCTGGAGCGTTACGGCGACACAGCGTTCCTGCACGACAACCACGTGACGAAGCACAACACGGCCTGCTTCCACTGTCACGAGCAGCTGCGTCATGGGTCCACTCCCGCCGGGACGAAGACCCTCAACTACAACTGCAACGTCTGCCACACGGACATGCACGAGAGTCAACGGGACATGTACCTGGGAACCGGGGGAAAGGGCGTCCCGCCCATGCCGAGCCCGATGTACCTGGCGAACGTGGACTGCGTCGGCTGCCACCTGCAGAAGAAGAACAACCACGTCTCCGCGGTGGGAGGGTCCGACACCTACGTCGGCACGGAGCAAGGATGCCTCGACTGCCACGATCCGCAGTACAAGGGCATCCTGACCGACGTGAACACCGTCATCCAGGACACGGCCTCGCGCCTCGACGAGAAGCTGCGAGCCTTGCAGGACGAACGCGCCAAGGCGTCGGAGGCGACCCCGGAGAGGGTGCGGCTCGGCGAGGGCCTCGACGACGTCCTCTACAACCTCCAGTTCGTGCGAAGCGCCCACCCCGTACACAACATCTACTATGCGGCGCAGGTGCTTCGCTTCAGCAACGCGCAGATGGACGAGATCGCGAAGAAGCTGAACATCAAGGTCGCCGCGACGGACGACCTTCCCCTCATCAACGGCGGGTTCTGCGCCACCATGTGCCACGCCAAGGTCGGCGTCAAGGTGCCTCCGGACACCGTGACGTACAAGGGCAAGGAGATGCCGCACCGGACGCACTTCGAGCAGGAAGAGATCCCGTGCACCGATTGCCACGTCTTCGGCGAGCACAAGGACGTGAAGCTCCTGAACGACAAGGTGTGCGCCGAGTGCCACTGACCCGCGCCAGTTCGATGCGAATGGGGTGGGGAGGCGGTCTTCCGGCTGTCGAACGACAGCGTGTCTTGCCCACTGCCAGACTGGCAGCAGCCCGCGAAGCCGCGCGCACGAGCTACTGCTAGTCGTTCAAGAGCTCCGTCGTGCCGGTTTCCGCGCTAGCAAGGGCGCGCGCGAAGAACGGCGCGTCCGCCCACGCCGCGCCGCGATCACGGCGCGTCCGGGTTGGTCTGACCTGTGACGGACTCCGTGCGGGTGGGTCCTGCGAGGAGTAGCGCTCGCGCGTTCTCGATGGCCTCGCGGCTGCCGGTCATGGCGAGGACGTCGCCGTCCTGGAGGCGCTCGCGCGCTGTCGGGACGAGAAACGTCCGATCCTCGCGGCGGATCGCGAGCACGGTGGCGCCGGTGACGCCGCGCACGTCGAGGTCCGAGAGGGATCGTCCGACGACGGCGGCGCCGTGGGGGATGCGGATGGATTCCATCGTCCCGAGCCCTGGGAGGAGCTGCTCGACGTCGTGCAGGCCGATGCTGTCGTCGGCTCCGGCAGCGGCCTGCTTCTTGAGCGTCTCGATGACGACCTCGGAGCCGGCCTGGACGTGGCCCTGGAGATTTGCCGCATTCCTCCAGAAGGCGACGCCGAGGAGGAGCATGGCCGCCGCGAGGAGAATGGCGCTCGGGAGCGCGGGGACGAACGGCTGCGTGACGGCCACGAGGGGGACGCCGGCGGCGAGGAGCGTGCCGAGCTGCAGCGAGACGACGAGGGCGCGCCGCGGGGCGGCCGCCAGGTCGAGACGTCCGTCTTCCGATGAGGGGAGCGCGAAGACGGCGAGCTGCTGCCCGAGGCTCCGGGCGCAGCGGACCATGCCGATCAGGAACGGGGCAGCGAAGACCGAGGCTGCGATCGCCGTCAGCACCGCGGCTGCCGGGGTGGCCTCGCCGGCGCGCAGGAGCGCCACGACCCTATCGCGGTTCAGCGAGAACCCGACGACGATCCCTGCGAGGCACGCGGCGTCCGCGGCCGTGAGGAACGCGAGGCGGCGCACACTGGACCACTGGGTGCGCGGGCGCGGCGCGCCGACGCGCTCGACCCAGGATCCGTAGAGCGTCACGAACGTCTGCAGCGGTCGCGGCAGCTTGCGATCGGTCCAGGATGCCGCCCTCCCGGAGATGCGGATGAGCCACGGAGTCGCGAAGGTGGTCACGGCCGAGACGCCGACCGCCAGCGGATAGAGGGATGCGGTCTCGCCGGTCGACGAGGTGGATGCGACGCCCGCGATGATGAAGGAGAGCTCGCCGATCTGGGCCAGGCTCATCCCGGCCTGTACGGAGGTGCGAACGCCGTGTCCCGTGAGGAAGGCGCCGAGCCCGACGCCGGCGATCTTACCGAACGTCACGACGGCGGCGAGGACCGCGAGCGTGGCGGAGTGCCTCAGGGCGGCCGAGGGATCGATCGACATGCCGACGGAGACGAAGAAGACGGCCGCGAACATGTCCCGGACGGGCTTGATGAGGTGCTCGATGCGTGCGCCTTCCCCCGACTCCGCGACGAGCGACCCGGCGATGAACGCTCCGAGGGCGACGGAGTAGCCGGCCTTCTCGGCGAGGAGCGCGAGCGTGAAGCAGAGGCCGATGCTCGCGACGACCAGCGTCTCCGACCGGCGCAGGCGCGCGACCAGCCGGATCGAGCGCGGGACCACCACGAGGCCGAGGACGACGACCGCGACGAGAAAGCCGCCGAGCCTCACGCCCACCGTGGCGAGCGCGGCGCCGGAGAGCCCGGCGCCGGACGCGAGCGCGGTGAGGGCCGCGAGCATGACGATCGCGATCAGGTCCTCGAACACCAAGATGCCGTAGACGAGCTCCTTCAACCGCCGGTCGACCGGCTGCTCGGCGAAGGCCTTCGCGATGATCATGGTGCTCGAGATTGCCACCATCGCCCCGGTGAAGATGCTCTCCCGGACGCTCCAGCCGAGCATCTGGCCCGCGAGGTAGCCGAGCCAGGCGACGACGCTCACCTCGAAGAGCGCGGTGAGGCCCGCGCGCGGGCCGAGGGCGGCGAGCCTCGCGAGCGTGAACTCGAGCCCGAGGGAGAACATCAGGAGGATCACGCCGAGCTCCGACAGCGTGTGGACCCGACCCATGTCGGCGATCAGGGGGACCCGGATGTGCGGCCCGACGATCATCCCGGCGAGCAGGTAGCCCAGGACCACCGGCTGCCGCAGGCGCTGGAAGACGACCGTCGTGACGGCGGCAACGCCGAGGACGACCGCGAGGTCCTGGAGGATCGGGCTCGGGGCGCTCACGCTCCTAGATACCACACGCCTCGCTCGCGCGAGACGGAGAAATCGCGAACGAGCGCGGGTAGCATCGCGGCGGCGGCCCTCCCGTCCTCCCTCCGGTGAAAGGCCGATCCGCAGCTACGAGGCCATCCCATGAGCCGGCAGAACTACCTTCACGATGAACCATGGAGCCAGCAGCACCGCGAGCTCCGGATACGCACGCGCCTCTTCGATCGCCCGCGCGACGCGATGCTCGGCGGGTCCCTCCACGAGCTCTTGCCGGGTTCGCCGGGGTTCCATCTCCACATGCACTACGGGTGCGAGGAGCTCTTCTTCGTCGTGAGCGGGACGCCGATCTTTCGCAACGGGACGACCGAGGAGCGGCTCGCGCCGGGGGACGTCGTCTATTGCCCGCAGGGCACCGCGGGTCTCCACACGTTCACCAACCCCACGGACGAGCCGGTCCGCATCCTCGCGGTCTCGGCCGGCCGGTACCCCGACGTCGTGGCGTATCCCGAGCTCGGCCACGCCTGGGTGGCGACGCGCGATCCCGACCACGGGCCGGAGGGCCCGGACGGGGGGATCATCGCCCGTTTCGAGCTTCCGGCTCCCGCGTGATCCGATCCCTTCCGCGCGCTACGAACCCGTGAGCGCCGACTCGATCGCGTTGCGGAGCTCCTTGCTGCCGGGCTCGACGTCGCTCGGATAGAACGCGATGGGGTTGCCCTTCTTCCCGACCAGGTACTTCGCGAAGTTCCAGGCCGGGAGGCTTCCGATCTCTCCGAGGAGCTTGTAGACGGGAGACTGCCCGGCCCCGGCCTTGGTCTGGATCTTCGAGAACATCGGGAACGTCACGCCGTAGTTTCGCTTGCAGAACGTCTGGATCTGTTCGGGCGTTCCAGGCTCCTGCTTGCCGAACTCGTTGCTCGGGAACCCGAGGACCGCGAAGCCGCGCCCAGAGAGCTCCGCGTGGAGCGCCTGCAAGCCGGCGTACTGCGGCGTGTAGCCGCACTCGCTCGCGACGTTCACGACGAGCGTGACCTTTCCCCTGTAGTCCCGGAGCTGCGCCGGAGCACCTGCGAGCGTGGTCGTCTCGATGTCGTAGAGGGAGCCCATGGTTGTCCTCCTCGTATGTGCGGCGATTCTACAGGGCGCGGTCGACGTGACGAAGCGCGCATCGTGAAGGCAATCACGGAAAGCGCCTCGTCACGGCTCTACGTTCTTCCCCGAGGAGTACGTCATGAGCTTGCGCGGAGCATGGATGCGGTTCCTGGGACGGCGGGAGACGATGGAGACGCGGATGTACCGGCAGGGGGACGTCCTCGTGATGAGGGTCACGCGGCCTCCACGCGCGGCGAGGCGCGTCGCGCGCCGCGGGCGGATCGTGCTCGCCTACGGCGAGGTGACGGGGCACGCGCACGCAATCGAGGACACGAACGTCGAGTCGTTCGAGCACGGTGGGCGGATGTTCCTGCGCATCACCGGCGGTCCCGCAACGCTGCGCCACGAGGAGCACAAAGAGATCGCGCTCCCCGCGGGGAGTTACCAGGTCGTGCGGCAGCGGGAGTACGCGCCATCGCCGATCTGGGACCCGTCCCTCGATCGGTCGCGCGAGGTGAGTGACTGACGTGGCGGGGGGCTTCGATCTCCTGTCGCCCGCGTTGCTCGGTCTGTACCGCGAGAAGTGGATGGCGATCGGGTTCCGTACGGATCCGGCGGATCGCGGGTGCGCCGAGGCCGGGATGCGCATGGCCTACCAGGCGGTGGGCGCACGGCCTCCGGCCCGTTACCGGTGGTACGGCTCGCCGCTCGCCGCGGCCCGCGCCCGTGCCGTCTCCGGGCGGCGTGGGGCGGAGCCTCCCGACGTGCCGATCGGGCTCGTCCTGTCGGCAAGCCAGTCGCAGGCGCCGTATGTGGGCTCGAGCCGGACTGTCGAGCTGCTGAGCGCGCCGCTCCGGACCGCGGTCTGGAATGCCGTCGGGCTGCCGATCGCGGCCGAGCTGCGGGCTTCGCAGGAGCCGGGCGTGAGCCGGGTGGCGTGGTACGGGCAGCACCGGACGGCGGATCTCGCGGTCCTTGCGTGCCTCAGGGAGGCTGGCATCGCAACCCGCGACGAGGACGGCTCACGGGACTCGAGCTCTTCGCCGAGTCCGGGAGCTGGGCATGGCCAGACGAAACCGTCTGCTGGCTCTGCGAGCGACCGCGGATCGTCAGGCGCGACGCTCGCGGGCGGCTGCACGCCGAGGACGGCCCGGCCGTCCAGTACGACGACGGCTGGTCGGTGTATGCGTGGCACGGGCTCGTCGTGCCCGCGGCGGTCATCGAGCGCCCCGGGGACCTGACAGTGGAGGAGATCCACGACATTGCCAACGTCGAGCTGCGGCGCCACGTGATCGAGCGCATCGGGTACGACCGGTACCTGCGCCAGGCGGGCGCCACGCTCGTGCACAGCGATCGATGCGGGGACCTCTATCGCCGGGAGTACGCGGACGACGAGGCGCTCCAGGTCGTTCACGTCGTCAACTCCACGGCCGAGCCCGACGGCTCGCACCGGCGGTACACGCTGCGCGTCCCCCCGAGATCCGCACGGCGCGGGCCGCCGTCGCCTGGACGTTCGGCATTCACGAGAGCGACTACGAGCCCGCCATCGAGTCGTGACCTCTGGTCGGGGAGCCCGGCGGGCGTCACGGCGATCCCGGGGATCCGGGAGCACGGGTGCTGCGCGCAGGGTGTAGGCTGGCGGCGCTCCGGGGACCGCCATCGACGCTCTTCCTCGCTTCGACGACTACACGGCGCTGCGCGAGATCGGCCGCGGCGGGATGGGCGTCGTGTACCTCGCGAGCGATCTCGGCGGCGCCCAGGTCGCGCTGAAGTCGGTGCGCGTCACCGAGGCGCGGCTCGTGGAGAGCATCCGGCGCGAGATCAGGACACTGTCGCGGCTGGGTCACCCGGGCATCGTGCGGATCCTGGCGCACGGGGTCCGGGACGGCATGCCCTGGTACTCGATGGCGTTCGAGGAGGGGCAGACTCTCCGGGCCAGGATGGCGAGCGGCGCGCCGCTGACGACCGGGCAGACGGGAGACGCGCCTGCGACGAGGGTCGCGCGGGTGGAGACGCCGGAAGGCGTCGCGACGGCCCAGATCACCGGGGCCATCGAGACGCAGGGGATCCCGCCGCCGGCCCCGTCGGAGGAGTACGTCGAAGTCGCGCTCGCGATCGTTCGGAGCCTGTGCGCGCCACTGTCGTACCTGCACGGCGAGGGGCTCGTGCACCGGGACCTGAAGCCGGAGAACGTCGTCGTGCGGCCGGACGGGTCGCCGGTGATCGTCGACTTCGGGCTCGCCGCGGAGCTCGGTACGGAGCGCGAGGACGTGGACGCAGCGCTGGACCCGAGCGGCACGGCGCTCTACATGGCGCCGGAGCAGTGGGTCGGGGGGTTGATCGACGCGCGCGCGGACGTCTACGCCCTGGGCTGCATCGCCTACGAGCTCCTCACCGGACGGCCTCCGTTTTTCGGCGCGAACGCAAAGGAGCTTGCCTACAAGCACCGGACCGCCATGCCCATCGCCCTGTCGCAGCTCGCGCCGGCGATCCCGCGGGAGGTCGAGGCGCTCGTGATGCGGCTCCTGGCCAAGCACCCGAAGGAGCGCATCGGCCACCTGGAGGACGTCGCCCGCGCTCTCGAGCGATACCGCGCCCCGGATGCGGCCCCGGATCCGCCGCCGCGCGCCCGCGCCTACCTCTATCGCGCGGAGCTCGCGGGTCGGGAGGTGCTTCTCGACGCGCTGCGCGCGCGGCTCCGGGAGCTCGGAGGCTCGGAGGGGGGGCTCGTGCGGCTCCGAGGGGAGAGCGGAGTCGGAAAGACGCGTGTCGCGCTCGCGGCGATGGAGGAGGCGCGGCGCCGTCGGATCCCGTGTCTCGCGGGGCGTTGCGAGCCGGGAGAGGCGGTAGCGCTACGCCCGTTCCGGGCCGTTCTTGTCGCCGTGGCGGACCGCTGCCGGGAACGCGGCGAGGACGAGGTGGCGCGGCTCCTCGACGCCGGTGGACGGCGAGCTCACACGTTCGCTCCCTTCGAGCCATCGCTCCTCGAGCTGCCGGGCGTCGACCGGACCGCGCTCCCGGTGAAGCTACCTCCGGACGCTGCTCGGCAGCGGCTCTTCGCCGACTTCGCGGACCTCCTGACCGCACTGTCCGACGGGCGGCCGCTGGTGGTCGTCATCGACGACCTCCAGTGGGCGGACGATCTGTCGCTGGCCGCACTGTCGTCCCTGGTGCGCTCCGGACGGCTCGCGACGATCCCCGTGCTCGTGCTGGCGACCGAGCGCGCCGAGGAGGAGACGGCGGCGACGTCGGAGCTGTTCGCCCGCGAGGGAACGACGACCCTCGACGTACCACGCCTGGAAGGCGGCGCGATTCGGTCGATCGTTTCCGACATGCTGGCCGATCCCACCCCTTCTGCGGAGCTCGTGGCGTCGCTTCACGAGAGCTCCGAGGGGAACCCCTTCTTCGTCGCTGAGTACCTGCGCACGCTGGTGCTCGAGGGGAAGCTCGCACGGTCGGAGGGCCGGTGGCGGGCCGCGGGAAAGGGAGCGTCCGTCGAGGCCCTGGCCTTGTCCAGCGGCCTCCAGACGCTCGTGGGCGCCCGGCTCGACGCGCTCGACAGTGTGACGCGCGGGGTCCTCGACGCGGCCGCGGTCCTGGGGCGCGACCTCGACGCCGAGCTGGTCGCGGCGGTCCTCGGGATCGACGGACAGGATCTGGCCGAGCCTCTGTGCGAGATGGCGCGGCGCCACCTCATCGACGAGCGCGGGCCCGGGCGGTATCGCTTCGATCATGACAAGATCCGCGAGGTTGCCCTCGCTAGGCTCGACGCCGCGACCCGGCGATCGCTGCACGGGCGCGCGGCGGCGACACTGTCCGCCCGTCGGGGGGACGATCCCGATGCCCAGGCCGAGCTCGGCCGCCACTTCCGTGAAGCCGGCGACCTTCCGGAAGCGCGGCGGCGGTTCCTCGCGGCGGCGCGGCGGGCGTACGACACGGCGTCCCTCCTGCAGTCGGAGCGCCATTACAGGACGGTGGTCGATCTCTGCGGCGGGGTCCCACACACGGACGGGATCGCCGCCAGGGTCGACCTGGCCCGGCAGGTGCTATCGACGACCGGGCGGATCCCCGAGGGCCTGCGCATGGGAGAAGAGGCGCTCGCGGAGGCGCGGGCGCTCGGGGATCGCGCCGCGATGGCTTCCAGCATGGTGTCCGTGTGCGCGGACCTCGACTATCTCCGTCGTTCCGAGGAATCGGCCAGGGTCGCCGAGGAGCTCCACGCCATCCAGGTGGAGCGGGGGGACAGGCGAGGGCAGCAGGAGGCGCTCCAGCTCCTGGCGCAGGCGGTGAAGCAGCACGGGACGATCGCGGAGGCGGAAGCCTACCAGCGGCGAGCGCTCCAGATCGTCGAGGAGCTGGACGATCCGGCGGAGCTGTGCCGCGTGCTGGTGCGCCTGAACCACTTCGCCTGCGAGCGCGGCAATGTCGCCGAGCATCGCGCGATCATGGCCCGGGCGATGGAGCTCGCGCGCGCGAGCGGAGATCGCCGCCTCGTCGCGTTCACGCTCCGGGCCGCGTTCTGGGGCGACTGGGTGGAGGGCCGCTTCGCGGAGGCGATGGCCACGATGACCGAGGCGCTCGCCATCGATCGCGCGACGGGGAACCGCCTCGGCGAGCTCGCCGATCTGACCACACTCGGGCTCGTCCATCATTCCATGGGCAGGAACCAGGAAGCGGTTGCCGCGTACCGCAGGGGGCTTGCGATGGCGCGGGAGTACGGTAACCGCCATGTCGAGATCGGCTGCCTCGTGAACCTCGAGGGACGCCTCATCGAGGAGGGAGCCCTCGACGAGGCGAGGCGCGTCAATGCCGAGGCGCTCGCGCTCGCGCGCGAGACGAAGAGCCGCCGGGAAGAGGTCCACGCCCTGATGTTCCACTCGCACCTGGAGCGGATCGCCGGGGACCTGGGTGTCGCGCGCCAGGAGCTCGAACGGGCGGTCGCCATCGCGAAGGAGATCGGTTACAGCCGCGTGATGGTCGAGCTTCACCTCCAGCGAGGGCACATGGCGCTCGCCCTGGGAGAGGACGCCGCGCCTCACCTCGCGGCGGCGAAGGCGTCCACCGCGGACCTCCTCGAGAAGCAGCACGAGGGCTTCATGGCCGAGCTCGAGGCCACCATCGAGGCTGTGAAGGCCGGTACCGGGGGGCTCCACCGCGGGGAGCTGACCTCTTACTGGACCGACGGGCTCCGGCGGGCCGTCCTCGGACCCTGACCTGAGAAACGTGGCATCATGGGCGCCCACGCGAGGTGCCAATGAGAAACACTGTCCAGATCGTGCCGCTGGTCACGCTCACTGTCGTGATTCACGGCAATCCCGCCATTGCGGCGGACGGATTCGAGGGCGTCACCTGCGACTCGGACGTCGCAAAGACGCTCGCCGGCCGTCACATGTCCAACGAGCGTGTCGTCGTGCTCGAGGCCCGGCACAAGGACATCGGTCTCAAGGACCTCGGCGGATCGGAGATCTCGGACGTTCTGTTCCTCTCGTCCTGGCAGATCTGCGGGAGCGAGTACATGCTGCTCGAAGAGAAGCAGGTCGTCCGCGACGTGCTGAAGGTCCCGCCCCACTCGCGCGCGGCGCCGGAGTTCATCGGCACGTGCCGGGCTGGCGACAAGGAGCTCGACGACGTGGTCGCCATCCTGGCCGCCGCCGAGGGAAAGGAGTCCCTCGCTGCCACCGCGGCATGGCGGATCGACGTGAAGGAGAAGCGATTCGTCAAGCTCGAGACGGACGGGCTTCGCTGCCCTCGTGACGGCATCATCACGCAGGACGGAGGGATGTAGGCGCGGTAGGAGCCGCCCGCGACGGGGAATCCGTCGGTCCATCCATCCCGGCTCGGCACGGCGTAGGAGATGGCGGCGGACGCGATCGACGCGAACGTCGACCACGCGAAGCGCCGGGGCGGAGTCATGGCCTCGACAGCCTGGAGGCCGCACCGCTTGCGTCCTTGATCTTGGTGCCGCTCGACGAGATCGTGGCGTGCAGCCCATCTCCCCAACCGGCATCGCCCTGGGCGGGACGTCTACGGCTTGAGCGCGGTCCAGCGCATGACGTCGAGCGCCGAGACGATGCCGACGAGACGGCCGTCGGGATCGACGATGGCGACCCTGTGGACGCCCTCGCGCGTCATGAGGGCCGCGGCCTCGGGGACGGTCGCCGTCTCGGGCAGCGTGTGCACGAAGGGCGTCATTGCGTCCTGCACCGCGGGCTGGGCGGCCGGCTCGGTGAAGAACCCGGGGCCGAGCTCCTGCTCGGCGCTGGACTTCTGGCGCAGGGCGTCGGACGAGTCCTCGACGCGCACGGTGTCCCCGTCGGGATAGAGCGCGCGGACCAGATCCGTCTTGGCGACGATCCCCATGAGCCGCCCGCCGGCGTCGACCACGGGAAGGCCGCTGATGCCGTGGTCGAGCATGAGCTGCGACACGCTCGCGAGCCCCATCTCGGGGCCGACGGTGATGACGTCGCGACTCATGACCGTGGCGAGGGTCGCATCGCTCTTCTCCATTGCAGGCGGCGCGTGCCGATGGCTACGGCCGACCGCCTTGGGGGCCGGGTCCCCGGTCCGGTACTGGCACCGGAGGAAGAAGCCGCACCCCACCATTCCGAGCGAGAGCCCGCCGTAGTAGTTGCACGAGGCGCAATCGTCGAGCCGCTGCCGCTCGATCCCGTACGGGCACGCGACGATCGCGTCGACGTCCTGCCCGGAGCTCTTGAGCTCGATGGGGATCAACCGCGACGGTTTCTTCGGGCGCTCTGGGAGTGGTTGCATGGAAGCCTCCTTCCACCCATGGAACCCCTGCAAGGCTGTGCCATCGCGCTGCGCGCGGCGGGGCACGGAGCTTGCGTCAACCGGTCACGGGAGGTCTTCCCGATGAGAGTAAGCCAGATCATGACCAGAGAAGTCGTCAAGTGCTCTCCCGACACGACGCTTCATCACGTGGCGGGGCTCATGGAGGACCGCGGGTGCGGATCCGTCGTCGTGACCGGCGCGGAGGGCAAGGTCATCGGCATGGTCACCGACCGCGACATCTGCCGCCTGGCGCACCAGACGGGGAGGAGGCTCGTCGAGATCCCCGCCCGCGCGGCCATGAGCCACAAGGTCCACACGTGCCGTCCCGACGTCGATCTGAGCGAGGCGCAGCGGATCATGCAGACCCACAAGGTCAGGCGCCTTCCCGTCGTCGACGAGTTCGGTATCCTCCTCGGCATCATTGCCCTCGACGACATCGCCCGCGAGATCGTCGCCATCGAGGAGCGCGTCGTGCGCGGCGATCGCGAGGCGGCGAGCCTCGGCGTCTATGCGTCGGAGGTCGGTTACACCCTCGCCGTCGTCGCCCGGAAGGCGGAGCAGAGCTCGTAGCTCCCGGCGATTCACGAGCCGCCAGCCTGTCAGCGATCTTGACAAGCTGGCGATGGATGGGAGGTCAGGCCACCGTTTGGCGGACGAGGACTCTCGCCTTCAGCTCGACCGGAACGTTGAGGCTGTTGGCGATGAGGCAGTGGCGCTTGGCCGTCCGGAGGATCTCCTCCGCGCGCGGCCCGTCCGCCTCGTCCACGGAGACCGCAACGTCCAGCGTCAGAGACGTGAAGGCGAGCCCCGCGTGCGTCTTGTCGAGGGTCCCGATCGCCTGGCAGCCGAAGCCTCCGATCGGGAGCCGCGCCTTCGCTGCGATGGCCTGGAGTGTCGTCTGGAGACAGAGCGCGAGCGAGGACAGGAGCAGGTGCTCGGGGCTCCACCACTCCTTCTGACCGCCGAACTCCTCGGGGGGGCCAGCGACGATGGGCATCCGTGGTGGCTCCGCGACCGTCGCGGGACCGTTACCGTCCCAGCGCAGCCCGACCTCGTACTTGTGGGGGAACGCCGCGGTCATGTCTGCTCCTTCTCCTCTTTGGGCTCCTCTTTGGGCCGCGCGTCAGGCGCGGGGTTGATGGCGGCGCCTGCGCCGCTGGTTGAGCATCGATAGGGTCCATCCCACCTCGTACGCATTCACTCCGCGAGCGCTCGCGTCCTCGTCGCCGCGCTCGATCAATGACTCGATGCGCGAAACCTCGCGCGCGATGTCGTCGAGCGTGATGATCCCGACAAGCTTGCCGCGATCGACGACCGGCACGCGGCGTACGTGCTTCACCTCCATCAGGTGGGCGACGGCGAGGAGCGGATCCTCCGGCTTGCACGTCACGACCGGGCGGGTCATCGCCGCCCTCGCCGGAATGGCTCGAAGCGGGAGCTTCGCGGCATGCGCCGCGCGGCACACGTCCCGGTCCGTGATGATGCCCAGCACCTTGCGGGCCTTGTCGACGACAACGGAGCCGCATTCGCGGTCGAGCATCAGACCGACGACGTGCTCGAGGTCGTCCGCGGGCGAGCAGGTCGCCACCGTCCTCGTCATGAGGGAGCTTGCGAGCATGGCAAGCAACAGCGGTGCAATGGCCGTGCCCCGAATCGTCCGGTCGTTGCCCGGCGGAACCTCCGGGCCTGGCATCGGCCTTGCTCGACAGGACAGCCTCGGACGAGCTCCTGGCCGCAGGGTGTTTCGCGAGCAGGCGGGGACCAACAGCCCCGCCCTGCGACCAGGGCGAGGAGCGGGACGGTCCCGCCCGGTCATGACGCCAGGCACGACAACGAGCACGACCAGCACGGCGAGCGACGCATTCCTGATGAGCCTTCCGGCGCGGAGGTCTGCCCTGATGGAGCACTGGTATCAGTGGCTCTCCACCGGCCGCGAGCGGCTCGGGATGGAGCGGCTCTTCCGGGAAGTGTCGGCCATCTCCGAGGAGGCGTCGGCGGCAGAAGCCGGGGACGTGGCGAAGTGCTCGGAGGCGCTACGCGCCCTGATGAACGAGGCGCTCGCGAACCCCGCTCCCGTCTGGTCCACCACGCAGGCGGCCATCGCCGCCGGTCTCGTGCGGCTCGACAAGGCCTGCGACGCGGCGACGGCGCCGTCGCTCGTGGCGATGGGATCCGAGGGGCTCGCCGAGGTCGAGCGCTTCCGCGTGGGCGTGCTCGACGTCGATTCCGAGCGCGGAGAGAGCGTCGGCCGGCAGCTCGAGGACATGGGCTACGACGTCGCGGTCCACGGCGACGTCGAGAGCCTCGAGCGCGATCCCGAGGCGTTGAACGTCCTCTTGCTCGCCCACGACGCCGGTCCGGGCGGCCGGCAGGCCGCGTCGCTCTCGCCGGAGGCCATCGGTCCGATCGTTGCGAGCCTCCCGGGACGTCCCGCGCTCGTCGTCGCGAGCTGGCGCGGCGATCTCGGCGCCCGCCTGCGGGCGCTCCGTGCCGGGGCCGTCGCCTTCCTTCCCCAGCCGATCGCCGCCGAGGACCTCGCCACCGCCATCGAGGAGATCGCGGAGCGCGCCCGGGACGGGGCGCTGCGCGCCCTCGTGATCGATGGCGACGCCCGCGCGGCGGGCCACGCGAGCGCGCTCCTCCGGAGGCGCGGCTTCGTCGTCCGCTTCATCCACGACGTCGCCGACGCGCTCCCGGCCATGGCGCAGGCGTCTCCGGACGTCGTGGTCTCTGGGATCTCCTTTCCGGAACACACGGGCCTCGAGCTCGCGAAGGTGCTGAGGCAAGACCCGCGCTTCGCCGGCACTCCCTTCGTGTTCGTGGCACCGGACGAGAGCGTCGCCGCGGTCCGCCGCGAGGTCCGCCTGGGGGGCGACGAGGTCGTGCCGATGGCGCTGCGCGACGCGGAGCTCGCCGACGTGGCCCTGGGGCGCGCCTGCCGCTACCGCGCCCTCAGGAGCCACCTCTCGCAGGACGCGCTCACGGGCTGCGCGAGCCAGGATGCCGTCCGCGAGGCGCTCAAGGTCGAGCTCTCCCGCGCGCACCGCGACGCCACACCGGTCTCTCATGCCGTCGTCGAGATCGACCGTCTCGCGGCCGTCTCCAAGCGCTTCGGGCCCGCCGCGGCCGATCGCGCGGTGCTCGTGCTCGCGCGGCTCTTGCGCCAGAGGCTCGGAGATCGGATCTCGTCGGACGCCACGGGGCCTCCGGCTTCGCGATCGTGCTTCCGCTCGCCGAGGCTGCAAGGGCGGCCGCGGTCCTCGACGAGGTCCGCGCCGAATTCGCCGGCTCCCGGATCGACGCAGGGACCTGGGCTTCACCTGCACGTTCTCCGCGGGCGTCGCCGCCTATCCCGCGCACGGCACGGTACCGCTGCTCCGCGAGGGCGCCGAGCGGGGTCTCGAGGATGCGAGGAAGGGCGGAGGCGGCCGGGTCGTCGTCCACGAGGGCGCAGCGAGCAGGCTCGCCCTGGTGGTCGACGACGACGAGGTCGCCACCCTCGTCGAGACCATCCTCGGACGCCACGGCTTCCGCGTGGCGCTGGCGCACGATGGCAAGCAGGCGATGCGCATGCGCCGGGCGGGAGATGCCGGACGTGGCCGTTCTCGACCTCCTCTTGCCCGGGACGAGCGGATTCGACCTTTGCCGCGCGCTCAAGGCGCGCGACCGCGCCACTCCCGTCATCCTCATGTCCGGCGTCTATCGCCGCGGCAAGTACCTCGCCGAGGCGAAAGCCTGCGGGGCAGAGGACCTGCTGTCGAAGCCGATCATGGTCCCGCGCCTGATGGATGCCGTCGCCAAGGCTCTCCAGTCGCGCAACGGGAGCTCCTCGATCGCCCGGCCCCCGCGGAACTAGACGGGGATCTCGACGTGGAACGTCGCCCCTTCGCCGGGGCGGTTCTCGATCCTGATCTCGCCGCGGTGCTCGCGCACGATCTCGGCGCTGACCGCGAGCCCGAGGCCCGTGCCGCTTGCCCGTCCCTTCGTCGTCACGAAGGGCTGGAAGATGGTGTCCACCATCGCCTCCGGGATGCCTGGGCCGTTGTCCTCGAACGAGATGACGATGCGCTTCCCGCGGGGATCGCTCGCGTAGCGGGTCGTCACGTGGAGCCGCGGCGGGCGCTGCGAGGAGACCTCGGCCAGAGCGTCGAGCGCGTTGGTACCCAGGTTCAGGAAGACCTGGAGCAGCCGATCCTCGAGCACGGAGACGAGCGGAAGGCCCGGGGCGGGGGAGAGCTCGATCGCCACCTTCACCGCGCGCTTGTCGTAGTGCAGCCACGCGAGCGCGCTCTGCACCGTCGCGTTGAGATCGGTCGGGGCGCGCACCACCCGCGGCGGGCGCGCGAGGTCGAGCATCTGGCGGACGATGCCGCCGACGCGATCGATGTGCCGCTCCAGGGCGTCGAACGTGCGGATCGCGTCGGGGTCCTTCTGGCGCGCGCGCGCCACCTGGGTGGCGCCCGACATGGCGGCGAGCGGGTTGCCGATCTCGTGGGCGATGGTGGCCGCGAGCTGGCCGACCTCCGCGAGCCGCTCGCGGTGCTGGGCCTGCGATTCGGCGACGCGCTGCCGCGTGACGTCGAGGCCGGTGGCGATGACGTGCCCGGCGGAGCCGTCGGGCCGCCGGATCACCGCGGCGGACCAGGCGACGATCCGCGTGCCCGCCGCCGTGACGCAGTGGCTCTCGAGCTCGCGCGATGCGTTGCCCGCGACGAGATCGGCGAAGCAGCTCCGCACGGCGTCCGACTCCTCGGGCGCGGCGAAGACCTCCCAGAAGAGACGCCCGGCGGCATCGGCGGCCGGCAACGATGCCGCCTTCTCGCACGCGCCGTTGAAGCGCACGATGCGGCCGCTTCCGTCGAGGACGGTGACGAGCGCTGCGGCGGTCGCGAGGATGGTCGAGAGAAATTGCTCGCTCGTCTGCGCGTCCGCCCGCGCGCGCTCCAGGCTCTCCATGCGATCGCGAAATGCCAGCCCGTAGGCGACGAAGATC
Organism: Acidobacteriota bacterium; assembly: GCA_046331505.1. Classification (GTDB taxonomy): domain Bacteria; phylum Acidobacteriota; class Vicinamibacteria; order JAXLQT01; family JAXLQT01; genus JAXLQT01. The sequence continues at coordinate 191,307 of JAXLQT010000010.1, forward strand.
TCCATGAGCGGCTCGGAGCAGAGGCGCGCTGCCTCCTCGAGCGTCATCTCGGGCATGCGCAGGGCGACGTGGCGCAGCGCCGCTTCGTGCATCTCCACGGCCTCTTCGGGCGGGATTCCGGCCGAGACCAGGGAGGCGCCGATGTCGGCGGCTTCCGCCAGGTGCCGCTCGCCGGGTGCGGCGACGTGGGCGGTGAGGATGTCCCGGTAGCGCGCGGCGAGCGTGAGCACTAGCCCTCCCGGTACACGAGGACCGACGCATCGTCGGTGCCGCGCGAGAAGTCGCGCAGGATGCGCTCGGCGAGCGCCTGCGGCTCGCTCAGGAGGATCGCTCCGAAGCTCTCGAGCCCGACGGCGGACTTCAGTCCGTCGCTCCACATGACGACGAGATCGCCCTCGCGGACGGACGCCTGCTCGATGCGCAGCGTCGCGTATCCCGCTCCGACGATACCGGGAGTGCTCGGGAAGCGCGCGGTCTTCGCGCCGACGACCATCGCCTGCGTGTTTCCCACGGCGCCATAGGAGAGGACCCCGGCCCGCAGGCGTCCGATCGAGAGCGCCGCCCCACGCGTCGATCGCAGCGCCTGGTCGCAGCCGCGAAACGTCTCCGGGATGTCGAGGCCCGGGTGCTCCGAGACGAACGCGATCGCCCGGCGCGCGGCTTCCGCCGCTTCCGGTCCGTGACCGAGACCGTCCGCCAGGCAGAGGACGACCGCTCCATCCTCGCGCAGGCACGCGGCGTCGTCCCCGCACGAGGATGGCACCAGGCCTCGCAGCGCGATGCCTATGCGGCTCGACGCCACTTGCGTGCCACCACGCGCGTTCCCTGCCCGGGCCCGGTGATGACCGAGACCGAGTCCATGAGCCGTCTCAGCGCCGGAAGCCCGCCGCCCAGCCCGCCGCCTGTCGAGAAGCCGTCCTCGAGGGCGCGATCGACGTCGGCGATCCCCGGACCGCGATCGGTCGATTCGATCACGAGGACGTCCCGCGTTCCGTCCATCTCGTGTGAGAGCGTGACGGCGCCGGCGCCCGCGTGTCTCAGGATGTTCGTCGCGAGCTCCGTCGCGCAGATCGCCACCTCGCACGATCGCGCCTCCGAGAAGCCGAGGCGAAGGGCGAGGGCTTGGGCGTGTCGGCGGACCATCCCCACGTGGTGCTCCGCGAAGACCTCGATCGTGTGCGTCGCGCCGCCGGGCGGCAGAGGCAGCGCCATCACGCTCTGCGCCGCGAGATCCCGAGGACGATCCGGGTGTGTCCCGGCTGCGACTCGATCTCGAACGTGTGGACGAGCCGCTTGGCGCCGGGCAGACCCGCTCCGAGCCCCTTGCCGGTCGTGTAGCCCATCGTCATGGCCTTGGAGAGGTCGGCGATGCCGGGCCCCTCGTCCTCCACGACGACGCGGATCCCGACGGTGTCTGCGGCCGAAACCTCCGTCACCACGCACCAGCCCTCGCCGGCGTAGTGGATGATGTTGCGGGCGAGCTCCGAGATCGCCGTCGCGAGCCGCGTCTGGTCCGCGGTGCCGAAGCCGAGCTCCCTCGCGAGGTCGCGGCCCGCCTGGCGCGCTCGCACGATGTCCGTCTCGTTGCGGATGTCGGTCCTACCGCCGCGCATGCGCTGCGGCACCGCCGGCGGCGCGGCGGGCATCCACGAGCTTCTGGAGCTTTTCGAGGCCGAGCTCGAGGTTGAGGGCCGTCGCCACGTCCACCATCTCCCGTCCCATCTCCACGAGAGTCATCGCCACCGCGGGCCGCATGCCGCACACGACGGCTTCGGCTCCGAGCAGTCGCACCATGGCGGCCGTCTCGTTGAGCACGCGCGCCATGAAGGAGTCGACAACCTCGAGCCCCGTGATGTCGATGACGATCCCTTCGGCTTCCGTCTGCGCGACCATGCGCAGCACGTCGTCCTGGAACTCGAGGGCGTCGCGGTCCGACAGCTCCATCTGCACGCTCGTCAGGAGGAGCTTCTTGATGCGGAGGATGGGGACCTTCACGGCTCCACCCGCATCGGCGCGCTGGATCCGGTCTCGACCTGCTTGCCCACCATCGCGAAGGCCTCCGCGACGCCCGCGCGCAGGGCGCCGCGGCTCCGGATGACGCTCAGATCGGCGCCGAGCTTGACGAGCGTCTGCGACGCCTCGGGGCTGATGCCCGTCACGATGACCTCCGCGCCGAGCATGCGCGAGGCGGCGACCGTCTTGACGAGATGATGGGCGACCAGGGTGTCGATGGTCGGGACGCCCGTCACGTCGAGGATCGCCACCTGGGCCTCGTTCTCCACGATCGCGTCGAGCAGCCGCTCGATCATCTGGGCCGCGCGCACCGTGTCGACGACGCCGACGATGGGCAGGAGCACGATGCCGTCCCAGAGCTTCATCACCGGCGTCGAGAGCTCCAGGAGCGACATGCGCTGCTGGGCGATGGTCTCGTTCATGCGCCGTGAGTAGGTGTCGACGACGATCGCGGTGTCCAGGTGCAGGAGGCGCGTCAGCGCGTCCAGTGTCTCCGCGACGCGGCGGGCGGCGTAGGGCTGCCGCTTGAGGAGCTCGGTGAACCAGGCGTGCGCGAAGTTCATCGACTGGAAGTAGCCCGGAAGCGGCAGGTTGATCCGCGCATGGACCTCGCCCACGGTGCGGCGGCGCTGCACCGCCGCCGCGTCGACCTTGGCCGCGAAGAACTCGACCCAGTAGCGGCGCTGGAGGTCCTTCACCCGCTCCAGCACGGTCGAGTCTCCGAGGAACTGCGGGAACTCCGGCGTCGTCCTGAGCCACCCGTAGAACGCGTCCACGAAGTCGCCGACGCGCGGGATGGCGGCGTCGCCGAACGTCCTGACCGCGGCGAGCTTCGCGGCGTCGAGCCCGAAGTCGGTGAGAAGCGCCTCGGCGCGCCGCTGGTCCGGCGATGCTTCGGGAGCGGCTGCCTCCACGGGCGCGGCCGCCTTCGCCTGCTGGGTGCGTCTCCGTCGAGGTGTGTTCGCCAATGTGAGGACTCCCGAGCGCCGGATCTTAGATCGCCACAGCGGCCGAGCGACCGAGCCGGAACGACATCGTCGTCCCGGCACCTTCCCGGCTCGCCACGTCGAGAGCCGTGCCGTGACGCTCCAGGATGCCCTTGACGATGTAGAGACCGAGCCCGGTCCCCTCGCGTCCGCTCTCGCGATCCGGCTGGCGGAATCGTTCGCCGAGATGGGCGATCGTCTCCGCCGACATCCCGCACCCGTCGTCGACGACCGACAGTCGCACGGAGCTTCCGCCCTCGGGCCGGGCGCGGACCACGACGGAGCCCCCTTGCGCGACGTGCTTCACCGCGTTCGACACGAGGTTCCCGAGGACGTGCTCGAGCCTTCCGGCATCGGCCAGCCCGGCGAGGTCGGCGGGGACGTCCACCTCGAGCCGGATGCCTTGGCGCGCTGCGATCGGGGCGAACGCGCGCACCGCGGACTCGGCGATCGGCCGCAGCGCGCACGGTGCCATCGCGACGTCGAGGAGGCCCGCGTCGAGGGCGGATGCCGCCAGCATGTCGTTGATCATCTCGTTGAGCCGATCGGCCCCGCGCAGGCACGACTGGACGGCGCGCTTCTGACGATCGTCGAGGGGTCCGAGGTCTCCCGCCAGGAGGAGCTCCGAGTAGCCGCGGATGGCGGCGAGGGGGTTCTTGAGCTCGTGGGTCAGCAGCGCGATCTCCTCGTCGCGGGAGCCCTGGAGGCGCTTGAGCGTCTCGTTGTCGAAGCTCGTGCTGGCGAGGCTCGCCTCGAGGCGCGAGACCAGTCGTCCGAGCTGATCCGACTTCTCCTGCCGGACAGCGCCCAGGACGGCGAAGAGCCCGGCGAAGAGCAGCGGGTGCAGGAGGAAGAAGACGTGCCACGGGCGGGCGTGGACGGCCTCGACGAAGGCTGCGGGCGTGATGGCGGCGCCCCGAGAGTAGCAATCGATGGCGACGCAGAAGATCGGCACCGGCAGGCCCCATGCGAAACCGAACCAGACATAGGGGCTCGACGGCGAGTACGTTCGCCACCGGAGGGCCGCCCGGGCGAACTCGAGGACGAGGGCGCGCATCACCTGCAGAGAGGCGAAGCAAACGACGTGCACGTCCCGGGCCGGGCCGTTCGCGGAGTAAGCTGGTCGCTCCTCGGCGTCGAATGCTGCTCGATCTCGTCCACGAAGGGGTCTCGGCGCCGTCGGCCAGGTGGAATGACGATTGCTCCCTTGGACGCTGGAGATCGGGACGGTCTCGATCTCGGAAAGGACAGTTCAATGCATAAGTTGCTTCGCCCGCTCCTGGTGGCGCTCGTGGCGCTGCCGTTCCTTTGGGCCAGCTCCGCTCGTGCGGACGGCAAGGAGGTGTTCACCAAGTACAAGTGCGCCGCGTGTCACTCGGTCACGTCGCAGGGCATCACCAAGCAGAAGGACGATGCCGCGGCCGCGGAGGAGCCGGGAGACGCTGGCAGCAAGCCAGTGGAGCCGCCCGATCTCTCCAAGGTCGGCGCGACCCGCGACGCCGCCTGGATCAAGGACTGGATCACGAAGAAGAACGACATCGACGGGCGGAAGCACAAGAAGCGCTGGACCGGCAAGGACGACGAGCTCGGAGAGCTCGCGACCTGGCTCGCCTCGCTCAAGTAGAGTCGCCGAGTCCCGATTCCCTTCGATGGGGCCCTCCTGGGCCCCATTGCTTTTGTTGGAAGACGACGGTGCTCCCGAACGGGACACCCTGTCAGCGACCGTGACAACTTGTCGCGATCGGTCGTCAGGCCTGGCGGGCCACGCGCATGCGAGCGTCGAGGGCGATCGCGCCTTGCCCTACGGGTCCGACGAGGACCGGGTTGACGTCGAGCTCCTGGATCTCCGGCAGGTCTTCGACCATGAGCGATACGCGCAGCAGCAAATCCCGGAGCGCGGCCACGTCGGCCGGCGGATGGCCCCGCACTCCGGCGAGGATCTTCGCGGCACGGGTCGAGGCGATGAGCTCGTCCGTATCGAGATCGGTCAGAGGATGGAGACGGAACGCGACGTCTCCCATCGCCTCGGCGAGGATCCCCCCCAGGCCGAAGCCGATGAGCGGTCCGAAGATCGGGTCGGTGACCACTCCCACGAGACACTCGACGCCTTCTCCCATCATCGGCTGGACCAGCGCTCCCTCGAAGGCGTCGGAAAGGCCCCGCGATGCGAGGGATCCGGCGATGGCGCGGAACGCCGCGGCCGCCGCCTCGGGGCTCCGGACGTCCAGGTGGACGCCGCCGACATCGGTCTTGTGCAGCACGGTGCGCGACGAGAGCTTGACGGCCACCGGACGTGCCAACCGCCGCGCGGCAAGGGCGGCATCGTCGGCCGATCGCACGAGAACACCCCCGGCCGTCGGGATCCCGTAGGCCGCGAGCACGGACGCGGCGGCATCGGGAGCAAGCCACGCCCCGGGCCCCGCCGCGAGCGCGTCGCGGATCGTGGTCGCGGCCGCGGCGCGGTCGACGCCCTGGAAGGCGGGGAGGGTTCCTGCGGGACGGCGGAGCCACGACGCGTAGGCCGCGGCGTGGCCGAGGGCGCGCGCGGCGGCTTCGGGAAACGTGTAGGACGGGATGCGGCCTCCGCGGAGGGATTCGGGCATGCCCTGCGATCCCATGAAGCATGCGAGGACCGGCTTCCGGCGTTCCGCCGCGCTGGAGGCGACGGCCACGAGCGCTGCCGCGACGTCGGAGGCTTGCGTGACGAGCGGAGGCACGAACAGCACGATCACCGCGTCGACCGACGGGTCGTCGAGGAGCAGCCGCAGAGCCTGGCCGTAGCGCTCCCCCGACGCGGAGGCGAGCATGTCGACCGGGTTGCCGACGGACGCCTCGGCGGGAAGGATCGCGCGCAGCGCGTGTCGCGTCCCGTCGCCGAGAGCGGGGAGGCGAAGGCCGTGGGCCTCGCAGGCGTCGGCGCACAGGATGCCGAGCCCCCCGGCGTTCGTGACGATGCCGACGCGAGGACCGGCCGGGAGGGGCTGGTTGGCGAGCATCGTCACGACCTCGCACAGCTCTTCGAGCGTGTCGCACCGCATCACGCCCGCCTGGCGGAACAGCGCGCCGATCGCGACCTCGGATCCGGCCAGGGCGGCCGTGTGCGACGCCGCGGCCCGTCGTCCCGAGTCGCTGCGCCCTCCCTTGACGACGACGATCGGCTTCTTCGCGCCGACGCGTCTGGCGATGCGTGCGAAGCGGCGCGGGTTCCCGAAGGACTCGAGGTAGAGCACGATCACCTTCGTCGCAGGATCGTCCTCCCATCGCTCGATGAGATCGTTGCTCGAGACGTCGGCCTTGTTGCCCATCGAGACGAAGCTCGACACGCCGATGGAGAGGCGCCGCGCGTGCTCGAGGATGGCGAGGCCGAGGGCGCCCGACTGCGAGGCGACCGCCACGGTCCCGTCGGGCGGCTCGGTGGGCGCGAACGTCGCGTTGATCGTCCCGGCCGGGCCGTGCACGAGGACGCCCATGCAGTTGGGTCCCACCAGCCGCGCCCCGTGCTCCCGGCACAGCGCGAGGAGCTCGGCCTGGCGCTTGCGGCCTTCCTCGCCAACCTCGGCGAACCCGGCGGAGATCACGACGAGGGCGCGCGCCCCTGCTTCGAGGCAGCCGCGGGCGACGGCGATCACGCTCACCGCGGGCACGACGATGACGGCGAGGTCGAACGGATCGGGGACGGCGCGGGCGTTCGGGTAGGCGCGCACCGCGGCCACGGAGCTCGCATGAGGATGGATGGGGAAGACCGGCCCCTCGAAGCCGGATGCCAGGAGGTTCCTCAGGGTCTCGTGACCGATGGTCCCGCGCGTGCGCGACGGACCCACGACCGCGATCGCCCGTGGCCGGAACAAGGGTTCGAGCGATGCCGCCGCCGCGACGTGCATGCGCGCGTCCGCCGCGCGGAGGTAATCCGGGTCGGGCTTGAGCGCGACCTCCACCTCGACCTCGCCCCCCTCGACGGTTCGCGACTGGCGGAAGCCGAGCCGCTGCAGCAGGTCGAGCATGCGGGCGTTGCTGCCGGAGACCACCGCCAGGAAGTGACGGATCCCTTCGGCCCAGGCATCGCGTGCCAGGCGCTCGAACAGCACGGTCCCGATGCCCCGTCCGTGGAGCGCATCGTCGACGACGATCGCCATCTCGGCGCGCGTGGGGTCGCGAAGCGGCGCATAGGATGCGAGCCCGACGACCGCGCCGTCGAGCTGGCCCACGAGGGCGTGGCCGGAGGTGACCACGTCGAACGCGCGGCCGTCGAGCTTGAGACCGCCCGTCAGGAACCGGAACATGAGGCTCTCCGCGGACAGCCGGCCGAAGAGCGCCTCGACCATGCCGCGATCGGCGGCATCGTAAGAGCGGATGAGGAGCTGGCCCCCGTCTCTCAGGAGGGCGTAGTTGGACGGCGAGGTCATGGTGCGGTCACGCTCCCGGCGCGGATCCTGCCAGCAAATCGCGGGCCCGCGTCGTGCATTCGAGCATGGCGAAGGAGAAGGACGTCATGTTAACGGTGAACCGGATCCTCTGCCCCACGGACCTCAGCGACCCGTCTTTCCACGCGCTCGACAAGGCGATCGAGCTCGCGCGCCATTTCGGGGCAGAGCTCCTTCTCCTGCACGTCGTCCCCGACGTGCCCCCGCTTCCGAACAGCGGCGCGGGTGCGTTCCCGGTCGTGGAGTACGAGCGCGCGCTCGAGGAGAGCGCCCGCGGCCGCATGACGAAGCTGGTCGCGGAGAAGGTGCCCCCGGACGTCAAGGTCCGTTGGATCGTGACCCGCGGCGACGCCGCAACGCAGATCCTGCTCGCGTCCGAGGACGAGAAGGTCGACCTGGTCGTCATCGCGACACACGGGATGACAGGTTGGCGCCACTTGATCTTCGGCTCCGTGACCGAGAAGGTGGTACGCCTGGAGCACCGTCCCGTGCTGACGCTCCGCCGCCCGCCCCAGTGATCGATGCGACGTGGTGGGCGGCCCGTCGCCCGCCCGTCCCTTCGGGTCTCCCGCGGTGCCTGCCGATGGCAAGCCTCTTGCTCTTCCGACACACCCGAGACAAGGAGCGAAGCCGATGAGCAAGGCGCACTGGCACGAATCGTCGAAGGCGGTGTGGGAGCAGCACGCGGAGTTGAACGCGATCACGGGCCGCCTTCTCGCCATGGCCAACGACGGGTTCGACTGGTTCGACCTCGATCGCGAGCTGACGAGGCTCGACCGGCTGCTCGCCCGCCACTTCGCGCTCGAGGAGGTCGGGGAGTACCTGCGCGACGTGCGCGAGCGGCTTCCCGAGGAGGCACCCCTCATCCGGCGGCTGGGCGAGGCCCACGTGTCGCTTCGCGAGACGCTGCGCCACATGCGCCACCTCGCCGTCGACAAGGAGAACGCGGCGGCGGTGCGCGACGAGCTCGTGGGCTGGCTCGACGTTCTCGCGGAGCACGAGGCGGCGGAGAACAGGCTCCTCTCCCTCGCGTTCCCGGCCGAGGCCGCCGCGACCTGAGTACCAGGCACTGCGGTGGCGCCAAGGCGTCAACGGCTCTACGTGGCTCTCGGGCTCGCGACGCGGCGCCCGAGCTTGGCGAGCTCGATCGCCGATACGGGCACGAGCCCGAGCAGGAGCGCGACGGCGTAACGTAGCGGCGACAGCTCGCGGATCCCGAACAGCTCCCGCGTGATCGGCAGGTGGTGGACGCCGAGCTGGAGGCAGACCGAGACGAAGACCACGGCGAGCAGCTTGAGGTTCGTGAAGGCGCCGACCTCCCAGAACAGGAGGCGCGTGCTCCGCGCCGAGAACGATCGGAGGAGCTCGGCGAAGACGAGCACCGAGAAGGCCATGGCGCGGGCCTCCTCGATCGCGCCGCCGCGGAGAGCCGCGCCGAAGGTCCCGAGGACGAGAAGGGCCTCGAGGGTGCCCCACCCGAGGATGCGGCGCCACTGCGCGCGCCCCAGCATCGCGAGCCTCGCCGCGCGCGGCGGCCGGGAGAGAGCGTCCCTGGGGGCCGGGTCCATCACCAGGGCGAGCGCGGGAAGGCCGTCGGTCACGAGGTTCACCCAGAGGAGCTGGAGCGGCAGCAGCGGCAACGGGAGCCCCAGGAGGCCGGCGCCCAGCATGACGAGGAGCTCGCCCGCGTTGCCCGTGAGGAGGTAGACGAGCGTCTTCTGGATGTTCTCGTAGACGCCGCGTCCTTCCGCGACGGCGGCGACGATGCTCGCGTAGTTGTCGTCCGCGAGGATCATGTCGGACGCTTCTCGCGTCACCTCGGTTCCGCTCTTTCCCATGGCGATGCCGACGTGCGCCTCCCGCAAGGCCGGCGCGTCGTTGACGCCGTCGCCGGTCATCGCCACCACCGCGCCGCGCTCCTTCCATGACCGCACGATCCGGAGCTTGTCCTCGGCCGTGGCGCGGGCGTGCACGAGCTCGTCGCCATCCTCCCAGGAAGCGACGAGGCCCATCTCCCGGGCGATCGCGAGAGCCGTCGTGCGGTGGTCGCCGGTGATCATGACCGTGCGGATGCCGGCCTGGCGCGCGCGCTCCAGGGCCGCGATCGCCTCGGGGCGAGGCGGATCCGCGACGCCGACGAGGCCTTCGAGCACAGGCGCGTCCTCGCCTCGCGGCACCGTGGCCACGGCGAGCACGCGCAGCCCGCGCCGCCAGGTCGGCGTGGGCGTGCATGGCGTCGGCGCTCTGAGCGGAGCACGCCGGCACGATCGCCTCCACCGCCCCCTTCAGATACCGCACGCCGTCGGCGCGCAGGATCGCCATGCGGCGCGTGCTCGAGTCGAACGGCGCGACCTCGCGGCGAGGGCGCGTACGTTCGATCTCGGCGCGATCGATGCCGCGCTCGCGCGCCGCCGCGAGGATCGCGACCTCCGTCGGATCGCCGACGCCCCCGCGCCCGTCCGGTCCGAGCTCGGCGTCCGAGCAGGCGCTGGCGGCGAAGAGGACCCGGGTCGCGTCCCGTCCCCAGACCTCGCGCACCGTCATGACCCCGGTCGTGAGCGTGCCCGTCTTGTCGGTGCAGATGACCGTCGCGCAGCCGAGCGTCTCGACCGAGGGAAGCCTCCGCACGAGCACGTGGCGCGCCGCCATCCTCTGCACGCCCACCGCGAGCGCGATGGTCACCACGGTCGCGAGCCCCTCGGGCACGGCGGCCACCGCGAGGGATACGGACGAGAGCAGGACGTCCGCCGCGGGCAGCCCTCGGAGGAGGCCCACCAGAGCGACCACCAGGACGATCCCGGCGCAGAGACGTATGAGGACGGCGCCCACGGCGGCGAGCTGCTTCTCGAGCGGCGTGGCCTCGCTGTCCGCCGTGTCGATGAGCCCCGCGATCTTCCCGAGCTCCGTCCCCATGCCGGTCGCATCGACCAGAGCGCGCCCGGTCCCCGCGCCGACCGACGTGCCGAGGAACACGCGATCGACGCGCTCCGCGAGCGGAGCACCGTCCCTCGCGCGCGAAGCGTCCTTCTCCACCGGCGCGCTCTCGCCGGTCAGCGGCGCCTCGATCGTCACGAGGCCGTGGGCCTCGAGGAGGCGCGCGTCCGCCGCCACGATGTCGCCGGCCTCGAGCAGGAGCACGTCGCCGGGGACGATCGCGGCGGCGGGGATCACGGCCGCGTGGCCGTCCCGCATGGCCCGCGCACGCGGCGCCGTCATCGATCGGAGCGCGTGGACCGCGCGCTCCGCGCGGTATTCCTGGAGGAACCCGACCACCGCGTTGAGGACAAGGATGGCGCCGATCGCGATCGCGTCGGCTTCTTCACCGAGCAGGATCGAGACGGCGCCCGCGCCGAGGAGGAGCAGCGGCATCGCCCCGCGGAGCTGCGACAGCAGGATCGCCCACGGAGAGACGTCGCGCTGCCGCGCGATCTCGTTCTTCCCGTGGATCGCCAGCAGCCGCTCCGCTTCGGTGGTCGAGAGGCCGCTCGCGGGATCCGTCGCGACGTCGTTCACGGGACGAAGGCTAGCTCTTCAGCGCCCAGAAGTAGCTTCCCAGGATCGCCGGGGACTGGGCGACGCCGGCGTGGCGCACCGGCGGCTCCCGGTCCTCTCCCACTCATGGCGCCTACCGCGGCCTTGGCAGGACACTGGCGCGCGCGAGCGCTGGTAGAGGGCCATGCGCGCGGTGACGTCGGCCTGGGCCCGGGCGATGAGCACCCGGGCCCGCTCGGGATCGGACTGGGCCAGCGCGCGGAAGCGCGTCTCGGAGCGCGCGTACTCGTCGAACGGGATGGTCGGGGGCTTCGAGTCGATCTGAAGCGGCGTCTCGCCACGAGCCGAGCGCCGCGGGTCGTAGCGGTAGAGCGGCCAGAAGCCCGACGCGACGGCGAGCTTCTGGTGGTCGAGGGCGCCCATCTCGAAGCCGTGGGCGATGCAGGCGGAATAGGCGATGAGAAGGGACGCGCCGTGGTAGCTCTCGGCCTCGGCGATGGCGCGAAGGGTCTGCGCGTCGTTGGCCCCGAGCGCCACCTGGGCCACGTAGACGTGCCCGTAGGCCATCGCCATGAGGCCGAGGTCCTTTCGCGGCGTCTCCTTCCCGCGCGCGGCGAAGCGCGCGGAGGCGCCGAGGGGCGTGGCCTTCGAGGCCTGGCCGCCGGTGTTGGAGTAGACGCCGGTGTCGAGCACGAGCACGTTCACGTCCCGGCCGAGCGCGAGCACGTGATCGAGGCCTCCGTAGCCGATGTCGTACGCCCAGCCGTCGCCGCCCACGATCCAGATGCTCTTGCCCACGAGGTAGTCGGCGACCGAGAGCAGCGATCGTGCGCGGGGATCGGAGAGGCTCGCGAGCCGCGACCGCAGGATTTCCACGCGCTCCCGCTGGCGCGCGATCTCGATTCCTCGCGTGAGCTCGCGCCCTGGAACGGCGTGGTCGCGAAGATCGTCGCCGATGCGCGGCGCCAGCTCCGCCACCAGCAGGCGCGCGCGATCGGCGGCGGTGTCGACCGCGAGGCGGAAGCCGAGGCCGAACTCCGCGTCGTCCTCGAGCAGGTTGGCCACGCCGGGCGGCACCCGTGGCAGTCGACGGTGTCGGGCGTCGTCCAGGAGAATTCCCTCCGAGATCGACCCGGCGCGACCGGTCGCGTTGGCGACGAGCGCCCGGTCGCCGAAGAGCTGCGTCACGAGCTTGATGTACGGTGTCTCGCGCAGCCGACGCACGCTCGAGTACTCGAACAGCGGTGCCATGAGCTGCGGGTCTCGCTGACGCTTGCCGCCCGGGCGCGCCCAGTCCGGATCGGGATGGCGAGGAAGAAGGCGTAGTTGTCGCGCTCCGCCTCGCGGAGCGGCCGACAGGGCGCCATCTCGAGCGCGCGGACGCCGGTGGCCTTGTCGGCGGCGGGACAGACGTGGACGCTGGCGTGCAGCCCGTGCAGATCCTCCGGCGCGACCTGCGGGGTGTAGCGATCCCCCGCGAGTTGCGCGCCTTCCAGGGCACGGACTTCCACGTTGCTGGCGCGCCCTGTGCTGCGGCATCGCCGTAGACCTTCGCGCGGATGGCCGCGTGAGGGCGAACGGACACTTGTTGCACTGGATACAGAGCGCCTCGTCCCAGACCGGGATCTCGCTCGCGAGCGTCCTCTTCTCCCACTTGCTCGTGCCGGAAGGCACGTGCCGTCCGGCAGGAACGCGCTCACCGGCAGCAGGTCTCCTTGCCGGACATCATCACCGCGGTGACGCGCTTGACGAAGGGAGGAGCATCGTCGGGCACGAGGTTCGGCAAGCGGCGCGACGTGGTGGGCGCGGCGGGCACGGTGACGCGCTCGAGGGCGGCCAGCGCGCGGTCCACCGCCTGGAAGTTGAGGGCCACGATTTCGTCGCCCTTCTTCCCGTAGGTCTTCTTGATCGACTGCGCCCGATCCGATCGATGGCCTCGTCTCTCCGGAGCACGCCGGAGATCGCGAAGAAGCACGTCTGCATCACGGCGTTGATGCGCCCGCCGAGACCCGCTTCCCGGGCGACCCGGTCGGCGTCGATGACGAAGAAGGAGGAGGCCCTTCCGCGACGATCGCCTCCTGCGCTTCCCACGGCAGATGGTCCCAGACGCGGGCCGCCGGGATGGGGCTGTTCACGAGGAACACGGCGCCGGGCGCGGCGCGCGCCAGGACGTCGAGCCTCTCGAGGAAGCTCCACTCGTGGCACGCCGCGAAGGCGGCCTTCTTGACGAGGTAGCTCGAGCGGAGGGGACGCGGCCCAGGCACCGGTGCGACTCGGTCGTCGCCCCCGACTTCTTCGAGGTCGTAGACGAAGTAGCCCTGAGCGTCGTGGTCTGTCGCCTCGCCGATGATCTTGATCGAGCTCTTGTTCGCTCCGACGGTGCCGTCGAGGCCGAGCCCATGAAGACGCCGCGGAAGACGTCGTCGGCCTCGATGTCGGCGCGCGATCCCGGGGCGAGGAGTGGGTCACGTCATCCACGATGCCGATGGTGAAGTGCGTGCGGGGCGCGGGATCGAGGAAGGCGTCGAAGACCGCCCGCAGCATGCCCGCGTCGAGCTCCTTGCTCGAGAGGCCGTACCTCCCGCCGATGATCGCTGGACGAGCGGCGGCGCCGCGATCTTCGGCGAACGCTGTGACCACGTCCTGGTAGAGCGGCTCGCCAGGCGCGCCCGGCCTCCTTGGCGCGATCGAGCACAGCGATCGCGCGGACCGTCTCGGGAAGGGCGGCCAGGAAATGGTCGCGAGGACGAGTGGGGCGCACCTTCAGGACTCCGACGCGCTCCCCGCGCGTCACGAGCCAGTCGCAGAGCTCGTGTGCGGCCTCCGCACCCGAGCCCATCATCACGATGACGCGCTCGGCCTCGGGGTGCCCCACGTAGTCGAACAGGCGGTAGCGGCGTCCGGTGAGTGCGGCGAAGGCCTCCATCGTCTCGGCAACCGTCCCGGCGCAGGCGTCGCAGAGGGATTGGCCGCCTCGCGCGCCTGGAAGAACGTGTCGGGGTTCTGCGCCGTGCCGCGGACCGTCAGGTGGTCCGGAGAGAGTGCGCGGTCCAGGCGCGCACGAGGTCGTCGACGAAGAGCGCGCGCGGCGCAGAGTCGGCCACCTCGACGATCTTGTGCACCTCGTGCGACGTCCGGAAGCCGTCGAAGAGTGCAGGAACAGGATGCGCGCCCGCAGCGTCGCCGCGTGCGCGACGCACCCGAGGTCGTGCGCTTCCTGGACGGAGCCCGGGGCCAGCATCGAAGCCGGTGCTCCGGCACGCGTAGACGTCGAGGTGGTCGCCGAATATCGAGGAGGGCGTGGGTCGCGACCGCGCGCGCGGCGACGTGGAAGACGGCCGGCAGGAGCTCGCCCGCGATCTTGTACATGTTCGGGATCATCAGGAGGAGGCCCTGGGACGACGTGAACGTCGTGGCGAGCGCGCCCGCCTGCAGCGCGCCGTGGACGGCGCCGGCGGCGCCGGCCTCCGACTGCATCTCGACGACGGAGGGGATGCCGTCCCAGATGTTCGTCCGTCCGTGGGACGACCACTCGTCGGCGAGCTCGCCCATGGGTGACGAGGGAGTGATCGGGTAGATGGCGATGACCTCGCTCGCCCGGTGCGCGATGGAGGCGACCGCTTCGTTGCCGTCGACGACGATGTGTCTGGCTGGGGTTGTCATGATCGGGAACAGTGGAGAGCAACGGCTGTGCCACGCACGCGGCGGGGACTCCGCGCTGCTCGTGACGCCGCCCAGGCGACCGCCGCGGTCAACCCACTTTCTGGCTCGGGCATGGGGCCTGCAAAGGATCGGCGCCGAGGAGAATGCCGATGGCGCGCTACAAGCTCACACCCGATCCGAGCACGGGACGCTCGTACTTGCCGGTGACCTTGGCGGGAGCGGAGCTCCTGCACGACTCCATCCTGAACAAGGGCTCGGCGTTTCCCGAAGACGAGCGCGACGCGCTGCGGCTGCGGGGACTCCTCCCCCCGGCGGTCTCGACCATCGAGCAGCAGCTCGCGCGGGCCTACGAGAACTACTGCCGCCACGAAGACGATCTCGCGCGGCACATCTACCTCGTCGGCCTGCACGATCGCAACGAGACCCTCTTCTACCGGATGCTCCTCGAGCACCTGGAGGAGATGCTGCCGATCGTCTACACGCCGACCGTGGGCCGCGCGTGCCAGCAGTACTCCCATATCTACCGGCGCTCGCGCGGGCTCTTCGTGACTCCGGCGGACGTCCCGCGGATGGCGGAGGTGCTCCGCAATGCCGCGCCTCCCGACGTCGGGGTGATCGTCGCGACCGACGGCGAGGGGGTGCTCGGGATCGGAGACCAGGGAGCCGGCGGGATGGGGATCTCCATCGGCAAGCTCGTGCTCTACACCGCGGCCGCGGGGATCCACCCGTCGCGTTGCCTTCCCCTGTGCATCGACGTGGGGACGGCCAACGAGGCGATTCGCAAGGACCCGCTCTACCTCGGGCTCCGGAGCGATCGCCTGCGCGGAGATCGGTACACCGCGCTCCTGGACGCCCTCGTCGAGGGGATCCGGCACGTCTACCCCGGGGTGCTGCTCCAGTGGGAGGACTTCTCGCGCCAGAACGCCTGCACCGTGCTCGACCGCTACCGGGACCGCCTCTGCTCGTTCAACGACGACATCCAGGGGACGGCGGCGGTGGTCATCGCCGGCGTCCTCAAGTACTGCCAGGTCGTACGGCGTCCCTTCACGGACCAGCGGTTCTGCGTCCACGGCGCTGGCGCGGCGGGGAGCGGCATCGCGGCGACGCTGACGCGCACGCTCTGCGACCTCGGCATGACGCGCGGCGAGGCGCGCCGCAACGTCGCGGCGCTCGACAGCGAGGGCCTGGTGCTCTCCGATCGCCCGGCGCTCCCCGCCTACAAGCGGGATGCGGCGTGGGAC
>JAXLQT010000011.1:0-198309 GCA_046331505.1 Acidobacteriota bacterium
CCGCCCCCACGCTTCTGGTTCGCGCAATCGACGAGGATGATCGCGTTGTCGACGACGATCCCCACCAGGAGCACGATGCCGATGATGGCGACCACCGAGAGCGGCTGGCCCGTGACCCAGAGGGCGAAGAGCGATCCCGCCACGCCGATCGGCACGGTGAACATGATCATGAGCGGGTGGAGCAGGCTCTCGAACTCGCTGGCCATCACGAAGTAGACGAGGAACGTCGCGAGCAGGAGCGCGAACCCGAGCTCTCTCATCGATCGGCCGAGCTCCTTGCTCTGGCCGGAGAGCTCCGGCGGATAGATGCCGGAGGGCAGGGGGTAGCTTGCGAGAGTCTCCCTGATGCGCGCGCTGGCGGCGCCCAGGTCGAGCCCCGCGAGGTTCGCGGTGATCACCGCGGCGCGCCGCTGGCCGATGCGCCGGATCTCGCTCGGCCCGGTGCCGGCGCTCACGGCGGCGACGTCGCCGAGCGTGACGGGCGCTCCGCTGACGCTGGCCACGACGAGACCGGAGAGCTCCTCCGGCGACGAGTGGGCGAGCCCCCGCGCGCGGACCCGCACGTCGACGTCGCGATCGCCGTCGGTGATCCGCGTGGCGACCTCGCCCTGGAGACGGCCGCGGAGCGCGTCGGCGACCGCCGCCGGCTCCAGCGAGAGGCGCGCGAGCCGCTCGCGATCGAAGCGGATCTGAACCTCGGGGTTGCCGAGGCGCGCGTCGGTCTTGACGTCCGAGAGGAACGGCAGGCTCGCGAGCTTCCCGCCGAGGTCCTGCGCCACCGACGTCAGGGTCGCGACGTCGTCTCCGTAGACCTCGACCTCGATCGGGGCGCGTAGCGAGAAGGTGCCCGGACGATCGAACCGGTAGACGAGGCCCGGAGCGCTCGAGAGGGTCTGGCGCGCGAGGGCGAGCACGGACGCCTCGTCCTTGCGGCTCCCGCGGTCCTTCATGACGACGTGGAGCTGCGCGAGGTTCTGGCCCGATCCCGACACGGACGCCTGGCGCTGGCTCTCGCCGCCCACCGTCGTGAACACCGACTCCACGAGCGGGGACGCGGCGAGGACGCGCTCCAGATCCTCGGCCTGGCGCGCGGTACCCTCGAGGGCCGTGCCCTCGGCAGCCTCGAGGTCGATCAGGATCTCGCCTTCGTGGAGCGGCGGGATGAGGTCGAGGGGAAGGTGGAGCGCCGGGAGGAGCGCGAGGACGGACAGCGCCGTGCCGACCCCGAGCACCGTGTAGGGCCGGCGCAGCGCGACCGCGAGGATCGACGGGTAGGAGCGTTCGAGCCGGTGCCACACCGTGGTGAACGCCCGATCCAGCGGCCAGGCCAGGAGCCGTGCCGCGAGGAGCATCGCGCCGCCGACCTTGCGCGCGATCCGGAGCAGGAACGCCGTCAGCCGGAACGTCTTGCCGCGGCGCGCGGCCGCGTCCCAGGCCGTCCGCGCCCCGCGCGAGCAGAGCATCGGGATCAGCGTGAGCGAGACGACGAGGGAGGCCATCAGGCTCGCCGTGACGGTGATCGCCTGGTCGCGGAAGAGCTGGGCCGCCACGCCGTGGAGGAAGATGAGCGGGACGAACACGACGACCGTCGTCAGCGTGGTGGCCATCACCGCCATGCCGATCTCCTCGGTTCCGTGGATCGCCGCGACCAGCAGGGACTCGCCCGCCTCGCGCCGCTTCATGATCGCTTCGAGCACGACGATCGAGTCGTCCACGACCATGCCGACGCCGAGGGCGAGCCCTCCGAGCGACATCACGTTCAGCGAGACGCCGAGCTGGTACATCACGAAGAACGTCGCGACGACCGAGATCGGAATGCTGACGCTGATGATGAGCGTGCTCCTGAGATCGCGCAGGAACAGGAGGAGCACCATGATGGCGATGATGCCGCCCGCGATGGCGTTGCCGTTGACCTCGCCGATGGCGTCGTTGATGAAGTGGCTCTGGTCGTAGATGACGACGGTCTGGAGCTCCGGTGGGAGCGCCTTCTTCGCCTCGGCGAGGGCGGCGTGGAAGCGCTGGGCGACGCGGACGGCGTTGGCGTCGCCTTCCTTGAAGACCTGGAGCTCGACGGCCTCGCGGCCCCCGAGGCGCGTGATGACGTCGCGCTCGGCGTTGCCGAGCGTCACCGGCGCGACGTCGCGCCGGGCGATCGGCCGCGCCCCGGGGGACGGGGGCACGAGCGGGATGGCCGCGACGTCCTCCGGGGTCTGGAGCTCGTTGCTCGTGCGGACGAGGTAGCGCGCCTCGTCCTCGTAGAGAGATCCGCCGGCGACGTTGACGTTGCTCGCCGCGAGAGCGCGCACGACGTCCTGGTGGGTGAGGCCGGCCTCCTGCAGACGCCCCTCGTCGAGGTCGACCTGGATCTCCTGGATCTCGCCTCCGAGGATCTTGATCGCGGCCACGCCGTCGACCGAGTCGAGGCGCCGCTTGAGCACGGAGTCGGCGTAGTGGCGCAGGCGCGCGAGGTTCCGGCTCCCCGTGAGCCCGACGCGGATGACCGGGTCCTCCGTCGGGTCGTAGCGCAGCACGCGCGGCTTCTCGGCGTCCCGGGGCAGCGTGACGAGGTCGAGCTTCTGGCGCACGTCCATCGCCGCGACGTCCATGTCGCGTCCCCACCCGAACTCGAGGGCCACCGACACGACGCCGGGACGGCTCGTGGAGGTGATGCGCTCGACGCCCGACACGACACCCACCGCTTCCTCGATGGGCTTGGCGAGCAGGCTCTCCACCTCGATCGGGGCGGCGCCGGGAAGCTTGGCCTCGACCGTGAGGGTGGGGTAGCTCACCTCGGGAAGCAGGCTCACCGGCAGGCGCGTCAGCGCGACGAGACCGAAGATGACCACGGAGATCGCGGTCATCGCCAGCGTGACCGGACGCTCGGTCGCGAGCTTCCCCAGGCTCATGACTGTTCTCCTAGCTCTGCGCCTGGGTCTGGGGGACGGGGCGCTCGCGCACGATCCTGACGAGGCTCTTGGGTCTGAGCCCTCCCTGGCCGACGGTGACGACCTTCTCTCCGCGATCGAGGCCGTTCGTGACCTCGATGAGACCGTGCTCGATCATGCCGAGCTCGACCTTCCTCTTGTCGACCCGATCCCCCTTCGACGCGGGATCGACGATGTAGACGAAGTTCTCGGCGAGATCGCGGACCACGGCTTCCTTCGGGATGAGGACCGCGCCCTCGTGGGCGTCCTGCACGAGCCGCACCTTCACGAACGACCCGGGACGCACGCCTTTCGGCGGCTCGGGGATCGCCAGCGTGACCTTGACGGTCCCGGTCTTCGCGTCGACGATGGGGCTCACCTGCGCGACGAAGGCGCGGAGCGACGGCTCGGCGTCCTCGGCGTCGGCACCCGTCGAGGCCCGCACCTCCGTGCCCTGCGACAGCTTCGACACCTGCCGCTCGGGGAGGTGCACGATGGCGATCAGCGGATCGAAGTCCGCGACGGTGAAGAGGTGCTGGCCCGGAGCCACCTTCTCGCCGCTCCGGCAGATGCGCTCGGTGACCTTCCCGTCGAACGGCGCGGTCGCCGTCTTCTGCGAGAGGGAGAGCTCCATCTGCGCGAGCTCGGCTTCCGAGAGGCGCCGGGCGAGATCGAGCTTCTCGAACTCGTCCTTGGAGATGAGGTCGCGCTTCATCAGGTCCTCGCCGCGCCGGTAGGCCGCGCGGTCGTTCTCCGACTTGGCGCGCGCGCGGGCGACGCCCACCTGGGCTTCGCGATCGTCGAGGCGCGCCAGCGGCTGCCCCTTCTTGACGTCGTCGCCCTCTTCCACGAGGAGCTCCCTCACGACGCCGTCCGTCTCGGCAAGCACCCGCGCCTCGGACTTCGTCTCGAGGTTGGTCGTGGCGGTCACGTAGGAGGCGATGGCGCCCTGGAAGGCGGGGATCACCTCGACGGGCAGGGCCGCCTCGTCGCGTTTCTCCTTTTCGGAGCGCTGTTCGTCCGCCTGGGCGGGGCCGGTCGAGCAGCCAGGCGTGGAGAGGAGGGCCAGGAGAAGCGCCGGGAGCGTGAGGTGCCGCATGATGCCTCGCAGGGAGTTAGATGTTACGGACCAGCGACATCGAGGTTCATGGTGACTTACGTCACCTCGGGACAAAAGGTTCGCGCCTCGTCTCCCGCGCGTGGCGAGCGCCCGTGGCCTGGAGATTTGCGGCTCCAACCGGCGCGCTTCTCGGTGATACTCGCGGCCTTCGATGAGCGTGGCCACCCTTCTCGCGGGATCGACTCCCACCGGCGTCCGGAGGCACTGGTCCGGCCGCCGGGGGCTGATCCTCGCGGCGCTGCTCCTGGTCGTCGTCGGTCCGATCGTGGTCCTGCTCGGGCGCTACCCGATGCTGCGCGTGGTCGAGACGGGGCGCACCATGGAGTACCCGAACCTCAAGCCGGTGACCTTCTCGGAGCGGCCGGAGGTGATCTTCGATCTCGCGGTCCAGGCCATCGGCAGGCTCTCGGGCTGGACCGTCCTGGCGAGCGATCGCGACGAGGGTCACATCAAGGCGCGTGTCGTCGGCACGCCGCTAGGCTTCGAGAGCGAGGTGACGATCACCGTGGCGAAGGTGAACCAGACGACGAGCGTCAACGTGCGGTCGGAGACGATCGACGGCCGCCTGGACTTCGGCCAGAACGCCATGAACATCCGCCGGTTCCAGAAGGAGCTGCGCTACGTGCTCAAGCACGCGGCACCCGTACCATGACGGCCGAGGCGTGGAGCGGCAGGCGCATCTTCGGCACGGACGGGATCCGGGGAGTGGCCAACATCGAGCCCCTGACCGTCGAGACGGTGGTGAAGCTCGGCCGTGCGGCGGCCGTCCTCTTCCAGCGCGAGAAGAACCCCCAACACCGCTACCGCATCGTGATCGGCAAGGACACGCGTCTCTCGGGCTACATGATCGAGGCCGCGCTCATGGCGGGCATCTGCTCGATGGGCATGGACGTGATCGTCGTGGGGCCGCTTCCGACGCCCGGGATCGCGTTCATCACCCGCAGCCTCAAGGCGGACGCCGGCATCGTCATCAGCGCCTCCCACAATCCCTACCAGGACAACGGTATCAAGGTCTTCAACCGCGACGGCTGGAAGCTGCCGGACGAGGAGGAGGCGCGGCTCGAGTCGTTGATGAGCTCCGCCGAGGTCGACGCCCTGCGCCCGACGGCGGACCTCGTCGGAAAGGCCTTCCGCGTCGACGATGCCGTCGGTCGCTACATCGAGCACGTCAAGGCGACCTTCCCGAAGGGGCTCACGCTCGACGGGTTCTCCCTGGTGCTCGATACCGCCAACGGGGCGGCCTACAAGGCGGCCCCGAGGATCCTCGAGGAGCTCGGGGCGAAGGTCGTCACGATCCATGCATCTCCGACCGGGATGAATATCAACGACGGCTGCGGCGCGCTGCACACCGGGACGCTCGTCGAGTACGTGAGGGAGACCGGCGCCGATGCCGGGATCGCGCTCGACGGCGACGCCGATCGCTGCATCCTGGTCGATGCCGCCGGCAACGTCGTCGACGGCGATCGCGTCATGGCGTTCCTCGCTCTCGACCTGCACGAGAGGGGGCAGCTCCGCGGCGAGACGATCTGCACGACCGTGATGTCCAACAAGGGGCTCGACATCTCGGTCGGACGCTGGGGAGGCAAGGTGGTCCGCACCCAGGTGGGCGACCGCTACGTGCTCGAGGAGATGCGCGCCCGCGACCTGAACTTCGGGGGCGAGCAGTCCGGCCACATGATCTTCCTCGACCACTCCACGTCCGGCGACGGCTCCATCACCGCGCTCCAGGCGCTGTCGCTGATGGCGCGCACCGGCAGGACGCTCGCGGAGCTCTCGCGGGTGATGGAGCCCTTGCCCCAGGTGCTCGTGAACGTCGAGGTCGCGCGGCGCGCGCCGCTGGAGGAGCTTCCCGACGTCCAGGCGGCGATCCGCACGGCGGAGTCGGCGCTCGGATCGGCCGGGCGCGTGCTCGTCCGCTACTCCGGGACGCAGACGCTGTTGCGCGTGATGATCGAGGGCGAGGATCGCGAGCGGATCGAGACCCTCGCTGGCGAGATCGCCGAGGCTGCACGCCGCGGCCTCGGGTCGCCGGCTTCCTGATCCGGTTCCCGACCGGGAACGCCGAGGTCACGGCAGCGCGCGGATCCAGCCGGCGACGAGAGCGGCATACCGCTCCGCTTCCTCGTTGCGCAGGCCGTGGTGCGCGCCGGGCAGGATCTCGAGGCGCTTCGCGCCTGGCGCGGCCTCGAAGAGCGCGCGGCCCTGGGTGACCGGAACCGTGCGGTCGCGATCGCCGTGGACGATCAGGACCGGGCACTTCAGGTTCCCGATGCGCCGGACGCTCGGATAGATGTCGGGCACGAGGATCCGCGGGATGCGCGGATAGTGGAGCCTCTGCTCGTCGCGGATGCTGGTGAACGTGGACTGCAGGACGAGCGCGCGCGGCGGCTTTTCGACCGCGAGCTCGAGCGCCACCGCGCCGCCGAGCGACTCGCCGACGTAGATCACGCGTGCGGCATCCACTCCGGGACGTGCGAGGAGGGTGGCAACCGCGGCGCGCGCATCGCGGTAGGTGCCCAGCTCGGAAGGAGTGCCAGTGCTCCGGCCGAAACCGCGGTAATCGAAGGTCAGGACGTCGAACCCCCGATCGACGAGCAGCCGTGCCATGCGCAGCGTGTGCCCGATGTTGCCTCCGTTTCCGTGGCAGTAGAGCACGGAGCCAAGCGAGGGTCGTTCGGGCGCTGGGATCCAGAAGCCGGTGAGGGTCTCGCCGTCCGCCGAGGTGAAGGTCACGTCCTCGTAATCGAGGCGCACCGCGCTCGGCGTCGATGCGACGGTCCTGTCCGGATGGAAGAGCAGCTCGCGGGCGAGGATCCGCCTCCCGACAGGGATGCCTGCCGGGATGCCGATCATCGCGACCAGCGCCGAGGATCTCGCCAGCCGCCGGAGCCGCGAGGCCACTAAGGAGCGTCCGTCCTGGGAGCGGCGGCGCCGATCTCCGCGGTGAGCTGGCCGCGCTCCACGCGCGCCTTCAGCTCCACCGTCTCCTGGGGATCGAGGTCGACGTGCATCGTCGGGCCGCGCAGCGTCTTGCCTGCGCCCTCGATGCGGAGCTGGAGCTTGTGCGATCCGCCGGGAAGCTCGATCTTTTGCTTGAGGTAGCCCTGGGGCTCGGGCGCGGTCTTGGAGCCTCCGGGGACCGCCGGACGACGCGAGAACTCGTGTGTCCAGTAGTCGTAGCCGTCGAGCACGATCGTCCCGCTGCCGGTGGCGATGCCGGCGATCGTGACGTTCAGGATCAGCTGGGCGTTGGACGGATCGCCGACGCGGATGGTGGGGGAGGGAGTTGCGGGCGGCGACGCCGGCGGCGAGGCGGGGGTGGTCTTGCCCGGCGACGGCGAGGCGGGAATGGTCTTGCCCGCCGGCGGCGCAGCCGTAGTGCGGCGCGGGGGCGACGTGGACCTCGGGCCCGCGGCGGGTGACACGTCGCCGCGCAGCGTGTAGATCATGAGCCCGGCGATCCCGACGATGACGATCCCGAACGCGAGCGTCATCAGGACGAGCGCTGGGACCGTCGATCGCCGCGCGGCGTTCGCCGCCGGCACGGCGCGCCGGGGATCGATGCGCGTCTCACCGGCCAGGTTCGCGAGGGGTGTGTCCCGGACGACCGTTGCCGGAGCCCGTGCGGACGGCGTACGCCCCGATCCGCCCATCGCGGCGGCGATCTCCGCGACCATCGCTTCGGCGGTGGCAGGCCGCGCGCGAGGGTTCTTGGCAAGCGCGTGCTTGAACGCGGCGTTCAGGCGGGGGGAGAGATCCGGGATCTCCGGCGGAGGCGCGTTCATGATCTGGTACATCAGGGTCGTGAAGTTGTCGCCGGCGAACGGGCGCTTCCCGGAGAGCATCTCGTAGGCCATGATGGCGAGGCTGTAGATGTCCGCCGCGCCGTCGACCTTCTGCCCGGCGAGCTGCTCCGGCGCCGTGTAGCTCGGCGTGCCGAGGAAGTGGCCGGCCTGGGTCAGCTCGGCGCCGGCCTCGAGCTTCGCGATGCCGAAGTCCGTGATCTTCACCTGTCCCGTCGGGAGCACCACGATGTTGGCCGGCTTGATGTCGCGATGGACGACGCCGCGCGCGTGCGCGAAGTCGAGCCCCGACGCCACCTGCCGCAGGATGTCGAGGGTCTGCGCCACGGGGAGCTTCCCGGCGGCGCGCATCATGGCCGCGAGGTTGACGCCCTCCAGGTACTCCATCGCCATGTAGGGGTTTCCCGTTGCCGCGTCCTCGCCGACGTCGTGCACGGTCACGATCGCCGGATGGGTCAGGACGCCCGCGGCGCGCGCCTCCCTCGCGAAGCGCTTCTTGAGCGCGTCGACGTCCGGACCGTTGGGATCCGGTATGAGCGTCTTGATGGCGACCTTGCGGCCGATCGTGGGGTCGGTGGCGAGGTAGACCACGCCCATGGCGCCGCGCCCCAGCTCTCCGTCGATCTCGTAGCGTCCGAGCTGCACGGCGAGATTCTTTCACGCCGAAGGCGGCGGCCGCGGCGTGCGATATCCTCCGGGCTTTTCATCCAAGGACCGATGGCGAACAAGACCAAGAGCAGCTCTCTTCCCGAAGGCGCGACGCGCGACGTGGATGCGATCCTGGCCGCCTACGCCTCGGGATCGATCCCGACCGCCGCCGAGCTCAAGCGCGTCCTCGCGAGCTTCTCCGCTTGGCTTCCCTATCTCGGCAGGAAGCTCCAGCAGGGGCCGGCGCCGCTGCGCAAGGCGGCGATCAGCGTCCTGAAGGACAGCGGCACGCGCCCTGGCGTGGAAGCGATCCAGGCCGCTGCGCGAGACTCACGCATGCCGGCCTGGCTTCGCTCGACCGCGGTCGAGGCGCTTGCCGAAGGTGATCGCGATCCGGCCGTGGTCTCTGCCCTCGCGGCGCAGGCCGCCATCGCTCCCGGCTCCGACAGCCTCGCCGCCGCGTCTCCGGCCGACCGCAAGGCGCGGATCCAGCTCCTGGTTGAAGGGGCCGAGGGCGCGGGGTTGCCCGCCATCGTGTCCTCGCGGCCCGAGCTCCTGGCCCCGATCGCGGACGCGATCGTCGAGTGCGAGACCGAGGGTGTGGGACGGCTGATCGCGGAGCTGCTCGACGTCGTCTCGGGCAAGGAGCAGGAGAAGATCCTGCGGCGCGCGTGGCACGCGTTGCGGCAGAAGGGCATCGCGCTCCCCGAGCTCAAGCGCGGCGCCGTTGCCCGTCCCGCGGCCCCCACCGAGGCCACCGCCTACGCGAGTTACGTCGATGCCGAAGGGTCGCGCATGGTGCTCGTCATGCGGGCGCGCGTCCACGAGGCAGGAGGCGATCTCCTCCAGTTCATACTCAACGACGAGCGCGGGATGCTCGACTACACGAGGGCGTGGCTGCCGAAGCGCGACCTCGTGCCGCTGGTCGAGGAGTTCCAGAGGCGCGAGAAGGGGCTGAGGCTGGCGCCGATCGATCCCGTCTGGGCGCTCAAGCTCGCACGCGACGCCTACCAGTGCAGCCGCCGCGTCAAGTACGAGGTGCCCGAGGAGTACGTCCGCGAGCGCGACGGCTTCGAGGAGGGGGATGCGGATCGACCGGCCCGATCTCGTCACCGAGGCGCGTGCGGCCGTGCCGGCGTCGGAGATCGGCTCCGTCGATCTCGGTGCGACCGAGAGGCTCGCCACCTTGCAGGAGATCGAGACCTGGGGTCCGCCGCTCCCGGCCGCGATGGGCGCCGCCGACCGCCGTATCGAGATCGAGGACGGACCGATCGTGACCAGCGCCGCGCTCCGCGAAGGCCGCTTGCAGGAGGAGGCCGATCGCGGGCTCCGGGAGACCTACGATGCCGAGCGCCGCGCGCTCATGGCGCGCCGCCTCGACGAGATGGCGAGCTACTACCTTCGCCTCGGGATGCGGGAGGAGTCGGTGCTCTGCCTCGCCGCGAGCGACCACCTCGCGGCCCCCGACGCCGACCCGGCGAAGAGCCCGGTGTTGCGGCGCCTCTGGGAGCGTCGCGTTTCCGATCTCGCGGGTCTGAAGAAGGAGCAGAAGAAGTCGGACCTCGTGCAGCCCCCGAGCGCGATCGTGGGCGGCTCCTGATCCCGGTCCGGCTCCGCATCATTCCGAGCCGGCAGAGCGCGAAGTCGTAACGCAGCGGATCCTCCGGGCAGATCGCGCGAAGCCCGAGCGTCACCTCGCGCGCCATCTTCCATCCCGGCGTCCTGCGCCGCGTGAAGCCGAGCTCGCGACCGATCCGCTCGAGGTGCACGTCGAGAGGGATGGTGAGCCGCGCGCGATCGACCTTCGGCCACGTGCCGAGGTCGATCGCGTCCGGCCCGCGCGACATCCAGCGGAGGAACATGCAGAACCGCTTGCACGCGCTTCCCGTTGCGGGCGACGAGAAGAAGGGACGCAGCGCCGGAAGCTGCGCGACGAGCGCGGACATCGCGGCGGAGAGGTCGGGCCCGCCGTCGTCCCCTTTCACGAAGAGCGTCTCGAGATCGCCGTGCTCCGCCTGGGCGGTCGCGATGGCGTGGAGCACCTCGGCGATCGCGGGGTGCTTGATCCAGCGATGACCCGCGCCCTCGACGAGAGCGACCAGCTCGCCCCTGGAGCGACCGCGCAGGGATGCGGAGGGATGCGGGCCAAGCCTCGCGAGCACCACGGCGAGCGATCGGCGGATCGCGTGGACGTTGCCGAAAGCGAGCCCCGCGGCGAGGACGCCCGCGATCTCCGCATCGCGTTTCTCGCGGTACGGCCTCACAAGCTCGACCGGGTCCATCCCGAGGTGCCCGGCGCCGTACGTTTCCTCGAGGCTCGTGAGGACCAGCCGCAGATGTGCGGCGCGCCGCGCTGTCATCGCCGGCCGGTCCATTGCGCGTAATGTAGTACAGGGATTGCCACAACGTCCGCGCCCGGCGGGGCCGGGTGCCTGAAAGTGCTGTGCTTGCCGGCCGGCCTTTACGTTGGCATCGCCGTTGCTACGCTTTCTTCGTGCGCCCCGCGTGTGTCCGCGGGGCAGGAGGTTTCCCATGCGTACCATCCGGACCTTCATGATCGTCGTCGGCCTCGTCCTGCTCGCGGGATGTGACGTGCGCACGTTCGTGCAGGGCAACGGGAGCCCGAAGCCGTCGCTTACCCCTGCCGACCTTCCGCGCCAGGGGGACGCTGCCGGGACAGCACCGGAGCGAGCGACGCCCGTTCCCGCGGCGGCGGAGCCCACTCCGGCGCCGATGGTGCCCGCCTCCTACGATCCGCAGGAGGGACAGGGGGAGCAACCCTCCGCTCCCGCCGACGGATCGTCATACGCGGACGAGCCCCAGCCGATGGACGCGGGCATGCCGGGCGGCGAGGAGGCGATGGTCCCGGCGCGCATGTCCTACTTGCAGGGTCAGGTCTACGTGAAGGGCGCCCAGGACGGAGACTGGAGCCTCGCCGATCTCAACATCCCGATCCAGCAGGGCGACTCCATCTGGGCGGACGCCGATAGCCGCGCCGAGGTCGAGCTGACCGCGGACGTCCTCCTGCGCATGGCTGCCGACGCCCGCGTCGACGTCGTGTCGCTGTCTCCGGACGTGATGCTGAAGGGATGGGTCGGTGCGTTCTTCGTGAAGGTGCCGGCTCAGTTCGGTTCGGCGGTCCACGTCGAGGCGCCCGGCGCGAGCATCGAGCTCAACGGCGGTAGCTACCTGCGCGTCGACATCGCGGAGGACGGATACACGCGCTACACCGTCTACTCGGGAGAGGCCGGCGTGGCCGATCCCCAGGGTACGACGATGGTCCCGGCGGTGAGCCGGTTCTACGTCGACCCGGGGTCGCTTCCGAGCGATCCCGAGGCCGTCGAGGAATCGTCCTACGACGACTTCGATGCCTGGGCGAACGAGCGCGACAACGAGCGTCCGGCGCAGTACGAGCGTCCCTCCTACCAGCACGTTGGCCGCGAGCTTCCCGGCGAGGAAGACCTCGACGACAACGGAAGCTGGGTCGACGTCGAGGGCGAGACCTACTACGCGCCGCGCGTGACGGGATCGTGGCGCCCCTACTCGAACGGCTACTGGACCTACGTTGCGCCCTACGGATACACGTGGATCTCCTACGACCCGTTCGGCTACGTCACGCACCACTACGGGAGCTGGACGTATCACGCCGGCTACGGGTGGCTCTGGTTCCCGGGAGCGGTGTGGGCCCCGCACCGCTGCTACTTCACGACCTACGGTGACAGCGTGTTCTGGGCGCCTCTCGATCCCTGGGGCCGCCCGGTCGTGCTCGGCGGCGTCGACATCCGCATCGGCAACGTCGACATCGATCTCCACGCCTGGTCCTACCTGCCGGTCCGCGGCTTCGTGGCGGGCAGCCGGTCCATCAGCGCCCCGACCGTCGCTCTCTGGAAGGGCCCCGTGACGATGAACGTCGTCGCGCCGGCCAAGAAGTTCCGTCCCGCGCTCGCGAGCCGCACGCCGTTCGTCATCGCTCCGGATGGTGCGCCCGTGCACAAGAAGGTGGAGGTCGTGCAGGCGCGGCTGCACAAGATCCCGGCGCCCGGGATCCACGTCGTTCCCGGCACGCCCGCGGGCAAGACCCCGCCGGCGAAGGTGAAGCTCCCCGATCCCCACAAGCCGTTCAAGGTCGTGCTGCCGCCGTCCAAGAGCGGCAAGAAGGGCCCACCCACGGCGCCGATCCTGAAACCCGCGCCGGCGCAACCTCCGGTGGCGAAGCCGCCGAAGGAGCACCCCGGCAAGCCGAGGGAGATCGTCCCGCCGCCGATGGCGCCGCAGCCCGCGCCGCGCGTCCCGCCGCAGCCCGCGCCGCCCGAGAAGGGGAAGCCGAAGGAAGTCGTTCCTCCGCCGGCTCCGCGTCCCGCGCCGTACGTTCCGCCGCAGCCCGCCCCGGCTCCGCCGAAGGAGAAGGGAAAGCCCAAGGAAGTGACTCCTCCGCCGGCTCCGCGTCCCGCGCCGTACGTTCCGCCGCAGCCCGCCCCGGCCCCGCCGAAGGAGAAGGGTAAGCCCAAGGAGGTCACACCTCCGCCGGCTCCGCGTCCCGCGCCGTACGTTCCGCCGCAGCCGGCCCCCGGCCCCGCCGAAGGAGAAGGGCAAGCCCAAGGAGGTCACCTCCGCCGGCTCCGCGCCCGGCGCCGCACGTGCCGCAGCCCCGCCCGCTTCCGGCCCCGCCGAAGGAGAAGGGCAAGCCGAAGGAGGTTACACCTCCGCCGGCTCCGCGCCCCGCGCCGCCTGCCCCGCCGCAGCCCGCCCGGCTCCGCCGAAGGAGAAGGGCAAGCCGAAGGAAGTCGCGCCGCCACCGGCGCCGCGCCCCGCCCTGGGCCCGCCCCGCCCACCCAAGGAGAAGGCAAGCCCAGCGAGGTCGCGCCGCAGCCCGCGCCGCGCATGCAGCCCCCAGCTCCGAAGCCGGACGACAAGGCCAAGAAGGAGCCAGCGCCCGCCGACAAGGACAAGGACGCCGCGGCCAAGAAGAAGAAGGCGGAGGAAGAGAAGAAGGGCGGGAAGGGCAAGTAGCCCTCCGCCCTCAGTCGCCGAGGGAGCGCGGCGAGCGCTTCCTTGCTCGCCTGGCCGATCGATCCGGGGCTACGGGCCCGGCGCGACGGGATGGAACAGGACGACGGTGCCGGGCCCCTTCGTCTGGGCCTGGTGGAGGGCTTCCTCGGCGGCCGCCATCAGCGCGTCGGCGCTGCCGAAGTTGCCGTCCTGCAGCGTGCTGACTCCGAGCGACACCTCGATCGCGATGCTCTTGCCGGCGTGCGTGACGGGCGCAGAGCTCGCGAGGCCGCGTATCTTCTCCGCGGCGAAGTAGGCGCCGACGCTCGACGTGTTGGGCATGAAGACGAGGATGCGATCCCAGCCGACGCGCGACACGACGTCGCACTTTCTGAGGCTTCCTTCGAGCCGCTGGACGATCTCCCGCAGCGTGTCGTCGGCGAACAGCGCGCCCTCGGCCGCGCTGAGGTCGCGCAGGTGCGCGACGTGGAGCACCACCAGCGAGATGGCCTCGCCGTAGCGATCCGCGCGCGCGAACTCCTGCGAGATCTGCCGCGCGACTCCACGCCTGCGGAGCGCCCCGGTCGCCTCGTCACGCGTGAGCAGGCGATCGATCTCGCCCTGCATCATGGCGACCTGCTCGTGAAGGCCGAGCACCTTGCGGTAGATGCGGAGCATGGCCGACAGCTCGAACCGATCGACGGGGGCCGCCAGGATGTCGTCCGCGTCGTCCGGCAGGCGCCCTCCGATGACGGCGACGAGCGTGCGGCCGTGCGAACGGTGCTTCAGGATGGCCGCCAGCGGCGGCGTGTCGGGAAGCTCGCCGTTCAGGATCGCCACGTCCACCGGCGACCCCTGGTTGATGGCCAGCGCATCGCCGCTGTCCTTGGCCTCGAGGACGTGACAGGAAAGCTCCGCGGCGACCGCGCGCACGGCGCTCCGGCACTCCTCGCCGGGGCCGACGAGAAGGATCCTCTCGAGTCCAGCCATGGCGCGGGCAACCTAGCACGCGCTTTCTCGGAGTGTCAAGAACACTGCCTCACGGGTGGCAGAGACGGAGCCCTCCCCCGGAGGTCTTCACCGGTCCCCGATCGCGGCTCGGATGGCGAGGAGGTCCGGCTGCCCGGGATGGAGCGCGATCGCACGCTGGATCGCCTCGGCGGCTCGCCTTCGATCGCCGACCATCATGTAGGCCTGGGCGAGGTTCTTCGCGGCCATGGAGCTCTCGGGATCGAGCCGGACGGCGATCTCGAGCTCGCGCACCGCGCCGGTCCCGTCGCCCCTCATGCCGAGGAGGCCGCCCAGGTTCGAGTGCGCGATCGCGAGATCGGGGTCGATGGCGATCGCGCGGCGCAGCGCGGCCATCGCCTCGTCGCGCCGGCCAGCGTCGATCAGGAGGCGCGCGAGCCGGTTCTCGAACATGGCGTCGTCCCGCAGGGCGAGGCCCCTTTGCACCGACGCGATCGCGGCCGCCGGATCGCCCAGCGCTTCCTGACGGCTCGCGAGATCGATCCAGGTCTCCGCCGCGTCCGGCGCGCGCATCGCGGCGGCGTCGTAGTCGTTGTGCGCGGCGTCCCGGTCCCCGCCGAGCCTCCGCGCATCGCCGCGAGCAAAGAGGTACTTCGAGAGGATGATCCGGGAGCGATCGTCGAGGGCGAAGGGCGGGCCCGAGCGGACGATGGCGTCCAGGGCGAAGCGCGAGAAGTCGAACGGCGGCGCGCTCGGGACGCGCCGCGACGCGACGCGGTAGACGACACCGCTGGGCTCGATCTCGAGACCGATCCCGGACCTCGGCGGCGGCGGCTCGCAAAGGACGACCGGTGCGCGCGACTCCGCGGCCACGCGTTCGAGGGGAACGGGCCGCACGGTCGGGGCGAGAGCGCGCGCGAGAGGCCTCGCCCCCTCCGCGGTGTTGACCCAGACCGTGACGTCCGGCCGCTCGCCGCGCACGGTCGTGAGGTAAAGCAGCGCGAATGCGGCGTCGGTCTCGGGTGCGATCACGGTTGCGCCTTGCGGGGCGCAAGCCAGGATGTCGCGCCCGTACGCTTCGACGATCGTGTGCCGCGATCGGTCGTTCAGGTGGTAGCCGGCGATGAGCGGCAAGAGCGCGATCGCGGGCAGGGCGGCGGCTCCGCCGCCGAGGAGCGCGCCGAGCCGCTCCAGCCCCGCGGCGGCGGCGATCGTCATCGCGAGCACCACCGGGATGAAGTAGACGTCGATCTCCCAGGGGATGTCGTAGTTGACGGCGTAGACGGCGGTGATCGCGGCAGCCGCGGCGAGCCCGGCGGCGAGCGCGCGATGGGTCCTCGCGAGGACCCACGCTCCGATCGCGGGACACGGAAGGAGCCACGGGTCGTCTCGTGCAAAGGAAGGCTGGGCGATATGCGCCGCGCGCTGGGTGTGGACCGGATGCGGCGACGCCGAACATGCGGCCGCGGTACTGCGCCGCGCATGTAGGCGACGAAGCGATCCCACGTCTCGATCTCCCCAGTCGAGTACCGGATCCGCGCGGATCGATCGGCGCGTAGAGGTGGAGCGCGGCGCCGGCGCCGGCGGCGATGGCCGCGGCGAGGAGGCCGCGACGATCGAGCGCTCCGGCGCGAGGACACGGTGACCGAGAGCCAGGCAGGTGCGAAGAGCAGAGACAGCGGGTGGACGGCGATGCCGAGACCGAAGACGAGGCCCGCCGGCCAGAGCGCGCGGCCGCGCGTCCACGAGAGCGCGCAGACGAGGCCGAGGATCTGGAGCAGAGCGTTGCACGTGTAGACCTCGGCGATGACGGCTTGCGACCAGAAGGTGCGCGAGAGCGGCGAACAGAGCGCCGCCGCCGCGGCGGCAGCGGCGCGCGGACCCAGGAGGAGGCGCAGCAGCGCGACGAACGGCAGCATCGCCGACGATGCCGCGCCGCAGGCCGCCGAGGTTGTGCTGACGCGCCACGCCGGCTCGCCGAGAGGTAGCAGCATCGTGAAGAGCTTTCCCGCCAGGCAGAAGAGCGGGAATCCAGGCGGGTGGGGCACTCCCAGCGTGAGCACGGCGGTGGCGTTCTCGCCCGCGCCGCTCGTGTAGATCGTCGGGCACAGCGTCGCTCCGTAGACGGAGAGAGCGGCGGCGCCGACGCCGAGGGCGCCCAGGAGATCTGGCCGCGCGAGCTTCTCAGCCAACGAGCCGCGCGGAGCGCTTGCGCGCCTCGAGGTCCTCGAGCGTCTTCGGCCAGTCGCCTTTCATGAGCTGGGAGAGCGCGCGGTCGGCAAGGAGCTTGCCGCCGGTCTGGCAGGTCGCGCAGTAGTTCGACTCGTTCTCGGCGTAGACGATGCGCTGGACCGGGGATCCGCATCGCGGGCACGCCTTGCCGAACCGCCCGTGCACGGCCATCCCTTCGCGGAACGCGGTCACGTTCTCCGGGAATGCGTCGCCCGCCTCCGCGCGCAGGCGATCGGTCCACTCCGCCAGGACCTCGCGGCACGCCTCGAACAGGCGCGCCGTCTCCTCCGGTTCGAGGCGATCCGACATCCGGGTGGGCGAGAGCCGCGCGCGGTGGAGGATCTCGTCGCTGTAGGCGTTGCCGATGCCGCTATAGATCCTCGGGTCGGTGAGCGTGCGCTTGAGGGTGTGGCGCTCGAAGGCGAGCACCTCGGCGAATGTCCGGAGGTCGCAGGAGAGCACCTCGACGCCTCCCGGATCGTGCTCGGCGAGGGCGTCGCGTCCTCGCGCCGCGTGGAGCGCCGCGCGCTTGCGCGTGCTCGCCTCGGTGAGGATCAGCGTGCCAGTGGTGAAGTCGAAGGCGGCGAGGCCGATCTTCCCGGGGACCTTCGTGCCGAGGGGCTTCCACCGGAGCCGCCCCGCGATCATCAGGTGGAGCACCAGGAAGAGGTCGCCCTCGAATCCGATGACGATCCTCTTGCCGAGCCGCTCGATCGTGATCACCTTCCGGCCCTCGAGCTCGCGGAGCGGCGGATCGACGGAGCGCAGGAGGAAGGGGCTCGCGAGCCGGACGCGCTCGAGCGTCGCACCGGCGATGCGGCGCTCGAGCGCCTCGACGTAGACCGTGACGTCCGGGAGCTCGGGCACGCTCCCAGTATGGCGTAGGGAGAGTCGTGCCCCCCCCGGTCCGGCGCAGGGCGGGGGCTCGTCCCCCGCCGGTTCACTGTAGCTCGGCGCGTGCGTCGGGGCTCGCGAGGAGGACCTCGAGACGTTCCTTCACCTTCGGGTCCGGTCTCCCGGCCGCGATCTCTCTCAGGATGGGCTCGGCGAAGCGGCCGAAGGGCAGCGGTGCGCCGCTCGCGACCGCCTTCCTCACCGCGCTCTCCATCTCGGGCGTGATGAGCTCCGTGCGCCCGACCATCACCCTCACCACGTCATCCGGCCGCGGATCGACCGTCAGCGGGAGCACCTCGTCCGTGGCGCTGCGCGGGAGAACGGCGAAGACGCGCAGGCCCGGTTCGAACCAGGAGTCGCGCCACGTGGCGACCATCGCACGCGCTTCCTTCTCGTAGAGGCCCTCGCTCGTGAGGACGCGCACGAGCTCCGCCGCGATGCCCTCGAGGTCCCCGGCGGCCGCGGTGAGCTCGGGGCGATCCATCGTCACGGAGCTCACGACCATTCGGTCGCTCCGGAACCCTACCCTGCCGCCGCGGTTCTCGAAGAGGATCACCTGCACGCCCGACGCGCCGGTGTTGTCGATGACGACGCGCGTTCCGTCGAGCCGCGCGGTGACCGCCGGCGTGAAGTCGCCCACGCCGCGGTAGAAGAGAAAGCGATCGGTCTCGATGCCGGCCTGACCGCAGACCCTCACGGGTGCGGCATCGACGTCCCGCGCGGCGTAGTAGTGACTCGGCGCCTCCTCCACCGGCGGGGCGATCTCGGCGCCGGGCACGATGGCGAAGCGGCCCCAGTCGATGACGCCACCGGCGACGGTCTCCGCCTCTGGGTACCACTCCGTGATCTGCCCCGACGGGAAGAGGACGCGCACGCTCGCGGTCATCTCCCGGTCGCCGTAGAAGTAGATGACCGGGGTCTCCATGCGCACCTGCGCCGTGCGCTGTAGCTTCGACGGGAGGCCGGCGCGCAGGCCCTGGGGCAGGCGGTCGATCCGGTGAACGAACGCCGGGAGGTCGTCGTGTCCCGCGAGCGGCCGCCAGAGGACGGGCTTGCCGTCGGGACCGGCGATCGTCGTGAACGTGCCCCACTCGTGGACGACGAACGAGGAGGCCAGTGCGGGGGATGCGGCGAGCACGAGGGCGAGCGCGGGGCCGTGAAGACGCATGGACGTCAGCCTTTCTGAGCGAGGTTCTGGCGCTCGGCGTTCACGCCGTCGCCGTCGAGGGCACGGTAGTCGTCTCCCGGAAGGAGCCCGAGCCAGGGATCGGACCGGGGCGTGAGGAAGATCTCGGCGTAGACGCGGCGGTTGAGCACCTCGAGATCGGTGGCGCCCGCGGCCATCCAGTCGTGGATCCGCCGGTGGCGGAGGTACTCGTTGCGCACGCCGTCCTCGGCGAGGGTCGTCTCGAGCGCAGCGACGGTGCGCGCGAGCTCGGCGTCGGTGCAGCGTCGCTTCCCCTTGATGAAAGCGCGGCTCGCGGCGTCGAGCGCGGCATCGGAAGCGTGGAGCCGCGCGATCGCTTCCCAGCTCGCTGCGTCGTCGTCCCTGGGCGCGCCGCCACTCTTCACGGCGCGCAGCATGGGCGTCTCCGCGACGGCCTTCGAGAGCGCGATCGGGGCGGCGATCCATGCGTCGGGGGCGGCGGGCGCCGTGCCGGCAGGGGAGGCGGTCAGAACGACCCCCGCGGCGCTCATGTCGCGCGCCAGGGCCGCGTCGAGAGCCTGTGCCTTCCTCCGGTGATACGCCGAGACGAGCTGCGCCCGCGCGGCGCCCGAGAGGTTCGCGGCATCGCGCGCCACCGGACCCGCATCTGCGAGCCAGCGCAGGAAGGCGGCCGGCCCCTCCAGGCCAGGGAGGGCGTCCACGACCTGGCCTTCGGCATCGAGCAGGTAGTGGATGCTGTTGCCGGTGATCGTGCTCTCCATGCGGCGCCCGTCGCCGAAGTCGACGGTGATGCGCGGCGCGGGCCGTTCGGACTGCCAGTGGAGGATGTAGGACGAGCCGAGCACTCTCGCGACCTCCGCGTTCGGATAGAGGACGCTGCGGAAGAACCGGCTGTTAGCGCACGAGAGCTCCTCGTCGAGGTTGCCGAGGAGTCGCAGCGAGAGGATGGGTCGTCCCGTCGCCCTCGCGGCGCGCTCGGCCTCGGCGAGGTCCGTGTACCAGTAGAGGCCGGACGCCCAGGCGTCGCGCTGCCGCGCCACGGCATCGATGGCCTCGTGCATCGCCGCAGGCCTGCCCGACTCCTCGTAGAGCGACATGAGCGCCGCGAGCCCCGCGGGTCCGGCGGCTCGCAGCTCGACGCGCGCGGGGAGGGCGCAGTCGCAGCCGGAGACGGCGGCCTTCTTCGCGAGAGCGGCGAGATCGGGGTCCTGCGCGCCAGCGCCGAGCGGGAGTGCGAGACCGGCGAGAACGAGGAGCGCATGTGTTGTCCGCATCGGGGACCTCCTTCACGAACGTCGCGTGAAGAATGTAGGTCCGCGCCCGCGGGCGTGGTGTCAAGCTTCCGTAAAAGCGTTCACGCATCCCACCGTCGATCTCCCGAGAGGTTCACGGCGACGAACAGCGTGAAGAGGATCACGGCTCCGAGGGCCTTCGACAGCGGGTAGAGCGCGCTTTCGATCGTGCGCGTCCCGTAGAGAATGTAGGGCGTCGGAAGCGCGAGGGGGAGCCAGGCCAGGATCGCGCGGCGCGGCCACCGCCCCTGCCGGTAGCAGAGCACCGACAGGAGCGGGAGCGCGATCACGTAGTGATGCTCCCAGGGATGGGCGTAGGTGAGGAAGTAGCTCGACACGATGAGCGCCGCGGAGAGGGGCAGGCTCTCCGCCGCGAGGAACGTGATGGCGATGGCCGATCCCAGGAACGCGAGCCGGATGGCGCCGGAGAGCCACGGGATCCGCACGAAGTGCTGGAGGAGGGATCCGAACGACGGGCTGCCCGCGTAGTCTTCCGGCGCGGCCTTGGGCGAGAGGTGGCTCAGCACCTGGTGGATCCCGCTCGGGACGCGCAGCTTCTCGATGCCGAGAAGGGAGAGCGGCTTCGGAGCCGGCACGTCCACCAGCTGCCGGAACGCCGCGACGGGGAGGATCGTCGCGAGGAGCAGCGCGGCCGCCAGCGCGAGCGTGCCGAAGCGCCGGAACCGGAGCAGCGCGGGTACCGCGACGATCGGCAGCATCTTGGCGAGGAGCCCCGCCGTGAACGCGAGCCCGAGCGCGACGCGGCGCCTCGCGATCGCCGCGCAGAGGAACGCGTGGAGGAACGTCGTCATCACGAAGTTCATCTGTCCCATGAAGACGTCGACGTAGTAGGGGAAGAACGCGAGCCAGAAGAAGGCGACGAGCGGGAAGGTCGCGGGCCCTCGCTTCCGGAGGGTCGCGTACGCCATCGCGAGGTTGCCGAGGAGGCAGGCCTCGTCGAGGATCACCCATGCACCGTAGGCTTGCCACGCCGTGAGCTTCTGGCAGGCGATGGCGACGACCGCGCCGATCGCCGGCAGGTAGGGATATGGGATGTAGGCGTACGGCACGCTCCTGTGGGGGCGCAGGTCGTACATGTTCTTCCTCGAGGAAGTACCTTCCCGCCGACAGCACGATGAAGAAGTCGGCTCCCTGGCCGTACATGTAGGGCGCGCCGTCGTTGAAGAGGTCGTTCAGGAAGCCGTAGCGATGGAAGTCGGAGGGGTTCGCGACGACCGTCGCCTTGTTGCCGTTCGGGTGGTCGACGGTGTGTCCGAGGACGAGCGACGCGACGAAGGCGGCGTGGACCAGGGCACCGGCGCCGACGAGGAGCACGCCGCCGCGCGTCATGGCGCTTGCCCCGCCGGAGGGCGCACCTTGCCGGAGAGCACCGTCGCCGCGAGCTCGCGATGGAGCGCGTCCACCACGATGCCCGCGCCCTTCGCGGTGGGGTGGCAGGCGTCGAAGAAGTAGTCGGAGGTGGCCTCGCCCCCTCCCGCGAATCCCGCCGCCCCGCCGACCTTGACGTGGCGGGCGAACGACGGCGAGAGGTCCAGGAACGGGACGCCCTCCCGGGCGGCGATCTCGGATGCGAGTCGCACGTAGCTCGGCAGCTCGGCGATGCGCTGCGAGCCGGGGAGATCGACGAGCGCCTCGCCCACGACGAGAGTCGCGACGCCGCGCGCCTTCAGGAGCTGGACGATGCGGGTCATCGCGTCGCGGTAGATCTCCTTCGAGACCGCCACCGAGTGCGCCATCAGGAGGCGATCGCGCGCGGGGATCAGCACGAGGCGCAGGCAACGGTAGACGGCGAGGTGATCGAGCAATCCCGGCAGGCGGCGATGGCTTCGCTCCAGGACGTCCGTGAGGGCGCGGCCCACGCCGGTGGCATCGTTCGCACCATACGTCACGATCGCGACGTCGGGGTGGAGGCCGAGGAGCTTGCCCTCCTCGAGCAGCGCGAGTCCCTGGACGGAGGTGTGGGCGTAAACGCCCGCGTTCATCACGCGGTACGCGGGTCCCGTCGACATGCCGTCGAGCGCTGGACCGAGGCGGGTCGTCCAGAGGTCCTTCTCGTCGAGCTTCCAACCGAACGTCACCGAGTCGCCCATGCAGAGGATGCGGACCTCTCCCGCGGGCTTGGCGGCCGGCCACTCGCGGTCGCGGAAGCCGAGGGAGTTGGTGATGATGGTCCACCCCTGCTTCTCCCAGACCGCGTCGGGCTTGAGCCGCCAGAGGACGATCGGGTCCTGCACCGTGATCCGCTCGTCGCCTTCGATGCGCGTCAGCTTGCGGCCGTCCCGCTCGGTCGGAGCGGAGTACTGCGACGAGGGCTTCCTGTCGATGTGGTCGCCGAGCATCGGGGAGAAGAGGGCAGGCTTGGCGAGCCGCCATCGGAGCCAGCGCTCCAGATCCGCGACGCGGACCCCGCCCTCCAGCACCGCGAGCAGGAGGACGGTCGGGGTTGCGAGGAAGAGGAGGCGTTTCGTGAGCGAGGGGCGGGGCAATCCGAACGTCAGGCCGGCGGGAGCGACCGCAGCGACCGCGCTATCATCCCGAGCCCCGCCGCCAGCATGCCGAACATCAGGAGGGTGTTGAAGAGGCTCGTCTGCTGGAATGCGATCGTCATGTACATGAGGACCGCGGCGAGGATGATGACGGTGCCGATGCCGGTCACGATCCAGCCCGCGACGCTCTTGCCGTCGAAGAACAGCATGGCGATCCCGATGAGGAGGATCACCATCGTGAGGCCGAAGCCGCCCCCGCCGCCGAGCCCCATGAAGTGGAAGAACTGGAAGCTGCCGTACACCGTGACCTGGTTCAGGATCCAGTAGGCGCCGGCGACGGCGAGGGCCAGGCCGGCGAAGAACGTTCCGAGCCCG
Source organism: Acidobacteriota bacterium (assembly GCA_046331505.1). Classification (GTDB taxonomy): domain Bacteria; phylum Acidobacteriota; class Vicinamibacteria; order JAXLQT01; family JAXLQT01; genus JAXLQT01. Next base: position 22,922 of record JAXLQT010000011.1, read on the forward strand.
CCCGGCGTTCCGCCCGCGCCGCGCGCTCCGGGCGCGGCGGGCTTCGGCTCCGCGGTCTCGCTCACGCCTTCGCTCCGCTCAACCCTGGGGGAGGGTCCAGTCGTCGACGAACTTCAGGATGCCCTGCCGGTGATCGCGCCCGTCGGGAAGGAACATCACGCCGATCCAGTGGTGGCCCGGCGTCTCCTGCGACGGGGCGCACCAGCGGACCTGGGCGATGACGTGGAGCTTCGCCATGGGAAGCGTCGCGTCGGGGGGCGTGATCTCGAGATCGAGCTTCGTCCCGGACGCCAGCGCGCGCGGCGACTCGAAAGAGAGGCCGCCCTCGCTCATGTTCATCACCATCCCCTCGACGCCGTCGGGACCGCGCGAGCGTCCGAGGAGCGGCGCCCGCGTTGCCAGCCGTCGAAAGCGCCTGCGGTCCGCGGCAGTCATTTCTTTGTTGTCGGGCATGGTGGTCGCCTCCGCGGCCCGGTAGGTTATTCGGGTCCGGTCGCCGGGACAAGTGCGCGTCGCGACGGAGTGAAGGTGGTAAACTTCCTCTTCGTTCCCATCCGTTCCTTGCGAGGAGTGGCAGCCTTGAACAGAGCGCTCCGGATTGCAGGATCCCACGGCCGCATCGCGGTCGCCTCGATGATGCTGCTGGCTCTGGGCGATGGCGTCGCGCGGTCGGCCGCGTGGATCCACGTCGAGCTCTCTCCGCGCCAGCGGTCCGGCCACGCCTTGGCGTACGACGCGACGCGCTCGCGCATCGTCGTGTTCGGCGGAACGCAGGGTGCGGCGGAGACGTGGGAGTACGACGGCACCGCCTGGACGCGAGGGCCCTCGGCCCCCGCCGGGCTGACGGCGCGGCGCGGCCACGCCATGGCGTTCGATGCGGCGCGCTCGCGCGTGGTGCTCTTCGGTGGTACCGACGGCGCGACGCTCTACGACGACACCTGGGAATACGACGGCAGCGGCTGGACGGCCGGACCGACGGCTCCCGCGGGGCTGACGCCGCGCTCGAACCACGCGATGGCGTTCCACGTCGGTCTCGGACGTACGGTGCTCTTCGGAGGCGATGACGGAACGCTGCGACGCGATACCTGGGAGTACGACGGCACCGCCTGGACTCCGGGACCCGCCGCGCCCGCGGGGCTCACGGTTCGCGCCGATCACGCGATGGCCTACGACGGCGGGCGCGCCCGCGTCGTGCTCTTCGGAGGCCGCGACGCGACCACTTACTATGCCGACACGTGGGAGTACGACGGAGCGGGATGGACCGCGGGGCCCGCGGCTCCGGCGGGTCTGACGCCGCGCTGGGGCGCGAGCTTCGCCACCACCGGCACCTCGATGGTCCTCTTCGGGGGGGCCGACGCCACGCTCCCGGCGCTCTCGGACACCTGGCTCTACGACGGTAGCACCTGGACCGCGGGGCCCGCCGCGCCGATCGGGCTCGCGCCGCGGCGCCTGGGGACGATGGGCTATCTCGCATCGCAGGGGGAGGTCGTTCTCTTCGGCGGATCCCTGGGCGGGGGCGGCGATCTGAACGACACCTGGCACTATGCGTCGAACACCTGGAGCATCGGTGGCGGCGTGCCGCCGGGCCTGCGCCAGCGTCTCCACGCGGCGCTCGCGTACGACAGCGCGCGCGATCGTGTCGTGATGTTCGCCGGCGGGGGGCCCTACGCGCGGAACGACACCACCGAGTTCGACGGCACGGGATGGACCAACGGTCCCTCGGCGCCGGGCGGTCTCACCTCGCGCACGTACCACGCGATCGCTTTCGATTCGTCACGCAACGTGACGGTCCTCTTCGGCGGATCCGACGGCACGTATCAGAACGACACGTGGGAGTACGACGGCGTCACCTGGACGCTGGGGCCCGCCGCGCCGGGCGGGCTGACGGGCCGGTTCGGACACGCGCTCGCCTTCGATTCGGCGCGCAACGTGACGGTGCTCTTCGGGGGATCGGACGGCGCCTACCAGAACGACACGTGGGAGTACGACGGGACGGCGTGGACCGCCGGTCCCTCGGCCCCGGCGGGGCTCGTGGCTCGGGCCGAGCACGGCATGGCGTTCGATTCGGTGCGCGCGCTGGTCGTCCTCTTCGGCGGCAGCACCGGCGCCGCACTTCGCAACGATACCTGGGAGTACGACGGAACGGCCTGGTCCGCCGGCCCGGCGGCCCCGGTGGGGCTCACGGCGCGCTATGGCGTCGCCATGGCCTACCACGGGGGACTCGGAGCGACGGTCCTGTTCGGCGGATTCGACGCCGTCTCGCGCAAGAAGGACACCTGGGAGTACGACGGCGCGGCGTGGACCGCCGGCGCTCCGGCGCCGCCGCTCCTGACGGCGCGGTACGGCGCGAGCGCGGCCTACCGGTCGACGACGGGAGATGTCGCGGTGTTCGGCGGATGGGATCCCGTCGACACGGTGAACGACCTGTGGCTCTACCGCGATTGCCCCGCCATCACCGTGACGCCGCCGACCTTGCCCGCGGGGAGCGTGGGTGTTCCGTACAGCCAGACGCTCGGGGCCAACGGCGGCACCGCCCCCTACACGTTCGCGGTGACGGCCGGCGCGCTTCCTCCAGGGCTGACGCTCACGACCGGCGGGGTTCTCTCGGGCACGCCCACGACCGGCGGGAGCTTCTCCTTCACCGTCACCGCGACCGACGCCAACGGCTGCCCAGGCGTGAGGAGCTACCAGTTCCTCATCTGCGGGAACATCAGCCTCAGCCCGGCGTCGCTCCCGAACGGGCTCGTCGGTCAGGCCTACAGCCAGACCATCACCGGGTCGGGTGGGACCGCGCCCTACACCTTCGCCATCACGGCGGGTACCGTGCCTCCCGGCCTGACCCTCGCGACGACGGGAGTCCTCTCGGGTACGCCCACCACGTCGGGCACCTACAGCTTCACGGCCACGGCAACCGACGCCAACGGCTGTGCTGGCGGCAGGCCGTACACGATCCAGATCTGCAACGTCATCGCGCTCTCGCCGGCGGCGCTGCCGAACGGGAGCGCCGGTCAGAGCTACAGCCAGACGATCACGGCGTCCGGCGGGGTCGCTCCCTACGCGTTCGCCGTCACCGCCGGGGCGCTCCCGGCGGGCCTCGTGCTCTCTGCCGGCGGAGTCCTGTCGGGTACGCCGACGACGGCATCGGTGTCGACGTTCACGGTTACCGCTACCGATGCGCAGAGTTGCACGGGTAGCCTCGCCTACGTGCTGACGATCGACCAGCGCGTCGACTACCTCATCGGCCAGGGCCTCGGCCAGCCCAACGACAATCGCGTGCGCGTCTTCACGCAGTCCGGCGCGGCGACCGCGGTCGACTTCCTCGCTTACAACGCCGGGGCATGGGGGACGAACGTCATGGGCGGGGACGTGAGCGCCACGGTGGACGACCAGATCCTGACCGGTCCTGGGCCCGGCGACACGCTCGGCCCGCAGGTGCGCGGTTTCCGCCGCGACGGCACGTCGATGGGCAAGATCAACTTCTACGCGTACGGCACGCTCAAGTATGGCGTGAACGTCGGCGTCGAGCCGGTGGACGCGGATGCCTTCGACGAGATCCTCTCCGGACCGGGACCGGGCGCCGTGTTCGGCCCCCACGTCCGCGGATGGAACTTCGACGGCGCGACGATCGGCACGATCGCCAAGATCAGTTACTTCGCCTACGGGACGCTCAAGTACGGCGTGAACGTCGAGGGCGGCGACGTCGATGGCGATGGCTATGCGGAGATCGTCACCGGCCCCGGGCCGGGGCAGGTCTTCGGCCCGCAGGTCCGTGGCTGGAACTTCGACGGCGCGTCGATCGGCAGCATCGCCAAGATCAACTTCAACGCGTTCACCCCGCCGCAGTACGGCGCCAACGTGGCGAGCGCATCGGTGGATGCCGACGCCTATGCGGAGATCGCCGTCGCGCCCGGTCCGGACCGACGGCGTCGTTCCCGGCGCAGTTCCGCGGCTTCGACTACGACAACGCCTCGATCACCAACCTCCCGGGCTTCGACATCGTGGGATTCACCGGCACCATGTACGGTGGCCGCGTGTCGCTCGGAGACCTGAACAACGACGGGCAGGGCGACCTCATCGGCGGCGCCGGCCGCGATCCGGTGGCGACCTCCCAGGTCAAGGCGTGGCGCTACACCGGCGCCGCGCTCGTGCAGCTTCCGGGGAGCTTCGTCGCGTTCAACGGAGCCACGTACGGCGTGAACGTCGGCTCCGGCCACTACGACTACTGATGACGATGAAGAAGCCTGTTCCCACGCTCGCCATCGCGATCCTCTCGCTCTGGTCCACCGGCGCCTCGGCTCAGGTGGACTTCGTGGTCGGCAACGGACCGGGGCCGACCAACACCAACCGCGTGCGCGTCTTCACCTCCGCGGGCACGCCCTCGACGACCGACTTCCTTGCGTACGCCTCGGGCACCTACGGCGTCTTCGCGTCGGCCGGGGAGTTGAACAGCGCGCTCTTCGAGGAGATCCTGACGGGGCCGGGACCCGGGCCGGCTCTCGGCTGCCAGGTGCGCGGGTTCCTGCGCGACGGAACGGCGATGGGGAAGATCAACTTCTTCGCCTACGGCACGACGAAGTACGGCGTCATCGTCGCCGGAGGTAACGTCGACTCCGACAGCTTCGACGAGATCCTCACCGGACCCGGCGCCGTCCCGACGTTCGGTCCCCAGCTCCGCGCGTGGAACTTCGACAACGTGAGCGTGGCGGCAATCCTCGCCGTCAACGTGTATGCCTTCACCGGGGTGCAGTGGGGATGCGTCGTCTCCGCGGGTGACATCGACGGCGACGGCATCGAGGAGATGCTCACGGGACCGGGCGCGGGCGCGAACGTGAGCCCGCAACTCCGGGCGTGGAACTACGACGGCGGAACGTTCTCCGCCATCACCAAGGTCGATCGCCTGATCTTCCCGGGACCCCTGTACGGCCTCCACGTCGCGGCGGGCGACGTCGACGGCGATAGCTTCGACGAGATCGAGGCGGACACAGGGCCCGGCGCGGTGCTCCCTCCGACGGTGAACGGGCTCAACTACGACGGCTCGGTCCTCGCACCGCTTGCGGGGTTCATCCAGAACGGCGGCGGGATCGGTGCCGGGGACGTCGGGGGAAGCGCGAACGACGATCTGATGGTCGGGCAGGGCATCGTGACCGGAGCGAACTCCACCGTCCGGGCCTACAGCTACAACGGGGCGAACCTCATCCTGCTCGTCAGCTTCACGGCGTTCCCCGGGAACACCGACTACGGCGTCACGGTCAGCGGCGGGAACCTCGGGTTCTAGGCTAGTTCAGCTTCCCAGGACCGGCGAGGCTGGGGAGCTCCTGCTGGGTCGCTGAACCAGAAGACCAGCTACTTCTGCATGAGAGCGGGACGTCCCAGGCCGTAGCGCCTCGCCTCTGTCTCCACACGATCGAGCGCTTCCTCGATCTGGTCGAGCTGACCCTGGAGTTGCTCGACGGGGTTCTTGCCCAGGTGCGGGCGCTTGACGCCGCCTCCTCCGCCGGCGGTTCCCCGGCGGGCGGGACCCTGGAGCGCTCCCTTTCCCTTCGACGGCGCGGGCGTGCTGCTCTCCTCGTCATCGCTCTCCGGCGCAACCTGACCCTTGGTCGCGGCGTCCTTCGCCTCGTCGAGCTTCCGCTCGAGGTCGTCCTGGAGCTTGCGTAGCCCCTGGTAGGTGCTCTTGAGCTGAGCGATCTTCGCGTCGCGCTGGTCGTCTGACATGAGGGAGGGGTCGTCGGGAACCGCGGGCGCGTCGCTCATCCTGGGGCCTTCGCCATCGGGATGGTGCGCGGCGGCTTCGTCGGTGGCGGCACCGTCAGCGGGTCCGGCGTCTTGCGATCGCGCGGACCATGAGAAGAGGACGAGGGCGATCGCGAGCAGGCTCTTTCTCATCGGGCGGGCACCTCCTCTACATGATAGACGTGTCCATCGAAGGCGCACACGTAGAGCTCGCCGTCGGGACCCTGTCCGAAGGAAGCGATGTTCTTCGGCTGCTCCAGGACGCGGCGCTGCGCCACGACCTTGCCGTCCACGTGGCGCAAGCCCCAGATGCTCCCGGTGACGAAGTCCGCGTAGAGGTAGACGCCCTGGAGGCCCTTCTGCTTCTCCCCGCGATAGACGTAGCCACCGGTGACGGACGCTCCGTCCTTCCGGCCGTAGTCGATCACCGGCTCGGCGAAGGACGCGCTCGCCGCGCCGCCCTTGAAGGGATGCGTACCCTCGCGTAGGTTCCAGCCGTAGTTGCCGCCCTTCTCGATGAGGTCGATCTCCTCCCAGGAGTCCTGCCCGACGTCTCCTGCCCAGAGATCGCCGGTCTTCGCGTCGAAGCTCATGCGCCAGACGTTGCGAAGCCCGTACGCCCAGATCTCCGGCCGCACGCCCTTCGTGGCGACGAACGGGTTGTCGCGCGGGATCGCATAGGCGAGACCGGGGTCGTGACCCGCGACATCGATGCGCAGGATCTTCCCGAGGAGCACCGCGAGGTTCTGCCCCGACCGGAGAGGATCGCCGCCGCCTCCGCCGTCTCCGAGGCTCAGGTAGAGGTCGCCGTCGGGCCCGAACAGGACCGTCGAGCCGTTGTGGTTGCCGTACGGCTTCTCGACCTCGAGGAGGACCTCGCGGCTCGCCGGGTCGGCGGCGTCGGGATCGTCCTTCTTCACGTGGTAGCGCGCGAGGATGCTGCGGCGGGGGTCGCTTGCCGAGTGGAAGACGTAGAACGCGCCGCTCTTGGCATAGTCGGTCGCGAACGCGAGCGCGAGAAGCCCTTCCTCGTTGTGCACCGTGCGGACCGAGGACGAGATGTCGAGGAACACGCCTGGCTTCGCCTGCGAGGCGCTTGCGGGGCGCAGGATCCGGATGCGGCCCTCTTGCTCAAGGACGAAGAAGCGACCCGATCCGTCGCCCGCGTGGGTGAGCCACAGCGGGCGATCCAGCTCGATCCCCGGAAAGGCGTCGACGAGCCGGACGTCGGGGATCGGCGGCGGCCCACCCGCGGCGGCGGCGGTCGCCGCGAGCAGGAACGTCGCCGTGAACCGCCAGCTATACTCCAGCGTTCCTCTGATCATGGACGCCATTCTGCGCCTCGCGGACGTCAGCAAGATCTATCTTATGGGGAAGAAGCCCGTGGTGGCCCTCGACCATGTGAGCTTCGACATCCGCCGCGGCGAGTTCCTCTCCATCATGGGCCCGTCGGGATCGGGCAAGAGCACGCTCTTGAACCTCCTGGGCGGGCTGGACCTTCCGAGCTCGGGCGAGATCTACCTCGACGGCGTGAGCTACGGCAAGCTCGGGGACGACGAGCTGACGCGCTTGCGGTCGGGCTCGATCGGATTCGTCTTCCAGTTCTTCAACCTGATGCCGACGCTCACGGCGCTCGAGAACGCGCTCCTACCCCTGTTGCTCTCGGGCAAGCGCTTCTCCGCCGTCCGCGCCGCGGGCGAGCAGATGCTCGCCGCCGTGGGCCTCGGCGGGCGATCGGGCCACAAGCCCGACGAGCTCTCCGGCGGGGAGATCCAGCGCGTGGCGATCGCCCGCGCCCTCGTGGCGCGTCCGAAGCTCCTGCTCGCCGACGAGCCCACCGGCAACCTCGACACGCGCACGGGCCACGAGATCCTCCGCCTGTTGCAGGACTCGGTGAAGCGCTACGGCAACACGGTCGTGATGGTCACCCACGCGAAGAAGGCCGCCCACTACGGCGAGCGCATCCTCCACATGAAGGATGGCCGCCTCTGCGGCGAGGAGATCGTCACGAACGCCGAGCGCGAGGCCGCGACCGCCGATCTCGCCGTGTGAGGACGCGCGTGACGGGGCTCTGGAACCTCCTCCGCTTCATCTCCATCTACCGCTTCTGGCAGGCGAAGGTGCGCACCGCGCTGTCGGTCGGCGGCATCGTGCTCGGAGTGGCCACGATCGTGGCGGTGGGGGGCATGAACGACTCGATCCTCGCGTCGTTCAAGAGGACGGTCGACGAGGTGTCGGGCCGCACCGAGATCGAGATCTCCGGCGGCAAGACGGGCTTCTCGGAGGACGTCTCCACGGCGGTCCAGGACGTCCAGGGGGTGAAGGCGCAGGCGCCGATCCTGGAGGCGACCGGCATCTACCGCGCGCCCGACGGTACGTCGGAGCGCATCTACATCATGGGCATCGACACGCTCGGCGACCGGGCGTTCCGGGACTACAAGTTCACGGACGGGTCGATGGAGATGACCGACCCGCTCGAGTTCCTCAACGCGACCGACTCGCTGATCCTGACCGAGCAGCTCGCCGCGAAGCTCCACCTGAAGCTCGACGACACGGTGCCGCTCGTGACCGCCACCGGCACGAAGGACTTCGTGCTGCGGGGGCTCCTGAAGCCCGAGGGCCCCGCCAAGACCTTCGGCGGCGCCATGGGATTGATGGACGTCTACTCCGCGCAGATAGCCTTCGAGCGCGAGAAGCGCCTCGATCGCATCGACGTGATCGCGAAGGACCCCGAGCGGATCGACGATCTCATCGCCGCGCTCAAGAGGGTCGTTCCGTCCGGCCTGGAGGTGCGGCGGCCCTACCAGCGATCGGGGTACGTCACGAAGCTCCTGCGCTCGTTCAAGAGCGGGCTCGACATGGGCAGCATGCTCGCCCTCCTGACCGGCACCTTCCTCATCTACAACACCATCGGGATCTCCGTCGTCCAGCGGCGCAAGGAGATCGGCGTGCTGCGATCGGTGGGCGTGAGCCGGCGCCGGATCAAGCTCCTCTTCACGCTCGAGGCCGCGGTGATGGGGATCGTCGGGGCGCTCTGCGGGATCCCGCTCGGGATGCTCCTCTCGCGCGTGATGCTCGGCGCCGTGTCGAAGATCGTGTCGCAGATCTACCTGCGCGTCGACGTGAAGCAGCTCGTGATCGATCCCCGCGTCCTGATCGGCGGCGGGCTCCTCGGGATCGCGGCGACCTTCGTGGCGGCGCTCTACCCCGCGACCCAGGCGTCGCGCGTCACCGTCCTGGAGACGCTGCGCGTCACGTCCTTCGACGTGAGCCGGAGGCAGGGGACCTGGCGGAGCTTCGCCGTGGGCCTCGGCTTCTTCGCCCTCGCCGCGTTCCTGTGCCGGCTGCCGCCCGTCAGCCACTTCCCCCTCGGGGGCTACCTCGGGGCGCTCGCGATCCTGCTCGGCGTGAGCTTCATGACGCCCGCGTTCCTGATCGCGTTCCGCGCCGTCGCGAGGCCGCTCTCGGGGCGTCTCTTCCGGGTCCTCGGCGCGCTCGCCGCCGACAACCTCGTCAAGGCGATCGGGCGCACGTCGATCACGGTCGCCGCCCTGATGATCGGCCTCTCGATGATGGTGAGCGTGGTGGCGTTCCTGCGATCGATCAAGGGGTCGATGGAGGAGTGGATCGACAGCTCCATCAATGCGAACCTCATCGTCGCCGCGTCCTCACGGGTGGTCGGCCCCTCGTCGACGCAGATGGGCCCGAGCCTCGGGGCGAAGCTCGAGGCCTATCACGGAGTCAAGGACGTGACCTACTTCCGGATGTTCAACGTCAGCTACGGCGCCGACAGCGTGATCCTGATGGTGTCGGTCGATCTCTCGAAGTGGCTCAAGTACAACCGCCTGATCGAGATGGGTGGCAGCGTCTCGAAGGGGTTGCCGAAGGTGCTATCGGGAGAGGCGGTGTTCGTGAGCGACAACTTCGCGGCGCTCTACGGAGTGAAGCCCGGCCAGTCGATCGAGCTGCCGACGGCGACGGGGCGTCATGCGTTCGAGGTCGCGGCGGTCGTGCGCGACTTCACCTCCGACAGCGGCGTGGTGATCGGCGACCGCGCGCTCACGAAGAAGTACTGGGGCGATGCGATGGTCGACAGCTACGGCATGTACCTCGAGAAGGGGACCGACGAGATCGCGCTCCGGGAGACGGTCGCGCGCGACCTCGGCGTCCCGTACAACCTGAACGTCCTCACGAACAAGGAGTTCCGCGGCGACATCGATCAGATCGTGAACAACTCGTTCCTGATCGCCTACATGCTCGGCGTGCTGTCGCTCCTGATCTCGCTCCTCGGGATCGTGAACACGCTGCTGGCCGAGGTGATCGATCGCACGCGCGTGCTCGGCGTGCTGCGCGCCATCGGATCCACGCGAGGCCAGATCAAGCGGCTGGTGATGCTCGAGGCGGGCCTCCTCGGTATGGCGGGCAACGTGCTCGGCATCCTGACGGGGGCCATCCTCTCCGTGCTCCTGATCTTCGTCCTCAACGCGCAGAACACGGGCTGGGTGGTCGACTACCACTTCCCGCTGGCGGCGGTCGCCTTCGCGCTCTCCGCCTCGACGCTCGTGGCGATCGTGGCCGGCTACTACCCGGCATCGCGCGCGGCGAAGCTCGACATCGTGACCGCGCTCGAGTATGAGTGAGGTCGACCCGTCCCGCCGGGCGCTCCTGATGCGCATCGCCGGGCGCGCGGCTCCGGAGAGCGAGCGCGACGTGGCGCGCGAGTTCGTGCGGCTCTATCACGAGCGGCAGGATCCGGCCTCGGCGGCGCGGCTGGCGGCCGGCCCGCTCGAGCTACGCTGCCTCGACGAGGGGGCGCGGGCGCACGGCGATCGATCCGACGGCCCGGCGGTCTCGGTCGCGGAGCACGCCGTGGAGGCGGGAGGGCGTCACTCGCTCCTGCTCCGCGTCGCTCCCCGGGGCGCGACGCCGTTCGAACGGCGCGCGTCGCTCACGCTCGAGCGGATCGACGGCCGGTGGCGCGTGACGTCTCTCTCGGAGCTGTGACGGGCCTCAGTACGCCTTCTCGAGCCAGTCTTCCTTGTCCTGCTCGGCCTTCAGGAAGTTGTCGAGGAAGGGGAGAAGCTCGGTCTGCTCCTTGAAGAGCGAGCGGATCGACTCGGAGGCCTTGAGGATCGCGTCGGCGCGATCGGAGGTGTGCATGAAGAGCTCGTTCTGGAGCTGGGCCGTGAAGTCTCGCAGCGCGGAGAGGAACCGGAAGGTGAAGAAGAACTCGTCCCACGCCTTGATCTCCTTGAGCTGCTCGGCGGTCGAGACGACGCCCTGCATCATCCCCTTCAGAGGCACCGTGACGACCGGGCGGTCCTTCGCGCCGGCGACGAGCAGCAGGCAGTTGCGGGAGATCTGGCCGACCAGGGTCCGCAGCAGAGAGGCGGCGATCACGTCGCGGCCCGAGTCGAAGGTCTGCCGGATCAAGGACGCCGGGTACTCCGTGACCTTGGTGTCGTCCTCCATGGCGAAGACGGTCGCGGTGCGCTTGGGCATCGTGCCCTCGAGGCCCATGAGGGCGCTCTCGCCGAAGATCATGTCGGGCCAGATCACTCCGATGAGGCGCGTCTCGGTCTTCACGCCAAGCTTGCCAGCCTCCAGGATCCCGATGTTGCGGGCGCTTTCGCCAGCCTCCCAGAGGATGGCATCTTTCTTCAGGACGACTTTGCGCTGCATTGTTCGGGGTCTCCTTTGACGGAAGGCTAACGCCCGCGACCTCCGGGCGAGCCGTCCATTAGATCGAGCGTCGGGAGAGGAGTCAAGCGCGCGGAAGCGCGCTCGTCGCGGCGTGCCGGCATCACGCGGGACGGCGGAAACCGTAGAGCCGGAGCGGCGTCCGGAGTCCTTCGAACATCACGGCCCCTGCCGATCACCAGCGTGTGGCGGAGGTGGATCCGACGTAGAGCTCGCTCCGCCGCATCTTCGCTGTCGTAGATGGCGAGCTGCTCTCCGGCGGCGACGGAGCCGCGCCGGAGCTTCCACGCGGAGCCCGGGTCGGCGTACGGCCCGCGCACGACGTAGGCGATCCGCCGGGATCGCGGCGCGAGCACCGTGCCGCCCGCAGATCTCAGGGCTGCCGTCGACCCGGTGGCGGTGGAGACCCAGATCCCTGACGACTTCTGGTGCTCGCTCCGGGGGCCGACCTCGAGGATGTAGCGGCTCGTGGCGGCGGGGTTGTCGTTGCAGAAGAGGACGTCGTTCGTCACGAGCGGCACGATGGGGGAGCCGTTCCGTAGGACCCGCATCCGCGCGAGCGGGACCGGATCCGCCCGGCCCGACAGGATGTCTCGCAGGCGCTCCTCGACGTCGTCGGACGTGGCGCCCGCGAAGTAGCCGACGCTCGTCTTGGGAGACGAGTTGACCGAGAGGACCGGCACGTCGGTGACGTGATGCGAGGCTTCGAGGAGCGTCCCGTCCCCACCGACGGCGACCACCAGGTCGAGCCCCGAGGTCCGGAACCGCTCGGCGCGGTAGTGAAGCTCGAAGTCGACCTCGAGACGCCGCAGCGCGCGGGTCACGACGCGGGTGCAGCGCGCGTGGTCCCGATCCCCGGCGGCGAGGTGGATCACCGACGGGTGCTTCTCGCGGACGAGGCGTCCGATGTGCGCCTCCCCGCGCTCCCGCACGTAGATCTGGTAGGCGCTCTTCTTGAGGACGACCAGCACGCGGGGCCGGCGGGCGGCGGCCATGGAGCTCTAGAGGAGACCCTTCTCCTCCAGCTCCTGGCACTTGATGCAGTGGCGCGCCCAGGGAACCGCGTCGAGCCGCTTCTCGCCGATCTCCGACTTGCACTCGCTGCAGACCCCGTAACGCCCGTCCTTGATCTTCTGCATCGCCTCCTCGATCTGCCGCAGGATCTCGCGATCCGTATCGGACAGGAGCAGGGCGAACTCCGTGTAGTAGCTGTCCGACGCGAGGTCGAGGAAGTCATGGGCGCCCAGGTCGTGGTCGCGCAGGCCGTAGTTCTTGTTCTTGTCGAAGTCCTTGACGACTTCCTTGAACTTCTCGCCCAGCTTCTTCTCGAAGTACTTGACGCGTTCCTTCTTCATCGAGAGGCCTCTATCGGATGGGGTACCGGATGCGACGGCGCGGAAAAAAGCGGGACAGTATAGACCAGCCTTCAAGGTGTGCGCTCCTGCGGTGAGCGACAGCGAGCAAGGACGGAAGGACAGCGGTCACCGATCGGGTGCGCCGCCCGCCGGCGGCCGGGGAGATAAGATAGCGGCCCTTTTTCCCGCACGCGGGACGAGAGGGAAAAGCAGCGCGAGGAGACCCATGGACGAGCTCTTGACACCCCGGCAGCGAGAACTGAAAGGCATCACCCGCGAGATCGCGTTGAAGCACGTGCGACCGGTCGCCCTGGAGCTCGATCGAGACAACAAGTACCCGTGGGAGATCATCGCGGAGCTCGCGAAGGCGAAGCTCATGGGGGTCTGGATCCCCGAGGAGTACGGCGGGATGGGCGGCGGCGTTCTCGATCTCTGCATGGTGGTCGAGGAGCTGTCGCGCATCTGCGGAGGCGTCGGCGTGACCTACGCGGTCAACGCGCTCGGGTCCTTCCCGATCCTGCTCGCGGGCAACGAGGAGCAGAAGCGGCGGTGGCTTCCCGACATCGCCGCCGCGAAGCGGCTCATCGCGTTCGGCCTGTCGGAGAAGGCATCCGGGTCCGACGCCGGCAGCCTGACCTGCCGCGCCGAGCTCCAGGGCGATCACTACGTCCTGAACGGGGACAAGAAGTGGAACACGAACGGCGGCGCGGCGGAGATCGAGACGATCTTCTGCTCGACGCGCCCCGATCGCGGGGCTCGCGGCATCAGCGCCATCGTCGTCGAGAAGGGAACGCCCGGCTTCGAGATCGGCAAGCTCGAGGACAAGATGGGGATCCGCTGCGTGCCGGTCCACGAGATCCACTTCCGGGACTGCCGCGTGCCCAAGGAGAACCTCATCGGACCGGAGGGCAGCGGGTTCAAGACGGCGATGATGACGCTCGACAGGGCCCGCCCCGGCGTCGCCGCCCAGGCCGTGGGGCTTGCCCAGGGCGCCCTCGACCTCGCGCTCGACTGGTGCAACGACCGCAAGCAGTTCGGACAGACGGTCGCGTCCTTCCAGGCGATCCAGTTCATGCTGGCCGACATGGCGACGAAGGTCGAGGCCGCGCGGCAGCTCGTCTACGCCGGCGCGCGCCTCATCGACATGGGCGTGCCCAACCCGTCGAAGTTCTCGGCGATGGGCAAGGTGTTCGCGACCGACATCTGCATGGAGGTCACGACCCAGGCGGTGCAGCTCTTCGGCGGCTACGGCTACCTCAAGGACTATCCGATCGAGAAGTTCATGCGCGATGCCAAGATCACCCAGATCTACGAGGGGACGAACCAGATCCAGCGCGTCGTGATCTCCCGGGCCATCATCAAGGAAGCGGCAAGCCAGAAGATGGGGGCGTCGGCATCGACATGGAGAAGCTGCGGCCATGACCCTGGGCGTGACGGCGCGGCCGCTTGCCTGCTCGCTCTGACCGGAAGCGGCGGGCTCGGACGTGCGGCCGACGGACGTGCTGCCCGCGATCTCGCGGTCCAGAGCCCCCCCGTGGTGAAGACCCCCGACGGCAAGATCGAGGCGAGGATCTACCTCGATGCGGCCACCGTGGGCGTGACCGAGGCGTCGCTGACCCGGCTCGACGTCGCCCCGGGCGCCGTCATGGCCCTCCACGTCCATGGCGATGCCACCGAGGTTCTCTACGTGATCTCGGGCGAGGGCGATCTGTCCCGTAGCAAGACGAAGACACACCTCGGGCCGGGGCAGGCCGTCATGGTGCCGGCGGGAGCGGTCCACGGTTTCACCGCGGGAGCGTCCTCCGTCGAGCTGATCCAGTTCTTCCTCGCCGGGGGGCCCGAGCAGAGCTGGAAGGAGAAGAAGAGTCCCGGCACTCCGGCGGCGGATGCGACGCCCGCCGGGTCAGCGCCGAGCCGCGACATCGAGCTCCTCGACGGGACGACCGCTCCACGCGTCACGTGGGCAAGAAGACCTACTGCTACCTCGCGGAGGAGCGGCCGGCGGGCGAGCAGAGCTGCGATCTGATGAAGGTCGATCGACCCGCCAACCAGGAGTCGGACATCCATCCGCACGACGACGTGAGCGAGCTGATCTACATCGTCAAGGGTGACGGGGAGGTGACGATCGACGGGCACGCGTGGAAGGTGGCCGGGGGGACCGCCTACTACACGCCCCTCGGCAGCCAGATGGGGCTCGCCACCACGACCGAGACGGAGAGCGTCGTGCTCGTGGTGAATCGCTGAGCGCTCCGGTCCGTCGCTCGTCGTCGAGCGACCTCCGCCCGCGCGTCAGAACTCGAACGACACCGCCGCCTGGAGCTTCGCGCGGGTCTCGACCTGGTTACCGTTGAGGTCTTCCATCAGCGGCGCCACGCCGGCGAGCACGATCGACATCTTCTCGGAGAGCTGGGTCACGACTCCCACCGTCGCGAAGTAGCTGTTGCCCCCCGAGTTCGGCACGTCGGCCGATCCCTCCTCGTTGTGCTGCCGGAAGCGCGCGTTCAGCTCGCCGATCACGAACCATCGCGGAAGGTGCTTCAAGCTCATGCGGTAGCACGCGGCAACCCCGAGATCGACACGGTCGCCGATGCGGAAGTCCTCGTGGCGCTGGTGGAACGTGTAGCGGGCGCTTGCATCGACGCGAAACCTCTGGGAGATCCGCTCGGTGTGGGCGAAGGCGAGGTCTGCGTCCCACGCGCCAGTGCCGGCGCGAGAGGGGGGCTCGACGGGCTCGCCCTCGGAGTCGGTGACGTTGTCCTTGCCGGTAGGCGCCTTGATGCCTCCGATGAAGGCGCTGGTGCGGTCCGCGCTCTTCGCGAAGCGGAACTTCCCATGGAGCCACACGTCGGTAGCTCCGTCGGGATCGAAAGTCTTGACGGTAGGCTCCTCCTCCGGATCCTCCGTGCCGGCGTCGTAGATGCGCGCGTCCCGGGCGGTGTAATAGCCGGCGGCGAGGCCGAGCTCGAACGTATCGGTCACGCCGTAGGACAGCGCGAGCGTCTCGATGAACGAGTGATCGATCGCGTCGACGTGGTCGCCCGACGCCGCGGATCGGTCGAGGCCCTCGGCGTCGTCCACGGTCTCGAAGGTGGAGAAGTCGACGCCGAATGTCAGCGCAAACGTGCCCTTCGTCAGGGTTTCCGCTGAGATCGTGTTGACCCCGCCCGGAGCCGCCGGGTCCATGGTCCGCTCGCGCGGTTGCCGCAACGACGAGGGTTGCCAGGAGAAGGTGGGCTGAACGCTTCATGGTCGATGCTCCCGTGCGCGAGATCCGGCGCCAGAGTGTGTCACGAACGCGGTTGGCATCGCTCGCTCCTGACCGCCTGCACGGTTCCTGGCAGCCGCGGCGGCTGCGCGGTACGATGCCGAGCGGCCGCGCCGCGGAGGTGCCCCATGGCGATCCACGACGATTACGAGAACTCGTCCTTTCTCGTAGCAGTAATCGCCGGCGAGTCTTCCCGTCCGAGACGCACGTCAAGCGCGGGGTGCGGATTCATCGGCGATGGTAAGGAGCTGATCGAGAAGCTCGGCAGGAACAATCGCTGCCCGTGCGGATCTGGACGGCGCTTTCAAGGCGTGCTGCCTGAGGAGCGGTCGCATGGATGGATCCGCGCGGGACCACTACGAACGTTGAATGGGGTTCGCGGAGGGGCCCTGGCCCCTCCGCGAGGACCCTGCGTCCAGCGCCGCCTCTTCGTCCCCGACCACGCGTACCGATCCGTCGTTAGAGAACTTCTTCTCAAAGAAGTCGATGAAGGGACAGCCTCTTCAGGGATCCAGTGGACCAGCGCGCGCAGTGCCGGATCCGCACTCGCCCGGCGAGCCAGTGGCGGCGCGCATCAGGACGATCGTCCAGGAGCGGCTCTATCATTGCTGGATGCCTAGCTCCGGCGCCCGCCTCGCCGCCTCCGTCGTCTCGTTCCTCGCTGCCGTGCTCGTCCACGCAGCCGAGGGTCCCGCCCGGAGGATGGAGATTGATACGCCGCGCACGACGCTCGAAGGGAACACGTTCATCGCACCCGTGGGCTGGCGACTCACGGTTCGCGGACCGGCGACGATCCTCGAGCCGCCGGAAGGCGGGTCGGCAATCGCGATCGTGGACCTCCGGGAGAGGGACGCCGACGCGGCTATCGCGTCCTCGTGGAAAGCCTACGGTAAGGAGGTGGGCTGGCCGCTGAAGGTGACGACCGAGCTCGGGTACGAGCACGGGTGGTCGGAGATGAAGGCCTACAAGTACCAGACCTCGCCCAACGAGAAGCGAACCGTGGTAGCTCTGGCACGGAAGGCGAACGACGTCTGGACGGTGACAATCAACGACATGGACAAAGCGCTCGAGGAGAAGCGGGCGCCGCAGATCGCCCTCGTCCTTGGACGCCTCCTTCCGCGGGGCTACGAGCGCGAGTCGTTCGCCGGGAGGAAGGCGCGGGAGCTCGGGCCGGAGCAGCTGGCGGAGCTCGGAAGATTCGTGCAGGACGGACTGAAGGAGCTCCGCATCCCCGGGGCGTCCATCGGCATCATCGAGGGCGGCAAGGTGGTGCTTGCGGACGGCTATGGGGTCAAGGATCTTGACGAGAAGGGGAAGCCGGACGCTGACACGCAGTTCCTCGCAGGATTGAACATCAACGCGTTGGCGTCATTGGTGCTCGCGAAGCTCGTCGAGGAGGGAAAGCTGAGCTGGGACACCCCGGTCAAAGACCTCCTCCCGCGGTTCGAGCTCGGGGATGCCGACACGACGAGCAGAGTGCTGGTCAAGCACCTGCTCTGTGGCTGCACCGGGATGCCACAGCAGCATTTCGAATATGTCCTCGAGCAGGAGGCCATGACGCCCAATGGCATCTTGGCGTCCCTCGCCCGCACGCAGCCGACGACGAAGTTCGGGGAAGTCTACCAGTACTCGAATCACATGGCCCTCGTGGCGGCATTCGTTGGGGGCCATGTGTCGTTCCCCGACATGGAGCTCGGTGCGGCGGCCAAGAAGGTCATGGAGACGCGCGTCTTCGGTCCGCTCGGAATGAGGCGCACCGCCGTGGAGTCTGACCCCGCGGCGGCCGGCAACCGCGCGAAGCCTCACGCGTCGTCCATCGACGGAGTACCCGCGCGCGCAGGGGGCCACATCAACGGCTCGGCCGCGCTGGTAGGGCCCGCGAGCGCCTCCTGGAGTAGCGTGCGCCAGCTGCTCCGTTACGTCCAGATGGAGCTCGACGGCGGCATGCTGCCGGACGGAGAGCGCTACATCGCCGCCAAGCTGCTCCGCGATCGACGCGCGCCCCAGGTGTTCATCGGTCCGGACGTGTCCCAAGGGCTGGGACTGCAGGTGGACACGACCTACGGGAAGCAGGTCGTGTTGCAGGAGACCGGCATGGGCGCCTTCCACAGCGCCATGATGTGGCTCCCCGAGAATGGGGTCGGAGCCGTCATTCTGACCAACGGCGAACCAGGATGGATCCTGAACACACAGTTCAGGCGAAAGCTCCTGGAGGTGCTGTTCGACGGACGCAACGAGGCGGCTGCCGCCATGACGACCCAGGCTAGGAGCTTCTACGAGGAGCGTGCCGCCGAGCGGAAGCTCCTGACGGTGCCCCCCGATGCGGAGGCTGCCGCCAAGCTCTCATCCCGGTACACCAACGAGACGCTTGGGACCCTCGATGTCGCCCACAAGGGTGTGGAGACGCTGTTCGACTTCGGCGAGTGGCGGACCAGTGTGGGCTCGCGGAAGAACCGGGACGGGAGCCTATCGTTCGTCAGCCTCGATCCCGGCGCAATCGGCTACGAATTCGTGGTCGGAAAGGGCGAGACGCCGACGCTCATCCTGCACGACGCCCAGCGCGACTACGTCTTCCGTAGCGCGCCCGAATTCGCGGAGATCGAGAGGCTCCCGGTCCGGGATGACCGCCACGTTCCCCAACCCACGGCGGCGGTTGTCCCAGCCAGGACGGAAGAACGAAGCGAGGCCTCTGTGCTCGCCTACCCGTAGGGCTCCGCCCAGGACAAGGGACCTTGGACGGCATGCCGCGGCCTCGTCGACGCGTGGCGGTCGGCATCGAGGGCTGCACCGATTTCGCGCGGTGTTGCGAGTTGGCGGAAGCGTGTGGGAATCGAACCCACCCGGGCGCCTTCACGGCGTCCTCAGCGGTTTTGAAGACCGAGGAGATCACCAGACCCCGTGCGCTTCCAACGGGAGGGCGCTAGGGGACGGACGTCTTGATCTGCAGCGCGTGGATCTCCTGGCTGACCGGCGCCATCTTGTGCTTGAGGGCGGCGTAGATCATCTGATGCTGGTCGATGAGACCCTTGCCGGCGAACTGGGGGGCGGCCACGTTCACGCTCAGGTGATCGCCCCCGCCGGTGAGGTCGTTCACGATGACCGTCGCGCCAGGAAGGGCCGCCTCGATCAGGCCCTTGACCTCCGTGAGGTTGGCCATTACTTCAGCGCCTCGGCGACGACCTTGTCGAGCTCGCCCGACGCCTTCATCTCGCGCACGATGTCGCAGCCGCCGATGAGCTTGCCGCCGACGAACACCTGGGGAAGGGTCGGCCAGTTGGTGTGGGCCGAGAGGATCTGGCGGAAGCGGGGATGCTCGATCGCGTTGACGCCGGCGAACGGGACGTTCATCTGCCCGAGGATGTCGACCACCGCCGCGGAGAAGCCGCACATCGGCTGGGCGGGCGTGCCCTTCATGAAGACGGCGATCTTGTTGTTGGCGATCGTGTCCTTGATCGTCGCCAGCATCTCCGCCTCGGTCGGTTCCGGCCTGGGCTCGTAGGCCCTCGGCGCGGGAGCGGCACTGACGGGGATCCTCTTCGAGGATTCGTCGCCTTCCTGCTTCTTTCCGAAAAACATGTCCGTGAGACCCATGGTGAAACCTCCTTCGCTCCCGAGGGCGTTCAAGATTATCAGACGGTGTCGGTCCCGGCCACCCCGCCACGTCCGGCCGGACCGCCTCTGATACATTGCCCGGCCCATGGCGAACCCGCATCCGGCCGCCGATCCGCAAGCTCGCGAGGCGAAGCACTTCGATCCCGCGTCGGCCGAGGCGCGCTGGCAGCGATGGTGGGAGGAGTCGAGGATCTACCGGTTCGACCCCTCGAACGCGCGGGACGAGACGTTCGTCGTCGACACGCCTCCACCGACGGTGAGCGGATCGCTGCACGTCGGCCACGTGTTCTCCTACACGCACCAGGACGTCATCGTGCGCCAGCAGCGGATGCGGGGCAAGAGCATCTTCTATCCGATCGGGTGGGACGACAACGGCCTGCCCACGGAGCGTCGCGTGCAGAACGTGTACGGTGTGCGGTGCGAGCCGACGCTCCCTTACGTGCCCGATCTGAAGCTCGTGCCGGCCGACTCGCGGGAGGAGCGCCCCGTGTCGCGCGCGAACTTCATCGAGCTCTGCCACGAGGTGACGGCCCGAGACGAGTTGGCCTACGAGGAGCTCTACCGGCGCCTCTCGCTGTCCGTCGACTGGTCCGAGACGTATGCCACGATCGATCGCCGCCACGTCGCTGCGGCGCAGCGGAGCTTCGTCCGGCTCCATCGCGCCGGCCACGTCTACCAGGCCGAGGCCCCGACGCTCTGGGACGTGGACTTCCGCACGGCCGTGGCGCAGGCGGAGGTGGAGGACAGGCAGGTGGCCTCCGCCTTTCACGAGATCGAGATGGCGGTCGAGGGCGGCGGCTCCTTCGTCATCGCCACCACGCGTCCCGAGCTCCTGGCGGCGTGCGTCGGGATAGCGGCGCATCCCGAGGACGCCCGGTACCGGGGGCTCCTCGGCAGGCGAGCGATCACGCCTCTCTACCACGTGCCGGTACCCATCTTCGCGACGTCCCTCGCCGATCCGGCGAAGGGCACGGGCATCTTGATGGTCTGCACGTTCGGCGATCAGACCGATGTCCTGTGGTGGCGGGAGGAGCGGCTCGCCCTGCGCCAGATCCTCGGACGAGACGGTCGCATCGCGGCGCGCCCTGTGGGAGCGGACAGCACGAGGCCGGATGTGGCGACGGCCGCGTTCGCCGCGATCGCGGGGCGTACGGTCAAGGATGCGAGGCGCATCGTCGGTGACCAGCTCCGGGATCCCGCCGCGGCGAGCGTCCCGGGCGGGAGCGCCCCGCTATGCGGCGAGCCGCGCCCGATCACCCACTCGGTGAAGTTCTACGAGAAGGGAGACCGCCCCCTCGAGATCCTCACCACGAAGCAGTGGTTCGTGCGGCTGCTGGACAAGAAGGACGATCTCCTCCGCTTCGGCAGCGAGATCGCCTGGCACCCGCCGTACATGGGCAAGCGCTTCGAGAACTGGACCGAGGGCCTCTCGATGGACTGGTGCGTGAGCCGCCAGCGCCACTTCGGGGTTCCGATACCTGTGTGGTACGGGCTTCCCGGGAGCTCTCCCATCCTTCCCGAGGAGGACCGGTTGCCGATCGATCCCATGACGGACGCTCCCCCGGAACATCGCGAGGCCGATCGCGGCACCCATTTCGCCGGCGAGGCCGACGTGTTCGACACGTGGTTCACGAGCTCGCTCACGCCGATGATCGCGGCGGGATGGGGGTGGGACGAGGCGCGCTTCGCGAAGCTCTTCCCGATGGACGTGCGCCCGCAGAGCCACGAGATCATCCGCACCTGGGCCTTCTACAGCATCGCGAAGGCCATGCTGCACGAGCGGAGCGTGCCCTGGCGTCACGTCGTCATCAGCGGCTGGATCCTGGATCCGGACCGGAAGAAGATGGCCAAGAGCAAGGGCAACGTGATGACGCCGATGCCGCTCATCGAGAAGTACGGATCCGACGCCGTGCGCTACTGGTCGGCCAGCGCGAGGCTCGGGACCGACACCGCGTTCGACGAGGGCGTCATCAAGGACGGCCGGCGCCTCGTGACGAAGATCTGGAACGCCGCCAAGCTCGTGTACGGGTGCAGCGCGGATCGCGGCGGGCCCGAGGCGATCGCTTGCGAGCTCGACCGCGCCTTCCTCGGAGAGCTCA
Source organism: Acidobacteriota bacterium (assembly GCA_046331505.1). GTDB lineage: Bacteria > Acidobacteriota > Vicinamibacteria > JAXLQT01 > JAXLQT01 > JAXLQT01. The sequence goes on from JAXLQT010000011.1 coordinate 44,686, forward strand.
GGGAGGTCGTGCGGCAGGCCTCGAGCGCGTTCGAGGATCTCGAGTTCGCGGCAGCGCTCCAGGCGACGGAGCGGTTCTTCTTCTCCGCCTTCACCGACGACTACATCGAGCTCTCCAAGCGCCGCGCGAGAAGCGACGCCGACGTGGCGGGCCGGGCGTCGGCCGTGACGACCCTGCGTCTGGGTCTCTCGGTGCTCCTCAGGCTCTTCGCGCCGATCCTTCCGGTGGTGACGGAGGAGGCGTGGTCCTGGGGGCTCCACGCGAGCACGGGCCATGCCTCCATCCATCGCGCGTCGTGGCCCACCGTGGCCCACCTCGCAGCCGCGCCGTTGCCCGCGGATCCCGCTTCGTTTCGCCGGGCGTCTCAGGCGATCGCGGCCGTGCGCACGGCGCGGACTGCCTCGGGGCTTTCTCTTTCCGCGCCGGTGGCGGTCGTCCATCTCGATGGGCCGGAAGGGGACCTGCGCGGACTCGATGCCGTGCTCTCCGACGTTCGCGACGCCGCGGCGGCCAGTGAGGTCCGCCTCGGCGGAGCGGCGGAGCGCGTGTGCGCCCGGATCGAGGCACGGCCCTCCTGATGGAGCGCCGCGCCCGGGCTGCGCGCCTCCTCGTGGCCGCGCTCGCCGTGGGGATCGTCATCGCGGCGATGGTCGCGCCGTGGCACAGCGCGATGAGCTGCGACGGGCGAACCTACGCCGAGATGATCGACGGCGTCTCGCGTCACGGGCTTCCGTACACGGAGAACGGCCCCCTCGGGACGAGCCCGGCGCAGCGCGCGCGTTTCAACGCGGTCAGGGACGGAAGGCTCTGGGGCGCCTACGCGCCCGCGTTTCCCTACGCGGCGCTGCCCGCCTACCGGCTCGGCGGGCTGCGCGGCGTCATCCGGTTCAACGTGATGCTCCTCGCCGTTCTCGCGCTCCTGACAGGAGCGCTTGCCCGGCGCGTGCTCGCGGACCCTCTGGCCGCTGCCGCCGCGGCCTACCTGTCGGTCCTGGGCGCGCCCTCCATGGACATGGCGAGCGACGTCTCGCCCTACACGCTGACGATCGTGCTCATCGTGGGAGCGGTCCTGCTCGCCGTCGCCGCGCGAGATGCCGGTGGGGTGCGCGGCGGGCTGCTTGCGGCGGGTTCCGGATGCGCAGCCGCGCTCGCCGTGGAGGCGCACCTTCTCGTCACGCCCATGCTCGGCGCGATCGGTCTGGGTCTTGCCGCGTGCGCCGCGGACGATGAGACGTCGCGGGGCGCGTTCGCACCGTCCCGGGGGTCGATCGGACGCGCCGGGGCGTTCGTGGCCGGTCTGGTGCCGCCGTTCGCCGCGGCGGGGTGGCTCAACCAGCTTCGCTTCGAGACGTGGAACCCGCTCACGATGGGCAAGTGCATCTGGCGGACGTGCGCGGAGACAGGGCTCGACCGCCAGTCGCCCGGGGCGCTCCTCGCGTTCGCGTGGCCGGCGCTCTTGTGGGGAGCCGCCACGGCGTCCGCCGCGTGGCTCGCGCGCCGCTCCCAGGGCGGCCTGATCGCGGCGGCCGCGGCCTCGGCGATCGCGCTGGCCACGATCACCACGCTTCGCCTCCGAGCGTACGCGATCGCCGCGTTTCTCTGGGGGCTCGTGGTCGATCTCTCCTTGCTCGACCTCGCGCCGCTCAAGTCGCCGAAGGACGGGCTCGGCTACTTCTTCGGCCCGTACGTCGTGCGATCGACGCTCGAGTGCGCGCCGTTCTTGGCACTGGCGCTCTTCGCGCGTTTTCCGACCGTCCGGCAGAGGCGTGCGGCAGCCATGGTCGCCGTGCCCGCGCTCGCGCTTTACGGCGCGCTCGCGCTCCGCGGCGGGATGCCGGCGGTCTACGCCCTCGGGTTCCCGCTGCTGTCTCTGCGACTCGTGACGCCGGCGCTACCGTTGCTCGTCGTCCTCGCGGTCGCGGCGCTCGGGAGTCGGCCGTGGTCGAGGGAAGCCTGGGTAGTCTTCGTGGCCGTCGCCCTGCCGATCGGCGCATGGCTCGCGGCAACGACGGACGATCACGGATTCGGCCGGCGCATGCTCCTCCTGCGGCTCCTCCCTGCTTCCGCGGCGCTCGCGTGCGCGCTCCACGCCGCCGAGCGGACGGGGTCTGGGCTTCCCTCCGGCGCGCGCAAGGTCGGGTCCGCAAGGCCGGCCAGACGTGAGCCCTCGCCTTCCGCGCTGTCCGCGGCCCTCGCGGTAGGGCTCGCCGTGGCGGTCACGGTGGGCGTCGACATCAGGGGCACGATGCGGATGCGCGGAGATCACGACCGATGGCTCGACGGCATTGCCGCTATCCTCCCGGCGCGATGCGCGATCGTCGGGTGGGCGACCGACATCGACGTGCCGCTGTCGATGAGAGCGTCGCGCGATGTCGAGTATGCGGACCTCTACGAGACCGACGGCTTCGACGGGATACGCCCTCTCGTCGACCGCTGGATCGCCCAGGGTCGCCCGGTCTACGTCCTCTGGAGAGGGAAGGGTGAGCTCGAGACGCCGTGGCCCGATCTCCACCTGCGCACCGTCGATGCCAAGCAGGGCGTCTACACCCTCTCGGCTTGACCTTGACGCAACGCGCGGGTAGTTTGGGGGGTGCGCGGCGTCCAAACAAGAGGTCGTCTGCTTCCCCTCCGTCGTGCAGGCGCCCGTACAAGAGGGAGAGGGCATGGGCTTCCTAGGTCTCTTCGGCTCGAGCGGAAGTAAAGAAGTCAACCGTATCCTCAAGGAGATGGCAGCTCTCGAGGAGGGGGCCGAGGAGCGCTCGGAGCTCAAGGACGAGCTGAGGCAGCTCGAGAGCAACGCCATCGAGCCGCTCGACGGTTGGCTCAAGCGCGCCGGCAAACGCCTCCCGCCGGACTGGGTCATGCTGGACGTCTGCGAGGTGCTGTCGACGCTGGGCGTCGACGGGCTCCAGACGCTCGCGCAGTACGCGCGGACGGATCCGGCCGAGCGGCGGGCTGCGGCGCTCCTGGGCCTCGGCATGAGCCGCCGGGAGGAGGCCGTCCCGGTGTGCCTCGAGGCGATCACCACCGACGATCCGCAGATCGTCGCGGCGGCGACCACCGCGCTGCGCGCGATCGGCAGCGGGAGCGCGGTCGACAAGCTGGCGGAGCTCCTCAAGGACCGCTCCTACCAGGTGGCGACGCGCGCCGCCATCGCGACCACGATCGCCGGCCTCAAGAGCGCGAAGTCGGCGAAGGCGATCATCGAGGCTGCCGAGGACCCGCAGCTCGCCGACGTGATCCCGGGTTGCTTCGGGCTCCTCGGCCCGCTCGTGGTGCCCTCGATCATCGACGCGCTGGGATCTCCGAACGAGCTCGTGCGCAAGACCATGGTGCGCGCCCTCGAGTCGGTGGGTGACCTCGGCGGTCCCGACGCGGTCCAGGGCATCGCCAAGGCGCTGCGCGATCGCGACTCGGACGTGCGGAGCATGGCGGCACAGGCGCTGCAGAAGAGAGGCGAGTTCCGGCCCCTGGTCGCATCCCTGAAGGACGAGCAGTTCGACAACCGGTTCGTCCTTCAGGCGCTCACCGCCATGGGCACGAAGAACACGGAGCTCATGCAGGCCTACGCGAGCCTCCTCGAGCAGATGGGCAAGAAGATCACGTCGGGAAGCGTCTTCGCCGTCGAGAAGCTGCGCGAGGCGGAGCACTTCACGCCGGCGCTCCGCTACCTCGAGGAGGTCACGCAGTACCTGCCCGACGACTCCGACTTCATGGAGCCCGCGATCCGGCTGAAGCGTGAGGTGCGCACGGCGCTGCAGAGCCGTCGCAGCCGCAAGTAACTCCGCGCGCGCATCGCGGCGCGGGCCTCATGGTGGGCTCGTCGCTCTGCTTCGCCGTCATGGGTCTCGCGGTCAAGCAGGTCGTGGGGCCGATCCCGCTCGCCGAGGTGGTGCTCGTCCGGAGCTTCATCGTCGGCGTGCTGGCAGGCGCGGTCGGCTGGCCGCGCGGCCGCCTCCTCCTGGGCGTCAACCGGCCGATGCTCGTGACGCGGAGCCTCTTCGGTGTCGCTTCGATGTTCGCCTACTTCGAGGCGATCGCGCTCCTGCGCCTCGGGGACGCCGTCCTCCTCCAGTACCTCTCCCCCGTGTTCGTGACGTTGCTCGCGCCGATCGCGCTGCACGAGCGCGCGCCGCGCTCGCAGTGGATCGCGCTCGCCTTCGGCATCGCCGGCGTGGCCTGCGTCGCGGGGCCGTTCGGCGAGGTCCGGGGGAAGGGCGTCGCCGTCGCGCTGGCGTCGGCCTTCCTCTCGGCGTTCGCCTACGTCTCCGTCAAGCACCTCGCGCGCACCGATCCTCCCGAGACGATCGTCGTCTGGTTCTCGGCATGGGCGACGCTGATCGCGGGGGCGCTCGCGCTGCCTGCGCTCGTGGTGCCCGACCGTCGCCAGCTCGCCTGGCTCGTGGTCACGGGAGTCGCCGCGGGGTGCGCGCAGCTCCTCATGACGCGCGCCTACGCCGCGGGTGACGCGGCGCGCATCTCCGTGTACGGCTACGCGACTCCCGTCGTGGCCTACGCCCTGGGGCAGATCGTGCTCCGCGAGCGTCCCGGCCTGCTCGGCATCGCGGGAACCGCGCTCGTGGTCGCCGCCGGGATCCTCGTCAGCCGGGGCGGTCCGGATCGCGAAGCCGCCGCTGCCTGAGCACCTCGTAGAGCGCGAGGCCGACCGACGTCGAGAGGTTGAGCGCGCGCAGCAGCGGGTCCTTCATCGGAAAGCGGACGAGGCGGTCGTCGTGGCGCTGCCGGATCTCCATCGGCAAGCCGACGCTCTCGCACCCGAAGACGAGGACCGTGGGCCCGTCGAAGGCCACGTCCCAGAAGTCTCGCCGGGCTTCGGCGGTGAAGAACCAGGGAGATCCGAGGTCCGGCAGCGCGCGCTCGATCGCGTCGAAGCTCGGCCAGACGCGGGGCTTCACGCGCACCCAGTAGTCGAGGCCGGCGCGCGCCACCTGGGGCGCGTCGAGGGAGAAACCGAGGGGCTCGACGAGATGGAGCTGGGCGCCGGCGGCGAGGCAGGAGCGCCCGGCATTCCCGGTGTTCCAGTGGATCTGGGGCTCGACGAGGACGACGTGGAGGTCAGTAACGGAGGTCGGCCCCGACGTTGACCCCGTAGGTGAGCGATCCAAACGCCACGAAGTCGGGAGCCGCGAGCTTGCCTGAGGTTCGCCGCCGGGTCGTAGCCGTAGGCGTGGACGGTCGACGCGGCGGTGACGTCGCGCCCGGGTCCGGTGATCCTCCTGTCGCGCGTCGCCCGCGAGATCGCCCGCACCGACGCGCGCGCCGAACTGGCCCGAGGGGTACGCCGCGAAGTCGATGCCGAGCAGCGACACGCTTCCCGCGAACCGGTAGCCGCGGACGTCGGGGCCAAGTCCCCGGTCCGGGACCCTTCGCGACCAGGATAAGTTGCGGGCATCGGCGTCGACGTCGCCGCCGGCGACCAGAGCCCCCGTATCCGGTCGACGACCAGGCGTTGAAGTTGATCTTCTGATCGCCGTGACGGCGCCCTCGTCGTAGTCGAAGCCGCGCATCGTTCGGCCCGAACGCCGCGCTCGGGCCCGGTCCCAGAGGATCTCGCCGAAGCCGTCCTGGTCCACGTCTCCGCCTCCGGCATCGACGCCGAACTTCAGGGTGCCGTAACCGAAGAAGCTCACCTTGGACATCGCCTGCACGGCGCTGCCGGTGTAGCGGAACGCGCGCACGTGTGGGCCGAAGACCGCGCCGGGTCCGGCGCCTGTGAGGATGCGATCGTAGGCGCCTCCGTCGAGGCGCGATGCCGCCACGTTCACGCCATAGCGGAGCGTGCTGTAGGCGAAGAAGGACAGGCCCTGAAGCGGCAATCCCGCGCGATCGAACCCGCGCGTGTGCGGACCGAAGACCGTGCCCGGCCCGGCGCCGGTGACGATCTCGCCTGGCCGTCCCCGGCCTGGCCGTTCGCGGCATGTTACAGCCCCACTTTCCGGCCGCGTAGGCGTCGAACGTGACGGGGTTGCCGGACCCGTCGGCGTGAAGACCTTCACCGTGTTCGGGTTCGTGTCGCCGAGCCCTGCCCCGGCAAGAACGTCCCAGGTCTGGCGTGGCGGCCGGGAGGCCGAAGAAGCCGCCAGGATCCGCCCATCATCTCGATCCTGCACGGTCTCGTCGAGGATCGCCTCGAACGGGAACCCCATGTGGACGAGCCTGCATGTCTCGTACTGATGGCGGCGCCGAGGTGGGTTGCGTTCCGTTCACGTAGGCGAGGGCCGCGGTGCTCCCGTTCATCGTGCCCACCAGATCGGGATAGTCGACGTCGTAGATCGTCGGGTTCGCCCCGTCGAACACGATGGCCGTGAGCCCCGCGAAGATGCTGCCCAGATCCCGTCTGCCTCGTTCGCTGGCGTGGCCGCTCCGGCGTAGGCGTCGTCGCCGTCGTACGCCCCGCGAAGCACGGTCTCGAAGAACGCCTGGCCGTTGCCCTGGGCCACCAGATCCCAGCCGATCTCCGCTCCCGAGACGAAGAGGTTGCCTCCCGCCGACAGGTATCCCGATACGAGAGATTGCTCCGTGGCGTCGAACGTCGCGTCGCCCGTCGACTCCTCGCCGAGGATCCAGTCCACGGCCGCGTAGCCTGGAAGCGCCGCGCGCCCGGAGATGACCGCGTCGTTCGTCGCCGAGTCGAAGTCGATCCCGGCCGCGGCGATGGCGGTTGCGTGCGCGATCGCGTAGTCGTAGCTGTTCATCCGGAGGAGCTGCATGCGGTAGTTGAGGCCGATGGTGTCGTTCGACGGGATGAGCGCCGCGCCGTCGATGCGGTCGAAGCCGCTCACGATCAGGACGGGCGCCGTCCCCGCGCTCACGCGCGCTGCGAGCGTCTCCGTCGGGAACGACTCGCCGCCGGCGTTGGTCGCGCTCACCTTGAAGTAGACGACCTCTCCGGGGGTTCCCGCGTAGACGTAGGGTGGACCGGAGACGGCGATGGCGTCCTGCCAGGACCTCCCGTCGTGCCCGACGTACACGCGATACCCGGTCGCGGGATCGCCGCCGAGATCGAGGCCGTCGGGCGGAGCGGGGAGCCAATCGATACGCACGTTCCCGCCCCCCTGGTTGGTGACCGTGGGCTCGATCGGAGGCTCCGGCAGGAGCGTCGCGCCCGGGTTGTAGTAGCGCGCCATGCCCTGGTAGATGGCGCGTGCCGCGAGCTCACGGAACCTCGGCTGCTTGAGCTGCGCGGCGTCGTAGGGCGTGTCGTGGAAGGCGAGCTCCATCAGGACGCCGGGCATCGAGGTGAGCGGGCGCAGCTCTCCGAAGTTGGCCTGGAGCTTCCCGCGGTCGGTCCAGCCGGGATCCCAGCCGCTCCGGATGTCCTTCACGACCTCGGTGTGGATCGCGTCCTGAAGCTGCGCGCTTCCTGGAGTGGCCCCTCCGTTGTAGATGTAGCTGGAGGTGCCGGTCCCCGGGTTCGGGGCGTTGGTGTGCCACGAGAAGAAGAGGCAGTCCTCGCCGGGCTCGCACTCCCATTCGGCCCACTGGGGCCGCGTCGTCACGTCGTTGTAGCTCCACGAGTCGAAGCCCAGGTAGTGCGTGTAGTAGTAGGCGGCCTCTTCCCATCGCGGCTTGCCGCTCGTGGTCCCGTTGTCCAGGATGTCGCCCATCCCGCCCCCGAGCCGGACCGCGTCCGCGCAGACGTAGGCGCCCGTCGCCGTCGAGTCGTTGGCGAGGGCGACCGACCCCTTCGCCGGATCCTTGCCCGCGTCGAAGACGAACTGCCCGATCGGGATCCAGGTGTAGCCGTCGCGGCGTTGATCGACGTGGACGTGCGTCGTGCCGCCCGCGTGATTGACGATGAAGTGCGCGTCGGGCGCGCGGTTGCTGCTCGCCCCCCAGCTCGCGTAGACCCAGTAGGCGCCGGTCTTCGGGACGTCGGGAGTGTAGGTGACGCGCCCCGTCTCCGTGGGGGAGGCCGGGAGGATGCGCGTCGTGCCGAGCGCGAAGGGGTTGGTCGTGGGGCCGTAGGGGGCGAACCCGTTCGCGAACCCCGTCGCCGTGGACGTCGTCCACGGACCTACCTCGACGTAGTCGGACGTGCCGTTGCCGCCGTCGTTGTCGACGATGGTGGAGGTCGTGGTCATGTCGCGATCGCGCGCCGTCAGCACCTGGGCTCCCGCGTTGTGGAGGTACTGGATCAGGTACTGGTTGACGGCCTCGGCATTGATGAAGTCCTCGACGATCCCGTTGGTGACGCCTCGTTGCGTCGACCAGCCGCAGCAGACCGTCCACTCCCAGCCGTGGCTCTGGCTCAGGAAGATCGTCTTGCCCGAGAGCGATCCCGCGGGTTGCGTCTGGCCGAGGCCCGGGGGTCCGCCGGGCCCGGCGCCGTCGGCGCCCGAGGGTTTGGGGCGCGCCGGGGCGCGGGGAGCGAGGAAGCGATCGAGCGGCTGATAGGTCCCGTCGCCCGTGCGCGCGAGGACGTGGAAGACGTGGAGCCCGTCGATCGTCGCGAGGCGCGAGACGATCGCTTCGTGGACTGCCTCGATGACGAGCTCGCCGTCCGCCGTGGGCGTGTCATGGATCGCGTGATGGTCGGCCGCCGAGAGGGTCAGGCGCACGCGCACGACGTCGTGGTCGACCTCGATTGCATCGAGGGCCGTCCCGGTCAGCGGAAAGCTCGGCGCGATCATCGCTTCGAGGACGAGCGATCGGGCACGGACCGCGTCGGGTGCGGCGGCGAGGGCCGAGGTGGAGGCGAAGACGATCGTGACCAGTGCGAGCGCGCGTGGGCCCAAGGGACTGCTCCTTCGTCGCGACGGATCGGGAATGACGCGAGGTGGGGCCGCCGAGGATATCCCGTGTCGGCCCCCCTTGCGCACGTACGCGCGATCCACGACGCGCTGCACGTGGCCGGACAGTCGAGGGTCGCTGCCCGGATCGCCGACCTCGACGGAGAGATCGCCGGCGCGAGCCCTGAAGCGCCGGCGTTCGGCTCGCGGTCAGGAGGGGATCTGGAAGAGGGTCCGAACGACGGAGCGCATCCGGTCGGCGTCGCCGGCCTGGGCCGCCTCGCGGAGCGCGGTGAGGGGGCCGTGCAGGATCTTGTTGACGAGGCTCCGCGTCACCTCGTCGAGCACCAGCTCCTGCTCCGGCGGGAGCCCGTGGCCCAGACGCGCGAGCTCGCTCTTCCGGATGGCCTCCAGGCGATCCCGGAGCGCGACGATGTCGGGTACGACCTCGCGCTCGAGGCGCCGGCCCCAGGCACGCTCCGCCTCCTTGCGGGCGAGCGCCTCCGCCTCGGCGATCTGCTGGGCGAGATCGGAGCGCCTCATCGCGACGATCGCCTCGAGGTCGTCCATGTCGTAGACGAACGAGCCAGGCAGGCCATGGCAGGCCGGCTCGACGTTGCGCGGCAGGGCGATATCGATGACCAGCACGGGACGTCCCTGGCGAGCCGCGAGGGCCTGTCCCATCATCGGCCGGGTCACGATGCCGGGGCACTCGGCGAGGCCGGCGAGGACGAGGTCCGCGCCGGCGAGCTCGAGCTCGAGCGAGGCGATGCCCGAGGCGCGCGCACCGAGCTTCGCCGCGAGCTCGACGGCGCGCTCGACGGTGCGGTTGCAGATCACCAGGTCGGTGGCGCCCTCGCTGCAGAGACGACGGGCGACGTGGCTCCCCATCGATCCGGCCCCGAGGACCAGGATGCGCTTTCCCGCGAGGCTCTCGTAGAACGTGCGCGCGAGGGCGACCGCCGCGGCGGAGACGGAGGACGCGGCCTGGGTGAGGCCAGTGGTCTCGCGGATGCGACGGCCCACGTGGAGAGCGCTCTCGACCAGGTGTCCGAGAATGGCGCCCGCGAGCCCGTGCTGCGCGGAAAGGGAGTGGGCGCGCGCGATCTGCCCCTGGATCTGGGGCTCGCCCACGACCTGGGAGTCGAGGCCGCTCGCGAGGCGGAAGAGGTGCAGCGCCGCGTTACCATCCTGATGACGGTACCGGCGGACGCGGCGTGCGCGGGGGCCGAGCACCTCGACCAGCGGCTCCGCCGGGACATCGGGGCCCGCGACGGCGATCTCCGTGCGGTTGCAGGTCGAGAGCACCATCGCCTCGCGGACTCCCGGCAGCGCCGCGAGGCGCGCGAGGGCGGCATCGATCGCCTCGGTCCCGAAGGACAGACCTTCGCGGTCTGCCAGAGAGGCTTCCCGGAACGAGAGCCCCTCCAGGAGGAGGTGCCCGCCCGCTTCAGGACCGTGCATGACGGCAATGTTAGCACCAGGCATCGGCGGCGGGCTCGGACGCGGGCTGGTAGGATCGATCGATGGCGCTGCCGCCGGTCGATGGATTGCTGCTCGTGCTCTCGGCTCCTTCGGGCGCCGGCAAGAGCACCCTCGTCTCGCGGCTCATGGCCGGGGACGGTGCGCTCGCCTTCTCGGTGTCGCACACCACCCGGGCGCCGCGTTCCGGCGAAGACGAGGGTGTCCACTATCACTTCGTGACGCGCGACGCCTTCGATGCGATGGTCGCGAGGGGCGAGTTCCTCGAGTGGGCGCCGGTGTTCGATCAGCGCTACGGCACGTCGCGCGCGGAGGTGGCGCGCCACCACTCGGCCGGGCGAGACGTGGTGCTCGACATCGACGTGGCCGGCGCACGCCAGATCCGCGCATCGTCGCCGTCCGCCGCGCTCGTGTTCGTGCTGCCGCCGGACCAGGCCACGCTTCGGAAGAGGCTCGAGAGGCGGGGGACGGACGCGGGCGCGGAGATCGAGAAGCGCCTGGGTCGGGCTCGCGAGGAGATCGCCCAGGCGGATTTCTACGATTACTACGTCGTCAACGACGACCTCGACCGCGCGGTCTCGGACCTGCGCGCCATCGTTGCTGCCGAGCGCTGCCGTTCGGGTCGCCGGGAGCCGGCGAGGCGCCGCGTGCTGGAGACGTTTCCGGAGGCGGCCAGGTGAGCGAGGCGCCGCTGGTCGCCCTCGGTGTCACCGGAGGCATCGCCGCCTACAAGGCGTGCGAGCTGGTGCGCCGCCTCCAGGACGCGGGCGTGGCGGTGAAGGTCGTGATGACGGATGCGGCGCAGAAGCTCGTCGCCCCGCTCACCTTCGAGACGCTCTCGGGACAACCCGTCATCACGAGTCAGTGGGACGCGCCGGAAGAGCACGCGATCAACCACATCTCGCTCGCGCGGCACGCCGCGCTCCTCCTGATTGCGCCCGCAACGGCCAACTGCGTGGGCAAGCTCGCCCACGGGATCGCCGACGACTTCCTCACGACGATGGCGCTCGCCACCCGCGCGCCGATCGTCGTGGCCCCGGCGATGAACACGGCGATGTGGGAGTCGGCCGCGGTGCAGTCCAACGTCGCGACCCTGCGCGAGCGGGGCGTGGGATTCGTGATGCCTGGTTCGGGGGACCTCGCGTGCGGCGAGGAGGGTGCGGGCCGGCTCGCCGACGTGGCCGACATCGTGGCCCAGGTGCTCCAAGTCCTCTCTCCGCGGAGGTCGCTCTCCGGCCTCGAGGTGTTCGTGAACGGCGGCCCGACGCGCGAGCCCGTCGATGCGGTACGAGTCCTCTCCAACCGGTCGTCGGGTCGCATGGGCATCGCCCTCGCGGAGGCCGCGAGGCGCCGCGGCGCCGCGGTACGCCTCGTTCTCGGTCCGACGCTTCTTGCTCCGCCCCCGGGGTGCCGCACGATCCGCGTCGAGACCGCGGCCGAGATGCTCCGTGCGACGCTCGAGCACGTACGCGGCGTCGACGCGGCGGTGCTGTCGGCCGCCGTCTCCGATTTCCGGCCGCGGCGCGCCGCCAGGGGTAAGGTCAAGAAGGCCGGCGCGCCGGCGCATCTCGAGCTCGAGCCGACCGAGGACATCCTGCTCCGTGTGGCGCGGGAGGCACGGCCGCGCGTGCTCGTGGGCTTTGCCGCCGAGTCGGGCGATCCCGGCGCCGAGGCGCGGAGGAAGGCGATCCGCAAGGACTGCGATCTCGTCGTGGGCAACGACATCTCGGCGAGCGACGCGGGGTTCGAGGTCGAGACCAACCGCGCGGTGCTCGTTGGAAGGAGCGGCCGTCGCGAGGATACGGGCCTGATGTCGAAGGACGCCCTGGCCCATCTCGTCTGGGACCGCGTCCTGGATCTGCTCGGAAGGCCGTGAGCGGGCACGCGTCCGAGAGCGCCTCCGCCTACCTGCGTCTCATGGCGCTCTTCGGCGCGCGCTACGTGAAGGCGCCCGGCACGCCCGCCGCGGCGCCGATCCCCGCGCGCACGCCGGCCGCCGAGGCCGCGACGGCTCCCGAGCCGCGCACGCTCTTCGCGTCCGAGCCTGTCGAGCAAGAGGTCCCATCGCGCCGCGAGAGCCTCGATGAGATCCGCGCCGATGTCGGCGACTGCACGCGCTGCAAGCTCTGCGACGGACGGCGCACCATCGTCTTCGGGGACGGGAACGCCGCCGCGGAGCTCATGTTCGTCGGCGAGGGTCCGGGAGCCGACGAGGACGCGCAGGGCCTGCCGTTCGTCGGCGCCGCGGGGCAGCTCCTGAACAAGATCATCGGAGCGATGGGCTTCGCCCGCGGCGACGTCCGCATCGCGAACGTCGTCATGTGCCGCCCGCCCAAGAACCGCGTGCCCGAGGAGGACGAGATCGCGAAGTGCTCCCCGTTCGTCGTGAGGCAGGTGGAGTCGATCCGGCCCCGCGTCGTGGTGGCGCTGGGGCTGACCGCGGCGCAGACCCTGACGCACTCGACCGAGAGCATGGGGAGGATGCGAGGCAAGATCCGGGACGCGCGGATCGGCTCCCACGCGACGAAGCTGATGGCGACCTATCACCCCGCCTACCTCCTCCGCTCGCCGGAGAAGAAGCGCGACGTCTGGGAGGACATGAAGCAGGTGATGGCGCTCCTGCGCGCTTGACGGGCGCGGTCGCGATCGGGCTCCCGGCGCCGGCCGGAGGCACCTACACCTACCTGCTACCTTCCGGCATGGCGCTCCCCGCGAGAGGAACGCGGGTCCTGGCGCCGTTCGGGCGCCAGACGCGGATCGGATTCGTGCTGGGCGAGGGCGACGCTTCTCGCGACGGGCTGCGGCCCATCGGCGAGGTGATCGACGAAGCGCCGCTCGTGACGCCGGAGCTCTTGCGGTTCCTGGAGGAGGCGGCGGCCTACTACCTCGTCCCGGTGGCCGACTTCCTGAAGCTTGCGGTCTCCTCGACGCCGTGGCCGGACGCGCGATCGCGCGTCGCGCTCACCGAGAGGGGACGCGAGGCGCTCGCGACCGAGGGTCTCTTGCCTCTCGATCGCGGCGGGCGAGGCGACGCGGGGATCCTGCGCGCGCTCCCGCGCGATCGCGCCATCGCCGTCTCGACGCTCCGCGAGAAGTGTCCGGGTGTCGCCGTCGCCCAGGCGGTCGCGCGGCTGGCCGGCGCCGCGCTCGTGACGGTGGTCGACCTCGAGGAGCGAAAGGCGAGGAAGCTCGACCACGGCGAGGAGCCGCTCCCGCCCTCGTTCCACGGCGAGCCACCCGCACCGGTGCGCGAGCTCCATCCCGATCAGGGACGGGCGATCGCCTCGCTCGTCGAGCGGCTCGGCCGTCCGTTGCCCGGGACGGTGCTGCTCCACGGGGTGACGGCAAGCGGCAAGACCGAGGTGTACGTCCGGCTCATGAAGGAGGCGCTCGCGCGCGGAAGAGGCGTCGTCTATCTGGCGCCGGAGATCGCGCTCTCGGAGGCGCTCCACGGCGTCGTCGGTGCCGCGGTCGGTCCCGACGTGGTCGTGCTCCATTCGGCGCTGACGGACGCGCAGCGGCGCGCTGCGCTCGCGCGCCTGCTGTCGGGAGAAGCGCGCGCGGTGCTCAAGGCCGCGATCGGCGCTCTTCGCTCCCGTGAGAGATCCCGGTCTGGTCATCGTCGACGAGGAGCACGAGGGGAGCTACAAGAGCCACACCCACCCGAGGTATCACGCGCGCGACATGGCCGTCCTGCGCGGCCACCTCGCCGGAGCCCTCGTGGTGCTCGGATCGGCGACGCCCTCGATCGAGAGCTATCACTCGGCGCAGCGCGGGAAGTACGCGATGGTCTCCATGCCGGCGCGGATCCGCGGCGCGCCGCTGCCCGTTGTCGAGGTCGCCGACGTGCGGGCGGAGCTGCTCGCCTCGGGGCAGCCCGCGCTGCTCGCGCGGCCGCTCCTCGGCGCGTTGCGCGGCGCGCTCGCCGCCGGCGCCCAGGGGCTCGTGCTCCTGAACCGGAGGGGCTATGCGAGCCAGCTGCTGTGCCGCGGCTGCGGACAGCCGGTGCCTTGCGACCGTTGCAGCCAGAGCCTGACCTTCCACCGCGAGCTGGGTCGCCTCGTATGCCACCTCTGCGGCGCCTCGCGGCGCCTTCCACAGCGCTGTCCGGAGTGCCGGGGCGATCTGCTCGAGCTGCGCGGTGCCGGGACGGAGCGCGTGCAGGCGGAGATCGAGGAGATCCTGCCGGAGGCGCGGGCTCTGCGCATCGACAGCGATCTCACGGCGAGGCAGGCGGCGCGGGCGTTCGCGCGCTTCGGCAGCGGGGAGTGCCGGATCCTCGTGGGCACGCAGATGATCGCCAAGGGCCACGACTTCCGGAACGTGAGCGTGGTGGGCGTGCTCCAGGCCGACGCGCTCCTCGGGCTCCCCGACTTCCGGGGCGCGGAGCGGACGTTCCAGCTCCTCACCCAGGTTGCCGGCCGCGCAGGGAGGCACGGCGGAGCCGGCCGCGTCATCCTCCAGTGCTGGAACGGGGAGCACTATGCGATCGCCGCGGCGCGCGCGCACGACTACGGGGCCTTCTACGAGCGGGAGATCCGCGCGCGCAGCGCCCAGCTCCTCCCGCCGAAGACCGGGCTCGCGATCGTCCTTGCGAGCGCGCGCGACGAGGATGCGGCGCGCGATCTCGCCTCGCGCGCCGCGGAGGACCTCCGGCGCTTCCGTCCGAGCGTCGACGTGCTCGGGCCAGCCCCGCCGTTCCGGGCGCGGATCGCCGCGGACCACCGGCGCCAGATCGTGGTGCGCGCTCGCCAGCGACGCTCCGTCCGCGAAGCCCTTGCCCGGTCGGCCCAGGAGTCGCGCCTCGCCGCGCCGTTCGGCATCCGGGGGGCCCGGCTCTCGCTCGACATCGACCCCGTCGACCTTCTCTGACGGCGCCTTTGCCCGCCCACGCCGGGGGCGGCTCCGCGCGCTCGCTCTGCTACGATCATCGCTTGTCCGCGCACGTCCATCCGCCCGACGCATGACGCCGAAGCCCTACCCCAAGAGCACGCTGCGCGAGTACTTCGAGACGATCGTCATCTCCGTCATCATCGTGCTGTTCACCAAGACGTTCGTCTTCCAGCACTTCAAGATCCCCACAGGCTCCATGGAGCGGACGCTCCTGATCGGCGATCACCTCATGGTGAACCGCTACATCTACCGAAAGGAATCGCTCCCGCTGCTCGACAAGGTCCTCCCCACGCGTGACGTGCGGCGCGGCGACGTGGTGGTCTTCAAGTGGCCCGACGATCCGCGCAAGGACTTCATCAAGCGCGTCATCGGCATCCCCGGCGACACGCTGGAGCTTCGGCAGGACGTCATCTACGTCAACGGGCGGAGCCAGGAGGAGCCCTACAAGTGGCTCGATCCGGCGCGCGTGCGGGAGGGGAGGCTCTACTTCGAATCGCGCATGCGGACCGCGGGGCCTTACGTGGTGCCGCCGGACAAGTACTTCCTCATGGGCGACAACCGCTACAACAGCCAGGACAGCCGGTTCTGGAACCAGACCTTCGCGCGCCGGGACGAGATCAAGGGGCGCGCCCTGTTCGTCTGGTGGTCCTACGAGGGGCCGCAGAACATCGAGCCCAACGTTCCGTACCAGGTGCGCATCCGGGACTTCGCGAAGATGCTGGTGAACTTCCCCGTGAAGACGCGATGGTCGCGCTCCTTCACGATGGTGCACTGACATGGAAGAGGCGCCCATCACCCTCGCCGACCTCGAGAAGAAGCTCTCCGCCGAGCTCCTGAAGCTCGGCCGCATCAACCGCGATCTCATGCGCGACCGGATCTTCCGGGACAAGGACCGGCTCAAGAAGGAGCGGAGCGACATCAACATGCTGCTGCTCCTGTGGGACGCCCAGCAGAGGGAGATCCAGGAGGGCGGCGGCACGGCGGCGCTGGGCGCTCACGAGCTGAAGGAGCTCCTCGAGTCCCAGGGACGGCGCGGCGACCTCGACCCGCGGGACATCGACCGCCTGCGCGAGCGGCGCCGCGAGATCAGCCACATGCTCCGCGAGATCGAGCACGTCGCCGAGGATCACCGGGAGCTCTCGCAGGAGCGGCTGTCGGAGCTCGTGCGGGAGCGCGACCTCCGCCAGGCCAAGGTGGCGGAGATCCTCCAGGATCCGCTCTACTTCGATCATCGCGTGCGCAAGATCTGGAAGGCGGTTGCCGGGGGGAAGCTCGAGAAGGTGGGGCGCTACCTGCGCGGCCTCGAGGAGCAGCTCGGTCAGATGCCGGCCGTCGAGCAGTTCGACGCGCTCATGCGGCTCGCGCGTCCGGACGACGTGGAGCTCACCGCGGCGGATCTGCTGGGTCTGGTGGCGCGCAGCGGTTGCGGGCCCTTCCTCCAGGCGGTCCTGTCGGAGGTCGGGCGCGTGCAGGCCAGGTTCCCGGCGGACTGGCGGCGGGTGGTGCGCGCGGCGCTCCTGAACGTGGCTCTCTTCCGCCGCGTCGATCTCGGCGTGGCGTCGAGCCGCGGCGCCTTCTGGCAGGCGCCGGTCTTCGTCGAGGATCTCGAGTGGATCCGGGTCGCCGTCGAGAACCCGAGCACGCCGCCCGAGATCCTGACCCTCGTTCTCGGCTGCCCGCCCGACGAGCTCGCGCGCATCCTCTCGCGCGCCGAGACGGAGTATGGAACCCCGTCCGCGCTCGCCTGCATGACCGAGCTGTTGCGCGCGAGCCGCGATCCCGAGGTGATCGCCAAGATCCTCGACATCATGGACGGCAACCCCATCGTGCGCCACCGCTTCTACCACGTGGCGCGGAGGCAGCAGAACCTCCCGGCCGCGCTCGCGCGCAGGGTGCTCGCCGGGTGCGACGTCTCGCTCGAGGAGGCGGTCGAGTTCCGCAAGGTCAACCCGGAGATGAAGCTCTACTAGATGGCGCCGTCGAAGAAAGGCAAGGGGAAGAGGGAGGGAGCGGCCAAGGAGGAGCCGGTCGATGCGCCATCGATGCCCGCCGCGACGATGTTTCGCGGCGTCACGGCGTCGGTCCTGGCGCTCGTCATTCCCGGGCTCGGCCACGCCTACCTCGGCAAGCTGGGGCGCGCCGCTGCGATGCTCTGCGGCATCACGGCGATGGCGGTTCTCGGACTCGCGCACCATGGCGGTCTCGCGACACCCCGGCCGGGCGAGCCGCTGTCATACCTCGCCACCTTCGCGAACCTCGGGATCGGCCCCGCCTACTTCGTCCTGCGGGCGACGACGGGGCTCGCGATCGGCGATCCCGACGATCGGACCTTCGAGTACGGGAGCACCTACATGCTGAGCGCCGGGCTCCTCAACTTCCTGGCGATGCTCGACGCGTTCGACATCGCCGTCGGGCGCAAGCCTTGATCGAGAGCCATGTCGCGCACATGGTCCTGTACGCGGCGATCACCGCCGTCCTCTTCTCGCTCCTGGCGCGGGACGGGCGCGGGGAACGGATCCGCTACGCGCTCAAGCTGTTCGCACTCATGACGGCAGGCTCGATCGCGCTCGCGTGGCTCATGTACCCGTTCCCGCGCTCGTGAAGATCCTGCTCGGCGCGTTCGTCCCCGTGGCGGCATACATGGGCCTGATCTTCGCGCTCTCGGCGCAATCGAGACCGCCGGTTCCCAGGGACATCCCCGACGTCTTCTACCACGTCCCCGAGTACCTGGTGCTCTCGCTCCTGGTGATCCGCGGCGTCCGCCGCATCGCGCCGGCGATCGGGGCGCCAGCCGTGGCGTGCATCGCCGTGTTCGGGGCCACGCTCTACGGAGCGTCGGACGAATGGCACCAGTCGTTCGTTCCCGGCCGCGTTCCCAGCGTGCACGACCTCTGCTCCGACGCAGCGGGAGCGATCCTCGCGGTCGTGGTCTACTACGTCGCCGCGCGGATCTGGAGCCAGCCCTCGACGGCATGAGGGTCAAGCCGGACCGCCGTCGTGGGCGCCGCGTCCTCGCGGCGTGGTGGTTTCCGGCGGCAGTCTCCGCGATCTACGCCGCGACGATTGCGCTTTCCCTTCCGGCCGCCGTGGCGGCTCCCTGGCTGGAGCCTTCCTACCTGGGGGCGCTCGCCCTCCTGGCCCTGGCGACGGTCGCACGCGCCGCGCTGTTTGCCGCGGGCTCGAGCTTCGACCTTCCGACGCTGCTCGTGGCGAGCCTCATCCTGCACGGCTTCGTCGTGATGCGGCTCGTGCCGCCGGGCGCGGATCTGCCGCTCCACGTGGGCGTCGTGGCGATCGCGGCGTTCGCGCTCTCGTTTGCGCGGGCGGGGATGCTTGCGGTGCTGCTCGCGCTTGTGCACACAAGCGTGGCGCCGCGGCCGCTCGAAGCCGGCCCAGTCGCGCTGGCTGTCGTCCCGCTCGTGATCGCGTGGATCACGGTCGGGGCCATGAGCGCGCGGGAGCGGCGCGCCAGGGAGAGCGCTCTGGGGGAGCTCCGGAGGCAGCGGGCGCTCGCGGATCAGATCGACGCGAGCGAGGGTTCGCTTCGCATGGGAGAGGACCACGTGCTCGGGAGGCGGAACCTCGTGCAGGAGCAGCTCGATCGCGACCTGGGCAACGTGGTGAGCCTCGCCAGGCGAACGATGGGAGGTGCCGGAGCCGCGCTCTTCGACGTCGACCGGCAGCACGACGTGCTCCGCCCGCGGTACGCGGAGCGTGAGGGCTCGTTCGACATGGAGTGCGCCATCCCGGTGGGCAAGGGTCCGATCGGGTGGGTCGCGCTCAAGGGCGAGCCGTTCCGGACGCCCGATCTCCGGTCGGAGCCGACCGACCCCGGTTACTGCGGGAAGCCCCCCTATCCCCGGTGCGTGCTCGCCGCTCCGGTGAAGCAGTCCGACGTCGTCACGGGCGTGCTCGTCCTCGACTCGCTGGAGGCCGGAGCGTTCGGCAGCGGCGACGCCGGGCATCTCCAGGACTTCGCGCGCTGGATCGCGGCGCTCTACGAGGGCACGGGGATGATGCGGCAATGGGAAGAGAATGCCCGCAGGTTCGAGGCGCTCCACGACGCGAGCGGCCGCCTCTCGCAGAAGCTCGAGCTCGGGGAACTCTGCCAGCAGCTCCTGGGTATCGCTCGTGACATCGCGGGCTACGACCGGGCCTACGTCATCGATCGGCTCGAAGGCGGCGGCATCCAGGTGCTTGCGGGGGACGGCGCGGGAGCGCTCCCCGCCGGCGAGAGCATCCGGGCGGCCGATCGGTCGTGGGGATCTCAGCTCATGTTGCAAGGGCATGCGTTCCTCCTGAGCGATCTCTCCGGTGAAGGGCGGCCGATGCCTCTCCTCTCGGAGCGCGAGGAGCGGGCTCCAGGAGGACCGTGGAAGTCGATCCTGGGCATCCCCATCCTTCGCGACAAGGAGTGCGTCCGCGGCCTGCTCCTCGCCACGACCACGCGGGCCTACCTTGCGCGAGAGCAATCGGTGATGGAGATCCTCGCGAACCAGGCTGGCCACGCCATCGAGAACGCGCGCCTCTACAAGCGCATGGAGGAGATGGCGACGACGGACGGGCTCACGGGGCTCTACAACCACCGGTACTTCCAGGAGGAGCTCGACCGGTCGATCGAGCGCCACGAGCGCAGCGGCACGAAGCTCGGGCTCGCGCTGCTCGACATCGATCACTTCAAGAAGATGAACGACACCTACGGTCATCCCGCGGGGGATCAGGTGTTGAAGACGCTCGCCGGCGTCTTGCGCTCGACGGCGCGCCGCACGGACGTCGTGGCCCGTTATGGCGGGGAGGAGTTCGTGGTCGTCCTCCCCGACACGGACGGCGGCAAGGCCGGCGAGATGGCGACCCGCATCCGCAACGCCGTGCGCGAAACGGTCTTCCGCGCCGACGGCAAGACCATCAAGGTGACGATCTCGCTCGGCATCGCCTGCTATCCGGAGGATGCGAAGCAGAAGAGCGAGCTCATCGACTGCGCGGACAAGGCCCTCTACTACTCGAAGGAAAGCGGGCGGGACCAGTGGAACGCGTACGGCAAGGTGAAGGGCAAGATCGTGGATCGCAAGAAAGCCGCCCCCTGATCGCATCCCCCGGCGCTGCGAGACGCAGGGCGCGGGCCAGCATTGGACCGCGTCCGTTCCTGCCCCCGTGCCCCCTCGGACAAGATGTTGCCGCACGAGTCTTGCGAGTACGAGGGGGGACGCGGGGGCTGGAACCGGACCGCGCGGTGTTGCCGCACGAGCCTGGCGAGTGCGAGGGCGGCGCGGTGGCCGGCACCGGACCGCGGTGTTGCCGCACGAGCCTGGCGAGTGCGAGGGTGGGAGGGCTGACCTCGGACCGCGGTGTTGCCGCACGAGCCTGGCGAGTGCGACGGTGGCGCGAGGGGGCTGGCCTCGGACTGCGGTGCTGCCGCACGAGCCTGGCGAGTGCGGGGTGGCGTGGTGGCCGGCACCGGACCGCGGTGTTGCCGCACGAGCCTAGCGAGTGCGAGGGGGGCGGGGGGCTGGCGTCGGACTGCGGTGTTGCCGCACGAGCCTAGCGAGTGCGAGGTGGCGGGAGGGGCTGGCCTCGGACCGCGGTGTTGCCGCACGAGCCTAGCGAGTGCAGAGATTAACGGGAGGGGCTCGTCTCGGACCGCGGTGTTGCCGCACGAGCCTAGCGAGGGTGCAGAGAGGCGGGGGCTGGCGTCGGACTGCGGTGTTGCCGCACGAGGCCTAGCGAGTGCGAGGTGGCGGGAGGGGCTGGCCTCGGACCGCGGTGTTGCCGCACGAGCCTAGCGAGTGCGAGAGGCGGAGGGGGGCTGGCCTCGGACCGCGGTGTTGCCGCACGAGCCTAGCGAGTGAGGAGGGGAGCAGGGGGCTGGCGTCGGACTGCGGTGTTGCCGCACGAGCCTAGCGAGTGCGAGGGTGGCGGAGGGGGCTGGCCTCGGACCGCGGTGTTGCCGCACGAGCCTAGCGAGTGCGAGGGGGCGGGGGCTGGCAGCGGACCGCGGTGTCGCCGCACGAGCGTAAGCGAGTGCAGGCCAAGCAGCCAACGCTCGCGGATCTGATGTCGTTGTTTGGGGGGTTCGGGGGTGGGAGAAGCGCAGCCGAACGCGGGCAAGCGAGCGTGAGCAAGCGTCACATCCACCCCCGAAAGGCGAATGTCGAGGCCCAGCGAGCCGCTTCTGGCCCCGATTGTCACCGTACAAAAAAAAAAGACGGGCTTTCGCCTCGGCTCTAAACCGAGTCCGTCAGTCGAGCGCGGGTCCTAGAACCCGAGCTGGCCTGCGGAGAGATTCACGCCGTACATGTCAGTCCCGAAGGGGATGAAGCCTGGCGCGTTGATCTGCGTCAGCGTCGTCCCGACGTACGTGTACGTCAACACCGTGGAGTTCGCCGTGGCGTCGCGACCGGCGCCAGCGAGGAGCTCCCAGTTACCGGTCGTGTTGACGTCCCCGAGGCCGAGGCGGCCGCCGAAGAGCGTCGTGAACGGCGTGGTGTTGAAGTTGGTGAGAGCCGTGATCGTGGCGTTGTCGTAGTTCCAGCCGAGGAAGTTCGACGGATTCGTCGGGCCCGGCCCTGGGGCCGTGCCGATCTCCGCGAACCCATCGTTGTCGACGTCGCCGCCGGACGGATTCACACCGTACGTGAACGTGTAGGCGTTGTAGTTGATCTTGCCGATCGACGCGATGGCCGTGCCGTCGTAGTCCCAGCCGCGGACCTGCGCTCCGAAGATCTGGCCTGGACCCGGTCCAGTCAGGATCTCGGAGAACAGATCGCCGTCGACATCGCCTTCCTCGACGACGACGCCGTACTTCAGCGTGCCGTACGCGAAGTAGCTGATCTTGGCGATGGCGGTCAACTGGACACCGTCGTAGTTCCACCCGCGGACGTGCGGGCCGAACACGGCGCCCTCACCGGCACCCGACAGGATCTCGGCGAAGCCGTCCCCGTCCAGTTCTCCGCCGCCGACGTTCACGCCGTATCTCAAGGTGCCGTAAGCGTAGAAGTTCACCTTGTTGATCGGGATGCCGTCGCGGTCGAATGCGCGGACCTGCGGACCGTACACCGGACCCGGTCCCGGACCCGTGAGGATCTCCCACGGAGTACCGGCGCCGCTGTCGATCTGGCCGGAGCTCACGTTGACACCGTAGCCGGTGGCCGCGTAAGCGAAGAAGTCGGTCGTCGTCGGGTTGCCCGCGCCGTCGAACACCCTCACGCGGTTCGGGTTCGGCTGTCCGAGACCCTCACCGGTGATGTAGTCGACCGGCAGCGCGCAGTTGCTGATGACGATCGTGTAGGCCTGCGTGCCCTGGCACGGCGGGACGTTGGCGTCCGAGCCGGTCACCGTGAAGTTGTACGTACCCTGCGTGGTCGGCGTGCCGGAGAGCAAGCCGCCCGCCGCGAGCGCGAGGCCCGGAGGCAGCGCACCAGCGGTGACCGCGAAGGTGTACGGAGCCGTACCGCCGCTCGCCGAGATCAGCGCGGAGTACGGTGCGCAGGTCCCGTTGGGCAGGGTGGCCGGATTCAGGGTGATCACGCCGCAGTTGATGACGATCGTGTAGGTCGCCGTCCCGGTGCAGCCGTAGGGATCGGTGGCCGTCACGTCGAACGTGTAGGTCCCTGGCGTCGTCGGCGTCCCGAGGATGTCGCCGACCGCGGAGAGCGCGAGGCCCGGCGGCAGCGTTCCAGCCGTGATACTGAAGACGTAGGGCGCGACGCCGCCGGAGGCGGTGATCGTCACCGCGTACGGCGTTCCCACAGTGCCGTTCGGCAGCGTGGCCGGCGCGAGCACGATGTTGCAGATGTAGAAGGCGACCGCGGTGTTGTCGACGACCGAACCCGGCGTGTTGCACGCGTAGGTCAGGCCGATGGTCCCGGTCGGATCCTGGATACCCGTCGTCGACGAGCTTCCCTGATCGGTGTTGCCCGGACCGATCTGGTGAAGGATGACGCCCGTCGTGTGGTAGAGGATCGTTTCCATGTCGAACGTCCCGAAGGTCGCGGTGCTGCCGAAGTGGTTCGTGTCGTCCCACTGGAACACCGTGCAGTCCTCGGGGCCGTTACCCAGCTCGTTGACCCTGGGGCAGGGGCTGAAGAACTGGGTGTAGCCGCCCGCGATCACGAGGTCGTCGTGCAGCGGGTAGATGCGGCCACCGCCACCAGAGCTCGGCACCTGAGGCAGCGGGCAGTCGTTCGACGCGTCGTCGCCGATGTCGGTGCCATCGGTCGTCAGGTAACCGTTGGTCGACATGTTGAGGCTGTTGTACACCGTGCCGTAGAACGTGAACGGCGCGCCCAAGGCGACCGGTCCCGATGCGGCGTTGTTGCCCGACACGATGTTCGTTCCCGTCGTCGAGATGTCGACGAAGCTATACGTGAGCACAGGCTCGAGCTGGTCGATGAACCGGTACCCGAAGGCATCCGGACCACCGCTCAGGTTCGTGTGCGTCCCCGGAATCGGCCGGGGAGCCTTCTTCTTCGTGGTATGCGCGTTCGATCGCTTGCCATGCCGCAGCTTGTCGCCGGTATGGGCCTGCGCGAACGACGCCACGAAAAGGAAAGAAACGATCCCCGCGAGGAGTCGTTTGTTGGCGTGCGTGCTTCTGTCCACAACACCCTCCTTCATAGGCTTGTAGAACATGAACGTGCAGAACATGAATTCGGGAGACTCCGACTCCCCGAGCTGGTCATCATCGACTTTTCCTGGGAACTGAAGGCGCGATGATACGTAGCTTCTCGTTCAGGGTCAACAACTTTTTCACAGCGCGACCACTTTTTTTCTGGCCCGGCAGGTTTCGTCCTGGAGCGCGCCGGTCCGACGAGGCCGTGGAGGCCGCTGAGGCCGCGGAGAGGGGCGTTCGGGTCATGGCTTGGGGGAGGGGGGAGTGCTCGGCGACTCCATGATGCCGACCGCGAGCGCCGGCGAGACGCCGATGTCCACGTGCAGATCCGTGATCCGGTACCTCGACCCACGCCTCGTCAGGATGGCGTTCACCCGCTCCTGCTTCTCGACGCTCGCCATGACGTAGTCGGCAATCGCCTCGTCCCCGGTGTACTTCTCGGCGGTGTCCGACAGCGTTCCGACGGTCTTGTCCCAGAAGCTCGGCGCCGGTGACGGGGGCGGCGTGGGAGGCGGCGCGCCCGATGCGCGGATCACGACGTGCTCTAGGAACGCGAGCGCCAGGGCGCCCGCCAGGAACCACGACGCGCGAGACGGGATCTTCCTCATCCTTGGTTTCCTTTCGCCATGCGACGGGGTCGCGAGGTCCTCAGCGTATTTCCGAAGCGAGGTACTAAGATCCGCGCGCCTTGGAACGCGCCGGCTCGCCGCGACTTCTTCTTTATGGGAGGCCCGGGTGTCACCTGTGCCACGACCTCCTCGAGATCGCGGCACCGATTGCGAAGCGACTCTCCCTCGGCCTCGCCGAGGTCGACGTCTCCGGTCACGACGATCTCGAGGCGCGCTACGGCGCCGACGTTCCGGTCCTCGTGCTCGATCGCGGGGAAGAGATCGTGGAGATCGCGCGCCACCGGGCATCGGATCGCGAGCTTGCCTCCCGGCTCTCGAAAGCCTGCAAGGAGATTCCCTCATCATGAGCACACGCATTGCTGTCATCCCGGGCGACGGGATCGGCGTCGACGTCACCGCGGAGGCTGTCAAGGTCCTTCGTGCCGTAGCCGATCTGTCGGGAGACCCGATCGAGATCCGCGAGTACGACTTCGGGGCGGAGCGGTATCTGCGCACCGGGGAGACCCTCCCGCCTGGCGCGCTCGAGGAGCTCGCGTCCTACGATGCGATCCTGCTCGGCGCGATGGGCGACCCACGCGTCCCCGACATGAAGCACGCGGCCGACATCCTCCCCCGGCCTCCGCTTCAAGCTCGATCTCTACGTGAATCACCGGCCGGTCAAGCGCTGCACGACGCCCTCACGCCGCTCGCGGGGCCGGACGACCAAGGACATCGACTTCGTGGTGTTCCGCGAGAACACCGAGGGCCTTTACGTCGGCATGGGCGGAACTTCAAGAAGGGGATGAAGGACGAGATCGCGATCCAGGAAGACGTCAATACCTACAAGGGCGTCGAGCGACCAGGTGCCATGCCTTCGCGTTCGCCGCGAGGACCGGGAGGAAGTCGGTGGTGATGAGCGGCGCGCCAACGTTCTCACCTACGGCCACGACCTCGGCAGCGCGTGTTCAAGGAGGTGGGCGCGACTGCAGATCGATCAGCGCCACCTGTACGTAGACGCGCTGACGATGCAGATGGTGAAGGACCTCGCAGCTCGACGTCATCGTCACCTGCAACATGTTCGGCGACATCGTCACGGACCCGGGGCCCAGATCGCTGGCGGCCTCAGCCTCGGCAAGGTCGGGGAACATCCACCCGGGAAGGCCGCCATGTTCGAGCCGGTGCACGGATCCGCGCCGGCGGCATGCGGGCAACGCCGAACCCGTTTGGCGCCATCCTGACCGTCGCGATGCTGCTCGAAGCACGTCGGCCGCGCATGAGGGTGCGCCGCCGTGGAGGGAGGCCGTGCGCAAGGCGATGCAGGCAGGGCGCACCACCAAGGACCCCGGTGGTCGCTCGGCACGCGAGACCGGCGATGATCTCGCGCGTCGCTCTCGTGAGATGAACTAGCGTGCCCCGCCGCGTCATCTCGAAGGAGATGACGCCCCGAAGCCCGCCCGACCATCGGAACGTACCGCGCGTCGCGCGTCGCCTGGGCGCAGGCGGGCATAAGCGCCGTCTACCTCGCGGTCCAGGGCGGCGCGCCGTGCTCGTGGAAGCTCTTCGACGCGAGGCTCCTCGCGAGCATCCGCCGCGAGATCGCTTCGCGCGCCTCGACCATCCGCGTCGGCATCCTCGACTACGGCGTTCACGACGGCCTGCCGTGGTACGCGATGGAGCTGGTCGAGGGCGCCCTCGCGCGCGCTACCTGGCCTCGGCCGAGCGCACGCTGCCGGAGGGGTCGGCTACCTGCCGACGGCGGTGCTCGAAGCCAGGCCCTGGACGCACCGCCGTCCATGAGGCGACCCGCGGGGCGCGGAGCCCGGCCCCACGTCCGGCCCCGGAGCCCCGCGGACCTCGGTCGCGCGCTGAGCGTGGTCGTGCCGCCTCTGCTCCGCGCTCTCGTACCTGCACGGAGAGGGCGTCGTCCATCGCGATCTCAAGCCCGACAACGTCCTCGTGCGGCCAGGCGGCCAGCCCGTGCTCGTCGACCGGGCTCATGAGCCGGCTCCGACGGATCCGCGCGATGCCGAAGATGGAGATCTGCACGCCCACCACATGGCCCCAGAGCAGGGCCGGGGCTCCTCGTGGACGCGGCGCTGATCCCTACCTGCTGGGTCAGCGCTCTACGAGAACGTCACCGCGGCGCCCTTCCCCGGCAATCGATCCGCTCCAGGCCCTGTGTGCACCGCGAGCAGCCACTGGTCCCGCCCCCGCGTCGCCGGGAGTGTCGCCGGCGCTCGACGACCTCATCCTGCGCCTTCGCTGGCACGCGGACCCGTGATCGCCTGGGCCATGCCGACGTGGTCGCCGGAACGCTGGCGCTCGTGCGCGAGCGAGGCGACGGCGATCGCGACGGATGGCCGACGCCCTGGGCGCGAAGAGTTATTCGTACCGTCCAGCGTTCGCCGGGGCAGAGGGACGTGCACGAGCTCCTGGAGCGGAGGCCCGCCGTGGGAAAGGGCGCCGGAGGCTTGATGCTGCTCGAAGGCGAGCGGTCAAGACTCGCATGCTGCTCGAGGCGGCGACCGTCGCGCGATTGTTCGGGCGGCGCGTCCTGACGGGCGAGGCGGGCGGTCGCGGCGCCCGCGCCGCTGTCGCTGTTCCGCGGGATCCTCCGCTCGCGGTGATGATTGCATCGAGCAGGTGGCGCCCTCGTCGAGCGCCTGTCCGCTGCGGCGCGAAGGTGATCGCGGCGTTCGAACCCGCCCTCGCGGGGCCGCCGGGATGGCGTCGCCTCGACCCGGTCGAGCTGTCGGGCGGCGGCGCGCGCACGCGTCTTCATGTATCTCGCGCGCCTGCTGCGGCGCAATGTGGATGGCCGGCGGTGCTGATGCTCGACGATCTCAGTCCGCCGACGAGATGAGCTCGCCTTCCTCGAGACTCGTGCGCGGGCGGCAGCTCGCGCGCATGCCGCTCCTGGTCATCGGCGCGATCGGAGGAGCGTGGCGAGAGGCTCGCCGCGCTCCCGGCTCAGCCGCGCCACCCACGTGCGGATGACCCGTCTCGACGAGGCCGCCGTGGGCGCGATGGTCGGAGAGTTGTGCTTGCGATGTGCGACGCGCCCACCGCCTTCGTCGGGTTCGCGAGGGAGTCCGAGGGCAACCCCCTCTTCGTGGCCGAGGTACCTGAGGGCCGCCGTGGCGGCCGAGGTGCCGCGGAGAGAGCGCGACCGGACAGTGGTCCTCCGCCGGCGGGCGGCCTGCGGGCCTTCCGTTCCCCGAGGGTCGCTCGGCCGATCTGGTCGATCGGCGGGCTCGGCGGACTCTCCGAGAAGCCAGGGGCGTCATGGACGCCGGGCGTCCTCGGGCGAGGCGGAGGGTGGCATGCTCGCGGCGGTCGCCGCGCGCTCGGCGAGGACGAAGCTGGCGCCGTCACCGAGCTCTTGAGCGCGGGGTCTTCGAGTGAGACGTCGCCGGGCAAGTACAGGTTCCAGCACGACAAGCTGCGCGAAGGCCGTGCGCGTGCAGATGGAAGCGGCCGCCTGCGTGCTCCACCGGCGCGCCGCGACGGCGATCGAGGCGAGCCAGGGCGGCGCGGGCGAGGATCTGGCGGGCGCTCTCGGCCGCCACTGGGAGGTTGCCGGGGAGCTCCTCGCGGGCGTGCGGGCACCACCTGCGCGGCGCCGTGCCCGCGCCGCCGCGTCGAGGTGTTCGCCACGAGGATGCCGAGAAGCTCTACCGCAGTGCCTGCGCCTCACCGACCTTGCGCCCGCGGCACCGAGACGCGCCGCGAGCTCGCGACGCGCGTGCTCGAATCGTCGGGCAGGCCTGGAGGCGGCGTTTCCAGCTCGAGCGGACGCGGGGAAGCGGCCGCGATCGGCGACGCATCCGTCGAGGGTTCCTGCCTGGTCGACCTTCGCGAAGATCGCCCTGAAGACCGGCCCGATCGCGCTGGCCGAGAGCCAGCCGCCGATGCGCTCTGGCTGGTGCCGCGGGCGCGACCGCGAGCGAGGCGCCGCTGCGCGTGCAGGCTGGACTCGTCTCGACAGCGACACGCGCGCGGCATCTCCTCGGGGAGGCGATCGCGATCGTGCGCTCCTGGGCGATCGGCGCGGCGAGGGCCTCTCGCTGGGAGAGCTTGCCGGTATCGCGCGGGCCAGCTGAAGAGGCCGCACGCCACTATGCGGCGGCGCTCGAGATCCACCGCGAGACGGGATCCTGAGGGGAAGCCAGACGCTCGGGAACTCGCGAGCCTGTTCCTCCAGCGCGCGATGACGAGGCGCGCATGCCGCCGAGCAAGCCCTGGCGATCGAGCGGGCGACGGCGACCGCCTTGGCGAGGGTTCTCTCGTGCTCGGCACCGGGAGCCAGGGCCGCCCGAAGAGGCGGGAGCCCTGTGGCAGAAGGCGCTACGCATCGCGGCCGAGAACGGGGACTGCAGGGCCGAGGCGGTCATCCTCGCGATCAAGGGTGGATGCGCATCGCGCGACGCTCGAGCGCTTCGAGCGCGCCTGCCGCCGCTGCTCGAGGCGCTCGCGATCCAGCGCGAGATGCGCTCCGCCCGAGGAAGGCACGCTCGCGACGATGGGGCAGCTCTACAAGTAGATGGGCCGCACCGAGCTGCGCTCGACGCCATCGAGCCTCGCGATCGCGCGATCGCTCGGCACCGGCGCGTGCGGGAGTGCACGCCGAGCTCCAGCGCGCCGAGATCCTGGGCGAGGCAGGCGATCTCGACGCTGCCTCCGCGGCCACTGCGGTCGTGTGTCGGCCGCCCGCGCTCTCGAAGACGCGCTCATCGCGCGGGCGCTCACCTCGGCGGCGCGCGCATGGCCGCGGTGACCCCGCGAGGATCGACCGGCTTGTGCGAGGCCGCGCCTTCGGCGCCGGCGATCCAGAGCGGCTACTGTGGCAGGTCGAGGTCGAAACGCGTGTTCCTTGGGGTCCTTGCGGGACTGGCGGCGCACCGGACCTCGCGAAGGTCCGACGCATCGCGCGGGCGAGAACCTCAACTATGCGCGGGTGCTGAAGCGGGCCGAGCGGGCGGTCATGGGCGCAGAGACGGGCGCTCCTGTTCGGGGAAGATCCCGACGATCTCGACGGTGCTACGCGGGCGCCTACGCTCGCGGCGCAAGCACGGCGCCATATGACAGACCCGATTCCCGGGTCTTTCCTGACCTCGACGAGCTCGAGGCTCTCGGAGCTCCTTGCCCGGCTTGAACTTCACGGTCTTGCCGGACGTGATGCGGACCTCTTCTCCCGTCTTGGGATTCCGGCCGAGGCCCGTCTTCTTCTTGGTGACCTTGAAGACGCCGAAGCCGCGAAGCTGATGCGCTCGCCGCGGGCGAGCGTCTCCTTCATGATGTCGAGCACGCGCTCGACCGACTGATAGGCGACCGTGGTGCTCACGTGCCCTCTTCGGAGAGCTGCCGGACGATATCGGCTTTGATCATTGCCGTCATCGTAGCACGCTGGGCCGTTGGCTCCGAAACCGCGCGTGCGGCGTTCACCCGCTTGACCGCTGTCTCTCGCTTGGCTGATCTCGTTCGCCTCTTCGGGGGTTGCCTGAGCTCGCCCGCTCGCTACGCCGCCTGGCGTCTTCCTCGGCTATTCCCCCGAACCCCCGCAACTCCACGCGTGATCCTCGATGGCGAGCGTGCAAGCCGGGTGGCACGATGTGCGCGATCACGCCCCGCGTCGGAGCATGTCGTTCGTGGCGGCCTCGACGATGTCCGTCTCGAGCATCACCCAGTCGAAGGCCTTCGCCTGGCGCGGCGGAAGCAACGACGTCGGGATCTGGCCCAGCGTTCGATCGATGAGGCGCAGCGCGGCACGGACGTCGGCCTCGCCGACGGCCGCGGCGCCGCGGCCGGCGGCGAGCGCCTTTGCGGTCCAGATGGTCATCGGTGCGGCGAGGAGGAGCTTCGGGATGGCCTCGGCGATGGGCATCTCGTCGAGTCCGGCCTTGAGGAGCTTCTGCCCGAGCACCTTGGCGCGAAGGTAGATCGCGAGCGGCTCCGCAACCGCGCCCTGGAGTGCGGAGGTGTCGATGGCCGCGATCTCCTCGAACGTCTTTCCGAGCTCGCTGCCGTCGACGTGAGGCTGTCCGCTCCGGGCACGGTAGCGATCCGCCGCCCGCTCGATCTCCTTCTTCGCGCGATCCTGGAGCGCCCGTGGAGCGGTGGCGAGCCCAGGGGAAGCTGGATTCAGGGCCAGGTAGAGCCATTGCCAGAACACGGACGCCTGCGTCGGATCCATCGTCGCCTCGCAGGGCTCGCGCCGCACCTGCGCCGGGATGCCTCGGACCAGGGCGTTCCAGAGCGTGGTGAGCGAGGGAGCGTCCGCCGGGCCCGATGTCCCGAGCCGGGTGAGCTGGAGCACGGCTCGCAGGCGATCGGGCAGCGTCAACGTTCCATCGCCGAGCAGCGAGATCGCGTGCTCCTCGAGCGCCCACGCGGTCTCCGCGGAGATCGGAATGCCCGCCCGGAGGAACATGGGCGCCGCGCTGGCGCCCGGGGCGAGTGCTTGCCACTCCGCCGTCCTCCCGGCGAGCGGCTTGCCGCCCCCCATGCTCACGGAGCGGCACGCGAACGACACGTCGACGGCCGTGCGCTCTCCGAGAGCGCGGAACGCGAACGGATAGGAGCGGCAGAGCGCCGGCTTCGCTTCCGCGCCGAAGTGGGTGTGCAGGAGGCACTGGCTCTGCTCGTCGAGGAAGACGCAGGCTCCGCCATCCTGGTGGGCCAGGCGGCGGCGGCCCGCGAGCGTCCTCACGGGAACCGTGACCTGCGCGCCCACGAGGCGGGCGACGCGGTCGCGCCAGTCGAGCGTCGAGAGGCGATCCGCTTCCTCGGGCGTGAGGAGGATCTCGGCGTTGCGGCAGCAGTCGCCGCAGCGCGTGCACGAGAAGCGCACGTCGGGCGGATGGACGAAGCCGATCGTCATCGGGGGGTCATGATAGCGAGCCGTTCATGGGCCGGCCCGCGTGGCGCTCCCTCCATGCCAGCCCGGTCATTCCTGCCGCTCGCCCCGGTAGCGCTCGATCCACAGCGCGCAGATCTCGAGCGCGCCCTCCGGCGTCGCCGCCGAGAAGATGCGGTCCTCGGGGATCGTCGCGAACCGCACCTTGTCGTCGAGACGGCGATCGGCGAGCTCGCGCGCCCATCCCGAGAGGGGGATCGCGATCACGAGCCGCCCGAACATCCATGCGAACGCGATCTCGCAGAGGGTCCCGGCACCGCCGCCGATCGCGATCACGGCGTCGGATGCGGCGACGAGCGCGTTGCGCTGGTGCCCGAGGCCCGTCGGGATCGCGATGTCGGCCCAGTCGTTGGCACGGCCCGGATCGAGCTTCGGGAGGATCGCGATCGTGTCGCCATCCTGGTAGCGCGCGCCGTCGCGGGCGCCGCGGAAGGCCGCCTCCATCACGCCGCCGAGGCCGCCGCTCACCACGCGGTAACCGCGATCCACCGCGAGCCGTCCCGCCGCGCGCGCCGCCTCGTAGACCGGCGTTCCCTCGGCGGCTCCTCCGTCGCCGATGATGGCGACGGTCGCGCGACGCGGCACGCCGGTCCTCAGGCCCCGGCGCCCTTGGATGCGAGGGCCACGCAGGTCTGCGGGAGCGAGAAGAGCCGCTGCTCCGCGAGTCGGGCGAGCTGCTCCTCCCGCTCGTTGTGCCTCCCGCGCGAGAGCACCTCGCGGAGCTCCAGCTCGGCCTCGGTGCAACGGCCGAGCTTCTCGAAGAGCGCGGCGCAGTTGATGCGCGCCATCAGGTAGTTCGGGTCGAGCTTGATCGACCGCTGGTAGGTGTCGAGCGCGTTCTCGCTAGCACCCATCTCCTCGTAGATGGCGGCGATGTTGTTCAGGATCGGCGCGTCGTTCGGGTACAGCCGCTGGAGCTCCCCGTAGACGGCGAGCGCGCGCGCGGGGGCTTTCTGCGCCCGGTAGACCGCGGCGAGCTGCTGGACGTACGCGCGGTCCTGCGGGCGTTCCAGGTGCGCCCGCTCGTAGAGCTCGCGCGCCTTGTCGAGCTTGCCCTGGCCCCGGTAGATCTCCGCCAGGTTGTAGTCGACCGAGGCGTAGTCGTCGCCCGCCTGAACCATGCTCTCCCAGATCTCCTGGGCACGCCCCTGCTGACCGGTGGCCGCGTAGAGGAAGGCGAGGTTGCTCTGGGCGCGCATCCGGCCGAGAACGATGTCGCGCTGCAGGAGCGACTCCATGATCGGGATCGCCTTGTCGTACTCGTGGCGGGCCACGTGAAGGGACGCCAGCACCGAGAGGACGCCGGCGTTGGCCGGCGCGTCCTTCATCACCCTGGCCAGCGTCAGGTTCGCGCCGTCGAGATCGCGCGCGCGGATCTGGGCGCCGGCGAGGCGGATGAGCAAGAGCGGCATCTCGGGCTCCTGCGCGAGCGTCTTGGTGAAGAACGTCAGCTCGTCGTGCCAGTCAGCGTTGCGACGCACGGTGGCGTGAGCGGCCAGCGCGAGGGCGACGGCGAGGACGACTCCCGCCGTCGCCTTGAGAGCGGTGCTGCGCCGGGCGAGATCGACCGCGGCGAGCCCGAGGATCCCGAGGAGCGGGAAGGACGGGAAGTAGCAGAACCGTTCGGCCATCACGTTGCCCATGTCGAGCGGTCCCGAGATCCTCACGAGGTTCACGATGGGCGCGAACGAGATCGCGCCCATCAGCGAGAGCAGCAGGAGCACGCGGTTCTTCCTCAGGGAATAGACGACGAGCGCCAGCGCCGCGAGCACGAGGAGCGCGCCGGGAAGCCGCAGATCGCCGAGCGACGTGACGTAGGGGTTGACGACGTAGGCGCAGAGGTCGCTCCTGTAGACCATCCAGGACAGGTAGCGCACCACGGTCGGCGCCATCGACAGGGCGATCGCCCTCGGGGTGTGCTCCTCCACCGAGTCGGGCACCGCGACGTCCAGGAAGAGGAACCGGACGATGACGTAGGTGGCGAACACCGCCGCGAACGGAAGCGTCCGCAGCGCGGCGGTGCTCCACGGCCGGCGGTCGCGGACCAGGGCCACGAGCGCAACCCACGGGATGAGCACGACGCTCATCTCCTTGGAGAGCATCGCGAGCGCGAAAGAGGCGCAGGCGAGCAGCGTGAGCACCGCGACGCGAAGTCGGGACGGCCCGGCCGGCGGTGGCTCGGGCGCCTTCTTGCCGGGGGGTTCGATCGCGGGCCGCGTCTGCTGCACCGTCATCAGGGACAAGAGAAACGCCGCGGCACAGAAGAGGAACGCGACGAGATCGGTGCGTCCGGAGATCCAGGAGACGTTCTCGGTGTGGATGGGGTGGACGGCGAACAGCGCGGAGGCGATGCCGGTCGCGAGGCTCCCGACGCCGATGCGCAACAGGAGCGCGGTGACAAGCAGCGTGCTCGCGACGTGGATGAGGACGTTGGTGAGGTGATACCCCCAGGCGTTCACGCCCCAGGCCGCGTAGTCGAGGACGTACGTCATCGTGACGACGGGCCGGTAATAGCCGTAGGACACGTCGTCGCCGAGACGGTTGAAGAAGTCGTGGGTGAAGATGCCCTTCAGGTTATGGAGGGACTTGATCCAGTGGTTCTCGACGATCAGGTTGTAGTCGTCCCACACGAACTCCGCGTTCAGGCTGCTGACGTAGACGAGGAAGCCCAGGAGTGCGGGCACGAGGTAGACCGCGAGCGTGGCGCCGCGGCGCTTCGGGGGCGTCGCCTCGGGGCTCGTCTCGACCTTGGGTCGCTTGCGGCTCATGGCCTATTCATATCGAGCTTGCGGAGCGCGTGGCAAGTGCGTGGCTCCCACGGTCTAGGAGACCGAGAACGAGGCGAAGAACTTCACGGTCGCCTCGTCGGCCTCCTTGTCCTTGCCGCCCACCACGAACAGGGTGTGAAGGCGCTTGCCGACGATGAAGTTGCGGCACCGGATGCGCTGCGGGAGCTTCGTGCTGTCGAGGATGAGCTCGCGCCCCTCGTAGGTCTTCTCCTTGAAGGGGTCGTCGCTCACCAGATAGAACCCGCTGTTCTCCATGCCGCGGTCGCGCTCCGCGTCGAGGAGCTCCGCCGGGGTCAACGTCGTCCCCTCCGGGAGCGGGTAGGAGCCCGCGAAGTAGGAGCGGTTCTTGATGCTGCACTGGTAGAGCGTGATGGTCGTCTTGCCGCCCTTCGTCTTGATGGGGGTGGTGTGGCGCAGCGGGTGCATCGGGAACTTCACCCAGCTCCCGTCTCGCAAGTCGTAGCTCTTCCAGCGATGGCCGCAGCCCGAGAGGAGGAGGCAGGTCGCGAGGAGGACGCCGGCTGCCGCCCGGGATCCGCGCACCGGCGCGGCGTGCGAGAGTCCGCGGAGCGGCCGGTTCCGGACGCGCTCTGGGGAGCTCAGCGGGGCAGGGCGCGCAGGACGAGCGCGCTGTTCTTGGCGCCGAACGCGATGCAGTTGGCGACGGCGACGGACACCTTGTGCTCGCGTGCCCGGTGCGGCGTGTAGTCGAGGTCGAGCTCAGGGTCGGGCTCGTCGAGGTTGATGGTCGGAGGCACCGCGCCGCGCTCCATCGCGGTCAGGACGGCGGCGACACCCAGGGCTCCGGAGGCCTCCCTGCGGGTGACCGAAGATCGACTTGGGCGCGGAGAGGGGATGGCGGCGGCGCGCCGCCCCAGCGCGATCTTGACGGCGCGCGTCTCGGCGAGATCGTTGAGCTCGGTGCCGGTGCCGTGCAGAGACACGTGGTCGACGGCGGACGGGTCGGCGCCGGCGTCGCGCAGGGCGATCTGGATCGCGCGCGCGGGCTCCTCGCCGCCCCTCATCACCTGCACGCGATGGTAGGCGTCCGAGGTCGATCCGTACCCCGCGACCTCCGCTCGCGGGGCGGCGCCTCGCGTCCGGGCGCTCCGCTCGGTCTCGAAGACGAAGACCCAGGCGCCCTCGGACAGGACGAAGCCGTCGCGATCGCGGCTGAACGGCCGTGCGGCCTTCGCCGGCTCGCGGTTCCAGCGCGTCGCGACGGTCCCCATCTTCGCGAAGCTCGCGACGATGGCCGGCGTGATGCACGCCTCCACGCCTCCCGTGATCACGCGATCGAGGTTGCCGGCGCGGAGCTGCATCAGCGCGTACCCCATCGCGTCGGTGGCGCTGGTGCAGCCCGTCGACAGCACGTGGCTCGGACCCCGGAGGCGGAAGAAGATCGAGACCTCGCTCGCGAGCATCCCCACGAAGCTCGCGACGATGGCGTAGGGGCTCGTGCGGCGGGAGCCCCGGTCGAAGAACGTCTCGTACTGCGACTCGGTGTACTCGATGCCGCCGGCGCCGCTTCCGAGGATCACGCCGGTCCGCTCGCGGGCGTCCTCGTCGAAGGCGTCGTCGGAGAGCCCGGCGGAATCGAGCGCCTCGCGGGCGGCGGCGAGGGCGAGCGGGACGGGGCGGGAGACCTTGCGGCGCTCGGCGGCCGGCAGGGGATCGTGGCGGTCGAGGTCGGCGACCTCTCCGGCGACCTGGCACTCGTGGCTCGCGCAGTCGAAGAGCGTGATCCCACGGATCCCGGACTCGCCTTGCAGCAGGTGCTGCCCGAAGCGCTCGTAGCCCCAGGCTCCTGGGGCGGCGACTCCGACTCCGGTGATCACGACGCGCTGGGGGTCCGCCGGCATGGGTCGGACATGTTATCGCGCGCGGGGCCTGAGGTTCGTTGACTCGCGGCAAGGCCGTGGTTAACTTCCGGGAAGGAGGTTCCTCATGCCGAACAAGATCTCCGCTTCCCTGTTCCCGGCGGCCCTCCTCGCGTCGGCGGCCCTCGCG
Source organism: Acidobacteriota bacterium (assembly GCA_046331505.1). Classification (GTDB taxonomy): domain Bacteria; phylum Acidobacteriota; class Vicinamibacteria; order JAXLQT01; family JAXLQT01; genus JAXLQT01. The sequence goes on from JAXLQT010000011.1 coordinate 80,745, forward strand.
GCCGATTACAAGCTCGGCGACGGCATCGCCGTGCAGGACGTCACCTACAAGGACCCGCACCGCGGCGCGACGCTCATGAAGGATGCGACCCTCACCTTCGAGTCGGTCGAGGAGCACGCGTCCGTCAAGAACCAGCTCCTGACCACCGACAGCCACGAGATCAAGGCGAACGGGAAGTTCGTCGTCGTGCTCTACAACGCGAAGAACAACGCCGCCCTGAAGCTCGACATCTACGCTCTCTTCTTCGGAGGATGCTCGCTGGTCGACGACACCGGCGCCACCTACCCCATCAGCAAGGTGTCGGGGCAGTTCGCGCAGGCGATGGGCCGCGACATGCAGGGCAAGAGGATCGAGCAGGGAGAGACGATGCGCTCCTGCATCGCGTTCGAGATCCCCGAGGGTGCCGAGCCCAAGTCGCTGAAGCTCGATCTGATCGGCGCGATGGTATCCTTGTCGGGAGGGGCTCCGGCGCCAGCGGCACCATGACCGTGGGCCGCTCGTAGCTGCCGCATGTCCATCCTCCCCATCCTTCTCTACGGCGATCCGAGGCTCGAGCAGAAGGCGGAGTCCGTGGTGGAGATCGGCGACGAGATCCGCGAGCTCGCCAAGAACATGGCGCTCACGATGTACGCGGCGCCCGGCGTGGGGCTCGCCGCGCCCCAGGTGGGCGTCGCCAAGAGGATGCTCGTCATCGACGTCAGCGGCGGCGACGAGGAGGGCAAGCTCCAGACCTTCATCAACCCGGAGATCACCTACCGCGAGGGGCTCGTGCGGGACGACGAGGGATGCCTCTCGTTCCCCGACATCGTCGAGATCGTCGAGCGCCCCGCGATCGTCTCCTGCCGGGCGCTCGGGCTCGACGGGAGGGAGTTCACGGTCGAGCGCGCCGACGGCCTCCTCGCGCGCGCCATCTGCCACGAGATCGATCACCTGGACGGCGTGCTGCTCACCGATCGGGTGAATGCGTTCCGCCGCGCGATGATCAAGAAGAAGGTGCGGCGCAAGGTCAAGGCAGGCGAGTGGGTCGCCGAGCCGGCGCACGCGCGCGCCGCGGCGCTGTAGAGAGAGATCGGTCCGATGCGCGTGGTGTTCATGGGGACGCCGGGATTCGCCATCCCGACCCTCGACATCCTGATCGCGGCGCGGCATGACGTGACGCTGGTGATCACCCGTGAGGACAAGCCGCAGGGACGTTCGAGCGAGCCGGTCGCGCCTCCGGTGAAGGCGCACGCCCTCTCGCTATCCCTTCCCGTCGAGCAGCCCCGGTCCCTGAAGGGTCGAGAGGCCTCCGATGCCGTGCGGCGGGAAAAGCCGGATGTGCTCGTGGTGGTCGCCTACGGGATGATCCTCCCCGCGAACCTCCTGCGCATCCCGCGGTTCGGCGGCATCAACATCCACGCGTCGCTGCTGCCCAGGTACCGCGGTGCGGCGCCGATCAACTGGGCCATCGCCGAGGGGGAGACGGAGACCGGCGTTACGACCATGCAGATGGACGAGGGGCTCGACACGGGCGCGATCCTCATGCAGGCGCGGACGCTCATCGGTCCAAGGGAGACGGCACCGGAGCTCGCCGAGAGGCTCGCGGTGCGAGGCGCGGAGCTCTGCCTCGAGACGCTCGAGCGCGTCGAGGCCGGAACGCTCCAGGGGCGCCCGCAGGATCACAAGCAGGCGTCGTTCGCTCCGATGCTCCGCAAGGAGGACGGCCGCGTCGACTGGACCCAGAGGGCGTCGCGCGTCGACGCGCGCGTGCGCGGCCTCCTGCCGTGGCCAAAGTGCTTCACGTTCTTCCGCGGCAAGCCGCTGGTCCTGCACGACGCGCTGCCGGCAGGGTCGGCGACCGGACAGGAGCCCGGAACCATCGTCGCGTCCGGCGACGCCGGTCTGCTCGTGGCCTGCGGCCATCACACGGCGATCCTGGTCACGGAGATCACGCCCTTCGGCGGCAAGCGCATGCTCGCCGGGCGCTTCGCCCTCGGAGCGCGGATCAAGGCGGGGGAGCGGTTCGAGACCAGCGATCCCCGCGAGGTCGCTGCCGGAGGGAAGAAGCCCTGAGGGCGGCCGCGTTCGGCACGCTCGCGCTCTGCGCTCTCCATGCCGGGTGTGCCGGCCCGAGTCCAGCGACGGCGAAAGGAGCGAAGATGACGGATCCCACGGACAAGCTTGCGGCGCTCTCGCGGGAGTACTGGGAAGGGTCGCTCGAGGCGGACCCGGCCCAGGCGACGATCCTCGGGGATCACCGCTACGACGATCGGCTCGCCGACATCTCGCCTGCGGGGATCGCCCGCGAGGACGCCCGCGTCGACGCTATTCGCGCGCGGCTCCGGGGGATCGATCCCGCGTCGCTGTCCCCGGGCGACCGGGTCACCTACCGGGCGCTCGACGAGGAGCTCCAGCGCTACCAGCAAGGTCGATCCTGCGCGCTCCACGAGTGGACGGTGTCGAGCAGGAGCGGCCCGCACCTCGGGTTCATGAACCTCGCCGAGCTGACCCCGGTCAAGACGCTCGAGGACGGCCGCCACATGACCGCGCGCTGGGCGCTGATGGGACCCTACATGGATCAGGAGATCGCGAACCTGCGCCGGGGCCTTGCGGACGGACGGGTGGCGCCGCGCCGGTCGATCGATCTCACCGTCGCACAGCTAGACGACATCCTCGGGCAGCCGACGGCCGACTGGGTCCTGTGCAAGCCCGCGAAGGCGCCCCACGATGACTGGAGCGCGGCCGATCTCGACGCCTTCCGCAAGGAGCTGGCGCGGATCACCGAGGACTCCATTCTGACCGGCGTTCGCGCGGTACCGTGACTTCCTCGCCGGAGAGCTCGCCCCCGGCGCGCGCGGCGACGATCGGCCCGGCATCGTTCACCTCAAGGGCGGCGCCGCCTGCTACGAGAAGCTGATCGAGAGCTACACGACGCTTCCTCTCGGCCGACGAGGTCCACCGTTTCGGGCTCGAGGAGGTGGCGCGCCTCCGTCGGGAGCTCGAGACGCTCGGCCAGAAGACCCTCGGGACCTCGGACATCCCCGAGATCCAGCGGCGCCTGCGCACCGATCCGGCGCTCCACTTCAGGACGCGCGAGGAGGTCGAGGCGAAGGCGGACCACGCGCTGTCGGCCGCGCGCGCCGCCATCCCGCGCTGGTTCGGGCGGCTCCCGAAGGCGCCCTGCGAGGTGATCCGCGTCCCGGAATACGAGGAGAAGGACACCACCATCGCCTACTACCGCGAGGCGTCAACCGACGGATCGCGGCCCGGCTACTACTACATCAACACCTATGCGCCCGAGACACGCCCACGGTACGAGGCCGAGGTTCTCGCCTACCACGAGTCGATCCCGGGCCACCATCTCCAGATCTCCATCGCCCAGGAGATCCAGGGGCTGCCGGAGTTCCGCAAGTTCTCGGGCTCGACGGCCTTCGTGGAGGGCTGGGCGCTCTACACCGAGCGGCTCGCGGGCGAGATGGGTCTTTACACCGACGACGTCGATCGCCTGGGCGTGCTCTCGTTCGATCTTTGGCGCGCGTGCCGGCTGGTGGTCGACACCGGCATCCACGCGAAGGGCTGGAGCCGGCAGCGCGCCATCGACTACATGGTCGCCAACACGCTCCTGGCCGAGAACAACGTCGAGAACGAAGTCGACCGCTACATCAACTGGCCGGGCCAGGCGCTCGCCTACAAGATCGGCCAGCGCGAGATCCTCCGGCTGCGGGGCGAGGCGGAGGAGAAGCTCGGCACGGCGTTCGACATCCGGCGTTTCCACGACGTCGTGCTCGAGAACGGCGCGCTGTCGCTGCCGTCGCTCCGGGCGGTCGTGGAGGACTGGATCGCGTCGGGAGGGAAGTAGCTGCCTCTCCGGCCGCCGCTCCTCTACGTCTATCTCCAGGAGTTGGGGATGGCGGTCGCCGCCGTCGTCTTGCTCCGGCGCGCGCCGCGCTTGCCGCCGCGTAACGTGGTCGCCCTCCTCTTCGCGAGCACCGCTCTGCTCGGCGTGGCGCAGCTCTTCGTACCGGTGGGCTACGGACTCGGGTGGATGAACTTCTCCTACGGAAGGCTCGGGTTTCCAGGGCCGCTCCGGTGGCTCGCCCTGCTTCAACCGATCGCGATCTGGCCGCTCGCCGTCGCCGGCAGGGAGCGCGTGCGGGAGGCGATCGTCGCCGGCTCGCCAGGGACGGCGCGCGTGCTCGTCGCGTCGGTCGTCGTGGCGATTCTGGGCTCGGGCGCCACGATGCTGCGGGCGGCCCCCGGCCACGGGATCGCGGTGTTCCTCGCGGACGCGGCAATCTCGTTGACGGCGAGCTGCCTCCTCGTCCTCTCGGGATCGCGGTGGGTCAGCGGTTCCTTCTCGGGCGGCTCGCTGTACGCGGCGACGATCATGCTCGTGGACGGAGAGGCGCCGTTCGATTCCATCGGGCAGTACGTGACCTCCGGACGCGCGCTCTACCTGCTCGAGCTCGCGCTCGCGGCCGTCCCCGCGGCCGGGCTCCTCGCGATCGCCGCCCGGGCGCGTCGCCCGTGAGCGTCCCGTCGCGCCGCGGTCGGGCTCTCCGCCGCGCGGCGCTGCTCCTCGGCGCGCTGGCGAGCTCGTACCTCGTCGCCGGCAATGCGTTCCTGATGACGCCGATCTCCGATGCGGTCGTCAATCGACGGCGGGACAAGGTCCTGATCTCGTGGGACCGCGCGTTCACGATCTTGCCTGGACGCGTGGAGGTCCGCGGCCTTCGCGTCGAAGGGCACGCACGGCGAGCGCACTGGGTGCTGTTCGCGCAGAGCGCGCGCGGCTGGGTGTCGCTGCCGTGGCTGTTCGCGCGGCGCATCGAGCTCCACCGCGTCCGCGGCAACGGCGTGCGCGTCCGCATCGAGAAGCCCGATGCGATCGACACGACCCCGTCGCAGCCCAGGCGCCATCCCTGGACCTTCGCCCTCGACGGTGCCACGGTGGAGGACCTCCGAGAGATCTCGATCGGGAGCTTCAAGCTCGAAGGCGTGGGGCGCGCCGCCGGTGGCTTCCGCCGCGTGATGGGATCGAGCGTCGAGGTGCTGCCGTCGGAGATCGCGATGGAGGGAGACCTCTCGGCCGCCGACGTCCTGCTCGTCCGCGGCCTTCGGCTCGACACGAAGGCGACGCTCGCCTCCTACGTCCCGCGCGACCATCCCGGGCTCGCGGGATTCGACTTCCTCACGGCATCGCTGCGCGTCGCCGGCACTCTGGAGCCGGGGAGCCTCGATGCGGAGATCGTCGTCGACCAGGGGAAGCTCGCGCCCGGGACGCGGATCGCGATCGCGCGGCCCGCCGTGGAGGAGCGGGGCGGTCCCGCGCCGTCCGGAGCGCCGCTCCTGTCGATCCAGGCATCCGTGGCGGCACGCCCCCGTCTCTCGCTCGTCTGCCGCGCACGCGATCTCGTCCTCGGCCCCCGGCTCCACGGCCCGCCGCTTCTCGAGAGCGGGCTCGCGACGCTCGCGGTCGAGAGCGACGAGACGCGTCTCTCCGCGCTCCTCTCGCCCGCCTCCGATCCCGGGGAGCTCGCGCAGTTGCCGCTTCTCGCGCGCGCGGAGGCCACCGATCTGGCGCTCGCCTCCGCGGGTGGGCTCGAGGCCAGGCTCGAGGCGGATCGCGCGACAGCCATGATCGACGTCGCAGGGCTGCTCTCGCGGAGACTCTCGCTGCGGGAGCTCAGGGCGGAGGGCGTCGACGTCGATCTCTCCCTGTCATCTCCGTCCGGGGAGCCTCCGTCGCCCTGGACCGTCGTCATCGATGACGCCTCCGTGAGCGAGATCCGCTCCCTGCGCGCCGGCGACATGTGCCTGCGGACCGCCGGTCGCCTTCTCGGGAGCATCGCCGTCGACAGCGCCCGCACGATCGCCATACCGCGGCTGGTGCTCGACGTCGAAGGCGTGGGGGACACGCTGGGAGGCTCTGCGGCGGCGCACGTCGACCTCCACGCCGAGCCTTTCGGGAGCGAGCGCTGGGTGGAGGGTGCGTCGCGGGGGGTGTCCGGCACGGTGGCGCTCCATGCGCAGGTGCCGTCGCTTGCCTTCCTGGGCCGCCTGTTCCACGAGACCCCCTGGCTCGGCGTCGACGGTAGCGGAGCCCTGACCGCGAGCCTCGGGATCGCCGACGGGCGTCTCCAGCCCGGATCCCGTCTCTCCGTACGGCCGGCGAAGGTCGCGGTGCGCATCTTCGAGAGCGAGGCCTCGGGAAGCGGCGTGGTGGAGGGGAGCCTGGAGGACGGTAGCGACCCACCCCGCGTCCGGCTGACCGCCGAGCTCGGTGCGTTCGCGTTGCGCTCGCGGCAGCCGCCGTCGGGAGATCCCTACGTCACGGGATCGCGGCTCACGATCGACGCCTCGTCCGAGCGTGCGGTCGATCTCGAGAGCCCCGTCACCGATCTCGTCGCGCGCATCGAGATCCCCGGTGCCATCGTTCCGGACATGCGCGCCTACAACGCGCTCCTCCCCGCGGACGCCGGCGTGAAGGTCGACGGCGGCTCCGGCCGCCTCGACGTCGCCCTCCGTCTGGACGCGGCGAGCAACAAGGGCACCGGTTCCGTCCGCGTCGAGTCGCCCGGCATCCGCGTCCTTGCCCGGGACCTCAGCATCGACGGTGGGCTCCGGCTCGACGTCCCCATCGCGCTCGAGGACGTGCGGTCCCGGTCCCTCGTCCTGGACGGCATGGTGCTCACCCTCGATCCCGTCGTCTACTCCCATGCCGACGACGCGGAGGCGCCGAGGGTCTGGTCGGGACGCGTGGCCTTCCCGCGCGCGTCGGCGGTCTGGGGGGAGCCGCTCTCGTTCCATGCCGATGCGGAGCTCGGCATGAAGAACGTCGGCCCGCTCATCGCCCTGTTCGCGCCGCAGAAGAGCTGGGTCGCGTGGCTCGTGAAGACGCTCAAGATCGAGCAGGTGAACGCCCGCGCCGCCCTGGAGCTCGCGAAGGGCCAGGCGCTGGTGAAGGACCTCGACGCGACGGGGGGCGACATGAGCTTGAAGGCGCGTCTGCGCCTGACGCCGCGCGGCAAGGACGGCGATCTCCTCGTGAGCTACAAGTCCGTGTCCGTCGGCCTCGAGGTCAGGAACGGCGAACGCGACTGGAAGATCCTCCGGCCCGAGGGCTGGTTCTCCGAGAGCAGCCTCCCCTGAGCACGGCTTCGTCTCTTCACACGGACGTTCGGACCCGGACGGGTGCAGCGTCGCCAAGTCCAGGGCGATCCTGGGAAGCTACTTCTGGGACGCTGAACTAGACTCTCTCCATGCGTGGCGAAGGACCGCACGCCCGCGCGGACCGGCTCTTCGGGAACGCGCTCCTCGTCCTCGTGGGCTGGAGCGTGCTCATCAAGTACGTCCTTCCCGTTGCGTTCGCCCTGAGGGAGCACGCTCCGCTCGGCACGCACGTCATGTGGGACCTCTGGCCGGCGCTACACCTCGTCCTCTGGCGCGGGTTCCGGCGCCACGCCCCGTGGCTCCCGGTCACGGCCATCGCGATCGCGGTCGCCGAGATCGTCATCGTGGCCGTGAAGCTCACCGCCTGGGCGATGGCTCCGGACCTCGGCTTCTTCCGCGTGAACTGGGCGATCAACAAGGTGTTCGTGCTCGGGCTCTTCACGGTGATGCTCGTGCACTTCGCCTCGCGGGTGCGCCGCGGTGCCAGCCTCGCTCCCGCGGATCGCGAGGCGGCGGGCGCATGAGCGTCGATCGCCGCGCGTTCCTGCGGCTCTCCGCGGCGGGGCTTCCCGCGCTGTCGCTGTCGTGCGGGGGAGCCGGCGCAGGTGATGTGCCCGCCCCACCGACCGGTCGTGCGGGCGCTTCCTACGCCGGAGGGCAGGCGATCTTGACGCGGACGCTCGGCAAGACCGGCATCGTCGCGTCCGAGATCGGTTTCGGAGGGTTCCCGGTGCAGGATCCCGACGTCGTCGACTACGCGATCGATCGCGGCATCACCTACATCGATACGGCGCAGGGCTACCGCGGCGGAGACAGCGAGGCGACGATCGGCAAGGTGATGCGGCGCCGCCGCGCCGAGGTGACCCTCACGACGAAGTACCGCTGGAAGGCGGAGGTGACGAAGGACCAGATGCAGGCCGACATCGACGGGAGCCTCCGGCGCCTCCAGACGGATCACGTGGACTTCCTGCTGGTTCACCAGGTGGGGAAGCCGTCGGACGGCGAAGGCATCGAGCGCCTGAAGAACCCCGATCTGTTCGAAGCGGTCGAGGCGGCGAAGAAGGCGGGGAAGGTGCGCCACCTGGGCGTCTCCGGACACGACGGCGATCTCATGGAGGTCATGGGCTACGCCATCGACACGGGGCTCTTCGAGATGTGCCTGATGCGCTACAGCTTCCTCGATTACCCCGAGCAGGCGGCGCTCATCAAGAAGGCGAAGGAGAAGGGCATCGCGGTCGTGGCGATGAAGACGCTCGCCGGTGCGAAGGGCGCCGACGTGGCGGCGTTCCGGGACCGCCGCACGAGCTTCAAGCAGGCGGCCCTCAAGTGGGTCCTGTCCAACCCGGACGTGTCGACCCTCATCATCTCCATCGGGAGCAAGGACCAGGTGGACGAGTACGCGGCGGCCTCCGGCTCACCGGTGACGCACGCCGACGCGGCCCTTCTCGAGGAATACGCCGCGCGCTTCGGACGCGAGGTCTGCCGCTTCTGCAACGCCTGCGAGCCCGCATGCCCGGCCGGTGTCAAGGTCGCGGACGTGCTGCGCGCGTCGATGTATCACCACGACTACGCCGAGCCCGCCCTCGCCCAGGCCGCCTTCCAGGCGATCGATCCCGCCGGCCGCCGGGACGCGTGCGCGTCGTGCGGGGCTCCGTGCCTCGCGGCGTGCGGCTACCGCGTCGACGTCAAGAGCGAAGTGCGAAAGGCGATGACCGCGCTCGCGCGCGGCGAGGAGGTCGCATGAGGATCAAGGTCGTGTCGGTGCCCCTCGTCGGACAGCCCTGGCTCGACGTGCTCGACTACCATGTCCGTCCCGCGCTCGAGAGCGTCGGCGACAAGATCGACAGATGGGCCCAGGAGGACGGGAGCTTGCTCTCGCCCGAGATGACCGCGGAGAGGGCGGCCATCGTGAAGCAAGCGCTCGGCGACGTTCCCGCCGCCCGCGTGACGATCGTCGACTGACCTCCGCGGCTACGCGCGGGGTGTGTCGCTGACCAGGATTTCGTCGCCCTCGAGCTTCACCTCGTAGCTCGCGACCTTGGCCTGGGGGTTGGTCTGGCAGGCGCCGGTCGTGACGTCGTACTCCCATCCGTGCCACGGGCACGTGACGATGTTGCCCGCGAGGTCGCCATCCCCCAGCGGTCCGCCCCGGTGCACGCAGGTGTTGTGGATCGCGTGGAACGTGCCCTCGTCGTTGAAGAGCGCCACGGGCTTTCCGCCCACGTCGACCACCTTGCCGCAACCCTGCGCCACGTCCACCTTGCGTCCGACCTTCACGAATGCCATGGGCCACTCCTCTTGGACAGAATCAGTCCATTGAATAGCATGAAACGATCCTCCCGGGGAAGGAGAATTGCCGGGAGGGGTCGGCGGAGGAGCGCAGGCGGTGCGCACGGCGAGCCGAGCCAAGCACCATGGCGGCCCCCCCGAAGAGGAGAATGAAATCACCCGGCGAGAGAATGTGGTCAAGCGTTGATCGCCTCCCGATCCGGAGCGAGGACCGTGTCGACCGTCTTCTTCGTCGTCAACTTCCGTCCCACGTCGACCTATGCGCTTTCGGCCGTCGCCGGTGCCGCGATGCAGGAGGTGCCCACCGCACGGGTCGTGCTCGCGGCATCCTCGCCCTCGGTTGCCGCCGCGATCCGCGTCGCGAGCGCGCGCGGTGGCCGCGTCGTCGTCGGCTGGTCGTTCTACTCGACCGAGGCGGCGCGGGTGGCACGAGAGCTTGCCGACGTTCGTGCGCGGTCCGAGGGCTCCGGCGCGCTTCACGTCGCCGGTGGCCCGCACGCCACCGCGGAACCGGAGGAGACGCTGCGATCGGGCTTCGATCTCGCCGTCGTCGGGGAAGGGGAGGCCACCATCGGCGCCATCCTCCGCGACGTCGCGGGCGGCGGAGAGGCTCACGGCATCCCCGGGACCGCACGTCTCGTCGATGGGCGCCATCTGGTTCACGCCGCGCGGGAAAGGGTACCGCTCGACGCTTATCCGCCGTTCGCGCCCGGGCTCGGCAAGTTCAGCGCGATCGAGATCACCCGAGGCTGTGTCTATGCCTGCCGCTTCTGCCAGACGCCGTTTGCATCGAAGGCCGTCTTCCGCCACCGGTCGGTCGACCGCATCGCCCACTGGGGCTCCGTGATGCGGGCGGCGGGCAAGAGGGACTTCCGCTTCATCACGCCGACCGCGCTCTCCTACGGCGCGGCGGGGACCGAGGTGCGGCTCGATCGGATCGAGGAGCTGTTCGTGACGATGCGCCGGGCCGTGGGTCCGGACGCGCGGATCTTCTTCGGGACGTTCCCATCCGAGCTGCGCCCGGAGCACGTGACGGCCGAGGCGCTCGCGCTCCTCAGGCGCCACGTTGCCAACGACAACCTGATCCTCGGCGGGCAATCGGGCTCCGACGCGATGCTCGCGAGGAGCCACCGCGGCCACGACGCCGCCTGCATCGCGCGCGCGGCGCGCCTCTGCGCCGAGGCGGGGTTCCGTGCCAACGTCGACCTCATCTTCGGGCTTCCGGGCGAAACCGAAGTGGATGCCCGCCAGACGATCGATCTCGCCCGGAGGCTCGTCGCGCTCGGCGCGCGCGTCCACGGTCACACCTTCATGCCGCTTCCTGGGACCCCTTGGAAGGACGCCCCCGCCGCGGCGCTCTCGCCGGAGACGATCGCGGCGCTCGAGGACATGGCGGGCCGCGCTCAGATCTACGGCCAGTGGAAAGGGCAGGCCGCGATCGCGCAAGCCCTCGCGTCGCGGGATCGCGCCGGTGGACCGGCAGCGGGATGAGCTCCATGGACGGCGTGGATTACGGGCCCTACCGAACGGAAGCGGAGATCGGTCGCGGAGGCATGGGAGTCGTCTACCGCGCCCGTCACGTGACCACCGGCGAGCGCGTCGCTCTGAAGACGGTCATCGGCGCTCAGTCGTCGCTCGCCGCGAGCATCCGCCGGGAGATCGCCGCGCTCGCGCGGCTCTCGCATCCGGGCGTGGTGCGCATCGTCGACCACGGCGTCGAGCGAGGCACTCCGTGGTATGCGATGGAGCTCCTCGCGGGCCCCTCCCTGCGTTCCCAGCTTCATGCGGCGAACGCACTTGCCGCCACGACCCCGATGGGAGCCGGGACGGCCTCCGTGGAGCGCTCGACGTCGGCAACCGCGCTCGAGATCGGCCGGGCGCTCTCGATCGCGCGGCGGCTCTGCGCGCCGCTTTCGTTCCTTCACGGCGAGGGCGTGGTTCACGCGGACCTCAAGCCCGAGAACGTGATCCTGGGTGACGGCGAGGCGCCCATCCTCATGGACTTCGGGCTCGCCACGACGTTCGCGGCATCCCTGTCGCGAGAGAGCTTGACGGATGCCGGCGCCGTGGCCGGGACGGTGTGGTACATCGCTCCCGAGCAGCTCCGCGGCGAGGCGCTCGATGCGCGAGCCGATCTCTACGCTCTCGGTTGCCTCCTCTACGAGCTCCTCACGGGAGAGCCGCCCTTCGTCGACGCCGCGGCGGGAGAGATCGTGAGGATGCACCTCTGCGTCGCGCCGGATCCGCCGTCGTTGCGCCGCGGCGGATCTCCCGAGGGATCGACGACCTGGTGCTCGCGGTTGCTCTCCAAGCAGCCCAGGACCGGCCTGGATACGCCGACGCCGTGGCTGCCGATCTCGCCGCCCTCGGGGCGGAGGACCGGCTGTGCCCATCGCGTCGCGACCCTACCTCTATCGGGCGCGGACGATCGGACGCGAGGAGGTTCTTCGCTCCCTCCGCGACGCGGTCGGGCCGCGCTTCGCGGTCGCGGGGCGTTCGTTCTCGTCGAAGGCGAGCGGCGCCAGCAAGACCAGGTGGCCATGGATGCGGCATCGGAGGCGGCGGGCCAGGGTTGCCAGGTGCTCACGGGGGCCTGCGCCGACGTGCCCGAGGGCGAGCGCGCCCCGCTCGCGCCGCTCGGAAAGAGCCTCGTCGTCATCGCCGATATCTGTCGCGAGGGCGGGCCCGCGACGATGGCGGCTCTCCTGGGGCCCGGCGCCAGGGTCACTCGCTCCCTACGAGCCGGCGCTTGCGGACCTCGCCCCCGATGCTCCCGACCCGATCGCGCTTCCCACCCATGAAGCGCGGCGTCGCGTGGTCGATGCCCTCGCCCACTCCCTCGCCGAGCTCTCGCGCGGGGCGCCCGTCGTGCTGATCCTCGACGATCTCCAGTGGGCCGATGAATTGGCGCACGCGTTCCTCGACAGATTGCGGGTCGGTTGCCGGCGCTCGGTGCTCCTCGTCGGGACCAGCCGGCTCGACGATGCGTCGCCCGGGCTAGACCGGCTCCGCGCGTCGTGCACGTCACCAGGGTCGACTCGGCCGCCTGGGGGCGCCGGCGATCGCGTCGATCGCGGGGAGCATGCTTGCGCTCCCAGAGCCGCCGGCCGAGCTCGTGACCTTCCTCCGCGATGCCGCCGAGGCAACCGTTCTTCGTCGGCGGTACCTGCGCACCGCGATCGCGGAGGGCCACCTCGAGCGTGGCGCCGCGGGACGCTGGCGGCTCTCTCCAAGCTTGCCGGCGGGCACGTCGTATGGCGATCTCCCGCTGCCGCGCGTCCGGGACGTCGTCGCGCGGCGGATCTCGCGGCTCGCCCCGCAGGCCCGGTTGCTCGCGGATGCGGCCGCGATCCTCGGAGACGATCTCGAGGAGTCTCACATCGGAGCCGTCGCGTCCCTTCCGGAGGCCGGGGCTCGGGACGGCATCGTCGAGCTCATCGCGCTTCAGGTGCTCGACGAACAGGGAGGCGGGCGTCTCGGCTTCGTGCACGCGAAGATCCGCGAGGTGGCGCTCGCGGAGATATCGGAGGAGCGGAGCGCCGGGCTCCACCGGCAGGCCGCAGGCGTGCTCGAGGGCGATCCGGAATGGAGGAGCTTGCGGCCGTTCGCGATCGCCTCGCACTGGGAGGGTGCGGGCGAGCCGCTGCGCGCCGCGCCGCTCTACCGCGTCGCTGCCGAGAATGCGCTGGCCCGCTTTGCCCTCGACCAGGCCGAGGGCCTCCACCGGAGTTACCTCCGCGTCGCGCCGCCGGACGAGGAGGCCGTCAGGATGCGCCTCGCGCTCGCGGAGCTCGTGCTCGCGAAGAAGGGCGACACCGCGGGAGCCATGGCGGAGGCGCGCGAGGCGCACGAGACGGCGACGCGCGCCGGATCGCGGGTGGCGCAGGCGCGGAGCCTGCGCGAGATCGGGCGGCAGCTCCAGGTCAACGGCGATGTCCGGGAAGCCCGGCGCGTCCTCGACGAGGCGCGCGCTGCGTTCGCCGAGGTCGGCGATGCCACCGGCATCGGGAGCGTGGCGATCTCCCTGGGCGATCTCGCCGATGCAGTCGGAGACAAGACGGGGGCAGAGCGCTTCTACGCGGAGGCGCGGGAGGTCTTCGAGCGTGGGACGGACCGGCGCCGGCTCGGCGCATGCCTCTCGCGGTTGGCGGACATCTCCATGGAGATGCGCCGTGACGACGAGGCGCTCGACCTCTACGTCCGCGCCCTTCAGATCCACCGCGAGCTCGGCGACGTCTCCAACGAGTGCATCACCCTGGGGAACCTCGCGAGCCTCCACGTGCAGAGAGGGGAGCCGGACCAGGCACGCCGCCTCTTCGGACAGGCGATCGAGATCGTGCTCCGCGTCGGGGACAGGCCCAACGCGGCGATCATGCTCCTGAACCTCGGGACGCTCTGCCAGATGCAGGGAGGTCTCGAGGAGGCACGCGCCCACTACGATCAGGCGCTCGCCCTGTGCCGGGATACCGGGACGCGGCGGATCGAGGCGATCGCGCTCGGGATGCGCGCGAGCTGCCGCCGGGCCCTCGGGGAGCGCAACGGCGTCCGGGAAGAACTCGAGGAGTCGCTCGGGCTGATGCGCGAGGTGGGCGATCGATGGAACGAGCCCGTGGCGCTCGAGGGGCTGGCTCTACTCGAGCCCGACGGGGCAGAGCGCGCGCGGGCGCTCGCGAGAGCGGCGTCGCTCCACCGCGAGGTCGGGAACCGCGCGGGCAGGGGGATGGTGCTCGTCCGCGTCGCCGAAGCGGAGATGGACCTCGGGCGCTTCCGCGAGGCGCGTTCCGCGCTCGACGAGGCGATCGCGGAGAGCCGAGCCGTGGACTCGCGGTGGGGCATCGCCGATGCGTGCCTTGCTCTCGCCCGCCTGGAGCGCGAGACGGGGATGCCTGGATCGGAGAAAGCGCTCGGCGAGGCACAGCGGATCTACGAGGAGCTCGGCATGCTCCTGCACGCCGCGCGCTGTCACTGCGAGCGGGCGCGGCTGGTCGCGTCCCGCGGCGGCGATCCCGTCCCGCACACGTCGCACGCCTCGGAGATCTGCGCCTTGCTCGGTCTGCCCGCCGGTAGCGACCTGGCGGCGGAGATCGCGCGCGCCGGTCGGCGTCCGTGACCTTCGGCGCTAATATCCGCACCATGCCTGGGCAGGTGGTCCACATCCACGTCGCGGCCGCCGGTGGAGGTCCGATGACGGCGCGCTCCGCCGTGCGGGCGGTCGCGGGATCGGGGCTCGAGGGAGATCGTCACTTCCGGGAGGATGGTCAGGACCGGCCCGATCGTCAGGTGACGCTGATCGAGCAGGAGGCCGTCGAGGCGCTGGGTCGCGACTACGGTCTCGCGCTCTCGCCGGGAGAGTCCCGCCGCAACATCACCACGCGCGGCATCGCTCTGAACCACCTCGTCGGCCGCACGTTCCGCGTGGGGCAGGCGCTGTTCCAGGGCGTCATGCTCTGCGAGCCCTGCGGGCACCTCCAGCGCATGACGAAGAAGAAGGTCATCAAGGGGCTCGTCCACCGCGGAGGGCTTCGTGCCCGGATCGTCGAGGACGGGCTCGTCAAGGTCGGGGATCCGATCGCGGAGACGCCATGAACGAGAAGGAGCCATCCATCGAGACGCTCGCGGTCCATGCGGGCGAACGAAGGCCCGGGCCGGAAGGGTCCGTCGTCTTCCCGATCTACCAGGGCACCGTGTACGCGGTGCCGCCCGGGACGGACTACCACGACATCAAGTACATCCGCCTCTCGTCCACGCCGACGCAGGCTTACCTCGCCGACAAGCTCGCCGCGCTCGAGGGTGCCGAGGCGGCCGTGGCGACGGCATCGGGAATGGCGGCGCTCAGCACGACCCTGCACACGTTCCTCGCGAAGGGAGATCACCTGATCGCGGGCGATTGCCTCTACGGCGGCAGCCATGACTTCCTGACCAGGCACGCAGCGGACCTCGGCTGGAGCTACACGTTCGTCGATCCCCATCGCCCGGACACGTGGCGCGAGGCGCTCCGGCCCAGCACGCGCCTCTTCCTCGTCGAGACCATCACCAACCCGCTGATGCGCGTCCCTCGCCTCCCGGACGTCGTCGCCTTCTGCCGCGAGCAGCGCGTCCTGAGCCTCATCGACAACACCTTCGCGAGCCCGGTCAACTTCCGGCCGCTCGCCGCCGGCTTCGACCTCGCGTTTCACAGCGCGACCAAGTACCTGAACGGGCACAGCGATCTCGTCGCGGGCTGCGTCGTCGGCAGCCGCGCGCTGGTCGATCGCATCCGCCACACCCTGAACCACTACGGCGGCACCATCGATCCCCACGCCGCGTTCCTCCTCGCGCGCGGCATCAAGACGCTGGCGCTCCGCGTCCGCGCCCAGTGCGACAACGCCGCCGCCCTCGCGCGCTTCTTCGCGGAGCACCCCGCCGTCGCCGCCGTCAACTATCCCGGCCTCCCCGATCATCCGGATCACGCGATCGCTCGAGCGTGCCTGCGCGGCTTCGGCGGCATGCTCTCCCTGCGCCTCCGCGACGTCGCGCGCGTCCCCGGCTTCCTCGGCAAGTTGACGCTGCCCTTCGTCGGACCGTCCCTCGGCGGCGTCGAGACCCTCGTGACGCTGCCCGCGCAGACGTCGCACGCCGGAATGACGCCGGAGGACCGCGCGCGCATCGGCGTCACCGACGACCTCGTACGCGTCTCCTGCGGCATCGAGTCCTCGGACGACCTGATCGCGGATTTCGGCACCGCCTTGCGTTGACGCCGGTCGACTGGCGCGCGCGCGGAGGATCAGGCCTTCGCGGGAGTGGTCGCCGGGAGAGAGGCGCGGAACGCGATGTCGACGACGTTGCGCACGTACTGCTCGTCGGCGAGGCCTTCGACGGCCTCGTCGGGGAAGCGGGCGAGGGAACGGTAGTGGTCCGCCACCTCGCGGAAGAGCGTGACGCGCGCGGCGGGATCGAGATCGTCGCGCCGGATGAGCGCGCGCAGGCCGAGGAGCGCGTCGTCGGAGGTCAGGCGCTGGCGGAGCCTGGCAGCGATGTGGGCGTGTGCCCGCAGGGAGTTGTACTTGACGGCCAGGAGCTGGTCGAGATCGGGGAGCGCGGGCTTTCGCGCGCGCACCACGACCGTGCCGGCCAGCCAGTCGCCGAGACGCTGTCCGTTGCGCGAGAGGACCACGGCGGCGCCGCCCACGAGGTAGAAGAGCGGCAAGCTGTCGACGGTGCGCAGGAGGTTCCGGGCGACGATCTGCCACGGGGCAAGCCTCAGCCCGCGGTCGTCGACCACCCGGAGGCCGACGAGGCGCTTTCCGATGGTCTGCCCACGGAGGGCCCACTCTGTCGCGATGCCGTAGCCGACCTGGATGACGAAGAAGCTCACGACGGCGATGGCCTGAGTCACGTCCGCGCTGATTGCGGCGAGGGCCGTCGTCACGCGCACCACGACCGAGTCGAGGGCCGCGATGCAGGCGAGATCGATCGTCCAGGCGAGGAAGCGCGATGCGGGACCCGCGAGCGGCAGCGCGAACTCGATGCCCTCGGGCGTGCGGAGGCGGAGCGTGCTCCTCAACGCGGCTCCTCTGCCGGGCGGCGGCCCCCGAGCGTCCACCAGAGTGCGAGGAGGCAGAGCTCGGCGATGCCGACGCCGATCTTGGCGGCATAGGGCAGATAGGGCTCGTGGAGCTGGGACAGGAAGCTCTCGACGATCCCTGCCCACACGAGCATCGCAGAGAGGCCGCCGGCGAGCACCATGACGTCGGGACCGGCCGCCCGGAGCCGCTCCGCGACGGGCCGCCGGTCGGCGCCGCCGAGCATGGCTCCGGCGATGACGAGGCCAGCCTGTCCAGCGACGAGGATCGCGGGGATCTCCACGACCCCGTGCGGAAGGAGCCATGCCGCGACGAACGTCCCCTCGGAGGCGCGCACGTAGTCGGCGACGACGGCGCCGAGGGTCACGCCGTTGTAGAAGAGCAGGACGATGGTGCCGGCGCCCCACGACGCACCGAGGCCGAGGGCGAGGAGGCTCACGCGGATGTTGTGGGTCATCAGGTCCGACGAGAAGCTCGCCTGGGCGCCCTCCACGCCGCTGCCGGCCGCGCGCTCCTCGCGCGCGACGCGCTCTCTCGGGTCGTCGAGCAGCTGGGGGAACGGCATCAACGCCTCGCGTGCCTCGGGATCGAGGAGCAGCGCGAGCGCGCCGAAGAGGACGCCGACCAGGGTCGCGATCACCGAGAGCGCCATCGCGGTGCGGTGCTTGCGCAGCGTCCGCGGGAAGGTCGCGGAGAGAAACGACAGCGGCGAGAAGAGTGGCGACCGCCCCCGCGTCTCGTGGATCTCCGCATAGGCCCGACCCACGAGGGATTCGAGATAGACCGTCACCTCGGGGATGGAGGACAGGCCCGCGAGCCGGGCGAGGTCGGAGGCCGCGCGCCGGTAGAGGTAGTGGAAGCGCTCGATCTCCTCGAGGGACGCGGCGGCGCCCGGCTCCCTCTCGAGGCGCTCGATCCTGGCCTCGAGCTCCTTCCAGACGTGCTGGCTACCCTCGACGAAGCGGTCGACGTCGAGGATCACGTCGCGGCTCCGTCGTGTCCGGGCGCGAGGCGCCGGAGCTCGTCGCAGGAGGTTGGTCCGAGGGGATCTTTCATAGGTCGCTCCCGCCTTCGGTCTAGAGGAGCTGCCTCTCCTTGATGGCCACGTAGCGCGAGACCGTCTCCGCGACGAGGCGATCACCGTCGACCATGGCGAGGCTCGCGCCGGCACGCGACAGGGACGAGCCGGTAGCCTCGAGGAGTGCCAGGCAAGGTGGCCTGCGAGGCGAGCGTAGATCTCGTCGCGCGAGGCGACCGGCTCCTCGAAGATCGGGCGCGCGTGGGGCGGGCGTGGCATGCAGACCTGGATCAGGTGATGGCGCGCGAGGAGGCGGGCCGCGCGAAGGAACGACTCCGCGACGACCGCGTCCTCGAGATCGGTCAGGAACACGAGAAGCGCGCGGCGGCGCAGGCGCGTGCGCAGAAAGGTGGCGATCTCGTCGTGGTCCGGTGAGACCGGTTCGGGAGTCTCGGCGTAGAGCGCCTCCCGGCAGGCGCCGAAGTGGGTCGTGCCCGCGCGCGCCGGCAGGAACCGGCGCACGCCCTCCCCGAAGGTGACCAGGCCGAAGAGGTCGCCGTGCTGGCGCGTCGCGACGGCGAGCACGAGCGCCGATCGGACGTAGGCGTCGAGGGCGGGACGGCCGTCGAGGGGGCGCGCCGCGAGCCGGGAGGCATCGACCACCGCGTACACCTCCTGGGTGCGTTCGATCTGGTAGACGCGCGTGATCGGGCGTCCGTGCCGGGCCGTCGCCTTCCAGTGGACGTCCTCGAGAGCGTCACCCTGGACGTACTCGCGCAGCTGCTCGATCTCTCGCCCCTTGCCGATGCGGCTCCGGGCGTGGGTCCCGAGCTGACCGCGCTTCAGGAGGCGCGCGAGCACGCGGGTCCGGTCGTCGAGGCTCGGGTAGACGCGGATCTCGGCCTCGATCGGGAGGTCGCGCCTGGCGATCCAGAGCGACCAGGGCGACGGTGCTTCGAGGTGGAGCGTCGCGACGCGGTAGCGCCCGCGCCGCGCGCCCGACAGGGGCCAGCATAGGTCCGCCACCTCGGGGCCCGCCACGGCGATCTGCTGCTCATCCGGCAGGGCGGTGAGGCCCTCCGGCATCGCGAGCGCGAGTCGCAGCGGTACCATCGCGGGAGCGCCGCAAAGGAGCAGGCGAAGGTCGCAGGCGCGCCCCTCGGTGGCGCGCGTCAGGAGTGGAGCGCGGGCTTCGATCGCGCGCAGGCGGCCCGCCGCGGCAAGAGCGTCGCGAGCGGCGAGCAGGGCCATCCCGGCCGCGACGACGAGGAGCGCCATCCGCGTCCGGGGCATCGCGCCGGCGAGCGTCGCCAGGGGGACCACCATGGCGGCCACCAGGCCGAGCAGGCGCGTCGAGGGGACAATCATCTCGGGACCGGCACCTCCTGCACGACGCCGTTCAGGATCTCGTCGAGCCGCATCCCTTCGATCTCGTACTCGGGGCGCAGGATGAGCCGGTGCTCGAGGACCGGGATGGCGAGCGCCCGCACATCGTCCGGCGTCACGAAGTCGCGCCCCGCGATGGCGGCGTGCGCGCGGCTCCCGAGGAGAAGCGCCTGGGTGGCCCGCGGCCCGGCGCCGACGAGGATCGCGTCGTGGCTCCTCGTGCGGCGCACGATCTCGACCACGTACCCGAGCAGGTCGTCGCGGACGGTGATGTGGCGTAGCGCCGCGGCGAGGCGCTCCAGCTCCTCGCTCCGGATCACCTGAGCCACCGCGCCCGCTTCGAGGCAAGCCTCCGGCGCGTCCTCGCCCAGCGTACGCCGCCCGAGCAAGAGCTCGTCGTCGCGCTCCGGAAAGCCCATCGTGATCTTGAGCATGAAGCGGTCCTTCTGAGCCTCGGGCAGCGGGTAGGTGCCCTGGTACTCGATCGGGTTCTGCGTCGCGAAGACGGTGAAGCTCGGCGGGAGGCGATGGGTCTCGCGGTCGATCGTGACGGTGCGCTCCTGCATCGCCTGAAGGAGGGCCGCCTGGGTCTTGGCGGGGGCGCGGTTGATC
Source organism: Acidobacteriota bacterium (assembly GCA_046331505.1). Classification (GTDB taxonomy): domain Bacteria; phylum Acidobacteriota; class Vicinamibacteria; order JAXLQT01; family JAXLQT01; genus JAXLQT01. The sequence goes on from JAXLQT010000011.1 coordinate 100,764, forward strand.
TCGTCGGCGAGCAGGAACGACGTGAAGACCGGGCCGCGCACCAGCGTGAACTGTTGCGTCCTGAGGTCGAACACGTTCGTGCCGGTGATGTCCGCGGGCATCAGGTCCGGCGTGAGCTGGATGCGCGAGAACTCGCCTCCGAGGACGCGCGCGAGGGTGCGCACGAGGAGCGTCTTGGCGATGCCCGGGACGCCTTCCACGAGCGCGTGGTTCCGGGTGATCACGGCGATGAGCGCGGCGTCGATCACGGCGGCCTGTCCGATGATCACCTTCGCGATCTCGGCGCGCGCCGCGGTGAGGACGCGGGACAGGTTGTCGATCTCTTCGGTCATGACGTCCTCCGGATCTTCCGGCGATTGAGGTCGATGTGGGAGCGGATGGCCTCGTAGCCCTCGACGTCGCCCGCGCTCTCGCGCGCCAGCCGGCGCACGTCCTCGGCAAGGTCCGCCGGGATGCGGTGCTCCATGGAGCGGATCCACGCGTCGGCCGCGACGCCGCCGAGGCTCTGCGCGGGCAAGGCACGGCGCAGCAGGCTCGCGAGGCCGGTGGCCGCATCGATGGCGGTCGCGTGCGCGGGCCCCGACGCCCGGGGAAGGGGAGCGAAGGGCAGGGCCGCCCGCCAGAGCGCGAGCGAGAGCAAGAGGGCGGCGCCGGCGAAGAACCCCATGAGACCGTAGCGCCTCGCGAGGATCATGACGCCCGACGGCTCGCGAACGCCGAGATGGGACTCGTCGAAGACGATGCGCCTCGACGGTCCGATGAGCCAGGAGAGGAAGGCAGCGCTGCGTGCGACCTGCAGGCCCTCGTTGGACAGCAGGTAGGCGTCCGCGAGGGCCACGATCGAGCCGGAACCTTCCTCGCGCATCACCACCAGCGCATAGGGGCCGCTCTCGTACACGACGGTCCACTCGCTGCCGGGGTTCTCGAGAGCCGACGAGGCGCGCCACGGAAGAGACGGCGGGAGGCCGGGTTCGTGCTCGGCCGCGGCACGCGCCAGCGTGGCGGTCTCGATGCGGTCCGTGTGAGTTACCCCGAGGCGCCCCGTGGGTCGGCGGCGGCGTCCGGAGCTCGGCGATACGCGTTCGGATGGCTCCAGCGGTGCCTCGAATGCGACGATGACGCGCGCTCCCTGTCTTGCGAGCCTCCGCGCATCGGCGAGCCCGTCGTCGGCGATCGAGGGAGCCTGTCCGGCGAGCACGACCGTCAGATCCTCCGAGCCCGCGAGGCTCGCGAGCGGCCGGTAGCTTCTCGAGACGGTCCGTCCACGGATTCCCCCGAGGGCCTGGAAGAGCGCACCCGAGCCCAGCGGATCGCTCCGGAGCGCGGAGTAGCGCGGGTAGGCGTCCCCCGCGCGCAGGCGGAGGCGCGCGATGCGGGCGACGCCGGATGCGAGGACCACGACGAGTGCGACGATGGCCGCGATCTCAAGCCGGCGCCGCATCGACCCTCACGTCTTGCACAAGGAGACGCATGCGCTCGTAGCGCTCGCCGTCGGGATGGTGATCTCCGTACCAGACCGGTTCGAGGAGCGCGACGGCGCCGGCGAACCGCTCGCACACCGAGGGCAGGTGCCGGCCACGGCGCGAGAGCTCGCGCTGGTAGTCGAGGTTCGACTTCCCGCGCGAAAGGGCCAGGAGATCGGCGCGCGCCAGGCGCGAGAGCGAGGCGAGGTGGAGCGCGCGCATGGCGAGCCTCCATTCGCCGCGGGCGGCGAGCTCTCCCGACAGGCGCGTCCACTCGTCGTCCGGGACCGCGGCGGCGTCCGCGTCGTCCGCGGCGGCGTCCGCGCGGGGCGCCACGATGCGCACGGCACCCGGGCGCGCCCGTCGACGGCGATGGCGCCACACGAGGATCGCGATTGCCGGCACCACGACGAAGAGCAGCAGGACCAAGACGATCCACGCCGTCTCCGTCGCGGTGAGGGCGGGAGTGCCGGTGTCACCCGGAGCGCGGCGCTCGAACACGCGCCTTAGCGCCTCGACGATGCGGGACACCCATCGTCTCAGCCGATCGGCCACCTCCACGAGCTCCCGGATCGAGGCCGGCATGCGCCCGTCGTCGATCTCTATCCGGCGCAGCCTCCAGCCAAACTCGGGTCGCTCGAGCGTGGCCGAGATGGACGCGTCGAGCTCGTCCGGAGGGATGGTGCCGGGCTGCGCGCTCGCGAGCGCCCCCGCGAGCGCGAGCAGGAGGAGGGGCATCGCGACACGCGCCTTGCCGGTCACGAGGCGGAGCTCCGATCGCAGATCCTCGCCCGAGAGGATGGCGTCGCCGTCGGCGCACCGAAGCGCGTAGACGGCGCGCGTGAGCGGAGCCATCAACCCGTAGGTCAGCAGCACGGCGATGACGGCCGTCGTCCCGTTCAGGAGCGCGAAGGGTGACCCGGGGAGGTCCACGCCGATCCCGAGCAGGGACTGGAGCAGGGAGGGGAGCACGAGGATCGTCAGGAGCACGTTTGCGAAGACGAAGAGCGCGAGCAGCGCCAGGATCGAGAGCAGGACCGCGTTCTGCTTCGGCCAGAGGCTCGCCTGGCGGAGGGCCGCTCCCCGGTCGCCGGTGACGGCGATGCTCTGGAAGAAGGCATAGACCCACCCGAACGGAAGGAGTACGAGCACGGCGATCGGGAGCGCGACGAGCGACCACGGCTGCCACACGATCTGGGCGAGCGCGAGCCGCGCCGGAGCCGATCCGCCGCCGGACGCGTGGCACCGGAGCCGGGCGGCGTAGTGCGCCTGCCACGCCTTCATCCAGAGGTAGGCGATGGTCACGAGGAGCGATGCCCGCACGACGTGACGATCCGCCCGCGCGCTCATCAGCATGTCGGTCCAGAAGAAGAGGAAGGAGACGACGAACGGTCCGGTGCCCGCAACGTAGGCGAGGTGGGCGCTCGTGGGAGCAGTGCGCAGCAGGTGGATCGCGCCGTCGAGGAGATCGATCGCGCCGCGCGGCTCGACCCGCTTCACCAGAGCCGCTCGTGGGATTTCGAGGGGATGAGGGACAGGGCTCTTCCGAGAGCGTAGAACGAGGACCACGCGATGGCGAAGCCCAGAGCGAGCGCCACGAGCCGGCGGGCCCGCGCGAGCGCGACGCGCCGGGTCTTGGATGCCGATCCGGACAGCTTCGCCACGCACGCCGCGCAGAGGACGCGGCCATGGTGCTCGACGACGCACTCGCGGCAGTAGAAGCGGCGGCACTCGGGGCAACGCGCGGCGGCCTCGCGCTCGCCGTGGAGGTGGCAGCGCGCGTCACGGAGCATCGGGCGGTGCCTCCTCGGGGGGGGCCGTGGCTCGGAGCCGGAGCCGGATCCCGAGCCAGATCGCGAAGATCGCCAGGGCGAAGGCGATGGAGAACGGGCGCGACGCCGTCGGGTCGCCCGCGAAGCCCGCGGCGAGCCCGAACAGCAGGATCGCCGGGTAGTAGAGAAGCGTCCCGACCGCCCATCGCTTGAGCGGTACGGGAAGGGTGCTCTGCTGCTGGTGCGCGACCGCGATCAGCGCCGTACCCACCTCGCCGCCGAAGAGGATCGACGCGACATGGTCGAGAGGAGTGGAGTGGAAGGCCCACTGGCAGCCTGTCATCACGGCCTCCGCGATCTGCAGCAGCGCCAGCGCGGTGTGGACGCCTTGACCGACCTCGCGCTCGTCGAGCTCGCCGCGGCTCCGCCGAGGGACGGGACCGGCGGGCAGCGGCGGGACCGTGGCCCACCGCTCCACAACCTCGCCGGGCGCGAGCTTGCCCTGGACCTCCGAGACGCGCTCCGCGAGCCGCGCCATCCCGCGCCGTGCCGGCCGGCGTCGCTGCCACGCGCGCACCTCGACGAGCTGGATCGGCGTCCTCACGTGCACCGACACCGTCCGTCCGGCGACGAGGTGGTACACGAGGAGGAACGCGGGGATGGCCGATCCGATGATCCAGGGAAGTGGGTCCCGGAGCACGAGCCCGATCGCGATCGGGAGGATCGTGGCGAGCCCGATGATTGCGGTGACGAGGTGGAACACGCGCCAGCGCCGGACCACGAGCGCCTGGATGTCCCTGAGCTCCACGCGCCGGTAGCGCTCGCGATAGCCGGTGCTGTCGAGCAGGAGGAGCACGTCGTCGTCGAGGTACGCGCGCGATTGCGAGGACAGGCTGCGTCCCCTGCCGGGGAGGCGCTCGATCGCCATCTCAGTCCACCCCGCGCATGCCGAGCCCGACGAACATGAGCGCGAGCAGCACGATCCACCCCATGAGCTCCGCGAGGGCAAAGAGGCCGGCGACCACGAACCGCCATCGCGTGTAGGGCAGGACGCTCAGGGGCCTTCGCCAGTACCACACGACCACGAAGAGGACGATGGGCGCCGTGATCAGCGTGAAGTAAAAGATGAGGAGCGGGAGAATCGCGAGGCTGAGGGCGGCGCCGTCGTACCGGATCCGCTCGCTGACCAGCCGCGAGGATCCTTCCTTCTCGAGATCCTCGAGACATCGGGTGCAGCGATGCTGGCCGGAGATCTCGACGTCGCAGAGCCTGCAGAGGAACCTCCCGCAGCGATCGCACGGGACCTCCGCGTGGCTCCCCGGGTGGTAGAAGCACCCGGCCTCCTCGCCGACGACGGGGCTCGGCGCGTCCCCGCCCCGGAGCTCCGCGAAGAGGGCAGGAAAGGCCAGGACCGTCGTGGGCGCTCCGCAGGAGTCGCAGGGGACCTCGCCGCCGGTCGTCTCGGGTGGCAGCGGCGCCTTGCAGGCCACGCACGCGATCATGCGATCCGCACCACGCGGGTGTTGCAGACGTGATCGTGGAGCGCGCGCTTCTGCTCGTCGAAGGCGGCGATGGCAAAGCCGATGCCCAGCGTGAAGGAGCTCAGCATGTAGGCGAAGTACCTTCCGACCGCCCGCTTCCAGGTGATCCTTCCACCGTCGGCCACGGTCACCTTGAGGCGGCACAGGAGTTTCCCCGGCGTCGCCTGGAAGAGCGCGAGGAAGGCGATGTCGTACATGGCGGCGATCGCAATCTGAAGGAGGGAGGTGCCGCAGATGGCCGCGAACGCCAGGGGGCCAGGACCGCCAGCGATCGCCGGGGTCGTTACGGACTGAAGCGGCGCGATCAGCGGCGAGATCAACGTGAACGCGAGCAGGCTGTCGAGGATACGCGCGCCGGCTCGGATCCAGAACCCCGCGGGGCTCTCTTGCCCCGGCAGGAGCGACCCCTCCTTCACGAGCTGCACGACGAACGGCTTGCAGCGCGCGCAGGCGGCGGTGCTCTTGTAGCGCAGCAGCGCGCTCGCGGGGACGTCGGTGCCGCAGTACGCACACGCCTCCATCGCATCGTCCACCGCCGGCTGGGTCGTCGTGGCGTCGATCAAGGCTGCCCGCCGCAGGAGCCCGAGCCTACCATTTCGCGTGGTCGGGTGAGCGCACACCGTCGCCACGCGATGGTCCCGCCGGCGCGCAGCCTCGCCGCACGCCTGGGCCTGAGCCGCCCGGTCGAACGAGCCTCATCGTGCGCTGGCGGCATGCAAACGCGGCCGCGCCTTGCCACGCTCGGAGCTCCCCCACCGTCAAGTCCGCACAGCGTGGCCCGATGCGCTCGCTCCATCGCCGGGAAGGAGTCGACGTCGAGCATGAAGACCCGATCCCCGATGCGGAGCGTGGCGTCCTTGCGCTCATCGACAACTTGCCTGTCGTCGGCGGTCCGGGATCGGGTGCCCCGCGCGCGGCCGGCGAGAACGAGGAGGAGCGCGACGAGGACATCTCCCGCATCCACGCGTGCCGTTCTCGAGCTCCGCGAGTCCTCTCCGAGGTCAGCCGCCGAGTCGGGCAAGAGACGAGCATACCCGGATCGGCGTGCCCGGATGGGACGAGCTCGGGCTGCCTACAGCGGGGCGAAGTGGGAGATGTCGAGGATCGTGCTCGTGGGCGTCTCGGCGAAGACGGCCGTGACCCTCATCCCCTCGCGAACCTGCTCGGGGGCGACGCCGTCGACGATGTGGGCGATCGGCGTGTCGGCGCCGTCGATCTTCACGAGGGCCAGGATGTAGGGCGGCTTGCGCGGCAGGTGCTGTCCCTCGTAACGGATCACGGTGAAGCCCTCGACCGTGCCCGTGGAAGGGAGGTCGACCCAGGACCGGGTGAGGTCGGCGAAGCAGCGATCGCAGGTCTGTCGCGGCGGGACGTAGGTGATGGCGCAGCGATCGCAGCGGACGCCCCTGATCTGGCGCGCGTCGCGAAGCGCGATGAGGAACCTGCTGCCAGTGCGGCCGGCGAAGTACTGGTAGGGAAGGGCGAGAAGCCCGTCCTTCAGGGAGCAGAAGGCGCGGGGATCGGAGGACGCGGGCTCGACCGGGCGCGATGCCGGCGCGGGGCGCGACTCGGTCGCGGTCACCTTCTCGAAGTAGAGGATGTCCTCGATGCTCCCGGTTCGCGTGTCGGACCAGACGGGACGGACGCGATCGCCGCGCTCGGCGGTGCCGAGGTCTTCCTTCTTGAGGAGGTGCCAGAAGGTCTCGCGGCCGGCACATCCGTCGAGGAGCACGCGCACGTCGCCGTACGGCGTCTCGCGGGTCTTGCCGGTGAGAGGATCGGGGCTCGCGTAGTAGACGACCTCGAGGTAGACGAGCGTGCCCTCGGGTCCGACCTCGACGAAGTCGGTGACGCGGCATCGGCACGGCGCGCACACCTCCCGGGGTGGGACCTGCTTGCGACCGCACCTCGGGCAGACGTTGGCGAGGATCCTCTTCTGCTTCAGCGCCTCGAGGAAGCGCCCCATCACCGGGCCGGTGGCGTAGCGCATCGGCACCGAGATGTTCCGCTTCAGGACGATCAGCTCCTCGGGCGTCTCCGCCGCGGCGGTCCCGGGCGGCGCGTAGCGCGCGAAGAGGCGAGGGATCACGGTCGCGAGCTCCATGTTGCCCGAGACGCGCAGGCGCCCCGAGGAGAAGGCGGCCATCGGATCGAGCGTCCCGAGCACCATGGCGACGAAGTCGGCGGCGGCGGCGTGTTGCGTCACGTCGCGGGACGCGAGGCCCTCGGAGATCGTGCAGCGCGCGCCGTCGATCACCGCGGTGACCTGCGCGCCGCCCGCTCCGGTGACGTCGTAGCCGATCCGCGCGCGAAGCTCGCCGGCCTTGTCGGAACGGAACCGCGCCGGGAGGGATTCGAGGATCGCGCGCACGGTCACCGCCGGCGCCTTCGGGGGGGCGTACTTCTGGAAGAGGCGAGGCAGGAGCGGGGCGAGCGCGAGCTCGCCGGAGAGGCGGAGCTTTCCCGCGGAGAAGGCCTCGGTCGCGTCGATCGTCCCGAGGTTGATCCCGAGGAACGTCGCGGCATCCGCGCGCACCTCGAGCGAGCACGGGCCGAGATCGCCCTCGACGGGCGCGACGCCGACCGTCCCGCCCTTGATCGTGACGCGCCACCGTCCGCCGCCCTCGCCTTCGACGTGGTAGCCGATGACCGCGTCGATTCCGGCGGCGGCGTCCTTGCGGAAGCGCTCCGGCATGGTTCGGAAGACTTCGGCGACCTGGCTCAAGAGCCGAGCTCCTTCTCGAGCATCACGAGCACGGTCCAGAACGTCCCGCCGAAGCCGGACGCCAGCGCGTGCCGCACGTCGCCCGGCACCTGGTGCGCGCCGGCGTCCCCTCGGATCTGGAGCGCCGCTTCCGCCACGCGGATCATCGCGGTGGCGCCGATGGGGTTCGTCGAGACGACGCCGCCGGACGGATTCATCGGGAGCTTGCCGTCGATCGCGAGGGCGTCGTCCTCGACCAGCCGCAGGTGCGCGTCGCCCTCGAGCAGCAGGAAGTCGCGGAGCCAGGCGAGCCCCCACCACGACGACGGGTCGTACATCTCGAACACGTCGAAGTAGGCGAGCGGATCGGTGATGCCGTTCCGCTCGAAGAGCGTGCGCGCCGCGTAGCGGTGGGTCGTCTCCTCGAGCTCGGAGAGGTCCATCGCGAACATGTTGAAGCTCTCCTCGCGGTGGACCGTGACGTGGTCGCGCACCCAGACGGGCGGCTTCTTCATCCGGCGGGCGCGCTCCTCGCTCGCGAAGACGAGTGCGCAGGCGCCGTCGCTCTGGGAGCACATGTGGATGAGGCGGAGCTCGCCCACGAGCGGAGGCGACGTCGTCATCAGGTTCTCCGCCTGGCTCTCGTCGAGGCCGAAGCTCCGGTGCGCGAGCGGGTTCTTCGCGGCGTTCCGGTCCATGAGGATGCGCAGCTTCATCGCCGCGCGCCGCGCACGGTCGGCGCCGAACTCGCGGATGACCGCCTCGGCGGTCGCGCCGGTGAGCGCTCCGGTCTGGAGGCTCCGGCCCCAGAGGGGATCGGCCATGTTGGTGATGCCGCCGGTGGTGTGCCCCTCCTGGAGCTTCTCGAACCCGACGGCGAGCACGACGTCGTGGAGGCCGGATGCGACGAGGGTGTCGGCCGCGCACACGACGGTGGTCCCGGTCGTGCCGCCGGTGGTCACGCGCAGCGCGGCGCGGCCGGCGGCGCCCGTGCCGAGGGTGTGCCACATGTCCGGCTGGTGCACCATCTCGAAGAGCTCCATGTTCCCGTGGACGACCGCGTCGACGTCGCCGAGGTGATCCCGGCGTCGTCGAGGGCGCGCGACCGCCTCGTGCACCAGCTCGGGCTGGTTCACGTCCTCGCGGTGACTCGGTAGCGCGTCTGGCCGATGCCGGCGATCGCGACGTTGCGCGGCATCGCGGCGTCTCCAGCACGAGGACGGCCTGGTGCTGTCCCGCCGGTCCCGTCGCGCCGTGCGCGACGGCGCGGCACGCTCCGGCCTGCCGCGCAAGGCCGATCTCCCCGCGAAGCTGGCGCGCCGCCTCGGCGCTCCGCGCGAGCCCACCGATCATCATCGGGCAGCCGGCGAGCGACCCGCCGCTCGCGTTCACGCGCCGGTGGGTGAGCCCCCCGCCATCGATGAACGCGGGGGCCGCGTCCCGCGCGCAGAGGCCGAGCTCCTCGAGCGCCATTGGCAACTGGTGGACGTAGAGGTCGTCGATCTCCGCCAGATCGATCTCGCGCGCAGCATCGGTCACGCCCGCCATGGCGTAGGCGCGCGCGGCGGCCCGCTCGAGCGCGGCGCTCCGCGAGAGATCGCGATCGCCCAGGAAGTGGTGGTCCATGCTGCTCGCGAAGCCCGTCACGTAGACGGGGCGGTCGGTGTAGCGTGCGGCGCGGTCCTCCGCGGCAAGGAGGATCGCCACGGCCCCGTCGGACACGGGATGGCAGTGGAGAGCCCGCAACGGATCGGCGCGCAGCGGCGACGAGCGGACCTCGTCCGCGCTCACCCTGGTCCGCGCGTTGGCGAAGGGGTTCCTCGCGGCCGACTCGCGGCTCTGGCAGACGACGTGCGCGAGGTGGTCCTCGGTGATGCCGGATCGCCGCATGTAGGCGCGGGCCTGGAGCGCGGCCGCGGCGAGATCGTCGAGGCCGAGCGGCCGCTGGTAGAAGGGATCGAAGGTGAGGTTCGTGGCCACCTGGACGTTCCCGGGCTGCGACTCCTTGCTGTGGCCGACGACCAGGACGACGTCGTCGTGACCCGAGAGGATCGCGGCCAGGGCGTAGCCGATGGCGTTGATCCCGTCCATCGCCACCTTCTCCTCGGCGCGGAAGTGGGCGCCCACGGCGTCGGTCATCGCGTTGTCGGAGATCGTGCGGGCGTCGAAGACGTCGTCGGAACAGGTGATCACCGTGCGGATGCCGTCGCGCTCGTCCCACGTGACGCCTGTCTCCCGCACGATCTCCTCGACGCAGTCGAACGCCATCTCCTGGAACCGCTTCCACCAGAGGCTCTCGAAGAACCCGGTCTGCGACACCGCACAGATCGCGACGCGCCTTCCGTGCATCATCCGCGGCTTCCCCGCGCCCAGCAGTTCCAGAAGTCACCGTTCTTGACGGCCCGCAGGATCGCGTCGCGGTCGCGAGGCGCGTCCATCTCGATCCAGGCGCGTCCGATGCCCCCGCGCTCGTGGGCGTCGTCCGACGCTACCGCGGGCAGGGGGAACCGTGAGAGATCGAGGTCCGGTCTCAGGAAGCCCTTGTCGGTCACCTCGACGGCGTCGAGGGGGAATCGTCTCCCGACGGAGGCGATCCGGTCGAGCACCTGCTCGAGGTCGAGGTCGTAAGCCATCGCATGGTTGAACACGTGGAGCTCGCAGGAGTCGCCGCCGATCCGGTTCACGTGGAGGTAGCCGCGCTCGAACACCGTCAGCTCCATGCCCACGAAGACGAGCATCCGCGTGCGGATCGCCGCGTAGGCGTTCTCCTGGCCGGGCTTCCAGAGGTAGTCGTGATCCGTGAACGCGACGAAGTCGTAACCGAGCTCGTCGTAGGCGTCCGCGACCTCCTGAGGCGAGAGACGGCCGTCGGAACAGGTCGTGTGGGTGTGAAGGCAGCCCTTGAGGTGCACCGGGCGGGGGAGTCTACCTCGCCGGCAACGTCACGTCGCCGTCGCTCGCGTCGCCCGATCGCGGCTCTGCATCCAGCGCAGCACGCCCGGCCAGAGGTCCTGCTCCACCATCCCGGCCACCAATCGCTCGCCGTCGGCCAGGGCGCGCAGCGACCGGTCGAGCGCGGCGATGCGCTGGCCGAGCAGGCTCTCGTGCTCGACGCTCATGTTCGTGCCGAGCTCGCAGGCGCGCTCGAGGAACGGCTGCCCCGGCTTCCCGACGGTGATCGCGATGTGGCCGCGGAGGCACAGGCAGTCGACGAGGTGCGGGCTGACCCCGAGCCCCTCGAGGATCGACTGCGCCTCGCACGCGAGCGCGTCGGCCGCCGCCGGGTCGGCCTGCACGAAAAGCTGGAGGCGCGCGAGGTGCAGAAGGCACAGCGCCTCGTTGCGCCGGTCGCCGATCATGCGCTGGAGAGCGAGCGCCTGCTCGCCGATCTCTCGCGCCTCGATCATCAGCCCCTGCTGGAGACGGGCGCTCGCGACGTTGAAGAGCGCGAGCGCCTCCGAGGGCCGGTCGCCCACGCGGCGCAGGATCTCGAGCGCCTGCTCGAACAGCGGCCGCGCCTCGTCCGACTTCTCCTGCTCCGAGTAGAGGATCGCGAGCATCAGGAGCGCCGCGCCCTCGGCGCGGAGGTTGCCCGCCTCGCGCACCGTCGCGATGCCCTCCTCGTAGAGCTGGCGGGCCTCGTCGAACCGGCCCTGCATGGAGTTCAGCACCGCCAGGTTCACGAGGCTGACGCCCTCGGATTTCCGGTCGGCCGAGGCGCGGTGGATCTCGAGGGTCCTGCCGTAGAGCGAACGGGCCTCCTCCATGCGTCCCTGATCCATGCAGAGGTTCGCGAGGTTGCCCAGCGAGTTGGCCTCGCGAGCGGTGTCCTTGTGGGCGCGGTGCAGCGCGATCGCCTGCTCGTAGAGGTCGCGCGCGAGCTCCATCTGCCCGGTGACGCGGTGGAGGTGCGCGAGCTCCATCAGGCTCCGGCCCTCGCCGGCGGCGTCGCCGATCTCGCGCGCCTCGACGAGAGCGCGGCCGTGCTCCGCGAGCGCCTCGGCTGTGAGCCCGCGGAACTGGAGGACCTGGCTGCCGAGCTCGTTGCGCGCCGCCACGCTCTCGGGTGTGGGCCCCTCGCAGAGGCGGAGGTAGGCACGGTAGAGGCCCTCGGCCTCCGCGAGCGCGTAGCGGCCGACCGCGCGCGTGGCCGCGGAGAGGTAGCAAGTGCGGGCGGCCGCGGTGCGGCCGGCGCGCTCCCAGTGCGCTCCCAGCTCTTCCCACCTCCGCTCGCCGGTCCGCTCGATCGCCAGCGCGCACGCCAGGTGGACCTCGGGGCGCCGCTCGATCGCGACGCGTTCGTAGGCCACCTCGCGGATACGGTCGTGCAGGAACCGGTAACGCGCGCCCGTCATCTCCTCCATCACGTGGCGGATCAGGAGCTCCTCGAGCGCCTCGGCGACCGCCGGCTCCGGCAGACCGCTCGCGGGGAACAGGATCTCGGACTCCACTTCGCGGCCGAGGGCGGCGGCGACCTCGACGAGGGTGCGCGCGGCCGTCGAGAGCCCGTCGAGGCGGCGGGCGACCAGCTCGCGCAGCGATCGCGGGAGGGGCAGCGCCGCGTACACCTCGGTGGTGGCGGGCCCCTCGTTCTCGGTGCCCACCTGCCAGTAGCCCTCGGTGTCGCGATAGAGGAGGCCGTCGGCCACGGCGGTTCGCAGGTACTCCGCGACGAAGAACGGGTTGCCCTCGGAGTGGCGCGTCAGCACGCCCGCGAGCGCGGTGGGCGCGGGGTCGAGCGCCAGCATGTCGCCGACGATGTGCAGGACCGCATCCTCGTCGAGGCGATCGAGGCTCACGGTCAGGACGCCGGGGAGCGCGAGGAGCCGCTCGAGGGGCGGTCCCGCCTCCTCGCTGCGATAGGTCCCGAGGATCATGAGGGGGAAGTGATCGAGCGTGCCGCTGCGCTGGAGGTACTCGCAGAGCTCGAGCGTCAGGTCGTCCGCCCACTGGAGGTCGTCGAGGATGAGGAGGCGCTCGCCTCCCGACACGAGAGCCCGCAGCGTGTCGGAGAGGAAGCTCAAGAGGCGGATGCGCGCGGCGTCGGCCGGCAGCTCGGGAGGATCCTCGTAGGCGTCCTGCCCGGGGAGCGCGAGGAAGGCGGGCTCGTAGAGCGCGAGCACCTTCCCGCGCCGCCCGAGCAGCCGGTCCGCCTCGTCGCGGCCCTTGACGCGGCAGCGATCGGCGATCGAGAGCAGGAGCCCGCGCAGCGTCCGCCGAGCGGCGCGGTGCGCGGGGCCGCCCTCGCCGAGCCCGGCGATCGACAGTACGCACTCGCCCGTCGACACGGCGATCTCGGACCGCGCGGCCTGCGCCGCCATCTCCGAAATCGCGAGGCGCGTCTTGCCGACGCCGCTCTCCCCGGATCAGCGCGAGCACCGCGTCCCTGAGCGGGCCATCGCATCGGCGAGGAAACGATCCGATGGCGCGCTCGCGCCCCGCGAGCCGCGGGCGGTAGAGGTAGGGGCGCGGGCGCGGGGCGTCGCGCGGCGGCCTCGCGCGCGCCGAGGCGCGCGAGCGCCTGAGAGACGACGTCGGCGTAGCCGAGCCGCGCGCGCGGGTCCTTGGCGGCGACCGGACGATATGAGGGCGTCGAGCTCCGGGGGACGCCGTCGACTTCTACATCGACGACGGCGCGGGTGGCTCCGCGTTGAAGTGGAGCCAGGCGCAGGCGGGACGTTCGGCGAGGAACGGCGGGCGGCCGGTGACGAGCTCGAAGAGGATGCAGCCCATCGCGTAGAGGTCGGCGCGCGCGTCGACCATCCTCGCCGCGTCCCTGCTCGGGCGACATGTAGGTGAACGTGCCCCTGATCGGTCACCATCGCGAGCTCGTCGCGCGACTGCTCCGCGGCGAACTGCGCCATGAGGCCGAAGTCGAGGAGCACCGGCGTGCCGTCGGGGCGCACGAGGATGTTCTCGGGCTTGAGATCGCGGTGCACGATCCTCGCCGTGAAGATAGGAGAGCGGCGCGCAGAGCTGCCTCACGATCGAGAGGGCAAGAGGAAGCGCGCCGCCCGCCGCGAGCGGGCGCTCCGCAGGCGGCCCCGGCGTGGCCGCGGGGGAGAGCTCCGCCGGGACGATCTGCGCCGTCGGCTGGCGCGCGGACATCTCCGAGAGCATCGGTAGCGACGCGAGCGTCGATGTCCACCAGGGGCCTGCCGCATCGTCCGGCGACGCCACGCCCCTCCGCGTCCCCTCCGATCGCCGCGCGGCCTCCGCCGGCGCCTCGGTACCTCCGAAGAGGCCGGCGGCGTACTGGCGCAGGCGTCATCCCCTGGAGGAGCTCCATCGCGTACCAGGGCAGGCCGTCCTCGACGCCTTCGGCGACGATGCGCACGATTCCGGGATGGCGGATGCGGGCGAGCACCCGGATCTCGCGCCGGATATTGGCGAGGATGCGCGACCGCGGCATCCGGACGGTCTTGAGCGCCACGAGCTCGCCGGTGTCGGGCCCCACGGCCTGGTAGACGACGCCCATCCCGCCCTGGCCCAGGGTGCGCAGGATGCGGTAGGGGCCGATGGAATGAAGCCGCTCCGCCACGGTCCCATTATCGGCGTTCATCGAACGGAGTCCGGATCGGCGGTCGAGCCGGCGCGGCCTCTGGATGGGGGATCCCCGGGGTGTGATACTCGCGGCGATGGTCCAGCCATCGAGAAGCGCGGTCCGCTGGCTGAAGCGCGCGCTCCAGGCAGTCCTGATCGTGGGGAGCGCCGAGATTGCCGCGTACGGCGTGGCGCGCGTACGGCTCCACGAGAGCTACGCCACGATCCCGGTGAGCAAGCAGGAAGTCTTGCGCACCGTCCCGCAGGAAGCGCCTTCCTCCGTCGACGAGAGCGCGCCGCTGCCCCTGAACATCCGGCGCGCTCTCCATCCCTACTTCGGCTTCGTCTACGAGAGCGCCACGGGGCGGCAGATCGTGAACAACCAGGGCTTCCTCGAAGCGGTGGACTATCCATACCAGCCGTCCGCCGGGGAGCTCGTGATCGGCATCTTCGGGGGGTCGGTCGCGCTGGACCTGCGCTCCAGGGAGGCGCGCGACGCCATCGAGGCTCCGCTCCTCGCGGCGTCGCGGCAGAAGGGCTACGACGAGGTCACGATCCTGATGTTCGCCCAGAGCGCGTGGCGCGAGCCCCAGTCGATCTACTGCTTCCTCTACGAGATGGAGAGCATCGACGCGGCGATCTTCCTGGAGGGGTACAACGAGATAGGTCAGCTTCCCCTCCGCGACGAGCCGCACGCCAGGGCGTACCCATGGTCGTTTCCTGCCCCGCAGATGTACGAGCGGCTCGTCGGGCGGACGCGCAGCGCGGCAGACATGAAGCGCGAGGTGGAGATCGGCACGCTCCGCGAGCGGCAGCTTCGGTGGACGCGCGGGTCGTCCTGGGGACCGCTCGGGAGGAGCATGCTGGTCCACCTCGTCTGGCGCTACGAGATCCAGAGCCTGGAGCGGCGCATCGAGCGGATCCAGTCGCAGATGGATCCGGCGACCTCCGCAACGATCCGGAACGTGTTTCCGCCGGGTGCGACCTTCGAGCAGGTGACGCGTGACTACTTCGATCGCTACGAGCGGTGGATCGAAGTCGCTCACCGCGCCGGGGAGGTCGCGCGCAAGCCGGCGTTCTTCTTCCTGCAGCCGAACCAGCACTTGACCGGTTCCAAGCCCATGGGGGACGAAGAGCGCACGGTGTCGCTCGGGCGACCGGAGGCCGGCGGCGTCGTCGACGCGTACTATCCCGTGCTGCGATCGACGTTCGCGCGGCTGGCCGGCCGCGGCGTCGCCGCGTTCGACCTGTCGATGATCTTCGAAGGTACGACCGAGCGCGTCTACACGGACTCCTGCTGCCACATGAATCCCACGGGGATGACGAAGATCGCGGGAGAGATCGGCCGCGAGGTTGCGGCATCGCCGTTGCTCGGGACGATACCGAACGCGTCCGAGCGGCGCCTTCCGTTCGGCGCCCGCCCCGCGGACAGCCCGCCCGCGGCGGCGTCATCGCCCACGGTCGCTCCGCGCGTCGCCCATCCCCTGCAGGTGGGTTCCCCGCGCAAGTAGACGGACTCGTCTCCAAGCCGCCCACCGTGACGACGATGAAGGGGGCGACGATCCGTGTCTCGACGGAGGTGCGCGAGCCGCCCGGCGCTCCGCGTCGGCTCCTGGACCGTCGCGCCCCGACCGTGAAGAATGGGCTTGCATCGGTATGCGCAACTTCGTAATATCATGCGCATGTCGATGCGGAACCCCCGACGACCCGACTGGGAGCGACGCTTCGCCGCGATCCAGGCGATCCTCGTGCACGGCGCGATCCGCTCCCAGGGAGAGCTCCAGAAGAAGCTCGCGCGACGCGGGTTCCCAGTGACGCAGTCGAGCGTCAGCCGCGACCTCGCGGAGCTGAAGGCGGCGAAGGTCGAGGGGCGCTACGTCCTGGGCACGTCCCTCGCCGAGCAGGACGCGATGCCCGAGCTCGCGCGCGTCGCCGGCATGCTGCGCGGCGTGAAGCCTGCGGGGCCGAACCTGCTCGTGGTTCGGACGGTGACGGGGAGCGCTCCCCAGGTGGCGCTGGCGATCGATCTCGCAGGCTGGCCCGACATCGTCGGGACCCTCGCCGGCGACGACACGCTCTTCGTGGCGACCACGGGTCGCCGGGATCAGGCCCGGGTCGAAGCGCGCCTGCAGCGCTCCCTGCGGCCGATCGAGAAGCGCCCCAGGCCCGTGTAGCCGTCGCCGCACCGTCGCGGCGGCGGCGCTCGAGTTGGCGCGCAGGCATCGCCTGCGAGGCCCGTCGTCGTTTCCCCCGTTTCTCGACACCGAGGAGGTGGCATCCGTTGACCGAATCGATCGTTCTCGCGTTCTCCGGCGGGCTCGACACGTCCTTCTGCATCCCCTGGCTCGTGGAGCGTCACGGCGCGCGTGTCGTTGCGCTGACCGTGGACACGGGCGGGCTCGACGACGCGGCGCGCCAGGCGCTCCGCGAGCGGGCGCTCGGCCTCGGCGCCTCGGAGTTCCTGCTCGTCGACGCGCGGGAGGCGTTCTTCCACGAGACCCTCCGGTTCCTCCTCATGGGGAACGTGCTCCGGGGCCATCTCTACCCGCTGTGCGTGGGCGCCGAGCGAGGCCTCCAGGCGCGCATCGTCGCGGAGAACGCCCGGCGGCTCGGGGCGAAGGCCGTGGCCCATGGCTGCACGGCCGCGGGGAACGACCAGGTGCGCTTCGAGGTGGCGCTCCGGACGCTGGCTCCGGAGGTCGAGATCCTGGCGCCCATCCGCGACGAGGGGCTCTCGCGCGAGGACGAGGCGCGGTACCTGCAGGGCCTCGGGTTCCCGATGGACCTCGATCGCGCCGCCTACAGCATCAATCGCGGGCTCTGGGGCGTGACGATCGGCGGACGGGAGACGACGGGGACCGTCCAGTCGATCCCGGAGCACGCGTGGGTGCTGACGCGGGGCGCCTTCGATGCGCCGCGGCCTCCCGCGCGGCACGTCATCGCGTTCGAGCGCGGCGTCCCGAAGGCGCTCGACGGCATCGAGCTCGCGCCTCCGGTGCTCATCGAACGGCTCCAGGAGATCGCCTCGCGCTTCGGGATCGGACGGGGCATCCACCTCGGCGACACGATCCTGGGGACGAAGGGCCGCGTGGCGTTCGAGGCGCCCGCCGCCCACGTCCTGATCGCCGCGCACCGGGAGCTCGAGAAGCTCACCCTGACCGGGCGCCAGCAGCGCCTGAAGGACGTCGTCGCGACGCTCTACGGCGACTGGATCCACGAGGGCCAGCTCCTGGAACCCTGCTGCCGGGACGCGGAGGCGCTCTTCCTCTCCTCGCAGGAGCGGGTGACCGGGGAAGCGAGCGTTCTCCTGCGGACCGGCGCGGCGTTCGTGGAAGGCGTGACGTCGCCGTTCTCGCTCGCGGCGGCATCGCGGGCGGTGTACGGCGAGGCGGCGTCGGAGTGGACGGCGCAGGATGCGCGGGGCTACAGCCGGATGCTCGCGCTCCCCGGGATGTTGCACGCGCGCGCCGCGGAGGCATCATGAAGACGATCGCGCTCGACAAGATCGGATCGGTGACGCGGAACTGCCGGCTCGACCGCGAGGTGCGCCTCTCGGATCGCATCCCGGCGGTCGAGGGGGGAGTCATCGCCGCACGTGTCCTGTCGGAGAAGAGCGGCTACAACCAGATCGAGCTTCCGTCCGGGCGCTTCTCGCAGGTCAAGCAGGGGGACGTGATCGCCGGCGCCCTCGGCCACCGGAAGGCGCTCTTCGGCTACGCCGGGCGCGTTCCGGCCGCCGTCGCGCCGGGCGATCGCATCGAGGTGCTGAACCTCGGCGGCGTGCTCGGCATCTGCGAGAGCGTGAACCCGGACCTGGGACCGCCGTTCCAGTGCGAGGTGCTGGGCCAGGTGCTCGCCTTCCCCGTGCTCGGGGAGCGGATCGGGATCCCCGCGCACATCGAGCAGGGCGCGCTGCCTCTCGTCGACGCAGCGAGGCCGCTCGATCTCGGCGGCGTGCCCGTCATCGCCGTGGTCGGGACGTGCATGAACGCGGCAAGACCGCGGAGCTCTGCGCGCTCGTGCACGAGCTCGACGGGCGCGGCATGACGGTCGCTGCGGCGAAGGCGACGGGAGTGTCGCTCTACCGCGACGTCCACGCGATGGAGGACGCAGGCGCGCGCCGGACGCTCGCCTTCACCGACCTCGGCATCGTGACGACGACCGCCGCCGTCGCGCCGCGCGCGGCGCGGACGCTCCTGTCGAGGCTCGCCGAGGAGCGGCCCGACGCGATCGTGCTCGAGCTCGGAGACGGGCTCCTAGGGCTCTACGGTGTCGATGCGATCCTCGACGATCGGGATCTCGCGCGATCGTTCGGAGCGGTTGTCCTGGCGGCGAACGATCCCGTCGCCGCATGGGGCGGCGTGACGCTCCTGCGCGAGCGCCACGGGATGTTGGCGACGGTCGTGACCGGCCCGGCGACCGATAACGCGGCGGGCGTCAAGCTCGTCGCCGCCCACACGGGAGCCGCCGGCATCAACGCACGGACCTCTCCGGCGGCGCTCGCCGATCACGTGCTTGCCGCGCTCGGGTCGCGCGTCGAGGAAGGAGCGCTCGCATGACCGAGATCCCGGTCGTGGTCTACGGCGGGACCGGCTACGTCGCCGGCGAGCTCCTGCGCATCCTCGCCGGCCATCCGTCTCTCCGGGTCGCCGCGGTGCTCTCGACGTCGCAGGCGGGAGAGCCGGTGACGCGCGCGTTCCCGCACCTCCAGGGCACCGGCGCGGACGCGATCGCGTTCGAGCCGCTCGATGCGATCGATCGCCACCTCCGCCCCGGCGCCCGCGGTCTCTTCGCGACGCCGCGCGGCGCGACCGCGCCGCTGGTGGAGGCCGCCATCGCGGCGGCGCGGGCGCGCGACGCGCGGCCCGCGATCGTCGACCTCTCGGCCGACCTCCGCGCGGATCCCTTCCTTCCAGTGCGCCGTGCCCGAACACGCGTCCGGCGGGGAGCTTCGTCGCCCATCCCGGCTGCTTCACCACCGCCACCGTGATCGCCGCGGCTCCGTTCGTCGCCGCCGATCTCGTCGAGGACGAGATCTTCGTGAGCGCCGTGACGGGGAGCTCCGGGAGCGGGCGCACGCCCGGAAGCGGAACGCATCACCCGGAGCGGCGGAGCAACCTCCACGCCTACGCCGTCCTCGAGCACCGTCACGAGGCGGAGATGCGCCGGCTTCTCGGCGCGCTGCGCGGCGGCCGCGCGCCCGAGGTGGCGTTCGTGCCGCACTCGGGCCCATTCGTGCGTGGGATCCACGCCACGCTGTCGCTCCGGCTCCGGGCTAGAGCCCCGGCGAGCCAGCTCCTGGCGCACGCCGCGCGGTTCTACCAGGGCGCGCCGTTCGTCTCGGTGGGAGAGGCGCCGCCGCGTCTCGTGGACGTGATCGGCACCAACCGCTGCGCGCTGGGCGTCGCCTCCCGCGGGCGGACGCTCGTGGTGACGTCGGCGATCGACAACCTCGTGAAGGGTGCGGCAGGCGGTGCAGTGCAGTGGATGAACGCGCTCTTCGGGCTTCCCCAGGACGCCGGCCTCCGGCTCCCGGGTATCGGATGGGTGTGACGCTGTGAGCGCTCTTCTCGACGTCTTCCATCAAGTCGATCTCGAGCCCGTCTCCGGAGACGGCGTCTTCATCACGTCGCGGGACGGGCGGCGCTACCTGGACTTCTACGGAGGCCACGCCGTCGCGCTCCTGGGCTACGCGCACCCGCGGCTGCTCCGCGTCCTCGAAGGCCAGGCGCGCCAGCTCTTCTTCCAGAGCAACCTCTTCGACCTCGAGGTGCGCCGGCTGGCCGCGGAGCGGCTGGTCGCGCTGTGCCCTCCGGGATTGACGCGGGCGTTCTTCGTCAACTCCGGCGCGGAGGCGAACGAGAACGCCCTGCGCGCGGCGTTCCTCGCGACGCGCCGCCGCCGAGTGGTCGCGATCGCCGGTGGGTTCCACGGGCGGAGCGCCGCCGCTTCGGCGGCGACCGACGGGAGCGCGTCGTGGTATGCGTTTCCGGCGACGCCGTTCGCCGTGACGCAGGTGCCGTTCGACGACGTGAGCGCGCTGGAGGCGGCGATCGACACCGACGTCGCGGCGGTGATCCTGGAGCCCGTCCAGGGGCTCGCGGGCGCGCGTCCGGTCTCCGCCGCCTTCATGCAGGCGGCGCGCTCCATGACGCGGCGGGCCGAGGCGCTCCTGATCCTCGACGAGGTGCAGTGCGGCGCCGGCCGCTCGGGAGCGCCGTTCGCCGCGAGCGTGTACCGCGTGGAGCCGGACATCCCGACGGCGGCGAAGTGCCTCGCCGGCGGCTTCCCGGTGGGAGCGATGGTGGTCCGCGAGGAGATCGCCGCCACGATACGGGGAGATCTCGGCACGACGTTCGGGGGCGGTCCGATGGCGTGCGCGCTGGTCGCGGAGGTCCTGGCGGTCCTGGTGGAGGACGACCTCTGCGCGCGCGTGCGGCGCCTCTCGGCGCGCATGCGGGAGGAGTGCCGGGTCGGCCCGGTGACCGCCGTGCGCGGCATGGGGTTCCTCCTCGGTCTCGCGACGTCGCGCCCGGCGAAGGAGGTGCTGGCGGAGCTTCGCGAGAGGGGGATCCTCGCCGGCGGCAGCAACGATCCGCGGTGCGTGCGCCTGCTCCCGCCGCTCATCCTGCAGGACGCGCACGTCGATCGCCTGGTCGCGGCCCTGAAGGAGATCGGGGGATGAAGAAGATCCTCGACCTTGCCGATCTCTCGGACGAGGCGATCGCGTCGATCCTCGCGGGCGTGCCGCGAGGAGCCGAGCCGCTTCGCGGGAAGGTGCTCGGACTGCTCTTCCTCGATCCCTCCCTGCGCACGCTCGCCTCGATGCAGGCGGCGATGGCCCAGCTCGGCGGTTCGTCTTTCGTCGTCACTCCGGGGCAGGGGACCTGGAAGCTCGAGATGAAGGACGGCGCTGTGATGGACGGGGATGCCGCGGAGCACGTGCGCGAGGCCATTGCCGTGCTGTCGCAGTACGCGGACGTCCTGGGCGTGCGCTGCTTCGCGCGCGCCGAGAGCCTGGAAGAGGACCTCCTCGACGTCGCGATGACGCGGATGGCCGCGCTCTCCAGCGTCCCCTTCGTGAATCTCGAGTCCGCGGTCTCCCATCCCTGCCAGGCGCTCGCGGACTGGAAGACTCTCGACGACGTCGGGGTGCCGCGCCACGGACGGATCGTGCTCTCGTGGGCCTACCACCCCAGGCCGCTGCCGTACGCCGTACCCGCGTCGGTGCTCACGATGGCCGCGCGGCGCGGCATGCAGGTGTGCGTGCTCCGGCCGGAGGGCTTCGCGCTGCCGGCTCCCCTGATGGAGCGGGCACGGGCCATCGCGGCGGCAAGCGGGGGACGGGTGCTCGAGACCGGCGATCGGCGCGAGGCGATGGAGGGAGCCCACGTGCTCTACGCAAAGTCCTGGTGCGCGCCGTCCCTTTACGGCCGGCCTTCGGAGGAGGCGGCGCTCCGAGCCCCGCACCGCGACTGGTGCGTGCGCGAGAGCTGGTTCTCTGGAGCGCCGCCGGCGCCGCGTTCATGCACTGCCTGCCGGTGCGGCGCAACGTGAAGGTGGCCGACGAGGTGCTCGACGGACCGCGCAGCATCGTGATCCGGCAGGCCGCGAACCGGCTTGCCGTCCAGAAGGGGATCCTGGCGGAGCTCGTGAACGAGGTGCGACGATGATTCAAAGGAACGACACTCCGGGCCGTGCGGAAGGACTGCGGCGCGCCCTTCCCTACATCCGGCTCTACAAGGGCAAGACCTTCGTCGTGAAGGTCGGCGGGGACGGCTGCGTGCCCGGCGACGGGCTCGGGCGCGTCCTGGAGCAGGTGGGCGTGCTGGCCGAGCTCGGCATCCGGGTCGTGCTCGTCCATGGCGGAGGACCGCAGACGACCGAGCTCTCGCGGAAGCTCGGGATCGAGCCCACCATCGTCGACGGGCGGCGGGTCACGTGCGACCGCACGCTCGACGTCGCGGTCATGACGCTGTGCGGAAGCGTCAACTCGGCCGTGCTGGCGGCGTGCCGCGGCGCGGGGATCCGCGCCGCGGGAGTCTCGGGCCTCGACGCGTCGCTCGTGACGGCGGCCCGCCGCGCCCCGGTGCCTCGCTTCGCGGAAAGCGGCACGTCGCTCGTCGATTACGGCCACGTCGGCGACATCGAGGCCGTCGACCCCTCGGTGCTCCGGCTCCTTCTCGACGCGGGGATCGTGCCGGTGGTGAGCCCCATCTCGTGCGACCGGGAAGGCGCGGTGCTGAACGTCAACGGAGATACCGTCGCTTCGCGGATCGCGATCGCGCTCTGCGCCGAGAAGCTCATCTTCCTCACGGGGGCTCCCGGGATCCTCGAGGACCGCGCGGACCCGCAGTCGCTCGTCTCCTACACGGACCTCGACGGGCTCCGCGATCTGACCTCGCGCGGCGCGATCGCGGCCGGTATGCTGCCGAAGGCGCGCGCCGCGCGGGAGGCGATCGAGGGCGGCGTGCCGCGCGTGCACGTGATCTCGCGATCGGCCGCCGACGCGCTGCTCGTCGAGGTCTTCACCAACGAAGGATGCGGCACGCTCGTCGTACGGGACGCCTCGGAGATCGCGGCGGTGGTGGCCTGATGGACGACCGGGAGATCCTCGCGCTCCATCGCGCCCTCGTGGCGATCCCGTCCGTCTCGAAGGACGAAGCGCGGATCTGCGAGGAGCTCTCGGGACGGCTCGAACATCTCGGTGCTACGGTGGTTCGTGCGGGCAACAGCCTCCTGGCCACCCGCGGCGCGCGACCCGCCCTCGGTCTCCTGACGCACGTCGACACCGTCCCCCCGTCGCCGTCCTGGACGCGGCCGCCGCACGACCCGACGGTCGAGGACGGGCGCGTCTACGGTCTCGGGAGCAACGACGCGAAGGCATCCGTCGCGGCGATGGTGGGCGCGTTCGCCCGGCTCCCCGCCGATCTCGGCGCCCGGGTCTGCCTGATGCTGGCGTGCGAGGAAGAGGTGGGCGGCCGCGGCGCCGATGCGCTTCTCGCCGTCCTCGCCGATCGCGGCATCGCGCTCGATGCGGCGGTCGTCGGCGAGCCAACGGCCTCGATGTCGCGGTGGCGCAGAAGGGCCTCGTGGTGCTCGAGCTCTCGGCGAGCGGGGAGGCGTGCCACGCGGCTTCACGCGCGTGCGCTCGGCGCACGGAGCGCGATCCGCGAGATCGCGCGCGACATCGACGCCCTCGCCGGAGCCGGCCTCGGGCCGGAACACCCGCTGCTCGGTCCCCAGACGCTGGAGCCGACGGTGATCCAGGGGGCAGCGCGCGCAACATGGTGCCGTCGCGCGCGTCGTGCGTTCTCGACGCGCGCGTCAATCCCGGCACCTCGGGGGCCGATCTCGTCCTTGCCTGCGGCCGTTCGTGCGCGGGGAGATCGCGGTCCTCTCCGATCGCCTGCGCCCGCGCGAGATCGATCCGCGCCACCCCCTCGTCGCGGCCGCGAGCCGCGCGCGGCACGGCGCCAGGCTCATCGGCACGCGAGGCGTCTCCGACTGGGCGCTCCTCGACATGCCCGCGATCAAGGTCGGGCCCGGGCTCACCGAGCGATCCCACACTGCCGACGAGTTCGTGCTCGAGAGCGAGATCCTCGAGGGCGCGCGGTTTTACGAGGCACTCGTGCGGGAGCTTCCGCCGGGAGCGCGGCCATGACGCGGCTCTGGGATCGGGGCGAGGCGCTCGACGACCTTGTCCTGCGCTACACCGCCGGCGACGACCACCTGCTCGACGAGCGGCTCCTGGCGCACGACGTCCGAGCGTCGATCGCGCACGCGCGCATGCTCCACGCGCAGGGCCACCTCTCGGCCGAGGACCTCCAGGCGTTGACGCCGGCCCTCGAGTCGATCGCGGCGTCGCACGCCCGCGGCGAGTGGGAGATCTCCCTCGAGGACGAGGACTGCCACACGGCGATCGAGACGCGGCTCACGGCGCTCGTGGGTGAGGCTGGCAAGCGCATCCATCTCGGACGCTCGCAACGACCAGGTGCTCGCGGCGATCCGCCTCTGGCTGAAGGATGCGCTCGCGTCGCTCGCGGCCGATGCGGAGGCGGTCGCCGCCGCGCTCGATGCGATCGCGCTGGCGCAGGGGCGACTCCGATGCCGGGATACACCCACATGCAGCGGGCGATGCCGTCGACGGTCGCACTGTGGGCGCAGGCCTTCGCGTCGGAGATCCGCGATGACGCGGCGGGGATCCGGCTGCGGCGCGGCGCGCAGACAGGAACCCCCTGGGCTCCGCAGCTGGATACGGCGTGCCGGTGCTCGCGCTCGATCGCGAGCACACGACGCGGAGCCTCGGCTTCGCGACGACCCACGAGCCGGTCACCGCGGTCCAGCTTCCCGCGGCAAGGCCGAGGCGTCGGCGCCTTCGAGGCGACGCTCCTCGCCCAGGACCTCGGCCGCCTGGCGGCCGACGTGTGCCTGTTTGCCACCGCCGAGGTCGGCTTCGTGGTGCTCGCACCGGAGCTCACGACCGGATCGTCGATGCTTCCACAGAAGCGCAACCCCGATCCCTTCGAGCTCGTCCGCGGGCGGACGGGGGAGGCGGCGGCAGCGCTCATGGAGTGCCTGGCGATCGCGGCCAAGATGCCGAGCGGCTACCACCGCGACCTCCAGCTTCTCAAGAAGCCTCTCTTTCGAGGGATGGATGGAGTCGCCGCGTCGTCGCGCGTCATGGCGCGGGCCGTCGCCGGCATCACGTTCGTGGAGGAGCGCCTGCGCGCCGCCATGGAGCCGGGGCTCTTCGCCGCCGAGCGCGCTTACCGGCTCGCCGTCGAGGAGGGGGTACCGTTCCGCGACGCCTACCGGCGCGTGCGCGGCGACGCGGGGCGATAATGGTCCTTTCGTAGGGCGGGGAGTGTTTCCCGCCGGTTTTGGTTGCCCCTGCGAAGAAGGAGGAAGTCATGGGAGATCGTCGCCGCTCCGCATTCGCCGCGCTTGTCGCCGTCGCCACGATGATTGCCGCGTGCTCGTCGCAGCCCGCGCCCAAGGTCGTCGAGCGCAAGAAGAAGGAGCTGCCGCTGGCCGATCCGATCGAGCCGACCCTCTGGCGCGAGGTGATGGGAGAGCTCAAGGGCCGGAAGTTCGAGGCGCTCGACGCGAGGATCGAGGGGTTGGTGAGCGCCTACGAGAAGGATCGAGTCGCTGGAGAACGGCCGCTCTTCAATGTCATGTGGATGTTCGACCTCTCGGATCCATCGCTCGAGACGATCTTCGAGGACTGGGTGCTCGCCGATCCCGACTCCTATCCGGCGCGCCTTGGGAGAGGGAGGTACCTCGGCCAGCAGTCGGCAACGAGACGCGGCCAGCGATGGGCGTCGAAGACGAGCACGGAGCAATTCAAGGCGGCGGAGGATGCTGACGTGATGGCGCGGGCGGATCTCCTGAAGGCGCTCTCGATCCACCCAGGCCTCATGCCCGCCTACTGCGAGCTCATCTCGTCCGAGATGGGTCACGACTCAGCGATCGCGCGCAAGTACTTCGACGAGGGGATTGCCGCAGATCCCGAAAGCCTCGAGCTCCGGCTCATATACCTCTACTCATTGCAGCCGAAGTGGGGTGGCAGCCTGGCCCAGATCGAGCGAGTCGTCGACGAAGCGCAGACGCACGCTGACAAGAACCCGGCGCTCAAGGCACTTCTTGGGTTCTCGGCGTGGGTTCGAGGAGTGGAGGCGCGGGACAGTGGAGACTACCAGGGCGCCGCGATCTTCCACGCCGAGGCCCTATCCAAGGGCGAGGTCGACCAGTGGCTGCGAAGCCGGGCTGATCTGAACATCGATCTCGGCCGGTACGGTCCGGCGATCCAGGATCTCGACAAGATCCTCGCGCACAACCCGAATGCCCCGCGCGCTCTCTCATCGCGCGGCTACGCCTACTGGTTCGACGGCAACAAGGAGCGCGCGTTCCGCGACCTCGACCTCGCCGTCGAGATCGACGCGAACGACGACACGCTCTGGCGTCGTGGCCACGTCCGGTGCCTGGCAAAGGACTTCGAAGGCGCCCTCGCCGACTACGAGCGCGACCTCAAGATGACGCCCAACAACTCGTTCGTCGAGACGGAGAGCGCGGGCATACTGGTCAACGTCAAGAAGGACTACGCGGAGGCCGAGCGGCGTCTCGACGAGGTTCTCGATCGCGATCCGGACCAGATCCTCGCGTGGTACTTCCACGGCAAGGTCCTTTACCTCCGGAAAGACCCCAAGGCGGTCGACAGCTTGAAGCACTTCCTCAAGATCGGCACGCCTCATTACGGGGCCGAACGGCGCGACTGGTGCCGCAAGGTGATCGAGCTGCCGGCGTCGGACCTCTTCAAGAAGGATCTCGGTCCCATCCCTGACTGAAGTCCGGCGCTTGGGTACAATGCGAACCGGCGGGGGACGGGCCCGCCCTACGAGCCGGCGGGGATCGCCCCGCCTCACAAGGGGTCGTGATCCGTGCAGATTCAAGCAACGCAGCTCCGTGTCGGGACCGTGATCAACCACCAGGGCGAGCTCTGGCGCGTGGCGTCGGTCACGCACATCACGCCGGGGAACTGGCGCGGCATGGTGCAGACGAAGCTCCGCAACGTGATCAAGGGGTCCCAGACGGATCACCGGTTCCGGTCGGAGGATCGTGTGGAGAAGGTTTCGCTGGAGGAACACGAAGCCGAGTACCTCTACAACGCCGGCGACGACTACCACTTCATGAACACCGAGAGCTACGAGCAGTTCCACCTGACCTCCGACGACCTCGGCGACGCCATCAACTACCTGATCCCGAACCTGAAGCTCAAGATGGAGTTCCACGACGGCAAGCCCATCGGCATCGAGCTTCCCAAGACCGTCGATCTCGAGGTGGTCGAGACCGAGCCGGGGCTCAAGGGCGCGACGGCGAGCAACTCGCCGAAGCCCGCGAAGCTCGAGACCGGCGTGACGGTGAGCGTCCCGCCCTTCGTCAACGCCGGCGACAAGATCCGCGTCGACACGACGACCGGCGAGTACCTCGAGCGCGCGAAGTGAGCTGACGCGGCAACCGAGCCGCGAGGACAACGTGAACGGGACCGTCCTTCTCGATCGCTACGAGCTCCTGGAGCAGATCGGCCGCGGCGGGATGGGCGTCGTCTACCGGGCGGTGGATCGGCAGACCGGCCAGCACGTCGCGGCGAAGATCCTGGCCGAGGGCGGGAGCGAGAGCCACGAGCACCGCCTGCGCCGGGAGTACCGGGCGCTGCAGCGCGTCCGCCACGCGAACGTCGTCCTGGTCCACGGATGGGGGCTCCACGAGGGCCGCTTCTTCTACGTGATGGAGCTGGTGAAGGGAGTCACCCTCAAGGACTACGTGCCCTTCCCGGACACGTCGCGAGGCGCGGCGTGCCGCGAGGACGTCGACAGGTTCCTCCTGGCCATGGTGTCGGCGCTCGGCGCGCTCGACGCGGTGCACAAGGCGGGCATCGTCCACCGGGACATCAAGCCGCAGAACGTGATGGTCGACGAGCGCGGCATCGTCAAGCTGATGGACTTCGGGCTGGTGGCCGACGGCGAAGGCTCGCTGTCGGACACCGACGATCGATCGGTGCTCGGCACCATCGGCTACATGGCGCCCGAGCAGGTGCGCGGCCACAAGGTCGACGCCCGGGCCGACCTCTACGCCATCGGCGTGATGCTCTACGAGTTCCTCACCGGGACGCGCCCCTTCGCCGCGGCCACGCCCATCGCCGTCCTGACGAAGGTCCTCGGCGAGCGTCCCGTCCCGCCGCGGCTCGCGTGCGGCTGGATCAGCGCCGGCCTCGAGGAGCTCGTGCTGCGCCTCATGGCCAAGAACCCCGATGATCGCCCTGCATCCGCGCTCGTGGCCGCGGAGGCGCTCCGGCGCGTCGCGGTCTCGGGGGCGTGGATCGATCCCGCGGAGCAGAGCTGGGGATCGGGCGCGTTCGCCGCCCCCCGCTCGACCGGCCGGCTCGTGGGCCGCGCCGATCTCGTCGAGAAGCTCAAGGCCTGCGCGGATCGGGCGATCCGTGGACGCGGGCAGCTCGTCGTCGTCACGGGCGAGGCGGGCGTCGGGAAGACGCGCCTCCTGCGGGAGCTCCAGGACGGGCTTCCCCAGACCGACGCGGTGGCGCTCCGGGGCGCGTGCTTCGAGAACGAGGGCATCTACTACCAGCCGATCCTGGCGGCGCTCGCCGATCGGCGCCGCCTCCTCGGGCTCGACGTGCCGGCGCGCGCGAAGGTCGACCTCGAGGCGGCCCTCGCTGCGGCGTCCGGGGGGGGCGCCCGCGCGCGGCGGATGCGTCGCCCCACGGCGATGGGGAGCGCGGCACCCGGGCCGCCGTGCGAGGTCGGGGAGCAGATGCGCCCTTCGATCGCGTCACCCGCTTCTTCGCGAGGCTGGCCCGGAAGATCCCCCGATCGTCCTCCTGCTCGAGGATCTCCAGTGGGCGGACGAGCTCTCTCTCGAGCTCGTGCGCTTCATGGCGCGCAACCTGAAAGCGGAGCGTCTCCTGATCGTGTGCTCGTATCGCAGCGAGGATCGTTCCGAGGCGGCGGGCAACGCCACTCCTTCAGTCGTTCCTCGCCGACGTCGCGCGCGTAGGGCCTGCAGGACGGCGATCTCGTCGTGCGCCGTCTCGATTCGTGAAGGGGACTGCGAGATGGCGGGTCTCCTCCTCGGCAGGGATGCGTTGCCCGCCTCGCTCGCGGATGCCATCTATCGCCACTCGGACGGAAACCCGTTCTTCGTCGAGGAGATCGTCCGGACGGTCTCGGACGCGCTCGCGTCGGGGACGCTGCCCGCGTTGCGCAGCGGGGTCGACATCCCGCTGCCGCGCAGCGCCTCCGATCTCGTCGAGCGCCAGCTCGCCCGCGTCGGGGAAGAGGCTCGGCGCGTCGCCACGCTCGCGGCGCTGATCGGGCGTGACGTGCCGTTCGACCTCCTGCTCGCGGTGTCGGGGCTCTCCGAGGAGGCGCTGCTCGACGTCGTGGACGAGCTCCTGCGCAAGGGCATCCTCGAGGAGGTCCTCGGCCTGGACCTCGACGTCTACCGGTTCCGCCACGCGATCACCCGATCGGTGCTCGATCGCGACGTCAACCGGCGCAAGGCGCGCAAGGTCCACGCCGCCGTGGTGACGGCGATGGAGGACCTCTACCAGAGCCGCCGCGAGGGGATGATCGATCAGCAGGTCGAGGAGCTGGCGCGCCACGCGCTGTCGGCGCGCGATCTCCCGAAGGCGCTGGTCTACAGCCTCGCGGCGGGCCAGAAGGCCGCGAGCTCGGCCGCCTACGAGACGGCGATCCGTTTCTTCGAGATGGCGCACGAGGTCTTCACCGAGGCGGCCGAGCTCCTCTCGGCGGATCAGGCGCTCGACCTCACGCTCCACCTCGGACGGGCGTACGAGCGCACGGGACGCCTCTCGCAGGCGCGGGAGGTGTACGAGGAGCTCCTGGCCGCGCTCGAGGGACATCCCGTGGCGGAGCGTGACCTCTCTTTCCAGCTCGCAGGCGTGCTCGAGAGCATGGGGCAGCTCACCGCGGCGCTCGAGGCGCTCGATCGCGCCGGCTCGCGCGTCGGGGCGGACGATCGAAGGCAGGTGGCGATCCTGCTGCGCCGCGGCGATCTCACCCAGCTCCGGGGCGATCAGCACGTGGCGCTGGAGATCTACTCCGAGGCCATCGCGCTCGCCGAGAGGCTCGGGCAGGGGGCCGAGGAAGCGATGGAGCGGATCGCGAGGGTCTTCCTCGGCAACGGGGAGCCGCGCGAGGCGGGCCGCTACCTGGAGCGCGCGATCGCGCTGGTGGGTCACGAGCCGCCCGAGCGTGGGCGCCGGGCGGAGCTCCTCGCCGCCGAGGCCCAGGTGCGCCACGAGCTCTGCGACATGGGAGGCGAGATCGGGAGGCTCGAGGAGGCGATCGCGATCTGGAAGGCGCTCGACGACCAGCTCGCGACGGTCGTGCCGCTCGGGAGCCTCGGCCGTGCCCACGTGCTGCGGGGCGATCTGCAGAAGGGGGTGTCGTTCGTCGAGGAGAGCCTCCGGCGATCGCGGCGCTACGGGGTCCTCGCCAACGAGGCGTTCCGCCTGCGCGATCTCGCCACGGTGGCGACGTACCGGGGGGAGCTCTCGTCGGCATCCGCGTCGCTCTCGCACGGGCTCGAGATCGCCATCACGCTCCGCCACGCGCCCGCGCAGTTCGCGATCTGGACCGATCTCTCTCGCGTGCGATCGGAGCTCGGACGCCACGAGGACGCGATCGCCGGCGCCGCGGCCGCCCGCGCGCTCGCGACCGAGAAGAGGAACGTCTTCTGGCTGCTGCGCGCCGAGCTCACCCGTGCGGACGTTCTCACCGCCGCGGTCGCCGCGGGGCGCGAGAGCCGCGAGGTGGCGGCGAGCGTGCTCGGCGAGGCCGACCGCGTGGCCGCCGGCCTGGTGGAGCTGCTGCCGCCGCCTCACTTCGCGCCGCTCTACCTCGCGAAGGCGCGCCTCGCCGCGCTCCAGGGGGACCTGCCGGAGGCGGAGCGCCGGGCGGTCGAGGCGCTCGAGAGCCTCTCCGGAGCGGACCTTCCGTTCCAGCGCGCGAAGATCCAGGCCGCGCTGGGCCGCATCGCGGTCGAGCTGGGGGAGCACGATCGCGCGCTCGGTCTCCTGGAGCAGGCGCGAGACGGGTTCCTTCTGCTCGGATCCGGTCCGGGAATCGCCGCCGTCGAGCGGGACATCGAGCTGGCGATGCTCGCGCGCGGCAAGGTGTCGCGGGCGTGAGCGGCGCGATCGATGGGAGCAGCGTCCTCGCGGCGATCGAGCGGATTCTCGCGCCGATCCTCGCGCGCTTCGATCTTCGCCTCTACGACATCGAGCTCCACCGCGGCCGCAAGCGGTCGCTCTTGCGCGTCACCATCGATCGCCCCGGCCAGGGCGTCGACGTCGAGGACTGCGCGCGGGTCAGCGAGGTGCTCTCCGAGGTGCTCGACGTCGAGGACCCGATTCCGGGCGCCTACAACCTGGAGGTCAGCTCGCCCGGGCTCGACCGCAAGCTCGTGAAGCCGCGTCATTACCGGGGGAGCCTCGGGAGCCTCGTGCGGGCGCAGCTCCGCAACCCGCCGGGCAAGACCGTCGAGGGCATCCTGCGGGCGTTCGAGGGAGAGCCCGGGAAGGAAGAGGTGACCTTCGAGGTCGCCGGCGCACCGGTGCGCATCGCGCTTGCGGACCTCGCGCGCGCCGAGCTCGTGCTCGTCGAGCCGCCGCGAGGCAAGCCGTGACGCCGCGGCCCGCGGTCTCCGTCCCGAGCGTCCGCGAGACGCCGCGTCAGGCGATCCTGGAGGCGTCGGCGTCGTCGCGGCCACCCCATGCCTGCAGGAAGACGAGCGACAGGAGATAGAGCGAGAGGGCGATGAGCACCAGCGCGCGGATCCCGACGGCCATCGTGGCGTACTCGATCCAGCCGCCGAGGACCGATCCCAGGATGTTGTAGCCGATGGCCGCCGAGGCGATCCTGGCGCGCGCGAACGAGCGAGCGAAGACCAGCCCGGCGAAGTAGATCGGCGAGACGAGGAGGGTGCCGTAGGCGAGGACGAGCGCCGTGGCCGAGCGCGATGTCTGCCTCGACGGCGAAGCTCGCGACGAGCGCCACGACGAGGCCACGTACATAGCTCACCGCGGGGAGCGGTCCGAGCGCGATGACGGTGAGGTTCGCTGCGACGATCAGCCCGAGCACCAGCAATGATCGCCAGGCGGAGACGATCCACGTCGTGCCGGAGAGGCCAGGCGGTTGACCGCGTGGACCTCCATCAAGAGGAAGGCCGCGCCGCGCAGGCAGAAGAGGTGACCACGGAAGGCCGTGAAGGTCTCGGCGCGGCGGTTGCCGCATCCGGAGCGTGGAGAGCGACGCCGCGGCCAGAGCAGCAATGGACGAAGAGGTAGCTCTCGCGGGATGCTGCGGAGGGAAGGTAGAGGAAACGCCAGTCGTCCGCGACCAGTGCGGTACCGGCCTTCCGCGGTCGCGCTGCCTGCGGCGTCGTCTGGAGATGAACTGCCACCAGTAGCCCTGGGCGGGGAAGACCTGGACGTTGCCGAACGCCGTCTCGAGCATCGCGCCAGGATGCGCTTTCCGAACCAGTCCTGGAAGCACGCGGCGGTCACCACGACGTGGCCGCTGGGTCTTGAGGCGCTGGCGGAGCGGAAGCTCGAGGGTGAAGACGTAGTTGTCCAGGCGCACGCCCGGACGCCCCGAGCCGTGGTGGGAGTCGAGGAGGCCGAAGATCACCACGTCGAAGCTGCCGGGGCTGCTGCTGGAAGGCGTCCTGCGCACGTCGACGACGACGTGGACGCGGGGATCGTCGTAGGGGCTGCTCGATGGTGCGCGCGCCTGGCGGCGAGCGATGGCGGGATCGATGTCGACCGGGCCGGATGCCCGATGCGCCGGCGCGCGCAGCGCGGCCGCGACGTCGTCGTTGCCCGTTCCTGCTCCTCGACGATGGAGAACACCGCGGCCTCGGGCGGACGGGAGGCGCTCGTAGGCGAGGTCGTAGTGGGGAACGGTTCCACCGCGCGCGGCGATGGCGCGGAGCTGAGATCGACGGCTTCCCGATAAAAGACGCCGGAGATCTGGACTCGTAGCCAGGCGCCACGCCCGGGATGCCCGCGTCCAGCGCGGGGAGCCGACGAGCTGGGTAAGGCGACCAAGGTCTGCTCCGATCGACGGTGCGACGAGGAGCGCGCCCCGGAAGAGGAGCGCAGCGAGCGCCGGCAGATCCTGCCTTCGCTCCGGACGACCACAGAAGGAGAGGCGAGAGCCCCACGAGAAACCAGCGGTAGCCAGGGCGGAGTCTCGGCGCAGCTCACCGCCACGAACGCGAGAACGCCAAGGAAGCCCCGAGGATGTTGATGGTGTAGCCGTGGCGCGCGACGCCGTCGAACGCATCTCCGAGGATCCGCCGAGCAGGCCGAAGAGCGACGTCACCGCGACGAGCGTCACGAGGTAGAACGCCGCCACCGCGAGCTGCGCCGCGAGGCGGGCCTTCGGCGTCACGTTCGCGACGACGAAGTCGCCTGGATGTTCTCGGCATGCTGCCGATGGCGGCAAGCTGGCCGAGGAGACCGTCGACGATCGATCCCGCCGCCATGAACGCCGCGAAGGGCACGAGCCAGGAGAAGGAACCGCTGCACCACGGGACCTCCTCGCCCCTGAGCGCAACCGAGGCCGAGCCCGAGGAAGGAACTGATCGGGGATGCCGGTGTAGAAGGAGAAGATGCGGATCCGATCCGCAGTGGGGTCGGATGAGCATCAGCTCCACGAAGAGCGCCGTGAAGCTGATGACCAGGAGATCGGTTCGCGGCCGGGCGCGCCGGCGCTCCGGCGGTGCCAGGAGGAGGTCGGCGAAGGTGCCGCGCAGCAGGACGAGGAGGACGATGACGACGAGAAGCGCGGCACCCTCCTCCGTGAGCACGGCGCTCGCCTGCGCCTCCAGGGGCGTGAGCTGCCGCTCCCGCACGAGCCGGGCGCCGCTCCAGAGCAGGTACGCGCCCAGGAGCGCGCACGCGATGAGGACGGGCAGGATCGGCCTGAGCTGCTTCATCCGCTCGCCGCGGCGTCCTGGGCGTCGCCCGTGGTCCGCGCGGGAACGTCCGGGCGGGCCGGTCCGATCCCGCCCGGGGGAATGCGCGAGCGATCGGGAAGAGAGAAGATCGAAGCGCCGTCGTCGGAAAAGACGGGCATGACGATCGGGTGGATGAGGCCGTCGAACTCGATCACCCTCGGGTGCCGCACGATCATGTAGCTCGCCCCGAAGATCTCCCGCAGCGCCGGAAGGTCGACCGGCACGGCGTGGGATCTCATGGCCTCGAGCGCCTCCCATTCGCGGGGATGGGAGAGGCGCATGAAGGTGGGATCGAGCCCCACGAGATAGCGCTCCTCGGGCGCGCTGTAGAAGAGCTCCGGGAAGTCGTCCCAGTCGAAGTTGACGACGAGCGTGCCGCTCGGGAGGTGGGCACGCATCCACGCCGCAGCGCCGTCGAAGTAACGGCCGCGCCGGAATCGCTCTTCGCTCCCGTACTGCGGTTGCTCCGCGAGCATCGCGCCGATGACCTGATCCTGCGCGTGCCTCTGGCTGACGCCGATCGCGAGCGTCGCGAGAAGGGCCGTCGCGAAGCGCGGGACGCGGTGCGTGCCCGGGGGGGGCGTGGCGCGACCCAGGACGTCGCGGACCACCAGCGCCGCGGCCATCACGGCGATCGGGACGAAGTACTCGGCCATGCGGAGGAAGATCGCCATGCCGGCCATCCATCCGAGCGCGGCGCAACCGACGGCCAGCGTGTCGGGCTCGAGGCGGCCGCCGCGCGCGCGGTGGATCGTCGCGAGGGCGGCGCCCGCGCCCGCCATCACGACCACCAGCGGCATGTCGGCCCACACGTCCCCTGGCGACGCGGGCCTGAACTCCGTTCCGATGGACGATCGACCGCCCGACACGCCCCCGAACGCCACGTTCGCGTGGACCCACACGTTGTTGAAGCTGTTCGGAGAGTAGGGGTGGATCACGAGCCCAGCGACGATCCCGAGGAGGACGATGGCGGGAAGGCGCAGAGCGTCGCGCGCAGGGGTCCTGCCGAGCAGCAGCCCCACCGCGGCGGCGACGGCCGCCGGTGGATAGGGGGGGGTATAAAAAAAAATGGGGAACGTGTGTGTAAAAAAAAAGCAATCCCCCCCCCCCCCCCCCCTCCTCAGGAGTAGATGAACGCGAGCGCGAAGACGGCCCACCGCCGCCCCCGGACGAGCAGTGCCGCCGTGCCGGCAACCATGAGGATGATCGACAGGACGCGTGGGATCGTGATCGGCGAGCATGCGGCTCGGTGCAGGGAACACACCGCTTGCGGACGGGCGGCGCCGTCCAGGTGAGGGTGTGTGTGGCCAGGCAGGAGATCCAGCGTCTCCCGTGCAGGGCGATCAAGAGCAGGCGAGAGCGAGCACGATGCAGCCGATCTTGGCCTGGAAGCGGTCGCCCGAACGCGCAGAAGGGCGAAAGCGCAGGAGCACGTGGTGCAGACGAGCTCCTTGTCGGCGAAGTGGTCCTTCCAGGACGAGAACTGCAAAACCACGCGGAAAGCCGTGCCGACAGGCCGCGGCTGGAAGCTTTCGCCCATGCGGGCGAAAGCGGGCGGTGAAGCCGTCCTGCCCAGAAGAGGCTGTCCGCTCGCTACGTGAAGAGGATGCCGTGGAACAGGGATCCCGTGAAGCGGGCCAGCTGGAAGGAGCCTGAGGCCCATGGCTTCAGACCATCTTCGCGGGCGACATCGCGTGCTGAGACTTAAGACGAGGGGTTCGCCGTGTGGGGGGGTGCGGGGCGTGCGATGCAGGCGCGCGGGGGCGCGAGGAGTGGCAGGCTCCTCTGTCCGAGTGTGAGACACACTACTTCTCCAAAAAAAAAAAATGCAGGCAGACGATCTCTCTCTCTCTGAGACTGTCAGTGTGGTGGTTCTGGAGGCAGGTGGGACGCTCTTTTTTTTTTTTTTTTTTTTTTATGGAGTTTTATGTCCCCAGAAGTGGAGTCAGGATGTGATCTCAGGATTGAGCTGCACCTGCCTTGGAATGCTGCCAGCACAGTTAATGTCAGGAATTTCCGAGCCCGGGCGCAGCGGGGGGGGGTGCATCTCGGGGTCCGCGCCCCGGGGCACGAAGGCGGTGGGTGGCGCCGGTGCCCGGGTGCGCGCCGATCCTCGAAGCGGTCCGGGTCGAACTGTGGCCGGGGTCCTCGAACGCCGCGGAGATCGATTGCAGCCGCCGACGCCCAGGGACGCCGGCATCACGCCTCGGGATGCCGGTGGAGTCGTGGAGGCCGAAGCGCTCTGCGGCCGGGGCCGAAGACGATCGTGGGTGGGCTCCCCGCAAGACGACGACGCTTTCCCCCACCTCCATCACCACTCGCCATGCTGGAGGTAGGTAGGAGGGCGGCCCAGCGCCGCGGGATCGTAGAGCGGCGCGGCGCCGATCCTCGGCGCCTGGCCGAGCTTCGAGCAGCATCGAGGAGTGCAGTCGCCGACCGCTGGCCAGGACGATGATGGTCGCGGTGGTGAGCCTGGCGAAGACGACAGCCCGCCGCGAGCACGACGTGGTGCAGCTCGAGCTGCGCTTGCGGGAGCGTGAGCGCTTCGCCACCCGGGCCGCGTGCCGCGAGCATCCGGCCGAGCCCGTCGGTCGAGGCCTCGGCCTGGTGGCGGCGGATCTGGTCGGCGTACAGCGAGAGGATGCGATCGCGAGCACGTAGCGCGGCGCCGTAGGTCGTTCCTGGGAGCGGGATGGGGAGTCCCGTGAACCCGCGCATCACGACGCCGTAGTCATCCACGAGCCGCGCCAGCTCGGGCCCGGCCGGAAGGCCGAGCATCGTGCCGCAGATCGTCTCGATGGCCAGCCGCTTGAGCTCCGGCACCAGCGCGATGTCGGGCCTCTCGGCGATCCGGCGGAGGTAACCGTCGATCGTCGCGTCCATCGCGCCGAGATAGGCCGAGAGCGCATCGGGAGTGAAGGCCGCCATGACGAGCGCCTTGCGCGCGCGGTGCTCGGCCCCGTCCAGGAGCGGCAAGCTCGGTCCTCCGAAGAGCGCGAGCACCGGCTTGGGGAACGACCCCGCGCGCGTGATGAGCGCCTCGTCGAGCCAGCGCTCGCACGCCTCGGGGCCCGCGATGAAGACGACGTTCTGCGCGAGGATGCGCGTCTTGAAGACGGGGCCGTGGGTCCGGAGGCGCTCGGCGATGAACCCGAACGGATCGCGGAGGAACGGCAGGGTTTCTCCGATCACCGGAAGGCCCATCGCGCCGGGCGGAAGGGACGTCACCGGTCGCGGATCACGCTCGCCACGTCTCGATGGGGCGCGCGAGGGGGAGGACGAGAGGGCTCATCGACGACATGATTATCCCCTGCAGCGGTGGAGGCGGTGCGCTCTCGCCTTCCGATCGCGGCTTTTGCGCGGATGATCGGGGAGATGGAATCCGGCGCCGAGCTTGGACCCTACGAGATCGTCCGGGAGATCGGCTCCGGAGGGTTCGGATCGGTGCTGCTCGGACGGCACCGCGGCTCTGGAGAAGAGGTCGCGATCAAGACGGTGACCGTCCCGTCGGAGCACCGCGTGGCGAGCCTCCGCCGCGAGATCCAGGCCCTCGAGCGGATCCGCCATCCCGGCGTCGTGCGGATCCTCGACTCGGGACTGACGGCGCACGGGCCGTGGTATGCGATGGAGCTCGTGATGGGGACCACGCTCGATCGTTTCGCCCGCGGCGTCGACGATTCGGGTTCCTTCGGTCGGGGCGCGAATCTCGCGAGCACCGACGTGCTTGCGGCGGCGCTCGTGGCGACCGCGCGATTCGGTTCGCGAACAGGCAACGGGCTCCGCGGCGGAGGCGCGATGCCTCCTCCCGCTCCCGCGAACGCGCGGACGCGCATCTTCGGGACGGTGAGGCGGCTCTGCGCGCCTCTGGCCTATCTCCATGGCGAAGGGATCGTCCACAGGGACCTGAAGCCCGAGAACGTCCTGGTGAAACCCGATGGGACACCCGTGATCGTCGACTTCGGCCTGACGTCGGAGGCGTTCGATGCGGAGCTGCGGGAACGCCTGGAGGTGGTCGGCGACGTGTCGGGAACCGCCTACTACATGGCTCCGGAGCAGGCGATGGGCGAGCTCCTGGACGCCCGCGCCGACCTCTACGCGCTCGGCTGCATCCTCTACGAGCTGCTGACGGGCCGCCCGCCGTTCGTCGCCGACACGGCGGGGCAGGTGCTCTTGATGCACGTGCACGCGCTTCCCGTTCCGCCGTCGTCGCTCTGCCGCGATCTCGATCCCGGCGTCGACGAGATGATCCTGCGCCTACTCGCGAAGGATCCGGGGCAGCGTCTCGGCCACGCACACGACGTCGCCGCCGCTCTCGTGCGATACGGCGCTCCCGACGAGCCGCTCGCGGGGCCAGCGCCGCGGTCCTACCTCTACCGCCCCACTCTCACCGGACGCCACGGACTGCTCGAGTCGCTCGACGCCTCGATCGACGAGCTGTCGCTTGGCCGCGGCGGCATCGTGCTGCTTGGCGGGGAGACGGGTGCGGGCAAGACACGATTCCTGAAGGAGGCGGCGCGGCGCGCGAGTCAGATCGACGTACGGATCGCCGCGAGCGAGTGCGCACCGGGCCGGGACAGCGGCGCATTGCTGGGTGGCTTCCGGGGCGTGTTTCACGCAGCCGTGGACAGGTGCCGCGAGCGCGGGCCGGGAGAGGCGGAGCGGATCCTCGGCGCGCGGGCGGCCATCCTCGCACCCTACGACGCCGGCGTCGACGAGCTCTCGCGCGGGCTGGGACAGGACGCGCCGGCGCCGCTCTCGCCGGACGAGGGGCGCCTGCGCCTCTTCCGGGCCCTGGGCGAGTCGCTGGTTGCGCTCGCGGGTGCCGGCGGGATGTGCGTCCTCATCGACGACCTCCATCATGGCGACGAGCTGACGCTCGCTGCGCTACGGCACTTCGCGCAGGCCGGTCTCTTCCGCGACATGCCCGTCCTCGTGATCGCGAGCCATGCGATCGACGATCCCCCGCCCGACGTCGGTCTGATGCGCCGGATCGAGGGAACGCGAGCGCTCGTCCTCGACAGCCTCGACGATGGCGCCATCGCCAGTGTCGCGGCGGACATGCTCGCCCTCCACCCACTGCCGCTCCCGTTCCACCAGTTCCTCGCCTCGTCGTCGGGAGGTAACCCGTTCTTCGTTTCGCAGTACCTTCGCACGGCGGTGGCGGAGGGCGCCCTCTCGCGTGATGCGTCCGGGAGATGGGCGATGCGCCGCCGCGACGGCGAGCAGTACCGCGCGCTCGAGGAGGCGATCCCCCTGCCGGCGACGCTGCGCGAGCTTGCGTTGCGACGTCTCGCCACGCTGTCTGCCGGCGCGCGACGCGTCCTCGATGCGGCGTGCGTGCTGGGTCGCGAGGTCGATCGGGCGCTGCTCTCGGGAATCGCCGGCGGCGACGCCCGGAGCATCGCGGAGGGCGTGGACGAGCTGGTCCGCCGCCACTGCGTCGAGGAGGCAGAGCGCGGTCTCGTCTTCCGGCACGCCACGCTGCGCGAGGCCGCGTACGACACGATCGCTGCGCCGGAGGTTGCGCGCCTCCATCGCCTTGCCGCCGAGTCGCTCGAGAAGTCCCTCGCGGGCGACGATGACGGCGCGGCGGTGCTCGCGCGGCACTGGGATCGCGCCGGCGACGCCGATCGGGCGATTGCCCGCTACGACGCGGCTGCCCGCGCCGCGAGGCGTTGGTACGCCTACGAGGATGCCGAGCGCCACCTCCGCGCGATCCTCCGGCTCGCGGTGGTCCCCGATGCGCGGAGCCTGTCGGCGCGGGGCCTCCTGGCGCACGTCCTCCTGCTGCGGGGCCGGGCCGCGGAAGCGCTGTCGGAGCACGAGCGGGAGATGGAAGAGGCGCGCGCCATGGGCGACACGATCGCCGAGGCCGCGGCCATGACCGACCTCGCCGGTGTCGAGCATCTTCTCGGACGCGTCGAGCTTGCGTGCCGGCGCTACGAAGCCGGCATCGCGATCTTCCGCGCCCGCGGGGAAGAACAGCTCGAAGCCAATGCCATCGGGAACCTGGCGACGGTACGCCAGAACCTCGGGCAGTGGGCGGCGGCCGACATGCTCCAGACGCAGGCGCTCGCGACGCACCGTCGCCTGGGCAACGTGCGGGGACAGCTCCGGTCGATGACGAACCTCGGGGGTCTCAGGAGCGAGCAGGGCCGCTGGGGCGAGGCGGTCGCGATCATGGAGGAGGGGCTCTTGCTCGCAGTGGAGAGCGGCGAGAAGGAGTCGGAAGGGCAGCTCGCCGGGAACATCGCCGGCATCGAGCACGCGCGCGGCCGCTTGCCCGCGGCGCGCAAGGGGTACGAGCGGGCGCGGGACACCTTCGTCGGCATCGGGGCACGGGCCAGCGAGGGGATCGCGCACGCGAACCTCGCGCAGGTGGCGCTGGAGCAAGGTCGGCTTCCGGACGCGCGCGAGCGGGTGGCCCTGGCGCTGGGGATCGCCCGGGAGGTGCGAGCCCTGCGGCTCCTCGCGTTCGCGCGCATCGTCGAGGGATGGATCCTCGAGGCCGAGGGGCGCCTCCAGGATGCGCGCGCGGCCCAGCGGGACGCACTCCGGCTCGTCGAGGGCAAGAGCCCTCTGCTCGAGAGCATCGCCCGGCGGTCGATCGCGGAGATCGACGGCGCCGAGGGCGATCTCGATGGTGCGCTTGCGGAGCCTCGCGCGCGGAGGCGGCTCTCGCGGGGACACGCCTCCCGATGGCCGCGGCGGGAGCTCGATGTGGCGCGCGCGAGGGTCCTGCGCCGCGCCGGGCGTCCGGCCGTGGAGCTCCTCGA
This sequence comes from Acidobacteriota bacterium, assembly GCA_046331505.1. Lineage (GTDB taxonomy): Bacteria > Acidobacteriota > Vicinamibacteria > JAXLQT01 > JAXLQT01 > JAXLQT01. The sequence goes on from JAXLQT010000011.1 coordinate 141,132, forward strand.
CCGCGCCGAGGGAGAGGCGCGGTCGCTGGGTGCGGTGCTCGTGCTCGTCAAGGTCCTGGTGCGAGCGCGGCACCGCGCTGCCGGTGCCGAGGATCCCGCGCGCCCTCGACGCGGCCAGCGCGCTCCTCGGGGATCTCGAGATCGAGGAGGAGAGCCCTCCGCCGCCGGATCGACGAGCTCTGCCAGGCACGCGCCGTATCCAGGGGCGAAGCCCCGCAGAACGGCAAACCCCACGAGAACGAGCCGCAGCGCTGAGCCGTGGCCCGTGCCGTGGCTGCCGGGAGGGCCAATCGTCAAGCACCGCTTCAAGTTCGAAGGAGCGCGGGTCGGGCGCTTCACGCGGGGGTTGTCTTCGCCGCCCGCGGCGTGGTACGCTAGTCGCGCAAGGTAGGTTTCGCGACCCCCAGGTAACGCATCGCTGCTCGTCTCGGCAATGTGGGGTTTCGGATCGACATGCGAGTCGATCCATCTGGGTGTGCGAGATCTGACTGACGCGAGCTTCCGGCAAGGGGCTCTTGCCGGTGGTGGCAATTCTTGACTTTCCGAGGTTAGCGATGGGCAGCGAGCTACTGCAGGCAATCGAGCAGATGGGGCGCGAGAAGGGGATCGACTCCGAGATCGTCATGCAAGCGCTCCAGGACGCCATCGTCACCGCCTCGAGTGGAAGTACCATAAGGTCGAAGACCTCGGGAGCCGTTGCAGCCAAGGACAGCGGCAAGATCGAGGTGTTCGCGCGCATGAAGGTGGTTGCCACCGTGCGGACCCCGCGCCTGCATTTCCAGTTCCGACGCGAAGAAGATCTCTCCGAAGGCCGTCGAGGGCGACGTGCTCGAGATCCTCAAGGACACCGAGGGGCTCGGTCGCATCGCCGCGTCCGCGGCCAAGCAGGTGATCTACCAGAAGGTGCGCGAGGCCGAGCGGGAGAACATCTTCGGCGAGTACTCGTCGCGCATCGGGGAGGTCGTCAACGGCACCGTCAAGCGATTCGAGCGCGGCGACATCATCGTCGACCTGGCGCTGAGGCGCTGTTGCCGCGCAAGGAGCAGATCAGGAACGAGCGCTACAACCAGGGCGACCGCATCCGTGATCGTCGAGGTGAGCAAGTCCACCGCATGGCCCGCAAGATCACCCTGTCGCGCGCTTGCCCGGAGTTCCTCGTGAAGCTCTTCGAGATGGAGGTGCCCGAGATCTACGACGGCACCGTGATCCGCCGGCGCCGTGCGCGAGCCGGGCGAGCGCGCGAAGATCGCCGTCCTCGCGCGAGCGCGACGTCGATCCCCGGGCGCGTGCGTCGGCATGAAGGGCTCGCGCGTCCAGGCCGTGATCCGCGAGCCGGCGGCGAGAAGATCGACATCGTCGAGTACGCCGAGGACATCAGCCAGTTCGCGATGAACGCCTCAACCCCGCGAAGATCAGCCGCGTGGCGGTGCCGTCCTCGAGGAGAAGGGCGGTGCTCTCGAGGTGGTGGTCGAGGACAGCAGCTCTCGCTCGGGTGACCGGCAAGCGTGGCCAGAACGTGCGCCTCGCCGCAAAGCCGTGGGCTGGAAGATCGACATCAAGAGCGAGGAAGAGAAGCGCAAGGAGATCGAGGTCGAGATGGCGCGCCTGACGGCGGGCGCCAAGAGCATCGAGGTGCTCGACGACCTAGGCGAGAAGACGCTCGAGAGATTGAAGGAGGCCGGCATCGTGACCGTGGAGCAGGTCGCCGGCACGGACCCGCAGGCGATCCTCGGGATCGCGGGTATCGGCGAGAAGACCGCCGAGAGGATCTTCGTGGCGGCGGCGCGTTACCTCGAAGAGGCGGCCGCGCGTACGCGCGCGGTCCAGGAAGAGGTCGCCAAGAAGAAAGGAGCGGCGAGCTTTCGCCGCGACCATGCAGGCCGCGCTCGTGCTGGACGTCCCGGTGCCGCCCGCGCCGGAGAAGAAAGACGACGACAAGAAGCCGCAGGGGGGAAACGCCACCTAGATGGGAGCCACACGGATCTACGCCCTCGCTCGGGACACCGAGCACCCGAGCACCGACATCTTCCGCATCCTGAGCGAGCAGGGGATCCATCCGGTCGCACATGTCGTCGGTCAACGACGACGTGAAGAAAGGTCGTCCTCGATCGACTTGCTGGAGGATGCGATCAAGGCGCGGGAGGCGCGCGAAGCACGGGAGGCGAGGGAAGCCGTGGCCGAGGCGCTTCTTCCGAAGGAGCCCAAGGAGCCGGCCCCTCCGCGCAAGCCCTGCACGCGGAAGATCGCGGCTGCCTTGCACCCGACGTCCCCGCGCCGGTCGAGGAGTTGTTGCTCGAGGCTCCAGCGCCGCCCGTGGATGAGACCGGCATCAGGCCAGGCCCGGAGCCAGAGGCCGCACCGGCGCCGCTCGCGCCGGTGCCGGAGCCCGCTCTGGAGCCGCCAGCGCCGTCTCGCTGCCGAGCTCTCTCGCCACAGCTCGGCGATACGCAGCGCATCGTACCGTCCTCTGGTCCCCGGCGCGGCGCAGCCGCCGGTGGCTGACGGGGTGGCGCCGTTGCCGCCGCGAAGCACGGGCGAGATCGCGCGGCTCTCCATTCCGGGCGTGACACCCGGGACCGTCGCTCCGGCGATCCCCGGCGTCGGCGGTGCGAGCGGATCGGGCGCCATCCGTACTGTCCCGGTCGCGCTGCCCTCCACGCAGGCGCTCCGCCTGGGGAAGGCGACTCCGTCGTCCGTGACGGCCGCGTCGGAGGCGGCGCGCGCCGCGACCGCGCACAACGTCAGCGCGAAGACCCAGATCCCGGCGTCGCGCCCGGGCTTCCGCCCGCCGCCGCGGTTCCCCCAGCGACCACCCTTCCACCGTGGCCCGCGGCCGCCGCGCCCTCAGACTGCGGCCGTACCCGTCGTGACGCCCGTGCGGCCGCAGGCGCCGGCCGAGCCGCCCCCGATCAAGGGAAAGGTCCATCTCTCCGAGGGCGTCACGATCAAGGAGATCTCCGAGAAGCTCAACGTGAAGAGCAAGGAGATCATGCAGAAGCTCCTCCAGCGTCGCATCATGGCCACGATCAACCAGACGCTCGACTCGGAGATCGCCAAGGCCATCGCGCGCGACTTCGGGTACGAGGCCGAGATCCTCACCTTCGAGGAGGACGCGCTGCGCACCCACGAGATCGCCGTCAGCGAGGACGCGGCGCCCCCGGACCCGAAGGACGACGGCCGGCGCGTCACGCGGCCGCCGGTGGTCACGGTGATGGGCCACGTCGACCACGGCAAGACCTCGCTCCTCGACGCGATCCGCGAGACGAAGGTCACCGAGCAGGAGTTCGGCGGCATCACGCAGCACATCGGCGCCTACCACGTCGACGTCGGCCAGAAGCGGATCGTCTTCCTCGACACGCCGGGCCACGAGGCGTTCACCATGATGCGCGCGCGGGGCGCCAAGGCGACCGACATCGTCGTCCTCGTCGTCGCCGCGGACGACGGCGTGATGCCGCAGACCGTCGAGGCCATCCACCACGCCCGCGCGGCGAACGTGCCGATCCTGGTCGCCGTCAACAAGATCGACAAGGCGGGAGCGAACGCCGACCGCGTCAAGCAGCAGCTCACGGATCACGGTCTGACCGCCGAGGACTGGGGCGGAGAGACGGTGATGGTCGAGGTGAGCGCGAAGCAGCGCAAGAACCTCGATCTGCTGCTCGAGATGATCCTCCTGGTCGCGGAGATGCAGGACCTCAAGGCCGATCCGAACCGGCCGGGATCGGGCGTCGTGCTCGAGGCAGAGCTCGACAAGCAGAAGGGTCCGATCTGCACCATCCTGGTGCAGAGCGGGACGCTCCGGGCAGGCGATGCATTCATCGCGGGAGCGATCTCCGGCAAGGTGCGCGCGATGTTCGACGATCGGCTCAAGCGCGTCGAGGCCGCGACGCCGAGCTCGGCGGTGGAGGTGCTCGGATTCACCGACGTGCCGAACCCGGGCGACCTCTTCCAGGTGGTCGACGAGGTGAAGGCCCGGCAGATCGGGATCCTGCGTCAGGAGCGCCTGCGGGAGCAGCGGCTCACGAAGACGAGCCGGCTGACCCTCGACCACCTGCACCAGCAGGTGGCTGCGGGCGAGGTCAAGGAGCTTCCCATCATCCTGAAGTGCGATGTCCAGGGGTCGGTCGAGGTGCTCCAGGAGACCCTGGCGAAGCTCTCCACCGACAAGGTGAAGCTGAAGATCATCCACTCGCAGACCGGCGCGATCTCCGTGTCGGACGTGCTCCTCGCATCGGCCAGCAACGCCATCATCTTCGGCTTCAACGTGAGGCCCGAGCGCAAGGCCCAGGAGCTGGCGGCCAAGGAGGGCGTCGACGTTCGCCTCCATACCGTCATCTACGACATCGCCAACGAGATCAAGGCCGCCCTGTCGGGGCTCCTCGAGCCGATCCGCCGCGAGGTCTACCTCGGCCGTGCGGAGATCAAGGACACGTTCCGCATCCCGAAGGCGGGCGTCGTCGCGGGCGTCTACGTGAGCGAGGGACGCATCACGAGCCGGGCGGAGCTCCGCCTCCTGCGCGACAACGTGGTGATCTGGCAAGGGCGGATCGGATCTCTGCGGCGCTTCAAGGACGACGTGTCCGAGGTGAAGTTCGGGCTCGAGTGCGGAATCGGCCTCGAACGCTACAACGACTTCAAGGTCGGTGACGTGATCGAGGCCTTCACGGTCGAGATGCAGGCGCCCAGCGTCTAGCTCCTCGATCGGACTCCATCGCCATGGAGACGTCGGCCGTCCTCGTCGGGATCATGACCGTCGAGCTGCACCTTCCCGACAGCCACTCGCTGAAGGAGAAGCGCATGGTGCTGAACCGCCTGAAGTCGCGGCTGCACCATCGGAGCAACGTCGCGATCTCCGAGGTGGATCACCAGGACGTCTGGCAGAGGAGCGCGATCGCGATCGTCACCGTCGGGGGGAGCCGCGGAAGGCTCGAGCGCGTGCTCGACGAGGTGCGCGCCGAGATCGAGAGCCAGCCGGATGCCCTCATCGCGTTCGAGGAGCGAGAATACCGGTAGCGGGCGAGGGCTCGCGCACGGGCTCGGGCACGGGGGGAAGAGAGTAGGATCTGCGGCCCCAATGCCACGGACCTATGCGAGGGCCGAGCGTGTCGGCTCGCTCATCAAGGAAGAGGTGATCGCGATCCTGTCGCGGGACCTGAAGGACCCGCGCCTCGGATTCGTGACCGTGACGGACGTGCGCCTCTCGCCCGATCTGCAGCACGCCACGGTGATGGTCAGCGTGCTGGGGGACGACGATGCGCGGCGCGAGAGCATGAGAGCGCTCGCGTCGGCCGCCGGCTTCGTGAGGCGCGAGCTTGCGTCCCGGCTGTCGCTGAGACAGACTCCCGACCTTTCGTTCCGGGAGGATTCGAGCTTGCGAGACAGCGCCCGGATCGAGGAGCTCCTCGACGACTGGAAGAAGGAGCAACATGCCGCCTTTGCCCCGGCGGTCGCCCTGGATCCGCTCCCGGCCATCGTCGACGTGCTCCAGCGCGGGCGGCGCTTCGCCCTCGTGGCCCACCTCGCTCCGGACGGCGACTCGCTGGGCTCGGAGCTCGCGCTCGCGCACATCCTCTGGGGGATGGGCAAGGAAGTGCGTCCGGTCAGCCACGACCCGCTCCCCGCTCGGTACGCGTTCCTCCCGGCGTCCGACCGCATCGAGGCCCACAGGACCCTGGACGGGCTCGACGTGCCGGGCGGCTACGACGCGGTGCTCACCTTCGAGTGCCCGGACGTCGGGCGCACCGGATATCCCGACCTCGGCGAGCGCCACTTCGTGGTGAACATCGACCACCACCAGGACAACAGCAACTTCGGCGCCATCAACTGGGTCGACACCGCGTCCCCCGCGGTCGGGGAGATGGTCCTGCGCCTCTTGCGCGCCCTGGATGGGACGATGACCCCGCAGATCGCGACGTGCCTCTACACGGCGATCATGACGGACACCGGATCCTTCACCTACTCGAACACCGACGCGGCGTGCCTGCGCCTCGGCGCCGAGATGGTGGACTTCGGGGCGAACCCTCACGCCATCGCGATGGCGGTGTACGACAGCAACCGTTTCGAGAAGCTCAAGCTGCTCGCGACCGCGCTCGACGGGATGCTCCGCGACGGCACCGGCCGCATCGCCTACCTGTCGGTCACCATGAAGGACCTCGCCGCGTCGGGCGCGAGCTCCGAGGAGACGGACGATCTCGTCAACTACCCGCGTTCCCTGAAGGGCGTCGACGTGGCGGTCCTCTTCAAGGAGATCGGGGTGGACCGCTACAAGGTGAGCCTGCGTTCGAAGGGCGACGTGGACGTGTTCCAGGTCGCGAAGCTCTTCGGGGGAGGCGGCCACAAGAACGCGTCGGGCTGCTCGATCGCCGGAGTCCTCGACGCCGTGCGCGCCTCGGTCCTCGACGCGGTCGAGCGGGCGATCGGCGACTCCGACAGCCGGCGCTGACGCCCGGCCGGGAGGCTCTCGTGGCGGCGCCCTCGGGGCTCCTGGTCGTGGACAAGCCCGGTGGGATGACCTCGCACGACGCGGTGGCCCATGTGCGCCGCGCGCTCTCGCGCGCCGCGGGGGAGAGGGTCGCGGCCGGCCATACGGGCACGCTCGATCCGGCCGCGACGGGCGTGCTGCTCGTGCTCTGCGGCAGCGCGACCCGGCTGGCGCCGTTCTACGTCGGCTGCGAGAAGCGGTACGACGCGGCGATCCAGCTCGGCGCCGCGACCGACACCCAGGATGCGTCGGGCAACGTGGTGGCGTCCGCTCCGTTCGCCCACGTCGACCGCGAGGCGATGGCGGCCGCCGCGGGCAGCGTGCGCGGCGTGCGCGAGCAGGTGCCGCCGATGTGGAGCGCCGTGAAGGTCGGAGGGAAACGCCTCTACGACCTGGCGCGCCAGGGGCGGGAGGTGGAGAGGCGGGCGCGACCCATCGAGGTCTTCGAGATCGCACTCACGGGCTTCGACGCGGGAACCGGCCGCGCGTCCGTGCGCCTCACCGTGAGCAGCGGTACCTACGTCCGGACTCTCGCCGATGAGATCGGCAAGGCGGCGGGAACGGTCGCCCACCTCCACGCGCTGCGGCGGCTCTCGGTCGGGAACGTGGGCCTCGACGCCTCGGCGTCGCTCCCGCTGCCCGACGATCCGCTCTCTCTGATCGTCCCTCGTCGCGCGCTGCTCACGGACATCCCGGCGGTCATCCTCTCCGCCGAAGGCCAGCAGGCCGTGAAGCACGGCCGTCCCGTCCCGCTCGGAAGCTCCCCGCCGTTGCCTCGCCTCCGGATCCTTTCTCTGGACGGGGAGCTCGTCGCCATGGGGGAGGCGAGGGAGCAGCAGGTATGGCCGCGCGTCGTCTTCCCCTGATACGTTTGTGAGATGAAGATCCATCTCGCGTTCCTCCTCCTGGCGATCTCCGGGGGACCGGTCCTGGCGGCCGATCCTCTTCCGGCCTACTGGAGCGACGGAAAGGCCGAGCTCGACGGCTACGCGCTCGTCCAGCCGCGCTACGGCGAGAACCGCAACGGTCGCGTCGTCCTCGTCTTCGTGACCGAACCGTACTCTCGCAGCCGCCACGTGAAGGTCGATCGTTACGATCCCGGGGATCCCGATCAGCTCATCGTCCTGAAGCTCAACGTCGTGCGCGCGTTCCAGACCGGGATCTACGACTACCGTGCCGAGACGTCGCTGTTCTCGGACCCGTCGGCGGGGTTCCAGCCTCTGGAGATCACGTTCTCGATGCAGGAGTGGTGCGGGCACGTCTTCGAGTCGGAGATCTTCGCGCCGGGGAGCGTCTCCATCGCGCTCGACAGCTACTTCGAGGGCGAGAGCGGCACCACGAGCGTCGCGATGCCCGCTGGCGCGGTGGCCGAGGATGCGCTGATGGTGATTCTGCGCAGCCTCACGTCCGACAAGCTCGCGGCGAACGGGCGCGCGATGAAGCTTCTCGGCGGTCCCACCTATCGGCGCCTCCATCACAGAAAGGCGGCGCTCACCGACTCGGAGCTCCGCGTCGCGGCGAAGCCGCACCCGGTGACGGTGCCGGCCGGAACGTTCGAGGTGCTCGACGTATCGTACGCGCGCGAGGATGGCGCGACCGTGACCTACCAGATCGAGACCGCCTATCCGCACCGCATCGTCGCGTGGGACGCGAGCGACGGGGAATCGGGGCGCCTCACCGGATCGACTCGGCTCGCCTACTGGGAGACGCACCGCGAGGGCGACGAGAAGCTGCTCGACAAGCTCGGGCTTCGACCGATGGCGATCGCGCCCTGACCTGCGGGCCGAGCCGCGCGGGACGAGCCCTGCCCTACGAGGCCAGCGGCGATCGCGCCGGTCCGAGAATGGCGCGCGAGAGGTCGGCGGCGGCGCGAGCCATGGCGCCGACGTCCGGCACGACGACCAGCCGGAACTTCTCGGACGCCGTGAGCGATCCGAAGACTTGCTCCGCGTTCTTGGTGCCCTGCGCGTCCAGGGCGAGGAGAGCGACGAAGAGGCGCGAGGCGGCGACGCCCTGCGCGAGGGCGTCGCGGCCTTCGGGTAGCTTCCAGAGGTGGGCCTTCTGGCGGTCGAGCTCGCGCTCCCAGAGGACGTTCGCCAGGAAGTCGCCGTCGGAGATGACGACGCGGATGACGTCGGATCGTTCGCGCGCGAGCTTCTTCATGAGCGCGAACGGGAAGGCCGTTCCGCCGCCCGAGTAGCCGAAGAAGAAGCGACGCGCCACGTCCTCGTGCCTCATCCAGTCGGAGAGCAGGCACTCCCACGAGTAGATGATCCCGCGCACCATTCCGCCCTTGCGGCACGTCGAGACGGCGAGGATCTGCGCTGCGAGGGTCAGGAAGTTACGCTGGCCCGGCTGCGGCATGGATCCGCTCGTGTCGAGGTAGATCTCCATCGCCGGGAGGTCTTGCGCCAGCGTGCCCGCGTCGTCCGGGAGAAGCTCGCGCGCCAGCGGTGCCGCCGCGGCGAGCGGTCCGCGCGCGAGGACCGTCTGGACCCAGTCGATCCCGCGGGGGTTGTCCCCGACCTGCCACTCCTCGAGCGTGCCCGGAAGGTACGGATCCGGCGGCGTCGCGACGGGAGGCGGCTCGATGAGGTAACGCTCGACGAGGGCGCGGTAGGCCTCGTGCTCCTTCCGGAGCTCGAAGGGGACGTTCTCGGTGCCGGGCATCCCGCTCGCGACGCGCTTGATCGGAGCCATGCCGTCCTCGCCCCTTGCGCGCGCCGCTTCGCCGTCGGTGACCCACCCGCGCCGCAGCGCCTCGTCCACGGCGCGATCCCGTCGCTCGCTCTGTCCCGCGCTCGCGAAGTCGTCGGGCGTCGGCAAGGGCACGTCGCCCGCGAGCGCGGGAACTGGAACGCGAGGCTCGTCGGATCGGGCACCAGCGGATGAACACCGAGCAGAAGTAGGAGAACTGGAGGTAGGTCTCGTCGAGCGCGTAGAAGGTCTGGGCGAACATGCGGGCGTCCGCGCGCCACCTGGGGTAGGTCGCGTCCATTCCTGGCGGCCGGCGCCCCTCGGAGAGCGATACCTCCTCGAGTCCCCAGAGCTCCTCGTAGACCGCGAGGTAGAACGAACAGCGGGTCGGGTCGGGCCCCGTGCACGCGGGCGGATCCCCGGTACACCGCGGCGGTTTCGGCCGCGCGCGGCGTGCGCCCCACGACCTCGTTGATCTGGAGGTCGAAGAAGAGGTTGCGGAGCGACTGGCCGAGACCGAACGAGCGCTGCTCGAGCACCATCAGATCCGCGACCAGGGCCAGCGTGTGCGGGAACCGGACGTGGTGGCCGAGCTCGTGGGCGAGGACGGCCGGCAGGCTTGTCCTCGCGCCGATGCGCTCGAGGAGGCTGAAGGAGACGACGATCTCGCGCGTCTCGAGGTCGATGTAGGCGAGCGGATCGCCGTCCTTGATCCTCGGGGCCGCGACCGGGGGCCGGCCGTCACCGCCACGCCCCAGACCGCGATCGCGTCGTCCCAGGCTGCTTTCGTCACCTCCTCGAGAAGCTCATGCCGGGACGAGCACCACGATCTGCTGGGACGTGACGAGGAGCACGCCGCCCGCCACTCGTTCTCGACGACGGCAGTGACGTGCCGTGATCCGGGGGTCCCCTGGCGGCCGCGACATAGAGGCGGCGCCGGGTCGCGGCCGATCCGTCGTTGAGGGAGATCGACGTCGCAGCCCAGCGGGTCCCAGTAGGGCAGCGGTGGATCCCGAGCCACGCGGCGAGCGTCACTGCACGGATCGATCCCGCCCGATGCGGAGCCTGTCGTGGACGCAGAGCACGGCCGGCGCGAGGAAGTGCATCGCGCCCGGAAGAAGCGGGCGTCCTCGGCGGCCATCGGGTGAGACGGATCTGCGATGCGTCGCTGTCGAGGATCCGCGGCGGAGGATCGACGGCGAGGCGCGTCACGTCCGCGACGAAGTCCTCGAGACGGGCGAGGTCAGATCGCGCGCGGCGGCGCGCGAAGATGCGCCGGAGCCACGCCGGCTGCGCCTCGAGGTTCTCCCCGAGGTTGTGCCGGCAGGCGGCGAGCGCCGCGGCGCGCTCGCCTCCCGGGACGGAGGGGAGCAGCTCCGGGACGAGTCTCGTGAAGGCGTGGTTGAAGAAGGTGTCGCAACCCGCGGTGGCGGGATACACGTAGCCTCTTGCCCACGCCCTCGCACACGAGCTCGAGGTAGGAGCGGAGCAGCGTCCGCGGCCCCGTCGGACGGAAGCCGCGAGGCCAGCCTCCGTGCGGGGCCGGACACGATCGCCGCCCACGTCCCCCGATCCCATCGTGCGAAGCGGCGCGCGGCGCGCTCGGAGAGCTCGGCCGCGGTCGCGTCGATGGGGAGCTTCGCGGTCTAGGCGCCGCTCTGACGAAGCCACTCTAGGTAGTTGCTGGCGGCTCCTCATGGCCTTGCACTGGATCAGAGCCTGTAGGTCGGCCCCGAGAGCTCGCTCTTCTTCATGAGCTCTCCGATGCAGCCCGGTGATCTTAAAGCTGATCCGGCGTTCGACCGTCTCTGTCGACGCCCTGAGCCCCTGTCGAGCTCGTCCCGAGCCTGCGCACCTTGCGCCGCGCGGGCTCGTGCGCCGCGTACTGCGCCATGGCCATGTCGAAGAGGTTCCGGATCCACGCGACGCGATCCGAGAGCAAGAGGTCGCGTCCCTTTCCCCTCGAAGAACGGCTCCGCCGGTTGGGATGAGCTTGTCGTGGAGGATCCACGGAGCGAGCTGCCTCACGTCCTCGAGCTCGACGTCCACATGGCTCCGGAAGTAGGCGAGCGCCTTCACGAAGTGAAGGCACGTCTGGTAGGTCCTCGCGGAGACGCCACTCTCCGTCTGCGTGCAGAGGTGGCTCTGCTTGTCGAGCGGGCACCTCTCGTCGCAGACGGCTCCCACGGTCTTGCCGCCGAGGCGGAGCGTGTCCTTGTGCTTGAGCTCCATCTCCGGCGACGCCATCCGGCAGAAGTCGAGCTGGCCGAGGAAGAACGAGATGCGGTCGAGCACGTCCACGGGCACCGTCACGGCGAGGATCTCGGCGTAGATCTGCTCGAGCTCCGCGTCCTGGAACAGGATCTCCGACGGCAGCATGTCCTCGGGGAGCCGGTCGGCCTCGATGCGCTTCAGGAGCGGCTCGAGGAACCCGGAGTTGAAGGGGACCGCGCGCACCACGATGTCGATGCGGTCCTTCAGGGCCTCGATCACCTGGAACGTGCCGCCGCCCGCGTCGTCGTTTGCCGTCAGGAACCAGCTCGACCGTCCGGCGTAGACGTACTGGTCGAACATCTCCGCGTAGCCCTCCGCCATCAACGACAGGAGCGCGGACTGGGTCTTGGTGGGGATGCGGTTGTACTCGTCGATGATCTTGACCCGGCTTCCGATCCACTTCCGCCAGGAGATCTTCACGGCGGAGAGGTCGTCGGCCTTCAGCATGTCGGAAGGCACAGGCGATCCCAGGAGATCGCCGATCGTGAGCTGGGGGTGGCCTCGCTGGATCGACCGGCGCACGTCGTCCTTGCTCATGCCGGAGAGGAGCGCCATGAGGATCGCCGAGGTCGTCTTGCCGCGTCCGGGCCCGCCGACGAAGAGGGCGCGGCGGCGGGTGAAGAGCGTGAGGAGGGGAAGCAGGACGAAGGAGCTGTAGCTCATCGCGTCGTGGAGCGCGAGCTCGTCGCCGGCAGCGTTCTTGACCTTCGAGGCCTCGCCGAACTGGATGTCGTAGTAGGGGCAGAGCACCGCGTTGTTGGTGATCCACCAGTAGGCCTGGCGCATCTTGTGTGAGAGCGCCGGACCATCGCGGTCGGAGAGGTGCACCGCGAGGTCCGATCCCGCGGTGGCGCGTCCCTTGAGGAGCCGCGACAGGATGCTCTCGTCGCCCACGGCGCGATGGTAACCCGGCCTCGCTGGGGCCTTAAACTCCCGGCATGGCCGTCATCGCGCGGAGCTTCGTCGTCCACGGGCGCGTCCAGGGGGTCGGCTTCCGCTACTTCACGGCCGATCAAGCCCAGTCGCTCTCCGTCACCGGCTGGGTAAAGAACCTGCCGGGAGGCGAGGTGGAGGTGTACGTCGAGGGCCCCGAGGAGGACGTCGCCACGCTGCTCTCCGCCGTCCGGAGGGGACCTCGAGCGTCGAGGGTCGATCGCGTGGACGTGGCGGACCGCGCGGTTACGGGCCGCCACCGTTCTTTTCAAGTCACACTTTGAGTTTCGTGACGGCTAGGTTAAGCTTCCGCCGTTCGTGACGTGGCTCGTGAAAAGCGGGCGTAGCTCAGTTGGTAGAGTGCGAGCTTCCCAAGCTTGAGGTCGCGGGTTCGAAGCCCGTCGCCCGCTCCAAGCTCCTGAGCGCTCCGCTCGGGAATCACCAGATCTCAGGAGGTCTCCGTGGCGCTTTTCGGTAAACCAAAGCCTCCACAAGAGGAGCCAAAGTACGTGACGCCGGCGCCGCGCGTCCCCGAGCCCGCCGCGCCGCCGCCGCAACACGTTCCCACGCGAGTCGAACCAGCCCCCGCGCCATCGCCCGAGGTGAAGCCAGCACCGGCGCGCGAGGTCCCACGGGCAGACATCGTCAAGAAGGGGGTGAGCGCCATTATCGGAAGCTCTATCGTGATCAAGGGTGAGTTGCTCGGCGACGAGGAGATCGTCATCGAGGGGCGCGTCGAGGGAAAGATCCACATCAAGAACAACCTGATCGTCGGCCAGAAGGGAAGCGTCGAGGCGGACATCGTGGCGCACGGCGTCATCATCAACGGCCGCGTCCACGGAAACATCGTCGCCGATCGGGTCGAGATCGTGGCGTCGGGATCGCTCGAGGGCAACATCAAGGCCCCGAAGATCTCCATCGCCGACGGCGCGCACTTCAAGGGCAGCGTCGACATGGGCCATTCCGAGGCTCCCGCGGCCCCGGCTCCGCGCCCTGCCGCCGCGGTCGCGCACCCGGCGCCGCAGCCGGTCCCGCGTCCCGCCGCCCCGGTCGTTCCGGCGAATCCCAACCCGAGCCTGAAGCTCTAGCACGGGGCTCGATCAGAAGCGGCCGCCAGCGGGGCAGCGCTCCGCTGGCCGCCGTACGCCCGCCAGTTGGCGGGTCCCGAGGTCATCACGATGGCGACTCCTCCGCTTTACCACAATCACATCAACGGGGCCTGGGTGCCCGCGCGCTCCGGCGAGACTCTCGCGAACCGCAATCCCGCGAACCTCGAGGAAGTCGTCGGTCTGTTCCCGAAGAGCGGCGCGTCCGACGTGGAGGCGGCCGTCGCCGCCGCCGCCGAGGCGTACCGATCGTGGCGCCTTGTGCCCGCTCCGAAGCGCGCCGAGCTCCTCTACAGGCTCGGGCAGTACCTGATGGAGCACAAGGAGGACTTCGCGCGGGACATGACGCGCGAGATGGGAAAGGTGCTCGCGGAGGCGCGTGGCGACGTGCAGGAGGCCATCGACACCTGCTTCTTCGGCGCCGGCGAAGGGCGGAGGCTCCACGGCGAGACGACCCCGTCCGAGATGCCGAACAAGTTCATGATGTCGGTGCGCCAGCCGATCGGCGTCGCCGGCCTCATCACGCCATGGAACTTCCCGATGGCGATCCCGTCGTGGAAGATGATCCCGGCGCTGGTGTGCGGCAACACGGTGGTCCTGAAGCCCGCGTCCGACACGCCGCTCTCCTCGACGAACCTCGTGAAGGCCTGCGAGGCCGTGGGCTTCCCGCCGGGGGTCGTGAACCTGGTCACCGGAGGCGGCGGCGTCGTCGGCAACGCGCTGCTCGCGCACCCCGCGGTCGGCGTCGTCTCGTTCACGGGATCGACCGAGGTGGGGCGCCACCTCGCCGTCGCGTGCGCCGAGCGGAACAAGCGACTCTCCCTCGAGATGGGGGGCAAGAACATCCTGATGGTGATGGAGGACGCCAACCTCGACCTCGCCGTCGAAGGGGCCGTCTGGGGAGGTTTCGGCACGACCGGCCAGCGCTGCACGGCGGCGAGCCGCGTCGTCGTCCACAGGAACGTCGAGGCGCCGTTCCTCGAGAGGTTCGCGGCGAAGACCCGGATGCTCAAGATCGGCAATGGCCTCGACGAGACGGTCCAGGTCGGACCGCTGATCTCGAGCGCCCAGCGCGACACCGTCGAAGACTACGTGCGCATCGGCCAGGAGGAAGGGGCGCGCCTGATCTGCGGTGGGAAACGGGTCGCCTCCGGAGATTGCGCGGGCGGCGCGTTCCACGAGCCCACCATCTTCGCCGGGGTCACGCGCAAGATGCGCATCGCCCAGGAGGAGATCTTCGGGCCCGTCGTGAGCGTCCTCTCGTGCGCCGATCTCGACGAGGCGATCGACATCGCGAACGACTCGCAGTACGGCCTTTCGGCGGCGATCTACACGCAGGACGTCAACCGCGCCTTCACCGCCATGCGAGACGTCTTCACCGGCATCTTCTACGTGAACCACGCCACCATCGGCGCCGAGGTCCATCTCCCCTTCGGCGGGACGAAGGCGACGGGCAACGGCCACCGCGAGGCGGGGCACCAGGTGCTCGACGTCTTCTCGGAGTGGAAGTCGGTCTACGTGGACTTCTCGGGCAAGCTCCAGCGCGCTCAGATCGACAACAACTGACGTCCTGCGCCGCGACCCGGTAGGCTACGCGCTTTCCGCCGGGTCGCTCGCGAGATAGCGGAACGCGGGCTCGGGAGCTTGCCCCGTGCGCTCGAACCACGCGCGCACCGGCCCGGGGTACCGGTCGTAGCGCCTGCCCCGGAAGAGGACCTCGCCCGCCTCGATGGAGGCCATGTCCTCCTCGATCTCGGAGATCCCGTGGCCGAGCGCGCTCCCGGGACCGGAGCCCATCTGCGCCGCGAGGGCTCGCAGCTCCTCGAGGGTGGCCCGCGCGTCGCGCCCCTGGGCGAGCAGCAGCCCGCCGAGGCTGGACAGCCGGAAGCCGTGGATGATGTCCTGCGTCGAGAGTGGGATCGCGAGGCACTCGTCCATGATCGCCTGCGCCTCGTCGAGGCGGCCGGCGATCCGCTCGAGGAACGAGGCCTGGACCAGCATGAAGACGAGCCGTCGCGCCGGACCCGCTTCGCGGAAGAACGCAGCCGCGGCCCGGTAAGCGTCGCGCGCGTCGTCGATCTCGCCTTCGCTCATCGAGACCAGCGCGTAGATGCCGAGCGCGGCGGCCTCGGAGGCACGATCGCCCCACTTCCGCAGCGTTGCGATCGCATCGGCGGCCATGGCGCGGCTCCTTCGCGAGCTCTCGAAATGGAGGAGGTTCGCGATGAACCCCTTGGTGCGGCCGGCGGCCAGCTCGTTGCCCGTCTCCTCGTGGATGGCGAGCGTCCGCTCGAAGCCTTCGAGGGCTTCGCGCAGCTTCCCTTCGTCCATGTCGAGCCGCGCGAGGTTGGCGATCTGCTCGGCCTCGGAGTCGCGCTCGCCGGCCTCGTGGAGCCGCGCGACGGCCGATGCGAACAGCGGGCGGGCCTCGGCGCGGCGGCCGAGGTCCATGAAGATGATCGCGATGGCACCCTCGATCTCGCCCTGCAGCGCCAGCGAACGAGCGCCCGCGCCCGACGCGGCGATCGCGAGCGCCTCCTGGAGCATCGCGAGGGATCCCTCGCTCTCCGCCCCGCTGCGGTCGCGCGCGACCGCGAGCCGGAGCAGCGCCTCCGCCTCGGACAACCGATCGCCGAGCGCCCGAGCGTCGTCCCGCGCCGCCGAGAATGATGCGGCGGCGTCTCCTCCGCGCATCGCGAGGATCCGCCCGAGCTCGAGGCGCGCGCCGGCGCGCTCGGGCGAAGGGGCCCGCGAGAGCTCCAGATGGCTCTCGTAGTGTCGGACCGCCTCGACGGGATCGTGGTGATCGCGCGCCCAGCGCGCCGCTGCGAGGTGGCACGGCCGCGCGGCGTCGTCCCTGCCGGCGGACTTCCAGTGGTGGGCGAGCGCCGCCCAGCCCCCCGATCCGGCGGCGCCCGGTGCGAGCGCCTCGGCGACACGCTCGTGAAGCGACCGCCGTGCGTCCGTCTCGATCGCGTCGTAGGCGACCTCGCGGATCTTGTCGTGCGTGAAGCGCAGCACGCCGGGGGAGGGCTCCTCGACGATGCTCCGGGCGAGGAGCTCCGTCACCGCGCCGAGATCCGCGAATGGGGCTTCCCCGCTCCTTCCCGCGGCAAGGGCGACGGTCCGGGCGTCGGCCTCGCGGCCGATCACCGCGAGCAGGCTCGCGAGATCGCGCGCGGGCTCGCCGAGGCGCGCGAGCCGGCCGCCCACCAGATCGCGCAGCGTCCGGGGCAGACCGAGCGCAGGCTCCGCGTCCGCGATCGACCAGCGTCCGAGATCGTCCCGCCCGAGGAGCCGCTGCTCGATGGCCGATCGCAGGTACTCGGCGGCAAAGAAGGGATTGCCCTCGGCGGACGCCGTGACGCGGCGCAGGAGGCCGGCCGGGGGCTCCCGCACGGCGAGCATCCCCGCGACGAGGCTCGCCATCGCCGCATCCTCGAGCCGTTCGAGCGGCAGCGGCCGCACCTCGCCGAGGGCGGCGAGCGACTCGACAGCGGCGGTCCGCTCCTCGCTTCTGTACGACGCGGCGACGAAGACGGGGAGGGCTCCGATCCGCGGCGCCGCGTGGCGCAGGAATCCCACGGTGAGATCGTCCGCCCACTGGAGATCGTCGATGACGCAGAGCAGCGGAGCTTCCGCGCCGATCGCCGCGAGGGCTGCGAGGAGGGCCTGGAACACGCGGAAACGCGCCTCGTCCCAGGATGCGGCCTTGCGACGTGGCTCCGCGATCCCATCCAGAGCGAACGGGGCGAGAGCCTCCACATCGGGGAAGAGAGCTTCGCGGCGATCGGCGGGCAGCGCCCGCGCGCGGCCGGCGATGGTGAGAAGGACTCCGCGCAGCGGGGCGAAGGGCGCCGGCGCCCGAGGATCGCACTGTCCCGTGACGACCATCGCCCCGCGGCGCGCGACGGCCGTCGCGAGCTCGAGCAGCAGGCGCGTCTTGCCGATGCCGCTCTCGCCCGACACGAGGATCGCTCCGCCCGCACCGCGCGACAGGGCCGCGTCGACGTGCTCCGAGAGGCGCGTCACGAGCTCGGATCGACCTGCGAGGGCCGGACGGTAGAGGTAGGGCCGCGGCGCCGGAGCGGGAGACTCCGGGTCGCCGCTCTGCCCCGGTCCCTCCATCGCGGCCAGAGCGCGCGCCACGTCGACGGCATGGCCGATGCGGTCCTCGGGGCGCCGCTCGAGAAGGGACAGCACCAGTGCGTCGAGCCCGTCGGGGAGAGGGCCGGCGAGCGCCGACGGCGGCGCGGGCTGGATCGCAACGTCCATGAGGTCAGCGATCGCGCCGAAGGGCAGCCGTCCCGTGAGCGACACGTAGAGGATGCAACCCAGGGCGTAGAGGTCGGCTCGCGCATCCACCAGCGCGCCCGAGAGGATCTCCGGGGGCATGAACGCGAGGGTCCCCTGGGAGGGGTCGTCGAAGTCGAGCTGCTCCCGCGCGAGGCCGCTCGCGAAGCTGGTCGCGAGCCCGAAGTCGACGATCACCGGGTGACCGTCGTGGCGCACGACGACGTTGTCCGGCTTGAGGTCGCGGTGGACGATCCCCTCGCCGTGCAGATAGGCGAGGGGCGCGCAGACCCTCCGGATCGCCGACAGGATCCGGCGCAGCGAATCCACGGAGCGTGGCGGCGCGGCGGCTGGCGCGAGCGATGACGCGCCCGTCCACCACCGATCGCCGACGATGGCCTGCGTCGTGGGGCCGGCCCACCCGCCCCTCACGTACGCCGACAGGGTCGTGCCCGGCACGAGGTCCATCGCGTACCACGGCGTGCCGTCCACCTCGACGCCCTCGTCGACGATCCGTACGATTCCGGGATGATCGAGCTTCGCCAGGGCGTGGATCTCGCGGCGCAGGCTGGCGATGAGGCCTTCTTCCTGGGCCTTGACGGTCTTGAGCGCGACCTCACGCCCGCGATCGTCGTCGCGCGCGCGGTACACAACGCCCATGCCCCCGCGCCCCAGCGGCTCGACGATGCGGTACGGTCCGACGCGCGACCCAGGCTCTCTCACGGTCACGGTTCGCGCGGCGCCGGCTCTCCGGGTGGCAGGCCGCGCTCCCGCTCTGCCCCCTCGATCGATCGCTTCACGCCGGGATCGGTCTCGAGCTCTTCCAGCGAGAGAGGGAGCCGCCGGCTCCAGCACGGATAGCGATCGAGCGTCGTGCCGGGGACGTTGACGGGCTCCGGCTCGCCGGCGAGGTCCTCGAGCGAAAGGCCGACCAGCGCCGCGTTCGTCTTGCAGAGGACCGCGTGGATGGCGCCGCGTCGCGCGGGGCCATCGTCGGGATCGACCGCGATGCTCGCGGCCGAGATCGCGGCGAGAAGCGCCCGGCGCTCGACCTCGCGCGACGCGAGAGCGGTCGCGAGCTCCGCGTCGGTCTGGAAGATCCCGAGCTTCCGCCGCAGCGCGTGATCCCCCATCGTCCAGTAGCCCTCGAGCGTCGGGAGGTCGTGCGTGTTGGCGGTGACCAGCGCATCCTCGGGGTAGCTCGCGGGGGGGCGGAACCTGGGGCCCGGGTCTTGTTCGAAGTAGAGGATGCGCGAGCCGAGGAGCCCGTGGCGGCGCATCAGGACCGGGACCTCGGCGGGCACGGTGCCGAGGTCCTCGCCGACGACGAGCGCACCGGCGCGTGTGCTCTCGAGCGCCAGGATGCCGAAGAGATCGTCGGCGGGGAAGCGCACGTAGGCGCCCTCGGAGCCGGGGCGACCCTCGGGCACCCAGAACTGGCGGTAGAGACCCATGACGTGGTCGATGCGAAGCGCCCCCGAGTGGCGCAGCGCGGCGCGGAGGAGAAGGATGAAGAACCGGTAGCCGTCCTCGCGTAGGCGCCCCGGGTGCATTGGGGGCAAGCCCCAGTCCTGGCCGAGCTCGCCGAGCGGATCGGGAGGCGCACCCAGGCTGACCCCCTCGCAGAACGTGCCGGGGAATGCCCATGTGTCGCACGCGTCGGGCGCGGAGCCGAGGGCGAGGTCCTGGTAGACGCCGATCGGCAGGCCGAGTCGCCGCGCCTCCCCTGCCGCGGAGGCGAGCTGGCGGTCGAGCTCGAACTGGAGCCAGGAGTGCCAGGCGATCGCACCCTCCTCCGTCGCCGTTGCATCGCGCACCTCGCGCGATCGGGAGTCGCGCAACGCCGCGGGCCATCGCCTCCAGTTGGAGGTGCCGAGGCGCTCCGAGAGAGCGAGGTACGCCCCGAACCGGTGGAGCGGCTCGCCCTCTCCCTCGACCCACGCGCGGTAGGCGCCGGCGCGCGCGCTTCCGGTCCGAAGGTGGTCGCGGACGAACGCATCGAAGAGCATGCGCAGGATCGGGAGCTTGAGCGCCATCACCCGTTCGTAGTCGACGTGGCGCGCTTCCGAGAGCCGCGCGACGTCGCCCGCGTCGGCGCTCCGAGACAGCAGTGCCCGCGCATCCTCCGACGTCTCGAGCTCGGGGATCGCGCGCACGTCCAGGTAGAGGACGTTCTTGTAGAGGCGGCTCACCGGACGGTAGGGGCTGATCTCGTCGCCGTGGTTGGCGAGTGCGTGAAGGGGGTTCACGCCGACGAACGCCCCGCCGATCCGCCGGCAGAATCCGAGGAGGCGCCGCAGATCGCCGAGGTCGCCGGCGCCCAGGTCGTCGCGGCTGCGCACGGTGTAGAGGCTCCCGGTCAGCCCGAAGACCTTGCGGCGCCCGAGCACGTCCGCAGCGCGGGGGCACGATGGCGGCGCCACGATGAGGGGACCGACGGCATCGCGGCCAGACCCGTGGACGCGGACCGTGTGGTGCCCGATGGGCAGCGTCGCGGGGATCGCGAGCGTCCGCCCCGAGACCGCGAGGTCCACGATCGAGCCATCCTCGAGGACCACGACGGCGGTCTGGGCCTCCGCGCCTGCGCGGAGCTCCGCGCTCGCTCCGGCGCGGATCACCGTGCACGGCGGCGCGAGGTGCTCCGCGTCCTGCTCGGCGATGTCGGCGAGATGGCGCTCCGCCGACGCGTCGTCGGACGCCTCGACCCCGAGGGCGCGCAGGAGGGCAAGGCGCGTGTCGGGCGCGATGCGATGCTCGCGGCCCGCGATGTCCCAGTAGGCCGGCAGGATCCCCGACGCCTCGGCGAGGCGCTCCAGGGCGGATGGGACGGTCATCGCTTCGCGCGCGCGCGCCGCGCGGGACGGAGCACGAGGACCGAGAGGGCGGGGAGCGTGAGCTCGATCGAGCGCGGCCTGCCGTGGTGGGCCACGGGCTCCGACGGGATGCGCGCCGGTGAGAGAGTCCCCGCGCCGCCGTAGCGCGACGCGTCGCTGTCCAGCGCGATCTCGTAGCTGCCATGACCTGGGACGCCGACGCGGTACGGCGCGCGGACCACCGGCGTCATGTTGAAGACGACGACGGCGTGCTGGCGGCGATCGAACCGCGCGTAGGCGAAGACCGAGGCGCGCACGTCGGAGCAGTCGATCCAGGCGAATCCGGCGGGGTCCGGATCCGATCTCCAGAAGCAGGGATGGTCGTGGTAGACGCGCGCGAGGTCCTTCATGAAAGCCTGGAGCCCCGGACGCCCGGGCGCGCCGAGGAGGCTCCAGTCGAGGCTCGCCTCGTGGTCCCACTCACGGTGCGGCGCGAGCTCGGTTCCCATGAAGAGCATCGACTTCCCGGGACGCGTCATCTGATATGCGAGCAGGAGGCGCAGGTTCGCGAGCTTCTCCGGAAGCTCGCCGGGCATCTTCTCGAGCAGCGACCGCTTGCCGTGGACCACCTCGTCGTGCGAGAGCGGCATCAGGAACCGTTCGCTGTACTCGTACCAGATGGCGAAGGTGAGGCGGTTGTGGTTGTGAGGATGGGAGCGGAAGAGCGGATCGAGGGAGAAGTACTGGAGCGTGTCGTGCATCCAGCCCATGTTCCACTTGAAGGTGAACCCGAGCCCGTTCTCCGCCACGGGCTTGGTCACGTCGGGCCAGGTCGTCGACTCCTCCGCGATCATGATCGCGCCCGGCGCGACCTCGCGGACAGCTTCGTTGAGATCGCGAAGGAGCGCGAGCGCGTCCAGGTTCTCCCTCCCGCCGTAGCGGTTGGGGATCCACTGTCCTTCCTGGCGGCTGTAGTCGAGGTAGAGCATCGAAGCCACGGCGTCGACGCGCAGGCCGTCGGCGTGCATCACCTCGAGCCAGTAGAGCGCGTTGGCGACGAGGAAGGCGCGTACCTCGGGCCGCCCGTAGTCGAAGATCAGCGTCCCCCAGTCGGGGTGCTCTCCCAGACGCGGATCGCCGTGCTCGTAAAGCGCCGTCCCGTCGAAGCGGCGCAGGGCGAAGTCGTCTCGCGGGAAGTGCGCCGGCACCCAGTCGAGGATCACGCCGATACCCGCGTGGTGGGCCGTGTCGACGAGGAAGCGGAGATCGTCGGGCGAGCCGAAGCGCGCGGTCGGCGCATAGTAGCCGGACACCTGGTAGCCCCAGGAGCCGTCGAACGGGTGCTCCATGATGGGCATCAGCTCGAGGTGGGTGAAGCCGTAGGACTTGACGTGCTCGACCAGGAGCGGGGCGATCTCGCGATAGGAGAACGATCGGTTGCCTTCCGAGGCGACGCGCCGCCAGGAGCCGAGATGGACCTCGTAGACGTGCATCGGCTGGCGGCTCGCGTCCGTCTTGCGGCGCTTCTTCATCCAGGCATCGTCGGTCCAGGCGTGACGGCTCGAATGCGGGATCCGCGACGCCGTTCCGGGAGGAAGCTCCATCTCGGTCGCGAAGGGATCGGTCTTGAGCCTGAGCATCCGGTCCTGCGTCAGGATCTCGTACTTGTAGAGCGATCCGGGCGAGAGGCCGGGGATGAAGATCTCGAAGACGCCGATCCCGGAGAGCTTGCGCATCGGGAACACGCGTCCGTCCCACCGGCAGAAGTCGCCCACGACGCTGACGCGCCGCGCGTTCGGCGCCCAGACCGCGAAGGCGCAGCCGGCCACTCCTTCGACCATGCCCGGATGGGCCCCGAGGCGCTCCCAGAGCCGCCGGTGCGTTCCCTCGCCGAACAGGTGGAGGTCGACGTCGCCGACCGTGGGGAGGAAGCGGTAGGGGTCGTCCCGTTCGACCACGGCGCCCGAGGGGAAGCGCATGCGGATCGCGTAGGCGATCGGTAGCTTCTCGGCGGGAACGAACGCCTCGAACACGGGAACGCCGGGCGCGACCGGCGCCATCGGCAAGAGGGCGGAGCCGGTGCGGAGCTCCATGGCGGCGGCGTCGGGGTGGAATGCGCGGACGAGCACGCCCTCGGCATCACCCGAGCGCGCCGCGTGCGCTCCGAGGATCGCGTGAGGCTCGGCGTGCTCGCCGCGAATGAGGCGCGTGATCTCCGCCGGATCCAGCGCCGGAGTCCGGTCGTGTTCCACCACTCCCGGTTATGATAGCCGCGGCGCTCGGCACTCCGCTCATGCATCATCGAAAGACGGACGAACAAGGGGGCTCGAATGGGACCTGTTGAATGGCTCCGGTACGGGGGGCTTCTGGTGGCGAGCGTTGCCGGCCTGATCTTCATCTTCGGCAAGTACTTTCTCGGCGCGGACATGACCGACAAGTGGGCGACCTTCACGACGGTGTGGGTGGTCTGCGGCATCTCGTGGGGGCTCGCGACCATGCTCAAGTTCACGGGCCGCGTCGGCATGAAGGTGTCGCGCAAGAAGTGCATCAAGTGCCCGAAGCTGGCAGCGATGGGCTCCATCTACTGCGACTTCCATCAGAAGCAGGCCTCGCGCGAAGTGGCGTTCCAGTCCGGGACCGAAGCGCGGCGGATGGACGACGAGGACGACTCCAAGCTCGGTTACTGACAGGTTGCTCCTCGTGGTCGTGGGGGCGACCGCGTCCGGGAAGACCCGCCTCGCGTCGGAGATCGCCTGCCGCGTCACCGGCGAGGTCGTCAACGCCGACGCGCTCCAGCTCTACCGCGAGCTTTCGATCGGCGTCGCGAAACCCGATCCCGCGATGCTCGCGCGTGCCCCCCACCACCTGTTCGAGGACCTCTCGGTGCGGGAGCCGAGCAGCGTCGGCCGGTTCGTGGCGCGGGCGCGCGCCGTCCTGGAGGAGATCTGGCGGCACGGCCACGTGCCGGTGGTCGCCGGAGGTACCGGGCTCTACGTGGACCGGCTGCTCCGCGGCATCGACGACGTGCCCGCGGTCCCCGCGCCCGTCCGGCAGCGCATCCGCTCCCTGGTCGAACGCCGGGGAGCGGCGCGCGCGCACCGGCTGCTCGCGCACGTCGACCCGACCATGGCGGGACGGCTTGCTCCGGCGGACCGCCAGCGGATCGGGCGCGGCCTGGAGGTCTACTTTGGAACCGGCCGGCGGCTCTCCACGCTCCAGTCCGGCGCGGGCAAGGGGATAGACGCCGACGTGCGCATGGTGGGGATCCGGCGTACCCGCGTGGATCTCGACGCGAGGATCCGCGACCGCGTCCGCATCATGTGGGGGGCCGGGCTCCTCGATGAGGCGCGGCGGCTACGTTCCCTCGGGCTCGAAGCCGACGTGCGGGCCCGGAAGCCCATCGGCTATGCGGAGGCGTTCGACGTCCTCGACGGCCGCCTGTCCGAGGGGGAAGCGGTGGAGGGGACGGCGGTCGCGACGCGGCAGCTCGCCAAGAGGCAGGACACGTGGTTTCGCCGGATGGCGATCCGCTGGATCGACGCCTCGCCGGGTGCGGAGGTCGATCCCGACGATGCGCTGTCCGCCCTCGGGTGAGGGGAGAGCGCGCGAGCGCGCTGTGAGACAATGCGCCTCGGCGGATTCCTCGAACGCTGGAGAGCGCATGAGTCAAGCGACACCGGGCGACAACCTTCAGGACGATCTGTTTTCCCAGGCCAAGCGGGACGGGAAGATCGTCACGATCTATCTCCTGGGCGGTGTGAAGCTCTCCGGCCGCGTGAAGGGCTTCGATCGCTTCACGCTGCTGCTCGAGTCCAAGGATCACGAGCAGCTCATCTACAAGCATGCGATCTCGACGGTGAGCTTCGCGAGGCCGGAGCCGCGGCGCGGGGAGGGTGAGCGGCGACAGGTCCGCGAAGAGGTGCGCCCTGCCGCTCCCGAGGCGGGCCCTGCGTAGGGGTCCCAAGCGCCCGCTCCTGATCTCGCTCCTCGGGCTTGCCGTCGCCGGGTGCCCGTCTGGCGGTCCGACGCGCCCACCCGTGGCCGTGCCCAGGACCGCGATCGCGGTACCGGCGCCGTCCGCGACCGACCTGCGCGACTTCCCGGGAGACGCGAGGGATACGTTCATGACGGCCCTCGCGGAGCTGCGGCGCCAGAACCCAGGTCGAGCCCGGAAGGTCCTCCACGAGCTTGCCGGGGAGGTCGAGCACTCGAACGTGCTGGAGGCTGCTCTCGCCTTCGCCGACCTCCTGGATGGAGAGATCGACGGGCCGCGGGCGACCCTCGCGCGGCTCGCGCAGGCGAGCCGCTCGTCGCGGTTCGTGCTCCTCTCGGACGCCGCCGCAGCCGAGCTTGCGACGGACTTCGACGACGCCTACAAGCTCCTCGAGGCCGCCGCGGCGCTGCCGCCACAGGAAGAAGCCGACACGGAGCTCCTGGATCGCGCGGCGAAGCTCAGGGAGGAGGCCGCCGCGGCGCGGCTGTCGAAGGGGCGGCGCCTCGCCGATGAGGGGGACCTCGCATCGGGCCTGCTCGAGATCGAGGCGGGGCTCGAGGCGACGCCGGACGCGCCCGAGCTCCTGCTCGCGCTGGGTCTGCTGCACGTGAAGGCCAGCAACTACGCGGAAGGCGAGCGTGATCTCTCCCGGGCGATCGAGGCCGGCGCCGTGGAGTCCCACGAGGTCACGCAAGCGCTCGCGACGGCGGACCTCAAGATCGGCAAGCTCGATGAGGCCAAGCGCCGCTTCCAGGACTTGGTCGCCGCCGATCCGGGCGATCTCGAGAGCAAGGAGGGGTTGAAGCTCGCGAAGGCCGAGATCCGGCGTTCGAAGCTCCCGGCGCGCTTCAAGGACCTCCGGCACGCCCCGAGCCTCACCCGGGCGGAGCTCGCGGCGCTTCTCTATGAGACGATCCCCGATCTGAAGGACCGGCCGGCGGTGGCGCGCGGCGTCGTGGTGACCGACATCTCCGGCTCGTGGGCCAAGGACTACATCCTCTTGACCGTTTCGCACGACATCATGGACGTCTACGAAGATCACACGTTCGGCGCGGACGAACGCGTGAGCCGCGCCGATCTCGCCGACGCGCTCGCCCGCACCGTGAAGCGCCTCGAGACGCGCCCCGGATCTCTCGCTCCGTCGGAGGGCTACCCCGCCGGCGAGATCGACGATCTCCCCCGCGGCCACGGGCGCTACGACAGCATCGTTCTCTCGCTCCAGTACGGGCTGATGGAGCTCACGGACCACGCGTTCCGGCCGGCGCAGCCCGCGACCGGGGACGAGGCCGTCACCGCCGCGGAGCGGCTGGCCTCCCTCGTGGCGGAAGGAGGTCGCTGATGGACCACGCCCAGCTCAAATCGATCCCGATCTTCTCGGGGCTTGACGACACCGAGTTCCAGCGCATGGCGCAGGTGGCGAGCATCCACCGCTTTCGCAAGGACACCGTCGTCTTCTTCGAGGAGGAGGTCGGGGAGTCGTTCTTCCTGATCCACAAGGGCCGGGTCAAGGTCTCGCGCCTGAGCAACAGCGGCAAGGAGATCATCCTGGCGATCCTGCGCGTGCACGACTTCTTCGGCGAGATGTCGGTCCTCGACAACGCCCCGCGCTCGGCGACGGTGATAGCGATGGAGGACACGGAGCTCGTGAAGATCCGGCGCAGCGACTTCATGAAGGTGATGCACGACCATCCGGAGATCGCGATCAAGATGCTCGCCACCTTCTCGGAGCGGCTGCGCAAGGCCAACGAGAAGATCGGCAACCTCGCGCTACTCGACGTGTACGGGCGCGTCGCCCGCGTCCTGCTCGACATGGCCTCGGAGCAGGGCATCCGCCGGCCCGACGGGACGCTGTCGTTCCGCCGGCCGACGCACCAGGAGATCGCCAACACCATCGGCACGTCCCGCGAGACCGTCTCCCGGACGCTCTCCGACCTCCAGAAACGCGGCTACATCGATCTCGTCGGCAAGGAGATCCACCTGAAGGAGGGGCTGAAGGACGCGATGAAGGCCAAGCTCGCTCCGTAGCAGAGCGCCCGGATCCACCAGACGCCCCGTTTCCGCGGACGAATCCCGACGTTTCGACGAAAGGACAGGAGCCCAGCATGTTCGGTCGCCTGCTGCCCCGAGAGACCAGCTTCTTCGACTTCTTCGATCAGCACGCCGCGCTGACGCTGGAGGGGACACGCGAGTTCCTCTCGATCGCCTCGACGGGCGCGAACGTCGTTCCGAAGGCGAGCCGCATCAAGGAGATCGAGCACGAGACGGACGTCATCACCCACCGGTGCGTCGAGGAGCTTCACAAGACGTTCATCACGCCCATCGATCGGGACGACATCCACCGGCTGATCACGCGCATGGACGACATCATGGACTTCGTCGAGGCGGCGGCGGAGCGCATCGCGCTCTACGAGCTGAAGGAGATGACGCCGGAGCTGAAGGACCTCGCCGACCTCCTCGTGCGCGCCGTGGAGGAGGTCAAGTCGGCGGTGAGCGGCCTGCGGGACATGAAGAACGCGCCCCAGGTGGTCAAGCACTGCATCGACATCAACCGCCTCGAGAACGAGGGGGACCAGATCCTGCGCAACGCCGTCGCGCGGCTGTTCCGGGAGGAGAAGGACCCGATCGTGGTGATCAAGTGGAAGGAGATCTACGAGAACCTGGAGAGCGCCACGGACCGGTGCGAGGACGTTGCCAACATCGTCGAGGGCGTCGTTCTGGAGCACGCGCACCGCATGACGACATGACGATCGTCGTCGCAATGGTCGTCCTCGCGCCTGCTTTCGACGTCATCAACGGCTTCCACGACGCCGCGAACTCCATCGCGACGGTGGTCTCGACGCGGGTGCTCTCGCCGCGCGTCGCCGTGCTGTGGGCGGCGTTCTTCAACTTCGTCGCGATGTTCTTCTTCCCTCCGAAGGTCGCCGACACCATCGCGAAGATCGTCAAGGTCACCTCGGAGGATCCGATGTACGTCTACGTGGTGCTGACGGGGCTCCTCGGCGCGATCGTGTGGGACCTGCTCACCTGGTGGTGGGGCCTCCCCACGAGCTCGTCGCACGCCCTCATCGGGGGCGTGGCGGGGGCGGGCATCGCCCACGGCGGCTTTGCGGTCCTGCGCCTGGAGAAGATCGTGAGCACGGTGAAGTTCATCCCGCTCGCTCCCGTCATCGGGTTCGGCCTGGGCTTCCTCATGATCGTGGCGGTGTACTGGATCCTGCGCCGCTATCGACCGGCCATGGTCGATCGCATCTTCCGGAAGATGCAGCTCCTGTCGGCGGCGCTTTACTCGCTCGGCCACGGCGGCAACGACGCCCAGAAGACCATGGGCATCATCGTGGCGCTCCTCATCGCGGCGGGGTTCTTCGATCCCAAGGTCACGCTGAGCCTCAGGGATCCCCAGACGCTCTGGATCATCCTCGGGTGTCACGCGGCGATGGGCATCGGCACCGCGATGGGCGGGTGGCGCATCGTCAAGACGATGGGCATGAAGATCACGCAGCTCAAGCCCGTCGGCGGCTTCTGCGCCGAGACGGGCGGTGCCGCGACCCTCTTCATGGCGACGCACTGGGGTATCCCGGTCTCGACGACCCACACGATCACCGGAGCGATCGTGGGCGTCGGATCGGCGACCAAGCTCAAGGGCATCCGCTGGGGTATCGCGGCGCGCATCATCTGGGCCTGGCTCCTCACCATTCCCGCATCGGCCATCGTCGCCGCGGGCTGCTTCTATCTGGTCGCCGCCCTCGTCTCCTAGCGGGTAGGGCCGCCGAGGCGGGATGCGGCCTACGGCACCACCTGGGCGAGGGTCTCCCTGAGGCGGCGGCCCAGCGTGGCCATGATGCGCGGGGCGATGTCGGGACGCAGCGCGAAGCGCTCGCGAAACGTCGCGCCGGGGATCTTGAGCATGCGGACCGGATCCGTACGGGTCCGGACCGTGGCGCTGCGTGGGCTCCCGTCGAGGGCCGCCAGCTCCCCGACGACGTCCCCCGATCGCAGGACCGCGACGCGCGTCTCCTCGTCCCCGCTGCGCACGAGCACGTCCGCGCTTCCACCGACGATCACGTAGAGGTCGTCGGTGCGCTCGCCCGCCACGCAGATGCAGGCGGGAGGCAGGACCGACACCTCCTCGCAGAGGCTCGACAGTTCGTGGAGATCCTCGGGATCGAGATCCACGAAGAGCGGCACGCAGCGCAGGAACAGGATCTTCTCGAGAGTCGCGAGCTTCGAGAAGCCTTCGTCGGGGATCGTCGGGGCGGAGAGGCGGCCCGTCGCGGCCATCGACGCGCGGGACACGATCGTCGGCGCCTCGCCGATGTCGGATGCCGCGAGAGCCTCCTCCGCGGCGCGGCGGACGGCGAGCGTCTCGTCGGTCCGTAGCGGCGCGAGCGCTGCCTCGACGACCAGCGGGCCCGCGTGACGTGCCGCGTACACGGCGGTCTCGCGTACGAGGGGATCGTCGTCCCGGAGCGCCGCGAGGAGCGCGTCCTTGAACCGGGCGTCCTTGGTCTCTCCTGCGGCGAGGACGGCGCCGGCGCGCAGGTAGCGATCGGGGCTTGCGAGGAGCGCCTCGTGGGCGCGCATCGTCTCGTCCGGCGTCCTCGGAAGCTCCTTCGGCATCCGGTCGAGGAGCGTGGGGGCGAGGTCCTTCAGCACCCCGAGGCCCGCGACCTCCTCGATGCGGGCGATGGCGGTGGCGCGGCCCTCCTTGTCGTCGGAGAACAGCCCCATGCGCGACGCGCGCACGCGGTCGGGATCGGCCGAGGTGGTGGCGAGGATCTCGAGGATGCGGTCGACGCAGCGGTCCTGGGCCTTCAAGAGCGCGTAGACGAGGAACGCGCAGGTCCCGAGCTTCGCCTTTGGAGAGAGACCGACGAGCTGGGCGCGGATCTCCTCGATGCGCAGGAGCTGCTCCCGCGCTCGCGAGAGGAGCGGGCTCTGTTTCCCGCTCAGTTCCTTCAGGATCTGCTCGTACTGGCGGTGCGGGACCCCGTAAGCGTGCCGCAGCGCCTTGAGCTCCGGCTTCTGGGCCTGGTTCATGAGGGCGCTCTCGAGGGCCGCGCGGAAGCCGTCGAGCTGGCGCTTCTGGTCGATCGACACGACGCGCTTGCTGTCGAGAAGCTCGGGCTCCTCGTCCGTGAGGGCCTTCATCACCTTGTGATGCTCCTTGTCGGTGATGTCGAGCTCCGCGCGCAGCGAAGCCAGGAGCCCGAGCTCCGCGGGAGTGACGATCGCGTCGGAGAGCGCGGCGCGCACGAGCTCGCGGTAGGCGTCGATCCGTGCCTCGCGCTTCTCCTCGTGCGCCTTGAAGCGTGCGAACACCTCCGCGGGGTCCTTGGGCGGAGGTTCGGGCAGCGGCCAGTGGGCGACGAGGCGCTCGGCGCCTTTCTCCGGGAGATAGGCGGCGCGCGTGCGGCGCCACCGGCGCGCGAGCAGCAGCGCTGCGAGCGCGGGCACCGCGAACGCGAGCGCGCGCTGCCCGGGGGGCAGGAGCCACGGAGACGGCCCGGCCACGAAGGCGTAGTAGACGTTGAAGGCGGCGAACGCCGCGAGAGCCAGCGTGGCGTGGTGACGCCGCTCGGCGTCGGGGATCGCCGCGGCGAGGCCGCGCTCGATACCGAGGAACGCGAGGGCGCTCGCGACGCCCGCCGCGGCGAGCGTGATCGGGATCGTGGCGATCGCCGGCAGGCCGGGCGCGAAGAAGAGCCCGTCCTCCATGAGGAGCTCGCGGGAGGCTGGCGTTGCGAGCCATGCCCCGGAGGAGAGCCCCTCGAAGGAGCCCGAGCGAAGCCAGGTGGTCGCGTAGTAGGCCAGGACGATGCCGGGGATGGCGTAGAGGGCCAAGCGCCGCACCGGCGCGCCGATCTCCTTCCAGTAGCCGTTCTCCTCGTCGATGTCGGGGCAGTTCTTCTTGCACGCCGTGCAGGTCGCGCAGGCGGAGTGGGCGGGCAGGCGCGCCGGCGCCGAGGGCTCGGTGTAGAGGCGCTCGACGATCGAGACGGGACAGAAGAAGTTGCACCAGCTCTTGCCGGTGAAGGCCGCGTTGGCGACGATCGCGAGGACCGCGATCGAGACGAGCTGCCACCCGAGCCACCGGCCGTCGCCGTTGGTGGCCAGGAGGCGGACCGCCAAGCTGACGACGAAGAGACCCAGCGGGATGACGAGGGCGCGCGGCTCGAGCCACGCGGGCACCCGGCGCTGCTTCCCGCGATGCAGCAGCCGCCCGATCTCGCCCCAGAACGCGAGCGGGCAGACGCGGCGCCAGAGGTGGAATCCGCCGACGACCAGGGCCATGGGCAGGACCGGGATGACAACGACCCACAGGACGAGCGGCCCATAGGCGGTCGCGAAGCACGCGGCCACGGTCCCGGCGTAGCCGAGGACGAGCGCCGTCCTGAGGATCGACAGGACGATGCGCTCGCGGCTCGACTGCTCTCGTTGTGCCATGGACTCCTCGTGCTCGGCGCGCGAAGCAGGAGCTCCCGCGCCGGATGCGACGCCGCTCGCGAACCGGGCCGCTCGCCGGCTCCATGCTAAGCTTCCTTTCCCGAATGTGTGCTCTCGAAGACGCGGCGTCCCCGCTCGGCTCCCGAGAGCGGTTCCTGCGGGCGGCGCGCGGAGGGGAGGTCGATCGGCCTCCGGTCTGGCTGATGCGTCAGGCGGGACGCTACCTCCCGGAGTACCGCCAGCTCCGCGGCGACACGCCCTTCATGGAGTTCTGCCGCGACGTGGATCGCGCGGTGGAGGTGTCGCTTCAGCCGTGGCGGCGGTTCGGGATGGACGGGGTGATCCTCTTCTCCGACATCCTCGTGCCGCTCAAGGCGATGGGCGTGGCGGTGGAGATCGGCGAGTCGGGACCTGCGCTCGCGGAACCCGTGAGGACCTCGGGGCGCGTGGCGAAGCTCAGGAGCTTCGATCCCGAAGCGGAGACGCCGTTCGTCCCTGAGATCGCCCGGCGGCTGCGCCGCGAGATCGGTGACCGCGCCGCCCTGATCGGATTCGCCGGTGCTCCGTGGACGACGGCCTGCTACGCGATCGAGGGCACGGCGTCCCAGAGCTTCCACGTCGCGCGCACCCTCGCCCGGAACGAACCTGGGCTCGTGCACGATCTCCTCGGGCGGCTTGCGGACGCCCTGGCGCGGTACCTCGCGGCTCAGGTGGCGGCCGGGGTCGACGTGATACAGATCTTCGACACGTGGGCGGGAGACCTCTCACCCGAGGAGTACGCCTCCGTCGCGGCGCCGTACCAGAAGCGCGTGCTCGAGCAGGTGTCGCCGGGAGTGGTGAAGATCCTGTACGTCAAGGGCGCCGCGCCGCACATCGCCTCGATGGCGTCCGTGGGCGCCGACGTGCTCTCGGTGGATTCAGGGACCGACATCCTGGCGGGGCAGGGACCGGGTCGCGCCGTCCAGGGCAACGTCGACCCCAACGTCCTGCTCGGGCCGACCGCGGGCATCGCCGGCGCCGTGCGTGCCTGCGTGGCACGGACGGGCGGGCGCGGCCACATCGTGAACCTCGGCCATGGCGTCGTCAAGGAGACCCATCCCGATGCCGTGGGCGCCTTCGTCGAGGCCGTGAAGTCGCTCCCGTCGAGCCCCGCTTGAGCGTCGAGGCACCGATCCAGAGCGGGGAGCGCGACGAGTCGCTCCGGATGGTCGTCGGGGGCGTGACGCTCCCGATGACCCAGGCCCTGCTCGCGAAGTACAACGTGCAGGGCCCTCGCTACACGAGCTATCCGACGGCGCCCGAGTGGTCGCCGGAGGTCGGCCGCGAGGAGGCGGAGCGAGCCTACCGGGACGCGAACGCCGCGAGCCTGCCCAAGCCGGTGTCCCTCTACCTCCACTTGCCTTTCTGCGAGGAGCAGTGCTGGTTCTGCGGGTGCTTCATGAAGGTCGTGCCCCGTCCGTCCCGCGAGGAGGAGCGCGGCGAGATCGAGACCTACCTCGGCGATCTCCATCGCGAGATCGACGTCGTGGCGGATCGCATCGATCGGAGCCGGCCCGTCGTGCAGGTCCACTGGGGCGGGGGAACTCCCACGTACCTCACGGTGAAGCAGATCGCGCGGCTCGCCGACCACCTCTTCGGCCGCCTTCCCCTCGCCCCGGGCGCCGAGGTGAGCGTCGAGGTCGACCCGCGGGTGACCAGCGGCGAGCACCTCGCCGTCCTGCGCGCGCACGGCTTCAACCGCATCTCGCTCGGCGTCCAGGACCTGGACCCGGCCGTCCAGGAGCTCTGCAACCGCGTCCAGAGCGCGGAGCTGACGCGGGCGCTGGTCGAAGGCGCACGGAACCTCGGCTTCTCGTCGATCAACATCGACCTCATCTACGGGCTCCCCGGCCAGCGGCGCGAATCGTTCGGTGGGAGCGTCGACGAGATCGTGGCGCTGCGGCCCGACCGCGTCGCCATGTACTCCTACGCGCACGTCCCGTGGTTGAAGCGCCCGCAGAAGGTGATGGAGGCCCACCTGCCCGAGGGAGCGGAGAAGTTCCGGATCTTCATCACCGGGATCGAGAAGTTCACGGCGGCGGGGTACCGGTACATCGGCATGGATCACTTCGCCCTTCCTCACGACGAGCTGGTGATCGCCCAGGAGGATCGGACGCTTCACCGCAACTTCCAGGGCTACACGACGCGGGCGGGGACGGACCTCTACGGCATGGGTGTCTCGGCCATCGGTTCCGTCGCCGGCCGCTACCTCCAGAACGAGAAGGCCTACGATGCTTACGCCGCGGCCGTGCGGTCCGGCAACGTCGCGACGTTCCGCGGCTTCGTCTGCCGGCCCGAGGACGATCTGAGGCGGGACGTGATCGAGCGCATCCTGTGTCACGGCGTGGTCGTGAAGGAGGAGATCGCGCGCCGCCACGGCGTCCGCTTCGACGAGCACTTCGCGGCGGAGATCGCGCGGCTCGGCGATCTGGAGCGCGACGGGATGGTCGAGGTCGGCGCCGGCGAGATCCGCGTGACGCCGCTGGGGCGGATCTTCGTCCGCAACGTGGCCATGGTCTTCGACGCATACCTCGCGCGGCTCGAGGGCCGGCCCAAGGTCTTCTCCCGCACGCTGTGACGCGCTGCGCCATCGACGGCCGCACGCCGTGACCTCCCGAGACGCCGTCCTTCTCGCCCAGCTCGGCGGGCCCGAGCGGCGCGAGGAGCTCGAGCCGTTCCTTTACGAGCTCTTCGCCGACCCGGAGGTGCTGCGCATCCGTCCCGCGTCGCTGCGGCGCTACGTGGCGCGCACGATCGCGCGGCGCCGCGCCCCTTCGTCCGCCGCCATCTACGAGCGGATCGGCTGGTCGCCGATCCGGCGATTGACCGAGGAGCAGCGCGCGCTGCTCGAGACGGAGCTCGCGCGGCGGGCGGCGGCCGCCGGACGCGGGGTCCCGGCGGTCCACGCGGCGATGGTGTGCTCCGAGCCGCGCATGGAGGGGGCGGTCGCCCGCATCGCCGATGCGAAGATCGAGCGCGTCCTGCTGCTGCCGCTTTACCCCCAGTACTCGTTCACGACGACGCGGTCGGCCGAGACCCGCCTCCGGGAGGCGCTGGGCGATCGCGGGCGTGGCATCGTCGTGGATACCGTCGCGTCCTGGTACGACGAGCCGGGATTCCTCGACGCGCACGCGGCCCGCATCCGCGAGGCCCTCGAGAGGCTGCCCGAGCCCGATCCGTCGAAGGTCCACGTGCTCTACTCGGCGCACTCGCTGCCGCGTCGCCTCGTCGAGAAGCATGGCGATCCCTACCAGGCGCAGATCGAGAAGACGGTGGCGCTGGTCAACGAGCGTCTCGGCGGCGCCTTCCGCTCGTCGCTTGCCTACCAGAGCAAGGTGGGGCCGGTGGCATGGATCGGACCGTCCACCCAGGACGAGATCGCGAGGCTCGCCCGCGAGGGCGTTCGCCAGGTTCTCTGCGTGCCGATCGCCTTCGTGACCGAGCACGTGGAGACGCTGTACGAGATCGCGATCCTCTTCGCGGACGTCGCGCGCCTGGCCGGCATCGAGCGGTTCGTCCCGGTGGGCGCGCTCAACGGCCATCCCGATCTCGTGCGCGCGCTCGCCGACGTCGTCGAGCGGAGGCTCGCGCGTTGATCGACGCCTTGGTGCTCGGCGCCGGCGTGACCGGACTCACCGCGGCGTTCCGGCTCCGCGCGCGCGGGAAGACCGCGATCGTCTTCGAGACGGAGCCCCGGGTGGGGGGTTGCATCCGGACGCACGTCGCGGACGGATACGTCGCCGAGCTCGGTCCGAGCTCGCTCCGGACGACGCCGCTGACCGACGCGCTCTGCCGCGACCTCGGGATCGACGGAAGCATCCAGGACGCGGACGCACGCGCGCCGCGCTACATCGCCCGTGACGGGCGCGCGGTCGAGCTCCGTCCCGGTCCGGGTGCGCTCGTCGCGCCGATCGTCTCGTGGAGGGCGAAGGCGGGCGTGCTGCGCGATCTCGTGGCGCCGCCGGCGAGGGGCGACGACGACGCCGTCGCTCCCTTCTTCACGCGGCGCTTCGGTCCGGAGATCGCGAGGTACCTCGCGGGGCCCTTCGTTTCCGGCGTGTACGCGGGCGATCCCTCCACACTGTCGGTGCGCAGCGCGTTCCCCGCGCTGTGGGAGGCCGAGCGAAGGGGCAAGGGCGTGATCCGCGGGATGCTCGGGCGGCGCGAGGGAGGGACGAGGTACCGGCGCCGTACCGCGTCGTTTCCGGGCGGGCTCGCGGCCCTGACGCAGGCGCTCGAGACGGCACTCGGCGCGGCGGTCGAGCGGGACTCGCGGGCCACGGCGCTCGCGCGATCGGATGCGGGATGGAGCGTGCGAACGGCCGGGGGACGATCGATCGAGGCGCGCCACGTGATCTGCACTCTCCCCGAGGCGGAGACCGCGGCGCTCCTCGCGGCGATCGCGCCCGGGGCGGCGGAGGCGCTGCGGGAGATACGGCGCGTGCGCCTCGCAACGCTCTCGCTCGGCTATCCGGAGGCCGCCTTCGCGCGCGCGCCGCGGGGCTTCGGAGTGCTCGTCCCGCGAGGCGAAGGCATCCGGGTCCTCGGCTGTCTCTTCACCTCGAGCCTCTTTCCCGGCCGCGCCCCCGCAGGGGAGAGCCTCCTCTCGTGCTTCGTGGGAGGCGCGCTCGACCCCGGCGCTGTGGATCTCGCGGACGACGAGCTACTCGACGTCTGCGCGCGTGAAGTCGGCCTGCTCCTCGGTGCGACCGGGAGGCCGCGGCTCGTCGCGATGCACCGCTGGCAAGGAGCGATCCCGCAGTACGACGTCGGCCACCACCTGAAGATCGCGACGATCGAGGAGGCCACGCGCGATCTCGCGGGCCTCCACCTGTGCGGCAACTGGCGGGACGGCGTCTCTCTCGCCGAGCGGATCGCGGCCGCAGAGTCCGTCGCCGCGTCGGTCTGATCCCCGTCCCTACGCTTCCATATCAGTATCCGAGCGTTCCACCTGCGACGTTGACACCGTAGGTGCTTCCGGCGAACCCATCGAACGCGAGGAGCGCCGCGAGCTGTCCTCCGGCATAGAGGTAAGGTCTCACGACGGCGGTGGCGGCGGGATCCCGTCCCGCTCCGGCGATGAGGTCCTGGGCTCCGTCCGCGGTCACGTCTCCGAGCGCGACACGTCCACCGTAGGTGGTCACGACGGGGAGAGTGACGTCGAAGCCGGCGAGGGCCGCCACGGTGTTGCCGTCATAGTCGAAGCCCCGGAATTCCGACGGGAAGCTGGGCCCGGCTCCCGGACCCGGCGTGCAGGAGATCTCGGCGTAACTGTCGGCGTCGACGTCTCCTCCGGCAACGTTCGCTCCCATCTGCTGGACCGCGAACGCATTGAAGTTGATCTTCCCGATGGGCGTGACCGTGGTGTCGTCGTAGTTCCAGCCCCGGACCTGAGGGCCGAATCCCAGGCTCGGTCCCGGTCCCGTCAGGATCTCACCGTAGGGGTCGGCGTCCACGCTTCCGGACGCGACGTTCACGCCGTACTTCAGAGTGCCGTACGCGAAGAAGCTGATTTTCGCGATGGCGGAGATGGCGGTGTTGTCGTAGGCGAAGCCGCGGACGTGTGGACCGAACACCGCGCCTGGTCCGGCTCCCGTGACGAGCTCGTCGTAGCCATCGTCATCGACGTCGGCGGCCACGACGTTGGTTCCGAAGCGCAGGGTGCCGTAGGCGTAGAAGTTGATCTTGCTCATCGCGCTGCCCGTGTTGAGGAATCCTCGCACCTGGGGACCGTACACGGGGCCGGGTCCGGGGCCGGTGAAGATCTGCGCCAGCGCGCCGCCTGTCGCCGTACCGCTGGCCACGTTCACACCCCACTGCCCGGCACTGTAGGCCATGAAGTCGACGGTGGTTGGCGTCCCGTCCTGCCTGAAGATCCGGACGCGGTTGGGATTCGGCTGGCCCAGGCCCGCTCCAACCACGATGTTCTCGATCGTTCCGCTGGCGCCCGCGATGGCGATGGCGTAGTCGCGGCTCCCGGCGCAGCCGCCGGAGTCCACTGCCGTGATCGTGAAGCCGAACACCCCGGCGGCGGCCGGGGTGCCGGAGACGAGCCCCGCGGAGGAGACGGTCAGCCCGACCGGTGGAGCGCCCGCGGTCACGGTGAACGTGTAGGGTGCCGCACCTCCGCTTGCGGTGACGAGCTGCGAGTAGGGAGTCCCGATGTTCCCGCCGGGCAACGTCGTCGGGGCGATGGCGATGTTGCACGCGGCGATCACGAGGCTGTAGGCCTGTGCTCCCGAACAACCCGCCGCGTCCGTGGCCTGGGCCGTGAAGCTGAAGGTTCCTGAGGTGGCCGGCGTCCCGGACAGTGTGCCGGTGGATGAGAGGATCAGGCCGGGGAAGGGACCCCGCCACCACGGCGAAGGTGTAGGGAGCGACGCCCCCCGTCGCGGCGATCGTCTGGCTGTAGGAGACACTCTGCGTCCCGCCAGGGCGTCGCGGGCGACAACGTGATGACGGGACAGCACCCTCCGGGGTACTCCCATGTGTCGTCCAGCTCGTCCGTGTCGAAGCCGCCGAACAGCACGACGCTGGCTCTCACCGCATCGTACGCGATGCCGAAGGCGTAGCGCGGGGTGAGGCCTGCGGGAGCCGCGGCCTGGGGCGTCCAGGCGGCGCCGTCGAACTCCCACGTGTCGTCGAACTTCGTTCCGATGTTCCATCCGCCGAAGAGCACCATCCGAGCTCTTGCGGCGTCGTAGGTCATGCCGAGACTGCCCCTGGGAAAGAGACCCGCCGGCGCCGCCGGTCCCGCCGACCACTGCGAGCCTCCGTACTCCCAGGTCTCGTTCGAGAAGGCCCCGCCACCCGTATCGCCGCCGAACAGCACGCTGACTCCTCGCGCGGAGTCATAGGCCATCGAGACGGAGGAACGCGGTGTCAGACCCGGCGGGGCCGACGCCGCCTGGACCCAGGCCGCACCGTCGTACTGCCACGTGTCGTTGTAGTTCAGAGTGGTGTCGTTTCCGCCGAAGAGCACGACCCTCTGGAGGCCGGCGTCGTAATCCATTCCGTAGTTGGCTCGCGGGAAGAGCAAAGGAGCCGGCGCGGGCCCAGCCGACCAGGCAGCGCCGTCGAACTCCCACGTGTCGTTGAAGTAGACGTCGAAAGCGTTGACACCGCCGAACACGACCATGCGCCCTCGCGCGGAATCGTACGAGAGCTGATTGCCCGAGCGTCCCGGCGGGCCGGACGCCCCCTGCACCCATGCGACGCCGTCGTAGAGCCATGTGTCTCCGTACGCGGCGTTGCCGTCCAGTCCTCCGAACATCACGACGCGAGCGATCCCCGCGTGGTAGGCGAGTGCCACGCCCCTGCGCGGGTAGAGACCGGTCGGCACCCCGGCGCCCTGCTCCCAGCACTGGGCCAGGAGAGACGCACCGCCAAGGAGCAGGGTGCCGGCGACCATTCCGGCGAATCGCAGTGGACGAACGCGTACGGGGGGCATCGGCATCATCGGTTCGGCTCCAGCGACTCGCGTGTCCTTCCTGAGGAAAGCCGCGGATTCTGACCACGCCGGGGCAGCCATGTCAAATGACGATTTCGTCGCCTTCGATGGGTACGTGCCTTCCGATGCGGGACGTCGAGGCCGCCCGGAGCTCGCCGATGTGCGCGCTCGCTCGGATGCGCTCGATCCGTTGGGCGAACGACGGACCGCACCCGGTGCCCCCGGTCGGCTCTGCGGGAAGAGATGCTCTCTACGTGCGCCGGAGAAAGGACCCGACTCCATCCACGCCGAGGATCCAGCCGACGATCTCGCCCTCGGCGAGCTCGAAGATCGTTCCCGCGGCGAGTCCGAGCGCGACGCACATCCACCTGGCGAGCTGCGCGTCGCGGGCGACGAGGTAGGTGAAGCCGCCGACGATCGCGACGCCGGGCAATCGTCCCATCACGAG
Organism: Acidobacteriota bacterium; assembly: GCA_046331505.1. Lineage (GTDB taxonomy): Bacteria > Acidobacteriota > Vicinamibacteria > JAXLQT01 > JAXLQT01 > JAXLQT01. The sequence continues at coordinate 180,101 of JAXLQT010000011.1, forward strand.
CTCGAACGCCGTCGATCGCGATCTCATCGATCCTCATACGGCGCCTCGTCCACGTTGTTCCGCTGGCTCTTCGAGATCGCTACCTTGCCTCGCGCGGGGCGACCTTTCCGGCCACGCGGCGGCCGACGGCGCGGGCGAGGACGCGCAGCCTGTCCGGGAAGGGGAGGCGCCAGAAGTTCGTGCTGACCACGCCCTTGGTGAAGTAGGTCTTGCGCGAGTAGTCGATGGCGACGTCGACCAGCACGGGCTTGCCCTCCCGCGCGAGCGCGAGCGCCCGCGTCACGACGAGCTCCAGGTCCGCGTCGGTCTTGATCGCCAGGACCTCGCAGTGCGTGAAACGCGCGAGGTCCTCGACCTGGTACTGGGGCAGGATGCTGCAGGTGTCGCGATCGAGCGACGTCCGCTGGAACTGCGCGATCTGTCCGAGCTCCTCGTCGCGCAGCACGCACACGATCGGCGATGCCTTGTAACTCGCGGCCGTGAGGAGCTCGAGCCCGGTCATCAGCAGCGCCCCGTCGCCGGCAAGGGCGATCACGTCGCGGGCGGGGCTCGCGATCTTCGCGCCGACGGCGGCCGGAACGGCGTAGCCCATGCACGAGTAGTCGATGGGGCCGATGAAGCATCCGGGGCGCTCGAGGCGCAGGTGCTCCATCGCGAGGAATGTCCCGTTGCCGGAATCGGTCACGTAGATCGCGTCCGGTCCGGCGGCCCTCTGGAGCGCCTCGAAGAGAAGCGCGGGCGTGACGCGGTCCTTGCTCGCTTCCGATCGCCAGGCGTTCTTCACGGCGCGATGGCCTGCCGCGATCCTCGCCTCGAGCTCGGGGGCGCGCGCTCGTGCGGTGAGCGCGGGGAGAAGCGCTCTTGCGAACGCGGAGGCGTCCGCCTCGATCGCGAGCCGTGCGGGGTAGTTCTTGTGGAACACGTCACGGTTGGCGTCTACGTGGATGAGCGTCTCCGGAGGCTCGAAGCCATAACTCGCCGTTGCGACCTCGCCGAAGCGGCAGCCGATGGCCAGCAGAGCATCCGAACGCCGCATCACGTCGGCGACGAACTGCGGAGCCGCCGGGCCGAAGCCGCACCAGAGCCAGAGGCCGTGCGTCTCCGGAAAGACGCCTTTCCCCTGGATCGTCGTGCTGACCGGCGCCCCGAGCTTCTCGGCGATCTCCCGCACGAGCGGGGCGGCGTCGCGCGCACCGTTGCCGACGTAGATCGCCGGGAATCGCGCGGCGTTCAGGAGGCGCGCCGCCTCGGCGACAGCGGGGGCGTCGAGCGCGGACGTCGGCGCGAGGGGATCGGCCTCGAGCTTCTCGATGTGCTGTGTGACGAAGTAGTAGTCCGCGGGGATCTCGACGGCGACCGGGCCGGGCGACCCCGCGCGCGCGAGAGCGAACGCGCGGCGCAGCATCGGGTAGATCTCGTCGGGGTGCTCGGGCCGCCAGGCGCCCTTGGTGAGCGGCCGCAGCACCGCGAGCTGGTCGACGTCGTGGAGCTGGAAGGCCTTGCCCGTGTCCCTCCTTATCCCGCACGTGAGGACGACCATCGGCACGTTGTCCATGAGCGCCTCGCCGACCCCCGAGAGGCAGTGCGTGACGCCGGCGCCGGGAACGACGTTGCAGACTCCGACGCTTCCGGACGTCCGCGACACCGCATCGGCCATGAACGAGGCGCTCTGCTCGTCGGTGACGAGGATCGGCGTGATCCGCTCCGAGCGCTCCAGGGCGTCGTAGAGCTCGATGTTGTGGGTCCCCGGGATGCCGAACGTGAAGCGGACGCCCTCGTCCTCGAGCGCCTTCACGACCATGTCTCCGCCGCGGATCTTCAGTGCAGGAGCTCCGGCGCGCGGCTCTTGATGCGCTCCGCGACGCGATCGGCGAACGCCATGATGGTGAGGTAGGGGTTGATCTCCGCGGAGGAGGGGAAGAGGCTCGCATCGGCGACGAAGAGCCAGGGAAGGCCGTGGACCTGGCCCCAGGCGTCGGTGACCGAGCTCTCGGGGGAGGCGCCCATGCGGCATCCGCCCATCAGGTGGGCGCTGGTGATCGACACCTTGCCGAGCTTGAGCTCGTCCATCGTGACGAGGTCGTCGATGCGGTCCTTCTCGGACGCCTCGATCAGGAACTTGCGCGACGCCGGTGCGTGGACGCGCTCCGCCCCGGCGGCGAAGAAGATCCGGGCCGACGTCTTCATCGAGTCGAGGAGCGCCTGCTTCATCTCGGCAGTGATCCTGTAGTCGACGACGGGCTGCCCCGACGCGTCGACCGTGATGCGGTTCTCGGGGCTCGCGGGGTCGAGGGCGAGCACCAGGATCATCTGGAGGCGGTCCATGTGGGCGAGAAGCGCGCTGTGCTCGGGTCCGAAGCCGGCGAGGTTCTTCGCCGTCACGAAGGGGAAGTACATGCACGTCTCGAGGAGGAACCGGTGGCTCTCCGCGAACTGATCGCAGTAGTAGCTCTTCGGGTGGCCGCGGTAGTTGGTGATCGCGCGGCCGTGCTGGGCGACGAGGATCAGGGCAGGGTGACAGGTGAAGTAGCGGCCGAGCGCGGGCAGGCTCACCGGGAGGCGCGAGCGCAGGAGGAGGGCCGGGGAGTTGACGGCACCCGCCGCAGCGACGACCACCTTCGCGCGGATCCGGTAGTCGCCGGGCTCCCAGGGCGACGGGGCGCCCGCGGTCGCCGGCGCCACCGTCGCTTCGCATCCGCGATCCGTGATGCGGTGGACGCGGCAGTGGCTCACCATCTCCACGCCCTGCTGCTCGGCCGCCGGGAGCTGCACCACGTGGGTGCCCTGCTTGGCGCCGTTGGGGCAGCCGAGGTTGCACATGCCCGCGCCCTGGCAGCCCTTCACGTTGATGGGGAACTGCTCCACGCGGTACCCGAGCGCGCGGCAGCCGTCGCGGAAGAGCCTGTTGTTGTCGTTGACGAGGTGCTCCTCGAGGAGATGGACGTGGTTCTGCGCGGCGAACTTCTCGGACCGTCTGCGCAGGTCCGCGCCGGCGAGCCCCGCGATGCCCCAGCGCGCGACGGTCTCCTCGGGGATCGGCAGCGACGTCCCGGTGTAGACGACCGTCGATCCGCCGAACGCCCGCGCGAAGGCGAGGGTCATGGAGCGATCTCGCGTGAGGAATCCGCCCCCGTCGAAGTAGAGCTTCGTCGCCATCTCGATCTCGCCGCCCGTCATCTCGTCCAGGCGGTACCTTGGTCCCCACTCGAGGACCGCGATGCGGGCGCCCTGGGCCGCGAGCGGCGCGAGCTCGAGCGCGACCGCGCCGCCCCCCGCTCCCGATCCGATGATGGCGATGTCGAGCTCCTTCTCGAGCATCAGCGCGTGCCCAGCAGCGCGTTGCCGTCCCGCGACGGCGTGTAGCCGATCGAAGGGCCGATCTCCCTGCGCCCGTAGTAGCCCAGGAATGCGAGCGTCTTCACTCCCCAGAAGCCCATGCGTAGCAGCCGCAGCGGGCTCTCCTGGAAGAAGCGCAGGAGGGCGTCGCTCTTCGCCGCGGGGATCTTCTCGAGAGATCCACCGAAGCGCAGGAACGCCGCGACGCGCATCACGCCGAGGAAGAGCCCGAGCTGGCGGCGCATGGCGGGAGTGCGGGACGTGAGCGCCTCGTCGACGAGGGCGAGGAACCGCCGCTCCCCTTCGGCGTCGAGCGTCGCGGCCTCGGGCACGATGCGGCGAGCGATGCGGAGGATCTGGATCGCTTCCCGGCTCATCGCTTCTCTCGCCGGAAGTCTACTTGTATTCTGGACGTCCCAACATGCTCTCCGCCGTGGTCGCGATCGCGACGGTGCTCCTCTTCGCGCTGATCGGTTACCGGAAGGGATTCGGTCTCGCGGCGCTCGACCTCCTCTCGCTGCTCCTGAGCGCCATCGTCGTGCTGCTCGCCGGCGGCCCTCTCGGCGCCGCGCTCGCCGATCGCGGCGTCTCCGCGCTGGTCGCCTTCATCGTCGCGCCCCTCGTGCTCGTGCTCGGGATCGGGATCGCTTTCCAGATCCTGGGGCTCGTGCTGCGGCGGTCGTTCCGCGGTCCGGATGGCAAGCCGTGGCTGCGGGGGCCGGGAGCGCTCCTGAACGCGCTGACGGGGAGCCTCTATGCGACGGTCTTCGTGTGGGCGATCATGCTCTACCGTGGGTTGGCGGGGACCGCGCCCGCCGATCCGGCCGCGGTGGAGCGCTTCGCGGGCCGCTTCATGGGCGGGCTCGCGGCAGCCGTCGTGCGGGCGACGTACCCGGACGAGCCGCTGGCCCCCCGCGCCGTGGGGACGATCCTCGGCCGCCCCGGTGCCGGTCTCCGGAAGGTCCAGGAGCTTGCGGTCAGCCCGCAGCTCGCCGAGCTGATGCAGGACCCGTCGTTCCAGAAGGCGCTCGACGAAGGCTATCCCGCCACGGTGGTGGCCCATCCGCACTTCCAGCGCTTCCTCGGGGACGAGGAGCTTCAAGGGACGCTCACGGATCTGGGTCTGGCGGGAGACGGCCTCTCGCCCGAGGAGTCGGCGACGCTTCGAGAGCACCTCGCGCGGAACATGATCTACGCGCGGCAACGCCTGCGCGCGCTCGAGTCGAACCCCGAGGCCAGGGCGATCCTCGCCAAGCCCGAGGTACGCCAGCTCCTCGAGGAGCGCGACGTCGTGAAGCTCCTCAAGAACAAGGACATGCTTCGCCTGGTGGAGCTCGTGATGGAGCCGAGCGCGTCGTGAGCGGGCGGCGGCGCCGCCGGAAAGCGCCGCCGGCGGACCCGCGCATTGACGCGTTCATGACGCACCGCACAAGGCGCGTCACGAAGGGGCGGAGCTCCGGCAAGCCCGGGGGGATTCGCTATGATGACGGCCTCGGAAGGAGCCGCGCATGTCATTCGACGAGTTCAAGGACCAGTTGCCCGACAGCGATCCGGAAGCGACCGACGAGTGGCTCGAGGCGCTCGAGGACGTCGTGGCCCGCGAAGGGGTCGAGCGGGCGCTCTTCCTCATGCGCAAGCTCATCAAGAAAGCGCAGCGGCTCCAGGTCGAGCTCCCGACGCTGACGCAGACGCCCTACATCAACACGATCCCCACGGACCAGGAGCCGAAGTTCCCGGGCGACGAGCGCATCGAGCTCCGGATCCGCCGCATCATCCGCTGGAACGCCGCCGTGATGGTCGTGAGGGCGAACCACGCCTTCCCGGGCATCGGCGGCCACCTCTCGACCTACGCGTCGGCGGCGAGCCTCTACGAGACCGGCTTCAACCACTTCTTCCGCGGCAAGGACGATAGCCCGGGAGATCAGATCTTCTTCCAGGGGCACGCGGCGCCCGGTATCTACGCCCGGGCGTTCCTCGAGGGGCGGCTGACCGAGCAGCACCTCGAGCACTTCCGGCGGGAGGTCGAGGGGCGCGGCCTCTCGTCCTATCCCCACCCGCGGCTGATGCCCGACTTCTGGGAGTTCCCGACGGTCTCGATGGGCCTCGCCTCCATCAACGCGATCTACCAGGCGCGCTTCAACCGGTACCTGCACGCCCGCGGCATCAAGGACACGTCCGAGTGCCGGGTCTGGGCGTTCCTCGGAGACGGGGAGACGGACGAGCCCGAGGCGCTCGGGGCGCTGTCCGTCGCGAACCGAGAAGGGCTCGACAACCTGATCTTCGTCGTCAACTGCAACCTCCAGAGGCTCGACGGCCCGGTGCGCGGCAACGGCAAGATCATCCAGGAGCTCGAGGCGGTCTTCCGCGGCGCGGGATGGAACGTCATCAAGGTGATCTGGGGCCGCGAGTGGGATCCCCTCCTCGCGCAGGACGTCGACGGCGCGCTCGTCCACCGCATGAACGAGACCCTCGACGGTCAGTTCCAGAAGTACGAGGTCGAGTCCGGTGCCTACATCCGCCAGCACTTCTTCGGCGGCGATCCGAGGCTCCTCAAGATGGTGGAGTCGATGAGCGACCGCGACATCGAGCGTCTCCGCCGGGGCGGCCACGACTACCGGAAAGTCTATGCGGCCTACCACGCGGCGGTGAGCCACCGGGGCGCGCCGACCGTGATCCTCGCCAAGACCGTGAAGGGCTGGACGCTCGGCGAGGGCTTCGAGGCGCGCAACGTCACGCACCAGATGAAGAAGCTCTCGGAGGCGGAGTTGAAGGCGTTCCGCGATCGCCTGGACCTTCCGATCCCCGACAAGAAGCTCAAGAACGCGCCGTTCTACCACCCGGGCCCGAAGAGCTACGAGGTCGAGTACATGCTCGAGCGCCGCCGCGCGCTCGGGGGCTCCCTTCCCAAGCGCGTGGTGCGGTCACGACCCATCCCGCTTCCGAGCGAGGACCTCTACGCCGAGTTCAAGAAGGCGTCGCCGCCCAAGCAGGAAGTGTCGACCACGATGGCGTTCGTGAGGCTCCTCAGGAAGCTCCTGGCGGAGCCCGAGCTCGGCCGTCGCATCGTCCCGATCATCCCGGACGAGGCGCGGACGTTCGGCATGGACTTCCTCTTCAAGAAGGTGGGCATCTACGCGGCGCTCGGCCAGCTCTACGATCCCGTCGACTCGGACATGCTGCTCTCGTACAACGAGAGCAAGGACGGGCAGGTGCTCGAGGAAGGCATCACCGAGTCCGGATCGATGGCGTCCTTCACCGCGGCGGGCACCTCGTACGCGACGCACGGCGAGATCACCGTGCCGTTCTACATGTTCTACTCGATGTTCGGGTTCCAGCGGACCGGGGATCAGATGTGGTCGTTCGGGGATCAGCGAGGACGGGGGTTCCTGATCGGCGGGACCTCCGGGCGCACCACGCTCAACGGCGAGGGGCTCCAGCACGAGGACGGCCATAGCCACATCCTCGCGAGCACCAACCCGTGCGTCGTCGCCTACGATCCCGCCTTCCACTTCGAGATCGCGGCGATCGTGAAGGATGGCCTCTCCCGCATGTTCGGCGGGCAGGAGGACGTCCTCTACTACGTCACCGTGCACAACGAGAACTATGCGATGCCCGAGATGCCGGATGGCTGCGACGAGGGCATCCTGAAGGGGCTCTACCTGTTCCGGCCCGCACCGTCCGGGCGGAGGCCAGAGGCGCAGATCCTCGCCAGCGGCGCGATCATGAACCAGGCGATGCGGGCCCAGGAGATCCTCGCAGAACGCTTCGGCGTCGCCGCGAGCCTCTTCTCGGCGACGAGTTACCAGAGGCTCCGTGCCGAAGCTCTGGAGGCGGAGAGCTGGAGCTTCCATAACCCGCTCGAGCCGCCGAGGAAGCCCTACGTGTCGGCGGCTCTCGCCGCGCTACCCATCGTCGCCGCGAGCGACTATGTCAAGGCCTGGCCGGATCTCATCGCCCGCTGGGTTCCGGCGCCGTTCCTGTCTCTCGGGACCGATGGTTTCGGCATGAGCGATACGCGCGAGCTTCTGCGGTCTCACTTCGAGGTGAATGCCGAAGCGATCGTGCTTGCAACGCTCTACCAGCTATCGCGCACCGGCGCGATCGCAGCATCGGTCGTACAAGAGGCCCGCGATGAGCTCCAGGCGAGCCGCGCCGCCATTCGCGAGATCGAGCAGATCGAGTCCAAGGTCGTCGAGGGCTAGGTCGAGCTCGCACCAGCCGCAAGCGAATCGCTGGTATAAACATCTGTATATGAATGCGATCCATGGTTCCTACGTGTGTTGTCATTAATTTAGTCATGACGACTAATATTTTTTTCGTTATGTATTGACAGATAGTTTTCGCGATTCTATCTTTGACTCGTCGATGAGACATCTGACCATCATTCGAGGAGGTTTCACACGATGAGCTCACTCAGCCTCTGGACTCCAACCGACGTCTTCTTTCGCGATCGCCTGAACCGGATGTTCGACCGCGCGTTCTCGCCGTCCGCGGACGATTCCCTGCGAGCCGCATGGGTGCCTGCCGTGGACATCCGCGAGACGCCCGAGGAGATCCTGCTCTCGGCCGACGTGCCGGGGCTCGGCAAGGAGGACATCAACATCACGGTCGAGAACAACACCCTCACGCTGAGCGGAGAGCGGCGCTTCGAGAAGGACGTGAAGGAGGAGAGCTTCCACCGCGTCGAGCGGAGCTACGGCGCCTTCTCCCGTTCGTTCGCCCTTCCCGGGAGCGTTCAGCTCGAGAAGATCGCGGCCAACTTCAAGGATGGCGTCCTGACGATCCGCGTGCCCAAGGAGGAGCGCGCGAAGCCGAAGAAGATCGCCATCGCGTGACGGCTTCCCCGCGGAGGTGGGGCGCGGTCCTCCGCGCCCTACCTCGTCCTGCTCGGGATCTACGGGCGGCTCTTCTGCACCTTGAACGTCCCGCGGGTCTCGAGCGTCACGACGACGTTGCTCTTCTCGCCTGCGAGGACGGCCTTGCCGGTGCAGCGAAGCAGCCGGACCGCGGCGGCGCGCTCATCCTCCGGTAGCTGGTACACGTCGAGGGCCGCGCCGAGCGCCGCCTCGTCGAACGCGAAGGGAGCGTCGGTGCAAAGGCGCGCGAGGTCCGCGGCCGGCTCGCCCTTCTTCTGGAAGAGGGCGACCAGGTACGCGGGCGCCTCGCCGCGCAGCACGGTCAGCTCGTAGACCTTCACGTCGCTCTTGCGGTCGTCCGGCGAGAGCGCAAGGCTCGGGCTCTGCATGAAGGCGTTGCCATCCTCGACCCATTCCTCCTTGGCTCCCGGAGTGCGAACGGCGATCTGGTAGTAGCCCTCCTCGAGGTCCAAGGTCAACGGCGTGTATCCGCGGAACAGCTTCTTGTCGACCATGTCGGCGCACAGGGCGACGAAGTCGCGGCTCTTCTTGTGCGCGCCGAACGCGCCGTAGCGCCGGAACGGATCCTTGGCCGCGATCTCCTCCTTGCGCAGGTAGACCTCGGCGCCGAGCGGGACGGACGTCACGAGCGTCGCGTTCTCTCCGCGCTTCTGCACCATCGAGGTCAGGAGCTTCGCGAGGATGTCTGGTGATGCCGGAGGCTTCGTCGTGTCGGGGGAAACGGCCGCGGTCGGCGCGGCGGGTTTCGTCGCGGCCTCGGCTCGCGGCGTGGGTGGCGGAGGTGTCACGGGTGCAGGCGGCGCCTGAGCCGGGCCCGGTGAGGGCTTCGCAGCGGGTGGTGCTTCCGCCAGAGTGGGGGTTGCCGGCGAGGGTGCGGGGGAGGGCGCCGGAGGCGGCACCGGCGATGGAGTGGCCATGGCCGGAGGTGCCGGCGCCGCGGCGGTTTCGCGGGGCGGTGGCGAAGACTTCGCGGGCGGAACCGTGGCCGGAGCGGGTGCCGGCTCGATCGCCGGCCCGAGCGGCGACGGTGTCGGGGTCGTCCGCGGCGTGTCCGGTGGCGGCGTCGGGGCCGCGGCGGAAGGCGTGGCGGGCGGAGTCGCGGCGGGGTGGGGAGCGACGGCGTCGGAGCCTGGGCCGTCCTCGTGGGAGGCGGCTCCGGCCGCGGCTCGGGCGTGGGCTCGAAGGGCGGCGCCGGCCGCGGAGCCGGCGTCACGGCGGCGACTGCAGGCGGCTCGGCAGCGGCCTTCTCCTCCGCGACCTTGATCTTGAGCTCCTCGGCGCGCTTCCTGAGATCGGACGCGCTCTTCTGTGCGGGGTCGACGGCGAGGCTTCGCTCGTAGGCGTCGGCCGCCTTCGCGAGCTCTCCGTGCTTCTCGTGGATGCGACCCATGTTCTTCCAGCACGCGGATCGTGTGGGATCGCTCTCGATCACCTTCCTGTAAGCCGCGAGCGCCTCGTCGTCCTTGTCCTGGGCCTGGTAGGTGACCGCGAGGTTGAAGCGCGCGTTCACGTAGGTGGGGTCGAGCTGGAGGCAGCGGAGGTACTCCTTCTCGGCCTTCGCGTAGTCCTTCTTGTAGTGATACGCGGTCGCGAGGTTGAGCCTCGCCTTCAGGTAGTCGGGCTCGATCGCCAGCGCCGCCTCGAACTCGGCGATCGCCTCGTCGTACTTGCCCTGGTAGAGCAGGGATGCGCCGCGATCGAGATGGGCGCCCGCGTCCTGGCTCGCCGGCGGCGCGCCATCCTCCGAGCGGGCCGCGGGGGAGGCGCCGGCAACGAGCAAGAGGACGGCGAGGACCCGCGCGCCATGCTTCATGCGCGGGCCACCGGGGCTTCCGGGAGCCACGAGATCGCTCCTGGCGCGCAGACGGAAGAGCAATCCGGACAGCCGATGCAGAGGCTTCGATCGATGCGCACCTTGTCCTCCTCCCGCGGGTTCTTGTAGAGCACCAGGGCGGGGCACCCCTCGTCGAGACACTCGCGGCAGCCGGTACACATGGCGGGATTGACGAACGCCGGCACGCGCGGCCGCGCCGGTCGACCAGCACGCACGCGCGACGCGCGATGAGCACCGACGGTTCGGGCCTCTCCATCTCGCGGGCAAACGCGCGGGCGAAGAGGTCGCCGTCGTACGGGTCGATGGCCGTCACGTGACGGACCCCGAGCGACCGGATCAGGGCCTCGTAGTCCAGTCCCTTGCCGGCGCTCCCGTCGAGCGCCGCGCCCGTGCCGGGGTGGCCCTGGCCGCCCGTCATGGCGATCGCGCAGTTGTCGAGCACGATGAGCGTGAGGGCCGCCCGGTTGTAGACGGCATCCAGCGGCGCCGGGATCCCCGAATGGAGCAACGTGGAGTCGCCGATGAGCGCGACTGCCTTCTCGCCGCGCACCTTGGCGTACCCCGCCGCCGCGCTGATGGACGCCCCCATGCACAGGGTGAAGTGGATCGTCTCGTGGGGAAGGAGTGCCCCCAGGGTCGAGCAGCCGATGTCTCCGAACACGAAGCTCCGCGATCGGCGGAGCGCGCAGAGGTCCGCGGTAGGGGCAGGCGGGGCAGAGCTCGGGCGGGCGCTCCGGAAGCGCCGCTGCGACGGGCGGGCTCGCAGGGAGCGCGCGCGGGACGGTCGCGCGCGGCGGGCCGGAGGGAACGGCGTCACGCACCGTCCGGTAGGCGCTCTGGATCATCGAGGGATCGAGCTCCCCGGCGCGCGGCAGCACGTGCTTGCCGATCGCGGCGATGCCCCGCGTCGCGAGCATCGTCTCGAGATAGGGCTCGAGCTCTTCCACCACGAGGATCTGCTCGAATCGCGACGCGAACTCCCGCACGATCTCGATCGGCACAGGGTGCGTCAGCCCGAGCTTGAGCACCGGAGCGTCGGGAAGCGCCTCGCGGACGTAGGCAAAGGCGACGCCCGACGTCACGATGCCGACCGGGCCGTCCCCCTCGTGGAGCTCGTGCAGCCGCAGCGCGTGCCCGGCACGCTCGAGGGCGGACAGCCTCTCGATCTGATCGCGCCGCCGGGCCATGCCGTACGCCGGGAGCATCACCCACTTCTCCGGCGCGCGCGGGACGGGACGCATCGCAGGCTCCGCGCGCGGCCCGGTGTCGACGGCGCCCTTGCCGTGGTTCACGGGCGTCGTGGTCCTGAGCATCACCGGAAGGTCGTAGGACTCCGACAGATCGAAGGCGATGAGCGCGAACCGGTGGCACTCGGCCGGATCCGACGGCTCCAGCATGACGATGCCCGCGAAGCTCCCGTACCAGCGGTTGTCTTGCTCGTTCTGGGAGCTCTTCATGCCGGGATCGTCCGCGCTCACCAGGACGAGCCCTCCGTTGACGCCGGTCAGGCCGAGGCTCATGAGCGGATCCGACGCGACGTTGAGCCCGACGTGCTTCATCGCCGTGATCGCCCGCGCTCCGCCGAGCGACGCTCCCACCGCGCACTCGAGGGCGACCTTCTCGTTGACCGACCACTGGCTCCGGACGCCGGGAAGCCGCGAGGCGTCTCGAGGATCTCGGTCGACGGCGTGCCGGGATAGGCCGCCGCGAACCGCACGCCCGCTTCCCAGGCCCCGCGCGCGATCGCCTCGTTGCCGGAGAGGAACAGGCGCGCCGGCGCGAGCGTCGCGGCGGCCCGGGCCGATTCCTTGAGTGCGAGCTCCTCGTTCAAGCGGACAATTCTATCCATCCGACGGGCGCGGCGTGGAGGCGACCGCGCCATGCGATCGCCGCGGAGGGGACGGTCGGCCGCCTTGCTTCGCAGCGCGAGCCGTTCTAAGTTTGAGCGGCCAGAGGACCTCGGTCGCTCTCCGGCACGAGCGGATCACGTGGCGCACGACGACCTCGACCTCATCGAGAAGCCGTTCCGGGAGCGGCAGAAGCAGATCGACGACCTCGAACGGCAGGGGCGCGATGTTGCGGCGATCGGCGATCTCCGTGCGAAGCTCGATCGCGATCGTACCGAGGCCTACGCGCGGCTCACCCCGTGGCAGACGACGCTCGTGGCGCGTCACGCCCGGCGCCCCTACACCCTCGACCTGGTGGCGCTCCTCGCGCCCGACTGGGCCGAGATCGCGGGCGACCGTCTCTTCGGCGACGATCCCGCGATCGTCGCCGGGATGGCGACCTTCGCCGGGCGGCAGGCGATGATCGTCGGCCACCAGAAGGGGCGCGACACGAAGGAGAAGCTCCACAGGAACTTCGGCATGCCCCGTCCCGAGGGATACCGCAAGGCGCTGCGCGCCATGCGCCTCGCCGAGAAGTTCGGCCGCCCCATCCTGACGTTCATCGACACGCCGGGAGCGTTCCCGGGCCTCGATGCCGAGGAGCGGGGCCAGGCCGAGGCGATCGCCATGAACCTCCGCGAGATGGCCGAGGTCCGCGTGCCGATCGTCGCCACCATCACCGGCGAAGGCGGGAGCGGCGGGGCGCTCGCGCTCGGCGTCGCGGATCGCGTGCTGATGCTGGAGCACGCGATCTACAGCGTGATCTCTCCCGAGGGCTGCGCGGCGATCCTCTGGAAGGACGGAGGGCGCGCGCGCGACGCGGCGGAGGCTCTCCGCATGACCGCGCCGGACCTGAAAGCGCTGGGCGTCGTCGACGAGATCGTGGAGGAACCGGTCGGAGGCGCCCACGCGGACTGGGAGAAGACCGCGCGGCTTCTCTCGCCGAGGCTCGAGCAGGCGATCGCCGAGGTGGTCGCGATCTCCGACCAGGAGCGCCTGGAGCAGCGGTACCGGAAATACCGCGCGATGGGCGCGCTGGCGTGAGGCGCGAGAGTTGAACGCGCGCAACATCCGGCGGCTCCTCGTGGGGATCCTCGGCGTGACGATGGCCGCCATCGTTCTTTCGATCCTGTTCCACCAGAGTCCGATGCTTCCCACGGAGAAGTCGGACGAGAAGTTCGCGCCCGGCATCAAATCGGTCGTCAAGAACCCGGAGATCAAGCGCTTCAAGGACGAGAAGGCCGTGGACGTCGCCAAGGGTGAGGAGATGAGCGTCGACGAGGAAGGCCGGGTCCACTACAAGAACCTCCACGAGACGCACAAGATGGACGACGGCCGCGAGGTCACGATCAAGGCCGACGAGGCGATCCTCGACGAGAGGACGCTGAACTTCCAGGCCAACGGGCACGTCGAGGTGATGTCCTCCGATGGCTATCGTCTCGCCGGGACGAAGCTCGAGCGCAAGACCACCCCCGGCAAGAAGGAAGACGTGTACGAGTCGAACGACCCGATCGAGTTCAGCAAGCCCGGGGTGTCGGGGACGGCCGCGTTCCTGCGCGCCGATCTCGAGTCCCGCGTCTTCGATCTGTGGGGCGGCGTCGCGTTCATCGTCGACAATGACGAAGGGGAGGAGAAGACCTACATCAATGGCCCGAGCGTCCACCACGAGGAGAGAGCGGGGCACGCGGTGTTCCCCGAGGGGGCGATGGTGACCAAGGGCGAGGGATTCCTCACCGGCAAGGAGATCGAGGCCTTCTTCAAGCCCGCCCCCCAGAAGGGGCTGGCCAAGCTCGTCGCGCGCGGGGACGTGCGCGTCGACTTCACCAAGGAGGCGCCTCCCGCGACGCCGGCTGCCCCGAAGAGCAAGCCCCTCTCGAGCGCGTTCGCCGGCGTCGATCACCTCACCGCCGACGAGGTGACCGTGATGTACGCCGAGACGGGAAGGGAGATCGAGCGCGTCATCGCCTCCCGCGTCGTCGGCCCGGTGACCGTCGTCGTCGCTCCCGAGAGCCCGGCCGATCCCCCGCGGAGCTTGACGGCCAACGCCGTCGAGGTGGGGTACCAGGACGGCGATCCGCGGGAGGTCCTGGCGTCCGGCGAGGTGCTCCTCGAGATCATGCCGCACGGGGCGGAGCCGGGGCGGACGGTGAAGAGCGGCGAGGCCCACGCGATGCTCGAGGGCGGCGACCTGAGGGACGTGCGCTTCCACCAGGCGGTCGTCATCTCCGAGCCGGGGCGGACGGCCAGGAGCGAGGCCGCGCTCTTCACCCAGGCGACCGACGTGGTCGTGCTCGAGAAGGAAGGCGACATCAAGCCGGAGGTCGACGACGGCGAGTCGATCCTCAAGGCGGAGCGCATCGAGTCCCGGAGCAAGGAGGGCGTGCTGCTCGCGGACGGGGACATCGAGCTCACCTACGTCGAGCGGAAGGATCCCGCCGCGGCGCCGAAGCCCACCGCCGGCGGCTCCATCCAGGGGATGCTCGGGAAGTCGGGCGAGCCGGTGCGCGTCCTGGGAGAGAAGATGAAGAGCACTGGCAAGGGCGCCGACACGGTCTTCACGGGCAACGTCAGGCTCTGGAAGGCCGACAACGTCATCGAGGCGCCGAAGATCACCGTCCGGCGAGACGCGAACGAGCTCTATGCGGAGAACGGCGTCAAGGCGTCCTTCCACGGCGGCACTGCTCTGCCGGGAATGGAGAAGCCGCCGGCGCCCGCGACGCCTCCGGAGAAGGTGACTCCTCCGGACACGCCCGCATCGCCTGACAAGCCTCCATCCGACGACGCCGAGCCGCTCCACGTGGATTCGCAGACACTCACCCTCGACGACGGCAACCACCGCATGTTCGTGGAATCCGCGGGCGGCTCGGTCGTGCGCTTGCGGCAGGGCACCGCCACGGTGACCGGCAAATCGGCGACCTTCGACCTGGATCCCGACACGTCGAAGGTCAAGGCGGCCAAGGTCGTCGGAAGCGTCACCATCGTCGACGGCGCGCGCCAGGGGAGCGGGGCGATCGTCGAGTTCGACATGCTCCACGGCCGCAAGGTCGTGCTCCGCGGGGAGGACGGCAAGGTCGCGCAGATGCAGGTCGGGCCCAAGGGGTCGACGCGCGGGGAGGAGCTCATCTTCTATCTGGACGAGGACACGGTGTCGGTCGCCGGGGGGCGCGTCGACACCACCATCGCGATCGACGGTCCGGGTGGAACGCTTGGAAGCGGACGAGAGAAGAACCCTCCGCGTTGAGGGGCTGTCGAAGAGCTATCGCGGTCGAAGGGTCGTCGACGACCTCTCGATCGCGGTCCAGGCCCACGAGATCGTCGGGCTGCTCGGTCCGAATGGCGCCGGCAAGACGACGAGCTTCTACATGGTGCTCGGGCTCGCCACGCCGGACGACGGCCGCGTCTACCTCGACGAGGAGGACATCACCGAGCTGCCGATGTACCTCCGCGCGAAGAAGGGCATCAGCTACTTGCCGCAGGAGGCATCGATCTTCCGCAAGCTCTCGGTGGAGGACAACATCCTCTCCATCCTCGAGACGCTGCCGATGTCGCCGTCCGAGCGGCACGAGAAGCTCGTGCAGCTCATGGAAGACCTCCAGATCCGCCACCTCGCCAAGCAGAAGGCCTTCACGCTCTCGGGCGGCGAGCGGCGCAGGGTCGAGATCTCGCGGCTGATGGGGATCTCACCGTGCTTCGTGCTCCTCGACGAGCCCTTCGCGGGCATCGACCCGAAGGCCGTGCTCGAGCTCCAGCGCATCGTCCTGTCGCTGCGCGATCAGGGGATCGGCATCCTCATCACCGATCACAACGTGCGCGAGACCTTGTCAATCACCGATCGAGCGTACATCATTAACGACGGAAGGGTCTTCCGATCGGGGACCCCGTCGGAGCTCGCGGAGGATCCCGAGGTCCGGCGCATCTACCTCGGGGAAACCTTCCAGCTCACCTGACACCATAGACGATGGCCCTCGAACAGAAGCTCAGCCTGCGGATGTCCCAGAAGCTGGTGATGACCCCGTCGCTCCAGCAGGCGATCAAGCTCCTCCAGCTCACCAAGCTCGAGCTGTCCGAGCACCTCACGACGGAGCTCGAGCAGAACCCCTGCCTCGACGACCCCACGCTGGAGGTCGCCTCGGACGCCCCGGCGGCGACGCTCGAGAAGGAGGAGGCGGAGCCCTCGGGCAACGAGGAGGTCAAGGAGGAGTTCGACGTCGAGAGCTTCTTCCAGGACTACATGGACGACGGCTACCGCCCGAAGGTGTCGTCGGAGGTCCGCGAGCTCCCATCGTTCGAGAACACCCTCACGCGGCCGGAGTCGCTTCCGGAGCACCTGCGCTGGCAGCTCGGGATGGAAGACCTCACCGAACGGGAGATGGAGATCGGCGAGGCCATCATCGGCAACCTGGACGACGACGGGTACCTCGTTGCTTCGGACGAGGACTTCCAGTCGAAGATGGGAATGTCGCCGGAGGAGGTCGGTAACGTGCTGGACCGCGTCCAGCGATTCGATCCCGTCGGCGTCGCCGCGCGGGACCTGAAGGAGTGCCTGCTGCTCCAGCTCCGCCACCTGCACCTCGAAGGCTCCGTCACCGAGGCGATCGTCCGCGACGCGCTGCCGCTCCTGGAGGCTCACAAGTTCCAGGAGATCGCCAAGCGCTTCGACCTGTCGCTGCGCGACGTGCAGCAGCACTGGGACATCATCCGCACCCTGGATCCGAAGCCCGGGCGCAAGCACAACGTGACCCCGAGCCACTACGTCACGCCGGACGTCTTCGTCATCAAGCTCGGAGAGGAGTACGTGGTCCATCTCAACGAGGAGGGGCTGCCGCGCCTGCGCATCAGCCCCGTCTACCGCCAGATGCTGGCGAAGGGAAACCCCGCGACGTCGAGCGAGACGCGCAACTACGTGCGCGAGAAGTTCAAGTCGGCGCTGTGGCTCGTCAAGTCGGTGGAGCAGAGGCAGCGGACCATCTACAAGGTAGCCGAGAGCATCGTGAAGCAGCAGCGGGACTTCCTCGACCACGGGGTGAGCCAGCTCCGGCCCATGGTCCTGCGCGACGTGGCGCGGGACATCGACATGCACGAGTCGACCGTCAGTCGCGTCGTCACCAACAAGTACATGCACACCCCGCGCGGTGTCTACGAGATGAAGTTCTTCTTCCATGGCGGGATCGGCACCACCGCCGGAGGAGAGATCTCGAGCGTGAGCGTTAAGGAGCGCATCAAGAAGTTCATCGAAGCGGAGGATCCGCGCCGGCCGATGTCGGACTCCAAGATCGCCAAGGAGCTCAGGAAGCAGGGCCTCGACATCGCCCGCCGCACCATCGCTAAGTACCGGGAGACCATGAACATTCCCCCGTCGAGCCGCCGCAAGTCGATCCTTTGACCGTGGCGCCCTCGGAGGGACCGGCATCAAGAGACGCGAGAGAGGTACCAGGATGTTCACCACGGACACCGAGCTCAAAGTCGACTACACCGGACGCAACATCGAGATCACGGACGCGCTGCGGGAGTTCACGGAGGAACGCCTCAGGAAGGTCGCGAAGTACATCGACGACATCATCGAGATCCACGTGATCCTGTCGATCGAGAAGTACCGCCACATCGCCGAGGTGCTGGTCAAGGGCAAGACGACCACGCTTTCCGGCCAGGAGACGACCGGCGACATGTACTCCTCGATCGGAGGGGTGCTCGACAAGATCCAGCGTCAGGCCAAGAAGTTCAAGGAGAAGCACTGGGGGAACAAGCGGCGCGCCAAGAAGACGACCCTCTCGATGGGCGTGTTCAGCCGCGACGCGGTCGTGTCGGACACGACGGGACGGCCGCGCCTGCTGAAGCGCAGCAAGCTCGAGGTGAAGGCGCTCTCCATCGAGGAAGCCGTGGCGACGATGGAGCGGGGGAAGAACGATTTCCTCGTCTTCAGGAACCACGAGACCGACGCGGTGTCGGTGGTCTACAAGCGCAAGGACGGGAACCTCGGGCTCATCGAGCCGTGAGGTCCGCGGCCGCTGCGAGAGCGGCCCGTCGATGACGCTCGCACCCAACGTCCACGCACCGACGCTCGCCGTTCGGGAGCTCATGTCCGAGGAGGCGGGGCTGAAGCTCCGCTGCCTCGCGGGGACCGCCGGCCTCGACACCCACGTCCGCTCGAGCCGGATCCAGAAGCCCGGCCTGGCGCTCCTGGGAGCGTCCGACTACGTCCACGAGGGGCGCGTGCAGGTGCTCGGGAAGAGCGAGGTGTCCTTCGCCAAGCGCCTGCCGCCCGAGCGCCTCCACGAG
>JAXLQT010000012.1:0-188048 GCA_046331505.1 Acidobacteriota bacterium
TCGGAGTGCCCGCGCTTTCCCACAACTCCGGCCAGCACTGGCACGCCCCCCCGGGGGTGGTTCTCATGATGGGACCGTCCGTGAGAGGCCCGGTCGCGCTGTCGGAGGCGAGCATCTACGACGTCGCACCGACGGTGCTCGCGCTGCTCGCGCTGCCGGCGTCGAGCGACATGGCCGGAAGGCCGCTCGCCGGCGCGCTCACGGCGGCGCCGCCTCCGCCGGTCGCGAGCTACGCCGATCTCCCCGCGCGCATCCCGGGCCGCGGCGAGCCCGACGATCCCGCGGCCGTCGAGAGGACCAAGGAGGAGCTGCGCCAGCTCCAGTACATCCAGTGAGGCTCCGCGCTCACATTCGTTCCTCGCTCACCTTCACCGATGCGCGGATCTCCCGCGTGCGGCGGACCAGCTCCATGTAGCGCTTCAGGGGCTCGCGGAACGGGTCGAGGAACAGCTCGCGCAGCACGTCCTTTCCGAGGGCTCCGGTCACCATCGCCTCGTAGAGCTTGTGGCCGAGCGCCTGCCCGAGGCCGCGGGTGAGGCCCCACCGCACGACGGGGCGCTGGCGGTAGACGGAGAGCCTCGGCCCGGGGACGCGCCCGCGCGCGAAGAACTCCTTCTCGAGCGCGCGGTGGCGGAGATAGCTCTTCGCGACCAGCTCCCGCTCCTTCGCCACCCCGAGGAGCGTCAGCCCGGCCGACTCGGCGATCGTGCGTTCGTAGTCCGCGCGTCGCTGGAACGGCCGCTTGTGATTGATGATCTTCGAGCCCATGAACGCGACGGTCTCCCGCAGCGCCCGCGTGTAGAAGCCGGCGCGGGGCTCCTCGGGGGGAGGGCCGGCCCCCGAGAGCGTGTAATAGATGTAGGTTGCCGCGACGTCCCCGAGCTGGTTGACCGCCGGGGTCCCGACGTACACCGTGCGGATCTCCGGGACGTAGAAGCAGCGCCGGTGATAGAGGTAGACGGCGATCTCGTGGAGGAAGTCGGGGCCGCGCCACGAGAGGTCGCGCATCAGCACCTCCATCAGGCTCGCATCCCTCGACGTCACCAGCGCGAAGTCGATGGGAGCGTGCAGGTCGAAGAAGCGCGCGATCGCTCCCACGAACAGCGCCAGCGTGTCCGAGAGGTCGCCGCCGCCGTCCTCGCCGGAAAGCTCGTCGGCCTCGTCGTCGCGCGAGGGGGCGGAACGCTTCGAGCCGCGGCGCGCGTGCCGGGCGGAGAGGGCTGCGAGGATGCCGTCGCGCGCGAGCTCCTCGGCCTCGCGCGGGTGGCCGGTCCAGAGGGCGTAGGACGCGAGCTTCACGAACGGAGTGGCGTTCACGACGCAGTAGGCGCGCGGGCGGATCCGCACGACGTCGGTCGTCTGCTCGAGCTTCCGCGCGGCGAGCTTCCAGTAGATCGACTCTGCGTTCTGGAAGATGAGGAGGGTCCCGTCGCCCGATCCGGCCCGCGCGGCGAGGGCGCGGGGAAGGTGGCCCCGGGCGAGGTGCCAGTCGCCGACCACGAGGTAGACGAGCGCGCCGGGATGAGCCGCGGCCGTCGCGGCGAGCCTCTCGGCCATGTGCTGGTCGCGCGCGGAGAGCGAGGCGCGGCCGCCCAGGTTCACGGCCACGGCGGGCAGTCCGTTCTCGCGGGCGAAGCGGAGGATCTCCCGGTAGGGAAGGAACGGGAAGCCCCACGTCTCGCGGTACCGTGTCCGCGAGAGGAGCCCCTCGTCGTCCAGGCTTCCGTCCATGAAGCGATCGAGGTCCTCCTGGTGGCGGCTCTGCAGGCACTCGAGGGCGATCGCGATCGGCGCGGCCGCGCGCGCGGCCCGCCGGCGCTTGAGCTCGTGGCGCAGGATGCGCAGGTGGGTCTTCTTCGACTGATCGAACGAGTGGTAGTCGCCTCCCAGCACGAAGCGGGCGCGCGCGACCTCGGACAGGAGCTCCTCGCGGCTCGCCACGCGGTCGTAGCTCGCGACGTCGCGCAGGTAGGCGAGGTAGTAGCTCCGGAGCCTCGTTCCGAGATGGCCGAGCTCGCCGCGCACCTCGGCCGCCACCCGTCGCACCAGGGCCTTCTGGAATGCCAGGTACTCCGCGTGGGCCTTGGGCACGATCCCCATTGTCTCCCGGGGCTTCCCGCGACGCGCCGTCCGGCGGGGCCGCCGGTCGCGGGTTAGAATCGTCTCGTGGAGCGTTCGGTGACGGGCAACCGCATGGAGCTGCCGGGACGCGCGCGCGCCTTCATCCTCGCGCTGGCTGCGGGCCGGTCGCGTCGCGCCGAACCTCCCCCGCGGCCGGAGCCCGCTGAGGGATCGGGCTCCGATCAGATCAAGGAAGCGCTGCGCCGTCTCGCCCTCCTCCCGCAGGGCACGCTCGGGCGGGCGAGCCGGCTCGAGGCGTCGGACGCCCGGAGCTTGCTCCTGGAGATCGAGGCGCAGTGCCAGCGCCTGCGCGCGGCGATCGATGCCGCGCGCATCGAGGAAGGAGGTCCGCATGGGCCAGTTGAAGAGCGCCTACGAGCTCGCGATGGAGAAGCTGCAGAAGCAGGGCAGCGACGAGGGCTCCGGCCTCTCGCCGGAGCAAAAGTCAGCGATCGGGGAGCTGCGCAAGGAGCATCAGGCGCGGATCGCGGAGCGAGAGATCATGCTCGCCGCGCGGATCGCGAGGCTCCCCGAGCGGACGCCGCCCGAGGAGATCGCGGCGAAGAGAACCGAGCTCGAAGAGGAGCATCGCGAGGAAAAGCGCGCGCTCGAGGAAGAGCTGGAGCGGCGCGTCCAGGCGGTGCGTGAGCAGGGCTGACACCCGATGGGAGCATTTCACAAGCTTCTCTACGGCTGGGGCCAGTTGCAGTACGGGATCCGCATCCTGTCCGAGCTCGATCCCGGATCTCCCGCATGGTGGGAGTTCGTCGACAAGCTCATCGACTCGAAGGACCAGGAGTCGCGCAGCCTCGCGCTCGATCAGATCCGCGAACCCGGCTTCTACGCGGGCTCTCCCGACAAGGCCCGGGTGCGCGCGATGGCGCTCCTCTATCTCGGGAAGGGGATGGCCGACGAGCGGCGGACGGCGATGCAGTTCTTCGTGGTCAACCGCCAGCACTTCGGCAAGGACGACAAGGACGTCTTCGGCGCGATGTTCGGGGCGCTCCAGAGCACCGATCCCCAGGTCGCGACTCCGGCGGAGGAGCTGTTGTCCGGGTGGGGCTACGATCGGGACAGCCAGCAGATGGACCGGGGGCTATCAGGGCGATGAACGCCCCCGGCGCGAGGTGACGACATGAGACCTCAAGGTGGTGGACGACCTCGGAGAGCGAGATCCGGCAGATCGAGCACGAGCTGCGCGTCGAGCTCCCCAAGGAGATCAAGAAGGCGCTCGAGTACGGCGACCTGCGGGAGAACGCCGAGTACCACGCCGCCCTCGAGCGCCAGGAGCACCTGCGCATCCGCCTCGGGTCGATGCAGGATCGCCTTCGCCGCTTGACGATGGTCAACGCGAACACGATCCCGAAGGACCGTGTGGGCTACCGCTCGACCATCATCGTCGCCGAGGAGGGGCAGCCGGACAAGCGGACGTTCCAGATCGTGCTGTCCGAAGAGGCGGATGCCGAGCGCGGGCTGGTCTCGATGAACTCTCCGCTCGGCAACGCCTTCATCGGCAAGGTGGTCGGCGACGAGGTAGAGGTGCGGACGCCCAAGGGGGTCCGCCGCTTCGAGATCCTCGATCTCAAGACGATCCACGACGAAGCGTGAGCGCGCTCTGCGTCCTCTTGGGTGGGCAGGTGGAGGACATCGTCCCCCAGCGGATCCTGCGGGACGACCGCATCGAGATCGTGCGGGCGCGCGACGGTTGGGAAGCGGAGCGGCTGCTTGCCTCGACGCACCCTGCCGTCGCGATCCTCCAGGCGGAGATGGCCGACGTCCCCGGCTACGAGGTCTGCCGCCGCGCCCGCGCCGGCGAGGCGACGCGGGACGTCCCCATCGTGCTGGTGACCGACGGCGAGGGCGCGAGCGCCGATGCGTGCCTCTCGTCGCCGTGCGACGGGGTGATCGAGCGGTCCGCGCTCCCCGATCGCGTGCTCCTGGTGCTCGAGCGCTTCCTGAACACGAGACAGCGCATCCCCATCCGCATGATGGTCCGCGTCGGGAGATCGATCGGCGCGGTCGTCTTCTTCGGGTATACGATCGACATCAGCGATCGCGGGATGCTCTTCGAAGCGCCGGAGGAGCTGGCACTCGAGGAGCGAATAGACTTGCACTTCTTCCTGCCAGCGTGCAGCGAGAAGATCGCGGTCAAGGGCCGGGTGGTCCGCATCCTCGATCGATCCTCGGCGCACGCAGCCGGGGAGACAGGGTATGGCATCGAGTTCCTGGACCTCGGCTCGCGCTCTCGCGAGCGCATCCGACAGTACGTGGAGAATCAGGGCATCTCATCGGGCCCCTCATCCAAGGGTTAGCTTCAAATCCGTAACCGAGCTTCGTTCCTCCCTTCCTTAACAGCACGTCGATCATCACGCCCGGGAGGTCCCGTCGGCGTCTCCAAAGGAGCCAGCGTCAAAGTCCATGAGCAAGCGGAAAGCTTCAGCACCGATCACGGCCTTCTGTCCCGACTGCGACCAGGAAACACCCCACGCAGCGCCGCAAGAGAACAGCAAGGAGATCACGTGCCTCACGTGCAAGCTGGTTCACGAGCAAGAGGAACCGGAGGGGGATGGCGCCGCCGACACGGACGTCCTCGAAGAGGCGGACGAGGAGCGCGCCGAGCACGGCGAGGAGGAGGAGGGCGAGGGCGAGGATCACGATACGCCGGATAGCGAAGCGTCGAGCGATCCCGCGGGTGAGGAGATCGACGGGGACGAGCCGGTCGTTCCCGCGCGCGGCCGGCTGCACGCCGAGGAGGAAGAGGCAGAGGAGGAGGATGACGAGGAGGAGGATGACGACGACGAAGGCGACGAGGAACCCTCCTCGTACGGAGACGACGAGTCCGAGGTCGCCGGCCTGTCCGCCTACGGGCGCTCGTCCTTCGCCTCCGACCAGGAGGCCGACGAGCCGGAGGAGGAAGCCGCTCCCAAGAAGAGAAAGACGGCGCGGAAGAAGAGCACCGGGCCGAAGGTGTCGGCCGACGTCCGTTCCTGGGAGGAGGAGGTGGCTCGCGCCGACGAGAGGAAGGCGCGCTCCTACAGCTTCACGGAGACGTACCGCATCGAGGAGATCATCAAGCACAGCAAGTTCGGGATGGGCAAGGTGGTCGAGGTGGTGAACCCCACGAAGATCAGCGTGCTCTTCAAGGAGGGGCGCAAGATGATGCTCCAGGGGCAGAGGTAGGCGGGCTCCGGGGAACGTCTTGATCCGGCTCTACCGGTTCGATGGCTGTCCGTTCTGCGACACCGTCGAGGAGGCGCTCGCGGCGATGGCGCTTCCCTGGGAGGAGGTCGAGGTCGACCGGCGAGACCGCAGCGAGGTGCGCCGGCTCTCGGGGCAGCCGCTCGTTCCCATCATCGTGGACGAGGATCGGGTGATCGCGGATTCCCGGGCGATCGTCCGCTACCTCCGCGAGCGGTACGGGAGAGGGGTACACTAGGCGCCCGATGAAGACCCTCCTCATCAACCCGCCCTACCAGAGCCTCTACCGCGCGGTGCGGTTCCAGACGCCGCCGCTCGGGCTCCTTTACGTGGCGGCCTTCTGCGAGCGCGACGGGTGGCCGGTCGATCTGCACGACATGAACGTCGGTAGCACCGTGGACCAGGATCCGGACTTCCGTGGGTACGACGTCGTCGGGATCACCGCCGAGACGAGCCGCATCAAACCGGCGCTCCGGCTCGCGCGGCTCGCGAAGCGCGCCGGGGCACGCGTGGTGATCGGCGGCCCCCACGCGATGTTCGATGCGGACGCCATCTTCAAGACGGGAGACGTGGACGTCATCATCAGCGGCGAAGGAGAACTGACGTTCCTCGAGCTCATGGAGCGCTACCGGGACGGGGCTCCGGTCCACGACGTGCGTGGCATCCTCTATCCCGGGCCCATCGGGCGTCCCGTGCGGACCCCCGGCCGGCCGTACCCCGACGACGTCGACGCCTATCCGTTTCCCGCGCGCCACCTCCTGCACGCCGATCACCACAAGTCCTGGACGCTGGGCGGACGGCGCGTCGTCTCGATCCTCTCGAGCCGCGGCTGCCCCTACGACTGCACGTTCTGCTCGTCGGCACAGTTCACCGGACGAGGATGGCGCCCGCGATCGCCCAGGTCCGTGGTGGACGAGATCGAGCACTGCGTGAAGCGGTACGGCTACGAGGGCGCGGTGTTCGTCGATGACAACTTCACCCTCGACCCGGATCGGGTCATCGGGATCTGCGACGAGATCCTCGCGCGCAAGCTCGACGTCAGGTTCTGGGCGCTGACCCGCACCGACACGATCGCCCACAACGAGGAGCTGGTGAAGAAGATGGCCGAGGCGGGAGCCTTCTCGTTCCTCCTCGGGATCGAGAGCCCGCACCAGGAGGTGCTCGACGCCTTCAAGAAGAAGTCGGAATCGACCTTCGCCGACGAGTCGGTGGCGCTCCTGAAGAAGCACGGGATCGATTCCCATGCGAGCTTCATCATCGGCAACCTCGACGAGTCGCGCGAGATGATCCTCGAGACGATCCGCTACGCGCGGCGCCTCAACCCCGAGTCCGCGCAGTTCTCGATCCTCACGCCGTTTCCCGGCACCCAGCTCTACAACGAGAACCGCGATCGCATCTTCGAGAAGGACTGGGACCGGTACGACACCGTCCACGCGGTGATGGCGATCGACAAGGTCTCTCCCGTGGAGATGGAGGGCCTCCTGCGGCGCGCCTACGCCTCCTTCTGGCTCCGCCCGAGCAAGCTCTGGAAGGGGCTGTTCTCGAGGGTGCGGGGCAAGGGGCTCAAGGTCGGGGCGATCTTCCGGATGCTGCGGGCGCTGCGCGAGAACTCCCTGTCCGAGCGCGGCTACGATCCCACGGCGCGTCCGGCCGTCGTCGTTCCCGAAGCCGAGGTGCGGGCGGCCTGAGCGCTCCTCCGTCGTCGGGAGATCGCAAGCTCTACCTCGCGCTCTACCCCGGTCACGACGCGAACGTGACCGTTATGGACGAGTCGGGCGAGGTGCTCTTCGCCGCCGCGGAGCAGAGCTTCTCGCGCAACAAGGACGACATGGGCTTCCCGAAGCTCGCGCTCGCCCACGTGCGCGCGCGCTTCGGCACGGCGTTCGAGGCGGTCGTGACGGTGCGGCTCTCCGCGCGGCGCAAGGTGATGCGCGACGTCCAGTTCCTGTGGGACTCCTACCGCCGCGGCCTCGCCCTGCCGGCGCCCGCGGTGATCCTGAAGGGCTATCTCGAGAAGCTCCGCAAGGGCCGCGCTGTCGAGCGCGGCGCGAGGTCGGCGGACCTCGACTGGATCTTCGGAAGGCCGCTCGTCGAGGTGTCGCACCACGACGCGCACGCGGCCTCGGCCTACTGGGCGGGCGGAACACCGGGAGCGGCGACGATGACGCTCGACGGCCAGGGGGACGATCGCTACTCCGCGGGTTTCTACCAGGGCGAGGGCTCGCGCCTCTCGGCGCGGCGCATGTACTACCTGAACGAGGTGTCGGTCGGATACGCCTACATCCTCACCACGAGCATGCTCGGCTTCCACGGGGGCCGGCACGCCGGCAAGGTGACGGGCCTCGCCGCGCACGGCGCGCGCGACGAGCGATGCCTCGAGGAGATGGAGCGCTTCTTCGCGGAGCACTGGCTCGAGCGGCCCGAGGGCGGACACCTGACCTACGCGAACTTCCTCCTCTATCACCCCGAGGGGAAGGCGAAGCTGCGCGAGATGCGCCGGACGCGCTTCGGGGCCTGGAGCGACTTCGAGATGGCCTATGCCGCCCAGCAGCACCTCGAGAAGCGCGTGCTCGCCCTCGTGGACGATCACGTGAGGTCGCCCGCGGGGACGGCGATCACGCTCGCCGGCGGCGTCTTCGGAAACGTCAGGCTGAACCAGAAGATCAAGGAGCGCGGATTCGCGAGCACCTACATCCAGCCGGCGATGGGCGACACGGGACTGTCGCTCGGAGCCGCCTACGCCACCGTGGCGGAACGGCACGGCGTCGGGCCTCGGCCGCTCGCCTCGGTGTACCTCGGCCCCGGCTTCGGTGCCGAGGAGATCCGCGCGACGCTCGATCGCCTGGGCGTGCGCTACGAGGCGCCCTCCGTCGTCGAGCACGCGACGGCGAGGCTGCTCGCGGAGGGGAAGGTGGTGGCGCGCTTCGACGGCCGCCTGGAGTTCGGCCCGCGCGCCCTGGGGAACCGGAGCATCCTCTACCGCACGGAGGACAAGTCGGTCAACGACTGGCTCAACGTGAAGCTGCGGCGATCGGAGTTCATGCCCTTCGCTCCGGTGACGCTCGCGGAGCGGGCGGGAGCGCTCTACGAGGGACTCGGCGGCGCCGAGCTCACCAGCAAGTTCATGAACATGACGTTCGACTGCACGGAGGCGATGCGGCGCCAGTCACCGGCGGTCGTCCACGTCGACGGCACCGCCCGCCCCCAGATCCTGGCGCGCGAGGACAACCCGTCGTACCACGAGATCCTGTCGGAGTACGAGCGGCTGACAGGCGTCCCGACCCTCATCAACACGAGCTTCAACATGCACGAGGAGCCCATCGTCCACACCCCCGAGGACGCGGTGCGCGCGTTCCGGGCCGCGGAGCTCGATGCGCTCGCCATCGGCCCGTTCCTGGTCTCACGTTAGGGATCCGCGTCGGTGCGGACGTGGAACTGCTCGGACGTCTCATCCCAGTCGAGACGATCGCGATTCGACTTCCACCAGTCCGCCCACCAGGACGGGTCGTGGGGATCGGTCATGCCCGTGAGGAGGGAGAGATAGTAGCGCGCGGTGATGTCGGGATCGCACGCGCCGATCGCGTTGTTGAAGTCCATCATCACCTTCTTCTTGCGGGATTCCTCGAGGTCGGGATGCGCGGTCATGAAGAAGCGGAACATCAGATCCATGTCGTGCTTGCAGCTCGCCGTGTGCTCGGCCTTCCGCTCGCTCGGCTGGAGCGCGGTGACGAACGCCCCGATGGCGGCCAGGTCCCGCACTTCCTCCTTGACCTTCTCTCCAGCATAGGGGAAGGGAACCTCCTCGACCTCCGCGCCCTCGAAGTACCGCTGCCATCGATCGCCGATGGTGTTCCGATCGTCCTGGGTGGCTCCCACTCTGACGTAACCGAAGCACCGGCCCGTGGCGTTGCGTAGCATCCAGTTCGCGCGGCCGGCGACCTGGAACAGGTCGTCGTGGCACTCGAGGCCTTTGCCCTCGAAGAACAGATCGCCCCGTTCGATCCGCTCCCAGATGATGAGCTGCTTTGCAAACGCGAGCGTGGTGACGCGGCCGTCCCTGACCTGATCCGCGAGGCGGCACAGGAGGTCGCGGTCGTCCCGGGCGAAGTAGACGGCGTTCTCGAGGAGATAGGCGTCGACCCACTGATCGAGGTGCTCGTTGAGATCCGCCATCTCCCCGGGAGTCAGCGCTTTCGTCGCGATCCAGCGGTCCTTGGAGTAGCCCGGTAGGTCCCCGACGTCCCACTTGTGGAAGACGTCCTCGGACCGCCCGGGCCAGGCGGTGAGGAGCATGAGAAAGGGAAGCGCGTGACGTGTGGCGGGGCGCGGGAGCATCCGTGTCGAGGGGCGCCAATTCTAGCAGCCCGAGACCCTGCGCCGCGCCGGACGCGCGTGTCCGGCGTGCCGGGGTCCAGGACCGGGGGGGAGCTACATCCGGGACGCTGGGCCAGGTGGCGTGAGAGGTCGCGAGATCGCCGCGACACTTTTTTGCTCTTGCGTCGGGCTTCGTGACCGTGATATACGAGGGCCTTCACCCAGCCATGAGATCGAAGATCGCTCTCGCCACCGCCGGCGTCATCGCTGCTGCGGTCGTGTCGCTGCCGGCAGCCGCGGCGCCCGTTGCCGCGCCGTCGGTCGTCGTGCCGACGACCGACCTGGCGTCGAGCGTCACGCTTCGATGGCGCGTCGCGATGCACGTGCAGGGCGGGATGTTCATCATTCGAGACGCAGGTCCCGGCGGCGCCATCCTGGGCAAGGTAGATGCGAGCGATAGCGGTGTCTACGAAGGACGCTTCGAGCTCGGCGTGGCGGAATCGTCCCGGGTCGTCGAGCTCGTCTACGTCCACCCCGTCCGCGGGAGCTGGGTGCTCACCAAGACCACGATCACCCCCCACCGGATGGATGCGCCGCCGGCGCAGACGTCGAGCTACCTACCGTGGAGCGCCGTCGAAGAGGCGATCGGCCTGCCGCCGGTTTCCGTCGAGATGGTCGGCTGCGTCACGGATTCGAGCTTCTTCCTTTCGTCCTGGCTTCGTATTCCCGCCACTCCGCCTCCCGAGCGCGCCTGAGCTAGCGGGGTTCCCAACCCCGACAACCGGCGCCGCGATTTCACGGGAGCGCTCGGAGATGCAATTCTCCGGTGCCCTGGCTCTTCAACCCCGCGACCCTCGACAGGGCCGCTCGACCTAGAGAAAGGTAACCCAATGCGTAAGTTCTCGACCTTCGTCGCTTTCCTCTGCGTCGCGGCGCTCGCCGCTCCGGCGATCGCTGCTGACAACTCCATCACCGGCTGGGTCCAGGGTCACGGCAAGGTCCGCCCCCAGACCACGACCGCCAAGCGTCTTCCTCCCGCCAGCCGCAAGAGCTCCGCGGGCAAGGCGAGCCCCAACGCCCAGACCGTCTACACCGTGCGCGCCACGTTCGACGCCGCGGCTCCCGGTCTCGCCTCCGAGGACTACGAGGACGGCAACGTGCCGACCGGCGGCGTGTCCGGGTGCGTCTCCCCGATGACGCCGACCTCGAGCGACCCCCCGTGCATCGACCCCGGTGACATCGCCGCTGGCCTCAACGTCGCCGCGGTGAACATCGTGGGCGCGAACGGACTCGCCATGGCGGGCGCCGGCTTCTCCGGGAACCCCACGAAGACCGTGGTTTCCAACTACTTCACGGACAACACGGACTACCTGCTCGTCAACACGCCGACTCCGTTTGCGTTTGGCATCGACCTGCAGGCGTTCTTCACTGGCGTCACGCTGACCATCACGCTGTTCAACGGCGCGACGCTCATCGGGACCTACACCTCGCCGTCGAGCAACGCGGGCGTGTTCTGGGGCATCACGGACGACACGAACCCCTGCACGCGCGTGAACGTGACCGACCCGAGCGGCGCCAACGCCGAGGGTGGTGACAACCTCGAGTTCGGCGTGCTCATCCCCGTCGAGCTCCAGTCGTTCGAGGTCGAGTAGTCCTTTCCCTTGCTTTGTTCAGGGCCGTGGAGCCAAACTCCACGGCCCTTTTTCTTTTCACGCGCCATGTCCGTCCGCTCGCTCCTCTTCCTGACCTTTGCCGTGCCCGCGCTCCCGGCATTCAGGATCGAGACCAGCCATGAGGCGGCGTACGGCGTGACCTTCGAGCAGCTGGCCGCGCATGGGCTCGCCCCGTGCCCGAGCGCGGGGCTCGCGCTGACCAGTCAAGGCAAGCCGGTCCCGATCTGGATCTCCGACGGTGGTGACGGCACGTTCGGCCCAGGAGATCGGCTCGAGTTCGTGGGGGACATCCTGCACGGAACGCAGAGCTACCTGAACGATTTCGCCAAGCGCAACGTCTACATCCTGCGTGCCGACGCCGTTGGTGGCGCGCGGATGAAGCCGCTAGCTGCCAGCGCCGGCCCCGTCGCCGCCACGACCACCCTCGAGACCCGCCGTCACGAGGAGGTCGACACTCTTCTGTTGCGCTTCCCCGGAAAGGACGAAAAACCTCAGGAGCTCTGGTACTGGGCCAAGCTCAGCTATCTCGAGCCCGCTCTCGAGATTGAGCTGGATCTGAGCGACGCCCGCCTCCTCCCGAAGGACCGCCTACACATGGAGATCGAGATGAGAGGCTGGTCGCGTCCGTGGGAGAAGGAGGATCCGCTGGCCCCAGACCACCAGGTCGTGCTCTCGATCAACGGCAGCCGCCTCGTCACGGCGAGGTGGAACGGAGGCGATCCGCACACGATCGTGATCGACGAGCCGATGGATGGCCGGTTTCATCGCAACGCGAGGAACCGGCTGACGATCAGCGTGCCGAAGCGGGTGCTTGCTGGCTCGACCTCCCCGTTCGTCGACGTCGTTCTCCTCAACTGGATCCAGCTCTCCTACCCGTGCGCCGGCGCGGTTTCCGGGCGCGTCTACCGGGCTGGAAAGGGCGCTGTCGCGGACATCGAGACGTCCGGACCGTCGCTCTGGGTCTACGGGGAGGACGGCTCGCGCATCGAGGACGTCGCCGCCGACACCGGGCAGCGGAGCTACGTGCACCGCATCCCGTGGCCTGCGGGCGATGGCGTCTTCGTGGCATCCGGCGATCTCCCCGCGCCCGACGCCATCGCGCCGTTCGATTCCCATCCCATCCCCGACGTCATGAGGGCCGACTACATCATGGTCGTCCACGCGTCCCTCGTCGATGCCATAGCCCCGCTGGCAGACTTCTACAGGAAGCGCGGCCTCGGCGTCGCCGTGGTGCGCGTGGATCAGATCTACGATCAGTTCGGCGACGGGATCTGTAGCCCCGATGCGATCCGCCGGTTCCTCACGCACGCCTACCACCAGTGGACGCCGCCAAGGCCTCGCTTCGTCCTCCTCGTCGGCGACGCGAGCTGGGATTCGAAGAACGACGAAGTCGACGACACCAACTACGCGAAGTGGGACTCGCCCGTGCGCGAGGCCGCGGGTGAGAGCTTCAACAAGGGGAAGGCGGCACCCTACGAGGGCGGCTCCGTCGCGAACAACCGGAACCTGGTGCCGAGCTTCACCTACGAGGGTACGCAGGGCCATGCGGCGAGCGACAACGCGTTCGTGTGCGTGGACGGCGACGACTACCTGCCGGACATGGCGATCGGGAGGTTTCCGGTGGTCGCTCCCGGCGACGTTGCTGCCATCGTCGAGAAGACCATCCGGTTCGTCGAGAATCCGCCGGTCGGCGACTGGAGACACCGGCTCCTCTTCATCGCCGATGACAATCCGGGGTTCCAGAAGATCTCGAGGGACCTGGGCCGTGATCTGACGCCGCGTGGCTTCGAGCACCTCGAGGTATTCCCCGCGGAAGGCCCCGTCACCGATGCCCACCGGCCGCGACTGCGGCAGGCCTTCGACAGCGGCCAGCTCGTCGTCCAGTTTGTGGGCCACGGCGGGAGGTTCATCTGGCGAACCGGTCCAGCCGATCTGAAGGGGCAGCGCGATCTGTTCACGCTGGAGGACGTCGACATGCTGAGGCCGACGACCCAGCTCCCTGTGGTGCTCTCCTTCTCGTGCTACTCGGCTCCCTTCGATCACCCCAACGCGGACTCCATCGGGGAGAAGCTGTTGCGGGTCCCCGGCCGCGGAGCCGTGGCTTTCGTCGGGGCGTCATGGCGCATCAATCCGTCGATGGAGCTCGCGCGCGCGTTCCTCGACGGGCTCACACGGCCCGGGACCATTGGCGAGGCAGTCATGAATGCCAAGAGGCTCATTCCGGACAACCGCGCGCTCGTCGAGATGTATACGCTGCTCGGCGATCCGGCGGTCCCCAACGGCGTTCCAGCCACTCCCGTCGACGTGGCGGCGAGCGAGGGCGGCAAGAGCGTCCATGTGACTGTCGGCCAGCCCGCGTTCACGGGGCGCGCGACGGTGGAGTGGATCGATGCCGAGGACGCTGTGCTGCATCGCGAGGAGCTCGAAGCCTCATCGCCGCGTCTCGACGCGGCGTGGCCCGACGGCGCGTCCGCTCACGCGGTGAGGGTCCACGTCTGGAGCGACCGGCCCGGGGTCGACGGCGTGGGCGGCGTGCTGCTCGACGGTGCCCCGGTTGCCGGTACGGCGGCGTCCCCGCGCTGACGGCGGATCGACCGTGCTCGGGGCCCCCTGGTCACGGGCGCGCGCGCCTTCGCAGCTCGTCCAAGGAGCGTGACGACTCGGCGTCGTCCGGGCATGCGCGCAGATAGGACTCGTAGAGCACGATGGCGCCCTCGACGTTCGACGAGCTCTGGTCGATCTGCGCCGTCTTGAGCACGCGCGAGGTCACGGTGGGATCGAGCGACATGGCCTCCCAGAGATAGGTCTTCGCAAGGGCCGGCAGCCCGAGCCGGACGAGACCCAGGCCGAGGTTGAATGCGATCAGCGCATCGCCGGGAGCGATCTCGTAGGCTCGATGGAAGTGGAAGACGGCCTCCGGGATCTCTTGCCGGCCAATAGCGAGCAGGCCGAGGCTCGTGTGGACGGAGGACCGCTTCTCGTCCTTCCGGAGCGATCGCTCGAACGACGCGCGCGCCAGCTCCGTCGCGCCTCGCGCGAGGAATGCCTTTCCTTCCGCCTCGTAGTAGAGACCCGCGTGGAAGTCGCTCTCGCCCCGGAGCGGCTCGAGCAGCCGGACCGCCGTCGCGGGGTCGTTCCTGTCCAGAGCGATGGTGGCGCGGAGGATCCGGACGCGGGCGTTGCCTGGCTCTCGGGCGCCGATCCCGTCGAGCAGCGCGATCGCCTCGATCCCGCGGCCCTCGTGGAGCAGCTCCTGAGCCCGCTCGATCTCCGCGATCGTCTCGATGTGGTCGATGGCCGCGGGATACTCCGTCGCTGCCGACGGGCTCGAGGAGGGGAGGCCGACGTATCCAAGGGACTGGAGCGCGGCCAGCGATTCGGGGTCCGGCGCGCTCGCCGCCGCCGTGCGCTCGGATGCGGCGTAGGCCTTGACCTTCTCGAGCATGGGCGCCCGGTCGGCGTCGGGGATCGGTGCCTCGCGGGCGTCGGAAGGGGCGGCGGTGGAGAACGTCTCGACACGCTTCCCGCTCTGGATGAGCTTCCACGGCTCGGCGACGATCCCGTAGGAAGGGGCGTAGCGGAAGCTGTCGTAGGGCACGTGCGTCTCGACGAGGAGAGCGCGCCGTTCCGGGTCCTGGCCGGCGGCGAGCCGCGGCGAGAGGTCCGTTCCATCCCCCTGCGGGGACGGCAAGCCGAGGAGGCTCGCGAGCGTCGGCAGGAGATCGACGATGGAGATCCACGGCTCCACCACCTTGCCCGAGGGGAGGCCCGGTCCGGAGAGGAGCGCCGTCACACGCACGGTACCTTCGTAGAGGAAGGTGCCGTGCTCGGCCTCGCGATCGCCGAGCCCCTCTCCGTGATCGCCCACGACGAGAACGTAGGTGCGGCGCGCGTCGGGGCGCTTGCCGAGCGCGTCGAGGAGCTTGCCGAGCTCGCCGTCGACGAACGCCACCTCTCCCGCATAGCCGTCCGGCAGACCTGGGTGGCTCCGGTAAGGATGGTGCGCGTCGTAGAAGTGGACCCAGAGATGCCACGGCGCGTTGCCGGGAAGACGGCCGAGGGCGTCGACCGCGCGCGCGCGCACGACGTCCGCGGTGCGCTCGGGGAACTTCGTCGCGATCCCGGGCGACGTGCGGGAGCCGAGGTCGTCGTCGTACGTCGCGTAGCCCTGGGCGACGCCGAAGCGGCGATCGAGCACGAATGCCCCGATGACGGCGGCCGTGGCGTAGCCCCGGGCGCTCGCCATCTCCGCGAGGGTCGTCACGTCCTCCGGGAGCGCCGAGAAGTCGTTGTCGTGGACGCCGTGGTGGCTCGGGTAGAGCCCCGAGAGGAGCGAGCAGTGCGACGGCAGCGTGATGGGAGCGCTCGTCAGGACGTGGCGGAACCGGATCGATCTCGCCGCGAGCCTTTCGAGCGTGGGCGTGCGGTAGGACGCGTTCTCCATCGAGACCGCATCCGCACGCCACGTGTCGATCGTCACCATGAGGAGGTTCGGCTGCTCCGCCTGCGCGGTCCCGGCAAGCGCTCCCGACGCGCCGATTGCCCCCATCATGAAGACGAGCGGAAGGACCTTCACGGCGTCCTCGTTACGGCGCGTCTCTTCTCGATCTCGGCGAGGCCCCGCCTGCAGCTCTCGTCACCGGGAGACGCGGCGAGGCACGCCAGGTAGAGGAGCCTCGCGCTCGCCAGGCTTCCCATCGAGGCGTCGAGCTCGGCGGTCTTGCGCACGCGGTCCCCGACCGACGGGTCGAGGCGCAGCGCCACTGCGAGCGCCGCCAGGGCGTCCGCCTCGTTCCCGAGGCGCGCCAGGCAGAGGCCCACGTTGAAGGCCGCGTCGGCGTTGCGCGGCTCCAGCTCGGCGGAGCGCCGGAGGTGAGGGAGCGCCCCCTGGTAGTCCCCCGCGCCCGCGAGGATGAGCCCGATGCTCGCGTGCGCGGACGAGCGCGTGTCGTCCAGATGCACCGCCCGCTCGTAGTCGGCGCGAGCGGCGGCCGTCTGGCCGGCCGCCAGGGCGAGGTTGCCCGTCACTTCCCAGTAGAGGGCGCCGTAGGTCGGCACGTCGTCCTTGAGCGGGGCGAGGAGCCGCGCCGCCGCGGCGTTGTCGCGCCGATCGATCGCGATCCCCGCCCGCAGGATACGCGCCCGCGCATTCTCCGGCTCCGTGCCGAGAACGCCGTCGAGGAGCTTTGCCCCCTCGTCCGCGCGTCCGGCGCTCAGGAGCTCCTGCGCGGCGTGCACCGCGTCGATGGTCTTCGAGCGCGTGGAGGCGGCAGGACGATCGTCCTCCGAGGCCGATACCTCCGGCGGGGCGCCGACGTACCCGAGCGAGGCAATCGACGCGAGCGCCTCGGGATCGGGCGCCTGAGCGGCTCCCGCGCCCGCGGCGCCCTTGTAGCTTGTCACCAGCGCCATCAGGCGCGCGCGCTCCGCGTCGGGAAGCGCGAGGGTTCGACTCTCGTCGGCGGGATCGAGGATCTCGATCGTGCGCCCGCTCGCGATGAGCTTCCGGGCGCCGTCGACCACCGCGTAGGATGGTGCGTAGCGGAAGCTGTTCCAGGGCATCCGCGTCTCCTCGAAGACCGGGACGGGCGGAGGCTCGGCGGAGCCCGGCGCGAGGTAGGGCGCGAGGTCACGCCCGTCGCCGGGCGCGGCGTGCAGGCGTGCGAGAGACAGGAGGGTCGGCATCAGGTCGACGAGGGACACCCAGGTGGCGGTCGTGCGGTGACCGACGCCGGGCCCGGCGAGGATCGCCGTCACACGCGACGTCGCGCGGTAGAGGAAGTACCCGTGCGTCGCGTCGCCGTTCTCTCCGAGGCCCTCGCCGTGGTCGCCCACGACGAGCACGAGCGTGCGCGCCCCGTCGGGACGCCGCTCCAGCGCGCCGAGGAGCTTGCCGACCTCCTGGTCCACGAACGCGACCTCGCCCGCGTAGCCCGCGGGGAGGCCCGCGTGCGGGACGTAGGGATGGTGCGCATCGTAGAAGTGGATCCACAGGTGCCACGGTGCGGACGGCGGCATGGCGTCGAGCGCTTCGAGCGCGCGATCGAGGACGACGTTCGCGGGACGCTCCGGAAAGCGCGTCGAGAGTGCGGGCTGGACGGCCTCGCCGCCAACGGCGTCGTCGTAGCGGTCGTACCCTCTGTCGAGGCCGAAGCGGCGATCGAGCACGAACGCGCCGATGACGGCGGCGGTCCGGTATCCCTGGCCGCGCGCGATCTCCGCGAGCGTCACGGCGTCGGAGCGGAGCTTGTAGAACGCATTGTCCCGGACTCCGTGATGGTTCGCGTAGAGCCCCGTGAAGAGCGAGCAGTGGGCCGTCAGGGTGATGGGAGCCGTCGTCAGGACGTTCTCGAAGCGCGCTCCGCGCGCGGCCAGGCCGTCGAGAGCCGGCGTTTGGTAGCCGCGATCCTCGATCGACAGTGCGTTGCCGCGCCACGTGTCGATCGTCACCACCAGGATGTTCGGGCGCTGGGCATCCTCCTTGGACGGTGCCGCGAGCGCCGCGGCGGAGACGAGCGCGACCCCGCACGCGCGGAGAAGGGCGAACCTCATGCGCGCCAAAATATATCCGCCGGAGAGCCGCACGGGTCGGCGCGCGCGGCCGGCCCCGTCCCGTTGCAGGCTTCGCGCTCTGCCGCGGGCCGCGTCGCGGAGTAAGATGCGCGTCTCGATCCCGAAATCAGAGGGTGGCGTGCAAGCCCCCGAGACGCGTGCTTCCGAGGTGCGACGGTGAAGTTTGGCAGGTACGAGACCATCGACGAGCTCTGCTCCGGCGACGGAGAAACCGTGTTCCGTGCCCGCGGCACGGCGATCGATCGCGTCGTGACGCTGAAGGCGCTGTCCGAGAAGGAGGCGGCCGATCCCGAGCGCAAGGCGCGATTCGTGCGAGAGGCGCAGCAAGCCGCCGGTCTTTCCCACGAGGCCATCCTGGGGACCTACGACCTCGGCGAGGAGGGCGGGATCCCCTTCGTGGCCCTCGAGCCCATCGAGGGGGTGGATCTCGAGGAGCTCGTGCGTGCCTCGTCTCCGTCCCTCGAGACCAAGTCCCGGGTCCTGATCCAGGTCGCGCGCGCTCTCGACTTCGCGCACGAAAAGGGGGTGTCCCACGGCGACCTTTGCCTCGCGAACGTGCGCCTCGTCGGGGAGGGGGAACGCGCGGTCAAGGTGATCGGGTTCGGTGTCCACCTCTGCCGGAGAGGCCCGTCGTACTACCTGGCCCCGGAGCGCGTGGCCGGGGGGCCGGCGTCGCCCGCCGCCGACCTGTGGTCGCTCGGAGTGCTTGCCTACGAGGTGCTCACCGGACGGCCGCCGTTTCACGGGACGTCCACGAACCCGATCGCCTTCCACAAGGCGGGAGCCCTCGTCCATCCGAGGCTCCAGGACGTCGTCTTCCGCTTGCTCGAGTGGGATCCGGCCCTGCGGTACGCCCACGCGCGCGACGTCGTCAAGGACCTCGAGTCCTTCCTCTCCGACGGGCCGGGCCGCCGCAAGGAGGCGGCTGGCGCTTTCGACAAGGCCCTCACGCTCTACCGAGCTGGGAGCGTCAATGCGGCCATCGTCGGATGGGAGGAGGCGCTCATGCTCGACCCGGACCACACGCAGTCGGGCAAGCACCTCAAGCTCGCGCGGGAGAAGGCCGAGGCGATGCGCGAGGTGAAGCTCCTGCAGAAGCTCGCGAGCCTCTATCTCGACCGGGGCAAGAAGGAGAAGGCGCTCCACTACTTCCAGGAAGTCCTGCGGGTCGATCCCTATCACGCCGTTGCGCAGGAGCACGTCCAGAGCCTCGGCGGGCTCGGCGCCAACCTCAGCGCCGCGCTCGTGCGCGCGGACGCGGTGCCGCTCCCGAAGGGTCCCATCCGGGACGCCGCGGGTGACGTGAAGACGGCCGCGGCCCTCCTGAAGAAGGAGCGCGTCGGAGAGGCGATCTCGGTCCTGCGCGATGCGCTTGCGCGAAACCCGGGCGACAGCGCCGCCCAGGAGCAGCTCTCGAAGATCATCAAGCGCATCAGGAAGCGCGTCGTGGCGGAGAAGGCGCTCGTGCAGGAGTGCATCGAGCGCGGGAACCAGAGCTTCCGGACGGAGCGGTTCCAGGACGCCGAGGAGCAGTGGGGGAGGGTGCTCGCCCTCGACGAGACGAACCTCATCGCGCGCAAGAACCTCGAGATCCTCTCGGCGTACCTCAAGGACCGCGAGCCCGGCAAGGACGTCGACCTCGCGTATCCCGAGGGACAGCGTTTCCACGCGCGCCTGCCGGCGCGCTTCCCGGCGCGCTACCGGGGCCTCTTCTCGCCGCACACCGAGGAGCGGGAAGTGGAGCTCCACCGCGTCTCGATGTCGGGGATCTCGCTCCTCGCGAAGGATCCCCTGCCCGTCTCGGCTGTCATCCAGATCACGATGAAGCTCCCGGGAAGGGAGACGGAGGTCGAGGCGCTCGCGCAGGTGCTCCACTCGGCCCCCGAGCCGTTCGGCCGCCATCTCATCGGGACGATGCTCCTGCTCGTGCCCCAGGCGTACGCGGATCACCTGAAGACCCTCGAGGCATGACGCGCGTCGAGCCCCCGGCTCAGAAGTCGGTCTTGCCCACGGAGAACATGATCGCGCGCTCGCCGTCCACGCGGTCGAGAGGGTAGGAGACGTCGAGGTTCACGAGCCCCGCGTGCGCGGACTTGCGCACGCCGAGGCGGATGCCGAGCCCGACGTCGGTGTGGAGCCCGTCCGGCCCGCCGGAGGCGCGCCAGCAATCGCCCACGTCGGCGAACGCGGCGAAGCCGACGTCGAGCAGGTGGAACAGGGTCCACCCGCGGAAGAGACGGTCTTCCAGTGTGGCGACGGCGAGCCGGTCGCCGTCGAACCGCCGCGCGTCGAACGCCCGCAGCCCGCTGTCGCCGCCGAGCAATAGCTCGCGTCCAGGCTCGAGATCGAGACCTGCCGACAGGCGCAGCCCCGCGTGGATGGTGTGGTACTCGAAGCGCTGATCGAAGAGATCGGCGCTCACCGTGGCCACGGCGTTCGCCGGCTCGGATCCGAAGAGCTGCCCGTCGAAGGTCCCGCCGTAGAGCAGCGTCGACGCCTTGCCGATGCCGGCCCCCGCCGTGTGCGAGGCCTGGACGTAGAGCGAGTCGTCGGAGGCGCCGAAGGCCTCGCGCGAGAGCACCGCCGAGACCATCGTGGTCGGTCCGAGGTTGTAGTCCTCGTCGCGGTCGAGCTTCTCGAAGTTCCGGACGAGGATGTAGCGCACGACCTGGCGTTCCCAGACGATCTTCGGGCCGCAGAGCTTGCGGTCGACGGGGAGCCGCGCGTCGGTGAATCCCGCCGGGAGGACGGGGTCGGCGTACGCGTCCTCTTGGTAGAGAAAGCCCGCGCGGAGCCTCCACACGCGATCGCCCGCGAGCCCTGGAGAGAATCCGTAGGTCCCTTCCAGCCGCTTCCTGTCGTGCGTGAACCGGAGCCTTACGTCGCCTCCGTCGTAGGCGGCGATCTGCTCGCGGGCGTCGTCGCCGGCGGCGTCGACGGAGAAGCGCGAGTCGAGGGCGAAGAAGGGGCGCTCGATCTCGAGGCGGCGCTCGTGACCGTCGCTGTTGAAGGCGTCGAGGAGCCGGAGCTGGAACCGCGTGCCGAGGAGCCGAGGGTCCTTGTACCCGATCGCGTACGACGTGCGGTCGATGTTGGACTCGCGGAAGATCTGGACGTCCTTGCCGCGCCCCCGGAGAGTCAGCTCCCGCAGCTCCACCTTGGTCTCGGTGGTGCCGCCGAGGTGCTGCGCCCGGACGGAGAGGCGCGTCGTCCAGTTGTCCTGGACGTGGACCAGGATGTCGACGAGCCCGTCGTGATAGGCGACGGGCCGGATGCGGACGTTGTACAGGAACCGAGCTGACGGATGTTGCGGGCGGTCTCGTCGAGGAGCGCCTGCCGGAAGAGGTCGCCCTCGTGGAAGAGCAGCTCGCGGCGCACCACCCCGTCGCGCGTCTCGATGTGCAGCACGTTGGTGAGGCGGCCGA
Source organism: Acidobacteriota bacterium (assembly GCA_046331505.1). Classification (GTDB taxonomy): domain Bacteria; phylum Acidobacteriota; class Vicinamibacteria; order JAXLQT01; family JAXLQT01; genus JAXLQT01. Next base: position 21,305 of record JAXLQT010000012.1, read on the forward strand.
GGAAGTGGTTCTCCCCCTTCTGCGAGCGATCGAACACGTCGACGCGCTCGATCCCGATGCTCCCGATGCGGGCCCCCGCGGCTTCGAGCTCGTCGGGCGATGGGACGTCCGGATCGCCGCGGGCCACCGCGCCGGCGGCGAAGAGCAGCGCCGGGAGGAGGTGCTTGCCGCGCGTCAGGGCGCGGCGGCCGCGGGCTTGACCGCGATGGTGTAGGCCCCGCCCATCTTCTTGCTGAACCCGCCGCCGAACTTCAGGGTGCTGGAACCCACGATCGTCACCTCCGTGGCCACGCCCTTCTGGGTACTCACGGTTCCCTGGCCGGCGAAGTTCCGGGGCTTGTCGGTGCCGACGAGGATCTGGAAGGCGATCACGTTGCTCGCGGGGTTGGCGACGCGCGCCGAGAAGCCTTCGGGGAGCTTGAGCTGGTTCTTGCAGACGTCGCCCGGGGCGAGGGTCTCGATCTCGTCATCGCGGTAGGTCGCGGACTCCTTGCCGTCGACGATCACCTTGACGGTGATCGCGAGCTCCGCCTTCGCCTCCTCGGGCGTGTCGGCCTTCGCCGACCAGAAGAACGGGTCTCCGGCCATCGAGATCTTCACCCGGGCGTAGCCTCCGGCGTTGTCTTCGGCCCGCTGCATCGCGGCGATGGAGGCGGGGTCGTCGGGCATCGCCGCCAGCACCTGCTTCCGGTAGGAGAGGGCGGCTTCCCACTCCCCCGACTTCTCGAGCTGGGCGGCCACCTCGCGGTAGTAGGCGATCTTCGCGGCGGGATCGGTCGGGGTCGAGCTCCCCGTCGTGCTCCCGATGCCGAGCTTGTCGGCGCACTCCTTCTCGCGCTTCAGCGCGAACGGATCGTCCGGGATCGTCTTCAGGATCGCCAGGTAGTACTTCCGGGCCCGGACGTAGTCTTCCTGGGAGAAGAGGTCGTTGCCCTTGGCCATGTAGGCCTCGGGCGACATCCCCGGCTCCACCTCGAACTTGTCGCGCGAGAGCCCATCGCGCGCCTTGTCCCGCCCGGCCTTGGCGCGGGCGTTCCCCGAGTCGAGCGTGAGCGCCTGCTCGAAGTTCGCGAGGGCGCCCTTGTAGTCTCTCTTCTTGAGCTTCCCCTCGCCGCCCCCCACCAGCACGTCCTCGACCTTCGAGAGGAGATCTGCCGCGGTGGCGTTGGTCGGATCCACCTTGATGATCTCCTTGCAGACGTCCACGACGTTCTCACCCGCGGGGCGCATGTAGGCCTTGGCCTTGAACAGCTCCTTGGCCTTGGCTTCGAGTGCGGGGACGTCCTGGGCGCTGGCGCTCGCCGCCAGTGCGAGGACCACGAGAGCCGGGATGATGGAGCTTCGGTGCATGGCGTCCTCGATCCTCCTGCGAGCGCAGGGTCCGTCTTGTCCGATCGGCTCGATTCTATCCCGCGGTCCGGATCGCGTGCGTCACGTGTCGAGGGTCAGGAGCAGGTAGCCGCCGGAGACGCCGAAGACGATGTTGGGTGCCCAGGCGGAGAGCACCGGCGGGAAGAGCCCGGTCTCGCCGAGCGGTCGGAACGCGGCGGTCATGATCCAGAACGTCGTGATGAGCGCGACGGAGACCGCCACGCCGAACAGGTTGCCGCGCTTGCCGATCTTGAGCGCGAAGGGGATGCCGATGATCGTCATGACGAGCGTGGAAAAGGGGAGCGAGTACTTCCACTCGAGGTTGACCTTCAGGCTCCGCGTCGCGTAGCCGGCGGCCTCGAGGCTCCGGATGTAGTCCCGGAGCTCCATGATGTTGAGCTCGTCCGAGGCCTTCTTCTCGGTGACGAAGTAGTCCGGGCGCTCGGGGTAGGGCTCGGCGATCCGGTCGGCCCGCTTGTAGGGGCTGGCCTCTCCGCGCTCGAAGCGACGGACCCAGGCGGCCTCCCCGATCTCGGCCCCGGACTCGAAGACCCAGCCGCTCCCTTCGTCGTAGGTCGCCCGGTGGCCGGCGACCACGCGGTGGAGCGTGAACACGCTCTGGTCCAGCTCGAACACGCGCACGTTGTCCATCGCCGCCGTGTCCGGATGGTAGGCCTGGTAGTTGTACAGCCGCCGGTTGCCCTCGCCCCAGATCCAGCGCGATCGGTTGTAGTCGTACTCGTGGGTGCGCTTCGGACCCTTGGTGATCTCGTCCCGCTTGTCGAGGGCCTTTCGCATCGCCGACGGGATGACGCGGTCGTTGACGAAGAACGCGGCGACCGAGAGGGTCAAGGCGACGAGCACGACCGGCATCACGATGCGGTAGATGGAGACGCCCGACGCCTTCATGGCGATGATCTCGTTGTTGCGGTTCATGACCCCCAGGATCAGGAGCGTCGTGGTGAGCGCCGTCGGGCCGAGCACCAGGAACGAGATGTAGGGAAGGGAGTACTCGTAGTAGTCGACGACCGTCTGCATCGGTGTCTCGTTCTGGGAGATGTCGTTCAGGATCCGCGAGAAGTCGACGAGGATGTAGAGCGCCACGATCGCCACCAGGATCACCGCGAACGTCTGGAGCCACTCGCGGAGCGCGTAGCGATCGAGGATCCGTGGGAAGTCCGGCGAGAAGCGCGGGATGCGTATGACGATCGTCCTCTTTCCGCGCGGCCGGCGCACGGAGATCCCGCCCGCGCCGCGCCGCCCCTTGCGGCGTCCGAGCGACTGGAAGAGGCGGATCCCGATCGTGAGCGCGCGATCCCAGATGCCGAGATCGATCTCCCGCGCGGCCAGGAACAGCATCCAGAGGCCTGCGCCGCCGATCAGGATGTTGGCCATCCACATCGAGAACCAGGGGCTGAGATCGCCCTGATCTCCCAGACGCTCGCCGGTGGTGAGGAGGATGTAGTAGATCATCAGGATCGCCAGGCTCACCACGAAGCCTGCGGACTGGCCGCGCGTCCGGTTCCGCGCGCCGATGGCGACGCCGATCACCCCGAACACCAGGCACGCCACCGGGATCGCGAGCTTCTTGTGAAACTCCACCGCAAAGGGGCGCCACCGGGCATTCATGAGCTTGCGCTTCTGCACCTCCCTCGCGAGGGCGCCCAGGCCCATCTCGCGCTCGCCGGGCTGCACCGGCGCGTCGCCGAAGCGATCGAGGCTGAACAGCAGCTTCTGCACCGTGAACGTGGACCACGAGGACTTCTCGGGGTCGTTCTGGACCAGCGAGAAGCTCTCGCCGTCCTGGAGCTCGAGGATGACGTACTTCTCGGACTCGTTGTACTTCATGCGCCCCTGGCGGGAGAAGATGAGCCGCAGCTCGCCGCCGACGGACATGTCGCAGACCATGATGTCGCGCCAGACGTTCGTGTCCTCGTCGATCGACGAGGTGAAGATCACGTAGGAGGCGAAGCCCTCGTAGAACTCCTTCGGGCGGATCCCCTGCTGGAACTGCCTCTTCGCGATCTGGTAGACGAGCGTGCGCGCACGCTGGTTGGCCTTCGGCACCAGGCGGATGAGGATGTATCCCGTGGCGAGGGTGGAGATGACGGCGAAGACGCCGATTGCCCGGCCGATCCGCAGGAGCCCGACGCCCGAGGCGTGGAGCACGGTGATCTCGTTGTCGGCGGACATGCGGCCGAGCCCGAGGTTGACCGCGAGCAGGACCGACATCGGGATGGTGAGGGCGAAGATGTGGGGAAGGCTGTAGAGCAGGATCTGAGCGACGTCGGCGAAGGCGACGTTGCCCCGGATCGCCATGCGCGCCAGGTCGAGAAGGGTGTTCATCACCAGGACGAAGGTGAAGAGCCCCATCCCGATGAAGAACGGCGGGATCAGCTCCCGGAAGATGTAGCGGTCGAGGATCTTCACCGCCCGCGGCGGCTCCGAGTCGATCCGGCGTATGCGAGGAGGGACCTCGTCGTTGTCGGGAGCGAGCGGCGCGGCATCACGGGTGGAGAGTGGAGGAGCGCGCGGAGCAGCTCCACGGGACGATCGATGGTAGCAGTTTCCGCGGGTATACTGTGCGGCCCCTTCGGGCGCGTCCGGAGGAGCATCGTCTTTTCAGGAGCAGCCGTCATGCAGAGCGTCAAGAGCCTCGTCACACCCGTCGTGTTCGCCGTCGCGTGCGTCGCCAGCCGCAGCGCTCTGGCCGTCCCGAAGACCGTGGATGCCACCGTCGCCTACGTCATGACCGGCGACTCCGCCGTACTCGACAACGGCAAGGTCGTGCGCTACATCGGCGTCGACGCCCCCTCGCGCGGGACCGTCCAGGGCGACGAGCCGTACGCCAAGGAGGCGTTCGAGCTCAACAAGCGGCTGGTGGCCGGCAAGCGTGTCCGTCTCGAGCTCGACGCAGCGGAGGGCGACGAGAAGGGAAGGATCTGGGCCTACGTCTACGTCGGCAAGTACTTCGTGAACGCGTCGCTCGTCGAATCGGGGCTCGCCCGGACCGCGGTGCGTTCGCCCAACACGCGCTTCGCGGGCCTCTTCCAGAAGCTCGAGCAGGAGGCGCGGGGCCAGAAGCGAGGTCTCTGGAAGGCGCCGGCGCAGGCCGCGCCTCTCTTCTCCAACAAGGATCTGGAGAAGGGCTACGCGCCGCCGAAGGCGTCGTTCGGCAACAAGGACCTCGAGCGCTTCGACGTGCCCGGCGAGGACGATGCGGTCGCCGAGGCCGCCGCCAAGGAGGCCGAAGGTGCAGACCCCGCGGCCGCCGGTGCGGACGACGCCAAGGGAGATGGGAAGCCGGTGGAGAAGGGTGCCAAGGTCGAGAAGCCTGAGAAAGTCGAGAAGAAGGACGCTCCCAGGCCCGAGACCAAGGACGCCGCTCCTGCCGAGAAGCCGGCGGACGTGAAGAAGGACGGCGGCAAGCCATGAGCTCGCCGCTCTCTGCCGAGATCTTCCGCGAGTACGACATCCGCGGGATCGTCGGCACCGAGCTCGACGCCCAGACCGCCCGTCGCATCGCCGTCGCCTACGCCGTCAAGCTCGCCCGCTCCGGAGCGCGGCCGGGCGACAAGCCGGTGGCGCTGGGGCGGGATTGCCGGCTCTCGTCCGAGTCCCTCTTCGCGGCATTCAGTGCGGGCCTTCGCGAGAGCGGCTACTCCGTCATCGACCTCGGAGTCTGCCCGACGCCCGTCGTCTACTTCGCGCTCTACCACCTCGACGTCGCCGGCGGCGTGCAGATCACCGGGAGCCACAACCCCGCCGAGTACAACGGGTTCAAGCTCTCCTGCGGCCGGACCACGATCTGGGGCGAGGAGATCCAGGAGCTCTACCGCATCGTGAAGGACGGAGAGACGACGGGCGCGCACGCGCCCGGGAGCATCGAGCCCTACGCCATCGTGGCCGCGTACCAGGACTACGTTCGCCAGAACACCCCGCTCGAGGGGAAGGGGATGAAGATCGTGGTGGACGGAGGGAACGGGACCGGCGGCGCCGTGGGGGCGCCGCTCTTCGAGTCGATGGGGTTTCACGTCGAGGGGCTGTTCTGCGAGATGGACGGGCGCTTCCCGAACCACCATCCCGATCCGACGGTGGCGAAGAACCTCGAGGCGCTGATCGCCCGGGTGCGGGAGACGCAGGCCGCGATCGGCATCGCCTATGACGGGGACGCCGATCGCCTCGGCGCCGTGGACGAGAACGGGAAGATCTTCTGGGGCGATCAGCTCCTCATCGTCTTCGCGCGCGACATCCTCTCGCGCAATCCGGGCGCGGCGATCGTGGGTGAGGTGAAGTGCTCGGAGCTCCTCTACAAGGACATCGAGGCGCGCGGCGGACGCGCCATCATGTGGAAGACGGGCCACTCGATCCTGAAGGCGAAGCTGAAGGAAGAGGACGCGCTGCTCGCCGGGGAGATGAGCGGGCACCTCTTCTTCAAGGAGCGCTACTTCGGCTACGACGACGCGATCTACGCGTCCGTCCGGCTCGTCGACATCCTGAAGCGCTCGCAGGGCAAGGCCTCCCAGCTTCTCGCGGACCTGCCGGAGACGTTCACGACCCCGGAGATCCGCGTCGACTGCGCGGACTCCCTCAAGTTCAAGGTCGCCGACAAGGCGCGCGAGCGCTTCGCCAGGGACCACCGTGTCATCGCCATCGACGGCGTGCGCGTCCTCTTCGAGCCTGACGGCTGGGGCCTCATCCGCGCCTCGAACACGCAGCCGGTGCTCGTGCTGCGCTTCGAGGCGAGCACGCCGGAGAGGCTCGCCGAGATCCGGGGACGGGTCGAGGCGGAGCTCGGCCGGATCCGCGCCGAGCTGGGCGCCTGAGCCGGTCACTCGATGGCGCTTCCCGAGACGCCACTCCTGACGGTGGACGTGGTGATCGAGATCCCGGGCCAGGGGGTCGTCCTCATCCAGCGGAAGAACCCGCCGCACGGGTGGGCGATCCCCGGCGGGTTCGTCGATCGCGGCGAGAGCTGCGAGACGGCCGCCGTGCGCGAGGTGCGCGAGGAGACCGGGCTCTCGGTCGGATCTCTCGCGCTCCTCTCGGTCTACTCGGACCCTGGCCGGGATCCGAGGTTCCACACATGCTCGGTGGTCTACACGGCGACCGCCACCGGCGTGCCGCGCGCCGGCGACGATGCTGCGAGCGCCGGCGTCTTCGCTCGCAGCGCGCTTCCGAGGGAGATCGCGTTCGACCACGCGCGCATCCTCGAGGACTATTTCCGTGCGTCGCAGGGCGAGCCTCTCAAGTCCTACGGCATCGTGCTCGTGCGGCGGACCGGTTCGGGACGGCGCTACCTGCTCCTGAAGAAGCGAGGCCGGGACGTCTGGGAGTTTCCGAAGGGGCGCGGTGAGCGTTCCGAGACGCCGGAACAGGCGGCGCGGCGGGAGATCCTGGAAGAGACCGGGCTCTCCGATCTCGACCTCTGGCCCGCGTTCGGAGCGGTCGGCAGCTACGAGCGGCGCGCTCCCGCCGGTGGGCCGGCGGCGCGCAAGGACGTGCTCTACTTCCTCTCGGTGGTTCCGGAGAGCAAGACCGATCAGGTCAGGATCTCGACGGAGCACGAGGCGCTGGGCTGGTTCTCGGAGGCCGAGTGCCGCGAGCGGCTCGCGAGGGAGCTCTACCAGCGCGTGCTCGACCTCGCCGAGGCGGTGATGGAGCGGGACGCCCGGTGCTGACCGTCACGGAGATCTTCGAGAGCATCGAGGGCGAGACCTCCTGGGTGGGGACGCCGACGACCTTCGTGCGGCTCACGGGCTGCAACCTTCGCTGCGACTACTGCGACACGACGTACGCGTTCCACGGCGGGGAGGGTCGCGAGGTGGCGGACATCGTCGAGGCTGCGCGGGGGTGGCGCACGCCGGCCGTGTGCGTCACGGGTGGCGAGCCGCTGCTCCAGCCCGAGTGTCCCGAGCTCATCTCCCGCCTCTGCGATCTCGGGTTCACCGTGATCGTCGAGACGTCCGGGAGCCGTCCCATCGACGCGATCGACCCGCGCGCCGTCGCGATCGTCGACGTGAAGACGCCGGGAAGCGGAGAGGTGGACCGGAACCTCTGGGAGAACCTCGAGAAGCTCCGGGATCGCGACGAGCTGAAGTTCGTGCTCTGCGATCGGGGCGACTACGAGTGGGCGCGCGACGTCGTACGGGATCGTGGGATCGTGGAGCGCCGGGTTTTCTTCAACCCCGCGTGGGGGCGGCTCGCGCCGCAGGATCTCGCCGCGTGGATGCTCGAGGACCACCTGCCGGTGCGACTCGGGCTACAGGTCCACAAGTACCTCTGGGGGGCCGATGCGCGCGGTCGCTAGGGCACTTCTCACGGTGGCGATCCTCGCGTCCGCGGCCCTCGCGATGGCGGACTCGAAGGCAGACCTCGCCGAGGCGCGCCGGCTGAGCGAGGCGGGCGACTTCCGCGGCGCGGAGGCGAAGTTCCGGGCCATCCTCCAGGATCCGAAGCTGAAGGAGGATCCCGCCCCCATCAAGGCGGAGCTGGCCGCCGTGCTCTACAACCAGGCTCTCCTCGTCGGCCGCAAGGGGAACTACTCGCCCACGGTTCCCCTCCTGAAGGAGGCGATCGAGCTCGCCCCCGGGCTCGTCGATCCGCGCGTGGCGCTCGCCCTCTCCTACGACAACCTCGGCAACAAGCCGGAGTCGGCGCGGATCATGGCCGAGATCGGCGTGATGTTCATGAGGGCGGGAAACCCGAAGAAGGCTGCGGAGGCGTTCCAGGGCGCGATCCAGCGGGATCCTCGACCCGAGTACCAGATGGGCCTCGGCGACGGGCTGCTCGCGTCGGGGGATTACCACGGGGCGCTGGCCGCCTACCGGAAGCTCGAGGGCAAGAGGTTCGACACGGCGGTCGCCGTGAAGGTCGCCCGCCGGCTCGGAGATGCCTACTCGGGGCTCGGCCTGTCGAAGCAAGCCGTCGACTCCTACGAGTCCGCCTCGAAGATGGATCCCGGGCCCGAGAGCAGCATCGATCTCGCCAAGGTCTATGCCGTCCGCGGCGACTGGGACTCCGTGATCCAGAAGATCGCGGACGCGGAGAAGAAGGGTCAGAAGCGGGACGCCGACCTCGCGTTCCTGCTCTCGAACGCGCACTACCTTAAGGGCGTCGGGGCCAAGGACAGGAAGGCCGATGCCGAGGCGGCGGCCTCCTTCGAGGAGGCCGTCAAGGCGGCGGACAGCGGCCTCGCGACCGAGGCCCGCAGCGATCTCTACCAGGTCAAGGGCCTGGCGCTGCTGCTCCTCGGGCGGTTCGACCAGGCGGTCCTGGCGCTCGAGGGTGCCGTCAAGCGTCCTCCCGGATCGGAGAGCCCGAAGGTGTGGGCGGCACTCGCCGCGGCCTACGACAAGACGGGCAAGGCCGCCAAGGCCGCGGAGGCTCGAACCCATCTGCCTCCCGGCCCCTGAATCACGCTCGCCTCAGAGCGTCGGCTCGATGCCCAGCCGGGTGCAGGCGCCTTCGTAGATCTGCTGCGTCGAGTCGCGGCTCGCCTTCAGATCCTCGACCTTGCGCTTCGTCTTCTCGAGCTCCTCGGCCATCTCCTGATCGATCCCCTGGATGTCTCGCCTGGCGAAGTCCTGGATCCCCTGGTAGAACGACTGGTACTTCTGATCGAGCGGGTGTCCCATGGCGCGCTATCTCCTCGTCCTCGTTCCTAGGCCAGATCCACCGAGAGGACCGTGTTGCCTAGCGTGATGCGATCGCCGCGCCTGACGGGCAGGGGTTTGTAGGCTCGCACGTCGTTGGCGGCGGAAATGTTGGTCGTGCTCTCGTTCTCGAGCATCAGCTCTCCCGACTCGGCGGAGTAGTTGAGCGTAGCTTGCTTGCGCGAGACCGACTCGTCGGTGATGGTGAGCACGTTCTTGCGTGCGGTGCCGCGCCCGATCGTGATCGGGAGGTCCTTCGCGACGAAGCGCTCGCCGACGAGCGGCCCGGAGACCGCAATGAAGACCAGCGGTGCGATGAGGCCGCCGTCGTCCCGTACGAGCCGTCCGCCGGGCTCGGGTGCCACGACCTCCGCCGCCCGTACCGGGACCGGCGGGGGAGGCTCGGGCTCCGGCTCCGGGGCGGGCTCGGCATCGACCATCGCGGTGAAGTCGATCGCAGGCTGCGTCTCGGTGCGGATGCGCGCGGCGTTGCCGACGCGGCCGGCGCCGGCGAGGGCGGCCCGGAGCGCGTCGTGGAAGTGGGCCGCCTTGGGGAACCGTTCGTCGCGCTTCTTGGCGAGCACCACCTCGAACACCTGATCGACCGCCGCCGTGAGCCCCTGCCGGAGCTGGCTCGGCGGCGCGGGGTTCTCGTTCAGGATCTTGAGCACGATCGAGGTGATGTTGTGGCCGGGGAACGGGCTCTGCCCGGTGAGGAGCTCGTAGGCGATGACGCCCATCGAGAAGATGTCGGAGCGCCCGTCGACCTGCTCGCCGCCGATCTGCTCGGGCGACATGTAGCGTGGCGTGCCGAGCACCTTGCCCGTCTGGGTCATCGACGACGAGAGCACCTTCGCGATCCCGAAGTCCGTGACCTTCACGAGGTCGTTCTCGGCGAGCAGGATGTTGGCCGGCTTGACGTCGCGGTGCACGATCCCCTCGCTGTGGGCGTAGTCGAGGACGTTGCACATCTGGTTCAGGATCCGGATCGCCCGCTCGGGAGAGAGCGCCCCGTCGCGGCGCATCACGTTGGCCAGGGGCTCGCCGTTGACGTACTCCATCGCGATGAAGTTCTCGCCGACGTGGTAGATCACCACGACGTTGGGGTGAGACAGGCGGCCGGCGGTCTGCGCCTCGCGGTAGAAGCGCTTCTGGAAGTCCTCGAGCTCCGCCTGCGGGACGTCGTAGCTGAGCTGCATCGTCTTCAGGGCGACGATGCGGTTGATGATCGGGTCCTTGCCCTTGTAGACGACGCCCATGGCGCCGCGCCCGATCTCTCCCAGGACCTCGTAGCGTCCGAGCTTCAAGCACACCCTCGCGGCATCATCGGTAAACGGCGGATTATAGCGAAGCGCGAGCTAGCGCTTGCCCTGGACGACGATCAGGTCGGCGAGGAGGCCCATCGCCAGGATCACGACGGCGGACACGAAGATCACGATGTCCGATTGCTGCATGTCGAACGTCCAGACGTCGTAGACGGTCTTGATGGCGCCGAGCACGATCATCGCGATCGAGAGAGGCAGGAAGACGCGCAGCGGGTTGAAGTACATCACCATGCGGATCGCCGTGAGGAGGTAGGCCCAGGTGTCCTTGATCGGATGGAACTTCGACGTGCCGATGCGCGCGTAGTACTCGATCGGGTGGTAGCGGATGGAGTAGCCGTTACAGAGGAACGCCAGGGTCATCGTGGTGACGCACGAGAAGCCGTCGGGCAGGAGGTGGAGGTAGGCGAGCATCGGCGCCCTCTTGAACGCCTTCATGCCGGAGTTGAGGTCGGGGATGTTCTTCTGCGTGAGGTAGCACGCGAGCTGGCGGATCAGGTACTTGGCGAACCCCCGCAGGATCGGGTGGGTCCCGCGCTCCTTCTGCCTCCAGCCGATGACCTGGTCGTACGCCGGGAAATAGGCGAGGATCTCCGGGATCGCCGCCGCGGGATAGGTCCCGTCCGCGTCGAGCATCACCACCACGTCGCCGTTCGCCGCGCGCGTTCCGGTCTTGCGGGAGGCGCCGGATCCGCGCTGCTCGGGATGGCGGATCACCTTGACGCCGCGCCCGAGGGCGATGTCGCCGCTGCCGTCGGTCGAGCAGTCGTCGACGACGACGATCTCGTACGGGTGGCCGGCGCGTTCCATTGCCGCCTTCACGTCGTCGAGGACCTTCCCGAGCGCCGGCGCCTCGTTGTAGACGGGGATGACGACGGAGACCGAGAAGAGCTTCGCGAGCTCGTCGATGCCGAGCTCCTCGGTGGCGATCGCCGTTTCCATCCCACCGAGTTATACCCCAGCAACGCCCGACGGTCGCGCGGACGATGCGGGCTGCGCTACAATCCACGGGGCGAGCATCCGTCGGGACGTGGCGCAGCCTGGTAGCGCACTTGACTGGGGGTCAAGGGGTCGCTGGTTCAAATCCAGTCGTCCCGATTCACATCGCCGCCTCGGGATCCGGAGGCGAGGGCCTTCGAGCCCCTTCGAGGGCGCCCTCGCCCAACGTCTATAATGCCCGTAGGCTGGGCGAAGGCCGGCCGATCGTCACCGATGGAATCCGAAGACATCTGCGCCGTCTGCCAGGAGGAGAACAAGCTCCGGGACGTCTTCAAGTGCCCGAGCTGCTACCGCCGCGTCTGCGACGCCTGCTGCTACAGGTTCGGCGGCCGTCCCTTCTGCAGCAAGCGCTGTGCGGACTACTTCTTCTTCGGTGACGAGGACATGCGCGAGGTCGAATAGCCTTGCCGTTCCCCGTCGAGCGACCTCGCCGCCTCCGACGCACGTCAGCCCTCAGGGACCTTTGCCGCGAGACGCGGCTCGCGCCCTCCCAGCTCGTGCTGCCGCTGTTCGTCAAGCCGGGGGAGGGCGATCGCGAGCCCGTGCCGTCGATGCCCGGCGTGTTCCGCTTGACGGCCGCCGGCGCCGTTGTCGAGGCGCGGGCGGCTGTCGAACGCGGCGTGGGCTCCGTGCTGCTCTTCGGCATTGCCGCGCGGAAGGACGGGCGCGCCACCGAGGCAAGGCAGGCGGACGCCGCGGTCCCCCAGGCGATCGCGCGGCTCAAGGACGCGCTCCCCGACCTCGTGGTGATGACCGACGTCTGCCTCTGCGCCTACATGGACCACGGCCACTGCGGCGTCGTGGAGGGAGACGAGATCGAGAACGACGCGACTCTTCCGCTCCTCTCCGAGATGGCGCTCCGCCACGCCGAGGCGGGCGCCGACGTCGTGGCCCCGTCCGACATGATGGACGGCCGCGTGGGAGCGATCCGCACGGCGCTCGACGGATCGGGCAAGGAGAGCGTCGCCATCCTCTCGTATGCCGTGAAGTACGCGTCGGCGTTCTACGGTCCGTTCCGGGACGCGGCGGGATCGGCGCCGGGATTCGGCGATCGCCGGAGCTACCAGATGGATCCGGGGAACAGCCGGGAGGCCGTGCGTGAGGCCCGCCTCGACGTGTGCGAGGGCGCCGATGCGGTCATGGTGAAGCCGGCATTGCCCTACCTCGACGTCATCGCCCGCGTCCGGGACGCCGTGGACGTCCCGGTCGCCGCCTACCACGTCTCCGGGGAGCACGCGATGATCGCGCTCGCGGCGAGGGAGGGGCTCCTGGATGGGGAGCGCGCGATGATGGAGGCCCACGTCGCGATCGCGCGCGCCGGGGCGGACGTCCTGATCACGTACGCCGCGCGCGAGGTCGCACGACTCCTCGGATGAGCCGGGGAGAGGCAGCGGCGGACAGGGCGGGCACGGAGCGCAAGGGGTTCGGGAAGCTCCTCGCGTCCTACCCGCTCATCTTCGGATACCTCGGGCGCTACCGATCGTCCCTCTTGCTCGGGACCGTCTGTCTCCTCATCACGAACCAGCTCACCGGCGTCATCCCGTGGCTCATCAAGGTGGCCGTGGATCGGATCGGGGGCCGCACCGAGCCCGTGTGGCCGCTCGTTCTGTGGATCCTCGCGACGTCGCTCTTGATGGCCGGGATCCGGACGCAGTCGCGCCTCTCCATCCTCGGAGTGAGCCGGCGCATCGCCTACGACATGCGGCGCGACGTCTTCCAGCACCTGCTCGCGGTCACGCCCCGCGGCTTCGACAAGGTGAGCACGGGCGACATCATGTCGCGCCTGACCAACGACCTCATGCTCGTGCGCGGGCTCGCGGGGCCGGGCTACATGTACCTCGCCAACACCATCATGGCGTATGCGACGTCGCTCGCCTTCATGCTGGCGCTCGATCCCTACCTGACCCTCCTGTCCCTCGTGCCGTTCCCGTTCTTCTTCGCGGCGGTATGGCGGCTCGCCCGCCGGCTCCACGAGCGGCAGCGGGAAGCCCAGGAGCGGCTCGCCGAGCTCTCGGCGCGGGTGCAGGAGGATCTCAACGGGATCTGGGTGGTCAAGGCCCACGCCCGCGAGGAGTTCGCGGTGGAGGCCTACGAGGTTCACAACAGGGCCTACACCGACGCCAACATGAAGCTCGTCCACCTCCGGAGCTTCCTCGTTCCGATCATGGGCATGGTGGGCGGGGTCGGCGCGCTGCTCGTCCTCTCGCTCGGCGGGCTCGCGGTCATCCGCGGCCACATCTCGCTCGGGGGATTCGTCGCGTTCACGGGTTACCTCGCGATGATCGCGTCGCCGACCGTCCAGATGGGCTGGGTCATCACGCTGTTCCAGCGCGCGCGGGTCGCGCTCGTGCGCGTGGACCAGCTCCTGCGGCTGCCGGTCGAGGAAGAGATCAGTGGGGGCGCCTCTCTGGGCGACGCGCCGGCGCGCGCGCTCGAGGTCAAGCACCTCACGTTCCGGTATCCCGCGAGCGAGCGCCCGATCCTGGACGACGTCTCGTTCGAGGTGCCTGCCGGAGCGACCATCGGGATCTTCGGTCCCACGGGATCGGGCAAGACGACGCTGCTCAAGCTCCTCTGCCGGCTCGAGGAGCCGCCGCCCGGGACGATCTTCCTCGACGGGGTGGACGTGACGGGACTCCCGCGCGAGACCGTCCGCAGGTGCCTCGGGTACGTGCCGCAGGATCCGTTCCTGTTCCGGGCCTCGATCAAGGAGAACATCTCCTTCGCGACCGATGGGGCGTCCGAGGACGGGATGCCCGCCATCGTCGCCGCGGCGACCGCGGCGTCGATCGACGAGGAGATCGCGGGCTTTCCGGAACGCTACGACACGCTCCTCGGAGAGCGGGGCATCACGCTTTCGGGGGGCCAGCGCGCCCGGGTCACTCTCGCGCGCGCTCTGTACGAGCGTCGCCCGATGCTCGTGCTCGACGATCCCTTCGCATCGGTCGACGTCAGCACGGAGCACGCGATCATCGGCAACCTCTACGAGCGCGCGCGGGGCGTCACGACCATCGTCGTCACGCACCGCGTGAAGGCGCTCGCCAACACGCGGCGCATCCTGGTCCTCGCCGGGGGCCGCCTCGTCGACGCCGGGACCCACGAGGAGCTGCTCGAGCGCCCGGGCCCCTACCTCGACGCCTTCGAGGAGCAGCGCCTGACCGAGGAGCTGACCGCGCTGTGAGGCTGCGCAAGCCGGCGCCGCGACCGGCCGTCGACGCCGAGGAAGAGGCGATCGGCAAGGCCTACGACGGCCGCCTGGTCGGGAAGCTCATGCCGTTCGTGAGACCCGTCAAGGGGCTCGTCGCCTGGGCGATCCTCCTCTCGCTCTTCACCAGCGCCGCCCAGATCGCCCAGCCCTACTTGCTCAAGGTCGGGATCGACGAGCACATCGCGCGGCGCGACGTGCACGGGCTCATGGTGATCGGCGTCCTCTTCCTCCTGTCGCTGGCCGCCGAGCTCGTCTTCTCGGGCGCCCAGCTCTACGTCGCGAACCTCGCGGGACAGAGCGTGACGCGGAGCCTCCGCTCCGCGCTCTACCGCCACGCGATGGAGCGGCCGATCCAGTTCTTCGAGAGAAACCCCGTCGGACGCCTCCTGACGCGCATCACCAACGACCCGGAGTCGATCAACGAGCTCTTCGCGTCGGGCGCGATCAGCGTCGTGACGGACATCTTCCGGTTGCTCGCCATCGTGTCGGTGATGCTCTGGCTCAACTGGCGCCTGACCCTCGTGTCGTTCGTGCTGGTGCCGGTGCTCCTCGGGTTCTCCATCTACTTCCGCATCAACGTGCGCGACACTTACCGGAAGGTGCGCTCCCGGGTGGCGAAGCTCAACGCCTACCTGCAGGAGAGCCTGATGGGGATGACCATCATCCGCGTCTTCAGCCGCGAGGATCGGTCGGCTCGCCATTTCGACGAGCGCAGCGTCGAGTACCGCGACGCGGAGCTCTCGAGCGTCGTCTACGAGTCGGCGTTCTCGGCGGTGGTGGAGCTCATCGGCACGTTCGCCGTCGCTCTCCTGCTCTGGTACGGCAGCGGCCAGGTGCTCGCGTCGATCACGACCCTCGGGACGCTGGTCGCGTTCCTCGACTACACCCAGAAGTTCTACACGCCGCTCCGCGAGCTGTCGGCGAAGTACACGGTCATGCAGGCGGCGATGGCCGCGGCGGAGAAGATCTGGAGCGTGCTCGACGACACGTCGCAGATCCCCGAATCGGCCACGGCGCTGCCGTTCCCCGACGACTGGAGGGCCTTGAAGGTGGAGGGTGTGACCTTCCGGTACCGCGCGGACGCGCCTGCCGCGCTAACCGGCGTCTCCTTCGAGCTGCGGCGTGGAGAGAAGGTCGCCGTGGTGGGCGCGACGGGCTCGGGCAAGTCGTCGCTCGCCAAGCTCCTGGTGCGCTTTTACGATCCCGACCAGGGGCGGATCGCGATCGACGGGCGAGACCTGCGCGACATGCAGAAGCGAGCGGTGCGCCGGAACATCGCGCTCCTGCTCCAGGACAGCTACCTCTTCTCGGGCGACATCCGTACGAACCTGACCCTCGGCAACGCCGACGTGACGGAGGAATCACTCGCGCGGGCGGTGGCGGTGTCGCGCTTCGACAGCGTGCTGGCGCGCCTTCCGCACGGGATGGCGACCCGCCTCTCCGAGCGCGGCGTCAACCTCTCGTCGGGCGAACGCCAGCTCCTCGGCCTCGCCCGGGCGCTCGCACTGCGCCCGCCGATCCTGATCCTCGACGAGGCCACGGCGTCGGTCGATCCCGCCGCGGAGGAGAAGATCCGCGCCGCCCTGCACGACCTCCTGGCCGATCGCACGGCGCTGGTGATCGCCCATCGCCTCTCGACGATCCGCGAGGTCGATCGGATCCTGGTGTTCCACAAGGGGCAGATCCGCGAGGAGGGGACGCACGAGGAGCTCCTCGCGCTGGACGGCATCTACGCCCGTCTATACCGTCTGCAGAGCACGAAGGTCGCCGCGTGAAGCTCCTGCGCCTCCTCCTCGCCGTCGCGTCGATCGCATTCGCCGTCGGCCGCGCTTGCGGGGGAGGGCACGCGACGGGCGAAACGCCACCGAGCTCAGCGCTGGACCGCTTCTCGCCCACCGGGACCGTCAGCGGGCCGCCGCCGCGCTTCACGTTTCCCGAGGCGGCCGGCGTGGCTCGTTACCGGATCACGGTGCGGGACAAGGCGGGCGCCGAGGTGGCGAAGGTCGAGGGCACCGCATCGCCGTTGATCTTCCCCGAGGCGATCGGGCGCAGCCTCATCCGGGGGGAGACCTACCGCTGGGAGCTCCTCTACCTGGATCCGATGGGCGCGCCGACGGGGATAGGTCCCAAGACGGCCTTCGTCGTCAGGTAGCCGTCGCGTCGGGCGACAGGGACGCTCGTGACGACCTCGGGGGCGGCGCCGGGCCGCGTCGAGAGAACGAGCGCGACGATCGTGACCCGCTCGTGGTCGACGGCCAGCACGGCATCCGAGCGTCCGTCCCAGTCGAGGTCGCCCGAGAAGAGGACGCGCAGCGCGTCCCCGCTGGCGGCGTCACCGTCGAACGTGAGGACGGAGCCCGCCTTGAGCTCGGGAGCGGACTTGACGAGAAGCAGGGGCTGGACGGCGCCTTCCACCTCCACCACGGTCGCGTCGGGGCAGCGCTCGACATGAAGACGCGCGTAACGAAGCTCGTGCCGGCCGCTGTCGGCGTCGTAGAGGCCGAGCCACAGCTCTCCCGACCGCACGTCGGTCTCGCCGGGCGCGTAGGTCCCCGGGACGACGATGACAGGCGACGATAGGGCGGGAGCCACGACGAGGGTGGCGAGCGCGAGGAGGGGCAGGGGTCGCATCGGTTCGCTCCGGTTCGGGATCGGCCAGAGCAGGAGCCGTGCCATGGGACGCGAACGCGTTTCCAGGTGGGTTACGGTCGGCGGTGTGATCGATGCCCACCGTGCCGGACACGAGGACACGACCGTATTCCGCGATCCCGCAAGAGTGTGCGAGGATCACACCAGGCGGTACTATCGTCGGACGCCGCGGGAGGTGGTCGTGAGGAATCCAACGACGTTCGCCGTGCTGGTCTGCGCTGTCTCGATCGGCATGCCAGCGGTCGCCTCGGATCGCTCGCTGACGGGATGGGTCCGGAGCCACGGCAAGCCCGAACCATCCGAGTCAATTCGTCCACTGCCGCCCGCGATTCACAGGACGGGAGGCGCCAGCCCGACGGGCCAGACGGTCTATACCACGCGTGCGCAGTTCGAAGCCGCGGCGCCAGGCCTCACGCCGGAGGACTACGAGGATGGGAACGTCGCGGCGGGGGGCATATCCGCCTGTGTGTCTCCCATGACGCCCACCTCGAACGACCCGCCGTGCATCGATCCGGGTGACATCGCGTCCGGCCTGAACGTGGCGGCCGCCAACGGCGCAGGTGCGAACCGGCTCGCGATGCTCGGAGCCGGGTTCGCAGGCAACCCGACGAAGACCGTAGTGTCGAACTACTTCACCGACAGCACCGATTACCTCATTGTCTACGCGCCCTTCCCATACGCGTTCGGCCTCGATCTCCAGGCCTACCCGACAGGCGTGACGCTGACGATCTCGCTCTACAACGGCCCCACGTTGATCGGCACCTACGCGTCAGCGTCGAGCGCGGCTGGCGTCTTCTGGGGCATCACTGACGATTCGAGCCCTTGTTCGCGGATCAATGTGCGCGATGGGACCGGAGCCAACGCCGAGGGCGGTGACTTCGTCGAGTTCGGCGTCATCTGGCCCGTCGAGCTCTACTCCTTCGAGATCGAATAGCACCTCCGCGCCCGCCTGGCCCCTACGGACGTGCGAAGATAGACGCACGGCGCTGCTCTCTTCGCACGCCGGGGGAGGTGCTTGTGAGGAAGCCAACGATGCTCGCCGCGCTGTCTTGCGCTGTCTCGATCGCCGCGCCAGCGATCGCCTCGGATCGCTCGCTGACGGGATGGGTCCGGAGCCACGGCAAGCCCGAACCATCCGAGTCGGTTCGTCCAATGCCGCCCGCGAGTCAAGGGAGTTCGGGCGGCGCCAGCCCGAACACCCAGACCATCTATACGACGCGCGCGGCGTTCGACGCCGCCGCGCCAGGTTTGACGTCGGAGAACTACGAGGATGGGAACGTCCCGGCGGGGGCCGTCGCCGGCTGTGTGTCCCCGATGACCCCGACCTCGAGCGACCCACCGTGCATCGATCCGGGAGACATTTCCACCGGGTTGAGCGTGGCGGCGGCGAATGCCTCGGGTGCGAACGGGCTCGCAATGCTCGGAGCGGGCTTCTCCGGCAACCCGACGAGGACCGTGGTGTCGAACTACTTCACGGACAGCATCGACTATGTCCTGTTCGGAGCAACGCCCTCGTACGCCTTCGGCCTCGATCTCCAGGCCTACTCTACAGGCGTGATGTTGACCATCACGCTCTTCAATGGCCCCACGTTGATCGGCACGTACACGTCGCCGTCCAGCGCCGCGGGAGTCTTCTGGGGCATCACCGACAGCATGAACACCTGCACGCGCATCAACCTCGTCGATCCGACCGGGGCGAACGCCGAAGGCGGGGACAACATCGAGTTCGGCTGGTGGCCGTGGCCGGTGGAGCTCTACTCGTTCGAGATCGAGTAGGCAGCTCCGCGCTGCCCGGCGATCAGATCGCTTCGATGTAGGCCTTCTCCCCGTGGAGAGCCTCGTCCAGGCCCACCTCTTCATGGCCCTGATCGACCTTGACGGGTGTGATGGCGTCGATCGCCCTTAGCATCCCGAGCGTGAACAGGAAGGCCCACGCCGAGGAGAGGACGACGGCCGCGCACTGCTTGGCGAAGAAGAGCGGGTTCCCGGCCAGGAGGCCGTCGACGCCTCCGGATTCCGCGGGGTTCCAGGCCGTCGTCGCGAAGACGCCGAGCAGGATGATGCCGAGGAACCCGCCAACCCCGTGCACGCCCCAGACGTCGAGCGCGTCGTCCCATCCCAACCTGTTCTTCAATGCCACCGCGTAGTAGCAAACGACGCCGGCAATGACGCCGACGAGCGCGGCCGACGTGGGCGAGATGTAGCCCGCGGCCGGGGTGACGGTCGCCAGGCCGGCCACCGCCCCGGTGAGGAGCCCGACGAGCTTGGGCTTCCGCGCGTTCCCCCATTCGACGCAGAGCCACGCCACCGCCGCGAAGGACGCCGCCACGTCGGTGTTCAGGAAGGCTACGGCGGTGATCGAGTCGACGCGGAACTCGCTCCCGGCGTTGAAGCCGTACCAGCCGAACCAGAGAAGCCCCGTCCCGAGCGCGACGAGCGGGATGCTGTGCGGGCCGGGGTCCTCCGCGCGGCGTTTCCCCACGTAGAGCACCGACGCGAGCGCGGCGATGCCGGCGATGTTGTGGACCACGATCCCGCCTGCGAAGTCCTTGACGCCCCACTGGGCGAGGATCCCGCCGCCCCACACCATGTGGACGAAGGGGAAGTAGACGAGGGCGAGCCACGCCGTGAGGAAGAGCATGTAGGCCTTGAACGTGACGCGGTTCGCGAAGGCGCCGGTGATGAGCGCCGGCGTGATGATGGCGAACATCATCTGGTAGGCGCAGAAGACGATCATCGGGATCGTATCGTTCGGCGACGGCGTCGCCAGCGTGACGTTCCACAGGAACGCCCAGTCGAAGTTGCCGATGACTCCGGCGAAGTCCGTATGGCTCTTCAGGTCGCCCGAGAAGCAGACCGAGAATCCGAAGGCCCACCACAGGATCGTCGTCCAGCCCATGGAGACGAAGCTCTGCATCATGATCGTGAGGACGTTCTTGCGTCCGACGAGCCCTCCGTAGAAGAAGGCGAGGCCAGGGGTCATCAGCATCACGAGGCTGGAGCACAGCAGCATGAAGCCGGTGTTACCCGTGTCGAGGTGGGACATTCTGAGCCTCCTTCGGGGACGTCTGGATGATTCTACGCCGCGTCGAGGTCGGGCGGCCGCGGGGCGGTCCCCGCGGCGAGCGTCGCGCGATCAGAGGATGCGGTAGATCGCGACCGCGCCCTCGCGCCCGCGCAGCACGGTCTCGCCGAGCGGTGTCGCGCGGAGATCGGGCATCGCCTCCACCACCGAGCCGGCGGCGACGATGAGGGCGTCCCGCGCCTTCGCCTCTGCCTCGAGCCGCGACGCGACGTTGACGACGTCGCCGAGCACGGTGAACTCCATGTGGCGCGGGTCCCCGATGCTGCCCACGATCCCGGGACCGGAGTTGATCGCGACCACCACCTGGAGCGGCTCGCCGGTCACCTCGAGCCAGTGCCCCGATAGCTCCTTCACCTTCTCCTGGATGGAGAGCGCCGCCTTCAACGCCGCCTCCTGGTGCCGGACGAGGCGTTCCGGCGCGCCGAACACCGCGAGGAGGCCGTCGCCCAGGAACCGGTTGATGCTGCCCCGCTCCGCGAAGATCGCGTCGCCGAGGGCGCGGTAGTAGCCGTTGAGGAGGTCGAGCACCGCCTGGCTGTCGAGCCGCTGGGCGATGCGCGTGAACCCTCGGATGTCGGCGAAGAGCACCGAGACGTCGCGGCGATCGGCGCGCCCCTCGACGCTGCCCGGCTCGCGCGCCAGAGCCTCGACGACGTCGGGCGCGACGTACCGGGAGAAGAGCTCCTTGAGCGTGCGGTTCGCTTCCGAGAGCTTCCCGTTGACCGCGGCGGTGTGGATGGCTCCGGAGATCTGGTCGGTCAGGGTCTGGAGGACGGCGACCGCCTCGGGCGAGAAGGCGTCGGCCGACGTGCTCTCTAGGTTGAGGACGCCGAGGGTCTCCCCCTGGAACCGGATGGGGATGGCGAGCTCCGACACGATGTCCTCGTTGGTGGCGATGTAGGCCGGATCGGCTCGCACGTCCGCGACGAGCACGTGCGATCCGCTGCGGGCGGCGCGGCCCACCACGCCGGAATCCACGGGCCAGGAGGCGCCTTTCTGGAACTTCATCGGGAGGTTCCCGGCGTGCGCGACGAGGGTGAGCATGCGGCCCTTGCCGTCGTAGAGCAGGATCGCGACAACGGGGAGCCCCATGAGCGCGTGAAGGTAGGTGACGACGCGATCGAGCACGGTCGAGAGGTCCGCCGTTCCCATCACGCTCCGCGAGACCTCGCCGATCGTCTCGAGCTGCGCGGCCCGGCGCGCGAGCGCCTCGTAGGCCCGTGCGGCGGCGATGGCGCCGGCCACCTGCTCGGAGATCGTCTCCAGGAGGCGCAGGTCGTTGCGGAACGCCGCGAGCCGCGTGCTCTCGAGGTTGATGATCGCCACGAGCTCCCCGCCATACTTCACGGGCACGCAGAGCTCCGACATCGCGCCCGGGAGCGTCTCGACGTAGTTCTCCTGGAGCCGGACGTCATCGAGCAGGATGGGGTTGCCCGTTGCCGCCACCTCCCCCACGACACCGCTCCCGAGCGCGCGGCCGTAGCCGACGTAGACGCCGGTCGGGATCTCCGTCGTCAGCGCCTCGCACCGGAATCGGCGCTTCACGGGATCGACGCTCATGCAGGCGACGAACTCCCAGTCGAAGCAGCGGGCGAGAGTGTCGGTGATGCGCTGGAGCATGGGCGAGAGCTCGAGGCCTCCGGTGACGATTCGGGCCACCTCGTTGAGCGCCTCGAGCTCGCGGGCGTGGCGGACGGCGCGTTCTGTCGCCGCGTCACGCTCGTGGAGCAGCCGGGCGTTCTCGAGCGTGACGCCGAGGCGGCTTGCCACCACCTCGAGCAGGACGCCGCGATCTCTCAGGACCTCCGGGTCGCGGCTCCCGCAGTCGATGACGGCAATGACCCGGCCCTGCGGCGCCACCGGGACGGCGAGCTCCGTGAGGATGCCGGGCACGATGTCGACGCAGCAAGGCTCGGCGTGGACGTCGGGAACGTACACGGTCCGCCGCTCGCGTGCGGCGAGCCCGATCGCCCCGTGGGAGAGGGGCTGCCGGTACCCGGGGACCCTCGGGACGTCGAGGTCGGATGCGTGGCAGAAATGAACGGCCACGCCGTCGGTCTCGTCCACCAGCGCGACCGCCACGAAGTCGAGGCCGAGGGACTCCTGGATCGCGCGCGCGGCCCGCTCGCCGATTGTCCCGGCGTCCGTTCCCGCGTCGACCCGCCCGAGCTGATCGAGCGCTTGCAGGAGCCGCGCCTCCACCGCGACTTCACGCCTCACGGTTTCGGGATTGACGCCGCCGGGAAGGGTGGACCGGGAAGGCCCGGTCTCTTCGCGCGCGGCGCTCGGACGGTCGTGAAGACGCGTCATGATGCCCCAGGAGGTGATCTACGGCCCCGCGACGTCACGCGGATGGGTCCTCCGGAAGCTCGGCCGGGAGGCGTACCGTGAACGTGGATCCCATTGCCGGTGCGGTCTTCACCGAGAGCTCTCCTCCCATCGCCTCGCACAGGCGCTTGCTGATCGCCAGGCCGAGGCCGCTCCCTCCGTACTTGCGTGTCATCGAGGCGTCCGCCTGCGTGAAGGGGCGGAAGAGCTGGGCCGCCTGCTCGCGCGACATCCCGATGCCGGTGTCGGCGACCTCGAAGCGGACCCAGCCGCCGCCTCCTCCGTCGTCGCGCGAGACGTCGAGGGAGACGCGCCCGGACTTGGTGAACTTGGCGGCGTTGTCGAGGAGGCTTCGCAGGACCTGCCTCACCCTCGTGGGATCCGAGACCATCGTCCCGAGAACCGCCGCCGCCCCCGGGCCTTCGAGGCGGTTGCCGTTCTTCTCGCAGGCCGGGCGGGCCGCGTCGAGGACGTCGCGCACGACCGGGGCGAGCTCGAAACGCTCCACCGAAAGGTCGAGCCGTCCCGATTCGAGGCGCGAGATGTCGAGCACGTCGTTGACCAGCGCGAGAAGGTGGCGACCCGCTCCCTCGATGCGCCGGAGGTCCTCGGCGAGCTGAGGGCTCTCCTTCGCCTCGTCGGCGAGGAGCTCGCTGTAGCCGATGATGGCGTTCAGAGGCGTCCTGAGCTCGTGGCTCGTGTTGGCGAGGAACTGGCTCTTGGCGCGGTTCGCCTCGTTGGCGAGGAGCATCGCGCTCTCGGTGCGCTGCTTCTCCTCCTGCAGGCGCCGGGTGCGCTCGTCGACCAGGGAGACGAGCTCCTCCTGGCGGGCCTTGAGGCTCAGGATGCGCAGCCGGTAGACCGACCATCCCGCCATCGCAAGGAACGCGGTGCCGATCGCGTAGAAGCCCATCGTCTCCCAGATGTGAGGCGTGAGGTAGATCTGGACAGACGTGGGAGGGGACGACCACACCCCCGACTCCCCGCTCGCCCTCACGCGGAACGCATAGCTCCCCGGCCGGAGGTTGGTGAAGAACGCTGCGCGGCGCGGGCCAGCCTCGACCCAGCTTGGGCCCGTCCCCGAGGGGCCGTCGAGCATGTACTGGTAACGCACGCGCTCCGGCGCGTTGAACGAGATGGCGGCGTAGCGGAGCTCGAAGCTGCGCTTGTTCGGAGGGAGGCGGAGAAGCGACCGGTCGGCGCCGTCGTCCCCGTGCGGACGGAGGTGGTCGCGATCGACCAGCACGTCTTCGATCACCACCGAGGGAGGCGCCTGGCTCGTGTGCGCCGCGGGATCGACCTTGACGACTCCACGGATGGTCGGGAACCAGAGCGAGCCGTCCCGCGCGCGAGCACCGGCGGGCTGGCTGCCTCCGTTGCACTCGCGGCTCCGCATGCCGTCGGCGATGCCGTACGGGAACGACGTCACCGTCGCGCGTTCGCCGCGCGCCATCGCATCCAGGTCCGCCTTCGGGACGCGGAAGATCCCGCGGTTGCAGCTCATCCAGAGGTTGCCGAGGCCGTCCTCGAGGATCTGCGAGACGAGATCGTCGTAGAGGCCGTCGCGCTTCCTGAAGACGGCGAAGGAGCGCCCGTCGTAACGGCAAAGGCCGCCTCCGAACGTCCCGACCCAGAGGACCTTCCGCGCGTCTTCGTAGAGACAGCGCACGTCGTCGCACGGAAGTCCCGTCCCGCGGCGATAGACCGCGATCTGGCCATCGTGATAGCGGCACAGAC
Organism: Acidobacteriota bacterium; assembly: GCA_046331505.1. Classification (GTDB taxonomy): domain Bacteria; phylum Acidobacteriota; class Vicinamibacteria; order JAXLQT01; family JAXLQT01; genus JAXLQT01. The sequence goes on from JAXLQT010000012.1 coordinate 45,659, forward strand.
CTCCGCCGTACGTCCCGATCCAGAGGCTGCCGTCGCTTGCCGGAAGGAGGGAACGGATGTCGTCGGCCGAGAGCCCCTGGCGCGTGGTGAAGACGTCGAACCCGCCGTCGGGGCGCTGGCGCGCCAGCCCGCCGCTCGTCCCGACCCACATCGTCCCGGCGGGATCTTCGGCGAGCGCCAGCACCACATCGCTCGGCAGCCCCTGATCGCGCGTCAGCGTGCGGAACGTTCCGTCCTTGTAGAGCGAGACCCCGTTGCCCCAGGTCCCGATCCAGAGCGTGCCGTCCCGCGCCTCCGCGAGAGACCACACGCAGTCGTTCGAGAGGCCGTCGCGCGTGGTCAGCACGGAGAAGGTCCCGTCAGCGTACCGGTTGAGGCCCCCGCAGTTCGTCCCGATCCAGAGTGCGCCGCTCCGATCCTCGAGCACGCAGAGCGCCACCTCGTGGGAGAGCCCCTGCGCGACGCCGAAGGTGGTGCAGCGGACGTCCTTCAGGCGGTTCAGGCCGGCCGCGCGGGTCCCGATCCAGAGCGAGCCCTCGCGATCCTCGTAGAGGACCCCGACGTCGTTGCCCGACAGCCCGTCGCGCCGGGTCAGGAGCGAGATCGCGCCGTCGCGGTAGCGGCCGATCCCGTCCTCGCGCGTGCCGAAGTAGACGTCGTGCTCGTCCGCCCACACGGACGTGAGGTCGTTGGTGGGAAGACCCTGCTCGCGGCCCGTGCGCAGCGTGACCCCGAGCGGGGTGACGCGTGCGAGGCCGTCCGAGCTGGCGATCCAGGTCGTACCGTCGGGAGCCTGACAGAGGGAGGAGATCGAGGGCGTCTCGACTCCTGGGACCTTGTCGAAAGCGCCGCCCGCCATGCGCCAGAGCCCGTGCTGGGTCCCGATCCAGAGGATGTCGCGCCGCCACAGGAGGCACGTGACGCCGGAATCGCCGATCTCCTTGGGGCCGGCGGCGTGGATGCGCCCGTCCTTCAAGCGGAAGAGCCCCGCGATGTCCGTGCCGATCCACACCGTCCCGTCGTCGGCGATCGCGAGCGAGTGGACCACGTCGGCGCCGAGGCCGGCCTCGCGGCCGAAGACCTTCCGCTGCCCTTCGCGATACGACCAGAGCCCGCTCCCTTCCGTTCCGACCCAGATCGTGCCGTCATGATCCTCACCGAGCGCGAGCACGCGGCCGCTCTTCCGGTCGGCGTCGACTCCGGGTTCGACGGGAGTGAACTGGAGCCCGTCGAACCGCGTCAGCCCGTCGAACGTGCCGATCCAGAGGTAGCCGTCGCGACTCTGGAGCAGCGCGTTGACGGAGTTCTGGGGCAGCCCTTCCTCGGTCTGCCACGCGTCGTGGCCGTAATCGGAGAGCGCACGGCTCGGGTCGAGGGCGTGGGCGGTTCCGGCGGCTGCGAGTAGGACGCAAGCAATGCTCCGGATCCGCACGACCTCTTCCTATCCCCCGGCTGGGCCGGCGACAAGCCTTCGGATCACGCTCGCGAGGACCCCTGCTCCGAAGCCGCCGAGGTGGGCGGCGAAGGCGACAGGCATGGCGATGCGCACGGTCATCAGCGTCATGAAGACCTGCTGCAGGAGCCAGAGACCGACGAGCACTCCCGTCGGCGCGGCGAAGAAGCGGATGCGGGGAGCGAGCGACAGCGCGTAGACGAAGGCGACCTTCATGCGGGCGGCAGGGTTGCTTGCGAGGATGGCTCCCATCAGGCCGGCGATCGCACCCGACGCGCCGATCGCGGTCTCGACGCTGCCGCGGTTGCAGAGGGCGTGGACGATCGCTGCGGCGCAACCCGAGCCGAGGTAGGACAAGGCGAACAGCGGCGCCCCCCAGACGCTCTCGAGATAGCTACCCGCCGACCAGAGGAAGATCATGTTGAAGAGGATGTGCAGGAGGTCGCCGTGCAGGAACTGGTGCGTGACGAGGCGCAAGGCCGAGGGCTGCGACGGGACGAACCCGTAACGATAGAACGGGTGCGACGCGCGGAGGCCATCGTACTCCTCCACGTATCCGTCCAGGCGATCCCGGGCCTCGCGGGACACCGTCTCGCGCCAGGCGGGATCCAGCGACAGGTAGGCGAGGGCGGTCGGGTAGCGGTCGCGCGCCGGAAGGGCGCCAGGGCGCGCCGCGCGCTCCTTCTCGACCTCCCACTGGGCGAGACGCTCCAGCTCGGCCGTCTTTCGCTCGAGCACCCGGTCCGCCGGTCCGTTGACCAGGAGGAACACGGCGATGTTGAGGGCGATGAGCGCCGAGGTCACGCGGGGAAGCTCGGTGGGAGCGTCCTCGGGCCCGAGCGGGAGGACGAGGATCATGACGCGCGCATCCGGGCGAGGTCAGCGGAGCTTCATGACATAGAGCTCGGACTTCCCGCCGTCCGGATCGCGGACCACGTAGACGATGCGCGATCCGTCCGCGGCGACGGACGCGTCGTGCTTGAAGGCGTGCTTGTTGGCGATGCGCCGCGCATCCGTACCGACCTCCGCCAGGAAGAGATCGGCGGGGAACTGTCCCGAGGTCATCTGCGCGGCGCCCGCATCGACGCCTCCGACGACACCGGAGAAGACGATCCTGCGTCCTGGCAAGAACGCCTTCACGTTCGGGTCGTAGACGCGCGCCGTCGTCTTCTCCGCGAGGGCGGGCTTCTGTCCCGACCCGTCGTCGTTCATGAGCCAGAGCTCCGGGTGATCGCGCCGCGGGTAGTTGACGTAGAGCACCGTGTCGCCGTCCGGGCTCCACACCGGCGAGGTCGAGAGACGGTCGGTCGTCAGCGCCGCCACGTGACCGTCCGGGACGGAGACGCGATAGATGTTGGTCGGAGTGTAGATGTGCGGGGAGAGATCGCCACCGCCCTGCCGCTCCCGTTCATGCTGGCGCGCCTCGAGCTCCCGGGTGAAGCCGCGATGGGCCTCTCCTTCGTTCTTCGCCCCGGTCGAGAGCGCGTTCTCGGCGACGCTCGCGAGATCGTCGCGCCGCTCCTCCACCCGCGCGGCGTCCTCCGCGCGCGGCTCGAACCCGCCGGGCTCGTGGACCTCGAAGAGCAGGGTGTCGCCCCTGGGCGAGAAGATCAGGGACTCTCCGCCATGGCGCGTGATGGTGCGGACCGCCCTGGTGATGACGTTGACCATGGCGATCGGCCGCCGGTCGTACTCGAAGGACTCGGAGCGCATCTGTTCGAAGGTCGGGTCCGCGAGGAAGGCGAGCTCGACGCCTCCGGGAGCCCAGGTGGGGTTCGTGCCCTGTCCCACGTTCGCGCTCCTGCCCCCTGCAACGTCGATGACCTTGATGACGTTGCCGAGCCCGAAGCCGTCGCCTCCCTCGTCGGAGTCGTCCTCGCCCGGAGTGTCCATGGCCTCCAGGGCGATCTTCTGGCTGTCCGGAGACCAGCAGAAGTCGCCTCCATAGCCCAGGATCGGACAGAGCTTGCGCGCCTCTCTCCTCCGGACGTCGACGACGTAGAGGGCCGTGTCGCCGCCAGACGATGCGATGTAGGCAACGCGCGTCCCGTCGGGCGAGAAGCGCGGGCACGAGATCGATCCGTCGACGGTCACGAGCCGCCGGGTCGACGGTAACAGCAGCGCCTTCAGGCCGAACAGCAGCGGGATCGCCACGGTCACGGCGACGGCCGACGTGAGCAGGCGCCCGCCGCGACGCGTGGCTTCGATGGGGGACAGCGCGCTGTCTTCGTCGCCGGGTCGCTCGGCGTCGGGCTGTGGTGAGACGGACGTTGCCGCGGCGCGCGGCGGCGACTCGAGGCGCAGGAGGATCTCGATCTTGCTCCTGACGGTGACGTTGCCCGGGTCCACCTGCAGGCAGCGGCGGAGGACGTCGAGCGCGAGATCGCGCCGCTTGTTGTCCTGGTAGAGCTGCGCGAGCTGGAGGTAGAGCGCCTTGCCCTTGGGGTTCTGCGCGATGCGGCCCTCGAGATCGCGGCACCGAGCATCGACCGCGGGCGGTAGTGGCGGGTGAGCGGGATCCGCCGCCGGCGGTGAGGGCTCGTCCATCACGCGCCGCGCATCAGGAGCCCGAGATCTGCACCCGGGCCTGCGGTCCGGACAGGCCGAAGGAGATCACGTTCCCGTTCGCGAGCTCCACCTCGTCGACGACGGCGCCGTTGCAAAGCGTCGCCTGGCTTCCCTGGACGCCCTGGAGGATCCAGCGCCCGTCCGATTCGACGATCCGGGACTGGTGCGCCGACGCGACGTTGCCGGGAAGCACGAGGTTGCAATCCGCCGCGCACCCCACCATGAAGTCCGCGGCGTCGACGCGCACCTTGTCGCCACCCTCGAAGACGAGCGTCAGCTCGTTGCGCGGGGCGAACGGCGGGGGTCCCTTGCTCGGGATCACGTCCACCATGTCGAGGATCTCGTCCGGGACGTTCATCTCCACGCTCTCGTCGAGAGCGAGCGACTCGAAGAAGTCCCTCGTGCCTTCCCAGTTGGCGTCGGCGGGGATCTCCTCCGGGTTCTGGCCCATTGCCTCCGCGACCTCGTCCATGCAGCGCTGGACGTCCTTGGTGATGTCGAACTGCTTGTCCGGGTCGATGCGCAGCATCTTCGTCAGGATGCGGTTGGCGTCGCCGTAGGCCGCTTCCCAGATGAGGCGGTTGGCCACGGTGAACAGCTCCTTGAGCGCCGCGCGCGTGTCGCCCTTGGCGTGGAGCGTGTCCGCGATGCACTCGCGGATCTTCCAGTCGGTCTGATCGACCGCGAGGACTTCCTTGTAGAGGGCCAGCGCCTGGTCGTAGTTACCCGCGAGCCGCTCGCGCTCCGCGGAAAGGTACGTGATGAGCTTGTCGGCCATGGGCCTCCTAGGAGACGGGCGAGATCGCCCCCGAGGTGCGACGACACGTCGGGGTGAAGAAGGGGGTTTCCATTCGGGACCGCGCGAGAGCCTCGAGGTCGCCCTCGAGGGCACGCCGCATCGCCGCCAGGCCAAGGGCTGCCGCGCCGGCCGCGCACGTGCGGCTGCTAGTCTAGCCGCACCGCCACGGTATGATGGCGGCCTTCTCGAAATCCATGGCAGTCTCGACGCGAAAGACCGCGCTCTTCATCGAGGCGGAGAAGCTCCGGCTCGACCAGCGCTTCGACGCCGCCATCCCCGTGTACGAGGCGATCCTCAAGGAGGATCCGAACGACGTCGGCGTGCGCAAGACCCTGGCGGGCCTCTACCTCATGGGCGGCGATCCGAAGCGCACGGTCGTCGGCTACATGCTGCTCGCCACCACGATGGTCGCGGAGGGGAAGCTCGAACAGGCGGAAGCGCTGGTCAACCGCGTGCGCGCGCTCGATCGCGACGGGAGCTTCAAGAAGAAGCTGAACGCGCTCGCGGATCGCATCTTCGACATGAAGGCCGAGCAGCTCGTGCTCGACGACGAGGACAAGCCCGAGGCCGACACCACCGACGTCGAGCGCGACGCGAAGGAGAGCGCGACCGCGGGCATCTCCCCAGGCGAAACTCCGGCGGCCGCGGCGGCCGAGGAAGAGGATCCCGACACCATCATCGAGATCGAGGAGATCGTCGAGTTCGAGGACGTCCCCGCGGAGGAGCCCGTCACGTTCGAGCTCCAGGAGGAGCTCGCTCCGGGTGCTGCGCCGGCGCGCCCGCCGGCGCGGACCGTTGCCCCGAGCGTCGCGCCTGTCTACGAGGAACTGGTCGTCCCCGCCGATGCCACGCCGGCGCCGAAGGCGCCCGCGTGGGACGCGGAGCTGGAGGCGGCGGACGCCGAGCTGGCTTCGTTGAAGGCCGAAGCGCAGCGCGAGGCGAGCGACACGACCAAGTCGGCGGCGCGTCTGAACACGGCGCTCCTGAAGAGCCTGCCGCCCGACGCCATGAACCAGGTCATCCGGTCGTGCGAGAAGGTGACGATCCCCGCGGGCGGCGAGATCTTCCAGGAAGGCGTGACGTGCCGGTCGCTCTACATCATGGGCAGCGGAAGCTGTAGCCTCCGCGCGCGCCGCACCGAGGACGGGCAGGTGGTCGAGGTGGCCAAGCAGGGACCGGGCGACCTCCTGGGCCTGATGGCGTTCCTCACCGACGCGGAGCAGGAAGCGACGATCGTGGCCGAGCACGAGTCGATGCTCTACGAGCTCTTCTACGAGGACGCCGAGACCCTGATGGCGGACTACCCGTCGTTCGGCGAGGCGGTGGTCGAGCTCTACCGCGATCGCGTCATCACGCTCTTCATGGCCACGTCGCAGATCCTTTCGGCCCTTCCCGAGGCGGCGCAAGAGGCGCTGGTGGCGGCGTTCGAGCTGATGAGCGTGCGCAAGGACGAGGTCATCGTCACCGAGGGCACCGTGGGAAGCGACCTCTTCTTCATCAAGAAGGGCGAGGTGAAGGCGGTCACGGGGCGCAGCGGCTACCCGGTGGAGCTCGCGCGCATGAAGAAGCACGAGTTCTTCGGCGAGATCGCGTTCCTCACCGGCGGGCCGCGGACCGCGTCGGTGGTGGCGACGTGCCCGACGGAGCTCCTCCGCGTGCGCGGCGAGCGGATGCAGAGCATCGTCGATGCGCACCCCGCCGTGCGGGATCGGCTACGCGCCGTGCAGGTGCAGCACGCGCTCGAGGCGGCGAAGAAGCTCTCGGGCAAGCTGTAACCGCGGTCAGGAGGGGGCGAGCAACCACGCGACGATCTGCGGCTCGAGCCCGCGTTCGCCGGGGATCCCGAGATCGGCGGAGCGGGGGAAGCCGACGTGGCCGCCGGTGGCGACGTAGGCCGTGCGCACGGTCGCGCGCGCGGCGTCGGCATGGGGGCGCACCGCTCCGAGCGGCACCAGGGGATCGCCCTCGGACGCGACGACGAGCGCGGGCGTGCGCAAGGACGGCAGGCGTGGCCCGACCGACGTCTCGGCGTAGTAGCGCTCGGGCGTTCCGAATCCGAACCGCGGCACCACGGTGAGCCGATCCCACTCGTAGAGCGTGCGGATGCGGCGGACGGCGCGTGGCGGCGTCGGAACGGCCCGCCGGCGCGCGACCTCCGCGTAGATCGCCTTCAAGCCGTGCAGGATCGCAAGCCGGTAGATCGCCAGCGCCTCGGTGTCGATGAACCGCTGCGCCGCCGCCAGGTCGAGGGGGGCGCACACGGCGGCGACCGCGGCGATCCGCCGATCGACCGGGCGTAGCGCTGCGTGGAGCACGGTGTGTCCGCCGAGGGAGTAGCCAAGGAGCACGATGCGGCGGTACGCCGAGAGCTCTCCCGACTGGATCGCCGCGTCCACGTCTGCGGTGAGGCCGGCGTGGTAGATGTCCTCGCCGCGGCGATCGGCGCCGCGCAGCGCGACGCAGAGCGACGAGCAGCCCGCGCGCTCCGCCGCTGCCGCGTCGCGCAGGCAGTAGTCGCTATCGGCCCGGCCTCCGAGGCCGTGGACGATCACGACGATGGTCGAGGCGCCCGCGAGCTCTCGCAGGCATCCGGTGATCCTGAGCTCGCGACCGTCCTCCGCGATCGCCGTGTGCCAGGGCGCCCCCGGCGGCGCCGGGGATCGGCGCAACGCGTCTCGCAGGCGTGGCGCGACGGTGTAGACGTGGCCCCGGAGCGACATCACCGCGGAGCGTACCTCACGCGCCATCGGCGTGACGGATCCTGGAGCCGCGGACGCTCTCGCGGCGCGAGACGCCCCTCGATGATGCGCGTCGCGCGGCGTGCCCCCGGGCGTTGACCGGGTGCGCCGCATGGGCTACGGTACCGCGTTCATGGCCGACGCCGAGGGGCTCGTCACCTACGGGTACCACTTCCGACTCCCGAACGGGACGACGCGCGACATCTCGGTGAGCCTCCGGCGGGACACGCTTTCGATCGTGCCGCAGCGTCCCGATCCGTTGCCGCCGTGGACGCGGCTGACGCTGCACCAGTGCCCGAACTGCCCGCTGAACGAGGCGGAGCACCCGGAGTGTCCGGTTGCGGCGAACCTGGCCGGGTGCATCCACGCCTTCGGCGACATCCCCTCCTACGAGCGCTGCGACGTGCGCGTCGAGGCGCCGGGACGCACCTACCTGAAGTCGGCGGCCGTGCAGAGCGCCGTGAGCCCCCTCGTGGGGCTCGTGATGGTGACCAGCGGCTGCCCCGTGCTGGATCGCCTCCGGCCGATGGCCGACACGCACCTTCCGTTCATGACCGAGGACGAGAGCACCTACCGCCTGATCTCGATGTACCTGGTTGCCCAGTACTTCAGGATGAGGGCGGGGAGGTCGCCCGACTGGGACCTCGCGAATCTGGTCGAGTTCTTCGGTGAGCTCGCGAAGGTCAACGAGAGCTTCTGCAAGCGCCTCAACGCCACCGGGATGTCGGATGCGACCGTCAACGCCGTCGTCATCCTCGACACGCTCCGCAGCATGACCGGTTTCTCGATCCAGCAGGACGAGCTGGATCGGATCGAGCGGATCTTCCGGTCGAGCACGGAGTGACGATCCCCTCCGGGGCGACGTCTACGTGGGGGCCTCGGCGGGACGCGCGCACTGCGAGAGGACCTTCCGGAGCTCTCGCTCGATCACCTCGAACGGCTGGGCGCCCTTCTGGAGCACCCGTTCGACGAGGCCGTGGAGCCTCTTGTAGTCGTCGGCGTCCAGCGTCAGCGCCGTGAGGACCACGATCGGGACCTTCCGGTTCTCCTCGTGGCTCCGGTATTCCTCCACGAACTGGAACCCGTCCATCTCCGGCATCATCAGGTCGAGGAGGATCAGCTCGGGGGAGACATGGCTCAGGACGTCGAGCGCCACCCGGCCGTTCTCGGCGGAGTCGACGGTCCAGCCCTCGCGCTCCAGGAGCTGGATCATGAGGCGGCGCGCGTTGTCGTCGTCCTCGACCACCAGCACGCGGCTCGTGGCCCTCGGACCCTGGTAACGCTTGAGCACGCTGGAGAGCCGCTGCCGGTCGATCGGCTTGGTGAGATAGTCGCTGGCACCGAGCGAGTAGCCGAGGCTCTGGTTGTGGAGCATCGTGAGAAGGACGACGGGGATCTCCGCCAGGTCCGCGTCTCCCTTGAGCCGCGTCAGCACCGACCAGCCGTCCATCCCCGGCATCATCACGTCCAGCGTGATGAGCGCTGGATGGAGCGATCGGGCGAGCAGGATCCCTTCCTCGCCGCGCGACGCCGTGCTGACGCGGTACCCCTCGCGCGACACGATGCGCCGGATCAAGTCCTGGGCGGCCGGATCGTCGTCGATCACCAGGACCAGCGGCGCGTCTCCCGGAGGCGGCTCCGACACCGAAAGCTCCGGGGGCGCGGGCGCCGGGGCTGCCCCGCTCCCGACCACGGCGGGCAGGCGGACCGTGAAGGTCGACCCCTTCCCCGGCTCGCTGTCCACGGAGATGTCGCCGCCCATCATGCGGCAGAAGCGCCTGCTGATCACCAGGCCGAGCCCCGTGCCGCCGTAACGGCGCGTCGTCGCCTGGTCCGCCTGCGTGAAGGCCTGGAAGAGGCGCCCCATCTGCTCCGGAGTCATGCCGATCCCGCTGTCCCGCACGCGGTAGACGATCTCGTCGGCGCCATCCGTGTGACGCCGCTCCACGTCGAGCGCCACGGACCCGTTCTCGGTGAACTTGCAGGCGTTGCTGACCAGGTTGAAGAGCACCTGACGCACGCGGGTGAGGTCGGCCTGGACCGTGCCGAGGTCCTCGGGGCACGTCACCACGAGCTTGTTGTTGCGCTTCTCCATCAACGGCTCGACCGTCGCCACGACGTCCCAGACGAGCGACTGGAGATCGAACGTCTCGATGTAGAGCTCCATCTTGCCCGCCTCGATCTTCGAGAGGTCGAGGATGTCGTTGATGAGCGCGAGCAGGTGGGTCCCCGCGGAATGGATGCGCTCGAGGTCCGGGACCGCCGACTCCTCTCCTGCGGTCTCGGCCTCCTCCCTCAGGAGCTCGCTGTACCCGATGATGGCGTTGAGCGGCGTCCGGAGCTCGTGGCTCATGTTCGCGAGGAACTGGCTCTTCGCCGAGTTCGCCTCCTCGGCCGTCTCCTTCGCCAGGCGCATCGCTTCCTGCGCCGCCTTGCGATCGGAGATGTTGCGCACCACGACGAAGATCTCCCTTTCGAGAAGCGGCATGAGGCGGGCCTCGTAGTGCTGCTTCTGCCCGCGCACCTCCAGCGTGTACTCCGCCGTGACGAGCGCCTGCGTCTCGTTGCAACGGGCGAGCGCGTCTTCGAGACGGTCCCTCGCGTCCGGGGAGACGTCCTGGAAGCGCTTGCCGACGAGCTTCGTCTCGGGCATCAGGAGGTTCCCGTCCTCGCCGGACTTGCTGGCGAGGATCGTGCCGCTCCGGTCGAGGCGGAAGAAGAGGTCCGGGAATACCTGGAAGATCGCCCGCATCTCCGAGTTGGCCTGGAGCAGCTCCTGCGACGAGAGCTCCAGCGTGCGCTCGAGCATCGCCCGGTCCTCGTTGGACTGGAGGTAGGCGGCGTTGACGACGTCGAGGAAGGCCCGCACGTTCTCGGGGAGCGACGAGAGCTCCCCGAGGTGTCGGGCGATCTGCCTCTTCAGCAGGCGATCGAGAGGCTTGTCCAAGAGATCGGGGCGGTCAGCTCTCGGAGAACGTCGTGATGGTCATCGTCTGGTTGTGAAGCTCGCACTTCGCGCCGGGCGTGAACGGCGAGATCTCTCCGTAAGAGTAGAAGCCCGTCAGCGTCGCGCCGTCTCCGAGGACGTCGCGGACCGCCTCGACCTCTTCCTCGATGCGCTGCTTCAGGACGAGCTTGCGGCCGACGCAGCTGATCAGGACCGCGAGCCCCGTGCTCGCCTTCCCGAGCGCCTCGTGGCTCGTCTTCGCCGCTCCGTGGGCGCCGTCGACGAGGCGGTCGAAGTTCGCCTTCATGAGCTGCGCGTAGGCGCCTTCCGGGATGTCGCCCGCGAACGTCATGCTCTGATCCGCCTCGCTCACCGAGAGGATGGTGCGCACGACCGGGGCATCGCTTCCCTTGGTCCGAAGCGCGAGCGGGAACAGGAGCCCCGAGGCCGGGAGCTGCGCGGCGTGCTCTCCGAGGTACTTCTTGTAGAGCTCGAGCGCGGAGCCGCCGTCGAGCTCGTAGAGCACGTTGCCCTTGGCCTTGGTCACGAGGCGCTCGGGACCGAAGGGATCCCAGCCGCCGAGGGATCCATAGCCGATCTTGAGGCGGCCGCCGTAGAAGCCGATGGCGGCGATGCGATCGACCCCGGGCTCCGCGTTCCAGAAGACCAGCGTCTCCTTGAATCGCGCGCCGTCACCCGAGAGGCCTCCGGTGACCGTGACGTTGGTGGGCAGCGACTTGGTGAGGCCGGCGACGAGGTCGGTCCCGTTGACCTTGAGCCCGTCGGAGAGGACGAAGATGTGGGTCAGGCCGTCCTTGGGGAGCGCCGCGGCGAGCCGCTCGCCCGCCTGGTAGCTCTGCGACGCATCCTCGACCGTCGTCTGCGCACCCTGCACCTTCGTGTGCTCGAGGTGAACCGCCGTCGCGACCAGGGAGTCGTCCGTGACCTCCGTCCGGAAGATCTCTCCCGAGGTGGAGCACCCGAGGAGAGATGCCCCCGGGTACGCGTGCTTGACCTCCTGGAGCCGCGTCCCGTCCTTCAGGAGATCGGTCCCGCCGAAGAGCAATACGAGCTGTGCGGCGCTTCCGAGCTCCGCTCCCGGCGTGCGCGGCTCCCAGCCCTTACCCTCGGTCCATCGCGTCTGTTCCGTCCTCATGGTGCACCTGTGCCTTCTCCTCGCGCCTCGCAGCCGATGCCGTCGACATCAGTCGGATGGACCTGGCAGGATTCTCGGAATGCCGCGGTCGACATGGAGGGGGCGAAGCGGTGGATTGTACTCCCGTCGCGACATACGCGCAGCCGTCTTGCGCGCTTCCGTCCCCGCTCAGTGGGGCATGCCCTCCCGGACGTGGACCAGGGATGCGGCGATGGGATCGCGCCGGATCACCGCGCCGGTCTTGCGATCCACCTGGCCGAACGAGAGCGTCCCCGTGGGGCAGCTCTGCACGCAGGCGCTGCAGCGGACACACTCCGGGTCTTCCATCGGCATGCCCTTGTTGGCGAAGTTCATGATGTCGATGCCCTGATGACAGACGGACGTGCAGACGTTGCAGGAGATGCACTTCTTCTTCTCGGAGAGGATGCGGAACCGGCTGAAGCGCGCGTAGATGTGCATCAGCGCGGCGAGCGGGCAGGCGAAGCGGCACCAGACGCGGCCCGAGTACTTGAAGTAGAGGCCGACGCCGATGATGCCGCCGAGGAAGACGTCCACCGCCCACTTCCAGGACACGGGGTTGACCAGCTCGCCGGCGGCGTTCTTGCCTTCGAGCAGGAGCGAGAAGGACTTGGCGGGCAGCGACTCCTCTCCCATGACCCATCCCAGGACGCGCACGCCGAGCAGCAGGAATGCCGCCGCGAGGATGGCCTGGCCCACCATGTTGAGACGGTTCCATCGCGCCCCGTGGAACATCTTGTGTCGCTGCGTGTCGCCCATCGTCTCCGCGAGGCCTCCGCACGAGCAGATCCAGCCGCAGTAGACGCCCTTGCCGTAGAAGTAGATCAAGAGCGGGATGATGACGAACGTCTGGACGAAGGAGATCGCGATCCACCAGGAGATGGGCGCGCTGGTGAAGACGTTGTAGACCATGAGCGGCCACGCGAGGATGAAGCCGTAGGCGCGCCAGTAGGCGCGCGGGTGGCCCCAGTCGGGCCAGTTGCCGGCCGCCCAGTCGTCGGGGGAGACGTAGAGCTCGAAGAGGTGATCCGCCGCCGTCTTCAGGAACCCGTGGTTGAAGTAGCCGTTGTAGCCCATCCACGGGAGGATGACCTCCGGGAGCAGGAAGAGCGGGAAGAGCTGCACCAGGAAGAGGGAGAGGGTCTGGAGCTTGACGTAGGGCGTCTTGCGCCGGCGGATCCGCAGGAGGCCGAAGATCGCGATGCAGAGGGTGTATGCGGAGGTGTAGTAGAAGGAGCGGCCCTTCATGGAGTAGGCGATGACGCTGACGAGCGTCTTGCGGTCCTTCACCTGGTTCGCGAGGCTCTGGGAGATCGCCGAGATCGAGGCCGGAGCGTTCTTCGGGAAGAAGGTGTCGGCGTCGAGGGCGGGGAAGTGGTGGAAGAAGAAGCCGTTGTTCTTCCAGTCGTAGACCATGAGCATCGCGAGGAAGAAGAGCGAGATCGCCACCCACTCGATCCCCGTCGTCTCGCCCGTGATCCGCACGCCGCTGCGCCGGAAGAAGTCGAGCGGTGGCTCGCGGCCGATCATGGCGAAGACCGCATCGTTGGGTAGCGTCTTCTTCTTCCCCTCGGCGTCGGTGACCGAGACCTCGGTGTCGGTGATGCCGTTCACCTTGCTTCCGAGCAGGAGCGTGATCGAGCCCGCCCTCTTGTAGGCTCCCATGTACGCGCCGGTCGCGGTGGTGACGCGCTCCGAGACCGGCGTCTCGACCTCGACCTCCGCCATCGGATCGCGCTTGAGCGCCTCGAGGCGCTCGATGTTGTCGGCCTTGGGACGCGAGAACTCGGCCTTGCGGTAGGAGATGGTGACGTTGCCGCCGCACTGGGCTATGGCGATCGCCGCCTCGAGCGCGCTGTCGCCGCCGCCGACGACCAGCACGCTCTTGCCCGCGAACTCCTTCGGATCGTGGAGGCGGTTATAGACCTTGCCGAGGTCCTCGCCCGGCACGCCGAGCTTCCGGAAGTTCCCCGAGCGCCCGATCGCCACGACGACGCGCCGCGCGAGCAGGCTCTCCTCGTTCGGGATGACGATCTCGAACACCTTGCCCTTCCGGGCCACGCGCTCGACGCGCGCGAACCGCGGCTTGATGCCCCTGGCGAGCGTCTGCGCCTTCATCTCGTCGACGAGCGGCTCCTTCACCGTCGCCGTGAACTGGAGGTCGCCGGCGGGACGCATCTCGGTCGGGTAGGTGAAGATGGGCTTTCCCTTGGGGAAGTTGACGACCGTCGAGAAGGGCTCCGACGCTTCGAAGAGCTGGTAGGTGAGCTTGCTCTTCTCCGCCTCGAGGGCCGCCGCCATGCCGGACACGCCGGCGCCGACGATGACCAGGTCCAGGATCTCCTTCTCGGAGGCGCCTCCCCCGCCGCGCGCGCTCTGGAACGCGGGGTCCGCGACGATGGACTGCACCGCGCGGGCGCCGCTGTCGGCCGCGAACTTCAGGAGGGGGATGCCGGTGAGGTCGCCGGTGATGTAGAGCCCCGGCACGTTGGTGGTGCCGTCCGGATTGACCCGAGGGAGCTTCTCGACCACTCCGGCGGGCCAGCGAGCGTGGAGCCAGTGGACGTAGCGCTTCAGGAACATGGCATGTCTCCGTGGCGTTGACGACGGGTGATCGCGGACGAGGACCGGTCCTTCGTCCTACACGTACGTGGCGGCACTCTGCACGGATGGCGAAACAGCTCGAGGACATTAGATCACATCGCAGCGCAGCCGCAGCCGAAGGCGGAGGCGGCGCGGCGATGTGCCTTCGAAGGGCTTCGTCGAAGTCGTCCTGGCCGTCGCTCCGCAACGAATCTCGTTGCGCATTCATGCAAGGTGACCATGAGTCGTGCATCGAGCGCGTCCCTGCGCCCGGGGACTGGAAACCGGAGGACGAGCGCGCCCGGAGCTAGAATCGCCGCGCCGTGGCGGAGCGCATTCCCGACTGGCTCAGGCCCTCCCAGGCGGCGGACGACGGCGCCGGTGCTCCCGCTTTGTCCCGCCACCATCTCGAGGTCCTGCGCCGGCTGCTGGGCCGCGACTACCTCCATCGCGCGGACTGGAGGTTCGCGCTCCAGGATCTCGCCGAGACGGCGCGCCAGGCCCTCGGAGCGGAGAAGGCGCTGGTCGCGCTGCTCTCGGCCGACGACGGCTCCTGGTCGGCGATCACGAGCTCCGGGAAGATGGTCCAGTCGCGCGAGATCTCGCTCCACGGATCGTGGTTCGTCCTCGAGAACGTCAAGAAGACGGGTAAGCCCATCCTCACGACCCACAGCCAGCCGCTCGACGTCGACTCCGACAGCCTCCGGAGCCAGCGCGTCGAGAGCGTGCTCGCCGTCCCGCTCTTCTTCTGGGATGCGTCGCGGGAGACGCCGGATCGCGCGCTCGGGGGCTGCGTCTACGCCCACCGGACGAGCGAGCAGTCTCCCTTCACCGATGGCGATGCCGAGCTGATGCTCGACATCTGCCGGATCGTCGAGCCGAACCTCAACCTCCTGCGATCGCTGCGCTCGGTGCAGTCGGACCTCGACATCTCGCGCCAGGAGGTGGCGGCCCTGCGCCGCTCGGAGGCCAAGCAGTACAGCCTCGGCCGCTACCAGACGTCCGATCCTGAATTCGCCGACAAGGTGATCGGCACGCTCCTGCGCATCTCCAAGGCGGACCGCGTGGGACTCCTGCTCCTGGGACCGACGGGATCGGGCAAGTCGCACCTCGCGCAGTCCTACCACTACGAGTGTCCGCGGAGGTCCGGGCCGTTCGTGACGCTCGACTGCTCGCAGGTCACCTCGTCCGAGACACTCTCGGCGGAGCTCTTCGGCTATGCGGCGAGCTCCGGGTATGCGAACGCTCCCCCGCGGGGGCGGCCCGGAAAGGCGCAGCTCGCCGATCGCGGGACGCTCTTCATCGACGAGATCGCGCTCCTGCCTCCCGACCTCCAGCAGCGTCTCCTGCGGCTGATCCAGAGCGGGAGGTTCTCCGCGCTCGGATCGAGCGAGGAGCTCCAGGTCGACGTGCAGGTCATCGCCGCGACGAACGAGGATCTGGCCCGCATGGTGGAGGAGCGTCGCTTCCGGGAGGACCTTTACTGGAGGATCCGCGAGATCACGATCGAGCTCCCGCCCCTGGATCGTCGCGCGGCCGACGTGCCCGCTCTCGCGGCGCTCTTCCTCGAAGCCGCGCGGGCGCGCTACGGCCGCGACGATGT
Organism: Acidobacteriota bacterium; assembly: GCA_046331505.1. Classification (GTDB taxonomy): domain Bacteria; phylum Acidobacteriota; class Vicinamibacteria; order JAXLQT01; family JAXLQT01; genus JAXLQT01. Next base: position 61,524 of record JAXLQT010000012.1, read on the forward strand.
CTCCGGCTTCACGGATGGCGCCCTGGGCGTGCTGCAGAGCTCGGCGTGGTCGCGGCTCGGGAACATCCGCGGGCTCGAGCTCACGGTCAACCGCGCCGTGCTGCTCGCGCCTCCCGGCACGCGGCGGATCGACGCGTCGCAGCTCCCGATCGAGGCGATCGGTCCGCGCCGCGAGGAGGATCTCCAGGCGCCTCCGCCGGTGGCCGTCACGGCCCCGAAGCGCATGACGGACGACCAGAAGAAGGAGCTTCGCGATCTCCTGGAGCGCAAGATCGGGAGGCACAAGGGCGTCATGACCGCGCTCGCCTCCGATCCCGAGGTCGCAGGGCCCTTCGGCTACGTGGGCTCGATGCCCGCGTCGACGCTGGCGGTGCGCCTCCAGGAGCTCGGCCTCTCGGCCGCGAGAGACGAGGCGCGCCGGGGAAGCCGCGAGGGTCTCGACCTCGAGACGGTCAAGGCCGCGATCAGGCGCCACGGCTCCGCGTCGGGAGCGGCGCACGCGCTCGGCATCAGCCGGGACTCGCTCGTGTGGAGGCTCCGCCGCGAGGGCTTACGCATCGGGGACGTGCTCGGCGAGCCTGGGCGGCAAGAGTAGCGCTCGGTTCCGAGACGAGGTACCTAGGCGCAGGAGGCCAGGAGTTCCTCCCAGGCGCGCTCGTCGTCGATGCTCCGGGGTATCGCGTGTAGCCCGCAGACCTCCGCGAAGTCTCCCGGGTTCTCCGAGACGTGTCGGACGACGCAGGTGAGGTGAACGAGGATCTCCCCGTCGCGTTCGAGCCGCACCTCGAGGACCTCGAGCTCGGGGTGCAGGCCGATGTCTTCCGAAGGATGGGTGAAGAAGCTGAGCCCCTCGCGGCAGAGATCGCGGACGCGGCGGACCATCCTGCGCTCGGGCATCAGCGGGTTCGGAAAGACGATCTTGAGATCGGCCGGGGCGACCAGGCGCTCCCACATGCGGTACCGGGAGCGGCTCAGCTCTTTCTCTATCGGTGTCGGGTCGAGAGCCACGGGGGAGTCGAGGAGCTCAAGATACATCGGCTTCACCTCGGCGAGACGAGGGAGCAAGCCGCGTGCCGCGGGACTCTATACGGCACGCGTTGCGGCGCCTCACAGACCGGGTGTGTGCGCCACCGACCCTGCGACCGCCACACGCGCGTCTTTACGCTACGCGCGACGCCGCTTGAGTGAGGGGCCGGGCGCGGCGGTCCAGGGATCCTCCGGCCAGCGGTGCTTGGGGTAGCGGCCGCGCAGCTGGCTGCGGAGCTCCTTGTAGGTGCTGGACCAGAAGCTCCGGAGGTCGCGCGTGGTCTGGATCGGCCGCCCGTTCGGCGCGAGCAGGGAGAGCGTGACGGGCTCGTTGCGCGCTCCGATGCGCGGGGAGTCCGGAAGGCCGAAGAGCTCCTGGACCTTGACCGCGAGCAACGCGCCACCGGTCTCGGGATAGTCGAGGGGCGCCTCCCGACCCGATGGCAGCGTGATGCGCGCCGGAGCGAGCTTCCCGAGCCTCCGCGCGACGTCGCCGGGCAGGAGCTCGGCGAGGGAGGCGTCGGGGGCTTCGGTCCGTCCGGCGCACGAGGCGGCGACGAGCGCGTCGAGATCGATCGCGATGCCGGCGAACGCGAGGCGGCGCAGGGTCTCGCGGTCCGCATCGCCGAGGCCGCGCCGCTTCACGAAGGCGATCAGGAGCGGGAGCGCCGCGCCGGGATCCACCGGTGCCGCGCGTTCGCCGATCGCGATCTCGCCCGAGAAGGAGCGCGCGAAGGCGCGCACCTTTCCGCGCGCGTCGATCTCGTGGACCACCACGGTGCGATCCGCCGCGATCCAGGCGCGGTCGATGGCGCTACACGCGCGGATCCGTGCCTCGGTCCCGGCGGCCACGAGATCGACCGCGACGATGAGCTCCGCATCGCGCACGCCGCTCTCGGCTCCGAGCACGGCGCCGTGGCCGCTCGAAAGCAGGTAGCGTCGCGACCCGGCGTCGCGACGCACGGCCAGGCGATCGGGGTAGCCCGCGAGGATCGCGCGACGAAGGGCCGCGTCGTCCAGAGGCTGGCCGCGGCCTCCGAGCACGGACCGTGCTATCCGGTGGAGCTTGCGCGCGAGACGCTCGTGGCGGCCACGCGATCTCAGCACCGCGTCGGCTGCGAGCAGCAGGTCGGAGTCCGTCGTGATCGGTTCCCAGGCGATGCCGCGCCCCTCGGAGATCGCGGCGCACGCCGCCACCGCGCGCAGGTCGCCGGAGGCGGCGATCACGATCCGTCCGAGCCTCGGATGGAGCGGGATCCGTCGCAGGATGCTGCCGGTGGCCGTCAGCTTCTGGCCCTCGGCGGCGCCGAGCGCCCGCAGGAGCGCGAACGCACGATCCGCGGCGTCGCGGGCGGGTGGCTCCAGCCAGGAGAACGTGGCTGGGTCCGCGCCCCATGCGAGGAGGTGCAGGAACGCCGGCGCGAGGTCGACGCGGCACACCTCGGGCTCGCGATGCGCAGCGAGGACGTCGCGCTCGTCCCAGAGCCGGAGGGCGCGTCCGGGCCCGGTGCGTCCCGCGCGGCCGGCGCGCTGATCGGCGCTGTCCTGCGACACGCGCTCCGCCTCCAGCCTGTCGATCCCCTTGCCGGGGTCGAAGCGCAGGACCTTGACGCGCCCGGAGTCGATCACGTCCGTCACGCCGTCCACGGTGATCGACGTCTCGGCCACGTTCGTCGCCAGGATCACCTTGCGGCGCGGCGACGGAGCGAGCGCGCGGTCCTGCTCCTCGGCGTCGAGCGCTCCGTGGAGCGGGAACAGGTCGGCGTCGATGCCGGAGAGCTCGATCATCGTGCGGCGGATCTCGCCGGCGCCGGGGAGGAAGCAGAGCAGGTCGCCTGTTGCCGTCGAGAGCCGCTGCCGCACGGCGGCCGCCACGGAGAGCGGCGCGTGGGAGAGAGCGATCGGGTGCGCCCGGCCCGGCACCTCGAGCACGGGACACCCGCCGAGGAAGGCCGCCACCGGCGCGGGATCGATCGTCGCCGACATCGCCACCACGTGCAGGTCGTCGCGGGCGAGCATGGCCTGGCGCGAAAGCGCGAGCCCGAGATCGGCGTCGATCGTGCGCTCGTGCAGCTCGTCGACGATGACGACGCCGAACCCTTCCAGAAGCGGGTCGTCGACCAGGCGCGCCGTGAGGATCCCCTCCGTCGCGACGACGAGACGCGTGCGCTCGTTGAAGACCCTCTCGAGCCTGACCTGCCAGCCGACCTCCTCGCCCGGGCTCCATCCCTGCTCGGACGCGATGCGGCGCGCGAGCGATCGCGCCGCGATCCTCCGGGGCTGCAGCAGGATCGTCCGGCCGAGCGGCAGGAGCGCAGGCGCGACGCGGGTCGTCTTGCCGGCGCCGGGCTCGGCGACGAGGACCAGCGCGCGGTGCGTGCGCACGAGGCGGTGGATCTCCGGAAGGTAGGGATCGATCGGCAACGCGGCGAGGGTCGGTCGCGGCATCGGCGCCGCTTATGCTACCGGCGCCCCGTGCAGGTCCAAGAGAGCCACAAGGCGATCGCCATCGGACTCGCGGCGCTCTTCCTGATGCAGGCGCCGTTCGTGGCGGGGCTTCTCCTTGCCCCGAAAGGCACGCGGTTCCTCGGCCTGACGCGCGTCTGGAACGATCAGGCCCAGTACTTCGCATGGATCCAGGAGGCGCGCTCGGCGCTTCTTCTCAGCAACCTCTGCGATCCCGATGCCCGGGCGCACGTCTTCTTCCATCCGCTCTTCCAGGCGATCGGCGGGTTCGGAGTGCTCCTCGGGGGACGGCCGATGGCGGCCTACCAGGCCGCCCGCGTGGCGTTCGAAGTCGCGGGGCTCGTCCTCCTCTGGCGGCTGGTGTGCCGCTGCCTTCCTGCGGCGCGCCTCTTTGCATTCACGATGGCGTCGCTGGGCGGCGGTATCGCACCCTACCTGTGGCTGCTGCACCGCGCGGGCGGTCCGGCGATCGGTTCCGCTGACGTGGACGTTCCCGAGAACTCCTTCTTCTCCGCCGCGTCGCTGCCGCACTTCGGCTGCGCGCTCACGCTCCAGATCGCCATCGTGCTCGCGCTCCTGGGCGCCCGCGACCTTGGGTGCCTCGCCTCGCTGATGCTCCTCGGCTTCGTCCACGTGTTCGATGTCGTCACGATGACGCTCGCGATCGTCGCGACGCTCGTGCTCGACCGGCAGTGGCGCCGCCTGTGGATCGCGGCAGGCGCCGTGCCGCCGGCGCTCTACTACGCCTGGCTCACGTTCTTCGCGAGCGGCTATCGCGACTACGGGGCCCAGAACGTCACGCTGTCGCCCCACCCGATGCGCTACGTCCTGGGGCTGCTCGCGCCGTTATCCCTCGCGATCACCGGCGTCGTCCTGAACCGCCCGCTCGGCAGGGAGATGCGCTGCGTCGCGGCGTGGGCGGTTGTGAGCGCCGCGCTCCTCTACGCGCCCATCCAGGTCCAGCGCCGGTTCCACCTCGGGCTCTCGATCCCGCTCTGTCTCCTCGCGGCATGGGGGCTTCCGAAGCTCCCGGCACGGCGCCTCGTCGCGGCGGGCGCGCTCGCGCTCGCGCTTCCGTCGCCGCTGTTCTGGATCGCCGGGGACGTGGCGGCGATGGAGCGATCGCGGCGCCCCTACGTCCTCGCGACCGGAGAGATCGAGGCGATGCGCTGGCTCTCGCGGCACGCCTCGAGCGACGATGTCGTGCTGGCGATGCCGGTCTCCTCGATGCAGGCGATGGTGGTCGCGGGGTTTCGCGCTTACTACCTGCACCCGGTCGTCACGTCGCGCGCCCGCGAGCGGCGTGGCGCCGCGGTGGAGTTCTTCCGGAGCGGCGGCGCGTCGGCCCTTCCCGAGGGACGCGCGGTTCGTCTACTGGGGATTCGCCGAGAGCACCGCCGCGTCGATGCCTGGTCCGCCCGCGACTCTCGCGGCCGCGCTCCCGTCTACCGCGCTGGGGTCGTGGCGATCTGGGATCTGGGTTCGGTCAGGCCGCCCCGCGAGATGAGGCGGCCGCCTGACCACGCCCCGCCCCGCTCCCGCCGGGGGGGCGGGGCGCTCGGTCCTCGATGTCATCGTGCTGCTAGACTCCTCGATCATGGGATGGGACGAGCGAAAGCTCCGCATGGCAGCGCGTGATCGCGAGATGGTGGAAGAGCTGGGCAGGGTCATGTCCTGCATCCCGGAGATCCTCTTCGCTTACCTCTTCGGGAGCCGTGCACGCGGCGATGCGCGTGCGGACAGCGACGTCGACCTGGCGCTCCTGCTCCACGACGCCCCGAGCGACGACGACGCATTCGATCGCATCAAGCGGCTCGCGCCGAAGCTGATGGCGGTCACCGGGGAGCGGCTCGACCTCGTGTTCCTCGACCGGGCTGGCGTTGTCCTCTCGCATCGCGTGCTCAGGGACGGGATCCTGGTTCACGAGAAGGATCCGTCCGCTCGCGTGCGTCACTTCGTCAAGATCACGGGCGCGTACCTGGATACGGCGTACATCCGCGCGATTCAGGAAGCTGCCGTGATCGCGCGTGCCAAGGAAGGGAGGCGCATTGATCGATCGGGAGATCGTCTCGAGACGCTTGCGGGCACTGGAAGAGCTCGAGGGAAAGCTTAGGCGCTCGGCGCAGGTCGCACGCGAGGAGTTCCTCGCCCGGGACGAAGTGCACGATCTCGCCGAGCACTATCTCCATCTCGCGGTCGAGTGCATGGCGGACGTCGCGAGCCACGTCGTGGCCGAGCGTGGCATGGCGGAGGCCGAGACGTATCGCCGCGTCTTCGAGCTGCTGGCGGAGGCTTCCGTCATCACGCCGGAGCTGGCGTCGCGTCTTGCGGGCTGGGCTGGATTCCGGAACGTCCTCGTCCACATGTACGTCGACGTGGACCATGGCGTGAGCTGGCGCGCGATCACGGAGGAACTGGACGACCTGACGACGTTCCGCCGCGCTGTCGCCACGCTTCTCGCGTAGGACTCTAGCCGCGCGCCGAGAGTGTCATCGGCAGCCCATGGCGCGGGCGCAGCGTGATCATCGGGAGCGGCACGACGGGGTGTCCGGGTACGAGCTCCAGGCGGAACCGCTTGACGATCGCCCCGAGGATGACCTTGGCCTCCATCATCGCGAAGCTGTTCCCGATGCAGAGGCGCGGCCCTCCGCCGAACGGAAAGTAGGCGCCGCGGTGCGTGCGCGCGACCTTCTCAGGCGCGAAGCGCGAGGGATCGAAGCGCTCGGGGTCGGGCCAGAAGGCCGGGTGGCGGTGCGTGAGGTAGCTCGACATGAAGCAGAAGGAGCCGGCGGGAACGGTGTGGCCGGAGAGCGTGTCGTCCGCGATGGCCGACCGGCCGACGATCCAGGCGGGCGGGTAGAGGCGCATCGCCTCCTTGAGCGTCATCTCGGTCAAGGCGAGGCTGGGGAGCTCGGGGAGCGCCGGCGCGGAGCCGGTGACCGCGCCGTCGACCTCCGCCTCGAGCGCGCTGCGGGCGTCGGGGTGGCGCGAGAGCAGGTAGATGGTCCAGGCGAGCGCGTTGGCGGTGGTCTCGTGCCCGGCGAGGAAGATCGTCATCACCTCATCGCGCAGCTGCCGGTCGCTCATCGACTCGCCGGTCTCCTCGTCGCGCGCGTTCATCAGCATCGCGAGGAGGTCCGACTTGGCGGTCGGGTCGCGGCGCCGCTCCGCGATGATGCCCAGGACGACGCGATCCAGGCTCGCGAGCGCCTCCCGGAACCGGAAGTTGGCGGGTGTCGGGAGCTTGTCCTTCCAGGGGACGATGCTCGTGATCGAGGCGATGGTGTGGGAGAGGACCGTGGTGAGCGCGCGTCCCACCTCCGCGGCATCCGACGAGACGTCGGTCGACAGGAGCGTCTCGCCGACGATGCGCAGCGTCACGCGCATCATCTCGACCGCGACGTCGACCGGCTCGCGCCGCGCGGCAGCCCCCTCCCAGCGTTCGAGCATCTGGAGCGTCGCGTTCGCGAAGACGGAGCCGAATCCCGCGATCCGGTCGCGGTGGAATGCGGGCTGAGCGATGCGTCGCTGCCGGAGCCAGAACGGAGGCTCGCTCGTGAGGAGGCCGTCCCCCAGCACGTGGCGGAGCTTCTGGTAGCCGCGCGTCTGCTTCCGGTAGTTCTTGTGGTTCTCCCAGAGGACGTGCTCCACCAGATCGGGATGGCGCAGGATGTACACCCAGCGCGGGCCGAAGCGTACCTGGGTGATCTCGCTCGTGAGCTCCGAGAGCTCCCGCAGGAAGGCGAGGGGATCGCGGCGCCACTGGCGGAGATGGCCGAGGAGCGGGCTCCCGCGAAGCGCGGGGATCGGCGTCGAGGCTCCGGCCATCGGCGGGATCATGGCAGCTCCGCCGGGCCGGGTCGAGAGCGCGGCGCGAGCTTCCGGCTGAGCTCGGCAGGGTCGGTCGTGGGGAGCTGGCACGCGCCCTCGCGGCAGACGTAGGCCGTTGCCTTCCCCTGGACGGGCGCGCGATCGGCAAGGAGCGGTAGCGAGCGAGCCTGGCGTCGGGCGTCGCTGGCCGTCGCCACCGAGAGCACGATCGACGGAGCGTAGGTCGCGCGCAGCACGTCGAGGAAGGGCTTCGCCTCCGAGCGGTCCCGGGGGACGACGATGACGATCTCCTTCGGATCGTCGAGCCTGCGGGAGAGTGCCGCCACCATCTCGGAGGCGTAGGCCGGCGAGCTTGCCAGGATGGCGCCGGAGGCGCGGCGGAGGGCGTCGGCGCGGGTCCGGTAGGACGCGTCCGTCGTCAGCGCGTGCAGGCGCTCGAGGTTCATGAGCTCGACGGCGTTGCCGGAGGGGAGCGCGTCGTCCCCGATCGGTTTCTCCCGCACGAGGAGCTTCTCCGCATCGGACGCCGTGGCGAAGCACCCGCCGGCAGGGTCCTCGAAGTCCCGGCGGATGAGATCGTCGATCCTCCGTGCCTGCTCGAGATGGGAGGCGTCGCCCGTCGCCTCGTACAGGTCGAGGAGCGCCGCGACCAGGAACGCGTGGTCGGCGAGGTTGCCTCGCTGCGACGCTTCGCCGCCCGCGAAACTGTGAAGCAGCCTCCCGTCGCGCACGAGCTTCTCCGAGACCTCTCGCGCGGCGCGCGCCGCTGCGGCGACGTACGCCGCGTCGTCGAGCACGAGGCCGGCGCGCGCGTAGGCGGAGATCGTCAGCGCGTTCCACGCGGCGATCGCCTTCTCGTCGCGGAAGGGGCGCGCCCGCCGATCGCGCACGGCGAGGAGCCGGTCCTTGTAGGCGTCGACGTCCGGCGCCCGCGCTCCCGAACGGAGGGCGAGGACGCTGCGGCCGCCGACGTCGTCCTGAAGGGAAAACAGCGCGAGCGCATCCGCGGCGCCCTGCGCTCCGATGGCAGCGGCGATCTCCCGCGACGTCCAGGTGAAGAACGCCCCTTCGCGCCGCTCGCCGCCCTCGGCGTTGCTGTCGGCGTCGGTGGCGGCGTAAAAGAGCCCTTCGGGCGACGTCATCTCCCGCGAGATCCAGCCGAGCACGTCGACGACGACGCGGCGGAAGTCGTCGCGGTGCGTGACCTGGTACGCGTCGAGGTAGGCGAGCGCCAGGAGCGCGTTGTCGTAGAGCATCTTCTCGAAGTGGGGGACGCGCCAGGATCCATCCGTGCTGTACCGGTGAAAGCCTCCTCCGATCTGGTCGTGGATGCCGCCGGCCGCCATGCGCTCGAGGGTGAGCGTCGCCATCGACGTGGCGCGCGCGTCGCCGGTCCGCCGGCCCTCGCGTAGCAGCAACCGGAGCGGGAGCCCGGAAGGGAACTTCGGCGCCCCCGCGAGCCCGCCGTTCTCGCGATCGAACCGCCCGGCGTAGAAGTCCATCGCCGTCTTGACGACGGCGGCGTCATCGACGTCGGCGGGGGACGGAGGCTGCAGCCGCTCCTTGACGGCGAGCGCGAGCTGGGTCGCGGAAGCGTCGATCGCGGCGCGCTCTGTCGCCCAGGCGTCCTGGAGCCGAGCGAGCACCGTGGCGAACCCGATGGGGGCGCCGCGATCGCCGTCGTGCGGAGGGAAGTAGGTGCCGCCGAAGAAGGGCTGGCGGTCCGGCGTGAGCCAGACGTTGCAGGGCCAACCGCCGCCGCCGGTCATCGCCTCGACCGCGGCGAGATAGACCGCGTCCACGTCGGGACGCTCCTCGCGATCGACCTTGATCGCGATGAATCCCTCGTTGAGACGCTGCGCGATCTCCACGTCCTCGAACGACTCCTCCTCCATCACGTGACACCAGTGGCAGGTGGAGTATCCGATGGACACCAGCACCGGGCGCCCGAGGGAGCGCGCGAGGGCGAACGCCTCGTCGCCCCAGGGATACCAGTCCACGGGGTTGTGAGCGTGCTGCTTCAGGTACGGGCTCGTCGAGAGGACCAGGCGGTTGGTGAACGCGGGCTTCCCGCCGGGGAGAAGGTGGCGGGTCCGCGGCGCCGTGCTCTCGGCGTCCGCCGCGCGCTGAAGGCGCTTCTGCAGATCGGGGGATCGCGGCAGAGCACCCGGCAGATCGGACGCATCCGCCGCCACCGCCGCCGCCACGGAGCCACAAAAGAGGAGCACGCGCCGCATCGGGACGACGACTGTAGCAGCTAGCTCCTCGATACAATCGCGGCCCGATGAAGCTCTGGCTCGACGTCACGACCGGGTCGCTCTCGGGACGCCGGTTCGAGACGACGAACGAGTCCCTCTCGCTCGGGCGAAGCCCCGGGTGCGATCTGCGCTTCGACGAGAACGTCGACGGGATGGTGTCGTCGCACCACGCGATGGTGGAGGCCCAGGGCGGGCTGTTCGTTCTCGTCGATCAGGGCAGCACGAACGGCACGCTGGTCAACGGGCGCAAGATCGATCGCGCCGTCCTCAAGTCCGGAGACGTCGTCCAGCTCAGCGCCGAGGGCCCCCGCATCTCGGTCACGATCGGCGATGCCGCTCTGATGCCCGAGTCGCAGCGGACGCGCATCTACGATCGCCCCGCTCCGACGCGTGCCGTCGCTTCCGATGCGCCCGGGGCGCCGCCGCGCCCGCCGCGGGTCCCGCCGCCGCCCCCTCCGCCGCGCGCCAAGCCGGGCGGGTCCACCTCCAACGTCAAGAAGGCGCTCGCGACGATCGGAAGCTACGACCCCGATCGCGAGAGGCAGAAGTCCGGCATGGGGATCGCCGGAGCTCTCGCAGCGGTGGCGCTCGGCGGCTTCCTCGCGCTCATCATCTCCTTCCTGGTGATGATGGAGCTCGGCCTCGGGAGCTTCGTCGTCGGATCCCTGCTCGCGTTCACGCCGGCGCCGTTCTACGTGCTCGTCTTCGTCTGGCTCGACAGGTTCGATCCCGAGCCCGCCTGGGCGCTCGCGGGCGCGTTCTTCTGGGGGGCGCTCTTCGCGCTCCTGGTGTCCTACATCCTGAACTCGATGTTCGGCATCGCGGTGGCGATCGTGGCCGGGGGCGACAACGCGAGCGCCATCTCGGCGATGCTCTCGGCGCCGCCCATCGAGGAGGGGAGCAAGGGGCTCGGGCTCCTCCTGATCCTCGTGTTCCTGCGCCGCGAGTTCGACGGCGTCCTCGACGGGCTCGTCTACGCCGGGATCGTGGCGCTCGGCTTCGCGACGGTCGAGAACGTCCTCTATTACGGGCGCGCTTTCCGCGAGGGCGGGCTCTCGGGCGCCATGGTCCTGATCGTCCTCCGCGGAATCCTCTCCCCCTTCGCGCACGCGCTGTTCACGTCGATGACGGGGATCGGCTGCGGCATCTCCCGCGAGAGCCACAACCCGTTCCTCAAGTTCGGGGCGCCCATCGTCGGGCTGTTCTTCGCGATGACGCTCCACGGCATCTGGAACACCGTGGCCTCGCTCCTCGAGCCCTACTTCCTGGTGATCTACTTCGTCGTGTGGGTGCCGCTGTTCATCGCGTTCCTTCTCCTCATCATCGGGCTGTCGTTCCGGGAGCGGAGGATCGTCAGGAAGATGCTCGAGATCGAGGTGGCGCGCGGCTTCCTCTCGCCGAACGACCAGCAGCTCTCGGGATCGCTCGTGCGGCGGCTCGCGTGGCTCGCCGGAAGCGGCGGCAGCTTCGGGAAGCTGCGCGCCCGCCGGAAGTACCTCCGCGCGATGGTGAAGCTCGGCTTCTGCTACTGGCACGTCTCGCGCGCGAGCGAGGCGGGGCACCAGACGATCAGCTTGCCGATGATCCCCGAGCTGCAGGCGGAGATGAAGGCCCTCCGCGCGCAGATCTGACGTCCGGGAGGCGACGAGACGCCGATCAGGAGAGAGCGCTGAGCGCGCTCGCGAGCGCATCCACGTCCTCGCGGACGTTGTAGAGGGCGAACGACGCGCGGCACGTCCCGCCGGGGAGGCCGAGCCGCCTCATGAGCGGCTGCGCGCAGTGATCGCCGGTGCGGACGGCGATGCCCGCCTGGTCGAGCAGTAGCCCCACTTCGTGAGGTTCGTAGCCCTCGACGCGGAAGGAGACGATGGCCGCGCGCTCCGTCCCCGAACCGGCGACGCGGATCCCGGGGATGCGCTCGAGAAGGTCCGTCGTGCGCGATACGAGATCGCGATCGTGCTCCGCCACGTGCTCCATGCCGAGGGACGAGAGGTAGTCGATCGCCGCGCCGAGCCCGATGATCCCGGCGACGTTGGGCGTGCCCGCCTCGAATCGATGGGGGCTCTCGGCGTACTCCGTGCGTGCGAAGGTGACCTCGCGGATCATCTCCCCGCCTCCTTCGTAGGGAGGGAGGGTCTCGAGGATCTCGGCGCGGCCGTAGAGGATCCCCGTTCCCATCGGTCCGAAGAGCTTGTGGCCCGACACGGCGTAGAAGTCCGCGCCGAGAGATCGGACGTCGACGCAGAGGTGCGGCGCCGCCTGCGCGCCGTCCACGACGACCCACGCCCCGACCGCGTGCGCGCGCGCCGCGATCCGGGCGACGGGGACGACGGTGCCGAGCGCGTTGCCGACGTGGGCGACGGCGACCACCTTCGTGCGGGAGTCGAGGAGCGCGTCGAGTGCGGCGAGGTCCACGCTTCCCGCCGCGCTCACGGGGATCGGGACGAGCTCGGCGCCCGCCTCGGCGCAGGCGATCTGCCACGGGACGACGTTGCTGTGGTGCTCAAGCTCGCTCGCGAGCACGCGATCGCCGGGGCCGATGCGGCGCGCGCCGGAGCACCGTCGCGACGAGGTTGAGGGCCTCCGTGGCGCCCCGCGTGAAGACGATCTCCCGCGCGTCCTCGGCGCCGAGGAGCCTCGCGGCCTTGGACCGGACGTCCTCGAACTCCGCGGTGGCGCGACGCGCGAGACGGTGAGCCCCGCGGTGCACGTTGGCGTTGGTCTCCTCGTGGAACGCCTTCAGCGCATCGAGCACGGCGCGCGGCTTCTGCGCCGTCGCCGCGCTGTCGAGGTAGACGAGCCCGCCTCGCGCGAGGAGCGGGAAGTGGTCTCGGACGTCCGGCGGCAGCATCGACGTTGACTATAGCCTCCGTCACCGAGCCGACCGGCGCGCGGGAGGGGCGCGGGATCGCGTGCCGGTCTGCTACGCTCTCCTGCGCTCGCCGGCGAGCGTGGACGGATGGCGACGAACGCTTACGAAGCACGGATCCCCGAGATCCTCCAGACGCTTGGCGAGGTGATCTTCGAGCTCGACGCGACCGGGGACCGTGTCCTCTGCGCCGGTCCGGGGTTCGAGGCGCTCGTGGGGGTCGAGACGGGGGCGCGCGGGATCGCCTGGCTCGCGCGCGTCGTCAAGGACGATCGATCGAGGTTCCAGGAAGCGCTGCGCGCGTCCCGTGTCGATGGCCAGGAGCACGTGGTGGTGCACGGACTGCACACGCGCGACGGCGGCCGGCGCAGAGTCAGGACCGTGCTCAGGGCGATGAAGGCGCCGGACGGGATCACCTTTGCCGTGAGGAGCACGGGGATCGCGGCTCCCGACGAGGACCTTGCCGGCGGCCAGACGCGGCTCGCATTCCTGCTCTCCAACGTTCCCGACATCCTCTGGACGACGGATCAGAGCATGCGCATCCTGACTTCGGAAGGCGCGGGGCTCTCGATCCTCGGGCTGAAGGCCGGCCAGGTCGTCGGCATGCGGATCCCGGAATTCGTGGCCGGAAGCGAGGCCGAGCAGCTCGCCAACGCCGCGCACCAGGCCGCCCTCGACGGGCGCGCCACGAGCTACGAATCCGACTTCTCGGGCCGCTCGTACTCGGTGCACGTCGAGCCGCTCCGCGACGGCGCGGGGACGGTCGTCGGCACGATCGGCCTTGCGATGGACGTGACCGAGCGCCGGCGCGCGGAGGGGGCGCTTCGCGAAAGCGAGATGCGCCTGCGCATGCTGATCAACCAGATGCCGGACATCCTCTGGACGACCGATCGCGACCTGAAGATCACCTCCTGCGTCGGATCGGGCCTCGGGAACCTGGGACTCGAGCCGGCGCCCCTTGTCGGCCAGCCGCTCTCCGCGCTCCTGCCGACGGGTACGAAAAGCGATGCGACGATGGCCGCTCATCAGGCCGCGCTCGCCGGCCGGTCTTCGAGCTTCGATCGCGAGTGGCAAGGCCGCGCGTTCACCGTTCACGTCGAGCCGTTCTTCGACGCCTACGGCCTGATCGGGGGGACGATCGGGCTCGCGCTCGACATCACGGAGCGCAAGCGCGCCGAGCAGACGCGCGACCGGCTCCTGGCCGAGGAGCAGGAAGCCCGCCGCGCGGCCGAGGAGTCCGAGGAGCGCGCGGCGTTCCTGGCGGACGCGTCGAAGATCCTCGTCGGCGCCCTCGATTTCGAGTCGGCGTTCTCCGGCGTCGCGCGGCTCACGGTGCCCTACCTCGCCGATTTCTGCGTGTTCGATGTGCTGGAAGAGGACGGCTCGATCAGCCGCATGGCCGTGGCGCACGGCGAATCGCGCCGCGGGGCGATCGCGCAGCAGCTCGTCAAGTACTCCCCCGATCCCGCGGCGCCCGAGGGCGTGCCGAAGGTGATGCGCACCGGCCAGGCGGAGATCTACACCGGCGTGCGCGAGGCCCTCCAGAAGATCGGGAACGCCGGCCCGGACCAGTGGCCGCCGGTCGGCACGCGGAACCTCGAGACGCTCCGGCTCCTGCGCGTGCTGAACCTCTGCTCCTACATGACCGTGCCGCTGGTGGGGCGGGGGAGGACGCTCGGCACGATCACCTTCGCGGCGGACAACGAGGAGCGGCGCTACGGCCCGGCCGATCTTGCCCTCGCCGAGGACCTCGCCCGCCGCTGCGCGCTGGTGATCGACAACGCGCGCCTCTACGAGCGTGCCCAGGAGGCGATCCGGATCCGCGAGGAGTTCCTATCGATCGCGTCTCACGAGCTCCGTACCCCCATCACGTCGCTCCAGCTCGCGGTGCAGAACAGCCTCGACATGCTGCAGAGCGGGGCGCCGGCGGGCAGCGGCGGCGAGCGCTTCGCGCGGTCGCTCCTCGTCGCGGAGCGGCAGACGCGGCGCCTCGGGCGTCTGGTCGAGGCGCTGCTCGACGTCTCGCGCATCCAGGCGGGGCGCCTCAACCTCACGCTCGCCGAGATCGATCTGGCCGACATCGTCCGCGACGTCCTGCGCGCCTTCGACGGCGAGCTGCGCGCCGCCGGCTGCGCGCTGTCGCTGGCGATCGGCCCAGCCGTCGGCTACTGGGACGCGGGGCGCCTCGAGCAGGTCGTCACCAACCTGCTCGGCAACGCCCTCAAGTACGGAGCCGGCCGGCCCATCCACGTCGGCGTCTCCGCCGTAGATGGCGGCGTGGGCTTGACCGTCAAGGACCACGGCATCGGGATCGCGTCCGAGCGCCTCTCGAGCATCTTCGATCCCTTCGAGCGCGCGGTCTCCGCCGAGCACTTCGGAGGCCTGGGACTCGGGCTCTACATCGTGAAGAACATCCTCGAGGCGCACGGCGGCTCGATCCATGTCGAGAGCGATCTCGGCCGGGGATCGACGTTCCACGTCGAGCTGCCGCGCCGCGCCCCGACACCGTCGCACCCGGAGGCGGAAGCATGAGCGATCGACGTCCCGTACTCCTCGTCGAGGACGATTCCGACATCCGCGAGATGATCGGAGACATCCTCGAGCACAAGGGCTACAACGTGATGACCGCGTCGAGCGGGCAGGAGGCGCTCGATCGCCTCGCCACGCCCCTGCTTCCGGGGCTCATCTTGCTCGACCTGATGATGCCGGGGATGAGCGGCGTCGAGTTCCGCAAGGCGCAGACCCAGGACCCCCGCATCGCCCCGATCCCCGTCGTCGTGCTCTCCGGCGATGCCGGCATCGAGCGGAAGTCCGACGCGCTGGGCGTCGCCGGCTACGTGAAGAAGCCGATCGAGCTGCGCCTCCTCATCGACATCGTCGATCGATTCTGCGGCGCCCGCGGTTGAGGCTCGCCCGCGGATTGTAGGGCGGGGGCTTGTCCCGCGCCGGTTCGGGATCCCGCTGCGATCGAGCTTGCGGATCGTAGGGCGGGGGCTTGTCCCCCGCCGGTTCGGGGATCCAGCCGTGATCGGGACGCCGGTTCAATAATGTCGGATGATCGCGAGCACGCGCCCCTGGACCTTCAGCTTCGGCACGTAGGTCGGCGTCATCGACAGGTTCGCCGGCTGGAGGCGATACCGGTGGCGCTCCTTGAAGACGCGCTTCAGCGTCGCCGTGCCGTCGGGCAGGAGGACGACGGCGATCTGCCCGTTCTCCACCGAGTCCCTGCGCTCGACCAGCACGTAGTCGCCGTCGATGATGCCGTCGTCCTTCATGCTGTCGCCGCGGACGCGCAGCGCGTAGGTGGCGCGCCGCGCGAGCGACTCGGGCACCTCGATGCTCTCCCCCGGCTCCTCGCGCAGGTCGAGCGGCAACCCGGCGACGATGGTCCCGAGCATCGGGAGCTCCGGCGAGGCGCGTTCGGAGGCGCGTCGCGGCAGGAGCGTGATGCCGTGGTCGCTCCCGTCGTGAAGCAGGTAGCCTCGCTTCATCAGCGAGTGGACGTGGAAGTGGGCGGTGCCGACGGTGACGCCCATCGAAGCCGCGAGCTCGCGCATGCTCGGCGCGTAGCCCTCCTCACCGACGAACTTCGTCAGCGTCCGGAGCACGAGCGCCTGGCGTCGGGTCAGGTTGCGCTTCGCGATCACCGCGCGATCCTATCAAACGATCCTCGAACTCCGCTCGGACGGCAACCGGAGGCGCGCCCTTGATTCCCGCGGCCCACTTGGTTAGCTTCCTCGTAGCGGGGCGAGGAAGCAGGGGATGGACGAGACCCTTCCACACGTTCTTGTGGTGGACGACGACGAGGACTTCCTCGCGCTGCTCGCACTCCACCTCGCGGCGCGCTGCCGCCTGACGGTCGTGCGAAACGGCGAGGAGGCGCTGCGCGCCGTGGCGCAGAGCCGTCCCGACCTGATCCTCCTCGACGTGATGATGCCGCGGCTCTCGGGCTGGGAGGTGTGCCGCGAGCTCAAGAGCAACGCTCTCTACGAGGACATCCCCGTCATCTACGTCACCGCCGTGGGCGCGAAGATCAGCGGGTCGCTGTCTCACCTGACGCTCGCGGACGACATCCTGATGAAGCCCTTCGATCTGCGCGAGCTCGATCGGAAGATGGCGCGCTTCCTCACGAAAAAGCAAGTGTGAGCGCGCCCGCCACGGAAAGCGTCGACGCGGCGGCGCCCGATCCGTTCGAGAAGCTCGCGCTCGAGTGCGACGTCGAGTTCCTCCGCGGGAGCGGTCCCGGGGGTCAGCATCGCAACAAGGTCGAGTCGGGAGTCCGCCTGACCCACAGGCCGACGGGCATCGTCGTGGTGGCGACGGAGCGCCGCTCGCAGGGGCAGAACCGCAAGGCGGCCTTCGAGCGGCTCGCGAGGAAGCTCGCGGCCCTCGCTCGTCCGAAGAAGCCCCGCCGCAAGACGCACAAGCGGCACGCCGTGCGCGAGGCCGAGCTCGACGCCAAGCATCGGCGCTCCGAGGTCAAGCGCGGGCGGGACAAGGTGCGATGGGAGTGAGCGGCGTCTTGTCCTCGAAGTGCGGGAAACTCCGTTAGAATGGGCGTTCCCTTGAGGAGACGACGGTAGATGAGCGAGGAAGCGGCGGTCACGGACTCGGAGATCCCCGGATCGGATGCGGGCGGGCAGGGGGATCCGCCGGGTGAGGCGATCGGACGCGCCGCGGAGGATGCGGTGAAGAAGGGTCCGGACAACGGCGAGGACGCCGGCGCCGAGGACAGCTTGGCGTTCCAGGCCGCGCTCCAGGCCGACTTCGCGTCCGATCGCATCGAGCACGGGAGCCTCGTCAAGGGGACGATCGTGTCGATCCAGGACGATGTCGTCCTCGTGGCGGTCGGCGGGAAGTCCGAGGCCGTGATGGATCGCGCGGAGCTCGAGGACGAGAAGGTGGGCGACGAGATCGAGGCCGTCGTCGTCGAGCTCGGCCAGGAGACCCGCATCAGCCGCAAGCTCGCCCTCGGCCGGCGATCCCAGGAGGCGCTCCGCCAGGCGCACGAGTCCGGCCTCCCGGTGGAAGGGAAGATCACCGGGAAGAACAAGGGCGGCTACGAGGTCCGCGTGGCGGGCCTCAGGGGTTTCTGCCCCTTCTCCCAGATGGGCCTCGCGCCCGGACAGAGCCAGGACGAGGCGATCGGCAAGAGCTTCGAGTTCCGGATCCTCGAGCTCTCGGGCAACGGCCGCCGGCTCGTCCTCTCGAGGTCGGTGCTCCTGAAGGCGGAGAACGACGCGCGCGCGAGAGAGCTGCGCTCGAAGATGCAGGTGGGCGACGTGCTCACGGGCCGCATCCGATCGGTGACGAGCTTCGGCGCCTTCGTCGATCTCGGCGGCGTGGAGGGTCTCATCCATGTGTCGGCGATCAGCAGGAAGCGCGTCGACAACCCGGCCGACGTGCTGAAGGCGGGCCAGGAGGTCAAGGTCAAGGTCACCAAGATCGAGAAGGACGGCAAGCGCCTGTCTCTCTCGATGAAGGACCTCGAGGAGAACCCGTGGGACAGGGCGGCCGAGCGCTACAAGCCCGGCGACGCGTTCACCGGGAAGGTCGTGCGGGGCGCCGACTTCGGGCTCTTCATCGAGATCGAGCCGGGGCTCGAGGGGCTCTGCCACGTGTCCCAGCTCCCGCGGGGCGGGAAGCTCGGCGACGAAGCGTTCGGCATGGCCCAGGAGGTCAGCGGCTGGATCAAGGAAGTCGACGCGTCCAAGAAGCGCATCTCGCTCTCGCTGCGCGAGGTTGCGAGCGGCGACCCGTGGAAGGGTGCGGCGGATCGGTTCCCCGTGGGCACGGTCGTCGAGGGGACCGTCGAGAAGGGCGTCAAGTTCGGCGTGTTCGTCCAGCTCGAGCCGGGGCTGGCCGGGCTCATCCCGCTGTCCGAGCTCCAGCTTCCGAAGGGAGCGGATCCCGGCAAGGCGTTCGAGCCGGGCCGGAAGCTCTCGGTCAAGGTCCTCTCGGTCGACCCGAAGGCGCGCCGGATCTCGCTCTCGGCAAAGGAAGCCGAGATGGACGTGGAGCGCAAGCAGTACCGGAGCTACATGTCTTCGACCTCGTCCTCCTCGGCGAGCCACGCTCCGTCGGGCACCTCCGCATTCGCCGACGCCCTGAAGCAAGCCCTCAGCAAGAGGCGCTAGCTTCCGTCAAAATGACGGCGGGCGGGAGTTGGGGCGCCAGATTGCCGCGCCGCCGAGGCTTCTTGTGCTCGCGCACCAAGGCGTCAAGGCTCGCTCCCTGGCATCTCCCTTGCTGATTATGATCCGGCCATGACGGCGCTCGCCCTCGCGATGCTTGCCACGCTCGAACCCGTGACGCTCACCTCCGAGCTCCAGGCGATGGACCGTCCGGACGGCGAAGTGCGCTGGGTGGTGCGCCTGGAGTGGATCGGCGAGCCGCAGGAGATCCTGCTCGAGCCTCCTCCCGAGCCCCGCGTCCAGAACCTGAGGCTGGTCAGCTTCGGGCAGCAGGCGCGGCGAACGGTCCGTGGTACGACCCCGGTGAGCGTGCTCGAGATCCACTACGACATGGCGCCGGTCCGGCCGGGACTGGCACGCATCGAGCCGGCCACCCTCGTCTGTGGATTCCGGGGAGAGCGGCAGGTGTTGAAGGCGGACGGAATCGGATTCGAGATCCCGGCGAGGACGTCGACCCATCGCTCGGCGTGGATCCTCCTCGCTGGATCCATGGGGGCTCTCGGAGCGCTCGCGCTCGCGTTGCGAAAGCGTTCGACGCGCGCAGAGAGCCCGCCCCCGCTCGCCGCCCAGACTCCTAATGTAGTGCTTGATGATTCTGCAAACTACTCGATCGAAGAGCTTTGTCGTATCGCGATGGCGGCGGGCGTCGCCATACCCGACGATGTCACGCGGGCCAACGAAGGATTCAAGTTCGCACGCCAGGAGCCCGCCCCGGCGCTCGTCGCCCGTTTCCGGAGCGAGATCCGATCCCATCTAGAGCGGAGGACCCAGAATTGAGCGAAGCGACCCAGGCGCCGGCCATGGACGTCGACATCAAGCGGATCACCGAGCGCGTCAAGGAGGAGGGTGCCTTCATCGACGCGCTCCTCGTCGAGGTGCGCCGCGTCATCGTCGGGCAGTCGACGATGCTCGAGAAGCTCCTCGTCGGACTTCTCGCGGACGGCCACGTCCTGCTCGAGGGCGTTCCGGGCCTGGCGAAGACGACCGCCGTGAAGGCGCTGGCGCGCGCGATCGACGCGAGCTTCCACCGGATCCAGTTCACGCCCGACCTCCTTCCCGCCGACCTCATCGGTACGCTGATCTACAACCCCCGCGACGCGGTCTTCACGCCGCGCAAGGGCCCGGTCTTCGCGCACATCGTCCTGGCAGACGAGATCAACCGCGCTCCGGCGAAAGTGCAGTCGGCGCTCCTCGAGGCGATGCAGGAACGGCAGGTCACTCTCGGCGACGAGACGCACATCCTGCCCTCGCCGTTCATGGTGCTCGCGACCCAGAACCCGATCGAGCAGGAAGGCACCTACCCGCTGCCCGAGGCCCAGGTCGATCGCTTCATGCTGAAGCTCCTTGTGTCGTACCCGTCCAAGAAGGAGGAGCGGTCGCTTCTGGATCGGACGGAGGGAGCGGACCCGTCGCAAGCCCTCGCCCACGTCAAGCCGGTGATCGCGCCCGACCACATCCAGCGATCGCGCGCGATCGCCGCGAGCATCTACGTCGACGATCGCGTGAAGGACTACATCGTCGCGCTGGTGGGAGCGACGCGCGACCCCGCGTCCTACGGCCTCAAGATCAAGGACCTCCTCCGCTACGGTGCGTCTCCGCGCGCGAGCCTGTACCTGCAGGCGGCGGCCCGCGCTCACGCGTTCGTCTCGGGGCGGGGATACGCCACGCCCGAGGACGTGAAGGCGATCGGGCCGGACGTCCTCCGCCACCGGATCCTCCTCTCGTACGAGGCGGAGGCCGAGAACGTGACCCCCGACGACGTCGTGGGCAAGGTCTTCGACGCCATCGAGGTTCCGTGATCGGCAGGGCGCCGTGCCTCTGACCCGGGAGATGTTCCGCGCCATCCGGCGCATCGAGATCCGCACCCGCCGCCTGGTGGACCAGGGGCTCGCGGGGGGCTACCACTCGGTCTTCAAGGGACGGGGGATGGAGTTCTCCGAGGTGCGGGAGTATGCGCCGGGCGACGACGTGCGGACCATCGACTGGAACGTCACCGCGCGGACCGGCCGGCCGTTCGTGAAGAAGTTCGTGGAGGAGCGCGAGCTGACCGTGATGCTGGCGGTGGACCGGAGCGCCTCCGGCGCGTTCGGATCCGGATCGCGCTGGAAGAACGAAGTGGCGGCGGAGGTGGGTGCGGTCCTCGCTTACTCCGCGATCCGCAACAACGATCGCGTCGGGCTCCTGGTCTTCACCGACCAGGTCGAGATGTTCATCCCGCCGCGGAAGGGGCGCAACCACGTCCTGCGCGTGATCCGCGAGATCCTCGCGTTCGAGCCGCGGCGCGCGGGCACGCACATCGCCGCGGCCCTCGACTTCCTGAACCGCGCGCTCGTGAAGCGCTCGGTGGTGTTCCTCCTGTCCGACTTCCGCGACAAGGGGTACGACCGGCCGCTCTCGATCGCGTCGCGGCGCCACGACGTGATCGCCATCTCCATCGACGATCCGCGCGAACGCGCGCTTCCTGCGGTGGGGCTCCTGTCGGTGCGCGACGCGGAAACCGGGCAGACGGTCCTCCTCGACACCTCGCGCCGTTCGGTGCGAGACGCCTACGCGAGGCGAGACCAGGAGCTGCGCGCCGGCCGCACGCGGCTCTTCCGGCGGATCGGCCTCGACGAGATCCCGGTCACGACGGACCGGGCGTTCGATCGGGCCCTCGTGTCCTTCTTCGACAGCCGCGCGCGGAGGATGGCGTGAGCGCCGCCGCCCAGGTGACGGGGACGCTCTCGCCGCGCGAGTGCCACGTCGGGGACGTGGCGACGCTCACGGTGTCGGTGTTCCACTCGCGGGGCGTCGTTGCCGAGGCGCCCGCGGTGGTCGCGCCTGGCCAGGACGTCCGTATCGCGCTGGCCGAGGGCGCGACCCTTGGCGATCTGGAGATCGTCAAGGTCGATCCGCCCGTGGTCAAGGACGCGCCGGACGGCCAGCAGAAGACGCGCTTCTCGTATCAGCTCACGTCGTTCGACGTGGGCTCCCCGAACCGCCCGAGCTTCGTCATGGTCGCGGGCGCCGACGTCACGGTCCCGGTCGGCAAGCTCGAGGTCGCGTCCGTGCTGCCTGCCCCCGCGCAGACGGAGCCCGGCGCGGAGCCGCCAGCAGCAGAAGGAGGTGCAGATCCGCGACATCAAGGGGCCCTGACCGTCGCCCCCGACTTCACTCTCTGGATGGTGATCTTCGCGGCAGCCGCCGTCGTGGCGATCGCGCTCTGGCTGCTCATGCGGAAGCTCCGGCGGCCGAAGGCCGCGCCCAGGCGCATCGTCCCGCCGCCGCCTCCCTACGACGAGGCGATCGCCGCCCTCGACGGCCTGAAGCGGCGACAGCTCCCAGCCGCCGGCCGCTGGAAGGACTTCGCGTTCCATCTCTCGGAGATCCTGCGGCGCTACACGGGACGGCGCTACGAGATCCAGGCTCTCGAGAGCACGACGCGCGAGCTCATGCGGGACCTTCGCGAGACCGCCATGGCGGACGCCGCCCGCGCGCGCCTTCTCCGCATCCTGGAAGAGACCGATCTCGTGAAGTTCGCCAGGGTGGTGCCGGAGCTGCCGGCGGAGGGGGCGTTGCTCTCCGAGGCGTTCGCGTTCGTGGAGGACGTGCGCGAGCGTCCTGCTGCCGCGCCGTCCCCGCCGCCGGATCGCGAGCTCGCCGGAGTCGTCGGATGAGCGCCCTCGACGCCTTGAAGAGCTGGCGAGACCTCGGGCTCCACACGCCCTGGGCGCTCCTCCTGCTCGCGCCCGCGATCTGGCTCGGGCTGCGGGGCCTGCGAGGAATGACATCGCGGGCGACCGTGCGGGTCTCGGACGGGATGCAGGCCCAGACGGCGATGGTGGGCAGGAGGCCGCTGCGCGCCTACCTCCCCCACCTGCTGGAGCTTGCGGGGATGGCGCTCATGGTCCTGGGGGCGGCGCGCCCTCAGCTCGGCGCGTCCTACGAGGAGATCCTCACGGAGGGGATCGACATCGTGATGGCGCTCGACGTCAGCTCGAGCATGCTCTGCGAGGACTTCCGTCCCAAGAACCGGCTCGAGGTCGCACGCTCCGTCCTGAAGGACTTCGTGCAGAGCCGCCGCGCCGATCGCATCGGCCTGGTCGTGTTCTCGGGAAAGGCGTTCACGCTCTGCCCGCTGACGCTCGACTACCCGGTGCTCCTGGACGTCGTCGACCGCGTCAAGCAGGGCGACATCGAGGATGGCACCGCGATCGGTCTCGGGATCGCCACCGCGTGCAACCGCCTCCGGGAGGCGAAGGGCAAGAGCAAGGTGGTCGTGCTCCTGACCGACGGCGTCAACAACCGCTTCGAGATCGATCCCCTCACTGCGGGTCAGCTCGCCAGGAGCCTGGGAATCAAGATCTACTGCATCGGCGCGGGGACGCGGGGATCGGTGCCTTGCCCCGTCGACGATCCGATGTTCGGCCGCCACTACGTCCACCAGGAGGTGGAGATCGACGAGGAGCTCCTGAAGAAGGTGGCGGAGACGACGGGCGGCCTCTACTTCCGCGCCACCGACAAGGAGAGCCTCGAGGAGATCTACAAGAAGATCGGCGAGCTCGAGACGACGAAGGTGGAGGTGAAGCAGTACACGCGCTACACCGAGGCGTTCCCGCCGTTCGCGCTCTCGGGTCTCGGCCTCTGGGGCTTCGCCTTCCTCCTGTCCGAGACCTGGTGCCGGGTCCTGCCCTGATGGAGATCGTGAGCCCGCGTTACCTCCTCTTCGCCCCGATCGCGCTCTTGGCGATCGGGGCGCTCTTCGCGCTCTTCGGCCGCTCGCGCCGCCGCGCGATGGCGCGGTTCGTGTCGCCCTTCCAGGTCGAGCGGCTGGTGAAGGGCGAGCGCCGGCGGAGGCGGTTCGCGCGCGCCGCGCTCGCCGCCCTCGGAGCAGCGCTCGTGATCGCGTCCCTCTCGCGCCCGCGCTGGGGGACGAAGCTCGAGGTGGTCACGCGGCGCGGCGTGGACGTAATCGCGGTGCTCGACACGTCCCTCTCGATGATGACCGAGGATGTGAAGCCCAACCGCCTCGAGCTCGCGAAGCGGCAGATCACCGATCTCGTCGATCGTCTCCAGGGCGACCGCATCGGCATCGTGACGTTCGCGGGCGCCTCGTTCATCTCCTGCCCGCTGACCCTGGACCACGGGGCGGCCAAGATGTTCCTCGCGGACGTGGGTCCCTACACGATCCCCGAGCCGGGCACGGCGATCGGCGATGCCATCCGAAAGGCGGTCCACGCGTTCGGGCGGCGGGAGCAGAAGTACAAGGTGATCCTCCTTCTCACCGACGGCGAGGACACGGTCACCAATCCGCTCGAGGCCGCGGGCGAGGCGAAGGAGGCGGGCGTCGTCGTCTACGCCGTCGGGTTCGGCACCGGGGCCGGAGCGCCGATCCCGGTGAAGGAGGGCAACGCCGTCGCCGAGTACAAGAAGGATGCGTCGGGATCGATCGTCGTGTCGAAGCTCGACGAGGCCACCCTCGCGTCCATTGCGGCGAAGACCGGCGGGGCGTACTACCGGGCGACCGGCACCGAGGTGGAGCTCGACAAGATCCTCGACGCGATCGGGAAGATGGAGAAGGCCGAGCTCTCGCAGAAGCTCTTCGCGCTCCGGGAGGAACGCTTCCAGGTCCCGCTCGTGGCGGGGCTCGTGCTCCTGCTTTGCGAGGCGTTCCTGCGGACGTTCCGGGTCTCGAGGAGGACGAAGGGGCGCGTCGTGGTCGCCCCGGCGGTTGCCGCCGCTGCCATGGTGCTCGCGATCGGCGTGACGGCGGAGGCCGGCGGGGTGCCGCTCACGGGCGCGGCATCGGACGTCGACAAGGGCAACGATCTCTATGCGGCCGGAAAGCTCGACGATGCGATGGCGGCCTACGTCAAGGCCAAGGGTCGGAAGCCCGAGGCGCCCGAGATCACGTACGACGTGGGGAACGTCCTCTACCGGCAGAAGAAGTACGACGAGGCGACGGCGGAGTACGGCCGCGCGGCCACCGGGTCGCCCGCGGCGGTCGCTGCCCGTTCCCACTACAACCGCGGCACGGCGCTCGCGTCCGCGCGGAAGCTCCCGGAAGCGATCGAGGCCTTCAAGCAGGCGATGCGGCTCGATCCGAAGGACGAGGACGCGAAGTGGAACTACGAGGTCGTCAAGCGCCAGCTCGAGGAGCAGCAGAAGAAGCACGACGAGCAGCAGAAGCAAGACCAGAAGGACCAGAAGGACGAGAAAGGCGGCCAGAAGGACCAGCAGAAGGAGGGTCAGGGCGAACAGCGGGACAAGGACAAGACGTCCAGGGACGAGGAGTCGGAGCAGAAGGACGGTCAGAAGAAGGACGAAGGACAGCAGGAGAAGAAAGACCAGGAGCAGAAGCCGCAGGGTTCCAAGGAGGACGGGGAGCGCGGAAAGCAGGACTCGCGACAGGAGGGCGGCACGGGGCAACCCGAGCAACAGAACGATGGCGAGCCCCAGGACGGCCAGCAGCTCAGCCCGGAGCAGGCCGAGAAGGTGCTCGACGCGTTCCTCCAGAGCGAACGCGACGCTCGTGCGAAGGCGGAGAAGGCCAAGTGGAAGAAGGCCCACAAGGTCGACGCGAAGGACTGGTGATGAAGAAGCTCGCTCTCGCGCCGATCCTCCTCGTGGCCGCGACCGCTGCTCGTGCCGAGGTCGAGGTCACCGCCGAGGTGGATGCGACCACGATCGGTACGGAGGACCAGCTCGTGTACACGATCTCCGTGACGCGCTCGGGCGGTGAGAACCGCGCCATCCAGCTCTCGCAGCCCGACTTCGCGGGCTTCCGCGCCAGCGGACCCTCGAGCTCGACCCAGACGCAGATGAGCATCGGGGGCGGTGTCACGCGCGCGTCGACGACGACGTCGTACACCTGGATCCTGACTCCCGCAAAGGAGGGGACGATCACCATCGGCGCCGCGACGATCACGACCGGGGGCGAGGTGTTCCGCACCACCAGCAAGGCGATCACGGTGGTGCAAGGGAGCGTCCGCCCGGGCCGGTCCTCGGGCCCGCGACCGGGCCGCGTCCCCTCGCCCTTCGACGATCCGTTCTTTCGCGATCCGTTCGACGAGATCGAGCGCCTCCAGCAGCAGGAGGCGGAGCAGGCGACGGTCCTGGTCGAGGCGAAGGTCGACAAGACGACGGCCTACGCCGGGGAGGGCGTCACCCTCACGTACACCCTCACGACCAACGTCAGCATCGCCAACGTCGGCCCCGACGTCCCGAGCCTCGAGGGGTTCCGCGTCGAGGAGGTGAAGCTCCCAGATCGGCCGGTGGAGCAACGGCGCGAGATCAACGGTCGCGTCTTCAGCACGGCCGTCATGAAGCAGTTCGTTCTCTATCCCCTCGCCAGCGGCACCCTCTCGATTCCCGAGAGCACCTGGACGCTGCAGGTCGTCGGAACGGGCTTCTGGGGGATGCCGCGCCAGATCCAGCGCAAGACGAAGCCCATCACCATCCAGGCGATGCCGATCCCCGCCGAAGGAAAGCCCGACGGCTGGAGCGGCGCGGTCGGCTCGTTCGATCTCAAGGCCACGGTAGACAAGACCAAGGTCGCCACCGGCGACGCGGTGACGCTCTCGGTCGTCCTGAGCGGCGTGGGAGATCTGCGCGGCGTCACGAGGCTCCCGCTCGTCACTCCCGCCGACGTGAAGGTCTACGAGCCGAAGATGACGGAGAGCGTCGACCTGAAGGGGGGAAAGCCCCGCTCCCAGAAGACCCTCGAATACGTGATCGTCCCGAACGCCGCCGGCGTCCAGAAGATCGCGGGGATCCGGCTGCCGTTCTTCGATCCCGCGCTGAAGGCGTTCCGGGTCGCGGAGGGTCCGGCGTTCGAGATCGAGGTGACGCGCGCGGTCGGGTCCGAGGCGGAGGATACCGGCCCGCTGCCGCGACCGGTCGCGCCGCAGCCCATCACCTCCATCGTGCAGGACATCCGGTACCTCCATCCGGCGCCGGCGGGCAACCTCGGCGCTCCCGTTCCCGCGTGGCGGCACACGGGCGTCCTCGCGCTCCTCTTCGCACCGTTGGTGGTGAACGGGATCCTGCTCGGCGTCCGCTGGAAGCGGAGCGCCGACGAGAAGCAGGTGGGCGCGGTGCGGGCGCGCCGGGCGCTCTCGCACGCGCGGCGCGTCCTGAAGGAGGCGGCGCGGGCGCTCCGCGGCGGTGACGAGAAGGAGTTCCACAGCCAGGTGAGCGAGGCGCTGTGCACCTACGTGGCGGACCGGTTCGACGTCCCGCGCGCCGGCCTCACGAGCTTCCGCATCGAGAGCCTGCTCGACGAGGGGGGATGCCCGACGGCGCTCCGCGACGAGGTGAAGGCGCTGCTTCACGAGTGCGACTTCGCGCGCTTCACCCCGGCGAAGGCCCAGGAGGACGAGATGAAGGCGCGGCGGGATCGCGCGCTGCGCCTCGTGCGCGACGTCGATGCGTCGCTGCCGCGGCGGTCGCGCCCGCGGGCGCCCGTGGCGGCGCTCCTCTTCGCCGCCGCGGCCGGCATGGTCGCGGCCCCCGCGCGCGCCGCGGAGGATCCGCGCGCGGCCTGGCAACGGGCGACGACGGCCTACCAGGAGCGAAGGTACGACGAGAGCGCCCGGGCGTTCCAGGCGCTCGTGGATCAGGGCGTCGACGTCGCGGCGGTTCACTACGACCTGGGCAATGCCGAGCTGCGAGCGGGCCACGTCGGGCGGGCCATCGCGAGCTACCAGCGTGCCCTGAAGCGACAGCCCGGCGATACCGACACGCTCGCGAACCTCGCGTTCGCGTCGGAGCGCGTGACAGACGATGCCGGCAGGACGGTGCGCCCCCAGGACGTCGCGCGGCGCGTCATCGGCACGTTCGGCGCGAGCCAGGCCGCATGGCTCGCGGTGGCTCTGTGGACCCTGGCGCACCTGGCGCTCGCGCTGCGCCTCGCCGGCGCGCGCATGGGCGGGCTCGTGCCCGCCGCCGCGGCGCTCTTCGGGCTCGCGCTTCTCTGCGGAGGCTACGGCGCGGGAGCGGCGGCCTACGAGCGCTCCCACGTCGTGGGCGTGGTGCTCGATCCGAAGGTGGAGGTGAGGAGCGGCCCGGCTCAGGAGAACGCCGTGCTCTTCGTGGTCCACGAGGGGCTGTCTTTGACCGTCCGCGACCGGCAGGGTCCCTGGGCGCTCGTCACGCTGGGCAACGATCTGACCGGGTGGCTACCGGTCTCCGCTCTCGCGATCATCTGATCGTGAGCCTGCTCGCGATCGATCCGGCGCACCCGCACGCGTCCGAGCCGGTCGGGCTCTACGTCCACGTCCCGTTCTGCGCGCGGCTCTGCTCCTACTGCGACTTCTACAAGCTCGAGGGGCGACCGGAGGTCCACGCCGCGTTCGTCGAGGCGCTCGCGCGGGAGATCTCGGCGATGGGCCGCGAGCTCGCGTCTCACGGCGTCACGCCGAGGGTCGATTCGATCTACCTCGGCGGCGGGACGCCGACGTCGCTCGGGGCGCCCCACCTCGATCGCATCCTCCGGGACCTCGAACGGAGCTTCCAGGTCGACGCGTTCGCGGAGGTCACCGTCGAGTGCAACCCCGACGACGCGACACCGGAGCTCCTCGGTGGGCTCGTGGCGTCCGGGTGCGACCGCATCTCCATCGGCGTGCAGTCTCTCGACGAGGCCGAGCTCCGGCTGCTCGGCCGCACGCACTCCGCGGCCGGCGCCCGTGCGGCCGTCGCGATCGCGCGCGAGGCGGGGTTCGCGAACGTCAGCGTCGACGTGATCGTCGGCCTCCCGGGGCAGACGGAGGCGGGCGCGCTCCGGACGATCGAGGGGACCCTCGCGCTCCGGCCGAGCCACGTGTCCGCCTACCTTCTCGAGCTCGACAAGGAGACCCCGATCCGGCGATCGATCGAGTCCGGGATGCTGCCGGCGCCCGGCGACGAGGAGAGCGCGGCGATCTACCGCTCCGTGGGATCGGCGCTCGCCGGCGCCGGTCTCCCGGCCTACGAGATCTCGAGCTTCGCTCCGGAGAACCGCCGGTCGCGCCACAACCTGAAGTACTGGACGGATGCCCCCTATCTCGGGTTCGGGCCGAGCGCGGCCTCGTACTGGGGGAACCGCCGCATGACCCGCCGACCCAGCCTCACGGCGTTCCTCGAGGATGCGGGCAGGCTCGAGCCGCGGAGCTTCGCCGTCGAGGAGCGGAGCGGGGACGCCGCGCTCGCCGACGCGCTGATGCTCGGACTGCGCGCGCGCGACGGCGTGAGCGTGGGACGCCTCGTGGCGCGCCATGGTGGGAGCGGACGGCTGAACGCTCTCCTCGAGGAGATGATCGCCGACGGGCTCCTCGAGCGCGCGGGCGAGCGTATCCGCATCGGCGACGAGCTCCTGCCCGTGGCGAACTTCGTCTTCGAACGGCTCGTCGGGTAGGATTCCCCGGTGACCGCGAAGCCGGCCGGTGTAGCCCGTCTCTGGGTGGTCGTGGCGATGGTGGCCTACCTCGGGTCGGCGCGGGCCGCCGACATCGTGGTGGTGCGCTCGGGAGATTCCCCGGCGTTCGCGGAGGCGATGGCCTCGTTCAAGAAGACCACGATCACGGGGAACCTGATGGAGGTCGACGTCAAGGGCATCGGCGCGTTCGAGCCCGGGATCGTCCAGCAGCTCAGGCCGAGCCCTCCCAAGGCGTTCCTCGCCTTCGGCAGCCCCGCGGCGAAGGCCTGCAAGGAGGCGAAGCTCGGAGTGCCCATCATCCACGTGTTCGCGTACGACGCCGCGGCGATGGGCCTCTCCGGCGATCTGGTGGGCGGGATCGTCGAGGCCCCGATCGCGGCGCAGATGAAGGCCGCGAGCGACATCGGACCCGCGATCAAGCGCATCGGGATCCTCCACGTCGATCCTACCGTTGCGTCGCAGGCGGCGAGCGCCGCGGTCGATCTCGGCCTGACCCTCGTCGCCCGGCAGCTGAAGGACGCTGCGTCCGTCCCCGCCGCGACGCGGGAGCTGCTCGGGCAGGTCGACGCCCTCGTCGTCGTTCCCGACCCGGCCCTCTCCGGCGGCGACACGCTCAAGTTCGTGTTCCGCACGGCGATCGAGATGGGAAAACCCACCCTCAGCTTCTCGGAGCAGCACCTGGGCTTCGGAGCGGTGATGTCGTTGTTCCCGGAGCCAGCCGACTCCGGCACCTACGCGGCCGAGCTGGTGAACAAGGTCCTCAAGAGCGACGCAAGCTACGCGGGGAATCACCTGCCGCGAACCCTCAAGCTCGCCGTCAACCGCACGGCGGCAGGCAACATCGGGCTCGCGCTCGATACGACGGGCGCGAAGACGGAGGGAAACTTCCTGAGCCGCACCGGAACCATCGCGGCGCCCCCGTCCTTCACCGTTGCGGGGGTCGCCGTCGCCTCGACGGTATCTGCGACGGGATCGGCGCCCGAAGCGGCCCCGTCCGCCGCAGCCCCGTCCGCCGCAGCCCCTGCGCCATCCGGGTCACCCGACACGCAGCCGCTCATCCTCGATACGGTCGAGGCCGAGTACCCGCCCCTGGCGCAGAAGCAGGGCAAGGATGGGCAGGTGGTCATCGAAGCCACCGTCGCGGCGGACGGGACGCTGCGCGAAGCGAAGGTCGTGAGAGGCAGCTCGCTCTTCAACGACGCGGCGCTCAAGGCGGCGAAGCGCTACAAGTTCGCGCCGGCGCGCAAGGCGGGCGAGCCCGTCGACGGCGTCGTCACCCTCACCATCACGTTCCGGCATTAGCTGTCGGGAAGGCCCCGGGATTCGGCAGCCGGGCCTGCGCGGCGATGGCAAAGAACCGTTGACTTGAAATAAATCGGATTTATACTCACCCGCATGACGAGCCCCCGCCCGGGCAAGCGCAAGGCCGATCTCGTGGCCGACGACCTACTGCGGCGGATCGTGTCGGGGGAGATTGGCGTGGGATCGCTCCTGCCTCGGGAGGCGGAGCTGGCGCGGCGGCACGGCGTCAACCGGAGCGTGGTGCGCGAGGCGATCAAGCTCCTCGAGGTGCACGGGCTGGTGCGGCCGGTGCGCCGGCGCGGGACGGAGGTGCTCGATCCTCGCGACGCTGAGCGCCGCGTGGTGGGCGCGATGCTCGTGCCGTGCCCGGGGCGCATCGACCGCCGGGTGCTTGCGAGCGTGCTCGAGATCCGCGCGGAGCTCGACGCGCAGATGACGATGCTGGCTGCCGAGCGCCGCTCCACGGACGACGCGCGGCAGATCGACCGGGCGGTCCGGGATCTGCGCGCGGCGCTCGCGCGTCCGGAGGAGTACGCGCGCCGCGTCGGGGAGATCGGGAGGCTGGTGGCGCGGGCGTCGAAGAACCCGCTCTTCCAGATGCTCGCCGCGTGGCACGCGTCGGTCACCGAGGAGCTCGCGCCGCTGTTCGCCGTGGTCCGACCCGCCTCGGAGGCGCACGTCGAGGGCATGGCGCTGCTCGCGCGGTTGATCGCCCGGCGCGACACCCGGGCCGCGGGAGATCTGGTGCGCGGCTTCCACGCGTGGAGCACGCCGCGCCTGATGAAGGCGGCGGCGCTGTCCCACGATGCGCCGCGCGCGAGGAAGGAAAGGATGGCGAGGCCATGACGGCGACCGTGATGCCGGAGACGATCGAGGCCGGACAGGGACTGACGCGGCTCGGGCCCGCCTGGCACCGGCGCGTGCGGGACCTCCACGTCCTGAAGGTCAAGGGGAGCTTCCTCGAGATGGGGCGCCAGCACGGCGCGCTGCTCGGGGATGCGATCCGCGAAGGACCGGTCCCTTACTACCGGTCGTTCATCGAGCGGATGGCGGGGCCCGTCGCCGGACCGCTCGTCGTGGCGATGTGCAAGCGGGTCCTCGGATGGCGGCTCGTCAGGCGGATGCCGGACTTCGCGCGCGAGACGATCCGCGGGCTCGCCCAGGGCTCCGGCATCCCCGAGGCCGAGCTGCGCGAGGGCTGCACCATGCCGGACGCGCTCCTTTGGCTCGTGGCCCGCATGATCCAGGCCGAGCGCGCGGGCCTCGCCGTCGACTACCGCGCGCTGGCCGGCCTCGGGTGCACGAGCGCCATCGCCTGGGGAGATGCCACCACCGACGGGCGGCTCCTGCACGCGCGCAACTTCGATTACCACGGCGTCTCCTGCTGGCCGCGCGCCGCGGCGGTCATCTTCCACGAGCCCGCAGAGGGGCAGCGCTACGTTTCGATCTCGTCGGCCGGAGTGCCGCTCGGCGGCGTCACCGCGATGAACGCGGCGGGCTTGACACTCACCGTCCACCAGCACATGTTCACGGACGGCACGCGCCTCGGCGGGACGCCGATCGGCGTGATCGGCGACGTCATCATGCGCGACGCGCAAGACCTCGACGATGCCGAGCGGATCCTCGCATCGCACCGGCCGGTCGGGTGCTGGACCTACCTCGTGACGGACGGGAACCGCCGCGAGGTGCTGTGCTGGGAGGAGAACCCGCGCCGCGGCGTGGCGAGGCGGGT
This sequence comes from Acidobacteriota bacterium, assembly GCA_046331505.1. Classification (GTDB taxonomy): domain Bacteria; phylum Acidobacteriota; class Vicinamibacteria; order JAXLQT01; family JAXLQT01; genus JAXLQT01. The sequence continues at coordinate 93,595 of JAXLQT010000012.1, forward strand.
CGGCGAGCCGGAAGGGACGTTCGGTACGCGAACGTCTATCTCGACTCCGAGCTCGGCAAGACGGAGCGCAACCTCTATGGCTCCTACTGGCGGCACAACGCCGGCCGCCATCGCCGCGTGCGCGCTCCTCGACCAGAGGCGCGGGTCGATCCGGCGGCGATGGCCGGGATCCTGGCCGACCGGGGCGACCGGCGCTGCCGCGTGCGCGACTCCATCGCGATGGTGCTGACGGTCGGGTCGGTCGTCTTCCGGCCGGAGGACGGCGCCGTGTGGGTGGGTTCGGGAGACGCGCCGGTGAGCCGAGGGAGCTTCGTACCGTTCTCCCTCCGGGCCGAGGACCACGATCCCGAGCTCGGCGAGATCGCCGTCGATGACGGGGAGCCCGCCGCCGCGCGAGGCATTTGCCTGCTACCGCAGGGCCTACGTTGCCTACCTCGACGATCACGACTTGCCGCGCGCGCGCCAGGAGCTCGCGCGCGCCGCGGAGCTCGAGCCGCTCCAGGCCGTGTACCGCGCCGTGGCGGGGCTCGTCGCGCTCGAGGAGGGGCGATTCAGCGAGGCGGAGGAGTGGCTCGCATCCGCGATCGCGCTGGGCCATCCCGACGAGGAGCGCGCCGCGTCGTTCCTGCTCTGGCGGGGGCGCGCGCGCGACGTCCAGGGACGGCGCCACGACGCGCTCGCCGATTACGATGCGGCGCTCGCGATGACGCTCGATCCTCCTGCGCGGCGCGCGGCCGAGCGCGGGAGGCGGCGCCCGTTCGCGGCAAGGCGCGCGGCGCGCGTGCACGTCGACATGGCCCTCGGCGACGTCATCCGCCCGTAGGAAGGAGAGACGCATGCGGCTTCCGGAGACCGGCTGGGATCGCGATCGGATCTTCGCGACGCTCGAGGGGTATCGCGAGCGCGACCTCGCGTGGCGTACGGGACGGACGTTCGGATTCGTCTACGACTCGGGACACGAAGCGGCGCGGATCGGCAAGGACGCCTACGCGATGTACCTCGCCGAGAACGGCCTCGATCCCACGTCGTTCCCGAGCCTGATGCGGCTCGAGAACGAGGTCGTCGGCATGGCCCTCGCGGCGGCCGGCGGCGCCGGCGGCGCCTGCGGCACGTTCACGAGCGGCGGCACCGAGAGCATCATGCTCGCCGTGAAGGCGGCCCGGGACGCCGCGCGTGCCCATCGTCCGGATCTCGGCAGGCCCGAGATCGTCCTGCCCGTCACGGCCCACGCCGCGTTCCACAAGGCGGCGCACTACCTGGGGCTCGAGGTCGTCGTGACGCCGATCGATCCCGCGACGTGCGCCGCCGATCCCGCCGCGATGAGCGCCGCGATCACCGAGCGCACGATCCTCCTCGTTGCGTCGGCGCCTTCGTACGCCCATGGCGCGATCGATCCCGTAGCGGACATCGCCGCCGTCGCGCGCGATCGAGGGATCTGCTGCCACGTCGATGCGTGCGTGGGCGGATGGATGCTCCCGTACTTCCGCCGCCTCGGCGCCGCGATCCCGCCCTACGACCTCTGCGTTCCCGGCGTCACCTCGCTCTCCCTCGACCTCCACAAGTACGCCTTCGCGCCCAAGGGAGCGTCCGTCGTGCTCTACGCGAGCCCGGAGCTCCGTCGGCACCAGCTCTTCGCGTGCGCCTCGTGGACCGGGTACGGCGTCGTCAACACCGCCGTCCAGTCGAGCAAGTCCGGAGGACCGCTCGCCGCGGCGTGGGCGACGCTCCACGCCATCGGTGACGCGGGTTATCTCGAGCTTGCCCGGTCGATGCGCGAGGCGACGCTCGCGCTGGAACGCGGCATCGCGTCGATCCCCGGGCTCGCCGTCCTCGGCCGGCCCGCCATGAGCCTGCTCGCCTTCGCGTGGCGCGGCGGCGACGTGTTCCATCTCGCCGACGAGATGAAGGTCCGCGGCTGGTACCTTCAGCCCCAGCTCTCGCGAGGCGGCCTCCCGCCGAGCCTCCACATCACGGTGGGCCCGACCAACGCTCCGCACGCCGGCGCGTTCCTCGCGGACATCCGCGCCAGCGTCGAGGCCGCGCGGGCGCTCCGGCAGAGTCCGATCGCTGGGCAGGTGCGCGACATGGTCGCCGGCACGGCCACGGAGGGCGTTCTCGACGCGCTGGTCGCGGAGCTCCTCGACACCCTCGGTGCCGGCAACGGCATGCTCCCCGATCGCATGGCTGCCGTGCACCAGATCCTCGACGCCCTTCCGCCGCCGCTCGTCGAGCGGGCGCTCGCGGCGTTCATGGAGCGCGCCTTCGGCGCGACGGCCTGAGGCGTCCCGCCCGAGGGAATCAGGCGGTCTGGCGCACCAGGGATCCGATGCCGCCACAGGCCTGGCACACGCGGAGGATCCAGGGGTTCTGCCCGGTCCCTCGGCAGGTGCGGCAATCGGCGCGCGGCGGCCTTCCCTCGCACGCGCGGCAGGGCTCGTAGGGGACCTTTCCGAGGCCCGTGCAGCTCTTGCACGTCACCACCCGCTCGGTGGCGGAGAGGCGTGCGTCGGGTCCCACCACCTCGCCCTGGGTGCGCACCGAGCTCACCAGCGTCTCGATCACGAGGGCCGCGATGTCGCGCCGGGCGTCCTCGTCCAGGTCCTCGAACTGGACCGCCATGCCCGGAACGATCGAGCGGCGCCCGGCCGGGTCGGGACGGTGGCGATACATGACGCGTCCGCGCACCTCCACCTCGGGGTCCTGGCGCGATCGGACGCGGAACCGGAGCCGCACGCGGCTCTGCGGCGCGGGGGGATCGGCCGACTGGACGTACATGCCGTCGGCGGAGATGGTGAACGAGTAGCTTGCGTGCCACGGACCCAGCGCCTCACCGCGCTCCTCGGCGTAGGAGAGCGGCACGTACCGGACGGTCCTCGGGCTCTTGCGTCCCTCGGGGGCGGGGAAGAGGAGATCGCGGATGCGGTAGACGATCTCCTCGATCGGCAGGCTCTTGTTGAAGTATCCCGAAGCCCCCGTGCCGCGCAGCTCCTCCGCTTCGCGTCCCGTGCGGGTGAACACGTCCATGATGAGGATCGGCAGCTCCGAGCCTTCGCGGCGTAGCCGCCGCACGATGTCCGCGCCCGCGAGGCCGGGGAGATCGCGGTTCAGGATCGCGAGGTCCACCGCGCCTTGCTCGATCGCTCGGAGCGCGCCGAAGCCCTCCGCGCAGGAGGTCACCTCGAAGCCCGCTTCCGACAGCGCGTCGGCGATCGTCGTCAGGTAGTAGGCGTTGTCGTCGGCGACGAGGATGCGCTCGGAACCTGGCGCCGTCTCCTTCCGCATGGTGGGACGGCGAGAGTAGCATAGCGACGTGGGACGTCCGGCGACCGACCGATCGCGCGTCTTCAACGTCCTGTGCGCGGGCGTTGGCGGCCAGGGCGTCGTGCTCGCAGCCGCGGTGATCGCGCGCGCGGCGATCGCGGCCGGCTGCGACGCCAAGAAGAGCGAGGTGCACGGTCTTGCGATGCGGGGCGGAGCCGTGCAGAGCCACGTCCGCTTCGGAGGGCGCGTCATGTCGCCGCTCGTGCCTCCCGGCGAGACCGACGTCCTGGTCGGCTTCGAGGAGCTCGAGGCCCTCCGCTTCGCGCCGGCCGTGCGCGCCGGTGGCGCCGCCATCGTGAACCTGCGCCGTCTCAACCCGGCGCCCGTCGCGGCGGGCCGCGTACCCTACCCGGAAGGCGCGCCCGACCGGATGCGCGCGCGCATCGCGCGGGTCCTCGCGGTGCCGGCCGAGGAACTCGCGCGCGCGGCAGGCAACCCTCGCTCCGAGAACTTCGTCATCCTGGGCGTGACGGCGACGCTTCTTCCGCTGCCCCCCGCGGCCTGGCAGGCGGCGCTCGCCGGATCCCTCCCGTACAAGCCCGGCGACGTCAACCTCAGAGCGTTTGCGCTCGGCCTCCGCTTCGGCGTTCCAGCCGATGCGCCTTCACCCCGCCCCGCTCCCGAAGCCCGCGAGCAGCACTGACGGGCCGGCGCCGCGCGGTCCGCGAGCGAGCGCCCTATCCCGAGCCGCGCACGCAGGCCAGGATCTCGTCGTCGGTCAGGACGCGCGTGGACGTCTTGGCGAGCGCGAAGATCCTGTCGACGACGTCCTTCTCGGCCGGGATGTCGCGTAGCTCGAGCCAGGCGTGGACGTTGCTGATGCCCGACATCGGGCCCACCTCGATCACCTGGCGAAGCCCGAGCATCCCCGCGGGGACCCCCGAGTAGACGCGATCGGCGAGCCAGTGGTCGCCCTTCTTCTGAGCCTTCACGACGGCGGCGGCGTGGACCCCGGTCCCCGTACGGAAGGCGTCGGCGCCGACGGCGGGGTAGTTGGGGGGCAACGGCACCCTGGTCGCCTCGGCGACGGTACGGCAGTACTCCGGGAGCTTGCTGAGATCGTTGTCGAGGTAGCCCATGAGGCGCAGGTTGACGAGGATGAGGTCCATGGGAGTGTTGCCGGCGCGCTCCCCGATGCCGCAGGCGGCGCCGTGGACCCGATCGACGCCCGCCTCGACCGCCGTGAGCGTGTTGACGAGGTCGAGGCCCCGATCGCGGTGGCCGTGCCAGTCGATGCGGACGTCGGCGCCGGTCTCGGCGACCACCTGCTTCACGTAGGCGATGAGGGCGCGCACCCCGCGGGGCTCGATGTGGCCCACGGTGTCGCAGACGCAGACGCGCCGCGCGCCGCAGCGGATGGCGGTCTGGAAGAGTGCCTTCATCGTCTCCGGCGTGGCGCGCGTCGTGTCCTCGGTCACGTACATGACCGGCATGCCCGCCTTGACCGCGTAGGTCACCGCCTCCTCGGTGTGGTGCAGCATCTTGTCGACGCCCCAGTCCTCGGCATACTGGCGGATCGGCGAGCTCCCGATGAAGGCGCAGACCTCGATCGGGATACCGACCTTCTGGCTGATGTCGATCACCGGCTGTATGTCGGCGATGACCGTGCGCGCCGCGCAATTCGCGGCGATCTTGAGCTTCGCGTCCCTGATCTCCGTGGCGAGCGCGGTGACGGCCTCGCGCGCCCGCGGGCCGGCGCCGGGCAGGCCCAGGTCCGCCGTGTGGATCCCGAGGTCGTCCATGAGATGGAGGATGCGCTTCTTCTCGTCGAGCGTCGGATCGGTGACCGAAGGGTTCTGGAGCCCGTCGCGCAGCGTCTCGTCGTCGAGCTCGATGGGACGCACGCGCGCGGGAAGCTCCTGCCCTCGCTCGTTCCAGTCGTAGATGAGGCCTTGCATCTGGCGGTCTTCCATCGTGGCTCCTCGGGAACATTCTAACGATTGCGGCGCGGGCCGCGTATCCTGGGATCGAGGTGCGATGATGACGAAGACGCTCTCGCTGGCCCTGCTCCTCTCCCCGTCGCTCGCCGCGTGGGCGGCATCGGACGATGCCCTGCGCGCGCTGCTCGCGCAGGACCGGCGCGACTACGAGACCGTACGCGTGCGGCGCGAGAAGCTCCTCGCGGAGATCGCCGACGCGACGCGCGACGTCGAGAAGGGGGCGGGTCCCGACAAGAGCGCGTGGGCCTCCGAGCTGGCTATCAAGGATGCGGCGCTCGCGGACAAGGAGGCGATCCTCGCGTCGCTGATGCAGCGCGCGCGGGATCTCCGGCGCTCCATCGCCGAGCGGGAGCTCGAGCTCGCGCTCGGCGGATCGCCCGACGCCGACGGCGGTGCCCTCGAGGGCACCTTCACGCTCACCTTCGAGGGCGCACCCGAGGGTCGCCTCAAGGTCGTGCAGACTGGGGCGCTCCTCTCGGGCTCCTACGAGCTCGGCGCCTTCTCGCGCGGCACGTTCTTCGGCAACGGCGGCAGCGGCAAGGTCGTGCTGACGCTCATCGACGAGCAGGGCGAGCTCTTCGCCGTGCTGAAGGGTGCGAGCGCGGGCCCGACGATCTCCGGCACGTGGGTACGCGGAGATCTTGCCAGTGGGACTCCTTCGCAAGGGACGTGGAGCGCGCGCAAGGGGAGGTAGAATCTTTGCCCCACATCGCCGGGCCGCGGATGGGGCGGGCCCGAGAATCTTCGACACGGAGCGTGACGTGATGGGACGAACCAGGGACGTCGTGATCGTCGACGGGGCGCGCACCCCGATGGCCGAGTACAACGGGCACTTCAAGGACACGACCGCCATCGACCTGGCCGTGGTCACGGCGAAGGAGGCGATGCGCCGCGCCGGCGTGGAGGCGGGCGACGTCGACCACGCCGTCTACGGAAACGCCCTCCAGACCTCCGGCGACGCGATCTACGGCGCGCGCCACGTGGCGCTGAAGGCGGGCCTTCCCGTCGAGACGCCGGCGCTGACCGTCAACCGGCTCTGCGGCTCGGGAATCGCGGCGATCGTGCAGGCCGCGCGCCTCGTCATGCAGGGCGAGGCGCGCACGGTGCTTGCCGGCGGGATGGAGAACCTGTCGCAGGCGCCGCACGTCATCCGCGGGGCGCGCAGCGGCTTCCGTCTCGGAGGCGGCCAGCTCGAGGACGCGCTCATGGTGGCGCTCATGGACAGCTATTGCGGCCTCTACATGGCCAACACCGCCGAGAAGCTCGCCGAGAAATACGGCATCAGCCGCGAGGAGATGGACGCCTACGCGCTCCGGAGCCAGGAGGCCGCCAAGGCCGCCTATGACGCGGGACGCATCCAGCCCGAGATCGCTCCCGTGGAGGTCGGCGCCGGAAAGAACAAGACGAAGGTCGAAGCCGATGACCACATGCGGCCGGAGACGACGATCGAGGGGCTCGCGAAGCTCCGGCCGGCGTTCGGCAAGGACGGCTGCGTGACCGCGGGCAACGCGTCGGGAATCGTCGACGGAGCCGCGAGCGTCGTTGTGATGAGCGCCGGGGAGGCGGAGACGCGCGGGAAGAAGCCGATCGGGGCGCTCCTCGGGTGGGCGACCGTCGGCGTCGAGCCGAGCCTCATGGGGATCGGTCCGGTGCCGGCGTCGCGCAAGGTCGTGGCCGATGCCGGGCTCAAGCTGACCGACGTCGACCTCATCGAGGTGAACGAAGCGTTCTCGCCCCAGTACCTGGCCGTGGAGAAGGCGCTCGAGCTCGATCGGACCAAGGTCAACGTCAACGGTGGCGCGATCGCGCTCGGCCATCCGCTCGCCGCGACGGGGACGCGCCTCGTGCTGACGCTTCTCTACGAGCTGCGGCGCCGCAAGGCTCGCTACGGGCTCGCGACCGCCTGCATCGGGGGAGGGCAGGGCATCGCTGCCCTCGTGGAGGCGCTGTGATGCAGATCAAGACGGTCGGCGTCGTGGGGGCGGGTTTGATGGGAGCGGGCATCGCGCAAGTCGCGGCCAGCAAGGGATTCGCGACCGTCGTCCGCGAAGTGAACGACGAGCTCCTCGCCAGGGGGCTGAAGTCGATCGATGGCTTCCTCGGCAAGAGCGTCGAGAAGGGGAAGATGAGCGCCGACGAGAAGGCGGCGATCCTGGGGCGCCTCTCGGGGACGACCAAGCTCGCGGACATGGCGGGCTGCGACATCGTGATCGAGGCGATCACGGAGAACATGTCCCTCAAGAAGGAGACGTTCGCCGAGCTCGATCGGGTGCTCTCGCCGCACGCGATCCTCGCGTCCAACACCTCGTCGCTCTCCATCACCGAGATGGCGGCGAGCACGCGGCGACCGGATCGCTTCGTCGGCCTCCACTTCTTCAACCCGGTGCCGCTGATGTCCCTCGTCGAGGTGATCCGGACGATCATGACGAGCGACGAGGTATTCGAGGTGGTGGTCGGCTTCGGCCGCGCCCTGGGCAAGACGCCCGCGCGCACCAGCGACCGGGGCGGCTTCATCGTCAACAGGCTCCTCGTCCCGTACCTGCTCGACGCGATCCGCGCCCTGGAGGAGGGAGTCGGAACGGTCGAGGACATCGACAACGCGATGAAGCTCGGCTGCGGCTACCCCATGGGCCCGTTCACGCTGCTCGATTTCGTGGGGCTCGACACGACCTACTACATCGCGAACATCATGTTCGACGAGTTCCGCGAGGCGCGCTTCGCGCCGCCGCCGCTCCTGAAGAGGATGGTGCTCGCCGGGCGCCTGGGCAAGAAGTCGGGCCGCGGCTTCTACGACCACGGGCGGTGACTCCCGCACCGGCTGTAAGCGGGAGCGGGAGCCAGTCGTCGCCGGTCATTCGACGGTGCCAATCAGCGCCGGTCCGTAGGACGGGGGCTTGTCCCCCGCCGGTTCATCCGATGGCGTCAATTAGCGCCGGTCCGTAGGGCGGGGGCTTGTCCCCCGCCGGTTCATCCGATGGCGCCAATTAGCGCCGGTCCGTAGGGCGGGGGATTGTCCCCCGCCGGTTCATCCGATGGCGCGAATTCCGCCGGCAAAGGAGACACATCCATGAGCAACCTGATCACCGATCGCAAGGAAGGCGGCCTCGCCGTCCTGACCGTCAACCGTCCGGAGAAGCTGAACGCCCTCAACGGCGAGACGATGCGCGAGATCGAGGAGGCGTTCGCCGCCTTCAAGGCCGACGGCGCCGTCAAGGCGGTCATCGTGACGGGGGCCGGCGAGAAGGCCTTCATCGCGGGAGCGGACATCGCGGAGCTCGCGAAGCAGACGCCCGTCGAGGGCAAGGAGTACGCGCTTCGCGGCCAGCGGACCTTCGACGCCATCGAGAACCTCGGGAAGCCCGTGATCGCGGCGATCAACGGCTTCGCGCTGGGCGGCGGCATGGAGCTCGCGATGGCCTGCACCCTGCGCGTCGCCAGCGAGAACGCGCAGCTCGGCCAGCCCGAGGTCCTCCTCGGCATCATCCCGGGCTACGCCGGGACTCAACGGTTGCCGCGCCTGGTCGGGAAGGGGAGAGCGCTCGAGATCATCCTGACGGGCGATCGCATCTCCGCGCAGGAAGCGCACCGTATCGGTCTCGTGAACCGCGTCGTTCCGCAAGCCGACCTCCTCGCCGAGAGCGAGAAGCTCGCGCGCATCATCATGTCGCGCGGCCCTCTCGCGGTGCGCTACGCGATGGAAGCCGTGCAGACGGGGATGGACGGAAGCTTCGAGGACGGCTGCTTCGTCGAGGCGTCGCTGTTCGCGCTTCTCACCACCACCTCCGACATGAAGGAGGGGACGGCGGCGTTCCTCGAGAAGCGCAAGGCGAGCTTCAGCGGGACCTAGGTTCGAGCCGCGCCGTCTCGGCGGTGACAGACGGATTCGCGGGCGCCTTGGGTCGTGTCTCCGTCACGAGCAGCGGGTTGAGGCAGACGACGAAGACGACAAGGCCCACGATCGCCACGAGCTTGCGGGCCGTTCCGATGCCGTGTTCTTCGCGGAGCACCGGCGGGTGACGCGGTCCGATCAAGGTCACGAGCACCGCCATGACGAAGAAGGAGCCGTGCGCGAGGATCACGATGAGCCACATCAGGAGGAGCATCGGCCTCGCGTAGCGGTTGTAGCGTTTTCCGAAGAGCGCATAGACGATATGCCCGCCGTCGAGCTGGCCGATCGGGAAGAGGTTGAGCATCGTCACGAGACACCCCACCCAGATCGCGGCGTAGATGGGGCCTCCCTGTAGCCGGGGGTCGTAGGCGAATCCGCGCGTGATCGGGACGAGCCAGCGCACGATGAGTGGATCCGAGATCGTGTTCTCGCCGTCGAGCGGGGAAAGGGGGGCCGCGAGCCGCAGCTCCTGCACCGCCGTCGGGAGGGAGAGGAGCAGGACCGCGAACCCGGCAAGCGGACCGGCGATCCCGATGTCGAAGAGGGCTCGCCTGCTCGGGATGGGTTGCCGGATCCGGATGAAAGCGCCGAACGTGCCGGGCGCGAAATCGAAACCGAGGAGCGCGGCTGGAATGCCCGGGATGAAGTACGGCGGGCTCGCGTTGACGCCGTAGATCTTGCAGGCGATATAGTGGCCCATCTCGTGCGCGAAGAGGATCGAGAAGAGCGCGACGGGAAACAGCCAGTGATGCCCCCACCACATCAGCCCGATCGTGATCGCCGCCAGCCCGACGTGAAGGCCCCAGCGCTCCTTGCCCGGGAGCTCGCGCGGCGGGAAGAGATCGGGATCCAGCATGTAGGAGTGCTGGATCCGCTGCGCGTAAGCGTCGTAGCCCGGCATGGGGACCGCTGAGTATAAGAAGGTCGCCATCGTCGGGCGACCGAACGTAGGCAAGTCGACCCTCTTCAACCGCCTCGTGGGGCGGCGCAAGGCCATCGTCCACGACCTCCCCGGCATCACCCGCGACCGCGTGACAGGGGAGGCGCTCGTCGGCGGCGCGCCGGTCGTCATCGTCGACACCGGCGGATTCGACACCACCTCCGACGACGTCATCCGCCGCGGCATCAAGGAGCAGGTGGAGCGCGCGATCCGCGAGTGCGACCTGATCCTCTTCATCGTCGACAGCCGCGCGCCGCTCACCGCGCAGGACCTCGAGATCGCCGAGAAGCTCCGCAAGTCGGGGAAACCGGTGCTGGCGATCGGCCACAAGGTGGACACCACCGATCCCGACGCGCAGGAGCGGCAGCTCGCCGAGGTCCACCGCCTCGGCCTCGGCGACGTCCTGCCCGTGAGCGCGGAGCACAACCTGGGCGTCGAGACGCTGCGCGAGGTGCTCCAGGCCCGGCTCGGCGTCGAGGCTCCGGCCGAGGCCGCCGAGCCTCCGGCCGGAGCCGTGAAGGTCGCCATCGTCGGGCGACCCAACGTCGGAAAGTCCTCGATCCTGAACGCCCTCGTTCGCGACGAGCGGTGCCTGGTGACCGAGGTCGCAGGCACCACGCGCGACTCCATCGACGTGCTCTACGAGACGCGGCGCGGCGAGCGCTACCTCTTCATCGACACCGCCGGGATCCGCAAGAAGGGCAAGGTCGACACGGCACCCGAGAAGCTCTCCGTCGTCATGGCGATCAAGAGCCTCGAGCGGTGCGACGTCGCGCTCGTGGTGGTCGACGCGCGCGAGGGCATCGGCCACCAGGACGCGGTCGTGGCGGGCTACGCCTACGAGTCGGGGAAGGCGGTCGTCGTCCTCGCGAACAAGTGGGACCTGACGCTGGGCGACGCCGAGTACCAGAAGAGCTTGCTGGGCGAGGTCCGCGACAAGATGAAGTTCCTCGACTTCGCGCCGATCCTCAAGGTCTCGGCGCGCTCAGGAGCGGGGCTCGGGCGCGTCTTCGGCACCATCAACAAGGTTCACGAGGGAGCGGCGCACCGCGTGGGCACCGGCGAGCTGAACCGGTTCTGCGTGGAGGTGCTGCGCGAGACGGCGCCGATCGTCTCGGGCCGCGCCGAGGTGAAGATCTACTACATGACGCAGACGGGCACGCACCCGCCGACCTTCACCCTCTTCACGAACCCGAAGGGGCGCAAGGTCCACTTCTCGTACGTGCGGTTCCTGGAGAACCGGCTGCGGGAGCGGTTCGGCTTCGAGGGGACGCCGATCCGGTTCAAGTTCGTCGCGAAGAAGCCGCGCCGCGACAGCCTCGACCCCCGGCCGCCGCGCGCTCGATCCCACATGCCGTGAGCGCGCCGACCTTCCTCCTGACCAACGACGACGGCGCCCACGCGAAGGGGCTCCTGGCACTGCGCGACGCAATGGCGACGCGGGGGCGCGTCGTGGTGGTCGCGCCCGACCGCGAGCTATCGGGCGTCGGCCACGGCATCACTCTGAACCGGCCGTTGCGCATCCGTGAGGACGGGCCCGACTTCTACGTCGTCGACGGGACCCCGACCGACTGCGTCAACCTCGGGATCCTCAAGATCCTCGGCGCGCTTCCGAAGGCCGTCATCGCCGGCATCAACCGCGGTGCGAACCTCGGCGACGACGTCACCTACTCCGGCACCGTGGCCGGTGCCATGGAGGGCGCGCTCCTCGGAGTGCCCTCGATGGCCGTGAGCCTCGAGAGCCGGGGACACGTCGCGGACGCCGATCGCGTGTCGTTCGGCGACGCCGCCGGGGTCGCGCTCCGCGTGCTCGACCTCCTCTCCGACCACGCCCTTCCCGCGCGCACGCTGGTCAACGTCAACGTTCCCGCCCGCAAGCCGCTCGGGCGGCTACGCGTCACGCGCCAGGGCCGCCGCAGTTACGAGGGCGGCATCGTCGAGAAGGTCGATCCCCGCGGCACGGCCTACTACTGGATCGGCGGGACGCCGGTCTGGGCGGACGACGACGGCGCCGACCAGACCGCGGTCGCGCGCGGCGATGTGTCGATCACGCCGCTCATGCTCGACCTCACGCACCACGGCCATCTCGCGGAGATCGCGCGGGTCCTGGATCGGGAAGGTTGACCAGCGGGCAACGCGAAGCGTTGGTCCGGCCGGATCAGGAGTGGCCGCCCTCCTTTTCGTGCTCGGAGTGGTCCGCCTCCTCGTGCGCTTTGGCGTGCTTGACGTACTTCTCCGGATCCTTCTGGAACTGCGTCTTGCACTGCTCGCTGCAGAAGTAGTACGTCTTGCCCTGGTAGTCGAGCCTGGGGGTGGCGGCGTCGACGTCGACGTCGATGCAGGCGAGATCTCGGTAAAAGGCGCACGTCTGGCACTTCGCGTGGGCGGCACCCGTCTCGGTCGTGGCGGCGTGCTCGTGATTTGCGTGTTCGCCTGGGTCACCGTGCGGACCCGGATCGACATCGCGAGCGTCACGAGGATGGGGTCCGGAGGCGCAGCCCGCGCCGAAGAGGAACAGGAGAGTCAGGGACGCAAGTTGAGTCTTCATGGGTAGCCTCCGATCAGAACGTGAAGGACACCGCGGCGGAGAGCTTGTAGGAGGTTTCGAGCTGCTCTCCGTGGAGGTCCTGGGAGACGGGGACTTGACTCGAGAGGGTCAGGGCGACCGCTCGCGAGAAGCCGAACCGGACACCCGGCGACACGAAGAGCGTCGTCCCGCCCGAGTTTCCTGTCGTCTCGCTACCCTCTTCCGAGCGTGCGAGATGGCGCGCATAGAGCTCGCCGAACACGCTCGCTTGCGGGAAGCTCTTGGCATCGCCGGTCAGGCGGAACGCGATGGCAACGCCGGCGTCGACGCGATCGCCGAGCTTGAAGTCGTCGTGCCGGGTACGGGCGGTGTAGGCGAGGCTTGCGTCGAGCGTGACGCGCTTGCTGAGGAATCGCGAGTGAGCCACTCCGATGCGTCCATCCCACGCGCCCGATCCAGCCGTCGACGCGGGCTCGACGCCCTCGCCGCCGGAATTTGTCACGTCGGACTTGCCCGTCGGGGCCTTGACCCCCGCGACGAGCGCGAAGCTACCGGCCGGTCCATGGTAGAAGCGCCACTTGAGGTCGATCCAGAGGTCCGTCAGTCCGTCAGGGTCGAATGTCTCGGCCTCCTCTGCCGCGGCGCCCTCCTCGCCGGATCCAGGGTCGTAGATCCGCGCGCCGTCGGCAGTGTAGTAACCGATGCTGGCAGCAATCTGGACGTCGTCGGTGATGCCGTAGCCGAACGCGATGGACGTCAGGTAACTCCGGTCCAGGGCGTCGAAGTGGTCTCCGGATCGGGCCGCACGAGCGAAGGCGTCCTCGTCGGACACGTCGTCGAAGAATGTGGCGTCGATGGCGAAGCTGATGCTCCACTTGCCTTGCTTCATCGTCTCCCCGGAGAGGGTCGAGACGCCGCCGCCCGATGTTCCAGGGCCGTGGTCCGCAAGAGCGATGGTGCCGAAAAGAAGGGCGAGCGAAAGGGGGGCGAGCCCCCTCGAGAGAGGTCGAGGCATGGTGGTTCCCTGTCCTGTCAGTCCGAGAGAATCGGAGAGCGAGCGACGAGACGAGTGGTCGCTCGCGTTGTTCGACTCAGGCCCGATCGGACGCTATGGGGACCTTGTCGGGCGGCGGCAGGGCACTGCCCGTGGGACGGCCGGCACCGTCGTCGCCGCCGCGTGAAGCGACGGGCGGAGCCTCTCCGGCACGGCTCGCGGCGATTGCCGGCTCGAGGGAGGGCGCGGGGGTCGGGGACGTGCCGGCAGGGAGAGGTCGCATCCCGCAACAGGAATGCCCCATCTCCAGCACACAGCGGCGGGCGCCCGAGTCGAACGGACAAGCCTCGCCGATGCGGCACGACTCATGGCCGCAGCTCGGGACGGGTTCGCTGGAGCAGGCGGCCGGCGTCGACTCGTCGACTTGCGGTTCGACCTCGATGGGCGGGGTCTTCCCGTGTTTGCCATGAGCGAAGGTGCGGCCCGAGACGCAAGCCACGATCGCCAGGCAGACCAGGAGAGTCCGCGTCCTCATGGAGAAGGGAGTATAGCCGGGCGCCAAGGTCCGACGAAGGCGTGGGGTCAGCGTGCCTGGGGGGGCTCTGCCGCCGCGCGCATCCGCGTGAGTACGGCGTCGACGTCCTCGGTCGGCAGCTCGTCCTGGACGGCGACCCGGCTCGGGAGTGCGGAGAAGGGTCTCCCCAGGGCCCAGGATCGCGTGTACGCCTGAGGACCCACGAGCAACGTGCGTGAGCCGTCGAACGCCGGGACGTCGTGAGGTCGGCCTTCGCCCCAGACCCACGTCGAGTGGGGAACGGAGCTGGGCACCGAGAGATCGAAGCTAGCAGCCTGCCAGGTGTACAGGTTCCAGGTTCCACGTACACCGGCGGCCGAGGGTTTGGGTGCGTCGCCTCTGATGAAGGACATGACTTCGGGGGGGTTCGGCTCGCCAGGAATGCCGCGCGCCGTCAGAGCCGCGGCCAGGAGCGCATGGAGATCGAAGTTGCTCACGATGCCGTCGATCGCGATACGGAACGCGCGTCGCTCGATGGGGCACACTGCGAGCCACAGCGCATCGAGCTCGACACCGAGGAGGAGGTCGATCCAGTGTGCGTCCGAGTCGACCATGCGCGAAGCAGCGGCGCGCAGCCGTGCGTCGTGGCAAGCGCGGAGCAGCAGGTCGCGATCGCGCGTCAGGACCGCGACGGTGGGAAGCACCCAGTGATCGATGCCGTAAAGCGCGGCCGCGCCGGGTCGATCCGTGGCGAGGTGGGTTCGGAAGACATCCTCGGGAATCGCGCGTCGATCGACCCAGAGGAGCCCGTCCTCATCCTTCTCTTCGTCGGGCGGTGGGAGGTCGGCAAGGCATCGATCGGCATACCGGCGCGCGGCCTCCATGAGGGCCGGTAGCTTCGTGAGCAGGACCTCTCCGAGCGCTCCGGCGGGCGCCCCGTGCTCCACGAGAGTCCCGGCGGTGATGGCGACGTGCGCGACGCCGTCGGCATCCTCGACCGTCGATCGCTCCAGCCGGTCGACAAGGACCGCGGCGCTCGCCGCGATGGAGTCGCGAGACGCCGTGCTCACGGCCGCGGCGAGCTCCTGGATGCAGGATCGCACTTGCTCTGCGTCCCAGTCGATGCCCTCGACCGCGAGGGTCAGTGCCACGGCCGCGTCGAGCAGGGGATCGATCGCCACGGGCGCGCGCTCGTCGTTGCCGCGCTCAGTCCTTCGCGGGCCCGTCCGGCTCTTGGGGCGCCGAGCTCTTCTTGGCGGCGAGGTCGGCGGCCTGCTTCTTCGCCTGGCCGATGACGCCCTTGACGGCGCCGGACGGAACGACGAAGGGCTGAATCGGGAGGCCGCCGCGGCTTCCCTGGCCGAACATCATCATCATGTCGCCGAAGCCGGAGTCGTCGGCGTCGCGGCCGCCAGCCGACAGTGTGACGTAGGCGCCCACGACCTGGCCCGACTGCGAGAACACCGGCAAGCCCAGGCCGGAGAACCAGGCGTCGACGAGCCATGCCTCGCGCGGCTTCTGGACGATCCCGGCGATGTGGCCGCGCTCGAAGTATGGGGCATAGTCGTAGGAGCGCTCGAGGCGGCTGACGAGGAGGATCTCGTCGCCGATGTCGCACGCCGTCTCGGAGTCGAAGGAGATGGCCGCGAGCTTCCGGTCGCTGATGTCGTCGACCTGGATGAACGCGAGATCGAGGATCGTATCGCGCGCGACGATGGAGGCGGGATGCTCCTCGCTCTCGCGCTCGAAGATGACCTTGACGTCGGTCGGGGTGATCTTGAAGTCGAAGCCCTGTTCTCCTGTGTTCCCGCCGAAGCTCCCCATCAGCTCCTTGTAACGATCGGCGGAGAGGGAGGTGTTGGAGGTCATGATGAGACCCGACGGATCCACGACGACGCCCTGGAGCGTCTGGCGCGACTCCTGATCGCGGCTCTGACCGCCCATCGTCGTCTCCATCTTGAGCACCACCTTCACGGTGACGATCGAGGGACCGATCTTCCCGAGGAGCGTCTTCCACGGCTCTGGCTTCGCGTCCGCGGCCGCGAGACGGGCGACCGCGGCGATGGCTGATGCCACCGCCACGGTGCGGAGGGCGAGGGGAGCTCTGCGCGGCAATTCCGTCATGACGTCCTCATTTCTTCGCGGCGGCGGTGGCCGAGGACTCGCCCGTCCAGTCGGGCTCGATGAACACGAACCGGGTGCGCCACGCGCGCTTGACGAACACCGTGATCACCTTGGGCTTCGTCGCGAGCAGCGGTTCGACGATGCGCGTGAACGCGTCGACGCTCGGCACGGGCTTCCCGTCGATCTGCAGGATGAGGTCCCCGGCTTGGAGCCCGCCGACCTGGGCCCAGCTCCCGTTGGTGACCTCGATCGCGAGGACGCCGTGGTCCTTCGCGTCGAGCCGGTTCTCGATGCGATCCATGAGCGAGATGTCCCGGACCGTGAGCTCCAGGAGGTCCTGCCTCTTCTGGTCGAGATCGGACGTCGACGGGGGCGTGGGATCGAGCGCCACGTCGATCTCCCGCGGCGTGCCGCCGCGCAGCACGTGCAGCCGCGCCTTCTCCCCGATCGACATCGCCTCGATGGCGCGCTTCAGATCCTGCGCGTCCTGCGGGCGCGATGCTTCGAGCGGGCGCTCCCCGATGGCGGTGATCACGTCGCCGGCGAGGAGCCCGGCCCGCGCCGCGGCGGTCTCCTCGAACACCTGCGTCACGCGGAAGCCCTTGGTGTTGCCGAGCCCGAGCGCCTTGGCGATCGACGGCGTGAGCACCTGCGTCTTGACGCCCAGGAACGCGCGAGGGAGCTCGCCGCCGCCTGGACGCCGGTCCTCGTCCTTGGCCACGTTGACTACCGTCACCAGGCTCTCGTCGCCGCGCATGAAGGTCACGGTCGTGGAACCCTTGGCGTCGGCGACGGCGCGGGTGAGCGCATCGAGGCTCGGCGTCGCCTTGCCGCCAAACGTCAGGACGATGTCGTCGCGTCCGAGCGACGGTTTCGCCTCCTCGAAGGGAAAGCCCGGGCGCACGCCGGTCACGAGCACGCCCTCGCGGGTGGGGAGGCGCCGCGCGAGCGCCATCGGCCCTGTGATCGCGCGGACCGTTGCTCCGACGGAACGTATTTCCTCCTCTTCGCCGAGGACCGGCTCCATCGACTCGACGGTGGCGGTCAGGGTCTTCTTCTGTCCCGCGCGCTCGACGTCGAGCGTCACCTTCGTGCCGGGCGTCTTCTGGGCGACGGTCTGGTAGACGAGTGGCACTTCCTCGAAGAAGCGGCACGAGACCGGCGCGCCATCGACGGCGTGGAGCAGGTCGCCGGCTTCGAGCCCGGCCTTCTCGGCCGATGAGCCGGGGCTCACCCATGCGACGAGGGCGCCCTCGAGGCCGATCTTCGCGGTCGGGTGGATGGCGAATCCGATCCATCCGCGCGTGATGGCGCCCGTGGCCACCACGCGATCGAGCACCGACCTCGCGAGGTTCGATGGGATCGCGAAGCCGACGCCGCCACCGCCGAGCTCGTTGATGCCGACGACCTCGCCCTTCAGGTTGACGAGAGGTCCGCCGGAGTTGCCGGGGAGGATGAGGGCGTCGTGCTGGATCCACCGCGTCAGGAGCCCCGTCATCTCACCCTCTCCGAGGTCGAGCTCGACCAGGCGCGTCCCCATGAAGTCGGTGAAGACGCGGCGCGGGTTGCTGACGATGCCGAGGGTCATCGACGATGCGAGCGTCAGGGGATTGCCCATCGCGAGGACCGGCTCGCCCACGTCGAGGGCGTCGGAGTCGCCGAGCACGGCGTGGGGGATCGGCTGCGTCCGGCCGGCGAGATCGAGCTCCAGGACGGAGAGATCGGTCAGCGGGTCGTGGGCGATCACCGACGCGTCAAGCGACTCGCCGGAGGGAAGCGTGCAGGTGATGCGCGTCGTGTGGCCGCCGACGTGGAAGTTCGTGAGGACCCGGCCCTTGTCGTCGACGATGACACCGCTGCCCGCGCCGGGAGAGCGCTCGGCGCGGCCGTCCATGAACCGGCGGACGACCACGTTGATGTTGACGAGCGCAGGGTAGACCACCTGCCGCGCCCGCTCGATGTCCAGGCGCAGCGGATCGGCGGTGGGATCTGCGGCCACGGCGGCGCGGGACCCGAGCGCGAGCACGGCGCAGAGGACGGCAGAGCGCGGTGCGCGGGACATGCGAGCGGATCCTACCCGCTCCGGCGCGCCGGCGCCTTTCGCCGTCGCGGCGAGGCCGTAAGATGCGGTCGGGCCATGAGCCGGCTCGCGTCCTTCCTTCCCGTGCACCTGCGCCGGCGCTTGCTCGGGCGCGCGTCGTTGCCGGAGCTGCCCTCCGAGGATCGGTTCGTCGCGGCGCTCCTCTACGCGGACATCTCCGGCTTCACGGCGCTCACCGAGAAGCTGCAGGCCCGGGGCCGCGATGGGGCCGAGGAGATCGTCGCGCTCGTGGGCGCCGTGCTCGGCCCCGCGGTGGATCGCATCCACGCGTGGGGCGGAAGCGTCGTCAACTTCGCGGGGGACGGTCTCTTCGCGGTCTTCCCGGGATCGCGCGCCGTGGCGTGCGCGGTATCGGCCGCGCGAGAGATCCGGCGGTCGTTCGAGACGGTGGGGCCGCTCCGGAGCAGCGCCGGCCCGGTCCGCCTGACGTTGTCGCAGTGCATTCACGCGGGCGCGGTGTCGCAGCTCCACCTGGGTCGTCCCGGTCACCGCATGGGCCTCGTCGCGGGCCCGGCCTGCCGCGCGCTCGCGCGCTTCGACACGCGCGTTCGGGCCGGCGCCATCGGCGTGACGCCCGGCGCGCGGGCGCGGATGGGGAACGGCGCGGCGGTCGCCCTGCCCATCGTCGCGCCAGGCTGGCGCCGTGACGTGGAGGCGTACGTGCCAGTCCACGTCCGCCAGCTCGCTGCCGGGTTCGCGGGCGAGTTCCGCACCGCCGCGATGCTCTTCTTCGAGACCGAAGGCGGCGGGCTCTCGACCACCCAGAGCTTCGCCCGGGCTCTGCAGGAATCGGTCGAGCGTTACGAGGGGATCTGCGTCGGCACCGACATCTCGACCGTGGGGATCCGCTGGCTCACGGCCTTCGGAGCGCCGGTGGGTCACGAGGACGACGCGGAGCGCGCGGCGAGGTGCGCCCTCGAGGTCCTGGCGAGGACGCCGCCGCGCATGCGCGCTCGTGCGGGCCTGAACGTGGGGGTCGTCGCGAGCGTGCTGGTCGGCACGCGGACACGACGCAGCTTCGAGCTGATGGGAGACGTCACCAATACCGCCGCACGGGTCCTGGCGAGCGCTCGCTTTGGAGAGCTCCTGGTTCCGGAGAGCGCGCGGCGCCAGATGCCGGGATCGGTGACCGAGCCGCGCGGCCACCGGCGCGTCAAGGGCAAGGCGCGCGCACTCGCGCTCCACGCGGTACGCGCGCCATCGGGTGCGCGCGCTCTCCAGGTGAGCTCGCCTCTACACGGCCGTGCCACGGAGATGGAGATCCTCCGCGGCGCGCTGTCGGACGCACGGGATGGCCGGGGTGGTGTCGTCGGGATCACCGGTGACGCGGGGATCGGCAAGAGCAGGCTCAAGTGGGAGCTCGGGAAAGGAGCCGTGGACGCCGGATTCCAGGTCGTCGAGGGCCGCGCTTCGGCGCTCGGGTCGTCCCCGCGCGGACCCCTCTCCGAGATCCTCCAGGCGAGCCTCGGCGTTGCGCCGGGCGACGGATCGGCCATCCGCGCGGCGCTCTCGGCCGCGGGGTCCAGCGATGCGGATCGCGAGCGCCTCCTGATGCTCGCAGGGATCGAGGAGTCGGCGGGAGAGGGCAGCGACGTGCGCGCGGCGCGCGGGAACGTCCTTGCGGCCCTCGTCACGCACGTCCGCGCCACGGCGCGCCGGCAGCCGCTCATGGTCGTGGTCGAGGACGTCCACGCCGCGGACGAGATGACGCGCGATTTCGTGGAGCTTTGCGCTCGCGCCGCTGCCGACGAGCGGCTGCTGGTGTTGCTCCTCTATCGTGGGGGCTACGACCCTCCCGCAAGCGCGCGCGTTCTGCGCCTGGAGGAGCTCCCCGCCGAGGCGATCGACCAGATGGTGGTGTCGCTCCTTGGCGAGGCGAGCGCGTCGGCGATCATCCGCGAGCGCGCCGGCGGCAACCCGTTCTACGTCGAGGAGGTCGCGCGCCACCTCATCGAGTGCGGGGTGCTGGAGGAGAGATCCCGAGGCTACGCGCTCGCTCGCCCGCCGGTGGCCGACGAGCTTCCCGGAAGCCTCGAGTCGCTGATCCAGGCGCGCCTCGACGCTCTGGGCGCCGACGCGCGTCGTGTCGCGCACGTTGCGTCCGTCCAGGGGCGGCGCTTCTCCGAGGATCTCCTCTTCGTGACACCGGGCATCGCGCGCATCTTCTCGCCGGCGATCGACGAGCTCGAACGCCGCCAGATCGTCTTCGAGGAGCCGGGCGGTGGGGGCCGATACATCTTCAAGCACGCGCTCACGCGCGACGTCGCGTATGGCGCGATGCTCGGGAGCCACCGGCGCGCCGTGCACGCGGCGCTCGCGCGCCGCATGGAGCGCTTCCCCGCGGAGGCGCGCCGCGCGCTCGCGCCGCTCCTGGCGCACCATCACGATCGCGCGGGCCATGCGGCCAAGGCGCGACCGGCTTACCTCGCCGCGGCGCGGGAAGCTCGCGATCGCTACGCGCTCGACGAGGCGGAGGCCATGTTCCGCGCGTACCTGGGGCTCACGAGAGCGATCCCGCGAAGGTCGATCCAGACGTGCGCGCGGATCGCGTCGCAGGTGCTCGCGCCGAGAGGCGAGTACACGCTGGCGCGGGAGGTCCTCGAGAGGTGCCTCGCTGCGGCGACGAGGGCCCGCGATCGTGTCGCGGAGATGACCAGCCTCTCGGGGATGGCCGTGCTCGCGCAGGACGGTGGACAGCTCCGGGAGGCGGGGGAGACGTATCGCCGCGTCGCGGACCTGGCGCGCGTGCTCGGCCGGTCGAAGGACGAAGCGGGCGTCGCCAACAACCTCGGCCGCGTGCTCCAGATGTCGGGGCGGTTCGACGAGGCCCGCGACAAGTACCGGGAAGCGATCGATCGCGCGGGGCAGCTCGGCGATCGGCGGGGCCTCGGCCAGGCCATGGGAAACCTCGCGCTCCTCGAGTTCGAGCAAGGGCGCGTCCAGGAGGCCGCCGATCTCTGGTCGCGATCGCTTGCGATCCACGCGGCTCTCGGCAACACCCTGGACGAGGCGATCGACGTTGCGAACCTCGCGATGATCGAGGGGAGACGCGGCGCTGAAACCGAGGCCGAGAGCCTGAACCGGCGCGCCCTCGCGCTCTTCGAGCGCCTCGGCCACCGCCAGTACCAGGCCTACGTGGCGATGAACATGGGCCTCGTGCGCCAGAACAAGGGGTGGCTCGACGAGGCGAGCGCTCTCTACCAGCGCGCGCTCTCGCTCATCGTGCAGATCGGCGACCGTCGCGGAGAGGGACACGTCCTGGGCCTCCTCGCCAATCTGGAGTGCCTGGCTGGCGGCGACCTCGAGAAGGCGCGGAGCTGGGCGAGATCCGCCGAGGAGATCCTCGCGGCGTGCGGTGACCGCGTCAGCGTCTGTCACGCGCTCTGTGCCCTCGGGCACATCGAGCTCGCGCTCGGCAACGATGCTTCTCCGGTGCTGGATCGCGTCACGACGATCGAGCGGGCGCTCCCGCTCGGATCCGAAGCGGATCTCGCGAGCTCCGTGGCGCGCCTTTCCCGTGCGGTGGCCGCTCGCGGCCAGGGACTCGTATGTGGTTTCGCGGCCGAGGACATTGCCCCGGAGGTGCTCGCGTGGCTGCGCGGTCATCGACCGGAGGCGCTGGCCGCGTCCCGATGCGCGTCTCGGGACGTCAGGAGCAGCGCAGACGCATGAGGAGCTTCCCGCCGCCGACCCCGACGTCGAGGATGCAGGTCTGGCCCGCCTGGAGCTCCACGAGGCCCGCGCCGACCACCTGGCCGCCGGCGCTGGTCACGATGCGCACGGTCACCTCGTGCTCGCCGGCGGAGATCCCGATCGGGAAGCTCCGCGACGTCCGCTCCGCTCCTTGCGGGATTCCCGGCAGCGCCACCTTGCCCGCGTCCTGCTCGGGCCCGTTGAACGGCTGCGACAGGACGGGCTGGCCACCGATCGCGACGTCGAGCCGCCCGCGTTCCACGTCGCGCGCCACCGTCACGATCAGCGCGGCATTGGTCGGAGGCAGCTTCGCCGGTAGCGGCTCGCCCGGCTTCGGCACGAACACGTAGGCTGCTTCCTCTGCCGGTGCTTCGTCGCCCGCAGCCGGATCCTCGGGAGAAGGCGGCGGCGTATCGACGGTCGTCGTCGTGGCGATCTCGGGAGCTGCCGGCGCGGGTGTTGCCGTCGCGACGGGGCTCGGAAGCGGCTCCGGCGTCGCTCGTGACGGCGTCGCCTCGGGCGTCCGTGGCGATGGGGAGGCTTCCGGCGCCGCACGAGACGGCATCTCCTCCGGCGGCGTCGTCTTCGGGGCCGCGGTCGCGATCGTCGCCGGACGCGGCTCCGTGCGGGTGGACGTCGGTTCCGGGGCGGGCGGGCTGCTCGCGGTGATGCTCGGAGACGCTGACGGCTGCGGGACGGACGGCGTCGCGGGAGCCGGCATCGGGTGCGCCGCCGTCGGTTGCTCCGGCGCAGGAGATGGAGGAGTGACGCGCACCTGCTCGACCGGGGGGAGCGAGCGCAAGAACAGCACGACAGCGAGAACGCCGGCGAGACTGACCAGCACCGCGACGAGCGCGATCCGCGGGGTGCCGGACGATCGAACCGGTGCGCGCGTGATCGGGGGGACGCCGACGCGCGTGGCGATGTCCGCCGCGGACGCGATCGGTGCCCGGGTCGGCGGCGGGGGAGGCGGCGGTGCCGGAGGAGCGATCGCGGGGCCCAGCGCAGGCGATGCGACGGTCGAGCTCCGCGCGCAGGACGCTTCGAGGGCGGCCATCATCTCCCGGCACGACGGGTAGCGCGCTGCCGGGTCCTTCGCGAGCGCTCGCAGGAGCGCGGCCGAGAGCTCGACCGGGAGCGTCTTGTTGAGCTCGTGCAGCGGCGCCGGATCGACGCTCACCACCTTGTGGAAGATCGTCGAGACGTTGTCGCCGTCGAAGGGCCGGCGTCCGGTGAGGAGCTGGTACACCACCACCGCGAGCGAGAACTGGTCGCTCCGCCCGTCGATGCGCCGCCCCGCGATCTGTTCCGGTGACATGTAGGCCGGGCTCCCGAGCACCTGACCCGCCTGCGTCAGGCTCGACGCCGCGAGCCGAGCGACGCCGAAATCGGCCACCTTCAGCCGCCCGTCGTCGCGCACCAGGATGTTCGAAGGCTTGATGTCCCGGTGCACGATCCCCTGCGCGTGCGCGTAGTCGAGCGCCTCGGCGACCTGCTTCATGTCGTCGATCACCTGCGTCACGTGCAGCGGCGCCGCCGAGACGGCGAGCTCCTGGAGCGTCGCCCCGGCCACCATCTCCATGGCGATGTACTCCGCGCCGCTCGGCGCATCGACCCCGACGTCGTGCACCATCACGATCCCGGGATGCGAGAGCCGCCCCGCCGCCACGGCCTCGCGCCGGAAGCGTTCCGAGATCTCCGCCTCTTCTCGCGGCGTCGCGCCCGAAGGCTGCACTACCTTCACGACGACGATGCGGCCGATCTGCGGATCCCGCGCCTGGTAGACGATCCCCATCGTTCCTCGCCCGAGCTCCTTCAGGATCTCGTAGCGGCCGATGGTCCGGGGAAGCTCGGGCGACATGGTGAGGCGATCCTACTTCTGGGACGCTGAACCAGGCCGGATCGCGCGTGACTGCCGGCGGCACGAGCTCGTGCGAGCTGATCGTCCCCCATCTGATGGGGAATCGTCGCCGCCGGCGCGGACGCAGGGCGCGACGCGGATCGTCGAGAGAGCCAGTGCCGCCATGCTTCGTCTCATCGCGACTGCCTGAGAAGAAGGAGAACGTGCCGGCGAGCCGCGCGCTCTGCTGGTCGCTACTGCGACGGACTCATCGGGCGAAGTGTTCTCGATCGCAGGTCGAGCTGCGCCGGCAACCGTTTCGCGTGCGCGCAGGCACCGCGACCCGGTGCGCTATGTCGCCGTCGCGGCGAGCTTGCGCAGGCCCATCGCCTGGCGGTCGTACTCGCTCTTCTGGAAGTCCTCCAGGCGGACCGGCTCGTATGTGAGCGTGGTATGGACCGGAGCGGGGAACGAGGGGCGGCCGTGCTCGGCTTCCTCCTGCACGCGCTTCCGGTAGCCCTCCGAGTGCGTCCGCCACGGTCGGTGCCAGAAGGTGTCGGTGTTGCCCGCGGCGACGTGGCGCTCGCGGCGTACCGCCATCCGGGCCGAGCCGTAGATCTCCTGGAGGAAGTACTTGTGCCAGTACTCGAGGGCCGGCGCCGACAGCGTCTCCGTCTCGACGATCGACTTCCCCCAGCGCCGGTGCATGCCCCAGTAGGCGTGCCAGTCCTGGCCGTCGCCACGGAGCTCCTTGTAGTGCATCGGATGGGAAAGCCAGATGCCCTTGCCGTCGAACGCGGCGCGGAACTCCACCTGGCCGGGGTAGGGGGTCATGATGTTCACGGCGAACTCGTCGAGGTCGAGCTCGAGGGCGAAGCGGATCGACTCCCCGATCGTCTCCTCGGTCTCGTAGGGGTGGCCGACGATGAAGGAGCCGCGCTTGAGGATGCCCACCTGGTCGAGCATGGCGTAGGCCTCGCGGTAATGGTCCAGCGTGCAGCCCTTCATCATGCGGCGCATGATCTCGTGGTTGCCGGTCTCCACGCCCATCGTGAGGCGGTCGGCGCCGGCGTCCTGCATCACCCTGAGGAGATCGAGGTCGAGGGCGGAGGCGCGTGTCAGGGCGTAGAAGCAGACGTCCTCGGGGATCTCGTGGCGGCGCTTGGCGGCGACCACGGCCTGGAACAGCTCCATGACGCGGTTGCGCTCGATGTTGAGCGTGTCGTCGAAGAAGACGATCGACTTCGTTCCGTGGCGCGTCACGGTGTCGTGGATCTCGCGCATCACCGAGGCGATGGTGCGGTTGGTCAGCGCGGTGCGGCGGCTGGTGCAGAAGCTGCAACCGAACGGGCAGCCCCGCGCGGTCTGGATGGCGTCGCACTGCGTGAGGCCGAGCCCCGTGTCGACCATCTGGTAGCGCGTCATGTCGAGGGTGCTGCGGTCGGGGAAGAAGGCATCGAGCTCCAGGGCGTCGAGACGGCTCGGCGATTTCAGGAGCTGCGGGTGCGGGCCTTCCGGCCATGCGCAGGAGAGGGGGTCGCCGTCGGCGATCGCCTGGATCGGCTTCTCGCCTTCCCACACGACGCCCCAGTCGGCGTAGGGCGCGAGGTCCGCCATCGTGTGGCCCGGAAGGGACGTGATGTGCGCGCCGCCGACGACGGTCACGACGTCGGGCCTGCGCTGCTTGATGGCCTTGACGATCTCGAACACGAGCGGGAACTCCGGCGTCGTGGCGGTGATGCCGACGACCGCGGGCGACGTCGCGAGCGCCTGCTCGACGGTCTGCTCCGCCGTGAGGAGATCGGGCTCCCCGTCGATGATGATGGCGTCGTGGCCGTGCTGCTTCAGGTATCCCGCGAGGCTCATGAGCGCGAGCGGCGGGAGGATCTGGCGGCGGAAGCTCTTGTCGGCCTGGTACACGAGGCCATAGACGTCCGAATAGGCGGGACGGATCAGCGTGACGCGGCTCATCGGTGATGCTCCTCGGGTGCTTGCTGCGTGGCCGGATCCTGGCGGGGCATGGCGTCTTTCGAGAGCTGCGATAAGCCTACACCAATCCTCCGCGTAACGCCGGGACGCGCGGCGTCAGCTCCCCGCGACGCGACCGGTTCGATGCCTCCGGTAGGGCTGGCAGTTCGCGGCGAGGATCTCGCGGGTATCCTCGGCGCGGCCTGCGACGAGCCGCTCCAGCCGCGCCACGACTCCTTCCCCGGGATCGGAGTCCCACCAGATGGGATGGGTCAGGAGCTGGAGCCCTCTTCCGGCGACGATTGCCGGGTGCTCCAGCGGATGTCCATGGAGCCAGGCGCCCTGGGAGTCGGAGCAGTAGGCGTCGAAGAACGCCGGCTCGTAGGCATGGCGTCGCCCCGCGATCGGTTCGGCGCGCCCGAGGAGGTGGCGTGCCGGGCGGTGGAAGCTCACGACCTCGATCGGCCTTGCCGCGACGCTCTCGAGGATCGCGCACTCCCGGGCGCAACCGTCGTCGAGCTCGGCGGGAGTGGCATAGAGCGACGCATCGAGGTGAAGGCCGAGGTCGTGTCCGAGCGCGACGATCTCGCGCAGGTCCTCCGCGACGCCAGGCGAGAGGACGTTGTAGAGCTCGGTCCGCACGAGGGCGAAGTAGGTCGCGCGGACGCCCATCGCGGCCTCGATGCGTGCCGCCTTGACGGCCGAGCCGGGCGACATGTCGATGTCGTGACGGAGGACCACATGGCGCGCGGAGGGCGAGAAGCGTAGGTAGCTCGTCGCCTCGTAGCCGCGATCGAGAAGCGCCTTCACGAGGTCCTGGTAGGCGTCGAGCGTGAACCGCTCGCTCGATTCGGCGGTGCCGGTCCCCGGCGCCTCGTCCCGCGCGCCGTGCTTGCGCACGACGAAAGGCCCGATGGCGAGAAGGTCGAGCCCGCTCGAGAAGAAGGTGCGCAGTGCGTCCTTCGCGGTGCAGACGATCGGCTCTCCCTTCAGGTTGAACGACGTGTTGAGAAGCACGGGAACGCCGGTGCGCTTCCGGAAAGCTCCGATCAACCGGTGGTAGAGCGGGTGCGTCTCCTCTTGGACCATCTGCACGCGCGACGTCCCGTCGACGTGGACGATCGCCGGTGCCTCGGCCTTCAGCCGGTCGTTACACGGGAACGAGACGTTCATGAAGAGCGCCTCGGTGTAACGGTCGAAGTAGTCCTTCATGGCCTCGGCGGGAAGCGACGGGCAGAAGGGACGCCAGTACTCCCGGAACTTCACGATGGCGTTCACGCGGTCTCGCTGCGCCACGTCGCGAGGATCGGCGAGGATGCTCCGCTGGCCGAGCGCGCGCGGGCCCGCCTCCATGCGCCCCTGGAACCACCCGGCGATCTTCCCCGACGCGAGCTCGGCGGCGACGGTCTCGCAGACGTCCGTCTCGCGGCGGTAGCGCACCCCCGCCATCCGTAGCGTCTCCTCGATCTCGTCGTCGGTCGCCTGGTAGCCGAGGGCGAGGCTCCGGAGCCGTTGCGGCGGGCTGCCCGCGATCCGCTCGCACGCCGCGAGCGCTGCCCCCACGGCGGCGCCGCTGTCCGCGCAGAGAGGATCGGCATGGAAGCCGGTGATCCCCGGCTGCGACAGCAGCACCCCGTTCATCTTCACGTTCAGACCCACGCCTCCGCCGACGCAGACGTTGCCGATCCCCGTCTCCTCGACGGCGCGGGATACGAGCGTCACCGCGCAGTCCTCGAGCTGCTTCTGGACGGCGAAGGCGAGGTCCTCGTGCCATGCGTCGATGGGCTCGCCATCCCGTCGCGGAGGCCGCCCGAGGAGCTCCGGCAGCTTGTCGGTGAACCGCTTCGAGAAGCGGTGGCCGCCATAGTGGATGTAGCTCGGGTCGACGTCGTAGCTCCCGTTCTGCGGGCAGGGCCACAGCACGCGCGCCACGGCGGCGGAGAGCCCGGCGTCCGGCCGGCCGTAGGCGGCGAGGCCCATCACCTTGTACTCGCCGTCGTACGCCTCGAACCCGAGGTACTCGGTGAAGGCCGCGTAGCACCAGCCGATCGAGCGCGGGATCTTGAGCTCGCGATGGGGCGTGATGCGGTCGCCCTCGCATCGCCAGAGCACCGTGCAGTGGGAGTCGCCGGACCCGTCGAGCGTGAGGCAGAGCGCCCGGTCGAAGGGCGAGAGACGGTAAGCCTGGTAGGCGTGGACGAAGTGGTGGCCGAAGGAGACGATGGGAGGGAAAGGGACGTCGCCGTGGAGGCGCCGCCACTGGTACTCGTGGGTCTCGCGGTAGACGTCGCGGCTCCGGATCCGCAGGTTGCGGTTCTGCCAGCTCACGGTCTCGTCGTCGACCGGAAACTCCTTACGGACCGACTCGTAGAACGCCTTCATCGTGCCGTCGGTGTAGGCGTCGATGTCCCAGTTGATGCCGACGGCCTCCACATCCGTCAAGGCGACGCCGGCCGTCTCGAGGCAGTAGCGGAGCGCCTTCACGGGGTAGAGGCCCGGAGCGTGCTTGACGCGCACGTGGCGCTCTTCCTCGCTGTAGGCCAGGACGATTCCGTCCTTGACCGCGGCGACGGACGGGTCCCACATCAGGTTGATGCCGAGGAAGACCCCGGACCTGGAAATCATGCGCGCCTAAGGTTCGCCGGTTCGGCGCCGATGTCAAGGCTCGCCCCCGACTGGCAGAACCGGCGGGGGACAAGCCCCCGCCCTACGAGCGCCGTCGCGCGTTGCGCCTCGAACCGGCTCCGCCGGCCTTTGCCCTACGGTCTTGGCCGGTGTCCTCCGCGGGACGAGGAGCTACCCCGGCGCCCACCGCCGGCCGGGGAGCCAGCGCGAATGCTCGGGGATCGCGTCGAGGTCGTACAGGTAGATCGTGCCGCCGATGCAATCCCTGGGCGGGAACGGGCGAAGCCAGGCGTACTTGTCGTGCTCGAAGTAGAGCCCGCTCAGGTTCGTGGCGCTGACGAACAGGAGCCCGGAGCTGGGGCGCGCGCCCGACTCCTCTCCGGTGTTCGGGTTGTCCTCCCACGACAGCGGGATGCCGAAGAGCTCCGGCCGCGCGGCGCCGTGGTAGCTGAGCGCGATCGGCCCGGTCTTCTTCTCGCGCACGTACGTGCCGAGAGCGACGAGCCCCTCGCCCCAGTCGAGGTCCGTGTCGGACAGCACGGTGAAAGGAGGGCGATGCACGAACGCCCAGCTCGTGTAGGCGCGCGGATAGGGATAGGCGCGACCGACCTCGACGCAGCTCCACGCGGCCAGGGCGACGCAGAGCGCGGCGCGGGCGCCGCGTCCCGCGCGGGCGTCGCCGAGCCCCGCCGCGATCCGGCCGGCGGCGACGTGCAGGAGCGGAAGCGCCGCGAGGGCGTAGCGCAGGCCGAGGGTGTAGCCCGAGAGCGAGAAGTAGACGACGATGATCGCCGCCAGGACGTACGGCGCGGCGCGGCGCGGACCTGCGACGCGGAGGGGAAGGAGCGGGGCGACGACCCACGCGAGCAGCGTGGAAGGAGGCGTCTTGTCGAGAAGCGCCGTGACGTAGTAGCGCCGGAATCCCGAGAGCGAGACCTCCCCGTCGAGGAACATCGGATGGCCGCGATGGACGAACGCGCGGATCATCGCGAGGCTCTTCCTGTGGACGGCGAGCCGCCAGTCGCCCTGGTAGACGAGGACCAGGGCGGCGTAGGTGATCGCCGCCGAGACGACGCCGACCGCAACCCACCACGCGAGGAATGCGGCGCGCGTGGCCGCGCGCTGGCCCGCACGCGGATCCCAGATCCGATGGACGCGCCCGCAAAGCGCGTGCCCCAGGACGTAGAGGGCGCAGAGCGGCGCGACGAGGAGCCCCGAGAGCTTGGCCGCCGGCGCCAGTGCGAGCGCCGCGAGGAACGCTGCGAGCCATGCCGGTCCCGGCGCGTCCAGGAGCCGCACGAGACAGAACAACGTCGAGAACACGAGGAACGCGAGCAGCCCGTCCTCGGTCATGAGGAAGCCGTTGGCCATGCACGTCGGGCAGGCGAGATAGAGCAGGAGGGAGAACAGCCCACCGGCATCGCCGTGGTGACGCCGCGACCAGGCGAGCACGAGGACTCCCGTCGCGCAGTAGACGAGGATGAAGGGCACGCGCGACGCGAGGAAGGTCTCGAAGCCCAGCGCTCCGATGAGGTCGTTGCCCCGATCGGTGTGCGCCGGGTATGTCTCTGCTCCCGGGCCGAACATCTCGTGGGGGAGCTCGGCTCCGAGGATGGGCAGGGAGCTGAGATAGAAGCCGAGCGGCGGATGGTAGAGCGCTCCCGGGATGTCGAAGCGTCCGGTATGGAGCAGGTAGTAGCCGATGCCCCAGAAGTTGACCTCGTCCCAGACGGGCGAGCTCAGGGACGAGACGTGGAGCATCGAGACGAGGCTCCCGACGATCAGGAGTCCGGCGAGGGCGAGCGAGAGCGACCGGGAGCGCATGGGCGGGCGGCGGCTCGCTTCGGAGCTCTTTCCGGAAGAATCATACCGCCGCACGGATCGACCGGCGGGATAGGATTCCGCCGTGCGTCCGGGACCGATCGCCGCAGCGCTACTGGTCGCATCGCTCCCGCTGCGCCTGCCGAACCTCGGGGCGCCGCTCCTCGAGGGGCACGGCTTCCGTCAGACCCAGACCGCGATCTCCGTGAGCGCCATGCTCGACGAGGGCATCCGTCTCTTCGACTACCAGACGCCCATCCTCGGGCCCCCGTGGAGGGTCCCGTTCGAGCTGCCGGTTTACCAGATCTCGGCGGCGCTCCTGGCGACGGCCACACGCATGCCCGTGGACCTTGCGTGCCGCGTCACGAGCCTCCTCTACTTCTACGCCTCGGCGCTCCTCCTCTACGTCCTCGTGCGTCGATGCCTCGGGGACGGCCACGCCCTCGCGACGCTGGGCGTCTACGCGTTCTCGCCCTTCACGATCTTCTGGAGCCGCGCGGCCCTCATCGAGTGGAGCGTGGTCGCCTTCGGCCTCGGCGCGATCCTCGCCGCGGATGCCTTTCGCGAGCGGCCGTCGCCGGGAGCCTTCGTGTCGGCGGTCGCGCTCGGTGCGCTCGCGTGGGCCGTGAAGCTCACGACGGGCCCCGCGCTGCTCCCGCCGCTCGTCGCGCGGCTCTGGCCGCTCGCGCGGAGAGAGCGAAGGCGGGCGGCGACGCTCGCCCTCGCCGCAGCGATCGTGGTCGTCCCGATCGCGTGCGGCTATGGGTGGGCGCGCTACGCGGATGGCGTGCGCGCCGCCTCGCCCTACACGCGCCCGCTCAGCACGGCGGAGCTCCAGAGCCACCTCTTCGGCTCCCTGGCGGAGCGTCTCGGCGCGGCCTCGTGGAAGGCGATCGGCGACTTCGTGGGGAGGTTCGTCACCCCGGGGCTCGCCATCGGTCTGCTGCCGCTCGGCCTGTCCGGCCTGCGTCGTCTTCCCGCGGACGGCGCGGCGTTCGTGCTGTCCATCCTCGCGGGGCTCGCGCTTCCGCTCCTCGCCTTCACGCACCTCTACGGTCGTCACGACTACTACCTCTGCGCGATCGTCCCGTGGCTCTCCGTGCTGGCGGGGGCGGGGCTCGTCGCGCTGGCGGGCAGGATCGGAGCGCGCCGGTGGCTCTGGATCCCGGTCGTGATCCTGCTCGGAGGCTCCATGATCACGGCGCGGTCCTACGGCGACGCCATGCTGGGGACGCACGACGACAACCCCATCGTCGTCGCCGGCCGCGCGGTGGCGGCGCTCACCTCGCCCGGCGATCTCGTCGTCGTGGCCGATCAGTCATGGAGCCCGGCGCTCCTCTACTACGCCCATCGCCGTGGATTCATGCTGTACCGGTTCGAGGGGGACGAGTGCAACGCCTTCCTGAGGGCGGCGCGCTTCGCGACGGTCGTGTCGCGCCAGGACCACCCGAAGCTCTTCTCCGCCTGGGGGCATCGGGCGAGCGTGGCATCGGTCGCGAGCTTCGACGTCTCCTTCGTCGGCGATGACGATCGGGCACTCGAGCAGCGCGTCGCGGCGGTGCGCGCGCGGCTCGCGCCGTTGAACGAGCCGCGCTGACGCATGGGACTGCGCGAGCGGGCGCTCGTCGTCATCGTGCTCCTCGCCGGGATCGCGATCCCGTTTCATCGGACGATCCTCTTCGGTGAGACGCCGAGCTTCCGCGACCTCGACTCGTTCTACCGTCCGCTCACGCGCCTGACCCTGCGTCTCGCGCGCGAGACCGGCGGACTTCCCCAGTGGGACCCCTACTCGGGCTCGGGCCGGCCCTACCTCGCGAACCCGAACTCGGGGTTCCTGCACCCGTTCTTCTGGCCCGCGTTCGTCGCGCCGTTCGAGATCGCGCTCGCGCTCCAGTCGATCCTGCCCGTGGCGGTGACGTTCGTCGGGGCGTTCGTGCTGTGCCGCGCGCGCGAGGCGACGCCCGTCGCCGCGGCCACCGGGGCGGCGGTGTGGGCGTTCGGAGGCGTGTTCCAGGGCGCGGTCGCCGCGCGCCAGATCGGCTGGACGTACGCGGCGCTGCCGCTGGCCGCGGGATCGCTTCTCTCGTTCCTGAATCGGGGAAAGGGAAGGGACGCCGCGCTCCTCTCGGCGGCGCTCGGTCTATGCGTGCTCGCCGCGGAGCCATCCGCGATCGTGGGCTCGGCGCTCGTGCTCGTGGCGATCGCCTGGGAAGGCCGCTCGACCGTGCCGACTGCCCACCGCGGCGCGCGGGCGCTCCTCGCATGCTCGCTCGGCCTGGGTATCGGCGCTGTCCAGCTCCTGCCCGCGGCCTGCCTCGCGCTGAAGACGACGCGGCTCGGAGCGCGATCCGGCGACGATCTGCTGTGGTCGTTCCCGCCGGCGCGCATCCTCGAGCTCCTATCTCCCCGGGTCTTCGGATTCGCGGAGCGCGACATGGTCATGCCCGGCTGGTACTGGGGGGCGAGCATGTACCCGGTGCGGGAGGCGCCCTACTTCGTGTCGATCTACGCGGGCCTTCTCGCGATCCCCCTCGCGGTTTCCGCGATCGCAGCACGAGGACGCCGGCCCTGGGCATGGGTGCTCGTGGGGACGGCGGGGCTCCTGCTCGCTCTCGGCGGGCACGGGCCGGTGCGCGCGTTGATCGGAGGCACGGGACAGAGGTACCCGGAGCGCTTCCTGCCGCTCCTGGCACTGGCCATCGCCGTGATGTGCGCCCAGGGGATGGATGCCATCGCGCGCGACGCGGGCGCGCGTCGCTCCGCCTCCGCCGTGACGCTCGCGCTCGCGCTCCTCGGCGCGGCCGTCGTGATCGGTCTCTTCGCGATCGATCGATCGGATCGCTCCGTCGGGCTCAGGCTTTCCGTCCCCGCGCCGGGCGCGTCGTCGGTGGGCGCGCTCCTGACGAGCGAAGCGACCTGGCGAACGTGCATCGCCCTCTGCGGGTTCCTCGCGCTGTGGCGCGGCCGTGCCGCGACGTGGCAGGCGGCCGCGATCCTCGGGATCATGCTCGTCGATCTCCTGCCCGCGAGCGCACACCTGATCCCGGCGCGGCGACCCGCCGGCGGTCCACCCGCGATCCTCGCCGAGGCGGGCGCCGGCGCCATCTACGACGCCACCGTCTACGACGCGCGAAGGCGGCTTGCCCGCGACGTCGTCGACCCACCCGTTCCCGCGTCCTTCGGCGTTGCCACGGCGTTCGAGGCCGACTTCGATCGGAGCGAGCTCGCGTGGAGCGCGCGCGCCACCGAAGCGTTCCTGGCTCTCGCAGCACACGATGTGGCTCTGGCACGTGCCGTCCTCGAGCGGCGCGGAGTCGCGAGCATCCTGGCGATCTCCGACGACGCGCCGGGGAAGATCGCCGTCATCCGCCTCGAGGATCCCGCGCCGCTGGCGTTCTCGCCGTCGCGCATCGCGCGCGCGCCGGAGGAGCAGTGGGGCCTGGCCGTCGAGCGTCTCGGGCCGGCCGCCAGACGGGCGACGGTGCTTCACGACGGAAGCTCGGGAGAAGAGCCGTCGTCGCCTGCGAGCGTGACGGTGACCGGGCGCCGTCCCGGCCGTCTGGAGCTGGACCTGGACTCGGCGGCACCCGCGGTGATCGCCATCAACGCGACCTGGAACGGGTGGGCCGCCTTCGTGGACACCGCGGCGGTGCCGGTGGTGCGAGCCGACGTGTCGCTCATGGCGATCCGGTCCCGCAGGGGCGCCACCACGTCGTCCTGCGTTACCGCGCTCCGGGGCTCGCGGCCGGCATCGCCATCACCCTCGCCAGTCTCGTGATCTCGGCGGCGCTGTTCGCCTGGAAGGACCCGATACCGGGCGTATGATCGCCGGCGCTCGAAAAGGCGTTCCGATCGAGGAGAGATGAACATGACGCCGATCGCAGCCGGCACGCGACCACCGGTCTTCCTGCTCCCCGGCGAGGGACGGGGCTTCCCGATGGGACGGATCTCGAGCGTGTTCAAGGCCGGTGCGAACGAGACCGCGAACGCGTACTCGATCTCGGAGTGGTTCGTCGATCCTCACACCACGGGTCCTGGCCCCCACAACCATCCCGAGGATGACGTCTTCTACATCATCGAGGGAACGATGAGCGTGTTCGTGGGGGATCGCTGGTTCGACGCGCCGCGTGGGTCGCTCGTCATCATTCCAGGCGGGACCACGCACGACTTCGAGAACCGGGGCGACGTCCGCGCGGGTCTCCTCAACCTGAAGATGGACGGCGCGTTCGAGGAGCACCTTTCGGGCATCGCGCAGTGGTTCAGGGAGAACCCGCCAGGAGACACGCGGTGACGTCGGAGCATCGGCGCGTCTAGCTCGTCAGACAACAACCTGGGCGCCGTCACCACGAACCACGATCGTGCCCGGCGCGCTGGTCCCGAAGCTCACGCCGGTGGAATGGGCGAGAAGCGCGCCGTCGGGCTCGTCTGGGTGCGGCTCGTGACCCGTCTCGCCGGGGTGCGACACGCGAACCGTCCCGCACCTCGTCGTAGCGATCGGGACCGATGCGCGCGATCCGCGACCCGGTTCTGGGGAACCTCGAGGACCACGGCCTTCATGGCGAGATCATGGCTGGCGGGCGTCGTCGGAAGGCAGCGACTGAAGCAGCGCCGCCATCTTGGCGGTCTCGTCGTTGCGCGTGCCGAGGTCGTGGTGGATGTGGAGGCTCTGCGCGTAGAGCCGGCGAGCGTCCGCCCAACGACCGCGGTCCTTCGCGATGCTGCCGAGGTTGGCCAGAAGCATCGCTTCCTGGCGGCGATCCGATGACTCGCGCGCGATCCGGAGGCTCTTGCCGAAGTGACCTTCGGCACGATCCAGGTCGTTCTCGGACCACGCGATGGCGCCAAGCCCTCCGAGGAGGAACCCCTCGAGCGATCGATCGCCGCAGCGGCGGGCGGCGGCAAGGGCAGCCTCGGTGTAGTCGTCGGCCTGGTCGATGTTGCCCGCTTCCCACGTGAGGCTCGCGAGGTTGCCGAGCGCCATCGCCTCCCCGCGGACGTCGCCGACCTCCCTGAAGATCGCGAGCGCCTGGCGATACATGTCCATCGCCTCGGGTCCTGCCCCCCGGGCGTGGCGGGCGCCGGCAAGCTCGGCGAGCGCGAGGCCCACCTGCCCGCGGTCCCCGGCGTCCTGGTGGATCGCGAGCGCCGTCCGTCCGAGCTCCTCCGCGAGATCGAACTTCTCCTCGGTGTAGGCGAGGCGAGCGAGCAGGCGGAGCGAGCGTCCTTCACCGGGCCGATCGCCGGCGGCACGGTGGTGCAAGAGCGCGTCCTCGAGGAGGCAGCGGGCGCGCTCGACCTCGCCCGTGCGCCAGCGAAGCTGGCCCAGGGACTCCATCGTCGCGCGCGCGAGCGCGTCGTCGCCGATCTCTCGCGCGCCTTCCAGGACCCGCTCGAGCTCGGCGATCGCGTCCATCGTCCGGCCCGCGGGCTGGAGAGCCTCGATCGCGAGCTCGCGTCTCACGCCGAGCGACGCGGCGTCCGCCGGGCCGAGCCCGAGGTGCGCCGCGAAGAGCTCCGCGGCCTCCCGGAACGCCTGCTTCCCGTGGCGCGCGCGCGGCCTCGAGGTACACCGTACGCGCGTTCCTGCTCCGCGGCGAGCTCCTGCAGTGGCGGCCGAGCGATCCGAGCATCTCCGCACGGCGGTAAGGGCCAGGGCCTCGATGGCTTCGGCGGCATGGCGGTGGAGCCGCGGCAGTGCGTCGCGCGCGATGGAGCGGTAGGCCGCGGAGCGGAGCTTGTCGTGGGTGAAGCAGAGGCGTCCGGGGAAGGGCTCCTCGACGACGTGGCGCCAGGTCAGGGCGCGCACGGCGTCGCGGCACGCGCGCTCGTCCAGGCCGGCGGCGCGCTCCATGAGGCCGGCGAGGAGCGAGACGGTCGCCTGGCCGCCGAGGGTCGACGCGAGCTCGGCCGCCACCCGTGCCCCCTCCGGGAGCGCGCGGAGCCGGCGCTCCATGAGCTCGCCGAGGGTCGGCATGCGCGCGAGAGTGCCCGAGGCCGCGGCGACGACGATGGCGCCTTGCTCGTCGGCGACGAGCTCTCCTTCGTGGAGCGCCGTCGCCAGGAGCTCCGCCACGAAGAACGGGTTGCCGCCGGAGTGGCGCGCCAGCGGTTCGGCCAGGACGTCGTCGACCGGGGACGCTAGCATCTCCGCGACCATCTCCTCGACCGCCGTGCGATCGAGCGGTCCGAGGTCGATCAAGCGGATGCGCGGATCCGCCGCGATGGCATCGCCCGCCTCGTCCCGGGCCGTGGCGAGCACCGAGATCGCGGCTCCGCCTCCCCTTTCCAGGAGCGCGCGCAGGAACCCCTGCGTCAGATCGTCCGCCCACTGGAGATCGTCGAGCAGCAGGAGCAGCGGCTGCGCTTCCGAGAGCACGTCGCAGATCCCCGCGAGCGTGGACAGGAGAAGGCGCCGGCGGTCGGCCGCCTCGAGTGCCGGCTCCGTCAGCTCGGAGACCTCGGGGAGCTCGCGAAGCGCGGGTTCGTGACGCGCGAGCAAGCGCAGGGCGGCTCGCGGCAGGCGGTCGTCGCCACCGACCCCGTGCTGCGCGACGTGACGCGCCAGGGCGAGGAGAAGCGGGCGCAGCGGTGCGAGGGGCGGCGCGTCGGGCATGCACGCCGCTCCGAGCACGGCGTGACCGCCGTCGCGCAGGGCGGAGGCGACCTCGACGGCGAGCCGCGTCTTGCCGACACCGCTCGCTCCGCGGATGACGACGAACGGACGATCCGACCTGGCGGGATCGAGCAGATGCCGGAGACGCGCGCGCTCCGAGGATCGTCCGACCAGGCCGGGCCGGTAGAGATAGGGCCGCGCGCGGGGCGCATCGACCGGAGGACCTCCGGCGACGCCGAGGCGTTCGAGCACCGTGGCGACGACGCTCGCGCGCCCCACGCGCAGCCTCCGTTCCCGCGAGAGGAGGCCGGCGACGAGGTCGTCGAGCTCCGCCGGGACGCCGGCGACCACGTGCGAGAGACGGCTCGCCTGAGCGGTGAGGTGGCCGAGGAGGATCTGCGCCACGCTCGCGCCGCGATGAGGTGGGAAGCCCGCGATCGCCTCGAAGAGGAGACATCCGAGAGCATAGAGGTCGGATCGGGCGTCGAGGATCTCGCCCCGGATCTGCTCGGGCGACATGTACGACGCCGTGCCCAGCACCTCTCCGATGACCCGTAGCGATTCGCGCGAGCCGTCCGCGGGGAGCCTCTGGGTGAGCCCGAAGTCGATCAAGACGATCCGCCCGCTGGGACGCACGAGCACGTTCTCGGGCTTCAGATCGCGATGGACGATGCCCTCTCCGTGCAGGTAGGCGAGCGCATGGCAGAGGTCCCTGACCACGCCGAGGGCGGGCCTGATCCGCTCCCACATGAAGGGTCGGCCCTGCACCTCTCCGGTCGTCGCTCCGGGGGGAAAGTCGGCGAGGCGAACGGTGTCGTCGCCCGCGGGCGCGCGCACGAAGAGCTGCGTGCTCTCGTGCTCCTCGGGCGCGGGCATCAGCTCGCGCAGCGTCCTCCCGTCGAGGAGCTCCATGGCGCACCACGGGACGCCACGCTCGATGCCGTCCTCGAGGATCCGCACGACGCCGGGGTGGCGCACCCCGGCGAGCGCGTCGATCTCGCGCTGGATGCACGAGAGGAGCTCCGGCTCGGGGACGCGCACCGTCTTGAGCGCGACGAGCTTGCCGGTGGCGGCGTGCCGGGCTCGGTAGACGACGCCCATCCCGCCCTGACCGATCACGCCCAGGATCTCGTACGGTCCTATGGAGTCCGGAGCGCTCACGGGGCGGCGGCGACCGGGACCTTGCGCCAGCCGTCGCCCTCGGTGAATTCGCGCGCGGCGAAGCACCAGACGACGATCTTCTTGCCCGCCAGGTAGCCCGGCTCCTTCGCCTTGCGGTAGAAGTCGACGCGGACCTTGGTCGACGCGGAGCCGCGCGTCGCCATCAGGTCCACCGGGAAGCCCAGCTCGAGGGCGAGCTGGTCGGCCAGGCCCGCACCCGTGGCGAAGAGGTCGCCCCCGGAGTGGAACACGAGGGCGTGGCTGTCGCCGAGCAGAACGACGGGGCTTGCCGCGTCGGGCGCCACGGGCTCGATCCCCGCGGGCCCGCGCTTGCCGACGACGCGAAGGGGGACCTTCTCCTTCGCGCCAGGAGTCGCGGCCCGGGCGAGGTCGCCTTCGATCTCGATCGTCCGCTCCTCCGAGGCGAGCGGCGTCCTCGCCACGGCGGCGACCCAGGCGCGCTTCTTGATCTCGTCGGCCACGAGCTTGCCGATCGCCTGGCACGCCAGGCCCGAGTAGTGGGCATCCGTGCGCAGGAACATCTTCCCGGGATCGGCGGCGAGCAGCGTGAAGGGATCGACGACCTGGACGCCGCGCTGCGCGAGAAGACACGCGAACCGTTCGTCTTCGAGATCCAGCCGGCCTGACGAGGGGCGCGCGATCCCCAGCATCTCCGGGAAGAGCGAGGGCTTCGACGGGATCGGCACGATCAGAAGCTCGATCCCGGCGCGGCGGAGCCCCTCGGCAAAGTCGACGATCGCCGGCAGCGGGTCGGTCGCTTCCTTGCCCGGACCCGAGTACGGGCCAGCACCGAGGTGGTGCAGGTCGCCGCGGAAGAACAGCCATCCCTCCTTGCCGGCCACGGCGGGGCCGCTTCCCTCGGCGCCGCGGCGGGAGCACTCGGCCGCGAATGCGGCCGCCTCCTTGGAGACGGGGCCGTTCTCGCAAGGGGGCATGGCGATCGCGATGGATCCCAGGAGCAGGGTGACGATCGGCAGTGACGTCGATCGCCCGAGGTCGCCGCTGCGCAGGTTCGAAGTGGAGCTCATCCGTGGTCGATCATCTTCTCTTCGGCGCCGGGTGTGACGACACGACGTAGTACTGGGGCGAGTCGTAGTCCTCCGTCTCGTCGATCGTCATCGTCTCGCCGATGAGCGGGCTCTCCTTGATGGCGGCGTCCATCGGGCGCAGGTCGACGATGAGCTTCGTCCCGTCGACGGCGTTTCCGTAGGGCGACCCCACCCACGCGCGCCGCCGCATCACGTACGCGACGAGCAGGATCTTCCGTCCCGCCTGGGGTCCGGAGAGGATCTCGGCCTGCGACGTGGCGAGGGCGTTGTCGTAGGGAGCGGCGTCGAGATCGAACTTCCGCCAGGCCTTCGTGACCACGACTTCCGTTCGGCCGAGCGGGGGGACCGGCGCGACCTCGAGGCCTGGTTCGTCCGCATCGGGGAAAGGCCATGCGCCGGCGGCCAGCGTCGACACCTCGATGACCAGGACGACCACCCGGTACGGCGTCCTGTCCCGGAAGTGGTCCTTCATGTAGGCGCGGGGGCGCGTACGAGCGCCCGCGCGCTGAGCCTCGAAGGG
This sequence comes from Acidobacteriota bacterium, assembly GCA_046331505.1. GTDB lineage: Bacteria > Acidobacteriota > Vicinamibacteria > JAXLQT01 > JAXLQT01 > JAXLQT01. The sequence continues at coordinate 133,256 of JAXLQT010000012.1, forward strand.
TACGAGGAACCCGAGCTCCTTGGAAAGCAAGTTGGTGAACCCGCTGCCTGAAGGGAAGCCGCTCTTGTGGAAGACCATGCTGTCGCCCGTGACGTAGACGGGGTAGCCGCGCCGCTGGTCGTCTGGACGTGGCCTCACGTGCACGAAGTGCTCGACCTCGAAGGGCGCAGGATGGAACGCCGCGAAGTCCGTCAGGCGCCTGTTCGGGTGATCCGGCTTGACCGCGCGGCAGCCGCGCCAGTAGAGGGTGTCGTAGGCGCGATCCTCCAGATCGGTGACCACGAATCGATCCGGATCGCTCGGGACGTCGAACGCGTAGCGCGAGAGGCGGGCGGCAAGCATCCGGGCGGCGATCTCGCGACCCGCCGTCGCCCAGTGGTTGTCGAACCTGTGCATGGCGGCTCCCGGCCCTGCGCAGGAGCGGAACGCGTGCCGACACGTCGAGCACCTCGACGTCAGCCTTGAGGAGCGCGATCAGCCCTTTCGTGTACCCGGGCCAGATGTCCGCGTCCACGGGCAGCCGCCCGCGATGAGGCGGTGGGAATAGACCATCTGAGCGTTCGGGACGGGAAGCAGGATGAGGTCGGTGCCACGTTCCCGGAGCGCCTTGCTGAACGCGGCGAGGGTCTCGAGCGCGCTGTGCTTGCCGCTGAACATCCGGTCGTGCGCGACCGCCTCGGTGTCCTCGCCGGGCCGGAAGAAGAAGCCCGTGTCGTTGGCGCACTGCTGGGGGTTGTCCGGGCTGCCGATCCATGCGATCCGCTTCTGGATCTCGGCGATGTTCTCCGGGGCGCGGCGCGTCTCGAGGGCGGCGATCGCGGCCTCGATGTCGCGTCTGCGCTGGGACTCCTCGCGCTTGCGCCGCGGCTCCGTGGCCGGATCGGCGGCGGCCCGCACGCCGGCACACGAGAGGAGTATCGCGATGACGAGCAAGCCCCGTCCCATGTCCGCAGAGCTTACGATGGTCGGGGCGAGAGGATTTGAACCTCCGGCCCCCTGGTCCCGAACCAGGTGCGCTACCAGACTGCGCTACGCCCCGACCGGTGCGTCAGTCGCGCGCGGATTGTAGTCCGGGAGCCGCGTGCCGCAAAGCGACATCTCGAGGGACGCGGTGTGGACGCCGCTTCCTGGAACTCCAGGACGCCTGCGAGCGTATCGATCTCCTCATGGCCGCCGATTCGATGACGCCTCCGTAGACCCTCCCGGACCGTCGGGGACGCGTGGAAGCGCTGTGCTAATCTGCCCGCCGCCGTCGCGCGCATCGAACCTTCGAGGAGGTCTCATGGGTCTCTCGTACAGGTCGTTCGGAGCGGCCCTCATCATCACGGTTCTCTCGTCGCCCTGGGCCGGGGCGGCCAACGTCGAATACGTGGAGGCGCAGCCTCTCTCCAAGGCGATCCAGGCCGGCGCGAAGCCGGTCGCCGCCGGCACGCTGAAGCTGCCGGTCATCACCTGGGGGGCGGACGCCGTCCCGATCCTCGCCAACGGCGGACCGACGACGCAGGCCGGGAGCCCGTTCGCGAACGAGAAGCTCAACTTCGAGATCTTCAAGGAAGACGACTTCACCAAGCAGCTCCAGGGCTACGTGGAAGGTCGCACGCCGTTCCTTCGCGGCACGCTCGGGATGGTCAACCAGGCGGCCGAGCTGCTCGGTAGGTCTCCGGGGCTCGAGCCCGTCGTCATCTACCAGCTCTCGTGGTCGTCGGGCGGCGACCAGATGGTGGTGCGGCCGGGTGTCGAGCGCCCGAAGGACCTCCAGGGCAAGACCATCGTCCTCCAGCGATACGGGCCGCACGTCGACTACCTCGATCGCATCCTGAAGGACGCGGGGCTCTCGTTCTCCGACGTCACCGTGAAGTGGGTGCGCGAGCTGACGATCCCGGCGACCAAGTCGGCGGCCGCCGTGGATCCGGCTAGCGCGATGCGTGCCGACGCAGGCGTGGGAGCGGTCATGGTGATCACGCCAGACGCCCTGGCCCTCACCTCCGGGGGAACGGTGGGGACGGGCGCGGAGGATTCGGTGAAGGGAGCGAAGGTGCTCCTCACGACGAAGACCGCGGATCGCGTGATCGCGGACGTGTACGCCGTGCGGCGCGACTGGTTCGACGCGCACCGCGCCGAGGTGCAGGCGTTCGCGCACGCGCTGTTTCTCTCCGAGGAGCGGCTCTCCGGCCTGATGGCCGAGAAGGCGAAGCGCAAGGCGGAGTACGACAAGGCGATGCAGGCGTGCGCGTCGATCCTGCTGGGAAGCCCGCAGGCGACGGCCGACGTCGAGGGGCTGCTCGGCGACGGGACGCTCGTGGGTTACGCGGGCAACGTCGCCTTCTTCGGAGACACAGAGGTCCGCAACTTCTCCCGCATGACGCGCGACATCCAGGACGCCCTCGTCAAGCTCAACCTGCTGTCCAAGCCCGTCGCGCTCGCCCAGGCGAAGTGGGAGTACGGCGACCTCGCGGCAGGGCTCAAGGACACGGGAGGCGTTGCCGCGCCGCGCTTCGCGACCTCCAAGGTCGAGCAGAAGCTCGCGGAGCGCGCGAAGAGCAACGATCAGCAGGGCGTCCTCTTCGAGTTCGAGATCCGCTTCCAGCCCAACCAGAGCGACTTCCCGACGGCGCAGTACGCGAAGGACTTCGAGCGCGCCGTGGAGATGGCGGCAACCTACGGCGGCGCGATCGTGGAGATCGTGGGCCACAGCGATCCGCTCCAGTACCTGAAGCAGCAGAAGACGGGGGCGAGCCCCGACGTCCTGAAGCGCGTCGAGCAGTCCAACAAGAACCTCAGCCTGTCGCGCGCCAACGGCGTGCGCGACAGCATCCTCCGCTACGCGCGGGAGAAGGGCTACACGCTCGACCCGTCCCAGTTCGCGGTTGCGGGCTACGGCTTCTCGAAGGCCGTGTTCCCGAACCCTCAGACCGAGGATCAGTGGCGCGCGAACATGCGCGTGACGTTCCGCGTCATCTCCGTCGAGGCCGAGCTGACGGAGTTCCAGGCGCAGTAGCTCGGAGCCGAAGGGGGTCGCGATGGCACGAATGACCGGGGTCTCGATGTCCCGCCGCACGCTGCGCACGCTGTTCGCCGCGTCGCTTCTGGTGCTCTCGGGAGTCTTCTGCAAGATGAGCGAGCAGCCGCAGAACGTGTCGGAGACGCCGGCCCCCACGCCCGAGGCGACGGAGACGGCCGCCCCGTTCGAGCCGGCGACGCCCACGGTGGGGGGCGCCGAGGGCACGGGGCAGGACCCGAAGCTCGCGCGGAACTTCTACGTGGTGTTCGACGGCTCCGGCTCGATGAAGGAGCGGAAGTGCTCGGGGAGCTTCGACCGGAAGATCGCCGCGGCGCAGTGGGCCTTCCACGAGTTCCTGGCCGCGGTGGATCCGTCCGTGAACCTGGGGCTCCTGGTCTTCGACAAGAGGGGCATGCGCGAGCAGGTGCCGCTCGGACCGGGGACGCGCGCGGCGGTGGAGAAGGCGGTCGACGCGGTGAACGCGGGGGAGGGGACGCCGCTCGGTCCCGCCATCCGCCAGGCCGTGATGGCGCTCGAGGAGCAGCGCGAGGTGCAGCTCGGATACGGCGAGTACAACATCGTCGTCGTCACCGACGGGATCGCCGACGACGTGCGCGCGATGCGCGACGCGGTGAAGCTCGCCAACAACGAGGGGTTCCTGCTGCACACGATCGCCTTCTGCATCCCGCAGGCGAGCGATCTCAAGACGGGGGCCTACAGCTTCCGCTCGGCGGACAACCCCGAGGAGCTCAAGGCCGCGGTGATCGGCGTGCTCGCGGAGTCCGAGGACTTCCAGCCGATGGAGTTCGAGAAGGTCCAGTGAAGGCGCGCGTCGTCGCCGGCCTGGTGGTGGTGGTGCTCGCGCTGGGGGGGATCCTCATCGGGGGGAAGCTCGTCTGGGACGGGATGCACAAGATGAAGCTCCAGGGCACGACCGACGAGGCGAAGATCAAGGGGACGATCCGCGGCGCTCTCGACTCGTGGCTCGGCTACTCCGTGCTCGACTCGAACGATCTCCACAAGCGCATGCGCGCGGCAGGGTACCAGCTCGACTGGAAGGACGACGGCGCCGACTACCCCAGCCGCTTCGCCGCTTTCTCGGAAGGGAAGTACGACTTCGTGGTCGCGACGGTCGACAGCTACGTGCTCGGGGGCCAGCCCCACAAGTACCCGGGACCGATCATCGCCGTCCTCGACGAATCGAAGGGGGATGCCATCATCGCCAGGGACGCGATCAAGGACGTCAACGGACTCAACGATCCGGCCGTCAAGATCGCGCTCACGCCGGCGTCACCGAGCGAGTTCCTCCTGAAGTCGGTGGGGTCGCACTTCGGGCTCCCCAAGCTGAAGACCAAGGGCCCGTGGCGCATCGACACCAACGGCTCCTCGGACGCACTCAAGCTCCTCCAGGACGGCAAGGTGGATGCCGCGGTGCTCTGGGAGCCCGACGTCTCCACGGCCCGCGAGATGGCCGGCTTCCACTACCTCGTGGGGTCGGACAAGTCGCGGCGCCTCATCGTCGACATCTTGATCGTGCGCCAGGACTACCTCGCCGACCACCCGGACGTCGTCGAGACGCTGCTGCGGGAATACTTCCTCGCGCTCAAGGGTTACCGGAGCGATCCGGACAGGCTCATCCTCGAGGTGTCGCAGAAGACGAAGAAGCCGTCGGACGTCCTGAAGAAGGCGCTCGCGGGCGTGAGCTTCGTCGGGTTCCTGGAGAACTGCGAGCAGTGGATGGGCGTGCCGTCGGCGCCCGGAACGACGCCCGACGAGGGGCTCATCGACACGATCGAATCGACGATCCGCATCTTCGAGGACGAGGGAGATCTCGGCGCGAACCCGATGCCCGACGGCAATCCCTACGCCATCGTCTCCACCAAGTCGGTCACCGCGCTCGTCGAGAAGGGTCTCGGCGGGGGCGCCCGCTTCGACGTTCCCGGCGCGACGCCGGCCGCGACGCCCGCGGTCGAGGACGTGCCGCCGCTCGACGACGCGGGATGGGCGGCGCTGCGCACGGTCGGGTCGCTCAAGCTCCGACCGATCCTGTTCCAGAGCGGCACCTCGATCCTGACGACCGAAGGCAAGGCCGCCATCGACGAGACGGCGGAAGCCCTCTCGCACTACCCGAACTTCCGCATCCGGCTGCGCGGGCACGCGGCGCCGGGCGGCGACGAGGATGCGAGCAAGGCGCTCTCCCTCGATAGGGCCGAGGCCGTGGGTCGCTACCTCGAGCTCGTCCACAAGTTCGATCCCGACCGCGTGCGCCCCGAGGGCCTTGGAGGCGCCGAGCCGCTTCCGATGGAGCCCGACGAGAACGAGCGCGCTTACCGCTACCGGTTGCCCCGCGTCGAGTTCCAGCTCCTCACGGAGGTGATCTGACGCGAAGGTGGGCTGGCAGATCCTCGAGGCTTGCAATGACAGGTACGGTCCGGATCGCGGGCTCCCGGCCGCGCGCGAGCAAGATCGCCGCGCAGCCGGCGGCGCGCGCGGAAGCGACGTCCTCGACCCGATCGCCCACGTGGAGCGCCTCCGACGGATCCACGCCGAGACCGGCGCAGGCGACCTGGATGGGGCGCGGGTCTGGCTTCTCGGCGCCCGCGTCGGCCGACGTCACGACGACGTCCAGGTAAGAGCCAATCCCCAGCTCCTCGCAGAAGTGGTCCAGACCTCGATGCCAGTCGGACACGATACCGATCCGCGGGACGATGCGGCGCAGCTGTGCGAGCGCGGGAAGCGCGTCGTCGAAGAGCGCGATGCAGGTCGAGCCCATGATCTCGCGGATCGCCGCCGCGTGTCGTGCGGGATCGGCACCGGCGCCGCGCACGTCCAGGCGCGCGAAGAGATGGGCTGTCATCTCGATCCACACCGCGTGCTTGAGCTCCTCCTCGAGGCTTGGCCGGTAGCTCCGCGCGTAGATGTCGAAGATCTCGAACAGTACGGCGCGATCCCAAGGCACCGGTGCGAGCCTGGCGGCGGCGAGATGCTCGCGCAGCAACGTGGCGCGTCCCTTGCCGGTGCGGTGGGTGGCGAGCGTGTCGAAGAAGTCGAGCGTGACGGCGCGGATCATGCTCATGGGCGCTTGGACGGACCCGCCCCGGTCGCCCCGATTCTGCCGCGAGTAAAGTAGCACCCGATGCCTCTCCAGAGCGAACCGACGCTCCAGGACTACTCGTCGACCGCGATCAAGCGCGCCGTGCTCCGAAGCGCGATCGCCCATCCGCTGACGGTGCTGCCGTCGGCCCTCGCGGTCCTCACGGCGATGGGCGGGGCGGTGATGCAACCGGGCGCGCTCTTCATGGGCATCGCCATGGTGCTCGCATCGCTCGGCCTCGGGTCGTTCGCGACCAACTTCTTCTTCCGCTCGCAGACGTTCGCCGATCGCTACGTCAAGGGGCTCGAGCGGCGCCGCGACAAGGCGCGATCGGCGAACCTCATGGCGCTCCGCCAGGAGCTGGTCGCCCTCGGAAACCCGCTCGGCGTGAAGGCCTACGACGAGCTCGTCGCCGCCTACGACAAGTTCCGACAGGCGCTCCGCAAGCGCCAGGCGGAGGGAGTGGCTCTCGACGTGACGACGCTCGAGGATCAGGCGGACGCGACGCGCGACGAGGGGCTCGCTCACCTGCGGGCGTTCGCGAGCAACGTGCGCGCCCTCGCGGCGATCGACGCGCCGAAGCTCAAGGTCGAGGCCGAGGGGCTGCGCGTGCGGCTCGCGCGGCTCCCCAAGAGCGAGACCGAGGAAGCCGTGCGCCAGCGCGGCGCGGTCGAAGCGCAGCTCCAGCAAGCGGAGACGCGCCTGAAGCGCCAGCAGGAGGCGATGGCGCGCTGCGAGGAGATCCTCGCCGCCGCGGATCGCTGCGAGGCCGCGCTCGAGACCGGGGCGCTCGACATCGGTTCGATGCAGGAGGTGACGGCGCGGTTCCTGTCGGACACCGCGGCGACCCTGCACGAGACGGTCTCGGCCGCGCGCGCGTTCAACGAGGCGCTCGGCGCGAAGGAGGACGACTCGAAGGATCGGATCTACGATCGTGCGCCCGAACCGGAAAGTGCCGGCGGCTCGATCGAGCGGCCGCGCGAGCGGGAAAGGGAATGAGGTGGCTCAGATGACTTGTCGAAAGATGCGTGCCGGAGGGCTCCTCCTGCTGGCGATCACGGTGCTCTTCTCGCTGCTGCCGGCGCCCGCCAGCGCCCAGGCCAAGACGAAGGTCCAGATCGCGTGGTCCATCTACGTCGGGTGGATGCCGTGGCCCTACGCCGCCGAGGCCGGGATCCTGAAGAAGTGGGGAGACAAGTACGGCGTCGACATCGAGCTCGTCCAGCTCGACTACATCCCGAGCATCGAGGCCTACGTCGGCGGCAAGGTGGCCGGCTGCCTGATGACCAACATGGAGGCGCTCGACATGCCCGCCGCGGGAGGCATCGACTCGACGGTCATCATCATGGGCGACTTCAGCAACGGAAACGACGGCGTCCTGCTGCGCGGAGGGACGACGGTGAAGGACCTGAAGGGCAAACCCGTGAACCTGGTCGAGCTCTCGGTCTCGCACTACCTCCTCGTGCGCGCGCTCGAGCAGAACCAGATGAAGGAGTCGGACGTGAAGATCGTCAACACGAGCGACTCCGACATCGCGCCGACGTTCCTCGCCGATCCGAAGATCCCGTCGATCGTCACCTGGAACCCGCTCCTGATGCAGGCGCGCCAGGCCAAGGGCGCGAACCTCGTCTTCGACAGCTCTAAGATCCCGGGAGAGATCATGGACCTCATGGTGGTGAAGACCGACGTGCTCCAGAAGAACCCGGGCCTCGCCAAGGCGCTCGCCGGGGCCTGGTACGAGACCATGACGCTCATGTCGGCCAAGGGCGCCGCGACGGACAAGGCGATCGCGGCGATGGCCGAGAAGGGCGGCTCGACCCTCGCCGAGTTCAAGGCGCAGCTCGAGACGACGCAGATGTACTACAAGCCCGCGGACGCGAGCGCGTTCTGCAAGAGCGACAAGCTCAAGACGACGATGGACTCGGTGCGGAAGTTCTGCGCGTCGCACAAGCTCCTGGGCAACAACGTGTCCGATCCCGACGTGGTGGGGATCGCGCTGCCCGGAGGCGCGGTGCTCGGCAAGAAGGAGAACGTGAAGCTCCGCTTCACCACCGAGTACATGGACATGGCCGCGGCGGGAGGCTTGTAATCTGCTCGCCTCGCTGAAGCGCGCGCTGTGGGGCATCGAGGCGAAACCCTCGGGCCCCCTCGCGTGGCTCCTGGTGGCGATGCCGTTCGCGATCCTGGTCGTGCTCTACCTCCACGGATCGGCGGTCCGCCACAGGGACAATCCCCAGGACCGCGTGATGCCGACGCTCGCCGACATGGGCCGCGGCATCGTCGACGTCGCTTTCCATCCGGACCGGAACGGCGACTACCGCCTCTGGAAGGACACCGCCGCGAGCCTGAAGCGCGTCGGCATCGGCATCGGCGCGGCGGCGGTCGTGGGGCTCTTCCTGGGCCTCAACATGGGACTCTTCCCGGCGTTCCGGCTCGTCTTCTACCCGTTCGTCCTCTTCTTCGCGAAGATCCCGCCCCTCGCGCTCCTGCCGATCCTCTTCATCGTCTTCGAGATCGGCGAGCAATCGAAGATCGTGCTCATCTTCATGGGCACGGTCTTCGTCATCGCCATGGACATCTACCTGCGGGTGCTCGACATTCCCTCGCAGCAGATCATCAAGGGGAGGACGCTGGGGGCGAGCGACCTCGAGATCGTCTACAAGATCGTCCTGCCGCAGATCTTCCCGCGGCTCCTCGACTCCGTGCGCTTGAACCTCGGAGGCGCGTGGCTCTTCCTCATCGCTGCGGAGTCGATCGCGGCCACGGAGGGGCTTGGCTACCGGATCTTCGTGATGCGCCGCTACATGGGGATGGACGTGATCATCCCGTACGTCCTATGGATCACGCTCATCGCCTACGCCATGGACGCCGCGCTGCGCCTCACGATCGGACGCTTCCGCTGGGTGGGGAAGGAGGCATGACCGAAGCGACTCGGGATCCGCTCTCGGTCGAGCTCTGCGACGTCCACAAGAGCTACGAGAAGCCCGACGGCTCGGCCGTGCCGGTGCTGTCCGATCTCGATCTCCGCGTCAGGGGGCACCAGCTCATCTCGCTCGTCGGTCCGTCGGGTTGCGGGAAGTCGACGCTCTTCCGGCTGCTCCTCGGCATGGAGCCGCCGACGCGAGGGACGGTGAAGGTCGGAGGCGAGGTCGTCGAGCGGCCGGACCAGAGACGAGGCATCGTCTTCCAGAACTACTCGCTGTTCCCGCACCTGACCGTGCTCGAGAACGTGATCTTCGGGCTCGAGCTTGCGAAGGTGGACTTCCTCTCGAAGTGGCTGCTCTACCCGCGCTACCGGCGGCGCCACAAGGAGTTCGCCGCGAAGGGGCTCGCGTTCCTCGAGCGATTCCGCCTCGGGGAGCACGCGTCCAAGTACCCGCACGAGCTGTCCGGCGGGATGCGCCAGCGGGTCGCGATCGCCCAGGCGATGATCATGGAGCCCCAGCTCCTGCTCCTCGACGAGCCGTTCGGTGCGCTCGACGACGACATCCGGCGCCAGTGCCAGATCTTCCTCGACGAGCTCTTCATGACGTCGAAGATGACGGTGCTCTTCGTGACCCACAACGTCTACGAGGCAGCGCTCCTCGCCGATCGCGTGCTGGTGCTCTCGCCCTTCTACAGGACCCAGAATCCGGGCGCTGCCGGCAAGGCGGGAAGCCGGTTCGTCTTCGACGTCGCGGTCGACGCCCCGCGTCCGCGGTCCGCCGAGCTCGAGTCGAGCAAGGAGCTCTCCGACCTCGTGCGGGAGATCCGGGAGCGAGGCCTGGATCCGGCGCGCATCCAGGACCTGCGCGACTTCAAGCTCTCCCATCCCGATTCGTACCGCACCATCGATCCCGCGGAGCTCGGCGAAGGCGAGGCGTGAGCCGCGCGTGGCGCGGGTCGTGCGGCGGGCTCGCCGTGGCTCTCGCCCTCGTCTCCGGCGTCGCGGCGGCCTACCTCTTTGCCCCCGTCGAGTACGCACGCATCGCGAGCCCCGACGGACGCTGGGTCGCGGTGGCGACGCACCTGCGCTACCTCGGCTTCCTGCCGATGATGCCCGGCGGTGGCGGGGACAAGCCGGGCCAGGTCACCATCTACCGCGTCGCCGACGGCCGTTCCGTGGGCAGCGCGCCGATCGAGCTCTGCTGGATGCTCAGCGACATCCGATGGGAGGCTGGCAAGGCGGAGATCCCTCTCGGTCGCCACGTGGGACCTCGCCCGGGGCACGGTCGAGGTCGTGCGCGAGCACTGAGGCCAGGGCTGACGACGTTCATCGATTCGCGAGAGGCCCGCGTCGATGCGGAGCGCCGGGACGTCGAGGGACGACGGACCGAAAGCTCGGGTAACCTGCCGATCGTTGGTTCGTCGCGTCCCCCTCGCTGCCTTCCTTCCACCTCACCTCGTGCGTGAGCTGCGAGATCGGGAGCCCCCGCTCGGCTCGGTGGATTCCTTCGACGCCGCCCTTCTCTTCTCCGACATCTCAGGTTTCACCGCCCTCACCGAAAGGTTGCAGGCGCGCGGCCGGGAGGGGGCCGAGGAGATCTCCGCAGTCGTGAGCGCGGCGTTCCGCCCCGCGATCGAGGCCATCGAACGTCGCGGCGGGAGCATCGTGAGCTTCGGCGGCGATTCGCTGTTCACGGTGTTCACGGGGACCGGCCGGGTCCGGAGCGCCCTGGGGGCCGCCGAGGAGATCCGATCGACCTTCGCGCGCCGCGGTGCCGCTCGAACGAGCGCCGGGCCGGTTTCCCTCGGGGTGTCCCAGGCGATCCATGACGGCGCCGTCGTTGGTCTGCACCTCGGGTCGGAGCGCGAGCGCCACTACCTTCTGTGCGGCCGTTCGGTCGCGGCGGTCGCGCGCCTGGAGTCGCGGGCGGTCGCGGGGCAGGTACGCCTCTCGGGACCGGCCGCCGCCCGGCTCTCCCGGGAGGCGCGGCCGGGGCGCCGACCGCCGGCGTCGCGGGTCGCGCATGCCGGGCGGATCCGGAGCTACCTCCCTCGCCCCCTCTGGCCGCTCCTCGGGAACTTCGACGGGGAGTACAGAAACGCCGCGCTCCTCTTCCTTGAGACCCGCGGCGCGAGGCCGTCGTCGCTGCTCGCGTTCCATCGCGCCCTGGCATCGCTGCTCGCCCGGTACGACGGGTTGCTCCTCAAGACGGACCTGTCGAAGTCCGGCACCAAGTGGCTCTGCGTGTTCGGAATCCCGAGCAGCCACGAGGACGATGCGCGTCGCGCTTGCCGGGTGGGATTCGATCTGCTGGCGGTTCGCCGGTCTTGCGCGGTGCGGGGTGCCATCCATGCGGGAACTCTCGTGAACCTCGAGGTCGGCTCCCGCAAGCGCCGGAGCTTCGACGTGATGGGCGACGTGGTGAACTCCGCCGCACGTGCGATGGCCATCGCTTCCTGGGGCGAGATCCTGGTGACGGAAGGGGCGCGCCAGCGTGCGCGCGGGATCCAGGCCACCCCCCGCGGCAGGCACAACGTGAAGGGTAAGGCCGAGCCACTCACGCTGCACGCGCTCTGCGGGGTCGAGAGCATCGAGGCCGAGGCGCTGCCCGCCAGCACGATGGTGGGACGCGCGAAGGAGCGCGCGCGGATCGAGCTCGCGCTCGCGGGTGCACGCGAGGGCCGTGGGAGCACCCTCGGCGTTTGCGGTGAGCCCGGGATGGGTAAGAGCCGTCTCCTCGCGGCGGCCGCGGAGTCTGCCACGGCGATGGGGATGAAGGTCCATGCCGGACGCGCGGCGCCGTTCGGAGCACGGCCCTACGGAGCGATCGGGGCCCTTGTGCGCGCCTGCCTGGGGATCGCCGAGGACGATCCGGGACCGCACTGGGACCGGCTGCGATCCGCCGCCATCCGCCACGGCATCGACGACGTGGACCGCCAGCACCTCGCAGACGTCATCGGCGTGCGCGAGCCACGCTCCATCCTCGAGCACCTCGACGGGCGATCGATCCGCCAGAACGCCATGGTGGCGATCCGCGGTCTCTGCATCGCGCTCGCCCGCGAGAGCCCGCGCCTCCTGGTGCTCGAGGACATGCACTGGGCCGACGAGCTGACGCGAGAGGCCGCCACCTGGATCGCGGCGGCGGCGGGGGATTGCCGGATCGTCCTGCTGCTCGCCTACCGGCCCGAGCACGAGCCTCCCCGCGAAGCCGATGTCATCCATCTCGGGCCGCTTCCCGACGAGGACGCGTCGGCCCTGGTGGGAGCGCTCGCCCAGGGCCTTCCCGCGGCGGCATCCGATCTTGTCATCGAGAGGGCTGGCGGCAACCCGTTCTACGTCGAGGAGGTGCTGAGCCACCTCTCCGAGTCCGGCGTCTTGATTCCGGGCCAGTCCGGGTGGCAGCTGGCACGGTTCCCCGCCGATGACGACGTCCCCGAGCGCATCGAGTCGATCATCCGCGCGCGGCTCGACGCGCTGCCTCTCTCCGCAAAGGATGCCGCGCAGTGCGGTGCCGTTCTCGGGCGGCGGTTTTCCCTCGACGTGCTGGCGCAGCTGGCCGCGGCCTCTCGAGCAAGGGCGAGCCGCGAGGGCGTCGGCGAGCTGAGGCGACGTGACATCGTCCGTCCCGTCCTCGAGGGGGCGCGTCCCGAGCTCGCGTTCAAGCACGCGCTCACTCGCGACGTGGCCTACGGATCGATCCTCGTGGCCCGGCGCCGCAAGATCCACCATGCCGCGGCGACGGCGCTGGCGGCCGCGGACGAGCTCGGGCGTCCCCGGGCCGCGGCGCTGGGACGCCACTGGGAGCTCGGGGGTGAACCGGCCCGCGCGCGCCCCTGCTATCTGTTCGCGGCGAGGGAAGCGGCGGCGCGCCACGCGAACGAGGAGGCGGAGGGAGCGTTCCGCGATTACCTTCGCGTCGCGGAGCCACGATCCGCGGAGGCCGTGGCGGCGCGCCACGAGCTCGGGCGCCTCCTGAAGCTCGTTGGCCGGATCCCCGAGGCCGACGAGGAGCACCGCCACGGCATCGAGGACGCACGCGCCATCCGCGATGCCGAGGGCGAGGCGGAGGGACTCTACCGGCGCGCCGCGCTCCTGGCGGAAGACGACGCCGCCGATGCGCTCTACGCCGGCGCGCTCGCGATCTGGGAGCGGACGGGCAACCTCTCCGGACAGGCGCGGGTCCACAAGGATCGTGGCTGGGTCGCGATGACCAAGGGGCGCGGGCACGAGGCGCGGGCTCTCTTCGATCGCGGCCTCTCCGCGGCTCGCGCCGCGGCGGACCGCCGGATCGAGAGCATCGTTCTCGACCACCAGGCAGGGCTTGCCGCGGAGTCCGGTGACCACGGCACCGCGCTCGCCCTCGCCGGCCATGCGCTCGCCATCCAGAAAGAGCTCGGCGACCTGTGCCAGCAGGGCATCATCCTCGGAGGGATTGGCAACGTGGCGCACCGCCGCGGGCGCTTCGACGAGGCCGTTCCCGCCTACGAGGAGGCGCTGGCGATCGCGCGGCGCGTTGGCGATCGCCGCCGGATCGGGATCTTGCTCTCCAACCTCGCGACCATCGCCCACGATCGGGGCGACGTGTCCGGCGCGCGGCGCGCCCTGGAGGAGGCCCTCGACATCGCTCGCCTCGTTCGCGAGCGCTCCTTCGAGGGATCGGTGCTCGTCAACCTGGCCATCGTCGAGCGACAGGCAGGCAACCCCTCCCGTGCGGCACTCCTCCTGGAGCATGCGGTCACCCTCCAGCAGCAGGCCGGGAACCCTCGCGCCGAGATCGCCGCCCGCGTGCAGTACGCGCGCGTCCTCGCGGAGATGGGACGCAACGCCGATGCCCTCGCGCTCGCCGAGAAGACGCTCGAGGTCGTGTCCCGGACTTCGAGCGCGACGGAGCACGCCGCCGTGGAGGAGCTCTTGGGCGACATGCGCTTGATGAAAGGCGATCCTCGCAGCGCCGCGCCTCTGTTTGCCTCGGCGCTTGCACGGCGCCGGGCGCTCGGCCAGCGTAACCAGGAGGCCGCGAACCTCCGGAGGCTCGCGGAGCTCGCACGCTACCTCGGTGGCGACCTCGCCGCAGCGGCCCGCGACCTGGTCCTCGCGACGGAGATCGTTGGCGTCGGGGGCAACCCGTCCGAGCTGGTACGCATCGCATGCGCCGCGGGACACGTCGCGCTCGCCGCCGGCGGCGACGGAGAAGTCGAGATGGTGTCCGCCGATCGCCATCTCTCGGACCTCGGCCCGGGAACCTCCGGGGAGCTCGGGGAGCTCGTTTCCCGACTGCGACGCGCCGTGGCCGCGCGTCGCGAGGGTTGCGCCCTCATCTGCGGCGATCGCCCCGCCGACGTAGCGTTCGAGCTCGCCCGGTGGCTCCTCGAGGAACGCCCTCACGAGATCCCCGAGGAGATCGCGATCGTGTGGAGATCCGGATCATGACGCGAATCGACGGTGCCGGCCGCGGCGCCCCGAGCCGAACGGCCCCGGGCGTTCGTCGGTTGGGCTTGTCCCCGCCAGGTTCGGCCCTATCCCCGTCAATAGCTCAGACCGGACGCGATCAGGAGCTGGATCTCTGCCTCGATCTTGTCGCGATCGCGGAGCGTCTCGTCGGGGATGAGCGAGTTGAGCGTGCACTCGGGCGCGGCGTGAAGCGTCTGGAGCTGGCGCCGCGCCGAGAGGTCGGGGGTGCGGTCGTCGGCGACCGGGGTCGCGAGGTCGGCGGCGGACGGGAGCTTGCCGGAGTTGCCGAGGATCCATCCCTGAGGTAGACGGCGACCTTGTCGAAGTCCGCGGCGGAGAAGCGATGGGTGGATGCGAGGATGGCCTGGCGCGTCCAGCGCGATCCCGGCGCGCTCGAAGACGTACCCGACGAGCTCCTCGCGCTCGGCGCCAGTGGTTGTTGTCGTGAATGAGCACCCCGACCCTTGCGCAAGTTCTTGCGCGCCTCCCGCAACTCCTTGCGTGACGAGTTGCGGCAGACGACGTCGCCGCCGTGGCCTAGATGGCACCGCAGTTGCTTCTTCGGAGGATCCATGAGGACCTCGATTCCGCCGCTGATCGTGCTCATCGCTGGCGCCTCCGCCCTGGCGCTCGGGCCGGCGACCCGCGTGCGGATGCCGATTTCGTTCGTCTGCAACGAGGGTCAGCTCGACCCCATGGTGTGCGCCGTCGCTCGAGCGGCCGGACTCGACGTCTACGCGTCGCGCGACCGCCTGACACTCGTCATCGCGGATCCGGCCGCGTCGCCGACAGGACGTCGGGCCCGCTACGTCGTGAGCTACGCACTCGTGGACGGGAGCGGCAACGAGCCGATCGTCGACGAGAGGTCCGCGACGATCGTCTCCTACTTCCACGGTCCACGAGGTGCGTGGAAGGCGGGCCTTCACGCCGTCGCGAGGCTCCGGTACCCCGAGGTCTGGCCTGGCGTGGACCTCGTGGTCGAAGGGGCGCAGGACCAAATCAAGTACACGTTCGAGGTCGATCCCGGCGCCGACACGGGGCGGATCCGGATGGCGCTCGCGGGGGCGACCGCGGCGCTGGTCGACGATGCCGGCGCTCTCGCGATCGCGACACCACTCGGTCCGATTCACGACGGTGCGCCTGTCGCATGGCAGGACACGGAAGGCGGAAGGGTCCCCGTCGACGCACGCTACGCCCTCGACGCCGCCGGGAACATCGGCTTCGAGCTCGGCTGCCACGACCCCGGCGCCCCAATCACGATCGATCCCGCCGTCCTCGCCTACTCCGGCTTCGTCGGAGGATCAGGCAACGATTATGCGCGGGCGGTCGCCGTCGATGCGAGCGGCGCAGCCTATGTCACCGGCCTGACCGCCTCGGCCACGCTCCCGGGGACGACCGGTCCCGATCTCACCTACAACGGCGCCGAGGATGCGTTCATCGCGAAGGTCGCGAGCGACGGAACGGGATTCGTCTACCTCGGGTACATCGGGGGAAGCGCTCGCGACTGGGGCATGAGCGTCGCCGTGGACACCCAGGGTGCTGCTTACGTCTCCGGCATCACCGAGTCGGTCGACTTCCCCGCGGTCGTGGGCCCCTACCTCACCTACGGCGGTGGCTCGTCCCTCGGCGGCGATGCTTTCGTAACCAAGGTCGATCCGAGCGGCACGACGCTCGAGTACTCGGGGTTCGTCGGTGGCCAGGGCCCCGAGTGGTGCTATGGCATCGCCGTCGATCGATCGGGTCGTGCCGTGATCGGCGGAGAGACGGGCTCCGGCCTCAGCTTCCCGCGAATCCTCGGCCCGGACCTGACGCCGAACGGCAACAACGATGCGTTCGTCGCACGTGTCAACCCGAGCGGCTCGGCGCTCGAGCTCTCCGGTTTCCTCGGCGGACAGGGAACGGTGCTCGGTGTTGCGACCGACCCGGCCGACGATATCTACGTCGTCGGGGAGACGGACAGCTTCTCGGGATTCCCCGGGATCATCGGACCCGACACGACGCCCAACGGAGTCACCGATACCTTCGTCGTCAAGGTCGACGGCGTCAGCGCACAACTCGTCTATTCCGGCTTCATCGGCGGCGCCGGGTACGATCACTGCGGCGGAGTCGCAGTCGACGCGGCGGGCCGCGCGTATGTCGTCGGCTGGACGGGCTCTTCCGAGACGTCCTTCCCGGTGCTCGTCGGACCCGACCTGACCTACAACCGGGCGTACGACGCATACGTCGCCCGCGTCCGGGCGGATGGCACGGGGCTCGAGTACTGCGGCTACATCGGAGGGTTCCGACAGGACTACGCGTACGACGTCGCGGTGGATGGGGCGGGCAGAGCGTACGTCGCAGGAATGGCCGAGTCGGACGAGATGAAGGTGCCCGCGTTCCCCGTCCTCGATGGACCGGACGTCACGTTCAACGGTCGGCAAGACGCCTTCGTCGCGCGACTCGATCCATCCGGCGCGACGCTCGAGTATTGCGGCTACGTCGGGGGCATCGACCTCGACGGGGCATTCGGTACCGCCGTGGACGCGACCGGTGCCCAGTACGTCGCCGGTTACACGATCTCGGGGCCGACGTTTCCGCGAGTCGTGGGTCCGGATCTCACGTCGAACGGAGCCAACGACGCGTTCGTGGCGAAGGTGTCCACGGGCTGCGCCGCCATCCTGCTGCTCCCACCGACGCTCCCTCCGGCGACGTCGGGACAGCCCTACGCGCAGACCTTGACCGCAAGTGGAGGAACGCCGCCATGCACCTTCAGCCTCTTCGCTGGCGCGCTGCCGCCGGGTCTTGCGCTCTCGAGCGGCGGCGTGATCGCGGGCGTTGGGCAATCGAGCGGAGTCTTCGCGTTCACTGTCTCGGTGATGGACGCGGCGCGATGCGCCGGCGCGATCTCCTACGTCCTCCGCGTGGACGCTCTCCACGACGTGATCGTGGGCCAGGGCCACGGCCAGCCGAACCCCAACGAGGTCCGCGTCTTCGACAGAAACGGCGCCGCGACCGGCACTGACTTCTACGCGTACGCCGCCGGGACCTTCGGCACGAACGTCTCGGCTGGACCCATCGACAGTGGCGGCGCCGATCGGATGCTGACCGGTCCCGGTCCAGGCGCCGTGCTCGGGCCGCAGATCCGCGCTTTCCAGCCGGGAGGGCAGCCACTCATGAAGGTGAACTTCTACGCCTACGGGACACTCGCTTACGGTGTCGGGACGAGCGGCGGGGATCTGGACGCCGACGGCTTCGCCGAGATCGTCACCGGCGCGGGACCGGGCGCGGCATTCGGCCCGCACGTTCGCGCGTTCGACTATGACGGTGCATCGGTCCGCACGATCGCGAAGGCCAGCTTCTTCGCATACAACACCCTGAAGTACGGGGTGAATGTCGCGTCGGGCGACGTCGACGGAGATGGGTTCGCGGAGATCGTCAGCGGTCCCGGCCCGGGCCCGGTATTCGGACCCGTCGCGAGAGGCTGGAACTACGACGGGGCGGCCATCTCGGCCATTGCGACGATCAACTTCAGCGCGTTTGTACTGCCCGGGTACGGACTGGTCCCGGCGATGGGCGACGTCGATTCCGACCAGAAGGACGAGATGGCTTTCGCCGCAGGGCCCGGGCCGCTGCATCCGGCGCAGATCCAGGGCTACGACTATGACGGAGCCTCGGTGTCGGCGCTGCCGGGTTACGCCGCGACTCCGTACACGACCCTCTACGGCGCGCGCCTCGACGTGGGCAACCTCCTGCCCGACATCCAGCCGCGGGCCGAGCTAGCGACCGGCCCGGGACCCGATCCCGCCGCACCTCCGCTGGTGAAGGCGTACACCTATGACGGGGTGGCTCTCGCGGCCGTGCCCTGGACGATCACGCCCTTCGGGAGCCTGCACGGCGCGAACGTCGCCCTCGCAACTCTCGGGCTCTGAGCGCGGCAGCAACGCTATCCCCGCCACTCATGGGACGGCCGGCCGGACGGCCTTCTACGGGCTTGTCCCCCGCCGCTCCGGCCCTATCCCGTCAATAACTCAGACCGGACGCCGTCAGGAGCTGGATCTCCGCCTCGACCTTGTCGCGATCGCGGAGCGTCTCGTCGGGGATGAGCGAGTTGAGCGTGCACTCGAGCGCGGCGTGAAGGGTCTGGAGGCGGCGCTGCGCCGAGAGGTCGGGAGCGCGGTAGTCGGCGACCAGGGTCGCGAGGTCTGCGGCGGACGGGAGCTTGCCGGCGTTGCCCAGGATCCAGCCCTTGAGGTAGACGGCGATCTCGTTGAAGTCCGCCGCCGAGAAGCGATCGGTGGATGCGAGGATGGCCTGGCGCATCGCGTCGTCGAGCGCGATCCCGGCGCGCTTGAAGACGTACCCGACGAACTCCTCGCGCTCGGCGCCGACGGGATCGAACACCGGAAGGTGGATGCCGCACCGTCCCGAGCGCTTGAGGTCCGGTGCCAGGAGCCACGGCCGCGCGGTAAGCAGGAGCCACAGGATGCGCCCGCGGTTGCTGCCGTCGGACATCATCTGCACGACCTTGCCCCAGAGCCGCTTCTCGGTCTCGTGCGTCTGCTGGTTGCCCGGCGAGCCAAACTGGGTGTCGGCCTCGTCGATGAACACGACCACGTTGCCCACCGCCTCGAGGAGCTGGCGGATGCGCTCGAAGATGGCGTCGGTTTCGCCGAGCCACATGCTGCGGATCTTCTTCAGCACGACGACGGACCACCCGAGCTCGTTGGCGAAGGACTCGAAGATGAAGGTCTTGCCCGTGCCGTTGGGCCCGGCGACGAGGAAGCCGGTGGGCGCCGCGTCGACGTCTCCCGATCTCAGGATGGCGATGTAGCGCCGTAGCTCTTCCTTGAGCCGCTTGTTGCCGATGACGGCGTCGAGCATGCGTGCCCCGCGCTTCAGCTCCAGGTATTCGCCGAGCTCGCTCTCCAGGATCGTCGCGACCTGCGAGCGGAGCTCGGAAGGTCCGAGCCGACCGCCCGCGCCCGCGGTGCCGCGCACGAGCTGGTCCAGCGTGACGAGCGTCAGTCCCGCCGACGAGTCCGAGAGCGCCGCGATCTCCGCGTCGGAGTAGGGGGGCACGCGATCGGCGAGCGCGGCCTTGAGGAACGCCTTGCGCTCGTCGCCGGTCGGCCGCCCGAGCTCGATGGGCTTCATGCGCGGGAGGCTCGCGACGTAGCTCGAGAGCATGAACCGGTTTCCCGTCACCAGCACGTGGACGTCCTCCATGCGCTGGTCGCTGACATGGCCGAGCCAGTCGCGCGCCTGCACCACGCGTTGCCGCTCGATGTCGTTGAGCTGCTGCGCGGGCGCCTCGGGGAAGAGCATCTCGGCGTGCTCGAAGATGAAGGCGATGGGCGGCCGCTTGACGATCTCGTCCTTGCGCGACGTCGCGGTCCGGTAGGTCGCGTCGCCGAGGTAGCTGACCTGCTCGAGGAAGCGGAGCGTCGCGAGCGGATAGACCGTGGACTCGGCGACGTTCCGCCGGAACTCCTCCGTGCGCGGGCCCTGGGACGCCGGATCGGCGCAGTTGGCGGAGTAGAGCTTCTCCAGCAATCCGGGGGAGCTCTCGTCGAACTTGAGGCCGCGGGAGATCGAGAACCGGACGACCAGGAATCCCTTCTCGCGGAAGGACTGGCTCAGGAACTCTGGGACCTGGACGTACTTCCCCGCGTCGTTGGGCGCGAGGTCGGCGACCTGCCCGTGGAGCAGGAACAGGTTGGTCTGCTGGCTGTTGTAGAGGGCCCGGAAGCCTCGAACCAGATGGTGCCCACGTCAGAGCTTGGTGGGGGAGTCGCGCTCAGGCGGCGCTGCCTGCTTCTCGGAGGTCAGGCGGCCCTCTTCGGTCCTCGCCTTGCGCTCGGCGAGCTTCTTCGCGAAGTCGCTCTCGCCGACGGACGTCTTTCCCGCCACCTCGTAGTCGGCGTCCTGCTTGGCGGACTGCACGCCCGCGAGCTCGGTGCTGAGCTTGGCCTGTGCCTTCAGCTTCTGGCGCTGCGCCTCGATCGCCTGGAGGTCCTTGCTGAAGCGGTCCTGGGCGAAGCCCTTGAGCTGGTCGTTGAGGCGGATGACCGACTGCGACGACACGATGTCGGCGACCGCTTCGGCCTGCTTCTCGTCGAGCCCTCGGATGTCGCGTTCGAAGCGGCTGAGCTGCTGCTTGTAGTCCTCGGCGCGGGCCGTGAGCGCCTCGACTTCCTTCTTGAGCTCCTCGGCGCGCGTGGAGGCCTCGGCGTGCTCCTTCTGGAAGCGCGCGTAGGCCTCGCCGTGGGCGGCCTGCTTGCCAGGCTCCTTCTCGGCGAGCGCGAGCGCGCCTTCCATCCGCTCGGAGAGCTTCTCCATCTTCTCGAGGGTCTTCTCGAGCTCGGTGGTCTTCTGCTCGCGGATCAGGATGAGCTGGCTGACGCCCGCCTCCAGCTCCTTGTACTCCTTGATCCACTTGTCCTTGGTCATGCGGAAGGTGGCCTTGATGGCGTCGGGGCTCCCGGCCAGCGCGGCGTCCGACGCGTTCTCCACCTTGCCCGCACCCACGCGGAAGACGCGCCCGATGGCGCCGAAGATGCTTCCGAAAAACCTTCCGATGTCACCGAGCATGGCGACCTCCCGTCGCGGCGCAAGCGCCCAAGGACGATCTCAACGAGGGAACGCATTATTGGGTTCCGCGTGGGGTACGTCAAGGCGGCGGTAGAATGCGCGGGCCATGAGCGGCCGCCGCCCCGTCGATCGCAGGGCGTTCCTGCAGCATTGCGGCACCGCGTTCGCGGCCGGAGCCGTCGGCGCGATGCTCCCGGGGCGGATCTTCGCGGCGACCACTGTCGCGGGCGAACCCATCACGGGAGCCGCCAGCCGCGCGCTCTGCGCGCTCGCCATCGACACCCTGCAGAAGGCGGGGGCTTCCTACGGCGACATCCGGCTCGCGCGCTACAGGAGCCAGTGGATCGGCACGCGGGACGAGCGCGTCGAGGGCATCCACGACAGCGAGTCGTTCGGCTTCGGCGTCCGCGCCATCGCGGCCGGTTCGTGGGGGTTCGCCGCATCCAGCGTCGTCACCGAGTCGGAGGTCGTCAGGGTTGCCCGCGAGGCGGTGGCCATCGCGAAGGCATCGGCGCTCGCGAAGACCGAGGATGTGAAGCTCTCGGACGAGCCCGTGCACCGGGACGTCTGCCTCACGCCGATGGTGCGCGACCCGTTCGCGATCCCGCTCGACGCCAAGCTCGACCTCCTCGTGAAGGTCAACGACGTGCTGAAGAAGGTGCCCGCGATCGAGGTCGCGGAGGGATACCTGGTGTTCTCCCGCAAGCACCAGTTCTTCGCGTCGACGGAAGGCTCCGACATCGAGATCGACATGACGCGCTCGTGGGGCGGCTACACGGCGACCGCCGTCGCGGCCGACGACAGCCAGGAGCGGAGCTACGAGGCGACGCCGATGAACGCCGGGTGGGAGCACATCGAGGAGTCCGACTTCCTCGGCAACGCCGAGCGGGTGGCGGCCCAGGCGGCCGAGAAGGTGCGCGCCGAGAACGGGCCCGAGGGGGTCTACGACCTGGTCCTCGACCCCGATCACCTGTGCCTGACGATCCACGAGTCCGCAGGCCACCCGTCGGAGCTCGACCGCGCGCTCGGCTGGGAGGCCAACTACGCGGGCACTTCGTTCCTCGTGCCCGACGAGCTCGGCAAGCTCAAGTACGGCTCGAAGGTGGTGAACATCGTCGCCGACAACACGCGCCCGGGAAGCCTCGCGTCGACCGGCTACGACGACGACGGCGCGGAGTGCCAGAGGGTCGACATCGTGCGCGAGGGCGTCTTCGTCGGTTTCTCCACGAGCCGCGAGTTCGCCCCGAAGATCGGCGTCAAGCGCTCGGGAGGCTCGTGCCGCGCGGACTCCTGGTCGTCGATCCCGCTCCTCAGGATCGCCAACGTCGGCCTCGAGCCGGGCGACGCGAAGCTCGACGCGCTCATCGGCGACACGAAGAAGGGGATCGCCATCGAGGGGCGCGGCTCCTGGTCGATCGACCAGAAGCGCTACAACTTCCAGTTCGGCGGCGACTGCTTCTGGGAGATCGCGAACGGCCGGAAGACGCGCATGCTGAAGAACGTCCTCTACCAGGGCATCACGCCGGAGTTCTGGGGATCCTGCGACGCTGTGTGCGACGCGTCCCACTGGCGTCCCACGGGCGTCACCAACTGCGGCAAGGGGCAGCCCGGCCAGAGCGGTCAGATGACGCACGGGGCATCGCACGCGCGGTTCCGCGGCGTGAAGGTGATCAAGGCCAAGGCCTAGCCGATGCTGACGGAGCGCGAAGCCCAGGAGATCGTCGAGAAGGCGCTCGCCGCCGTGAAGGCCGATGCCGCGCGCGTCAACGTCTGGCACGGCCGGAGCGCGACGACGCGCTTCGCCAACAACGCCATCACCCAGAACGTCGACACGCAGGATCAGGGCATCTCGGTGGAGGTCTCGTTCGGACCGAAGAGCGGCAGCGCCTCGGGCAACGCCTTCGATGCCGGGTCGATCGCGAGCGTGGTGCGGCGGGCCGAAGAAAACGCGCGCGTGGCTCCTCCCGATCCCGAGTACCTGCCGCCGCTGCCCAAGGTGGCGTTCCCTCCCTACGATCCCTGGAACGAGGCAACGGCCGCGCTCTCCGCCGAGGACCGCGCGCGGAAGGTGGTGCAGGTCGTGGAGCGGGCCCGGAAGGCGACGCTCTCGGCGGCCGGGATCGTCGAGAACGGTTCGAGCGCGAGCGCCGTGGGCAACTCCGCGGGCCTGTTCGCGTTCCAGCGCGGGACGTCGTACGCGTTCTCCACGACGATGACCGCCTCCGACTCGTCGGGCTGGGTGTCGCGCGCCGGGCGCGACATCGCGGACGCCGACATCGACGCGCTGGCAGCCCGCGCCGTGGAGCGCGCACGCGCCGCGGGTTCGCCGAAGGACTGGCCGGCCGGGAAGTACCCCACGATCCTCGAGCCGGCCTGCCTGTCGTCGATCGTGGGCCTCCTCGGTTGGGGCATCTCGCAGCGCGAGATCGACGCCGGGCGGAGCTTCCTGTCCGGCAAGCGAGACGCGAAGCTCTTCGACGAGAAGATCGTCCTGCGATCGGATCCGTTCCACGCTCGCATGGACGGCTCGCGCTGGTTCGGCGAAGGCTTCCCCCAGAAGCCGATCGTCTGGGTAGAGGACGGGAAGTTCCAGAACGTCTACTACGACCGCTTCACGGCGAAGAAGCACTCGGTCGATCCCACTCCCTGGGCGTCGAACCTGCTCCTGGAGATCAAGGGAAGCGGCGCGGACACCGTCGACAAGATGATCGCGTCCATCGAGCGGGGCATCCTCGTGACGCACTTCTGGTACATCCGGGCGGTCGATCCCATGAAGCCGCTGTTCACGGGCATGACGCGCGACGGTCTCCTCGCGATCGAGAACGGCAAGGTGGCCGGCGGACTGAAGAGCTTCCGCTGGAACGAGAACCCGATCGACGTCCTGAACGCGATCGAGATGTCGAGCGCGCCCGAGCCCGCCAACGACGTCGAGGCCGAGACGGCCATGGTGCCCGCGGTGAAGGTGAAGGAGTTCAACTTCACCTCCGGCACCCTGTTCTAGCTGCCGATTGACGCGCACGCCGACGAAATCGTCACTGTCCCGAGGAATCTCCTGGGAGAGAGGATCGCATCGTCGTCGCTTCCCAAGCGCCGGGAGCTGGATGCCGCTCCCGGTTGCGCGCTGGCGCTCTGACAGATTCGCGAGGTCCTGCGCGCCGTGCGCGGGGCGTCGACCGGCGTCAACGGGCGGCTGCCGACGAGCGCTCGCCCGCCTTGGCGAAGGCCTCCAGCGGATCGAGCCACTCGGGGCGCGGACGGTAGAAGAGCCCGTGGCCAAGACCGGTCTTCGTGACGATCTCCGTCAGGTCGACGTCCGCGTTCCTTGCGAAGAAGCTCTTGCATGGGCCGCACACCGTGTCGGACTCGTCGACGATCGACAGCACGTGGCCCTTGATCTTCGGGGCGCGCGCCGTGAGGTCGTCGTCGCCGTCCTTGCCGCAGCCCGCCATGATCGCGAAGCGAAGGTCGGGGTTGCCGAGGGAGGCGGCGGCGACCCAGGTGAGCATGCCGCCTTTCGAATGGCCCGCGATCGTGATGTGGGATGCGGGAACGCCCTTTCCGAGGAGCTCGCGCACCTCGGATGCGATCTTCTCGCCGTACTCTGCAGTCGTCCCGAAGGGGCGCACCTCGCTCCTGACGACGAAGCCCCGTGCCTCGAGGGCGCGGCAGTTCGCGCGATAGTCGTAGAGCCCGTGCTCGGGACTGACCGCCTCGGGGCCCTTGTCCTCGACGATGCGGCCGTGGAGATAGAAGAGGTAGTAGGGTGCTGGCTCCGCCCCCGCCGCGGTCGCCCGGCGGGTCATGACGCCGAGCGTCAGAAACGCTAGTGTGACGGAGATCACTGCCTTGCGCGTCACGTTCGGTCCTGATCCATGCTAGACGAAGACTACCCGTACCGGTCCGGCTCGTGAAGAGAGCATGTCCCAGAAAGACATCGAGATCATCCTGTCCCGTCAGCTCGCGAGCTACCTCGCCACGCCCATCTTCCTGGTGGACACCGAGGGGAACCTCATCTTCTACAACGAGCCCGCGGAGGAGATCCTGGGGCGGCGCTTCGAGGAGACCGGCGAGATGCCCGCCTACGAGTGGTCGACGATCTTCACGCCGACCGGCGAGGATGGCGCTCCTCTCCCTCCGGGCGAGCTCCCGCTCATGATCGCGCTCACCGACCACAAGCCGTCCTACAAGAAGTTCTGGATCCGCGGCCTCGACGGCGTGCTCCGCAACATCGAGGTGACCGCGTTTCCGCTCCTCGGCCAGGGAGAGCGCAACCTCGGCGCCGTGGCGATCTTCTGGGAGTCGTCGCTGTGAAGGTCACCTTCTGGGGCACGCGCGGATCGGTGGCGGCGCCGGGGCCGGACCCGGCGCGCTACGGCGGCAACACCTCGTGCGTCCAGGTGTGCAGCGACGACGGCACGGTGGTGGTGCTCGACGCGGGGACGGGGATCCGGAGGCTCGGCGACGCGCTGCCGGCGGGGCTGAAGCGCGTCGACATTCTCCTGACGCACCTGCACATGGACCACCTCCAGGGCCTCGGCTTCTTCGCTCCGCTCGATATCCCCGGGATCGAGGTCCACATCTGGGGACCGGCGAGCACGACGCTCTCTCTCCGGAACCGGCTGCTCCGCTACATGTCGCCGCCGCTCTTCCCGGTTCACCTGCGGGACCTCCCGTGCAGCTTGAACCTGCACGAGGTCCCGGGTGCGGAAGAGCACGTGGGACCGTTCACGGTGACGAGCGAGCGGGTCTGCCATCCAGGTCCGACGGTCGGCTACCGGATTGCCCAGAACGGTGCGTCCCTCGCCTACATCCCCGATCACGAGCCCGCGCTCGGCGCGCGGCGGTTCCCGGTGGCGGGGGAGTGGACGTCCGGCTTCGAGCTCGCGCGGGGCGTGGACCTCTTGATCCACGACTGCCAGTTCACCGCGGACGAGTATGCGGCGCGGGTGGGTTGGGGTCATAGCGCGCTCCAGCACGCGTTCGACTTCGGCGCGCTCGCCCGCGTGAAGCAGCTTGCTCCCTTCCATCACGATCCGGCGCACGACGACGGGGAGCTCGACCGCTACTTCAGCGACGGCATCGCGGAGTCGCATCCCGCGTTTCCGGTGACGCCCGCGATGGAAGGTCTGACGATCGCGATCTGACGGCTCAGGGCGCCAGGACACGCGCCAGGAGCTTCGGATCGTCCGGGAAGAGGCCGGCCGCGGGGAGGCGCTTCAGCAGCTCGCGGTAGTCGCCGTTCTTCGCGAAGACGGCGCGGAAGATCGGCAGCGCCTCGTCGACGCGGCCGCTCCCGGCGAGCGTCACGGCCTGCCAGAAGGGAAGCTCCTCGATCTCCGGGGCGATGCGCGCCGACTCCGCGTACTCCCCGAGCGCCTCGTCGATCTTGCCGAGCGCCATGAAGTCGTCACCCTGGCCGGCGTGGCGGTAGGCCGACTGGAGGCGCACGAGGCGGCGAAGCTCCGCGAGCGGGTCGGCGGAGTCCTCGACGCGCAGGTCGTAAAGCGTGTCCGCCCAGGGCTTGCCGCTCGAGGCTCCGCGGACGATCTTGATCGCCGCCGACTGGTGGCCGCGGATGTCGCCGCCCGCTTTCTCCGCCGCGTCGAGCGCGGCAAGGAGGCGTAGCGCCAGCTCCCCTTTCGCGTCCTGGAACGCCCGCGCCATCGCGGGCCATATCGCGTCCGATCGCATGAGGTTCGCCTGGCACGAGAAACCATCGCCCGTCGCGTGGCCCGCGGCGGGGATGCACTTTTCGCCTGTGTGCGCGGCGATCCGCCCCCGCGCGTCGACCATCGCCACCTGGCGGACGCCGGGCGTCGCGTCACCGGCGAGCAGCGCCCGCAGCGCCTCGTCGGAGCTCTTGCCGGCGCGCATGAGGTCGAGCCCGAGCGGCCCGTAGCTCACGTCGACGATCGACTGCGTGGCCACGGCACCCACGCCGGGCTCCGCCCAGGCGACGACGGCGCCGACCGAGAACCAGTGCGACTGAACCGCGACCCCGAGGTCGCCCGTCACGGGGTCGCGCGCGACGATGGAGTAGGTGTGGGCCATGCGCGCGCTCGGAAGGGGCGGCTCCGCGGCGCCCGCCGCGATGCCCCCGAGCGTGAAACCGGCGGTGATGATGCTCGACATCGTTCTCGTCCTCGCGTTCATGCGTTCTGCCTCGGTCTCGATCGTAGCGTACCGGGCGCGGAGTCAAACGAGCGATTGATCCCAATCAATCGATCGATTAATATCTCGCCATGGCGATCCCGCGGAGATCCGCCCCCACGCGCGAACGGCTCGTCGCCGCGGCCCGGCAGCTCTTCGGGGAGACGGGCTACGCCGGCACGAGCACGCGCGCCATCGCGTCCCGCGCCGGGTGCAACGTCTCGCTCATCAAGCACTACTTCGGCAACAAGGACGGGCTCCTGCGCGCCGTGCTGATCGAAGGCGTCACGACGGTCGGCGACGAGCTGCGCGCGCTCGACGCGAGCCCCGAGCCGGCGACGGCGCGCATCGAGCGCTTCATCGGCTTCATGGTCGAGCACTTCGATCGCTCCGGCGACCTGATGCGCATCGTCGACCGCCAGCTCCTCCAGAAGAAGGAGCCGATCCTCGAAGAAGCGCGCGCGATCGCGCGCACGAACATGGACCTCCTCGCCGCGATCCTCTCGGATCTCCGCCGAGAGCACCGCCTCAGGAGGCTGGATCCCCGCATGGCCGCGGTGCTCCTCATGGGCATGATCAAGTTCTACTTCGCGGCCTACCCGCTGACGTCGCGTCTGGTGGGGCGACGTTCACCGGCGGTGCTCGCGTCGCTCAAGCGGCACGTCAGGCAGGTCTTCCTCGAAGGCGTGCTCCGGTGAGGACGACCGGCGCGTTCCTCGTGGCGGCTCTGGCGGGGACCATCGCGGCGCGGGGGTCGGAGCGGTCCGACCGGCTCGCGTCCCTGGTCGACGCCGCGCGCCAGGAGGGCGGAGCGAGCGTCGACGACTGCTTCCGCATGGCGCTGCTCGCGAACGAGAGCATCGGCCAGGCGATGGAGCGCCAGCGGCAGAGCGAGGCCCGGCGGCGTGCCGGGCGGGCGGCGCTCTTGCCCAGCGTCTCCGCCCAGGGGACGGGATTCCAGCAGGACCCGGTCGCGATTTCGGGCGAGGCGGCAGCGTCGCGCCGACGTCCTCGGACGCGGCAGGTGAGCTTGCTCACGGACTCAGCCGATCACGAAGTTCGGCGCCAGCGCTGGCTCAAGAGCCTGCCGCTGAACGCGAGGAGGCGGATCGCCGCGCGACCGCCGACGAGTCGCGCCGCCCTACGGCGTCGTGGCCCGGGCGGCCAGGATGGTGCTGCTGTCGGAGGGCGCCGTGAAGGTGAGGTGCAGGAGTCGGTGCGGGCGGGCGAGGAGCGCCTCGACGAGATGGAGGCGCGGCGTCGGTGGGCCTTGCCCGCGCCGCCGAGGTGCTCGCGCAGGAAGGCGTTGCGCTCGAGCGACCGCGCGGCGCTCGAGGAGGCGAACGGCCGTGCAGAGCCTCGCGCGCGAGGACCGGGTCGTCCTCGTCGGGCTTCCCGGGACGTGCCGCTCGCCCGATCGGGACGCCGGGGCGGCGGAGCGTGCGGCCGATGCCCGCCGGAGGCGCTCGATCCGGCCGCCGTCCTCGAGAAGATCGAGTTCCGCCCCGACATCGGCGCGCTCCGGTCTCCTTGCCGAGCGTCGCAGGACCACGTCGCTCTCGCGCGCGGGCATCCTGCCGGCGCCTCTCTGGGGCGCGAACCATTGCTGCACGCAACGCCGGCCTGCAGTTCCAGCAGGACACAGGCTGACGCCACCTCGACGCTCTCGATCCTGCTCTTCGACGCGGAGCCACGCGAGCGCGCGTCGCCGAGGCGCGCTCTCTGGTCCTGGCGGCCGAGCTTCGGCTCGACGGGGCGCGCCGGGAAGCGCTCCGCGACGCGCGCGGCCGAGCTCACGCTGCGCTCGGCGAGGCGAGCTGACCAACCTGGCCGATGCCCCCGCCCAGGCCGAGTATGCCGCCCTTTCCGCCGAGTGAGCACCGCCAGGGCTCGGCAGCGCCGACCTCGAGGTCGAGCGCGCGGACTGTGCTCCGTGAGGCGCGCCTGGCCTGGCCAGCAGCGCCCGGCATCGTGCCTGCGCATCACATCTGCTTCGCGCCGTGCCCGCGTCCGATCACCGAGGAGGAGGCGCTCCCATGAATCTCTCGAAGCGGGTGCCGGGGCTGTTCCAGTGCGGGTTGTGCCTGCCGCCTGGACGGCAAGCCGAAGACCGCCGCCGGCGGCGATCGCGGCGGGCGGAAGATCCCCGTCGAGGTCGTCGACGTCGAGTCCCGCGCCGTCGCCTACGAGATCGCGTCCGTCGGATCTCGAGGCCTCCGGATGTCGTCAGCGTGACCGCGGCGCGTCGCGGGCGTGTCACGAAGGTGGCGTTCAAGGGTTACTGTCGCGTCGGACCAGGTGCTGGTGGAGATAGAGCCCGAGCGGCCCGCTTTCTCGAGGCCGCCCGCCGACGCCGACCTCGCCGCGGAGGCGATGCGCCACGAGGCGGAGGCGAAAGTGCTCGCGAAGTACCGAGCTGCAGGCGAAGAACAGGGATGGTGGCGCGACGAGGAGCTCCACCTACAGGAGCCGGCTCGACGTGGCGCGCGCGGAGGAGTCGCGGCGAAGGCCGCACGCGATCTCGCGGAGCTGAACGTCCGCAACGCCTACGTCCAGGCGGCCTCGCGCGGGAGATCCAGCGGCGCGCCGTCCAGCCGGGACAGTACGTGAGCGCCGGGGCCGTGCTGGCGACGCTCGTCAAGCTCGATCCTCTACCTCCGCTTCCAGGCTGCGGAGCAGGCGCTCCAGCTCGAAGGCAGGCGACGTCCGCATCCGCGCGATCCGGACGCGCGCTTCGAGGCGCGCCTCGTGCACGGTGACCTGCGGCCTGAAGAGCCGCCGTCGGCGTTCTGCGGAGGTGGTCTCGAAGGACCCGCGGCGCTTCACCGGGCTTCTTCGGTGGTGAGGTGGCGATCCGCACCTCCTCGTCGTCCACCGTGCCGGTCGTTCCTGAGGGTGCGCGATCCTGTCCGACGGAGAAGGGCTTCGTCGTCTACGTCGCGCAGGACGAAAAGGCCGTCGAGAAGTCGTGGAGACCGGGCTCCGGATGCCCGACGGCGGCGTCGAGATCCGGTCGGGTCTTCGTCGAGCAACGGCTGTCGTCCGCGGCGCTCAGTTCCTGCGGCCGGGCGGTTGCCGAGATCGCCGGGCGAGGCCGTAGGCGGAAGGCTGGCATCGCAACCCCACCGAGATCTCGATCCGCAAAGCCCGTCTTCGCCTGGATGATGATGGCCGCCCTCACGCTCTTCGGCGTGATCGCCGTGACGCGCACGGGGATCAGCCAGCTCCCCGACGTCGACTTCCCGACGATCACCGTCGCCGTCACCTGGGAGGGCGCGTCGCCGGAGGTGATGGAGGCGACGTCGTCGACGGGATGGAGGATGCCGCGCGCGAGCAGGTCGAGGGCGCTGCAGCAGATCACGAGCCCGACCTGCCAGGGCGCCGCGACGATCACCGTCGAGCTGAACCTCGAGCGCGACGTCGACCTGGCGCTGCAGGACGCCCAGACCAAGATCGCCCAGGCGCAGCGCACGCTGCCCAAGGACATCGATCCCCCCATCATCAACAAGACCAACCCGAGGACCAGCCCATCATGTGGGTGCTCGACGCGTCCTGCGGTGGAGATCACCGACTACGCGCGGTACGTCCTGAAGGAGAAGTTCCAGACGATCCCGGGTGTCGGATGGAGTGATGGCGGATCGCCCAGCACATCCGCATCTGGATCGACGGCCGCAAGCTCGATCAGGCACGACCCGACGATCGACGAGGTGACGCGCGCGCTCACGATCGAGCACGTCGAGCCCCGCGGGGCGCATCGAGACCGACCGGCTCGAGGTGAACAAAAAGGGGTCGAGGGCGAGGCGTTGAACGTGGACGCGCCCAGCCATCGCCGTTGGCGGGCGGGAGGAAGGCCGATTCACCTGTCGGACGTCGCCGTCGTGGAGGACGGGTTCGAGGACACCAGGCGCCTGGCGCGGATCTTCGGAGAGCCGGCAGGCCTGGGATCACGAAGCAGCGTGGCGCCAACGCCGTGGCCGTCGCGCGCGACGTGCGCGCGCTCATCGAGAAGCTCGGCCGACGCTGCCCGAGGGCTGGTGCTCGCGACGACGTTCGACTCGACGAAGTTCATCGAGACCGTCCACGAGATCGAGCTCGGCCTGGTCCTGGCGGTGCCGTCACCGCCGCCGTAGTGCTGGTTCTTCCTCGGGTCGTTCTCCTCGACGCTCAACGTCCTGCTCGCGATCCCGATGTCGCTCTGCGGCACGCTCGGCGATCTTACCTCCTCGGCTTCACCCTCAACACCTTCACGCTCCTCGCGCTCTCGCTCGCGGTGGGCATCGTCGTCGACGACGCGATCATGGTGCTCGAGAACATCCACCGGCACGGCGAGATGGGAAAGCCCAGGGGTCGCGCCGCCTCCGAAGGGACCGCGGAGATCACCTTCGCCGCCCTCGCGGCGACGATCGCCATCATCGCGATCTTCCTGCCGGTCGTCTTCATGCGCGGGATCATGGGGAAGTTCTTCCTCCAGTTCGGCGTGACGCTCACCTGCGCCGTGATGTTCTCCTACCTCGAGGCGATCACGCTGAATTTCGCCCGCTGCTCCCAGTTCCTCGCGATCGGGGGAGACCGGACGCGGATCGGCCGCCTCGCCGACGGGATGTTCTCCACGTCTTCGGCACTACGGTCGCATCTCTCGACCGGGCGCTCCTGGCGCCGATGCATGGTCCTCGGTGCGCTCGCGTCCGCGGCCGTCCTGCTTCGTCGTCGGTCCGCGGCCCTGCGCGAGGAGTTCGTTCCTTCCCAGGACCAGAGCTGCTCGATGATCCACCCCGACTCCCGTGGGTTGTCGATCTGGAGACCGACCGCCTTCGCGAGAGCGGAGGCGCGCCCTGCGAGGCCGGCCGGAAGTGGACCGCGTGCTCGGGGCGATCGGGGGCTTCGGCGGCGGTGAGGTGAAGAACGGCGGATCCACCACGATGCAGGTCCTGCCGGACGATGGCGACACGCAGAACGCGTTCGGCGACGCTGCGCTGCAAGAGCTGAACGGCTACCCCGGCCTCGCGGGCGGTCACCGCGGACCAGGCCAGAGCGGCTTCGGCGCGGCGCGGCTTCCCGGCCGAGGGTGAGCGTGCAGGGTCGACCGGGACGTGCTGGGGAGGAGCGCCGAGGACGTGATGGATCGGTGGCGCTCGTCGAAGCCCCACGATGTCGAAGCAGCAACCATCAGGTGGATGCCGAGCTTGCGCATCGTGCCCGATCGCTCGGTGCGCCGCCGACCTCGGGGTGTCGATGGACTCCCCCTCGCGACGACCGTCAACGCGCTCGTCGGAGGCGTGCGCGGGGAAGTTCGGGCGAGCATGGCCGGAGGATCGACGTGCGCGTGCGGTCGTCAGCGCAGCGCCTGCGCCCGGAGGACCTCTCGCAGATCCGCGTGCGCGGCGGGAGGAGATTCGCGCTCGCTGGTCGATCCTGTCCAGATGAGCGAGGAGCCGACGGCCAGGATCACGCAACCGCCAGCGCGCCATCTCGATTCACGCCAACGCTGCCAAGGGGTGAGCCAGACCGATGCGATGGCGGAAGCGGTGCGCCTCACGAAGGAGTCGTTACCCCAGGGCGCAGGATATCAGGCGCCTGGGATCCAGCGCTGTCTCCCAGGAGTCGATGGGCGGGTTCATTCGCGCTTCGGGCTCGGGATCCTCGTCGCCTACATGGTCCTCGCGTCGCAGTTCAACTCCTTCATCCATCCCGTGACCGTGCTGACCATCCTGCTGCTCTCCGTCGGCAAGGCCGCTTCGCCTTCCGGCTCTGCGACAAGAGCCCGGCATCTCCCCGATGATCGGGCTCCTCCTCCTCATGGGCATCGTGAAGAAGAACTCGATCATCCTCGTCGACTACGCGGTGTCCAGGCGATGGAGCAGGGCAAGACCGCGCTGGAGGCGATGCGCATCGCGGGCCGGACGCCAGGTCGATCCTGGATGACGACCGTGTCGACGCTCGTGGCCGCGATCCTCGCCGGCGCTGGCACTCGGTCCTGGCGGAGATCCGCGGGCCGATGGCGACCTGGCGGACGGCGGGCTCATCGTGTCGACGCCCTCCTTCTCGTCGTGCCCTGCTTCTACGTCCTGGTGGACCGCCTCCACCCTCACGCGAGCCGCACGACCGAGATCGCGTCGGACGGACCTCCTCCGATGCCTCTCGGGGCCGGGCGCTCCCTAGGGAGCTCCTCCGCCCTGCCGTGACGCGATGTCGTCCAGCAGGCTCTTGACTTCCGCGTCGCCGGGCATCATGGCGTCGACGGAGACGAGCTTGGCGCGTGCATCGTCGAGCCGCCCGGCCGCGATGTCGCCCTTGGCCATCTCGATCATCTTGCGGATCCGCTCGGTCCGGCGGGGCGGCGTGGGCGTCGGGCTGGGGGAGGGCACCGGCGTCGCGAGGTCCTCCTCGCTCACGCCGTGAACGAAGACGGGATCGTGGCTGCCGAAGAGACGCCCCTGCCTCCGCGTAGCACGATGAGCGCGAACCCGACCAGCGCGATGACGAGGAGGAGCGCGCTGATGAGGCGGTTGCCGGCCGAGGCCCCCGGCGGCGACCCCGCGATGGGCTCGACGCGCAGGAGCTCGCGATCGGCGACGAGGGATTCGGCGTCGAGCGGGGTCCCCGCGTCGAGGTTCGCGTCGCCTGGCCGCAGTGGCGCGTCGGCCACGGGCTCCGCGGTGCTGGGCGGGATGGCGCCCAGAACGGCGAGGGAGGAGCGTCGAGCCCCGGGAATACCGGGATGATCGCCCGTGGCCGTCTTCCTCACCGCCACCGCGTGGAGCGCCTCGGAGAGCTCCGTGGCGAGCTGCCAGCGATCGGCCCGATCCTTCCTCGAGGCAGCGCATGACGAACGAGCTGAGGTCGCGCGGGACACGCGCGCGCCGGACCATCGGCGCGACGGGATGCTCCTGGAACACGCGGCGGACCATTTCCTCGGCCGTACCTTGGCCGAACGGCTTCTCGCCGGTCAGGAGCTCGTAGAGCACCACGCCGAGGGCGAAGACGTCGCACCGCCCATCGACGGGATCTCCGCGTATCTGCTCGGGCGACATGTAGCTGGGGGTGCCCAGCGTGAGACCGATCTGGGTGATGTCGAACCCCTGGATCTTCACGATCCCGAAGTCCGCGATCCGCACGACGCCGTCGACGCCCAGAAGGAGGTTGCTCGGCTTGACGTCGCGGTGGACGATCCCGTGCGCGTGGGCGAAGCCGAGCGTCGCGGCGACCTGCGCGCCGATGTCGGCGACCTGGCTGACCGGCAGCGTCATGCCGCTGCGCGTGACGCTCTGGAGGTCGGCGCCCGGCACGTACTCCATGGCGAGGTAGGGGATGCCCGTCTCCTCGTCGCGCGCGACGTCGCAGATCGTGACGATGGCAGGTGCTTCAGCGTGCCGAGCCTTCGCTCGCGGCGGAAGCGTTCGAAGAGCTCCTGCTCCTCGTCCGGGTTCTGGGCGAGGTCGGTCCGGCGGTCTTCAGCACGACGTCCTGTTCGATCACGTAGGGACCGCGCGGCAGACCTCGCCTCGCCGATCTTCCCGAGCTCTCTGCGATCGTGTAGCGGCCGAGCTTCCACGGTCTGCGGGGATGGCGCTGCCGGGCTGCAAACTCCGGCCATGGGAGCGTCCTTCCGCTCGCGCACCTCGGACTTGCACTCGACCGCCGAGGAGTCGGCGCCGCGCGGTCCGGAACCGAAGCTCTGGGGGCGCCTGAGAGGCATGAACCAGCGCCTGCGCGCGCCTTTCCGGTCGAGCGCCGAGCCCGCGGGTGCGATCGCATCCTCGTCACCGGCGACGTGAGCGACCGCGGCCACATGGCGGCGTGGGAAGTGCTCCGGGACGCCGCGTCGGCCGCCGGCGTCGCCGACAAGCTGATCGTCATCGCCGGCAACCACGACGCGTGCTGCCCTCGGGATCCGCGATCGGCCCCCGGCGGAGGTGATCGGGCGCGCGCTCGTGCTGGCCGCGATGCTCGGCCAGGGCGCTTCCTACCCGAGCGTCGTGACGCTCGTACCGGCTGGCGTCGACCTCTTCCTCCTCGACAGCACCAACGCGGCCAACCTCTCGGGCGCCACGAATGCCGTCGGGGTGATCGGCGAGAACCAGCTCATCAAGCTCGCGCGCCTCCTCGAGGAGCGCAGGCATCGCCCCGTGAAGCTCGTGGCGCTCCACCACTTCGTCAACACTGCGCGCGACGCACGAGCCCGGCGGGGCCAGCGTCCGATGGGGTTCGCCGGCCGGAAGCTCCACGAGCTCGCGGCAGTGATCGCCGGACCCTGCGCGCCTGCCGGCCTGGGGCGTCGAGGCGATCCTGCACGGTTGACACCCACGACGACCTCGACCGGCGCGTCAACGGCGTGCGCATGATCGGGGGCGTGCCGGCGACGACCCAGCCCGGCCGCCGGCGCGATGCGGTTCAAGCGTTACACGATCGACGTCGGTGCGAACCGGTTACGCGCGGAGACCTTGCCGCCACCGCGGTGAGGTCTCCCTGGTCTGTGAAAGCGAGGCCGGTATCGCCATCGAAGATTCCCAGACGGCAACGACCTTTTCGCG
This sequence comes from Acidobacteriota bacterium, assembly GCA_046331505.1. Lineage (GTDB taxonomy): Bacteria > Acidobacteriota > Vicinamibacteria > JAXLQT01 > JAXLQT01 > JAXLQT01. The sequence continues at coordinate 168,979 of JAXLQT010000012.1, forward strand.
GAGGTGCCTGGTGTGTAGAGCGCTGCAGATGACGCGGGCAGGCTGACCGCGGGGCTCTCGGTCACGTCCGTCAGTACCCGATCGCGGCGCCGTCAGGATTCACGCCGTGGTAGCCCGGAAAGGGAAGCACCGGCGCGGGTAGCGAGGACAGGGCTCCCGATCCGTACGAGAAAGCATGCACGGTCGGGAGCGCGCTCGAGTCCGGACCCGCGCCTGCGATCAGATCGTCGCCACCGTTGCTGTCGAGATCGCTCAACTTCGCGCGACCGCCGTCAGCGTCGTGAAGGCGTTGCGTCGAAGCCTGGGAGCGGTGTCACTGTAGTTTACCGAAGTCGAACTCGATGTGAAGCGCGCCGACTAATGGGACCCGGCCCTGCGCGGTCACGATTCCGCCGCGGGCTGGCGTCGACGCTTGCAGCGATTGCCACGACGCCGTACGCAAGGGGATAAGTGCTAAAGCGATGGCGGCACGGGAACTATGGCGACGCCGTCGTAATCAAACGCGCGTACCGTGGAGCCGAAAGTCGGCCTGGGCCCGGTCCGGTCAGCATTCTGGGAAAGCCATGTCGAAGTCAGGTCTCCGGAGAAAGGCAGCGTTTACACCGAACTTGAGAGTTCCGTATGCGAAGAAGCTGATTTTGGTCATCGGCCCGAGGGCCAGGCCGTCGTAGTTCCATCCCCGGACGTGCGGGCCGAACGCCGCGCCAGGACCGGCGCCCGAGAGGATCTCCGCCAATCCGTCGTCGTCGAGGTCGCCTTCACCGACGTTGACCCCGAACTTCAGCGTGGCGTAGGCGTAGAACGTCACCTTGGGGATGGGGTTTGCGTTCTGCCTGAACGCTCGTACCTGTGGCCCCAGGCTTGGTCCGGGGCCCGGCCCGGTGAACATCTCGTCCGTCGATCCCCCATCGCAATCGCCCGATGCGACATTCACGCCCCACGCTCCTGCGCCGTACGCGAGGAAGTCGACGGGGGCGGGCATCCCGGTCACGTCGAATGCCCGGACGCGGTTCGGGTTCGGGGCTCCGTCACCCTGGCCGGTGACGAAATCGACCGCGGTTCCGAGGATCCGGAGGTCGTACGCGCGGCTTCCGGAGCATCCCGAGCTGTCGGTTGCGTTCACCACGAAGCTCGCGATCTGGCGTTTGGTCGGGGTTCCAGACAGGACACCGCCTGGCGAAAGGAAGAGCCCGGCGGGAAGGGCCCCCAGCTCCAGGATCGCATAGGGCGGTGTGCCGCCGTACGGAGTGATCGTCACGTTGTAGGCAATGCCAACCTGACCATCTGGCAGCAGCGCGGGTTGAAGATCGATCGGGTCGCAGACGCGGACGACATATGCCGTGTCTCCGAGGCAACCCGCGCCGTCGCTGGCGGCGACTCCGAATGAGAAGGAGCCGGATGCGGTTGGCGTGCCGGAAAGAATCCCGCTTGCAGAGAGTGTCAAGCCCGGAGGAGGTGAGCCCCAGGTGATCGAGAACGTGATGGGCGTCGTGCCGGAAACGACCGAGATCTGCTGGGAGTACGCGGTGCCGAGAATGGCGTCCGCGAGCCCCTGCGGCGTGATCACGAGCGCGCAATTGGTCTGGTATTCCCAGGTCTCGTTCAGCGGTGAGTCGGCCGCGGAGGGGGCGCCCCCGAAGACGACGATCGCAGAACGCGCGGGGTCGTACGATGTCCCTGGTGAGTAGAGGGGCGATGACGGAAGCGTTGGACCCGCAGTCCACACCAGGCCGTCGTAAAACCATAGGTCGCTCCGCGAGGTGCAACCATCGATCCCACCGGCGACCAGGGCGATCTTTTGCTCGCCTTCCGCCCAGGCTATCCCGGCGCAGAAACGTGGGGGCGGGCCCGCGACGCCGGCGGTCCACCCGGCCCCGTCGTATTCCCAGACGTCTCCCAAGGATTGAGCGGGCGAAGCGGCATAGCCTCCGAAGATGACCGTGACGGCGCGCTTCGCGTCGAACGACATGGCGACGGCGCAGCGCGGTCCCAGCGCTGGCGGCGCCGTGGGTCCGGCGAGCCAGCTCGTTCCGTCGTACTCCCAGGTGTCGTTGTAGTAGATCGGCGGGCTTGCGGCGTGGTAGCCACCGAAGGTGACGGCACATCCCCGCCGGGAGTCGTACGCCATGCCGAGCCATGAACGCGGCCCGAACGCCGGGGGCGCGATCACGCCGGGAATCCAGTCGACGCCATCGTACTCCCATGGCTGACGGTCTCCTCCCATCATCACGACGACGCGTCGCCTCGAGTCGTACACCATCGCGTGCGCGCTCTTCTTTCCCGGTGCCGTGGAGGCACCGGGCATCGTCCAGGCGAGTCCGTCGTACTCCCACGTGTCCATGCAGCATGGCTGAAGGTCGCCGCCGCCGTAGAGCAGCGTCGAGGTCCGCGGCCGGTCGTAGACCATCACGGCGCAACGCGGGATCAATGCCGGTGGCGCGGCGGGCCCGCTGGTCCAGGCGCCGGCGGCATCCGACGGGAGGTATCGCGTAGCGCCGCCGCTCACGCACTGAACGTCGCGGCCCGGCGGGAACGTGTCGGCATGCACGACACTCACCGCCGCCGCAAGCGTCAAGACCGACAGTGCGCGCATGATCACGATCGCTCCCAGGCAAGAGTGTATGTCACCGACGATTGCGACGTCGAGCCCGCGGCGACGATGCACCGCCGAGCCGATCACAGCCTGAGGGCCCTTTCCGTGAGGGCAAGGACACCTGCGCGAGAGTTGCGCAGGACGAGCCGATGGGATGTCGTCCTACTGCGTCAGCTTGCGCGGTGTGATGCCCTCGGCGACCCAGGCGATCGACGCCCGGGCTGCCTGGTGCACGCGGCGCTCCACGACGGGCGACGAGAGGAACCGGACCGCCGCGAGGACGGGAACGTCCCGATCGGCGGAGGCGCCGAGGGCCGCCCGCTCCTCGAACGCGGCGATGGTCGTCTTCACCAGGTGACACACGTGGATCGGGCGCACGAGGGGATCCTGGAGGCAGTAGTCGAGGAGCGCGTCCTCGAGGGGCACGGGATCGCCGCCGCGCTCGAGATAACCCGCGGCGCGGCGCACCGCGTCGGCGGAGTGGCGGTGCAGGACGGCGTCCAGGATCGCGTCGAGCGTCGCGGGAAGCGGTGTGACATCGGGGCGTGCGGACGGCTGGGCGTCCATCGGCTTGCCGGAGTGAATGAAGGCGACGGCCTGTCGCAGGAGCTTCGCATCGTCGGCGGAGGGGTGGATCTCGAGGGCGTTGCGGACCGCGCTCGCGAACGTGAGGCGGTGCGTGACCCAGAGCCAGGTCTCCTGGACCTCGGGGCTGCGCTCGATGGACGTGTCGAAGCGCAGCACGCGGTGCGCCGCCGCGACCGAGAGCGACCGCGCGATCTCGTGCGGCGCGACGCCCGCCGCAAGCCCCGCCTCCACGGCGGCGACGGCGTCGTGACGGGTGCCGTCGAGCTGAGCGCGGACCACCGCCGCGTGGTCGCAAGGGGGCGCCGCGCCTCGTGCGGCGCCGGCGAAGTAGGGGCGCATGTAGGGTAGGGTGTCCTCGCGGGTCGATACGAGCGTCGCGTACAGAAGGGCCGGGTAGATCGCGCGGGCGTAGGTCGAGGCCGTGGCCGGCGGGAGGCGGTCGAGGAGCTCGCGGCCCTTGATCGCGTAGATGAGCTCGTGGCCGAAGTCCGTGAAGTGGTCGGCCATCATCCCGAGCATCCACCGCTCGATCTCCCCGCGGGGGACCCCGGCATCGAAGGCGCCAAGGAGCAGGGCCTCGGCGCGGTCTCCCTCCTCGGCATCGACGGCGGCGCGGATCGTCCGGGCGTCGCCTCCCGCGACTGGTTCCGGCTGGCGGCGTGCGGGGAGGCGTCGATCCGTCTCCCCGCACAGGTCGATCACCGGCGCGATGGCGACCACGGCGTCGGTTCCCCGGTAGCGCGCGAGGAGGCGACCGCAGTCCGCCGCGAGCGCGAGGACGTGCGTCGAGCCGTACTCTCCGCGGCGCGCGTCGTCGGCCGCGACGTCGGCGAGGAGCTGGTGGGCCGGATAGCCGGCGAGCAGGAGCCGGACCGCGTCCCGGAGCGCGCGCCCGTTGTCGTGGTCGAAGAGCCCTTGGCCCATGCTTCCGATCAGACCCGGGATGGCGCCGGCGGGATCGGGCTCGGCGAGGTCGATCTCGAGGACGCCGTCCCTCTCGCGCACGGGATAGGACCGGACGCCCTCGCCTCCGAGGATGCAGCGGCCGTCGGACACCTCGAACTTCCAGTTGTGCCACGCGCACGTGAGGACCGAGCCCTTGAGGTCGCCCTGGGCAAGGGGATAGCCCTCGTGCGGGCATCGGTTGTCCACGGCGTGGAGCTTCCCATCCTCGGTCCGCACGATGGCGACCTGATGGGCGTCGTGCTTGAAGGTGCGGATCCCGATCGGGATCGAGGAGAGGAGGCCGACCTCCGTCCAGTGCGAATCGGGCATGCCCGATCATGACACGCCGCGTAGAATCGATGTCCCATGATCCGAGCGGGGTCGGGCATCTCCATGACCGCCGACACGGTCGAGGCCGCGCGCGCCGCGGCGTCGCAGGCACTCGCGTCCCTCGCGCCGCCCGTGGCGGACGTGGCGTTCGTCTTCGCCACCACCGCTCACGCCGGACGTCTCCCCGAGGCCGCCGAGACGGTGAGGGAGCTGACGCTCACGCGCTCCCTCGTCGGATGCCTCGGGCTCGGCGTCTTCACGATGGACGCGGAGATCGAGGGCGGGGCGGGGCTCGCCGTGCTCCTGATCGGTAGCGACGGCGAGGTGGCCGCGTCGCCGTTCATGGAGGCCGGCGCCGAAGCCCCCGAGGGCTCCGAGCGCGTGGGAGGCAAGATCGGCAGGCGGTTTCGCAGCGAGCGTGATGGCGTCCTGGTCGTCCTGCCGGACGTGCGGGCCTTCCGGCCCTCGTCGTTCTTCGAGGGGCTCCGGATGGAGATCGGGGACGTGCCGGTCGTCGGCGGGGCCTCCTGCGACGACGGGTCGCTCGGGCACGCGCTCCAGATCTGCGGCGCGTCGGTCGAGCGCGGCGCCATCTCGGGAGTGATGCTCTCGGGATCGTTCTCGCGCACGTGATGGTGAGCCACGCCTGCGTTCCCGCGGGCAAGCCCCTTCGGTGTGGTCAGCTCCCAGGGACATTTCCTCGTCGACCTGGGAGGGCGCAAGGCGCTCGACTGCTTCATGGAGTTCGTCGAGCGGAAGTTCGGTGGGGACCTCCGGCGGGCGGCCCAGCACGCCGTCGTCGCGATCTCCGAGCCGGACGACGAGCAGAGTTACTACGTGCGCCAGATCGTCGGCATCGTTCCGGAGGAGCGGATCGTGGCGGTGACCGAGCCGGTGGCCTCGGGGCTCTCCGTCGCCTTCACCGTACGCGAACCGGAGGGGGCGACCCGGAGCCTCTCGGCGGAGCTCGCGCGGCTCGGGAGGCGCGGCGCGCCCGCCTCCAGGAAGAGCCTCCCGCGTTCGGTCTCTACTTCAACTGCGCCGCCCGCACCAGCGCCTTCTACGGGGCCCGTCGCCGGACACCGCGCTCATCAAGAAGACGCTCGGCGCTTTCCCCCTCGCCGGGTTCTACGGCGGCGCGGGATCGCGCCGCTCTGCGGCGAGAACCGCGTGAACTACTACTCCGGCGTGCTGTTCCTCGGGGATCGGGCCCGGGACTGCTTGACCGCCGCCACCGTCGTCGTCGTCACCTGGGATGGGCAGGAGCACCTCGAGGCGCTCCTGCCCGCGCTCCTCGCGCTCGATGCGCCTGCCGGCGGTCTCGAGATCGTGGTGGTCGACAACGGGTCCACCGACGGGACCGATGGGCTCCTCGCGCGTCACCAGGATCGGCTGCGGGTCGTCAGGAACGGGCACAACGCCGGCTTCGCGCGCGCCGTGAACCAGGGCGTGGATGCGGCCAGAGGAGAGATCGTGGCTCTCCTGAACAACGATGCCGTGCCGGATCGGGCGTGGCTCCTGGAGCTGATCGCGCCGATCGCGGGAGGGAGGCCGACGTCGTGGGCGGCAGGATCCTCGACTCGGGAAGGGGGCGGCTCCAGTTCGACGAAGGTGTGCTCACGTTCGACGGCCACGCATTCCAGAAGAACAGGGGATGCCGCTCGCATCGACGGCGGGCGACGGCGCCTCGCCGCGACGCTGTTCTTCACCTGCGGCGGCAACATGGCCGCGCGAGGTCGTCTTCCAGGAGGTCGGCGGCTTCGACGCGGACTACTTCGCCTACTTCGAGGACGTCGATTTCGGCTGGCGCGCGAACCTGGCGGGTTCCGCGGTCCAGACCTCGGGAGCGATGGTGGCGCCATCGCGGCGCGGGGAACGTCGAGCCGCCTCGATCCGTTCGATCGCGGCTTCCTGTTCGAGGTGAACGCTTTCCAGACGGCGATCAAGAACCCGGGCGAGGACGAGCCCGCGACTACCTCCCGGCGATCCTGCTCACGCCCTCTCGCGCATGCACAGCGTCGTGCTGCGCACCTCGGATCGAGACGCGCGCCTGCACGTCCCGTTCGGCCCGGAAGGCTACGAGCCCGATCCCCTTCCCGGACCGATCGCTCGCCTCCTCGGAGCGCGCGGCCTCGAGATCGCGCACCCGCACGCGCTCTCCTACGGGCGCGTGGTCGAGTACCTGCTCTCGCATCTCGATCGCATCTTCGAGAAGCGCCAGATCGTGCAGCGGATGCGGAAGGTGAGCTGCGCGGAGGTCCTGAAGCTCTGCGAGATCGTCGTCGTGCCGACGTATCCCGGCGACGAGGAGCTGTTCGACAGTGCGTTCTTCCGTTACCTCCTGCTCCCGCCGGCATCGCGTACCGCAGGCTCAAGGAGATCCAGTACAGCTCGTCGTACGGTTAGGGCCGGGCCCGCGAGGTCAGGGCCGGTTCAGCGCCATCAGGATCGCCGCGATACCGGCGAGGCCTGCGGCGACGCTGCCGATGCGTCGCAGGGTTCCGGGAGCGATCGCGCCGCAGGGGACGATCACCGCGGCCGCGCCGGCGTGCGCGAGGAGAGCTCCCCGGCATAGGCCGCGGCGAGCGCGGCGCGACCCGAAGCGGGGAGCGGGGACGCCGCGAAGCTATCGGCGAGCGCGAGCCCCGTCACGATGCCGCCGGGAAGCGCCGTGCGGTAGCGGTGCGCGGCGTCCGCCACCAGGAAGTTCTCTATCGCGATGTAGACGAGGGCCAGTCCCACCGCGGGCCCTGCGACGCTCGCCCCGGGGATCCGGCCCCAGAGGATCGCCGCGGCGAGGCTCGCTCCTCGGCGGCGATGAAGACGAGCGCGGCCGCGGTGAGCTGGCGCGCGCGCGGGCCGGCGAGCAGAAGCCCCGCGAGGAACAGGAGCTCGAAGGGCCCCGTGAGCGCGCGCTCGACGCCAAGGCCGGCGAGAGCGCCGGCCGATCGACCCGCCTTCCGTGCCGCCTCGCCGGTCTGAAGGGAGATCGCCGGTGACTTCGCCATGAGGGCGTCGTCCTTGACCCGCGGGCCGGCGACGACGTGGGCGAGGTGGCGATGGCCCATCCCGAGCTCGGCGAAGAGCCCGAACGTGACCGTGAGACTCGCCGGCACGCCGTCGCACCGGCATTCGCCCTCTAGGCTCGCTCCGTCGCCCTCGACCAGCGCGGCCGCAGCCATCTTCGCCGGGCACGGCGATCCGTCGCCTTCGACGCGGACGGCGCGCGCGAAGGCGGCCTCCACGATCGCGCGAGAGGCCGCGAGCTCGGGTTCGGAGACCGTGCCGTCGGCATCGGTGTCCATGGCAGGTAAGAGGGATGCGAGCTCCCGCCGTGCGAAGATCACCTCCACCTTCACTGTGTCGCCATCGAGCGCGTAGTCGCCCCGGGAGATGCCCACCTGGTGGGCGCTCGCGGGGCGGGCGAGGAGGCTCGCTGCGAGCAGAAGAGCGCGTGCGGGCCGCGACGATCTCATGGACCGAGGATCCTATAGATTGGCGCCATGGGCTTCGAGATCCGCGAGCGTGTGCGCTGGAGCGACGTCGATGCGGCCGGCATCATCTGCTACGGCGCCTACACGCGCTTCCTCGAGGCGGCGGAGACCGAGCTGTTCCGCGCCGCCGGATACCCCTACGGCACCCTCGTAGAGCGTCTCGGCGTGTGGCTGCCACGGGTCCACATGTCGCTCGACTTCGAGAACCCGGCCTACCTCGACGACCTGCTCACCGTCGCCGCATGGGTCGATCGCATCGGCGGCCGGTCGATCGCGCTTTCGTTCGAGACGCGCCGCGAGCCGGCGCCCGGCATCCTGATGCGCGGGCGGCTGGTCTTCGCGGCGATCGACGTGGAGCACCGCAAGCCCGCGCCGGTCCCCGCGGGTCTCGCGGCGGCGCTCGCCCCGTTCCTGCGCGAGCGCGCGCCGCGTCCCGGCGATCCGGTGGCGGCGCTCTGCCCCGACCTGGACGCCATCCTCGATGTGCGCCCCGATCCCGCTGTGGCCGCGGCGGTCGCAGCCGATCTGATCCACGCGCGGCTCGGACCGCGCGCCACCAGGGTGACCGTCGACAGGCCGCCGGTCGACGCACGGCGCGGCAGCCGCGGGCTGGCGGCGCATCGGTTCTGCGTCGAGATCTCCCGCGAAGGGCCGGTCCTGGGACGCATCGACGTCGACGCCGACGCGCCGCTCTCCGCGGAGACCCGGGACATCCTCACGGCGGCGGCGTCCCGGCTCGGGCGCGCGCTGCCCCGAGGGTAGACTTTCCCCCGTGACGAGCCCCGCCACCCGGACGGTCGTCGTCGCATCGCCCTCGCCTCGCACCGAGACGCTCGCCGTGCTCCGGGTCGCGGGCGCGATCGCGTTCATCAGCTACTTCTCGATGGCGGCGCATCGTCCCGACGGGTCGTCCGGTCAGGCGGCCCTCTTCCCTTACCAGCGGCTCTTCCGCGACGCTCCGGCGCCGGTCCAGAGGATGTTCCGTCAGATGCAGGAAGGCCTCCTCGAAGCGGAGAACGTGCGCGCTTCCAAGGGAGCATGGCCGGAGGCTCACGCGCTCGCCGCCGACGGGATCCCGCCGTTCGCTCCGGATCCCGGAGCTGGGGTCTACGCCTGGCGCAAGCAGCAGGATGGTCCCGTGGTCAACTACATCGGCGTTCCGGCGGACGGCAAGCGCCCGGCGTTCCTGCTCTTCGTCCAGGAGCCAGAGCCGGGGGACCTCTCGCACCTGCAGATGACGACGCTCGACGAGGAGCACCAGAGGCTCCCCGGGGGCATGGTCATCCACGTGTCCTTCTGGATGAAGGATGAGCTGGCGGGCGTTGGCGAGGGCGTGGTGAAGAGCGCCCTGAACGACGGGTGGTTCCAGGTCCTGTCCGGAGCGAAGAAGAGCGAAGCCTCGCCTCCGACGGGTGTTCCTCGATGAGCGGCCGAGACAAGGTGCTCGAGGCGCGAGCGGTCTCGGTGCGCTTGCGCGGAGCGCTCGTCCTGGACTCGGTGACCCTGGACGTCGAGCGCGGGGCGCTGCACATGATCTGCGGGCCGAACGGCGCGGGGAAGAGCACGCTGCTCCTCGCGGTGCTGGGGCAGGTGCCGTTCCGCGGCGAGATCCGCTGCCACTTCCAGGCATCGGGCCGCATCGGGTTCGTACCTCAGCGCTTCGCGGCCGATCGCACACTGCCACTTTCGGTCGGGGACTTCCTGGCGCTCTCCCGCCAGGCGCGGCCCGCGTGTCTCGGATCGTCTCCCGCGACGCGACGGCGTCTCGACCTGATGCTCGATCGCGTCGGCCTCTCCGGCTTCGCTGGGCGTGGTCTGGCGGAGCTGTCCGGTGGCGAGCTCCAGCGCGTGCTGCTCGCCAACGCGCTCGACCCCGAGCCCGAGCTCCTGATCCTCGACGAGGCGAGCGCGGGTCTCGACGACATGGCCGCACGGATGCTCGAGGAGGTGCTCTCGTCCTTGAAGGGGCGCGTGTCGATGCTGATGGTCTCGCACGATCTCGGACAGGTGCGGAGGATCGGGGACCATGTCACTCTGCTCGAGCGGGGCGTGAAGCGCGAAGGGTCCCCCGCAGAGGTCCTGGGCGGCGAGGTGTTCGTCTGATGGGAGCGATCTATGCGTGGCTTGCGGCGCAGGCGAGCGCGGGGCGCTTGCCCGCGATGTTCGGCCAGGCCTTCATTGCCCGCGGCTTCGTCGCCGCGTTCCTGCTCGCGCCCCTTCTCGGTGGGCTGAGCCACATCGTGGTCGCGCGCAGGCTCGCGTTCCTCTCGGCCGCGCTCGGGCACGCGGCCCTCACGGGCCTGACGCTCGGGATCGCCCTCGGCGAGCCGATCAACGCGCCTTACGGCGGGATCGTCGGGTTCTGCATGCTGTCGGCGCTCGGCATGGTCTACGTGAAGCGCCGCGCCACGCTGCCGCAGGACACCCTCATCGGCGTCTTCCTCGCGATGTCGCTCGGGCTCGGAATCTGCCTCCTCGTCGCGGCGACCCGGTACTTCAACATCCACCAGATCGAGGCGGTGATGTTCGGAAGCCTGATCACGATCACGGATCTGGATCTCCTGCTCCTCCTCGTCGTCGCCCTCGTGGTGTTTGTCGTGATGGCGCGCTACTACAACGCGCTGGTCCTCGAGAGCTGCCACACGACCCTGGCGCGCGTGGGCGGCGTGCCCACGGTGTTCGTGGACTACCTCTTCGTCCTCCTCTTGACCGCGGCCATCGTCGTCAGCCTCAAGGTCATCGGGGCGCTCCTGGTCGAGTCGCTCGTCGTGGTCCCGGCGGCGGCGGCCCGCAACCTGGCGAGGAGCTTGCGGGCATCGTTGCTCTGGAGCATCGCCATCGCCTGGCTCGCGTGCGTCGGAGGCCTCTACGTATCCGCGGCGTCCAGGCGCTATCCGATCCCGAGCGGAGGCGCGGTGGTGCTCGCGCTCTCGCTCGCGTTCTTCGCAACGCTCGGGATCGGGACGCTGTTGCGCGGGAGGTCCCGACCGTCCTGAGGTCTCCCCGCCTTCCCCTTACCCGCGCCTTCCATGACGCCGCGGGTAAGGAAAGGGGAGGGAGGTTGTCAGCGGATTCTCATCCGCCGCCAGTTCGTACGGCCCCGCCGTTCAGCAGGACGTCTGCGAATTCCTCTTCGTACGGTACGTCGACATCAGGGTCCAGCGCTTGATCGCCGACGTGTTGGAGCCCTTGACGCCGGCGCGCATGCCACGCAGCTCGATGAGGATGACGTCTTCGCCGCTCGGGATCGGCTGGCTCGCGATGGCGGCCAGGCCCTGGTTCGAGCCGATCAGGCGGCGCTCGATGATCCAGTCGACGTCGGGAGCGGCGCCGCCGATCCGGGGATCCGACCGACCCTGCATCACCTTCCCATCGGTGCCCGCGTTCTGTCCGGTGTTCTCGCCGCCGAGCTGCGTGCTGTCGACCATCCACTGACCGAGGTCCAGGTCGGCACGCGCCTTCAACGTGCAGAAGTCGACGTCGCGGTACTGCTCGAGCCTGTGGGCGAGCAGCGCCGAGGTCTCGGCGTTCTGCGCCGCGCGGCGGTTGTCGCCGATGGCCGCCAGGAAGAGCTGTGCGATGGCGAGGATCCCGATCGCCAGCACCGCGGTGGCGATGAGGACCTCGAGCAGCGAGAAGCCTCGGGACGCTGGAATTTCGCGCGCTTGGCTGGTCATCGTTCGGTTCTCCTTTGGGCTGCGGGACACGCACGCGCCAGGTTCCCCTGGAAGCAGGAGCGATGCCAGCAGAGAAGCGATCGACAACCGTCCCCGAATGAACGTGTTCGGCCGCTGGATGGAGGCGTGTGGAGCTGGGCGGCCCCCTCGTGATCCGCTGCTGACGCAATTCGTAACAGGCGCGCGCCTAGCGTAGAAGGTAGGCCATGGCGCCCGCGACGACGCCAAGCATCACGATGCAACCTCCTCCGGACGTCGCTGAGGTGGGGGGCGGCGATGCTGCTGGTACGGACGTCGCGCCGGGCAATGCCTGGAGCGATCGCGTGATCGACGCGCGCGTGTCGGATGGAAGGTCGCCGAGCCTTCGCAGGGCGCCTCCGCTCGTGACGTAGGAGTCGTCGGTGACCTCGTCGCCCGGCACGGCGCCATCCCAGCGGACGTTGAAGTGGAAGCGCGCGAGGTTGACGACGATGGTGTGCAGAGCGTCGCCCTCGGAGCCCCCGAGCTCGCTCGAGACACGGGTGATGGTGCGGGAGAACCCCGCATGGAGCGGCTCGACGTGCTCAGGCGGGACGGTCTGTGCGAGCGCCTCGCGCAGTGGACCTTCGACGCCCCCGCCGGCTCCACGGCGGTGCAGTGCGTTGCGGAAGAGGGCGTTCAGATCGAGTGCGGCGAGATCGAAGGGCGGGGTCATGGCTTCTCCGTTGGGGACTGCTCGATCAGGTCCTGGATCTCCGAGAGCGTCGGCAGCGCCGAGCGGCCTCCGAGGCCGCGCAGAGAGAGCCCCGCGGCGGCGTTTGCGAATCGGAGCTTTTCGGGGAAGGCGTCGCCCCGAAGGTGCGCGTAGATGAACCCGGCGTGGAAGACGTCGCCGGCGCCGGTGGAGTCGACGGCGTCGGGGATCGGGAACGCGGGAGACTCGACGGTCTCGCCGCCGACGAAGCCGATGGCGCCGCGGGAGCCCAGGGTCAGCACGACGTCCTTCGGGCCGAGGGCGGCGATCCTCGGCAGCGCGGCCTTCGGATCGCTCTCGCCGAGGAGGTTCTCCGGGAAGGACTCGGCGGCGATCAGCATGTCGACCAACGGTAGCATCGCTCGCGCTAGGTCCGAGGCGCGCTCGGCGTCCATGCTCGTGACGACCCCCGACATCCTCGCGATCCCGAGGGCGCGCAGCGCGCCGCGCTCGTGGCCGTCCACGTGGAGGAGGCGCGCCCGCTGGACGAGCGCGGCGTCGACGTCGTGGCGCGTCATCTCGAGCTCGCGAGGACGCCGCCAGAAGATCGTGCGCTCGCGCGTCTCGGAGTCGACGACGATGAAGGCTTGCTGGGTCGCGACCCCCCTCGTGACGATGGCGTGCGTCACGTCGACTCCCGCGCTGGCGAGGAGCTCCAGCGCGCGAACGCCGGGTCCGTCGTCGCCCACGCGTCCATGGAACGCGACCTTGAGGCCGAGGCGCGAGAGCGCGCACAGCGCGGTGGCGACCTGGCCGCCGCCGGAGCGCTCGATTCGCCGCACCTCGGCCTTGCTGTTGCGGTCGGGGTAGCGGTCCACGAGAAGGAGCGTGTCCTCCGAGCAGTAGCCGACGCCCACGACGTCGAAACCAGCCGGGTCCATGACGCGACGATAGCGGATCTCCCGGCGCGCCGGGGCCGGCCTCCCTACGATAGAGTCCACGGACGTGGGCCAGGACTTCACCCTCCTTCACATCTCGGACCTCCACTTCGGGCTGAAGGACAAGCGCGAGTGCTTCTTGCCGGCGGTTGGGGACAAGGTCCTCGCCGTCGCCGATGCGCTCCGCCCAGATGCGCTCGTGGTCTCGGGCGACCTCTCGATCCGGGCGCTGCCGGAAGAGCTCGAGCGTGCCGCCGCGTACCTCGCGCGGTTCCAGGTGCCGGCGCGGATCGTGATCCCGGGCAACCACGATGCGCGCGGAGACGCGGGTCTTGCCAACTTCGAGAGGATCATCGGCCCGACGGAGCCGTCTCTTCCGATCCCGGGAGCGATGCTCGTGGGCGTCGACAGCACCGAGGAGGACGCCGAGGAGGCGGCGAAGGGGGCGGAGCGGACGACGATCGGCGACTGGGAGAAGGCGCTGCGCATGAGCAAGGGCTTCGTCGGGTCCGAGCAGTACCTGCGCATCGCCCAGGACGTCCACCGCGCCGCAAGTGGCGACGTGCGCATCATCGTCATGCACCATCACCTCGTCGGGATCCCCGGGACGGGGATCGACACCGATCCGCTGATCGACTCCGGCGACCTGCTCCATCTCTACCTGAAGTGGGGCATCCACCTCGTGCTCGCGGGGCACAAGCACCGCCCCTGGCTCTGGGACGTGAACGGCCTGCGCATCCTCCATTGCGGAACGTCGACGAGCAACCGCTACAAGTCCGGCGTCCTCGAGAACTTCTACAACGTCATCCGCATGCGGGACGGGGTGCTGTCGGCGGAGCGCGTGGCGCTGTCGACCGGGGCGGTCAAGAAGCTCTTCTCCGGGCCACTGACCGCGCCGATGGTGCCCGAGGCGCACCATGAGTGAGGGGACGCTGCTCAAGGCGGACCTTCACGTCCACACGCGCTTCTCCCCCAACACGACCTTCCGCGCCCTCGACGCCCGCGACTCCTACAGCCACCCCGAGGCGGTGTACCGGACGGCGAAGGCGCGCGGGATGGACCTGGTGACGTTCAGCGATCACGACACCATCGACGGCTGCCTCCATTTCCTCGACGCCCACGGCGAGCGATCCGACTTCTTCATCTCGGAGGAGGTCGAGACCTACCTGCCCGAGCTCACGAAGGCCCGCATCCACGTCAACGTCTTCGGGCTCGACGAGCGCATCCACCGAGAGATCCAGTACCTGCGGCCGAACATGTTCGACCTCGTGGCCTACCTGAAGAAGGAGAAGCTCCTCTTCTCCCTCAACCACATCTTCCGGACGAGCGCCCGCGACCGCACGCGCATGGACGGCCTCATCGACCGGCTCCTCGAGGAGTTCGACTGCTTCGAGGTGCTGAACGGATCGCAGCTCAGGGCGCACAACGAGTTCTGGCAGGCGGCCGTCGAGCGCTTCCGCCGCCAGGGCCGGCGCAAGGGCTTCGTGGGCGGGAGCGACGCCCACACGCTCCGCCGCGTCGGCACGACGTTCACCGCGGCCCCGGGATCGACGCGGGAGGACTTCCTGGCGGCGATACGAGACGGCGACACCGCCGTCGCGGGTGCCCACGGCGACTTCTTCGCGACGGCCTTCGACGCGCTGGAAGTCGTGCTGCGCTACACGAAGAACGTCTACTTCGACAACGCCGAGCGATTCCCTCTGCCTCGCCGCATGCGCCACATGGCGGTGGCGGGCGTGATGCTGCCGCTCTCGGGCATCGTGTCGGGAGTCTCGACGGCGGTGACTTTCTCCAAGCAGACGAAGATGATCCGTGCCCTACGCCAGGGGTCGAAGGACGGAGAGCTCCCTCCGTTCTGATCGCGGTCCAGCAGAGACGCGTGGCGGGCGACGCGTCTCAGCGGTGTGGTGGGAGCGCTTCGGCCCAGCACTCGACGCCGGTGGCCGGCCAGTCGGTGTCGACGCCGACGAGCGCGGCGATCATCCGCGGGATGCCGCGCAGCGCCGGCGTGCCAGGGATGCGGGCGGCGGGAATACCCGCGCCCTCCGCGATGAAGATGCAACGGGGATCGTGCTCCATCGCCGTGCGGATGCCGTGGTCCGACATGACGACCAGCACATCGTCCTCGTCGAGCGCGTTGGAAAGCTCGCCGACGCGGAGGTCGACGTAGCGGTAGACCCAGTAGAGCGCGCGGTCGGCGCCGTCTGCGCCGGTCCTTGCGGTCTCGGCATAGAGGCTGTGGGTCATGACGTCCAGGGCGTCGAGGCGGAGCATGACGACGTCCCCGAGGCGCGCCGATGCGAAGGTCGCGGCGGCGTCCATCTCGGCGGCCATCTCGGCGAGCTCGTGGGGGAGGTGGATCCGATCGAGGCCGGGGAGCGCGCGGCGCTCGGCATCGCTCGGAGGGCGGCTCTGGCGCCAGGCCGTGAACGCGTGGCTCGCGCCGCGCAGGCCGATGACCTCCGCGTTGCGGCCCGCCTGGATGTTGCCGTTGGCGTACAGCATGTTGACGGCGGTCAGGTCGTCGTGACCGATCACGTCGAAGAAGCTCGGGGTGTCGGGCAGGAGCCAGGTGAGGCTCGCGAACGGGTTCCTCCCGATGAAGCCGATCGCGGCGATCTCGTTGCCCATTGCGTGGGTGAGCCCGAGGAGCGACGGGGCGGGGCGGCGTCCCGGCCAGGCGAGCGATTCCATGGCGACCGCCGTGTAGGCCGGGAGGCTCTCGAGCACGCCGCGCGTGCCGGACTCCGCGAGCCGGGAGAGCGCGGGCATCTCGCCGCGCGCCATGCCGTAGCGCAGGAACCGCCAGTCGCCGCAGTCGAGGATGAGCACGAAGACGCGGCGCCGTCCGTCCCCCGCCGCGCGGTGCTGCGTGAAGGCGATGTCGGGAGAGCTGCCGCCCGGCTCGACGCGGACCTCGATCTCCTCGCCGGCGACGATCCAGGCGGTGCCCGATGCCGAGCTCTGGTCGTTCCTTCGCAGGACCCAGCGCTGAGGCCAGGTCCCGACGGCGCGCTCCACGGTGACGACGCCATCGGCCGGGACCGGGATCGCCGCGAAGGGATCGTCGACCTCGGCGCTGGCATCCGGCGAGATCAGCACCACGTCCCCGGTGCGTGGCGCGTCGACGCGGAGGCGCAGCGAGCCTCGCGCGCGCCGGAGCTCCTCTTCCCCGAGGCGCCACTGCTGCGAGGAGCGCTGGATGTCCTCGCGGCTGAAGACCGACAGCTTGAAGCGCGCCCGGCCGCGGTCGTAGTAGGCAAGCGCGCGCTCCTGCTGCCCCTCGACGACGAGGTGCGCGATGAGCCTCAGGTAGACGGCCTCGATCAGGGCGGGATCGGCGATCTCCTCTCGCGATCGATCGCCGTCTCCGAGGAACGACGTGCCGGGATGCCCCGGGTCCACGAGGTTGTGGAGCGAGAGGACCAGCGCATGCTGCGCCAGCACCTCGGCGGCAGGGGTTCCCGCCGCGAGGCTCTCGTCGTAGCAGCGGCCGACGGCCCCGACGTCGCCCTCGACCGCGAAGGCGCGCGCCCGTGCGTGGTACCACGCGCCGCGCAGCGGATCGGAGGCGGGCGGCGGCGTCTGGCCGAGGACGGCGAGGGCGGCCTTCGGATCGGAGCGCTTGATGTGGAGATCGGCGATGCGCAGCCGCATCTCGCTCGCGGCCCGCCCCATGCGGGCAACGCGATCGCGCATCGACGCGAGGACCGCGCTCTCGCTCTCGACCTGGGTGCGCAGGTAGAGCTCGTCGGCGAGGATGGGAGCGTCGTCCGGGTAGGCCTCGCCGGCGCGCCGTGCGAGGTCCGCCGCCTCGGGGATCTCGCCCCGGTCGCGCCAGGCTTCGACGAGCATGAGGCGGATCGCCGGATCGGGGATCCATCCCGGCGATGCGCGCAGCATCGGGGTCAGCTCGTCCACGCACTCGGCGGTGCGCGACAGGCGCGCCTGGGCGGCGCAGCGAAGCTCGGCCGCCGCGCGCCCCTCGGCGGAAGCCGATCCGCGGAGTGTTGCGGTGTCGCGGACGACGTCGTCCCATCGCCCGGACGCTGCCGCGGCGCGCACGCGATCGAGCGCGAGCTGGCGCCGTATCCGTGCCGCGGCGCGCGCGCCGAGGACGAGGAGCGCCGCCCAGACCGCGAGCAGGACGATGCCGCGCAGCCGTCGCTTCACGGGGCGCCCCGGGGCAGCAACGTCGCGCGGAACCGGTAGCCTCCGGCATCGTGGTCCGCGACGATCTCGAGGCGATCCCAGGGCGACGGGAGCGGGGGAGCGGGCGCCGCGCCGCGGGTGGAGGCGATGCGAGCGTCGGCCTCGGCGAAGCGATCGACGTGGACGACCGCTCCGCCCGACGGCCCCAGATCGGTCGTCCCGCCGGGGGCAAGGGCGCGCTCGAGGCTGCGCTGGTTCCACCCGATGAGGACGGCGCGATCGGTCGCGACGTAGCAGGGCGCGAGCTCCGGCATCACCGAGAGGTTCCCGACGCACGCCCCGCGTGCCTCGCCGATCGCGAGGTCGGTGCGGTGGACCGGCCATCGCGCCAGCACGTCGGCGACGAACGCCTCCATCGCGGCGACGGCGGCGCGGCGGTTGGTGAAGTCGAAGGCGACGACCGGGTGCGGCACCTCGTAGCCCTCGTCGGGGACGTAGAGCGATGCTTCCCACACGCCCGTGAAGACCGCCCCCAGCAGAAGATCGCCACGCAGCTTCAGGAGGCTCTGACCGTCCCTGGCGCCGTTCTCCGTTGCGGAGCGTGCGACGGCGGCGAGGCCACCGTCCGATCGCAGGCGCGCGTGCAGGAGCGCTCCCGCGGAGGCGAGGTTGGGCGGCCCCGGAGGCGCCTCGGCCGGGAGGACCATCCGCAGCGGGTCGTTCGCGGGTGCCGCCGGCAGAACGGCGATCGCGGATACGGTCCCATCGGAGGCTACGTCCACTGTTCCGACAAGCCGCTCGCCGTCTTCGATCGGTAGCGCGAATGCGATCGCGTGGGGGCCGCGGATCGCGCGAAGGGCGGCGAGATCCGCCGACGGCGTCGCGCATGACAGCGACAGGAGGAGGGCGCCCAGCTCGCCCGTGCTCCGCGCCTCGACCTCGGCGCAGCCGGCGATCCGCTGCTCCGCCTCGGCCGCGGACGCGGCGATCGCGGTGCCCTCCATCCCTCGGAGGGCGTCGAGGAGCTTGCGGCATCCTCCGCCGTCGGCCGAGAGCAGCGCGCCGGGCGGCAATCCCGCGTCCGGTGCGGGCGCCTGCCGCCCGCACGCGGTGAGGGCGAGGGCGACGAAGACGGAGCACCGCCGCACGGCGGGTTCAGCGCCCCAGATCGCGGAGCAGCTCCTCGAAGAGACCTGGCTCGAAGCGGCGCGGAGGCGGCGGCAACGATGCGGCGAAGCTCCTGACGCGACGCGTCGCGCGGCCGCGCGACACCTCGATCGCCGCCATGATCGCGGCGGGGGTGTAGCAGACCAGGAGGATGTCGTTGCCGGCGTCTAGCGCCAGGCGGCAGGCGTCCGCCATCCCGAAGCTCTTCACGATCGCCCCCATCTCCATGTCGTCGGCCACCGCGAGGCCGTCGTGGCCCAGGTCGCCCCGGAGCAGGTCGGTCACGATCGCTCGGGAGAGCGTGGCAGGAACCCCGGAGGGATCGAGAGCGGGATAGGTGCAGTGGGCGACCATCACGGCCCGCGTGGCGCGGCAGAGAGTCGCGTAGGGGGAGAGGTCCTTCCGGAGCGCCGATCGTCGCGCCGAGATCCGCGGCATGTCGACGTGGGAGTCCAGGCGCGCGCGCCCGTGGCCCGGGAAGTGCTTGAGGCAGCCGGGCACCCCCTCCGACTC
>JAXLQT010000013.1:0-184665 GCA_046331505.1 Acidobacteriota bacterium
GATGCGAACCGGCGGGGGACAAGCCCCCGCCCTACGCCTCTTGCCGGGGTCCCGGTGCCGTCGGAGCCAGGGCTTCCTGGCGCGTGGGCTCCGGTGCCGGCGATTCGAGGCCGCCCGTCGCGAGGACCGACGGCAGCGCCACGCGCTCGCTTCCCGGCACGTAGTTGTGGACGTCGAAGCGCTTGACGCGCTTGATGCCGCGCTGGTGGAGCACGTACTGCAGGAGCGAGCCGAGGATGCTGAATCCGTAGCGCCAGATGTTGACGTAGCAGATCTCGTCGCCGTAGTAGGTGGGGATCGGCCGCTCCACCACGCGCAGCCCCTTGAGCTTGAACTGGATCAGGACGTCCGTGTCGAAGTGGTAGTAGTTCGAGTTGAGCGCGAAGGGCACCTGGTTGACCGCCGCCGTGCTGAAGATGCGGTAGCCCGAGTGGAACTCCGAGAGGTTCCAGTCGAGGACGAAGTTCTCGATCCAGGTGAGGGCCTTGTTGCCGAGGAACCGGTGGAACGGCATCCCGCCCTTGAGCGGTAGCCCCGCGATGCGCGATCCGAACACGAGGTCGGCCTCCCCCTTGCGGAACGGCTCGAGCAGGAACGAGATCTTCTCGGGCGCGTACTGGGCGTCCCCGTGCAACATCACCACGACGTCGTAGCCTCGGTCGATGGCGTACTGGTAGGCGACCTTCTGGCTCCCGCCATAGCCGATGTTCTGGTCGTTCTTGTAGATGTTGAGGTTCTGCAGCCCCTTCTCGTGCTTGTAACCGATGCCGATGAGGTAGGTGTTGTCCTCGCTCGCGTTGTCGACGACGAAGATCTCCTCGACCTCCCGCTTGATGTCCTGCGGGATGCGATCGAGCACCTTGGGGAGCGTGCGACCGGCGTTGTAGGCGGGGATGAAGATGGCGATCCGGAGGCGATTGTTCATGCGCGTGCCTTCGCCCGCGTGGCATACCACTCCGAGGTCAGGCGGATCCCCTCGTCGAGGCCGTGGCGGGGCGTCCAGGAAAGGAGCCCGCGCGCTCGCCCGATGTCCGCCCGGACGTGCGGGATCTCGCGTGGGCGATCGGGGATCGCGCCGAACGAGATCGTCGAGCCGCCGACGTGGCGCGCGATCGCGAGCGCAAGGTCCCGGAGCGCGATCCCCTGTCCGGACGCAACGTTCACGACACAGGGATTCTCGATCATCGCGTCCGACGCGGCGACGTAAGCGTCCACGACGTCGGCCACGTAGACGTAGTCGCGCACCTGGCGGCACGACGTCAGCCGCGGCGCGTCGCCGCGCAGGCAGGCGTCGATCACCGTCGGGACGAACTTGCCGTCGTCCTCGCGTGGGCCGTAGACGGAGAACGGGCGGAGCACGACGAGGTCCCACCGCGCGCGCGACGCCATCTCACACGCGAGCAGGGTCGCCATCGCCTTGGTGGTCGCATAGGGTCCGACGGGAGCGAGCGGATCCTCTTCGCGGAGCGGGCGCTCGCTCGCCGCGTACTCGGCCCACGTTCCGGTCTGGACGACCCTGCGGCACGCGGTGCTCCCGATCGCGTCGAGGAGGTGATGGGTTCCCTGCACGTTGACGGCGATTGCCTGGCCCAGATCGCCCTCGCGGCTCTGGACCCCGTAGGCCGCGAGGTGGAACACGACTTCGGGCGCGGCATCCCGGCACGCCTCGGAGACCCTGCGCGCATCGCGGAGGTCGACGTCCTCGATCCGCGCGCGGACCCCTTCGAGACGCACCAGGTGCGCGCGCGAGCCGGCCCATGCGCGAACGTCCGCGCCAAGCTCGGAGAGGCGCCGGGTCAGATGGGAGCCCAGGAACCCGGTCGCGCCGGTGACGAGGACGCGCCGGCCGCGCCATCGCTCGCTCATCCGTGCCGGAGCCCCCAGTCGTACGGGATGTCGTTTGCCAGCGGATCGAGGCGCCGGATCTCGTCCGGGTCGTGCGGCTCCGTGGGGCAGTTGGCCACGATGGCGGGCTCGACGCCCACGCCCTTGAATCCGTTCCAGACCCGGGGCGGGACAGTGACGAGCTCGTAATCGTGGCCGCCGGTGAAGATCTCCTGGACCGTGCCGCGGGTGGGCGAACCCTCGCGGTCGTCGTAGAGGACGAGCTTGATCGTCCCCTGCACCACGGCGTAGTTCAGGGTCATGCGCGAGTGCAGGTGCCAGGCCTTGATGACGCCGGGGTAGACCATCGAAAAGTAGATCTCCCCGAAGCCCAGGAACCAGGGATCGTCGCGCCGCAGCATGTGCATCACGACGCCGCGCTCGTCGGGGATCCGGCGCAGCGGGTGGACGTGGACCCCCTCGATCGCGCGGCTCTTCCCTCCCAATGCCGGCAGCGCGCGTGACGGGCGGGATCGCCGGGCCCGACTCTGGGACTTCTCCCCGGTCGCTCGTGGCATCGTCGTGGGCCGGAGATTCTATTCCAATCCCCGGGCGGTGGCTTAAGCTGCCGCGGCCATGAACGGCGGGAAGCGACGGGCGGATCTGGCCGTGACGGTGGCGGCGGCGGTGCTGATCGCCGGGAGCTACGTCTCGTTCCAGCACCTCTCGGTGAAGAGCGCACCCACGTGGGACGAGATGCACATGTGGGGCATGGGCTACTACCTGCTGAAGACCGGCCGCTTCGATCTCCCCGGCCTCGGCTGGCATCCGCCGCTGACCTCGTACCTCAACTCTCTGCCGCTGCTCTCGCGCGACATCCCGATCGAGGCGTTCCGCACCAGCCACAGCGATCGCTTCTACCTCGACGTCGATCGCGGCAACCAGATCTTCCCGATTCTCGGCCTCGACGTCTTCCGGAGGTCGCGCACGCCGTTCGTGCTCATCGCCTGCCTCACCGGGGCAGCCGTCTTTGCCTGGTCGCGCTCGCTCTGGGGGCCGGCCGGAGGGCTCCTCTCGCTCTGCCTTTACCTCCTGTGCCCGACGCTGATGGCCAACGAGTTCCTCATGACCACCGACGGCCTCATGTCGCTGCTGCTCTTCGTCGCGCTCGCCGCTCTGATCCGCTCGCTCGAGAGTCCGACGACGGCCTCCCTCGCCTTCTTCGTGATCGCGACGGCGCTCGCGCCGGGGGCCAAGATCACGGGCCTGCTGATCGGTCCTCTCGCGGCGCTCGCCGTCGCCGTGCGCCTCGTGCTGCCCGGGCCGTTCTCGATCCTCGTACCTCGACGGGGTCTCCGCGCCGTGGGAAGGATCGGCTTCCTCGCCTACTGGGCGATCGCGGGCGCGATCGCCGTCGCGGCGATCTGGCTCTCGCTCGCGATCCTCTACCAGGGCGACGTCGCGCTCCGGACGTTCCGGTTCGCGGCGACCAGGGTCAGCGGATACGTCGCCGAGCATGGCAGCCCGGTGTTCCTCGACGGCCACGTCTCGAGCCGCGGGTTCCGCGAGTACTACGGGAAGGCGCTCCTCTACAAGACCCCGATCGCCACGCTCGCCGCGTGGCTCCTCGCGATGCTGGTGCCGGCCGGCGTCCCGCGCTGGCGCGCGCTCGCCATGTGGATCCCGAGCGCGATCGTGCTCGTCTACTTCTCGTTCTCCGGATACACCATCAGCCTTCGGTTCGCGCTCGTCAGCCTGCTCTGGCTCCACGCCGCCGCCGGCCGCCTCGCCGCGCCCGGGCGCTTCGCCGGCGCCCGTCGCGTGGCCGCGGGCCTCCTCGTCGCGGCGACCCTCGGAGACGTCGCGGGCTCCTATCCCTACCCCCGCGCCTTCGTCGACCGCGCGTTCGTCCGCGGCCCCGGATACACGGCGATCGCCGACGCCGACCTCGACTGGGGCGAGGGACTCCTCGCCGTGCGCGACTACGCGGCGGCTCACAAGCTCGGGCCGATCGCCCTCAGCTACCACGGCTCCATCGACCCCGAGGCCCTCGGCATCCAGCTCGCGTGGTACGAGAACCCGCTCGACAGGAAGCGTTCGCACGGCACGCCGCCGGACCATGGCCTGATCTTCGTCAGCGGCACGAACCTCGCGGGCCTCTACTACCCGGGCGGCAAGCGCCACGAGTTCGAGGACCGCTACTGCTGGCTCAAGACCGAGAAGCCGGTGGAGGTGGTCGGCGGCGCGATCTACGTCTTCGATCTCGACGCCGTACCTGCCGAGCGCCGCTGGCGGCCGTGGGTGTGTCGTCATCAATAACCAAGCGGGCTTGCTCCGATGTTGACGCCGAACGTGGCCGATCCGAAGGGTGCCGCGATAGGAGTCAGCGCGTTCAGCGCTACGCCATCGTAGTCGTACCCGGCAACGGTCGAATCGGCCGCTGGGTCCCTCCCGGCTCCGCACAGAAGTTGATCTCTGCCAAGCATCGCGACGTCGCCAGCACCCACTCGTCCACCGTAGGACGTTGGGAACCCAGTGACGTCGAACCCGCCCAGGAAGGCGATCGCTGTCCCGTCGTAGTCGTGGCCGAGAAAGCGCGACGGGAACGATGAACCTGCGCCAGGTCCTGGTGTCGAGGCGATCTCCGCATAGCCATCCCCCTCGAAGTCACCGGCGGTCAGGTTGACGCCGTACTGGGGAGTGGCGAAGGGAAGGTAGTTGATCTTGGCAATGCTGGTGACGAGCCGATCGTCGTAGTTCCAGCCGCGCACCTGTGGCCCGAAGACGACGCCAGGACCCGGACCGGTGAGGATCTCCCCGAACGCGTCGGCGTCCATGCTGCCCGCGGCTACGTTGACTCCGTACTTCAACGTCGAGTAGGCGAAGTAGCTCATCCCAGGAATGGAGCCGAGAGCGGTCCCGTCGAAGTCGAACCCGCGGACGTGAGGACCAAAGACGACTCCCGGTCCGGCTCCGGAGAGGATCTCGGCGTAGGCGTCACCATCCAGGAACGACGACGCGACATTGACTCCGTACCGGAGCGTGCCGTAGGCGTAGAAGCTCACCTTGGGCATCGGGGTCCCGTCGTGCTGGAAGCTGCGAACGTGCGGGCCGAACACGGCTCCCGGCCCGGGCCCCGTCAGGATCTCCGAGTCGGTCGTGTCATCCAATGGACCAGCTGCCACGTTGACGCCCCACGCACCGGCAGCGAACGCGAGGAAGTCCACGACCGTGGGAGCCCCGTTGCCTTCGTAGACCTTGACCCGGTTGTCGTTGGGCTGTCCAAGGCCTTGACCGAACACGTAGTCGACGGCCGGGAGAACGGCGCGGGCGACGTGGCTCGATGGTCTTCTGCCCGCAACCTGGAAATCGCCGCCGACGTAGAGGCTGCGAGAGGAGGCGTCGAGAGCGAGGGCGCGAACGGTTCCATCGACACCGAAGCCCACCGGACTCCAAGAGGCTCCGTTCCACCTTGCGAGGCTCCCGGCCGCGACGCCCCCCGCGATCTGGAACGCGCCACCTGCATAGAGCATCTGGCCGTCGCAGATCAAGGCAGAGACGTTACCGTCGGTCCCACTCCCCAGCGCGGCCCACGAAGAACCATCCCATCGAGCGACGTGCGCGGCGGGGACGCCGCCGGCGTTGGTGAACGACCCCCCGGCATAGAGGCTCGTGCCGTCCCAGGCCAAGGCCTGGACGTCGCCATCCATGCCCGCGCCCAGGGCACTCCAGCCCGATCCATCCCACCTCGCGACATGGCTTGCGGGAACACCTCCAGCGTTGGCGAAGATGCCACCGGCGTAGAGGCCCGTCCCATCCCACACCAGGGCGAGGACATCGGCGTCGGTCCCACTTCCGAGGCCGTTCCACTGGGCTCCGTCCCAGCGGGCGATGTTGCTGACCGGCACGCCCCCCGCCTGGGAGAAGTAGCCCCCCGCATACACGTCGGATCCGTTTACCGCGAGCGCCGCCGCCCAATCGTTCCCGCAGAAGGCGGGGTCGCCGAGGTCTCCAAGAAAGGTCCACCCGACGCCGTCCCACTTGGCAATGTTCTCGGTACTGGAGTAGCCGAATTGCCCCGCAACGTAGAGAGCCGTCCCGGCCGAGGCCATCGCGTAAACGTACGGTTGGTAGCACGTGTTTCCAGCGCAATAGCAGCTTTGGACGTTGCCCTGACCAATGTCTTCCCACGAGGAACCGTTCCATCGTCCGACGAGGGCCGACTTGCCCGCGGAGACAGAGACGTCTCCGGCCGTATCGAAGGAGCCCGCGGCGTACAGCGAGCTCCCGTCCCAGGCAAGCGCCTGCATGGGATAGTTGCTCTTGAATCGGTGGATTCCCTGTCCGCCTCCAGCGAGCACCGGCGCGAAAGCCGCCGACCCATCCCACGATGCCACGAAACTGACCGCGGTCGACGGGTTCCCGGCAGAACCGAACGATCCGCCAAGGTAGAGCCTGCCGAAGCCCCACGCCAGAGCGCTTGGCGGCGCTTCCAGCAGTGGCACGTACCCCGTGGTCGCTCCCGAGACATCCCACCGCTCGAGGACGTTCCCGGGGAACGGAGAGGTCTTGCGCACGCCCGCGTTGAGGTATGTGCCGTCCCACGTCAGGGCCGTGACGACGTCGTAAGCTCCCGTGCCAAAGGCGCTCCACGCGCCCCCGTTCCACCTCGCGAGACCTGACACCGGCTGCGACCCCGCCAGGTCGAACTCTCCTCCGGCGTAGAGATTGGCCCCGTCCCAGGCGAGGGCAACGACACTTGGTCCGCACGTGCCCGGGGAACAGCTCACGCCAGACCCCAGCGAAGTCCAGGAGTTGCCGTTCCAGGCCGCGATGCGACTGGCCGCGACGCCGCCCGCGGTCGAGAACGTCCCGGCGGCATACAGGCTCCCGGCAGCCCACTGGAGGGCGTTGACGTCGCCGTCGGTGCCGATGTCGAGCGCGCTCCAGGCGGTCCCGTCCCACCTCGCCACGTGGCTCGCGCTCTGGCCGCCCGCCGTGGTGAACGTCCCACCCGCGTACAGGGCGCCGCCGCCCCATGCCAGAGCCCGGACATCACCGTCCGTGCCGCCGCCAAGGGCGCTCCAGGACAGTCCGTCCCACTTCGCCACGTGGCTCGCCGGGGCGCCTCCCGCGGAGCTGAACGTTCCACCAGCGTAGAGGTTGTTTCCATCCCACGCCACCGCCGAAACGGTCCCATCGACGCCGGTGGCGAGAGGGCGCCAGCGGATGCCATCCCATGACGCGACGTTGCTTGCGAGCTCGTCTCCCGCCGTGGTGAACGACCCGCCCGCGTACAGCGACGCTCCGGCAGCGAGCGAGTAGACCGGCCCCCCGACGCCACGGGGGCTGAACCGAGGGTCCCAGACGAAGTCCGAACCGCCAGCGTCCGTCGAGCCGACGACCATGACGGCCAGCCCCGCCGCCCGGAGGACATTGCCGCCTCGACTCAGTCGATGGCAAGGGAACGTCGTCACGTCAATACCCCAGGCTCCCACCGCAGGGATTGACGCCGTAGAGGTACGGGAACGCGAGGAACCCAGGCTGCCCGGTGGGCGTTTGCGCGAAGTAGCGGTACGTGGAAACGGTGGCGACTGCCGTGGGATCCGGCCCGGCGCCGGCCACGAGCTGGTATCGCCCCTCGTTCCCAAGGTCCGCGAGCGCGAGGCTCCCGCCGTAGGAGCTGGATGGCGATGCCGGGGTCACGTCGAAGCCCTGGAGCGGGAGGATCGGGCCGCCATCGTAGTCCGCGCCCACGAACCTGGCCGGGAAGCTCGTGCTGCCGCCGGGACCGGGGCTCGCGACGATCTCCGCGTAGAGGTCGTCATCCACGTCACCGCACGCGAGGTTGGCGCCGTACTGCGGCGTCGAGAAAGCGTTGTAGTTGATCTTCGCGATCGCGGAAACCGCCGTGCCGTCATAGTCGAAGCCGCGAACCTGGGGAGCGAAGACCGCGCCGGGGCCGGGGCCTGTCGTGAGCTCCGCGTAGAGGTCGGCGTCCACGTCGCCGCTGCTCACGTTCACGCCGTACTTGAGGGTCGCGTAGGCGAAGAAGCTCACCTTCTGCAACGGTGCGAGGGCCACCCCGTCGTAGTTCCAGCCGCGGACGTGGGGACCGAACACGGCCCCCGGGCCAGCACCGGACAGCATCTCGCCGACCCCGTCCCGGTCCAGGTCTCCCGTGGCGACGTTCACGCCGTACCGTAGAGTGCCGTAGGCGTAGAAGTTCACCTTGCCGACCGCGGTGCCGTCTCTCTTGAACCCGCGGATCTGCGGGCCATATACGGCTCCGGGTCCCGGGCCGGTGACGATCTCGCCGCCCGCCGGTCCATCGATGTCGGCCGAAGCGACGTTCACGCCGAACTGCCCCGCAGCATAGGCCAGGAAGTCCACGGTGGTCGCCGTCCCCGTTGCATCGAACACGCGCACGCGGTTCGCGATCCCGGGCCCATGCCCGCCGCCCGCGATGATGTCGCTCACGCAGTACACGCAGCGCTCGATCGTCGATGCTGAGACCGAACCGATGAAGTTCGCTCCGCCGTCGCCGTTATCTCCGCCGAGCAAGACCAGCCTCTGCCGCGCCGCGTCGTACGCGGCTCCCTGTCCCCAGACCGCGGAGGGCATCGATCCCGACTGCGTCCAGCTCCCGTCGTACTCCCAGGTTTCGTCCAGGTAGAGCCCCTGGCCGGCGGCGTCGAGGCCGAATCCGCCGGTCAACACCACCACGCGACGATCGGGGTCGTAGGTGAGCCTGTGGAGCGCCACGCGCTTCGGCGATTGCGACGGGAGCACCCGCGTCCACGTCGTCGTCGCGCCGTCGTATTCCCAGGTCTCGTCGACCTCGTCCTGTCCGAACACGGTCCCCGCGAGCCCGCCGTACATGACGGTGACGTTGCGTGTCGGGTCGTAGGCCATCGCGATGTAGGCGCGTGGCGTGAGCGTCGCGGGAGCGGCCGCCATTTGCGCCCACGTCGTCGTCGCGCCGTCGTACTCCCAGGTGTCGTTCCGCGGTCCCGCGGGGTCTTTCCCCCCGAACATGACGCACCGCTGGCGCGTCGAGTCGTAGGCCATGTCGTGCGCCCATCGGGCTGGCGGACTCGTCGCGGGGAACCGCTGCCTCCACGATCCGTCGTATTCCCAGGTCTCGCTCGTCAGTCCGGTAGCGGTCCGTCCCCCAAAGGTGACGATCGTCTGGCGGGCGGCATCGTAGATCGCTGCGGTGGAGCGGGGCGTGAGAGCCGGCGGGCTCGCGGCGCCTGGAGTCCATCCGGCTCCGTCGAGCTCCCATGTGTCGTTCCGGGGGCCACCCACCTTGCTCGCCCGCCCGCCGAACGCAACCACTCTGTCCCTGGCGGCGTCGTACGCCATGGCGGCGTAGAACCTGTGCAGGTCCTGAGTGCTTGGGTGGATCTCGCTCCAACCGGTGGCGTCGAGCGCCCACAGGCTCTCGGGGATCGCGGAGGGGCTCGCCAGGCCTCCGTAGAGCAGGATCGATCCCGACGATGGGTCATACGTCAGTCCGGAGATGCCGCGCGCAACCAGGTTCGGGGGCGCCGCGATCGAGGCCCACGCGAGGCCGTCGTATGTCCACGTCTCGTTGCTCGGTGACGCACCATTCTGGAAGCCTCCGAAGGTGACGATTGCGCCGCGACCTGGATCGAAGGTCGCTGCCACTCCGTCGAGCTGGAACGGTGGCGCCACGCCCGGCGTCCATCCTGCGCCATCGTACTCCCACGTCTCCTGGACGTAGTTGGACGCTGAATAGCCGCCGACGAGCACGATCACCCCGCGAGTCGGATCGTACGCCATACCACAATTGGCTCGCGGCGTCAGCCCAGGAGGCGTGGCGGCGCGTTGGGCCCACGACGCTCCGTCGTACTCCCAGGTGTCGTTGTAGAGTGCGCCGCTGGCCGGGTCACCTCCGCCGAAGAGCACCGCCACGCCGCGCGTCGAGTCGTAGGCCAAAGAGGCCAAGTACCTGGCCGGTGGCAAAGGGGCCGACATCGGACCCTTGGTCCATGTCGTGCCGTCGAATTCCCACGTGTCGTTCAGAGCCCTCCCGCCCTTGCCGAGCCCGCCAAAGATGACGTTGACTCCGCGACCAGAGTCGTAGGTCCAGGCATGGAAGAAGCGTGGCGGGAGGCCGGCGGCGGTCGACTCGTACCAGCGGACTCCGGTCCACGTCCAGGTCTCGGCCTTCTCGGCATGGAGGATTCGGATCGGGCCTCCCGAGGGGTCCTGCAACCAGCCATAGGACTCCGACGGCGGATGGTTTGCTTCCGGTAGCTTCCGCCAGGAGGGCGTCTGCGCCGTCGAGGGAGCCGACGCGATCACGAGCAGCGCGATCACGACGCCTGTCGATGCCAGGTGGCAGGGGTCCTTCCCGCTCTGCGTGGGGGTCAAGGTTGGAACGGCACGACGGGAACGTTCGTGCATGTCGCGTCTCCTTTCAATGCGTGCGGGCCGCGAACTGTGGGACCAGCACTCCTCCTATGCGACGGGCGGCCACGATCGGGCTCATCGAAGCGCAGTGCCGCCCCTGCCCGGAGGTAGACTCCGCGGGACCATGGGCGACCCTGTGCACCGCTCGGTGACGAAGCTGCTGGTCGCCTGGCGGGCTGGAAGCGACGGAGCGCTCGACGAGCTGATCGAGCGCGTCTACTTCGACCTCAAGAGGATCGCCCGTGGCCGGCTCCGGGGCGATGGCGCCCAAGCAAGCCTCTCTCCCACGGGTCTCGTGCACGAAGCCTACGTGCGGCTTGCAGAGCACGCCGAGATCGACTGGACCAACCGCTCGCACTTCTTCGCCGTCGCGAGCAACGTGATGCGACGGGTCCTGGTGGAGCACGCGAGAGCGCGGCTACGCAAGAAGCGCGAGGGAATCCGGGTGCCGCTCTCGGACGCAACCGCGAAGACCCCGGCGGTCGACGTCGACGTCCTGGACCTGGATGCCGCGCTCGGCAAGCTCAAGGACCACGGCTACGTTCGGGAGGCGGCGGTGGTCGAGCTCCGGTATTTCGGCGGGTTGAGCGTCGACGAGGCGGCCGAACATCTCGGTGTGAGCCGCGTGACGGTGAAGCGGGCCTGGGCCTTTGCGAAGACCTGGCTCTACCGCGAGCTGCTGGTCGCCTGAGGGCGAGAGCTGGGGGCCGGCGGAGTCGAAGCCGCGAGTCGTGCCAGGCGAAGGAGGCCGGCCTTCTGCGCGTCCTGCGCGACCTCTCCTCGCCCCTTGTCGAGGAGGATCGCCTCCTCGACCCGCGCTTCGAGCGAGAGCTCGACGTCGTGTGCGACTTGGGCGCGGCGGACCGCATCCTGCACGAGGCGGGTGGCGCGGGCCGTCTCCGCCGCGAGCGCCGTCGCCTTCCGGGCGGCGGCCTCCGCCATGAGGAGATGAACCCGAAGCGTCTCCTGTCCCGTCTGCTGGATGGAGGGCGCTTTCGCCAGAGCCTCGAGCGCCCCCGTCACGTTGCCTTGCGCGAGCCGAGCGCGCACGAGGACGGCAGTGGCGGCGAGCTCCTCGTCGACGAGCTGCTGCCGGCGGGAGCTCTCGATCAGGACTTCCACCGTCCGGGCGGCGTCGCCGGCGTGGCCGTCGTCGAGATCGCACTGGGCGAGCGCGAGCGCGTGCCGGATCTCGAGCACGCGGTCGTGTCCCTTTGCCATTGCGAGCCCCTTCTCGTGGTGCCGGCGCGCTGCGGCGGCATCGCCGCTCTGCCACTCGATCACGCCGAGGTCCCAGAGCAAGGTCCCTGTCGCCTCCGGATCCGAGAGCCGGGAGCAGAGCTGGAGCGCCTCCTGGTAGTCCGCGATCGCCCGGGACGATTCGCCGCGGCGGCGATCGATGTGGCCGAGCCGCGCAAAAGCGGCGGCCGTCTCGTAGTCGGCGCCGCGCTTTCTCGACAGCTCGACGACCTTCTCCTGGGCGGCGAAGGCTACGTCGAGGTCTCCCTCGAGCTCGCGAATCGCTGCGACGTTGACGAGCGCAT
This sequence comes from Acidobacteriota bacterium, assembly GCA_046331505.1. GTDB lineage: Bacteria > Acidobacteriota > Vicinamibacteria > JAXLQT01 > JAXLQT01 > JAXLQT01. The sequence continues at coordinate 11,811 of JAXLQT010000013.1, forward strand.
CCGAGAGCCCGGCGTCGTCCATCGTCTGTTCGAAGACGGCAGCCGCGTCCTCGAAGCTCCGCCGCGCTCGGGCAAGGTCGTTCTTCTGCCAGAGCACGGCGCCGATCGCCTCCAGCGTGGACCCCTCGCCGGCGCGATCCCGAGTGTCGCGGCGGAGCGCCAGCGCCGCGTCGAAGCTCTCGAGGGCGCGGGGGGCATCGCCGGTCCGTGCGAGCAGCCGCCCCGAGCTGACCAGCGTGTCCGCCTCGCCCGCCTTGTCGCCGGCATCGCGGAACGATGCCAGCGCCTCGTCGAAAGTGGTGAGCGCGACGGCGAGGGAGCCGCTCTGCTCCCGGACGCGCGCGAGCGTCGCGGTCGCGCGAGCGCCCGCGCGGACATCCCCCACCTCCCGGTAGAGGCGAGCCGACGCGGCGAGCTGGATTGCGGCTTCGTCGTGGGCGCCTTCGGCCTCGAGTGCCGCACCGAGAAGCTCCTTGCCTCGCGCTGCCTCGGCGCGAAGCCCTCGCGACTCGGCGCGAGCAACGGCGTCGCGGGCCGCGAGCCGCTGCTTGCCGAACTCCCGCATCATCCCGTGGATCGTGCTCTCGACGAGCGGGATGGAGACGTCGCTTCCGAGGGGCTCTGGAAGCGTCTTGAGTCGCTCGACGACCTGGAGCGCCTCCGCCTCGCGACCGCTCATCGCGAGCGCCTCGGCGAGATCGACACCGTGCTCGACGCCGTCGGGCTCGAGATCCCAGAGCGTCCGGTAGATGGACGCGGCCTTCGCCCAGTCGTGGGAAACAGCGCGGTAGCTCCCCTCGATGGAGAGCTGGAGCTCCTTCGGTAGGTCCCCCGAACGCTCGAACGCGTGGCGCGCCTCGTCCTTCGCACGCTCCAGGTAGCCTAGGCTCGCCCACGCCTGCGATAGCGCCCACGGTGGAAGCGGATGACCCGGAGCGGTCCGGGTCGCGGACGAGAGGGAAGACTGCGCTTCTCTGGCTCGGTACCGGCGGAGCTCGTCGATCCCTTCGTAGTAGCTCCTTCTTGCGTCGGGCTCCGCGATGAACGAAGCCTTGCTTTGCGCCTCGAGCTCGGGATCGGCCGGCGCCACGCGTAGGGTCTCGCGCACCCATGCCGCTGCCTCGGCGACGATCTCGAAGAGCTGCTCCTCGGGCTTCTCGACCTTCCAGGTGGCCATGTCGTCCGCATCGAGTCGCTGGAGCGTGACCGAGAACATCAGCTCGACCCTCCCGTCTTGCGACCGTGCGAAGCACGACGACGTGATCACGTGCCGCGCCTCGGGCAGCGCATCCTTGATCCTCGCGAGTGTCTCGGAAGAGTACGGCGTCTTCGTCGTGAGGCCGAGCCCTGCCTGAAGCCGATCGACGCGGTCTGGTGGCACCATTCGAAGCTGGTTGCCCGACTGGAGCTCGACCCAGAGCATCTGACCGAGCGCCGCGGCGAGGTACGCGTGCTCCGCATTCCCCGAGAGGTCCTCCACGTTCATGATGGCCACGGTCGGGTGGTCGGGAAGCTTGATCTCGGACGTCGGTCCTGGATCCTGACGCGGCATCGACGTCGCGGGGGATCCTCGATGCTCGCGCCGCACACCGAGCGTGGACGCCATCGCGAGGACCGCAATGAGCGCGAGCACGAGGATGAACGCGCTCGGCCATCGCCACGCCCGCGCCTGCCGCGGCTTCCGGGATTCCTGGGCAACGGGCGAACCGAGCGCCACGAGCTCGGTGTTGCTAGGCCGCTCGCCCGGTTGCTGCGAGAGGCAGCGCATCACGAGTCCTCCCAGCTCCGGCTCCAGGTCGGGACGGAGCGCGCCGAGGGGCGGTGGAGCGATGCTCAGGATCCTCCCGAGAGTGGCGAGGTCGGTGGCCGACGAGAACGGATGGCGCCCGCCGAGCATCTCGTAGGCGATCACGCCGAAGGCCCAGACGTCGCACGCGGCGCCCGCATCCTCACCGCGCACCTGCTCCGGCGCCATGTACCCGACCGTCCCCAGGACGACGCCCGGGTCCGTCAGACGGCGGGCACCTTTCGACAGGCGCTTCGCGAGCCCGAAGTCGAGGATCTTGACGCGGCCGTCCGTGGTGATCATGACGTTGTCGGGTTTGAGGTCGCGGTGGACGATCCCCGCGGCGTGCGCCGCGGCTAGGCCGCGCGCGATCTCTACAAGGATCGATCGCGCCTCTCCGATGCTCATCGCGCCCTCGCAGAGCCGCTCCCCGAGCGTCCGGCCGGTGTAGTGGCTCATCACGATGTAGGGCCTGCCGTTCCATTCCCCGATCTCGTGGACGGCGCCGACGTTCTCGTGGTCGAGCGCTGCCGCCGCCCTCGCCTCCTGTTCGAGGCGCTGGCGCGCCCAAGCGTCACCAGCCTCGAGCGCGTGGAGGAACTTCAGCGCGACCGGACGGTCGAGCTTGGTGTCCCGCGCGCGGTAGACGGCGCCCATCCCGCCATGACCGATCGCCTCTTCCACGTCGTAGTGGGCCACCAGGGTACCCGGAAGGACCTCCGGCAATGCCGCTGTGGGCGCGGGTCGCTTCGCGATCGGCGTCTCCAGGACGGCGTCGGCGCGGGAGGCGACCGCGAGAAGTGACTCGACCTCGCGGCGAAGGGCAGGATCGTCCCGGCAGGCCTCATCGAGCAAAGCGCGCCGGGATGACGGATCGAGCTCAGTAGCCTGGTGAAAGAGTTCGGTGACGCGGACGGGATCCGGGCGCAGACTCGAGTCGCGATCGCTGCCGGATGAGGACGCCATCAGAAGCCGATCCGGAGCCCGAGCTGGAACTGGCGGCCGAACCTCCGCTCGTGGGTATCCTCGACGTAGCCCGGCGGCGTGCACGGGGCGCCCGACGAAGGATCGCAATTGGGGTCGTAGGCCTTCATGTAGGCCTGGCCCTTGACGCTGGCGTGGTCGTTGAGGGCGTTGTAGACCTCGGCGAAGACACCGAGCGTCGCTGTCCGAAGAAGGAAGGTCTTCTCGACGTGGAGATCGATGTCCAAGGTGTCGCCGTTCCGGCGCGTCTCTCCCGGGTGGTAGGCCTCGCCGAAGACGTAGACCTCGCCGTCGTCGGGCAAGCCGTTGTGGTTGAGGTCCAGGAACTGGGGCACGTGAACCTGGAAAGCGGTACCGGTGAGGTAGCGCACCGAGGCGCCCGCGATCACACCGCCGAATGGACCTACCGTCGCGTCGAGCTTGCCCATCTGCGTGCGGTCCCAGGCCAGGGCGACGGATCGCTCGTCGTCTCCGGGCGCCAGCGCGTGTGAGCCCGTCGGTCCGATGTCATGGGAGTCTTGCCCACGGGATCGAGAGTAGGTCCAGCTCGCCATGAGCTGCCAGCGGTAGGAGAGGCGCTTCCGGAGCAGAAGCTCGAGCCCGCCATAGCGAGACGAGTCGTGGTTCTGCAACAAGATCGGGTTCCGCCAGTTTCGGTTCCTGAGGTGAAACTTGGGCTCGTCGGGATCGGCGTAGTGGTTGATCTGGACGTCCTGTAAGAGGTCGCTGGAGCGGCGAGCGATAGCCGTGAGCGACACCGCGACTTCGGGGTGCATCTCGCGCTCGAAGGAGAGCGTCAGCTCGTCGGTGTGGGGGAACCGGAGCCCCTCGTCGACGAAGTAGGGATCGAAGGACAGTGTCAGCCTGCGGGGCTCGTCGATGCAGTTCCCGTACTCGTCCGTGTTGCAGTAAAGGAAGTAGCCATCCGGCTGGCCAGCGTCGAAGTCAGGATTCTCCGCAGAGAGCGCCGCGCGAGGGAAGGCGCCGACGATGCCGTTCCACGACACGTAGTACCGCGAGGCGCCGGCGCGCAGGACGTTCTTGCCGTCGCCCCGCAGATCCCAGGCCAACCCGAGCCGTGGGGCCAGTCCAAAGTCCTCGATTCTCTGGATCGTGGTGGGTGCATCATCGGGAGTCGCATCTGGATCCTCGATGAGACGCTGGGGGTCGCCACCGAATGCGTTGAGCTCCATCTCCTGGTAGTCGCCGCGCAAGCCGGCGCGCAGGAACAGGCCAGCTCGCGGCGACCAGGAGTCCTCGGCGTAGAGCGTGTAGCTTCTCCCGTGCGAGGAGCTGCTGACCGCGAAACGAGGATCATCAGATGTGAAGTTCCTTTGGAATGGCACCCCGTCACGAAAGACGTAGTAGTCGAACCGGTACTGCCTTCGCGACATCTCGAGCTGGTATTCCAGCCCGAAGGTGACGTCGTGGGCGCCGCCAGCGTCGTCGACCTGCAGTGTCATGTCCTCTCGGAACTGACTGCGCTGCTCGCGGTTCATCCATCGGTAGGGCGCGCGGCCGCGATAGACGATTCCGTTGTTCCAGGGGTCTACCTCCCAACCGTGCAGGCCGGAGTCTTCGGGCGCATCGCTGTCCGGGCCGCGCTCCTGCGCTACGGAAGCGACGCTCACGAGGGATTGCAGGAACAGAGTGGGCAGGAGGACAGCCGTGTGATGAAGCTGGTACAGGTCGGAACCGGTCTCCTGCATGAGGTAAGAAGCTGGGGGGAACTTTCCTGTACCGCTTCCGGCGCCATAGTTGATGTCGCCGATGGCCTCGGGCAGCGCCCGGACGTTGTGGATTGCGTAGGGGGCTCGATGCGCCGAGAGCACGAGCTGCTGCGCCGGCGTGATCTGGTAGCTCAGCTTGCCGAACAGGTCGTAGTGCTCGCTCCTCGCGACCTGGTCCGGATAGGGCTCGCCCTCGAAGTGCATCTCGTCCTTCCGGTCGAGGTACAGACCCGACGTGAAGAACCAGAGACGATCCTTGATGAACGCTCCTCCCAGCGTTCCCGAGTAATACCGCTCGAAGAAACCGACTCGTCCCTCGTCGCGCTCGTGGAAGAAGCCGCCCTTGCCGGATCCGCGTCGGTCGAACGCATCCTCTCGCAGGTCGAACCGGAAGCCGCCTTCGAGCTCGTTGCCTCCCGATTTCGACCGGAAGTTGAACACCCCCCCATCGCCGCGTCCGTACTGAGCCCCGAGCGCCGCCGACACGACCTCCACCTGATCTATTGCGTCGGGATTGAAGGCGAGGGCCTGATTTCCATTGTAGGGACTGTTCGTGAGACCACCGTCGAACATGAAGAGGTTCGATTGCTCGCGGGCGCCGTGCGCATTCAGGACAGCCTCGTTGTAGGTCCGGACGCCAAACGGCAACTCGTCCACTTCGGTGATGCCAGGCGGGATCAGCAGCATGGATTGATATGAACGACCGATGATCGGTAAGCCCGCGATGAGGTCGTTGTCCAGCACTAGACTCAGCTGGGTCTCCTCGGGGTGGATGACCGACTCGTGGACCGTCACGGTCACGTGGGCGACGGCCTCGACGGGCCGCACCACCGGGTCGAAGACCGAGGGCGTGTTGATCAAGACCTGGAGCCCCGCTTGCTCGAACGGCTCGTAGCCCTGGTGGGTGATGGCGAGGCGGTAGACGCCGGGCGGGAGGCTGGCAAACCGATAGTGTCCTTCCGCGCTCGTGCTGGTCGTCCGGGACGAGCCGATGAGGGCGGGCGACGTCACCGTCACCGCGGCGCCCGCCAGAACGCTGCCCGTGTAAGTATCGGTCGCCACGCCCGAGAGCTCACCCTCGTTGTAACCCATTGCCTCGTTGCAGGTGGTGATGCACGCGAGGAGCGCCGTGCCAAGGAAGAGGCGCGACGTGCTGGACATTTTCTGGCGAGCGTGATCATACGCCCGAGGGATCCGCGCACCGGCGCGCGGGTACCGTCCAGAGCGATAGCGATGCCCTAGACTCTGGGCTCGGCGCGCTCGCCCGCGAGACTGCTGCCGGCAAGTCCATGACGAAAAGGATCCTGGTGACCAGCGCCCTTCCGTACGCCAACGGGCCCGTCCACTTCGGGCACCTGGTGGGCGCCTACCTGCCGGCGGACATCTTCGTCCGCTACCACCGCATGATCGGAAGCGACGTCCTCTACATCTGCGGCACCGACGAGCACGGCGTGGCCATCACGGTCAACGCCGAGCGAGCGGGGAAGGGCTACCAGGAGTACGTCGATCACTGGCATCGCGAGATCGGGAGCTTCTTCGCGCGCTTCGGGATCTCGTTCGACCACTTCGGGCAGACCTCGCGGCGCGACCCTCACTACGCGCTCTCGCAGGAAGTCTTCCTCCGGCTCCTCGCGAACGAGCGGATCGCTCCGCGCGACGAGGAGCAGCACTTCTGCGTGGCTTGCCGGCGATTCCTGCCGGATCGCTACGTGGAGGGGACGTGCTATCTCTGCGGAGCGAGCCGCGCGCGTGGGGACGAGTGCAAGGCGTGCGGCGCCTGGCTCGACGCCGTTCGCCTGCGCGAGCCGCGCTGCGCCGTGTGCGGCGCGCCACCGGAGCTCCGCACGACGACGCAGTGGGAGCTGTTGCTCGAGGGCTTCCCGAAGTCCACCGGCGCGCCCCCCGACGCGCTGCCGGGCGGCGGTGCGCTCCAGCGCTGGTTCGACCGCTTCGCCACGCGCGAGAACCTGAAGCCCCACGTCTACGCGAACGTCGTCACGAAGCTCATCGAGAACGAGGGCCAGCGCGCCCGTCCGATCACGCGCGACATCGCCTGGGGCGTCCCGCTTCCGGCGCGCGATCTCGCCGGGCGACACTTGCCCGGCTCCGGGACCAAGGTGCTCTACGTGTGGTTCGACGCGCCCGTCGGCTACATCTCGGCGACGATCGAGTGGGCGCGCGGGCGGGGTGCGCCCGAGTCCTGGCGCGACTGGTGGATCGAGCGCGATGGCGAGGACGGGAGGACGCGTCTCGTCCACTTCATCGGCAAGGACAACATCCCGTTCCACACGATCGTGTTTCCGGCGATGCTCGCGTGGCAGGACGCGACGGATTCCACGCTCGCCGAGCTCGCGGCCACGACGGGCCAGGTGATCGGCCCGCGGAGAGGCGAGCGCTTCGTGCTGCCGGACAACGTGCCCGCGAACGAGTTTTACAACCTCGAGGGACGGAAGTTCAACACGAGCGACGGCTGGTACGTCGACCTCGACGACTTCGCCGCCCGCTACGACCCGGACGTGGCCCGCTATGCGCTCACGCGGACCATGCCCGAGGCCGCCGACTCCGACTTCTCGTGGAAGGAATTCCAGGCGCGCACGAACGAGCTGGCCAACGTCTTCGGCAACCTCGCGCTGCGCGTGCTCAAGTTCACCCAGGCCACGTTCGACGGCCGCGTCCCCGGCGGCGACGGAGGGGGGCTTCCGGAAGACGAGGTGCGGGCGCAGGTTGCCGCGACCGGAAAGGCGATCGACGGTTATCGCTTCCGCGACGCGGCCGAGCATGCGCTCGAGGTCTGCCGCATCGGCAACCGCTACTTCGACGCGCGCGCGCCGTGGGCGCAGAAGAGGACGGATCTCGTCGCGTGCGGCGCCACGATCCGCGCGTGCCTGGCGCTACTCGAGGTCGTCTCAGGCGTCCTGTCGCCGTTCATCCCCGCCACCGCATCGCGACTGCGGGCGATGCTCGGGCTCGAGGGCAATCCTGCCTGGCCCGACGGGGTGCGCCTCCCGAACGCCGGACGCCCGCTCGGAACGATCGGTCCGCTCGTCGCGAAGATCGAGGATGCCCAGGCCGCGCGCGAGATCGAGGCGCTGTCGCGGCGTCGCGGGCCGGATGCGTGAACGCATCCCAGGACCTTATGCCCGCGACCGTCGGCCGTACCGGCTCCTGCGCCTCCTCGGTCGCGGCGGCTTCCGCGCGGTGTACGGGCGGAGCAAGCGGAGTCGAGGCTTCGCGTCGCGCTCAAGACGCTGCACGTCCGCGCCGGGTGGTCGCTTGCCGGCATCCGCCGCGAGATCGAGCCCTCGCGCTCCTGCGCCATCCAGGAGTCGTGCGCGTCGTGGACTCCGGGATCGAGGACGGCGTGCCGTGGTACGCAATGGACATCCTGGCCGGCACGACTCTTCGCCAGGCGATGGCGGGCGGCGTCGAGATCGCCGGATCGCTGCTGCCGACGGTACCGATCGCGGCGATGGATGTGCCCGCGCCGCAAGCGCGCGCCTCGCGAAGCCGCCGGACCGGCTCCCGCGCCTTCTCGGGACGATCGCCGCGCTGTGCTCTCCGCTCGCCCACATCCACGTCCAGGGGATCGTCCATCGAGACCTCAAGCCGGAGAACGTCTTCCTCGGGAGCGACGACCGCCCCGTGCTCGTCGACTTCGGCCTCGCGGCGCGCTACGGAGGCGCGTTGCAGCGAGAGTCCCTCGAGCCGTCGCGGGAGGTTGCGGGCACGGCCGTCGCATGGCTCCCGAGCAGGCCCAGGGCGGCCCGTCGACGCGCGCGCCGACATCTACTCGCTGGGGTGCATCCTCTACGAGATCCTCACGGGGCGACCGCCGTTCACGGGGGTCACGTCGATCGAGGTGCTCGTGCGCCACCTCTCCGATGCTCCGATCCCGCCTTCCGATCTCGTCGGCGGCCTCGCCGAAACCGACGCGCTCGTGCTCTCCATGCTCGCGAAGGAGCCGCGCGATCGGATCGGACGCGCGGACGACGTCGCGGAGGCGCTCCGGCGAGCGGGGTTCGCGGGCGGCGGCAGGCCGAGCCGGTCCGCGCCATGTCTCTACCGGCCCGGTCTCTCGGGACGCGCCGAGGCGCTCGGTCAGCTCGACCTGCTGATCGCGGACCTCCGGTCACGGCGCGGGCGCGTGATGCTTCTCGCCGGCGAGAGCGGTTCCGGGAAGACGCGGCTCTGTAACGAGGTCGTCGGCCGCGCGCTCGAGGCCGGGCTCCAGACGCTGGGTGCGGAGTGCCGGTCCATCGCGCCGGACGATGGCGGCGGCAGCCCCGCCGCGGAGCCGCTGGCGGGGTTCCGTCCGATCCTCACCGCGCTCGCGGACGCCTGCCGGGGCGAAGGGAGCGGCGAGAGCGACCGCACTTCGGGCCACGCGGGCCGCTGCTCGGCTCTACGAGCCGAGCGTTGCGCTGCTTCCGGGCCAGACGGAGTCGGCGGTGCCCTATCTCCCCGCGGAGGAGGCACGGATCCGCTTGAACGCGTTTCTCGCGCAGACCCTGGCCGCGGCGGCCCCGACGCTCCCGTTGCTCATCGTCGTCGACGACCTGCACTGGGCCGACGAGCTGACCCTCGGATTCCTTCGCCATCTCTGGCAGCGCGTCCCCGATCTTCCGATCGCCGTGCTCGGGACCTACCGCGTCGAGGATGCCGGGGAGTCGCTCCGGGCGCTCGCGAGCGAGATCCCCACGTTGACCGTGAAGGGGCTCGACCCGATCGCGGTCGGCGCGATCGTGCGGGACATGCTGTCGCTCCCGGCGCCTCCCGAAGACCTGGTCGCCTTCCTGGTGCGGACGTCGGAGGGTAACCCTCTCTTCGTCGCCGAGTACCTCCGGGACGCGATGGCCGCCCGGCTCCTCGAGCGTGGTCCCGACGGGCGGTGGCGCGTCCGTCCGGGAGACGCGCCGGGGCCGACCGAGCCCCGGCGGGAGCGGCTTGGGAGGAGCTCGCCCTGCCGTCTTCGTTGCGAAGCTCCTCGGGAAGCGCCTCGATGGGCTTCCCGGCCCGCGGCCGCGGCGGCCGATCAAGCATCGGTGCTCGGACGCGAGGTCGACGCCGCGCTCCTGCAGGCAGCGCTCGCCCTCTCCGAGGGGCGCTCGACGACGCGGTCGACGACCTCCTGCGCCGCCACGTCATGGAGGAGCTGCCGTCGGGCGCCCTGCGCTTCGTCCACGACAAGGTGCGCGAAGAGTGCCATCTCCGCCTGACGCCGGAGGTCGCGCCGCTCTCCACCGGCGCGCCGCCGTGGTCCTCTTGGCCCGCGACCAGGCGATGGACCGGATCGAGCCTGGCCGCCACCGAGGAAGCGGGCGAACACGAGGCCGCGCGGCGTGCCTACCTGCTCGCAGCGAGGGCGGCCAGCCGCCGGTACGCTCCTCACGAAGCGGTGAAGCTCTACCGCGCCTACCTGCGCCTCACCTCGAGCCCGTCGAGCGAGAGCCTCCTCGCGAGGTGCGACCTCGGCCGCGAGCTCCTGCACGATCGGTAGGAGCGGGGAGGCGCGCCGCGAGCTCGAACGCATGCTCGCCGAGGCCGCGCGACATCGGCGACGGCGTGTGCGAGGCCGACGCGCTCAGGAGCCTCGGGACGATCCAGTCGGAGGCGGGAGAGCGTGAGCAGGCGCTCGCGAGCCTCGACGCCGCGCTCGATCTCGCCAGGCGCCATGACGAGCGCCGGCTCGAGGCGATGATCCTCGTCGACATCGGCTCGTTTCACCGGATCGGCGGCCGGTACGGCGACGCGCGCGTCGTCCTCGAGGCGGCGATCGCGGTGTTCCGCCTCCTCGGAGAGCGGGAGCAGATGGGGAGCGCCCTCGCCGGGCTCGGCAACGCGGTGGCGGCGCTTGGGCAGCTCGACGAGGCGGCGGCCGTCCTTGGCGCGGCGGCGGACTCCTCGCGCGCCGCGGGGGACCGGCGCATGGCGGCGAGCGCCACCGGCCACCTCGCGCTCGTCCGTGAGGAGCAGGGACGGCTCGAGGAGGCACGCGAGCTCTACGCGGAGGCGATCCAGGGCGCGCGGGAGACGGGGGATGGGCGGTTGGAGTCGCACAACCTCGGCAACCTCGCGCTGACCTACGCGTACGACGAGCCGGACGTCGCACGCACGAAGCTCGAGGCCGCCCACGCGATCGCACGGGAGAGCGGAGACCGCCGGCTCGAAGGCATCTGGGCCGGCAACCTCGGGAACCTCGAGCTGAACGCGTGGAGGCTCCCCGAAGCGAGGGCGCTCCTCGAGCGCGCGATCGCGACCAGCCGCGAGCTCGGCGATCGGCGGTTCGAGGGCGTGTGGCAGACGGCCCTCGCGGGCGTCGAGCGGCGCAGCGGCTGCCTCGATGCTGCCGATCGCGCGTCCGGCGAGGCGCGGCGGATCCTGCGCGAGGTGGGCGATCGCCTTCAGGAGGGTCTGTGCCTGTGCGAGAGGGGGCGCCTGCTCCTCGCTCGCGGCGAGGACCCGGATCCGGTCCTCGCGGAGGTCGACGCGATTCTCGCGCAGCATGGCCTCTCGGCCGACAGCCAGCTCGGACGCGTGGCGAGAAGCCTGCGGCGCGCAATCCACGCGGCGCGAGCAGGGATCGCACTGGTGTGGGGCGACGTGCGGTGATGCGTCCGTGGCGTCCTCCGGGAGGGAGGGCGCCTCGCAGTCAGTGGGCCGCCGCCGGCGCGGGCGCGTGCTTCGGGTTCTCGAGCAGCAGCACGAGCGGGAGCATGACGAGGAACACGAGGCCCAGCAGGCGGAAGATCTGGACGAAGGAGAGCATCGTGGCCTGGCGCTCCAGGGTCCCCCAGAGGGCGGCCTCGGCCTTGTGCCAGGCGGTCGCGACGTCGGCGCCGCGCGCGACGAAGCCGGCTCGCAGCGAATCCAGCGTCGCGCGCGTCGCGGGATCGTAGAGGCTGATGTGGGCGCCCAGCGTGCTCGTGAGGGACTGCTGGCGGCGCGCGAGAAGCGTCGTCGTCGTGGCGATGCCCATCGAGCCGCCGATGTTCCGCATGAGGTTGAACATGGAGGTCGCGTTGCCCATCGCCTCGCGAGGGATGGGGTCCATCGTGATCGTCGTGAGCGGGACGAAGAGCAGCGCAAGGCACATTCCCTGGAAGAACTGGGGCCAGAAGACGTCCCAGTAGCCCGCCGAGAGATCGAGGCGCCCGAGCCAGACGAGGGTGAGCCCTCCACCGACGAGCCCGGTCCCCAGGAACTTCCGCGGTCCGACCCGCATCAGGAACGCCCCCACGAGCGGCATCGCGATGAAGGATCCGATCCCGCGCGGCGCCATGGCGATGCCCGCCTGAAGCGCCGGGTAGCCGAGGAGCGTCTGGAGGAGGATCGGCAGGAGCACGAGGCTCCCGTAGAGGACGAAGCCGAGGGTCGTCATGAGGAAGACGCCGGTCGCGTAGGTCCGGCTCCGGAAGACGCGGAGATCGACGACGGGATGGGGCGTACCGAGCTCGCGGATCACGAAGGCGACGATGCCGATCGCCGCCGCGATCGCCAGTCCGCGCATGGCGCTCGAAGCGAACCAGTCCTCCTCCTGGCCCGTGTCGAGCAGGATCTGGAGCGCGCCGACGCCCAGGGCGAGCATGCCGATGCCCCACCAGTCGACGACCTGGGACCGGCGGCCGATGTAGGGAGGGTCGAAGACGAAGAGCGTGGTCAGGACGAGGGACGCGATGCCGACCGGGATGTTGACGTAGAAGACCCAGCGCCAGCTGTAGCTGTCGGTGAGCCACCCGCCGAGCACGGGCCCGAAGATCGGGGCGACGACGATGCCGAGCCCCCAGAAGCCCATGGCCTTGCCGCGATCGCGCGGCGGGAACGCCTCCAGGAGCACCGCCTGCGACAGCGGTTGCAGCGCGCCGCCGGTGAGCCCCTGGATGACGCGGAACAGCACGAGCGTCGCCAGGTTCGGAGCGAGCCCGCAGAGGAACGAGGCCGTGGTGAAGCCTGCGACCGAGGCGAGTAGCAGGCGCTTGCGGCCGAACTGGTTCGCGAGCCACCCCGTCAGGGGAAGGATGATGGCGTTGGCCACGAGGTACGACGTCAGCGCCCAGGTCGACTCGTCGATGGTGGCCGAGAGGCTGCCGGCGATGTGGGGCAGCGACACGTTCACGACGGTCGTGTCGAGCACCTCCATGAACGTTCCGAACATCACGGCGATCGCCACGATCCAGGGATTGACGTGGCGATACCCCGAAGGCACGCTCGTCACCGCAGGAGGACGGTCGGTACGACCGACATGCCCGGACGCAGCTGGTGATCGGGATCCTGGCCCGGGTCGATTGCGATCTTGACGGGGATCCGCTGCACCACCTTGACGAAGTTCCCCGTGGCGTTCTCGGGGGGCAAGAGGCTGAAGCGCGCACCGGTCGCGGCCGCGATCGAATCCACGCGGCCGCGGTAGACGCGCCCTCCGTAGGCATCGACCTTCACGAGCGCTCTCTGACCCGGGCGCACGCGGCGGAGCTGGCTCTCCTTGAAGTTCGCCGTCACCCAAAGATCCTCCCCCGGGACGATCGCGAGCAGAGGCTGTCCCGGCTGCACGATCTGCCCGACCTCGGCGCCACGGCGGCTTATCGTGCCCGCGACGGGGGCGCGGACGACGGCGTGCTCGAGGTCGATCTCCGCCTGCTGGAGCGCCGCCTCGAGCTCGGCCTCGTGGGCATCGGCGGCATCGGCGCGGGCGCGCGCGACGTCGAGCTGCTGCGGGACGGTGGCGGCGGCCTGGAGCCGCGCCTCCGCGGCCGCGACGTCTCCTTCCGCCTCGACGACCGCGGCCTTCGCGGAGTCGAGCGCCGCGCGGGACATGTCGGCGTCGGCGACGGCGGCGTCGTATTGCTGGCGCGAGATCTCCTCCTTGGCGACGAGAGGCTGCAGGCGCGCGGCATCGTGCTCCTTCTTGCGGGCCGCGGCCTCGGCCTCCACCACGTGCGCCCGGGCGACCTGCACGCGGGCACGTGCGGACAGAAGCTCGCTCTCGAGCGCCGACTGACCACCGGATGCGGCACGGGTGGTCACGGGAAGGGACGCGTGCGCGGCGGCGGCCTCTGCCCGCGCCCGCAGGAGATCGGCTTTCGCCCGGGCGACGGCCACCTCGAGCTCGCGGGCGTCGATGCGCACGAGCACCGCGCCGGAAGCCACGACCTGGTTGTCGGTGACCGCGACCTCGGCGATGGTCCCACCGACGCGCGCCGCCACGGGATTCACGTGCCCGTCGATCTGCGCATCGTCCGTCGACACGCGACCGGCGGCATGGTGCCGAAGCGCGAGCGCGGCGACGATGGCCAGAGGGACCGCCGCCGCTGCGGCGAGCCAGATCCACCTCCGCGGCTTCGCGGGGCTGGCCGTCGCCTGCGGCGCCCCGGACGGGACGTCGCGCGGGAGAGCGGATGCCACCGGGCCTCCGGCCTCGGTCACGGTCTGGCCGCTCCCGCGGCGTAGGCCTCGTAGGCGTGCCCCATGGCGCGGGCGAGCGACGCCTTGGCGACGTTGTGGTCGTAGAGGCTCTCGATGGCGGCCTCGGAGGCCATGGCGACGCTCTGCTGCGCCTGAACGACCTCGGTGTTGTCCGCGACGCCGGCGGCGAACCGGTCCCGCGCCTGGCCGAGCTGCTCCATTGCGAGGTCGCGCGTCCGCCGGGCGACGTCGACGCGCTCGGACGCGGCCTCGACGTCCAGGAGCGCCGATCGCACCTCGTAGGCCACCCGCGCGCGGAGATCTGCCAGCGCGGCGGTCGCAGCTTCGAGCCGGGCGTCGGCCTGGGCGATCTTGCCGCTCGCATGGCGTGCGAGGATGGGGATCGACAGCTCGGCCGCCACGCCGTACGTCGTCTCCGACGAATCGAGCGTCGGGCCGATGGCTCCGTAGTCCGCATGGAGCTCGAGGCGTGGAAGCCGCTCTGCGGAGGCAGCGCGACGCTCCTCCTCGAGCGACCGGACACGGGCCTGTGCCGCGCGGACGTCGGCGCGCGCCGCGAGAGCGCTCGCGACGGCGTCGCCGGGCGAAGGCGCCACGACCTCCGCGAACGGCACGGGATCGTGGAGCTCGATCGCCGTCTCGAGCGGGAGCCCGATCGCCCGGGAGAGAGCGAGCTTTGCCTTCTCGAAACCGTTGCGCGCCGCGATGAGCGCCTGGCGGCGGTTGGCTTCCTCCACCTCGGCTCTGAGGAGATCGATCGCCGCGGCGGTGCCGGCCGCCTCGCGGTCGGCGGCGAGGATGCGGAGGGTCTCGGCCGTGCGTGCCTCCGCCTCGGCAGCGTCGATGCGGCTCCGCGCCGCCACCGCCTGGAGGTAGAGGTTCCCGCACACGAGGACGACGACGTCGCGCGTGTCTTCCCACGTCGCGCGCGCGGCGTCCACCGCCGCGCCCCGCGCCCGCGTCTCGTGATAGCTCGGGAGGTCGAGGAGCGGCTGGGTCGCGCGCAGCCGCGCGTCGAAGACGTCGAACGGCCCCACGAGGCTCGGCGTCCCCGGGAGCGAGAAGCCGTAGGCCGCGAGGTTGATCTTCTGGCGCGATTCTCCGATCGCTGCGTGGAGGTCGGGAAGCAAGTCTCCGAGGGCGGAGAGACGGTCGCCTCGCCGCTCGGAGACGGCGCGATCCGCCAGGGCGAGGGCGAGGTTGTGCGCGAGCCCGCGTGCGATCGCATCGTCGAGGGTCAGGCGAAGCGGCGTCTCGCTAGGAGGGTCGCCGGGAACGCCGCCTCGCACCGACGACGGGAATCCCTCGCCCTGCTGCGCGCGCGCCGCGAGGGCGCATCCGAGCGCGACGGAGAGACCGGCGGCGCGGTTCATGGCGCGGCCGCCGGGACGCCGAGGCCGCCCAGGAACTGGGTGGCGAGGAGCCGCGCGTGCCGCTCCACGGAGAGGCGACGCACGTGAGGATCCCGGAAGATCTGGCGGGCGAGGATCGCCGACATGACGTGACCGCTCCAGACGAAGGCGGCGTCGCGGGCATCGATGGGGCCGCGCCGGTTCCGGGAGTGGATGCGCGCGTAGATGCGCCGCACGCGGGCCGCCACCACGTCGCGGAGCTTCTCGATCCGCGCCTCGTGGAATGCCCGTGCGAGGCCGTGGCCCGCGAGCGCGCACTCGAGCCAGAGGCGCAGGAAGGAGTCGTCCAGCGCGACGCGGCGCATGATCGTGGCCGCGATGTGCACGAAGAACTCTTCGTCCCCGAGCGCGTCGAGCTCGTGGCCGAGCGGGAGGAACCTCTCGCCCTCCGCGATCTTCGCCCGCAGGATCGCCCGGTAGAGATCGTCCTTGGTGGGGAAGTGCTTGAAGAGGAGGGCCTCGGACACTCCCGCCGCGCGCGCGATCTGGCGCGTCGTGGTGCCGGCCAGGCCCTTCCGGGCAAAGAGCCTCAGCGTCGCCTTCATGATGGCCTGGGCGCGCTCGCGAGCGATCATCCTTGGGCGGGGCATGGTAAGTGAGTACACACTTACCGTAGCGCCGGACGAACCCCGGCGTCAAGGCGTGGCCTCCGGCGGAGTCCTAGGGGGCGGGCGCCGCCGCGCGCACGCGCTCGGCAAGAGCGGGGGACAGGTCGCTTTCGCAGTAGCCCCGGAGCCTGGGACCGGCCGAGCGAAGAGCCCGCTCGAGACAGGCGACGTCCTTTCCGAGATGGCTCCGATCGCCCTGGCCCAGCTCGGCGAGGATCTCCTTCGCGCGGGAGAGGTGTTGCTCCGCTCCCTCCCCTCGCGCGAGCGCGACGTGCCCGCGCAGGCTCGCGACGAGCCCGAGCCCTCGACGGTATCCGCTCGCGACGCAGATCGCCTCGGCGCGCGCGAGGAGCGCGTCGACCGCGGCGTCGGGATGCGTGGCGAGGTGCGCGCAGCGCGCCAGCCCCAGGATCGACGTGACCTCGTGGACCTGGTTGCCGACCTGGCCGAGGACGGTCCGCGCGGACTCGAACATGACGCGAGCCGCCTCGAGATCGCCGAGCTCCAGCGAGACGAAGGCGAGGTTCCCGAGCGTCGACGCTTCGCGATCTCGATCCCCCGTCTCCTGGAAGAGAGCGAGCGCTTTCTCGTATTGAATCCTCGCCTCGTCCGCGCGGTCGTCCAGGGCAAGCCAGGCCCCGAGGTTGAGGAGCACCACGCCGGTGAGGCGACGATCGCCGATCTCGTCCGCGATCCCGAGGCTCGCCTCGTAGAGCGCGGCGGCGCCGGGAAGCCCGTCCGAGGCATCGAGCCCGGCGAGGTTGCTCAGGATCGCTCCTTCGGTGCGCCGCTCGCCCATCTCCCGGGCGATCTCGAGCGCCTCCTGGAAGCGCGCGCGCGCGGCGTCCGCCCTGCCGTGGATCTGCTCCCGCCTAGCCAGGTTGTTCAGGGCGTTGACGAGGGACGCGCGGTCCCCGAGCTCCCGCACCATGGCGATCGCGCTCGCGAGCTGCGAGAGGTCGTCGCTCGCACCTGCCTCGGGGGGCAAGCTTCCCAGACTGCAGAGCACGCGTGCTTCGAGCGGGCGGTCGACCGCTCTCTTCGCGCACGCGAGCGCCCGGTCGTAGAGCGCCCTCGCCTGTCCGGGCTCTCCCGCGCGGAAGGCGAGGCCGCCGAGTGCGAGGAGCGCCCGGCCCCGCGCCTCCTCGCCGAGAGTCTCCGCGAGCGCCAGGGCGGCCTGGGCCTCCCCCGCGGCGTCCGCGAACCTGCCGGGCTGCGATCGCACTTGCTCGGCGAGCTCGAGGCGGGCCTCGAAGGACGACCGGGCGTGCGGAGAGAGCGCGAGGTAGGAACGGAGGAACCGCTCGGCATCGACGTGCGCGTAGCGCGCGGCCGATGAGCGCGCCGCCGCGAGGTAGCACTCCCTCGCCGCGTCGAGCTCGCCGGCTCGCTCCCAGTGATGTCCCGCGACGCCGCGGTGCGCGTCGCTGGTCTTGCCGTAGAGCCTCTCGAGCCCCCGTGCGCTTGCCAGGTGCAAGCGGCGCCGGTCGTCCTCTCCGAGCTCCAGGCATGAGATCTCGCGGAGCTTGTCGTGCGTGAAGCGCAGCCAGGGGCCGACGCCCTCGAGGATATGTCTCGAGATGAGCTCCTGCACGTCGCCGGCGGGCTCGCCGCCTGTCGACATCGCGACGATCTCGAGGAGGTCCGCCGGCATCTCGCGACCCAGGACCGCGGCGGCATCGAGCACGCGCCGCGGTCCGGGAGCGAGCCGCGCGATCCTGCTCGCCAGCAGGTCCTCGCACGACCGCGGCAACGGCAAGTCCGCACCCGTGGCGGCACCGCCGCTCTGGATCACCCAATCTCCATCGCGGTCGCGCCGCAGCACGCCTTGCTCGACCGCGGTGCGGACGCACTCCGCTGCGAAGAGCGCGTTCCCCTCGGAGCGGCGATGGACGTACTCCGCGAGAGCCGGAGGGGCGTCGTCCATGGCCAGCATGTCGCGTGCGATGGCCGCCACGTGGGAAGGCCCCATCCGTCCCAGCGTGACGTCGACGACCTCGCTCGCCCGGCGGAGGTGGACCGGGAGCGCACCCGCTTCTTCGCTCCGCAACGTGGCGACGACGTAGATCCTCGGCGGAGCGAGCCTGACCAGGGACTCCAGGAAAGCGGCTGTCAGGTCGTCGGCCCACTGAAGGTCGTCGACGAGCACGAAGAGAGGCAGGCCGAAGTCGTCCCTGAGCTCGCGGACGCACGTCGCAAGATCGAGCAGCGCACGGAGCCTCCCTTCGTCCTCGGGAAGCTCCGGCGCGCTGGCGCGAGGGTCCTGACCTGGCAAGTCCGCGATCGCAGGCGCATAGGGTGCGAGCACGGGGCCGCGGCGTCCGAGGATCCGCGCGGTCGCGGCGGGACCCTTCTCGCGGCAGCGATCCGCGATGACGTCGAAGAGACCGCGCAAGCACGATAGCGGGGCGCGACTCTCGGGATCGCATCGCGTCATGACGACCAGCATGTCGCACGCGGCGCGGCGCGAGAGCTCGATCCCGAGACGCGTCTTGCCGACACCGGCCTCGCCCTGGATCAGGGCCAGCCGGAAGCCGCCGCGCACGACGGCCTCGCGCTCGCGCTCGAGGGTCCCGAGCTCGTCCTCCCGTCCCGCGAATCCGGGCCGGTAGACGTGCGTCCTCGGCCGGGGTGCGTCCGCGAACGCCCCGTTCTCGGCGCCGAGCTCTCCGAGGATCCGTGCGACGTCCTCCGCGTAACCGGGCCGGGTGCGGGCCTCCTTCGCGAGCAAGCGCAGCACGAGGGCGTCGAGCTCCGGAGGCACGCCTTCGACGTGCGAGGACGGTGGCACCGGCGCCGCGCCGAGGTGCTGCATGAGAACGGACGCGGGCTGGCCCATGAAGGGAGGGCGTCCCGCGATCACCTCGTAGAGGATGCAGCCGAGAGCGTAGAGATCCGCGCGGGCATCCACGATCTCTCCGCGGGCCTGTTCCGGCGCGATGTAGCCCATCGTCCCGACGATGCTCCCGGAGGCCTCCAGCGCTTCCCGCCCGAGAGTGCCGTGGAACCGCGAGATGAGCCCGAAGTCGATGATCACGGGCACGCCATCCGCACGCACGAGGACGTTGCCCGGCTTCAGGTCGCGGTGGACCAGCCCTTCGCCGTGCAGGTAGCTGAGCGGGTGGCACAGCCGGCGGACCAGCGTCAACAGCGCCGTGAGAGCGCCCGCGCCCGCCGGGGGCTTCCTGCCGGGCGCCCGCGGGGCTGGATCGATCCTCGGGAGCGGGAAGCTCGCGGTCCCGGGGCGAGGGAGCGCCGCCGTCCATTCCTGGCTCTCTGCAACGGGGGCGAGATCCGCGACGCCGATGCGCAGATCCGCGATGAACGCGGCGAGCGTCGTTCCCGGCGCGAGATCCATCGCGTACCACGGCATCCCGTCGTGGATGCCTTCGGCCACGATCCGCACGATGCCGGGATGGGAGAGCTCCGCGAGCGCGCGGATCTCGCGGCGGATCCCGCAGAGGATCGAGGCATCCGGGAGCCGGACGGTCTTGAGGGCGAACTGCCGCGCGGTCTTCGGATGGAACGCCTGGTAGACGATCCCCATGCCGCCCTCCCCGAGGGTCCGCAGGATGCGAAAGGGGCCGATTTCGGTGGGTTTTTCCATCCGGGTCGGGACGGTAGCGGCTACGGGAATCCTACACGACCGTCGCGGTCCATCCGTGGGCCGGCGCCGCGTCGAACGAACGACTCGGAGGATGGAAACGTGCTGCAGATCACTCGCGCAGATCGCGCAGGCCGATCAAGAACAGCGGTGACGCGAGCCCGCCGCACATCCCGATCCAGAGCGTCGCGCGGACGCCGATCGCGCTTCCGATCGCGCCGGCGAGGAGCGCGCCGGCCGGAAGGAGCAGGCCGGTGGTCATCGCGAACGTCGCCCCCGCGCGGCCCTGGACCGCGATCGGCAGCACGCGCTGCCGCAGGCTCACGGCGTGGACGAGGAACACCATCGTGAAGCCGTCGCCGACGAGCTGGTGGCCGGCGAGGCAGGCGAGAACCACCGGGCGCTCGCCGCGCGCGAGGGGAATGAGGAGGCCCGCGCACTGTCCCACCGCAAGGGCGAGGATCAGGGTGGGGCCGAGCCCGAGCCGCGCCGGCAGCCGCGGAGCCGCGATCGCGCCCAGGAGGCCTCCGATGCCTCCGACGCCGATCACCAATCCGATCGTCCTTGGAGAGATCGCGAGGGTGTCGAGAGCGAACGCCATGTAGAGCGCCAGGAAGAAGCCCGAGAAGAACGTCGACGTCGCCGTGGCGAGCAACAGCGGACGAACGACCGGGTGCCCGAGCGTCGCCGTGAGGCCCGCGCGCAGGTCGCCGCCGAGGCCCGACGTCGCGCCGGTCTCGGTCTCGGGCCGGCCGTCCTCGCGCAGCGTGGCGAGGAGGAGCGCTGACCAGACGTAGGACGCCGCGTCCACGATCATCGCGACGGGCGCCGTGACGAGGTCGATGAGAAAGCCGGCGAGACCTGGTCCGGCGATCTCGGCGAGCGAGTCGGTGGTCTGGAGCTTGCCGTTGCCCGCGGCGAGCAGCCCGCGACCGACGATCGACGGCAGGTAGGCACGATCGGCGATGTCGAACAGCGTCGTCGCAGCGCCAGCGAGCGTCGTGACGATCGCGAGGTGGACGAGCGAGAGGCCCCACGTCCACGCCGCGACTGGCACCGACAGCACGAGCGCCGCGCGCAGGAGATCGGCCGCGACGAGGATGGGGCGCTTGGGCCGGCGGTCGACGGGGCCTCCGGCGAAGAGGCCGATGACCGCGCCCGGTCCCACGGAGAGCGCCGAGAGGAGGCCCAGCGCAGCCGGGCTCGCGTGAAGGAGCTTCACCGCGATGACCGGCACCGCCGTGCGCGTGATGCGCGATCCGAACGCGCTGCCGGTCTGGGCGGCCCAGAGCCGCCGGAAGTCGCGGTGGTGCCGGAGGTCGTTCACGTAGGATCCCTCACCGGAGCCGTGCGCGGGCGCGCCGGCTCTCGAAGGAGAACGCGATGGTCGAAGCGAAGCTGATCGAGAAGGACGGAGGCCTCGCGCCCGAGGGCGCGGGGTGGTTCGTGGTGAACGCGGCGCGGGCGCCATGGTACGGCAGCGCGCAGTTCGGCTCGGCGGTGATGTTCGAGAACCGCGCGGCCGCGCGGTTCGAGCAGGTCGGGGTGAACATCCACGCTCTCTGGCCGGGCCAGCCCAACTGCCACTATCACTCGGAGGGCCTGCAGGAGGACTTCCTGGTCCTCTCGGGCGAGTGCCTGCTCATCGTCGAGGAGCAAGAGAGGCGGCTTGCGGCCTGGGACTTCGTCCACTGCCCGCCCGGCACGCGGCACGTCTTCGTGGGAGCGGGCGACGGGCCCTGCTTCATCTTGATGCTGGGAGCGCGAGGCCCCGACGAGGGGCTCGACTACCCGGTGAGCCCGCTCGCGCTGCGGTACGGCGCGGGCGTGAAGGTCCAGACCAACGATCCGCGCGTGTCCTATGCGGACGTGCAGCGTTCGGGGCCGATCGCCGCACCGCCGCTTCCGAAGCTCACGCCGTAGCCGGGAGCCGCCGCGTCACGCGTGGACGCGCAGGTCGGCGACAAGCGGCAGGTGATCGGAGGCGACAAGGGCCTTGCGCGTGCGGGGGAGGCGCACGTCCCGGACCTCGACGCGCCCACCGTAGTAGATGTGATCGAGCTGCACCAGCGGCAGGATTCCCGGATAGCTGCCGCGCTTCGCGGCGTGCGGCGGTAGCTCGATGCTCTGGAACGTGCGCGACAGCATGGTCGTGATGTCGCCCTTCGTCCATTCGTTGAGGTCCCCGAGCACGACCTTCGGTCCCATGACGCGGTGATCGTTGATGAACGAGTCCAGGGATCGCGCCTGGATCCGGCGTTCCAGGATGCCCGTTCCGAGATGGACGTTGTAGACGTGAAAGGTGGCGTGCGGCGCGTCGTCGTTGCCCACGGCGAGATCGGCGCGCTGGCAGTTCCGGAGCGAGAACGCCGCGCACGTCAGGTCGATCGAGACGTGGCGGCGGATCGGGAAGCGGCTGAGGACCACGTTGCCCAGGAGGTGGCCGCGGCGGCGGCGCGTCGGGGCCATCACCCATCCCATCCCGAGCAGCGCGCCGATGGCCTGGGCCTGGCATTCCCCGCGGGGCCCGGGCCCGAGAACCTCCTGGAGCGCCACGATGTCCGCGTCGATCTCCTGGAGGATCTCGGCGATCCGCTCCGGTCGCGTCCGGCGATCGAGCCCCTGGCAGCGGTGGATGTTGTAGGTGGCAATCCGGACGTCGAGGGCGCGCGCGTTGGCCGGGTGCGCAGGCTCCACCGGCGTGCGGCCGTGTTGAGTCATTCGTGGTGACGCGCGGTTCATGGCGCCCGGCCGGAACGGCGGGGCACCTGACAGGTTAGCTGAGAGCCGGCTCCGCGAAGAGCGACGAAGAGGCGGCGGGGGACGAGCCCCGCCGCATCACGGGTAGTTCAGGTAGCCTGCGGACGGGTTCACTCCGTAGAACGCCGGGAACGGGAGGAAGGGCGTCGACGTGAGCGGGGTGAGGGTCGCCGTGTCGTAGCGGAAGGCGTAGACGCTGGAGTCCGCCGCGGGATCTCGTCCCGCGCCTGCGAGGAGGTCCCACTTTCCGTCCGGATCCACGTCACCGAGCCCCACGCGCCCGCCGTAGTAGGTCGTGAAGGGCGTGACGTCGTAACCCGCGAGCGCCGAGATGGCCGAACCGTCGTAGTTGAATCCCTTGAACTGGGACGGGAAGCTCGACGTCGAGCCCGGGCCAGGCGCGGCGACGATCTCGGCGAAGGCGTCGGGATCGACGCTCCCGCCGGCGACGTTGCAGCCGTACTGCGTCGTGGCGAACGCGTTGAAGTTGACCTTCGAGATGGCGGTGATCGTCGCGCCGTCGTAGTTCCAGCCTCGCACCTGAGGTCCGAAGATCAGTCCGGGCCCGGGCGCCGTCAGGAGCTCGTGGAAGGCATCGGCGTCGATGCTGCCCTGCGCGACGTTGACCCCGAACTTGAGCGTGCCGTACGCGAAGTAGCTGATCTTGGCGATGGCGGTCAGCGCGGAGCCGTCGAAGTTCCAGCCGCGGACGTGAGGTCCGAAGGCGGCCCCCGGGCCGGCGCCCGTGATGATCTCGTCGTAGCTGTCCGCGTCGACGCTTCCCGATGCGACGTTCACGCCGTACTTGAGGGTGCCGTAGGCGTAGTAATTGATCTTGCCCATGGACGTTCCGTCCTTGCGCCACGCGCGCACCTGGGGTCCGAAGACGTCGCCGGGTCCAGGGCCGGTGACGATCTCGGCGTCCGTGCCGAGATCCACGTCGCCGGTCACCACGTTGACGCCCCAGGCTCCCGCCGCGTAGGCGAGGAAGTCGACGCCCGCGGTGTTCCCCTGGGAGGTGAAGCCGCGGACGCGGTTCGTGTTGGGCAGGCCGAGCCCCTGGCCGAGCGCATAGTCCATATCGGGCGTCGGCACCGGGCAGTTGGTCGTGGCGCAAGCCGTGCCGTTACCCTGGTAGGTGCCGCCCGCGGCGGTGCACTGCGCCTGCGTCAGGCCGTCGGTGCAGGTCCCCGACGGGGAGCAGCATGCGCCCGTGTTGGGACCGCCGGAGCAGCTCGGCGGGACGTCCTCGATCAGGCGGATGACGAAATCGCCCGTGACTCCCAGGACGCACGAGTTGGCCCATGAGCTAGGGGGGATGGCGAAGATGCCGTTCTTGCTCGGCAAGCACGTGTTGTCACCGTCCACGAACACGCTCGGTCCGTTGGTGGGATCGGGATCGTTCAGGAACTGGAACGACAGCACGACGATCTGGCCCGCCGTCACGGGGACGCTGATGGGCTGCGTCTGCGCCTGGTCGTAGTACCGGAACTCGTTGATGTAGCCGTCCACCATCACCGGTCCGAGGAGCTGCGCGATCTGGCTCCCTGGGGTCGGGAACGTGCCCGACTGGTAGAGCGTGATCGAGTCCTCGAGGGAGTCGGGGGTGCCCGTCGAGATCGACGCCCACCCCACCTGGAACGCGACGATCGTGCCGTCGCACGGCACGGTCAGCCACGCCGCGGCCTGCTCGTTCGACACGAAGCCAGCTTCCACCTTGATGGAGCCGCCGCTCACGAAGGAGTCGTTCTGGAGAGTGATCTCCACGGCCCACGCGGGGATGGAGCACCCGAGGGCGATGACGAGCGCGGATCGTGCGAACGAGGCGATGCGTTTCATGATGCTCTCCCCGCGGTCTCCCGCGATTGGCGCCACGCGCGGCTGCGGTCGCCGCCCCGCGAGGACGTGACCCGGATGCCGTTTCTAGGGTGAGTGCGAAGGCTCAATGGCAAACCCGCGCGCGCGCGACGCTTGATGGTGCCCTAACTATACCGTACCCGTCTCCGGGGACGCTGAGCTAGCTCTCCTCCGCGAGCTCCGCCACGATGGCGCCGAGCACGTAGATCGCCGCCTCGCGGGGCTTCGCGCAGACCTCCGCCGCGCACTCTGCCACCACGTAGCCGAAGCGGCGGTGGTCGCGGGCCCACGCGAGGAACGCCGGAGGCGTCCCGGCGCCATCGAGGGCCGGGCCGAGGATCTCGACCTCCGCCAGGCGTCGCCAGCCGGCGGGATCGCCGGGGGCCTCGCGCCGGCACCGGGCGGCAAGGTCCTGGACGAGCCCCTCGAAGCGCTCGCTCTCCGTCAATGCAAGGGTGGAGGCGCCCACACTGCGGTCAGGAGGAGGCGCTCGCCCACGCGCTCGAAGATCAGCCTCCCCCCGGCGACGGCGGCCGGCCACGGCGATCGCTTGACGCGCCCGCGGACCTGACGATCGGCGTCGCGGATGAAGAGGACGAGACCGCCCTCGAACGCATAGCGACCGGCGGGCAGGTGCGCGTCGCCGAGGAAGAAGCCGAAGGGCACGTTCGCCACGAGCCCGTCGCATGCGTCGTGGGCGATGACGCTCACGAAACCGAGGCTCGTGCCGGAGCTCCTGGAGGGGGTCGTCGCGCTGCTTGCGAAGGTGCCGTGAAACATCGTCGTTCTCCCGTCCGCTCGTGTGCTACCTGATCACACGAAGAGGTTAGGCCCGCTGTTCCCGCGGCGGTGTAATTAGATGTAAAGGCGTGTCGCTCGCCGCGGTCGGGTCCGCCGATCGGGTTCAGTGCGTGGGCGCGGCTTCCGGCAACGTCGCCAGGAAGTCCGACGCGATGCGCCGCTCGTAGCTCTCGAGCAGCTCCTCGACGCGCTCCGGCGTGGCGGCGCGCACGACGAGTCCGATGTGGTGCTTCTTGTCGATCCGCTTCACCACCTCGGGATCGTCGAACGACGACGTGTCGGGCGACTCCTGGCGCGCGAGCGCGAGGACGAGGCCGCCGTGGTCCTTGCGGTAGGCAGGCAGCTCGTAGGGGCGCGAGCCCTGGAGCACCTCGAGCTTGGCCCACTCTGCCCACAGG
Source organism: Acidobacteriota bacterium (assembly GCA_046331505.1). Taxonomy (GTDB): domain Bacteria; phylum Acidobacteriota; class Vicinamibacteria; order JAXLQT01; family JAXLQT01; genus JAXLQT01. The sequence goes on from JAXLQT010000013.1 coordinate 37,168, forward strand.
TTCAGGCCCGACGTCGCTTCCACGAGGTCGTAGATGTGCGCGCCGCCGACGCGGGCGGCCGTCTCGAGGAAGTAGAGCTTGCCGTCCTCCTTGGCGCGGATGAACGAGGTGGTGACGCCTCCGAGCTGGCGTTTTCACGACGGTGGCGTGGAGCGCGCACAGCTCCTTGGCCTCGTTGCTCTCGCGCGGCAGCGTCCGCGTGGCGAAGATGCCCCCGCCCTTGGCCACGTCCATGAGCGGCCTCCGGTAGCTGCGCGGCTGCGCGAACACGACCTCGCCGTTGGCGGTGATGGCGTCGACGTGGCACACGTCGCCCGGGAGGTAACGCTCCAGGAGCCAGTTCGACCGCTCGTCGCCCATCTCCTCGATGGCCTGCCAGCGGATCGATCTCCGTGGTCTCGATGCCGAAGGCCCGCCGGCGGCGCGTCAGGAGCTAATGTGGCGGGGGACGCGCCCGAGGAAACCTGTTGATGCGGTCGTTGTTGAGCATCGGACGGTCTCGGGCGATGGGTACCGCCGCAGTCCCAGCAGCGCTCCGCATCGCGAGCTGTCCCGGAAGTAGCGCGCCGTCGACTCTCCATGCCGGGGATGCATGCTCGCGAGCGCCGCCGCCATCTCGACGTCGTAGTCGTCGAGCGGCGCGATGCGATCGATCTCGCGCGTGCGCGCGAGGTAGGTGATCGCGTTGACGACGGTACGCCGGTCGAAGAGCGACGGCAGCGCGAACACCTCGTCGCACGCCGCGCGCGCCCACGGCTCGTAAGCACCCTCGCGCACCACGAGGATTAATGCGGCAGCCCAGGCGCCTGCACTGCTCGAGGAAACGGTTGCCCTTGAAGTAGGAGGAGATGCAGGAGATCGTCGGCGCGTTTTCGCTTGACATGCGCGCAGTGTATTCGCCCTGCTCGTCAAGGAGAAGAGATTGCCCAGCAGCATATTCACGATGGTAATCTCCGGAAGATCTTACCCTCCGGACCGCGAGGTGTTGAAGGGGATCTGGCTCTTCTTCCTGGCATGAAGATCGGGCGTCAGGCCACAACGGCGCCGGGAAGTCGACGCTCCTCAAGATCATGGGAGGGCTCGACACCGACTTCGCCGGAGAGGCGCGGCTGACGCAGGGGTTCACGGCGGGCTACCTTCCCCAGGACCCGCAGCTCGAGGCCGGCAAGACGGTGCTCGGGATCGTCCAGGAAGGCTGTCGCGCGTCGACCAAGGCGTCGGCTGACGAGTTCGAGAAGGAGCGACGCGCTCGGCGAGATATCCTCGCCCGAGGAGATGGAGCAGGTCACCGAGCGCCAGGGCAAGCTCCAGGACGAGATCGAGGCGGCCGGTGCCTGGACCTGATCGCAAGCTCGAGATCGATGGACGCGCTCCGCTGCCCGCCGGGCGACACCGACGTCGCCGTGATCTCCGGTGGCGAGCGGCGCCGCGTGGCCCTCTGCCGCATCCTGCTCCGGAAGCCGGATCTCTTGCTCCTCGACGAGCCGACAAACCACCTCGACGCGGAGAGCGTCCTCTGGCTCGAGAACCACCTTCGCGAGTACCCCGGCACGGTCGTCGCCATCACGCACGATCGCTACTTCCTCGACAACGTGGCCGCCTGGATCCTCGAGCTCGACCACGGGGCCGGCATCCCGTGGCACGGCAACTACTCGTCGTGGCTCGACCAGCGATACAGCGGCTGGCGGCCGAGGAGAAGCAGGAGTCGGCGCGCAAGAGGACCCTCGAGCGCGAGCTGAGCGGGTGCGCATAGCCGCCGCGCGCGCGCCAGGGCAAGAGCAAGGCGCGCCTCAACGCCTACGAGCGCCTCCTCTCCGAGGAGGGGATCGAGCGGCAGCTTCGCTCGAGATCCAGATCCCGCCCGGACCGCGTCTCGGCGACGTCGTCGTGAAGGCCGAGGGCGTCGCGAAGGGTTTCGGCGACCGGTCAGCTTCTTCGAGAACATGAGCTTCAATCTCCCCAAGGGCGGCATCGTCGGCGTCATCGGTCCAACGGCGCGGGGAAGACCACGCTCTTCGATGATCATGGCCAGGAGAAGACCGATGCCGGGACGCTCACCGTCGATCGACGGCTGCTCGCGGCGGTGACACGATCAGGCGCGGCCGATCTCGATCGCAGCCGTGGGCACGTGGAGGAGATCTCCGGCGGCGCGGACGTGCTCGAGATCGGCAAGCGCAAGGTCCTGTCGCGCGCCTACGTCGCCTCCTTCACCTCAAGGGCCCGACCAGCAAAAGCGTCGATCTCGGGGGCGAGACGAACCGGCTGCACCTCGCGAAGATCCTGAAGAGCGGCGGTGTACCCTCTCCTGCTCGACGAGCCCACCAACGATCTCGACGCGACACGCCGTGGCCTCGAGGAGGCGCCGCCGCCTCGGAGGCTGCGCGGCCGTGATCAGCCACGACCGGTGGTTTTCGGATCGCGTCGCGACGCACATCCTGGCCTTCGAGGGCGACTCGGAGGTCTTCTGGTACGAGGGCAACTTCGAGTCCTACGAGGTCGACAAGAAGCGGCGCCTCGGCAAGGACGCCGAGCAGCCCCATCGCCCGAAGTTCAAGAAGCTGACGAGACCGAGCGCCCGCGGCTCGCGAGCCGGTGGCCAGGCTCGCGCCGTGCCCGCCACACCGGATTGCCGGCGTCGATGCTCCGACGGTCAGCCGTTCCGGACTCGCGATCACCGGAGCCGTGGTGTCGCGACCGCAAGGTGGGATTCGTGGTCCCCGCTCTTGCGTTCCTGCGGCCTTTCGCTCTGAGCGGCATCGGCCTTCTCTCGAGCGCGACGTGGATGCCCTCGAGCAAGGTGGTCAAGATCAGGGCGCGCGACCGGCTCGTCGCCTCCCCGACCTCGAGGGCGAGCGTGCTCGACGTCGGCTGCGGCCGCGGCTTGCTCCTGATCGTGCCGACGCGGCGCGCGGGGCACCGGGCTCGACTGGCGACAGGCCGATCAGTCGGGTAACGACCCGGCGGTGACTCGGGGCGAACGCGCGGCTGCCGGAGCCGCGGTCGCTCTGGTCACGGCGGACATGACGTCGATGCCCTTTGCCACCGGGACGTTCGACATCGAAGTCTCGAGCCTCGCCATCCACAACGTTCCGGCTCCGCTGGCGAAGCGGGCCCAGGCGCTGGCCGAGATCGCGAGGGTCCTCCGCTCCGGGGGCCGCGCGGTCCTGCTCGACATCGGTCCCGGGTTCTTCTATGGCCGGACGCTTGCGCGCGCCGGCCTCTCCGGCGTTCGCACGCGCCCCGACAACTTCGCCGTGCTGCCGACCCGCGCGTGTCCGCCGTGAAACCGCCGGCGTCCTGAGAACGCCCGGGTTGATCCGAGCCGTCGCCCGAGTCGGTGCTGCCGTCTCGAGCTCGGCGCGATCCTGACCGTCGCGTGGCGAGGACGCCGAACGCGCGGCGTCATGTTGCGGACACGAGGTCCCTCCCCATGTGCCGATCGATCATGCTCCACAACTTCGAGCCGCCGGTCACCGACGAGGAGATCTACGCCGCGGCGCTCCAGTTCGTCCGCAAGATCTCCGCCATCAACGCTCCATCCGGCGAACGCGAGGTACTGGACAGCGCCGTCGACGAGGTCCATGCGGCCGCGCGGCGGTTCCTCGATCAGCTGCCGTCACGCGAGCCGAAGCGGAACCGCGAGGAGATGGCTGCCCGCGCCCGCGAGCGCGCGGCAAGGCGGTTCGCGCCCGCGTAGTCAAGACGGCGGCCGGCTCGTTCGGCGGCGCCGCGCGGGCGAGAGATCGCATACGAGGAGCTCGCAGGGCCAGCGTCGACCGCCGCCGGGCGCGGTGCGCGGTGTTCGGGCCCCGGAGCGCCCATCCCGTGAAGACGTCGCGGCCTGTCTCATATCATCGCGGACCCGTGGGCAGAGGCGTCGGTCCGAGCGAGGCGCCGAGCCGCGTCGGCGGTTACCGCGTCGTGCGCGAGATCGGCCGGGGCGGGATGGGTGTCGTCTACCTCGCACGGTGCGAGCGGACGGGCGCGAGCGTCGCGCTGAAGACGCTTCACCGCGCCGAGGAGGCGACGGTCCAGGGCATCCGGCGCGAGATCCAGGCCCTCGCGAGGCTTTCGTCTCCTGGCGTCGTGCGCATCGTTGGCCACGGCGTCGATGCGGGCATCCCGTTCTATGCGATGGACGTCGTGGAAGGCGAGAGCCTCCGCGATCACTGCAGGCGGCTCTGGGATCCGGGCGCCGGCGCGCGCGCCGAGGATCTGCGCGCGCTCTTGACGACTTTCCGCCGTCTCTGCTGGCCGCTTGCCTACCTTCACGGGGAGGGCATCGTCCATCGCGACCTCAAGCCTGGCAACGTCATCGTGCGGCCCGACGGTGGGCCCGTCATCGTCGACTTCGGGCTGAGCCTCCGGTTCTCCGCCAAGGTCGGGCGCGAGGTGATCGACGTGACCAACACGGGCGGCACCGGCGCTTACATGGCCCCCGAGCAGCTCAGGGGCGAGCTCGTCGACGCCCGCGCCGATCTCTTCGCGCTCGGCTCGCTCCTCTACGTCGCGCTCTCGGGATGCGCGCCGTTCCCCGACGTGGCCGCGCTCCTCGATCCCGACGCCACGCCGCCCCCGCTCTCGGGACGCCTGCCGCTCCCCCCGGCGCTCGACGCCCTCATCGGCCGGCTGCTCGCGAAGCGTCCCGACGATCGCATCGGGTTCGCGGTGGACGTCGCCGCCGCGCTGTCCGATCTCGGGGCGGAGGCTCGAGACGATGGCCCGCCACCGCGACCCTACCTCTATCGCTCGCGCTTCGTCGGGAGGCGGGCGCTCGCGGATCGGCTCGCGACCCACGTCCGGGGCTGCCTCGGCGCTCGGGGAGCCATGATCGTCATCGGGGGCGAGAGCGGGATCGGGAAGACCCGGCTCGCCATGGAAGTCCTGCACGGGGTCGACCGCGGGGACCTGCGCGTCATCGTCGGAGAGTGTGCTCCGCACGGCGAGGAGAGCGTTGCGTCCGATCCCGTCCGGCGGATCCTGCTCGCGTTGTCGGACGCGTGCCGGGATGGCGGCCGCGAGCTGACGGACGCCGTCCTCGGGCCGCGGGGCAGGGTGCTTGCGGCCCTCGAGCCCGAGTTGCGCGATCTCCCGGGGCAGGCGGCGCATCCCGAGCCCCTGGAGTTGCCGCCCGGCGAGGCGCGCCTCCGGTTCGTCGCGGCTCTCGCGGAGTCCTTGGTCGCGCTCGCGGGCCGTGGCCCGACCATCCTGGCCATCGACGATCTCCAGTGGGCCGACGATCTCACGTTCGAGCTCCTGCGCTTCTTCCTCGACGGCGGGGTCCTCCCGCGATCGCGGCTGGTCGTCACCGCGACGCTGCGCAAGGAGGACGCGGCCGACGTCGAGCGACGCTTTCCCCTGGCGCGGGCGGCGGTGCTCTGGATCGAACGCCTCGACGAGGAGGCGCTCGAAGAGCTCATCTCGGGCATGCTCGCGATCCGCGATCCCTCGCCCGCGCTCGTGAGCTCGCTTCGCGGCAAGTGCGAAGGGAACCCCTTCTTCGTGGCGGAGTACCTCAGGACCGCGATCGCGGAAGGGCTCCTCGTGCGATCGGCGGCGGGACCCTGGCGCGTGGCGCTCGACGCGGCGGAGGAGATGGATCTCGGTCTTCCGCGGGAGCTCGGCAAGCTCGTCGCGCGCAGGCTCGATCGCCTCTCGGCGAGCGCCCGCACCGTGGCCCGGGTCGCCGCAGCGCTCGGCGTCGAGACCGACGTCGGCCTTCTCGCGGGCTGCTCCGCACTCTCTCCCGAGGAGTTCCTGGACGCGCAGACCGAGCTCCTCGTGCGCCAGGTGATGGAGGAGCCGGCTCCGGGTCGGATCCGCTTCCTCCACGGCCAGATCCGCGACGGGGCCTACGCCGGCGGATCGGACGCGGAGCTGCGTGCAATCCACGGCACCTGCGGAGAGTCGCTCGAACGGCTCGCGGAGCCCGAGAGGAGCGTGCACCTCGCAGCCATCGGGAGCCACTGGGAGCGGGCGGGTGACGACGTCAGGGCGCGTGCCGCCTACCTCGCCGGGGCGCGCCGCGCCGTGACGCTCTTCGACGCGAGCGAAGCGGAGCGTCTCTACAAGGCGTTCCTTTCCCGCGGTCCCGGCGACTCCGAAGCGACGACGGCGTTGTTCGAGCTGTCGGAGCGGGTCCTGCTCCACGGCGGGCGCCACCAGGACGCTGCGGACGCCGCGGGCCGCTCGCTCGAGTACGCGCGGGCTTGCGGGGATCGGCGCGGGGAGGCCAACGCGCACAGGATCATCGCGACGGCTCTGTGGCGCCGAGGGAGGATCGGGGAGGCCGCCGGCCCGTACGACATCGCCCTCGGGCTCGCACGCGAGATCGGCGATCGGAAGCTCCAGGCGACCATCATCTGCAACCGCGCGGCCCTGATGACCCACACGTCGTCGATCGACGACGCCATCGCGGCTTACGACGAGGGGCTCTCGATCGCCCGGGAGATCGGCGACCTCCGGACCGAGGGGCTCGTCGTCGGTAACCTCGGCACCACGTACCGCGATGCAGGGGAGGGGCGTAGCGCGCTGCGCGCGCTCGGTCGCGCGTTCGCGCTGGCGAGGAAGACGGGAGACCGCCTCCTCGAAGGAGAGTGGCTGATGAACATGGGGGCTGTCCTCATCGACTGGGGCCAGAGCCAGCATGCGGAGAGGGTCTTCGGCCGGGCGCTCGCAATCGCGCGGGAGGTGGGCAATCGCCAGAGCGAGGCGATCGTGCTCGCCAACATGGCCAACGTCGCGATGCAGCGCGCGGATGCGAAGGGATCGGAGGACCTCTTCCGGCGGGCGTTGCAGCGGAGCCGCGAGATGGGAGACCGCGCCTTCGAGGGAAGCCTCCTCGGCAACCTCGGGCTGTTGCTCCACGAGCAGGGCCGGACCGCGGAGGCCGAGCCACTCTACCGGGAGGCGCTCGTCGTCCTCGCGCCGGCCGGCGACCGGCCCTCGGAAGGGATCGTCCTGGGGAACCTTGGTCGTCTCTTGATGGAACGCGGGGACTTCGAGGAGGCACGCCGGTGCGTCGAAGCGGCGGTGGCGCGCCAGCGGGAGCTCGGCCACCAGTCGCTCCTCGCGATCGCGCTCTGCCACCTCTCCAAGCTCGCGCTCCTCGAGAGCGGTGACGTTCTTGCGGCGGATGCGATCGCATGCGAGGCGGAGGAGCTCTTCGGGCGCGTGGACCAGCGCGACGAGGTGGCCCCGACGCTCTGCCTGCGCGGCCACGTCGCGCTCGCGGCGGGCCGCGATGCGCGTGAGCTCCTGGGACGCGCGAGACAGCTCTTGCGGGACCTCGGCATCTCCGACCGTGTGCACCACGAGATCGGTACGCTCGATCGCGCTCTCGAGGCGCGAGCGCGCGGCGAGGCGCTTACCCGGGGATACGCAAGCGTCGATCTCGATCCCAGGGTCGTCGCCCGGATCGCGGGGCAGCATTGCTCGTAGCAGAAGGCTCGCGATCCGTGCCGCGAGCGTTTGCTATCCTGCGACGCGGTCCGCGCCATCGCATGAGAGAACCCCAGATCGCAAGAAGGGTGCGTCCAGGCCTGGTGGTGTTGCCGCTCGCGCTCTCGGTCATCGCTTCCGCGCGGGAAGGCGAGACGGAGCAGCTCCTGCGCGACGCCCACGCCGCCGTCGACGCCCGGGACTTCGATGGTGCGATCGCCCGCTTCACGGAGGTCATCGATCTCGGAGCGGCGACGCAGGCGCAGAAGATCGAGGCCCACGAGGGGCGCGGGAGCTGCCAGCTCGCGAAGGGTGAAGCCGAGCCGGCGATCGACGACTTCACCGCGGCGCTGTCCCTGGGGGAGCGTTCCGCCACGGTGTTCGTCATGAGGGCGACGGCGCGCGGCTGGCTCCACGACGAGCAGGGTGCGCTGGACGACTTCGGCGAGGCGATCCGTCTTGCCCCGGAGGACGCAACGGCGTACTACAACCGGGGGCTCCTGGAGGCCCGGCTCGGACACGCTCCCGCGGCGACGGCGGATCTCGGGAGGGCGATCGAGCTCCAGCCCGACTTCGATGCCGCCTACGCGAACCTCGCCAAGGTCGAAGGGGTGCTCTCGCCGGAGAAGGCGCTCGCGACGCTCTCGCGGGGCATCGAGCGCAAGCCGACGGCGCTCCTCTACTTCAGCCGCGCCTCGTTCCGCGCGAAGAGCGATGACGCCATCTCCGATCTCGGCCACGCGCTCGAGCTCAAGCCCGACTTCGGAGAGGCCTACGCGAACCGTGCCATCGCCTATACGGCGAAGAAGGACTACGAGCACGCCGTCCAGGACCTCGCGCACGCCATCGCCCTCATGCCCGGGGTCGCCGAGCTCCACACCGATCGCGCGGCGCTCCTCTGCCGTCTCGGCAGGTTCCTCGAAGGTAAGGACGAGCTCGATCGCGCGATCCTGGCGGATCCCAGGTTCGCCAGCGCCTACCGGACGCGGGGGCAGGTCCTGTTCGGCCTCGGTCGTTTCGACGACGCGGCGCGCGATCTCGACCGCTACCTGAAGCAGGGCAACCCCGACAAGTACGCCACCCTCGCCCTCTTCCTGGCACGCGCACGGTCAGGCGGCGAGAGCGCAGCGGTGCTCCTCGCGTACCCGGCGGCGGATCCACCCGAGTGGCCCGATCCCGTCGCCGATCTCTTTCGTGGCCGCGTCGAGGGCGCCGCGCTGATGGCCGCCGCGGCGAAGGGGGACGAGGCCAAGGCCGTGGATCGCCTCTGCGAAGCGCACTTCTACCTCGCCGAACGCGCGCTCCTCGCCGGCGAGACCGGCTCGGCGAAGGAGCACTTCCAGAAGTGCGTCGCGACCGGAAAGAGCGACTTCTGGGAGTACCAGTGCGCGGCGATCGCGTTGGAGGGTCTCGGTAACGCGAAGCCGTAGGACCAGTTACTCGCGCCCGGGCTCGGGCCGTGGTGGGCTCGAGCGTCGAGCTCAGATGCCGATGTCCCCGGCGGCGACCTTGGTGCCGTACGTCTGCCCCGCGTAGGCGGTGAAGTCGATGGTGGAGATCGGGACGCCGCCCGAACCGACGATGTCGTAGCCGCGCACCGAGGACGCGTTGGCGGCGCCCCAGCCCGGCGCGGCGACGAGCTCGTCCACGCCGTCCGCGTCCACGTCGCCCGCGGCCGCTTCCGCGCCCCCGAGGGTCGGAAACACCGTCACGGTCCAGTCGTTGACCACGCCGGCCGAGGTGTCGAAGCCCTTCACGTCGGCCGGCTGCGTGGGATCGGGGCCGTGCGCGGCGATGACCTCCTCGGGCGCATCGGCATCGGTGCTTCCAACAGCGACGCCGGCGCCGTACTGTCCGGTCGCGAAGGCGAAGAAGCTCGCCCTTGCGGTCACGGCGGCATTGTCGTAGTCGAAGGTCTTGACGTGGGGCGTGAAGACCGCGCCCGCACCGGCTCCCGTGACGATCTCGGCGAAACCGTCGCCATCGGCGTCGCCCCCCGCCACGCGCGCGCCGTACTTGAGCGTCGCGTAGGCGAAGAAGGAGACCTTGCCGATCGACGTGAGCGTCGCGCCGTCGTAGTTCCAGCCGCGGATGTGGGGACCGAACACGGGGCCCGGCCCGGGGCTCGTGACGATCTCGGCGTGCGGATCGCCGTCCAGGTCTCCTCCTCCGGCGTGGACGCCGTAGCGGAGCGTGCCATATGCGAAGTAGCTCACCTTCGCGATCGGCGTGCCGTCCGGTAGGAACGCGCGCACCTGCGGCCCGTACACGGCGCCCGGTCCGGGTCCGGTCAGCACCTCGGGCGTGCCGCCGGCGACGATGTCTCCCGGCGCGACGTTGACTCCATATCCGGCGCCGCCATAGGGAGCCCACGTGTCGACGACGGCGGGCGGTCCCGCGTGGTCCCACGTCTTGACGACCGGCGGATTGCTCGCGCCCGGGCCTGCCCCGGTCACGATCTCCTCGGTGGGGAACGTCGGACCTCCCGTCCCCGAGACGTCGCCGGTCGCGACGATGGCGAAGCCCTGCGGTCCCAGCGGCACGTTGCCGGCGCGTACGCGGATCTTCCAGGCCCCCGTGACCGGCGTCTTCCTGACGACCTGCTCGACCGTGTTCAGGAGATCGGCGGAGCCGCCGGTCTGCGACTCTCCCGCGGCGGTGTCGAAGACGTTGCCCTGGTAGACGTTGCCGCTCGGGTCCTCGACCTCGAGGCTGACGTCGTTGACGGGCGCCAGCGATGCCTGGAGCGCTGCCGGCTGGTCGGTGAAGACCATCGTCACCTTCAGCTCCTGCGCGGCACCGTTCACGTCGAGGTCGTACTGGACGACGCCTCCCGTCGACAGTCCCGACCCGTTGCGGACGTCCCAGATCACGAGCCTGCGCGCGTCGCCCGCGAAGTAGAGGGCGTTCTCGAGCAGGCGCCCCACCCCTTCGCCGTCGGATGGGTAGCCCGCGATCGATGGTCATGTCGACGGTGCCGTTCATCAGGGTCGCCTTCAGGAGAGCGCCCGTCGGAGTGAAAGCATCGGCTCCGACCTTGGATCCGCTCGGATAGAAGCCCTCGGTGTAGTACTGCGCGTGAGCGCCGCATTGCGGTGATGGCCGGGCTCGCCATGCTCGTCCGCCATAGGAGACCGTGCCGCAGGTCGTCGTCGCCCGCGCCGAGACGGTGGCCGAGCCGGGCGCGAATATCTCCGGCTTGCGACGGCCGTCGGCCGTCGGCGCGCTGCCGCCCCACGGCTTCTGGTCCTGGTTCGGCGGGGGATTGGTCAGCCCGACGCCGAGGCAGTCCTTCGCGTTCTCCGGCGTGTAGACCGGGCCCGTCTCGTTGGTCTCGGCGAACATCACCAGGTCGTCCTCGTTGGCGCGCGAGAAGGTGTCGATCTCGACGCAGAACGACGTGTACTCCGTCGTGAAGTCCTCGCCCCAGCTGTTGGTGTGAACGCGCGCCCCGTCGGCGTGCTGCATCGAGAGGTACTGCGACAGGTTGCTCGGCGTGTTGCTCCAGCCGGTGATGTCGTTCAGGTTCGACGTCGAGATCCGCGCGCGGTACGCATGGCCGTTCTGGTCCAGGCTCCCGGTGATGGGCTCCTGGTCTCCCGCCGCGGTCCCCGCGGTGTGCGTCCCGTGCCCGTCGGTGCCGAACCCCGTGCTCGAGTGGTATCCGACGAGCTTGCGGTGGGTGGGGCCTGGCGTGTTGTCGACGGGATCGAGGAAGAAACAGTGGTCGCGATCGATCTCGCCGTCGATGTGGCCGACGATCTGTCCCTCCCCGTGAAGACCGTGCGCCCAGATCGAGCGGACGTTCTGGGTATTGGTCTGGAGCACCCAGGTCGTCTGGTTGTTGCGCTTCGTGACCTGGCCGATCTCCTCCAGGTACGAGACGGCGGCGATCCGGGCGAGGGCGGGCAGGAGCTCGCGTGGCGCGCGGGCGCGAATGCGTCTGACCGCGCCGTCGTCCCAGACCTGGATCACGCGGGCTCCGGCCTCGTCGACGGCGCGGGCCGTGGTGGCGACGTCCTCGCCCGGCCATATCCACGCGTCGAGGTACACGTACGCGGGATCGCGGCCGTCCGTGAACGAGCGCGTGCCGATGGACGGCGGGATCTTGTAGGCGGGATGGAACGGGCCGATCCACGCGACGCCGGGAAGCCTCCGGGCCGTGTCGATGGCGCTCGGGAAACCGCGCACGGCGAACGTGTCGACCGGAAGGTAGGCCATGAGATCCAGGCCCTGGCTCCGGACCGCGAGCTTGGCGCGCTCCGTGACCGCTCCGTCGAGCTTCAGGAGCCAGTAGCCGCGCTCTCCCTCTCTGACGGGCGCCGCCGCGACGTCGGCGGGGACCGCCGGAACGCCCTGGGCGACGTCGAGGTCGCCGGACCGCAGGGCGATCACCCCGGGGTTCCGGAGCCGGATCGACGCCTCGTCGTAGGAGGAGGCGTGTCCTCCGAGCGTCGAGGCGACGAGGACGGGGGCGGCGTAGAGGACCCGGCGCGATCGCGTCATGGCACGCTCCTTCGAGGAACGATCCGATCCTACGCGCTATCGGGCGTCGGGCTCCGGCGCGGCCTTTCCGGTCAGCTCGTCGAGCGCGACCTTGAGCTTCGCGTTGCCGCTGGTGGTCGAGCCATCGAGCGAGCGAATGTCCTCCTGCGTGAGATCGACGCGCGGGGCAAACGCCTGGTCGTGGAGCTCGGCGCAGAGGCGCCGGGCCAGGTCGGTGGGCGTCTCCTTCTCCTGGGCGGTGACCGTGGCGCAGGCGTACACCTTGCCCGAGAGGCCGGAGAGACAGGCGGTGAGCGACGAGCCCTCGCCCTGCACGTCCACGCGGAACGCGCCGCCGCTCTGGAAGCGCGGTGAGCCCGAGAGGAGGTGCGCCGCCTTGCGCGCCGCCGGATCGGCGCTCGACCGGATCGTCGCCGGGAGCGCGAGGCCGAGCTGGCGCACCATCCCGGGATCGAGCTGCATCACCTGGTCGTACTCCTGGACGGCGCGGTCGTCGTCGCCGGCCGCGAGCGCCGCCGCCGCCGCCACGGCGTGGACGCGGGCCCGCAGCGTGACCTCCGCCTCGGGCAGGTGTGCGAACGCGTCGTCCGCGGCCGACAACGCGCGCCTCGAGTGACCCTGGTCGCGGAGCGCCTCGGCGGCGAGCGCGTCGAAGTACCCGGTTGCGTGGGGCAGCGTCTCGACGGCGCGCGCGCGATCGAGGCCGGCCAGGATCACGCCCGGCCCGAGGAGCTCGCACAGCTCCTGGTCCATCCAGTCGGGGATGGTGACGCACCCGGCCAGATGCGGCCGGAGCGTCGAGACGAGGATGCGATCCCGGTCGATCAGCGCGGCGGCACGCCGGCCGGCATTCCATGCCTCGAGCCGGAGCGTCCGCGCGGCGGCGCGGGACGATGCCCACCCGGCCCACGCGGACCACGACGCGCGCTCGGTCAGGCGCTCGGCTGCGATGCGGCACGCGAGACGGTGCAGGATCGCGTTGCCCGCCTCGTTGAGGGTGGAGTCGGAGCTGATGAACCCCGTCCGGTCCGGGCGCTCGAGCATCCTCCGGGTCATCGGGACGGCATCCTCCGCTCGGCCGGCCGAGAGGAGGAACAGCGCCGCGGCGAACTGCCACTCGGCCCACGTCTGCTCGTCGGCGTAGGGGGGCTGGGCCATGCGCCAGGCCGTCATCTCCTTGACGGCTTCGAGCGCCTCGGGGATACGGCGCTGCGCGACGTAGAGGTCGACGAGGACCACCCAGGGATTGGTCACCGAGCCGGCATGGTCCTCGGACTTCGTCGCCTCTTGCAGGAAGCGCTCGGCCTCGTCGAACGAGAGGATGCACTCGGCGGCGAGGGCCGCGTTGGTGAGCGCGTGCGGGGGCGCATCGCCGTTCTCCCGGTCCGCGGTCACCGCACGGACGCACGCGTCGTAGGCCTCCTTCCTGTGCTGCGACTCGAACTCGATGGCGCAGAGCGTCGTGCGCGCGCTCGCCTGCTCGTCGAGGCTGCCGCTCGCTAGCCCCGCCGCGACGCTCTCGCGCGCCTCGTCCCACTGGCGAAGGCGCATGTAGGCCCACCCGCGATCGGCGAGCCGATCCGGGTCGTACGCAGCGTCGTGGGCGATCAGGACGTCGATGCGCTCCTGCCAGAGATCCATCTCGCCGGCCACCGACGCGAGCTCCGCGAGCGTCATCGCGTGCCAGGCCCACGGCGTGTCCTTGCCCGGCTTCGGCCCGTAGAGCCGCTCGAACAGCGCGCGCGCCTTCTTGAGATGGTAGAGCGCGATCGGCAGGTCGCCCTCGGCGCGATGGAGCACCGCGCCGACGACGTAGTGGGCTTCGAAGGAGTCGGGGTGGTCGGCGAGGATCTTCTCCGCGAGCTCGCGGGCCCGGATCTCCTTGCCGTGAGCGGCGGTGAGCAGGTCGAAGGCTTCGAGCGCGCGCGGATCCTCGCCCGTGCCGCCGAGGGCGTCGTGGATCGCCGGCGCCTCCGGCTCGTCGCTGCCGGCGTCATCCGTCGAGGTGAGGCGATCGGCCGCGTCCGAGAGCTCCTTGCCCACGTCGGGCTGCGGGACCTCCTGGGCGAGGGAGAGCGAGACGGCCAGGAACAGCGCCGCGGAGACGAGGCTCGCGCGGAGCATCCCTATCTCCGTCGCAGCGTGGCGCGGGAGAGCTTCTCCATCGGCGCCTTCACGGCGTGGGCGATGACCTCGTCGGCGTCCGGCACGCCGGGGGCGAGATCGATGCGGTGCCCGAAGATGCGCGGGACGAGCGCCTCCACGTCCTCGCTCGAGACGTAGTCGCGCCCCGAGAGCGCCGCGCGCGCCTGCATCGCCGGCATCATGAGCACCAGGCTCCGCGTGGAGGCGCCCTGGAGCACGCGATCGTCGGCGCGCAGCCCGCGCGCGACGTCGACGAGGCACTCGTGGATCTCGGGGTGGATCGCGATGGTGCGATCGATGACGTCGCGGGCCTGGAGCACCTGCGTGCGCGTGACGCGCGGCAGATCGGCGCGCACCGTGTCGCGCCGCGAGCGGTAGGTGGCGAGGACCTCGAGCTCCGCATCGCGGGCGATGTGCTTCATGCGGAGCTTGAAGAGGAAGCGGTCGAGCTGGGCGAAGGGCAGCGGGTAGGTGCCCGCGAGGTCCAGCGGGTTCTGCGTCGCGATGACGAAGAAGAGGTCGTCGAGGCGGTAGGTGACGTTGTCGACCGTGACCTGCTTCTCGGCCATCGCCTCGAGCATGGCCGCCTGGACCTTGGGGGAGGTGCGGTTGATCTCGTCGGCGAGGACGACGTGGGCGAACAGCGGTCCGTGCCGGAAGTGGAAGCGGCTCGACACCGTGTCGAAGACCGACACACCGGTGACGTCGGACGGGAGGAGGTCGGGAGTGAACTGGATGCGGCGGAAGTCGGCGATGTCGTCGTCCGGCCGGTCGTCCTGGATCGAGCTCCCGAGGGCCTTCGCGAGCGTCGTCTTGCCGGAGCCCGGGTAGTCCTCGAGCAGCACGTGCCCGTCGGCGAGGAGCGCCGTCAGGATGAGGTCGATGAACTCCTCGCGCCCGAGCACGGCGGCGCGCATGCGATCGCGCAGGTGACCGATGATGTCCAGCGCCTCGCGGAGGTTGGTGACCGGTGGGCGCTCGTAGGATTCCGAGGCGCGTACGAGGAGGTCGTCCTGCGTCTCCATGGGCGAATAATGTAGCAGGCCGTCACTCGTGAAGCGCCCTCCGTTACGAAAGGCGATCGCCCTCCTCCTGCGGACGCACGGCGCCGTCGCGCCGCCGCCGGCGACGGATCCCTTCGCGATGATCGTCTGGGAGAACGTCGCCTACCTCGTCGACGACGCGCGCCGCCGCCGCGTGTTCGACGCGCTCGGGAAGGGCGTGGGGATCGATGCCGGCGCGATCCTCGCGGCGCCCGGGAAGCTCCTCAGGGCGTGCATCGCGGACGGCGGGATGGATCCCCCGATGCGGGCGCGCAAGCTCCGCGAGGCCGCGCGCATCGCAAGCGAGCTCGCCGAGCCGCTCGCGGCGATCGTCGCGTCCGATCCCGTGCGCGCGCGCAGGACCCTCCGGAAGTTCCCCGGCATCGGCGAGCCCGGAGCCGAGAAGATCCTGCTCTTCACGGGCAAGCACGCGGGCCTCGCCCCGGAGTCCAACGGGTTGCGCGTCCTGCTCCGGCTCGGGTTCGGCGAGGAGGGGAAGAGTTACGCGGCGTCGTATCGCTCGGCGGGCGCCGCGGTGGCGCGCGAGCTGCCGGACGATCCGCGATGGCTCCGGGAGGCGCACCTCCTCTTGCGGAAGCACGGCCAGGAGATGTGCCGTCGATCGGAGCCCCTGTGCGAGGTCTGCCCGCTGCGAGACGTCTGCGCGCACGCGTCGGCGTGACCATGGCGGTGACGCCGCTCTCGTTGGCGGTCCCCGAGCTCGCGGGCCGTTCCACCGGTCATCGCATCATCGGGCCCAGAGCCAGGACACCGGATTCAGCAGCCCCAGGATCCACCGCCACGCGGGGACGTTGCCGCGCACCTCGCGGGCGACGCGGCGATCGAGGACGCGCAGCTCATCGGGGGGATCGACCTGCGGCGCGCCGAGGGCTCCCTCGAGGTGCCACGAGGTGAGCGGTCCGAACGACGGCGCGATCGCTCCCGATCGGGATGCGAGGCTCTCGCGGCTCTCGCCCCGGCGCCGGGAATAGCCCACCTCGGCGAGACGGTCGAGCGCCGCGCGATAGCCGACGCGATAGAGGTGCGGCGCGCGCGCGAAGCGCGGGATGAGGGCGCGGTGGGTCTTGATCGCGTAGGCGAGGACGAGGAGCGCGACGAGCGTGAAGGCGGCCGGGAGCAGCACCGTGCGCGGCGGGGGGAGCCGCACGGGCGGCTTCTTCTGCGCGGCCTGCTTCTCCTCCGGGGTGCGCCTCATCATCTGGCCGAGGGCGCGCTGGAGACCCTGGTCGACCTCGTCGCTCGGAGGATCGAGCGACTTCTGCGGGAAGATGTCGACGACCACCCAGCCGACGCCCTCGACGAACACCTCCGGCCAGGCGTGGGCGTCCTTGCCCCGGATCATGAGCGTCGATCCCCCCGCGCGGTTCCGTGCGTCGATCGCGTAGCCCACCCCCACGCGCGCCGGGATGCCGAGGCTTCGCATCATGTACGTCGCGGCGTGGGCGAAGTGGACGCAGTAGCCGATGCGGTCGCCGAACAGGAAGTCCGCCGCGGGATCCTCCGCGCTCGCGTGCTTGCTCTTCCGGCTGTAGGTGCCGTTCTTCTCGAGCCAGATCTTCACCGCGAACGCCTGGGCGAGCGGGTCGTCGCGGTAGCTCGGGTCGAGGGCATCGAGCGTGCTCCGCGCGAGCTCCCCGTAGCGGCCGTCGTCCGGGATCTCGGTGTAGAGCGCGAGCTGGTCCCGCGTCATCGACGGCGGGCTGCTGGCGCGCCCGAGCATCTTGTCGTAGGGCAGGGTCAGGACGCGCGACGTCGCCGCGTAGGCGAGCTTGAACTTGAGGGGATCGGGGTTCGGGACCGGCGCGAGACGGGCAGGCGCGTCGAGGGCGAACGGGCGGACGTGATCGGCCAGGAGCCCGATCGTGGTGTCGAGCTCCTGCCGCTGCTCGGACACCGGTGGCGCGCTCGCAATTGCGGTCGGCGCCGACGGGAAGGTGCGCGGGATGTCCTCGTCGATGCCGTCGCGCTTGGCTTCCGAGAGCCGGCGGCCGTTCCACTGCGAGCATGCTGCCTGTCTCAGGTAGTAGATGCCCGACGGTGGCTCGTAGTCGTCGTGCAGGAGCACGACCGCGACCGGCGCGTCGCCGCCACGGCTCTTGTACTCGTCCTTGAATGCGAGGTCCGGCTCGCCACTCTGGCTGGAGTCCTTGCCGGCGGGGGGCTTGGTCAGCCCGAGATCGCTCGAGGGCCTGGGTGCCGGCAGGCCCGTGACGCGCAGCGTGAGCAGGAGGCCAACCGTCAGGAGGAGGAGCGCGAGGTAATGAAGCGGCAACCGGCGCTTGCGGTCCTCGGAGATCAGCAGCGCGGCGAGGACGAAGCTGCCCGAGCCCCCCAGGACGATCAGGATGACGACGGGATCGATGCCGTTACCGAGCGCCCAGTTGGCGAGAGCGAGCGGCCGGTGGACCATGCCCTGGCGGTGTCCGGCGAAGGCACCGGCCAGGGCCGCGGCGGCAACCCCCACTTCGACGAATGCGAGGGTGCGGTGGCGCGCCGCGCCCATGCGCAGCGCGAAGAACGCCGCGAGCGGGAGCGTGCCCCAGAAGACCACGTCGGCCATCGCCATGCACGGAACGGATCCGACGAGGGACGAGAAGAGCTTGACCGTGACGAGCGCGCGGGATGCGACGATGCCCGCCGCCGCGAGCCCCACGGAGCCGACCGCGCCAATCGCCGTCCTGAGCCGCGTGCGCGCGGCGAGGTCTCCGGACACCGCCCCGGCGAGAGTTCCGATCGCCGCCGCCATGAGCCCCGGCACCGTCGAGGGAGAAGGCGAGGGTCACGACCGCGAGGACGAGCACGCACGCCCGGAGGATCGCCGTCGCCAGCGCGAGGGCGGGTTTCATGCGGCGCTGCGCGACGACGGACGCGGAGCGAGAAGGCCGGTGTAGGTGCGCCCGCTCCTCCGATCGGCGAGCGCCACGTCGCCGGATGGAGCGCACAGCCGCTTGATCCGATCGAGGACCTTGCGGAGATCGCGCGCGTCGAGGCCCGGGCGATCGCCGTCGCGCAGGAAGATGCGGCCGAGGCGGGCGGCAAGCGATCGCTGCCGCTCCGGCGGCGCGTATCCGTCGGCGCCGAGCACGAAGGAGAGCTTCCGGCCGCTCTTCTCGGCATCGTCGATCCAGCGCGAGGGCGTCGCGGGAGCGAAGAGCACGCAGTGGGCCGTTGCGCCGACCTGGGCGAGGAAGGCGGACAGGCCGGACGGGTGGGATCCGGTCCCGGGCGCGCGATGCCCTGAGCGCCCGCGGGACGTCGGAGACCGGCTCGGGAGCGCCGTCCACGCCGAAGACCCAGTCGTCGCCCAGGGCGCCCGACTCCAGGGCGAGGCGTGCGGCGGCCGCGGCGGCCCCGTCGCCGGGCCCCGTCGCGAGGTAGGCGATGGTCTTGCGCGTCCGCGCGATCGCACGCTCGGGAGTGCGCACGTTGAGCTGGCGCGTCTTCGCGAAGGTCTTCCAGAGGATGTTGCGCACCGGATCGCCAGGCGCGTACCGCCGGATGTCGATGCGGTCGCCGTCCGGCGCCCCGTCGGGAAGCGGCAGGTCGTCGCCCCCGTAGAGGGAATGAAGGTGCGGCAAGCGGCGGAGCTTGCCGAGCGACGGCAGGATCGTGAGCGAAGCTCCCTCGGTGGTGGCCCACGACACGCGCGCCAGGCCGAAGACGTCGCGCACGAAGAACCGACGCACGACGTGGGTCGCCTGGCCTCGCCGCTGCGCCACGATCGTCTCGACGAGCCTCCCGCCCTGGCGCCTCAGCCGGACCTCGACGTCGTGCGGGTGCTCCCACCTCCAGCCGAGCTGGATGAGCGGGATGAACCCCAGCGACGGCGCGTGGAACCCGGTCGCGCACGGCTGGCCCGCCTCGACGTGCTGCGTCAGGGTTCCCACGGGCCGGATCCGACCCCTCAGCACCAGGGCCGCGGCGGCGACCGCGATCGAGGCGAGCACTCCCAGCACGAGCCCGGCGAGGCCGAGCACGAACGCCACCATGTCGAGCTCGCCGATGCCGAGCGTCCAGAGCGCGAGCGCCGACGCGAGGAGCACGAGCCATCCAAGGATCGTCGGCGGCACGACGTGGGAGGCGGCGCGCGCGACCCGCGCCACCGCCCGCGCGCAGCGCTTCGCACTGGACCATCGGGCGGCCTTCGGCCTCGCGCTCGTCATGGGCATCAAGTCTAGCGGCGTGGTGCCGCGACCTGCGGGCGAGCAAGCCCTGTGAACATCTGAGGGAGATCGAGGTCGAATCCGGGAAGCGATCCGTACGTTCTTCTCTGGGAGCGCCGGTGAATCTGCGGCGCCGAAAAGGGAGAGAGACGGCCGCATGCAGGGCGGGGGCTTGTACCCAGCCGGCTTGGAGCGCGGTCTCGAAAGCGAGAAGAACCATGACGACGGCGAACAAGATCACGAGCATCGCTTCCTGGGTCCTCACGACGGCCACGTGCATCTACGTGGCGATCGCCGCCGAGCGGTTCGCCCGGGCAACGTCGTGGATCGCGAGCCTTTACGAGGGACTGGGACAGCCACATCTCCAGATCGCCGGCCGCCTCCAGCTCTGGCTCGGCCCGTCCGCCGTCCTTGCCGCCGCCGCACTCTTCATGGCGGCTCTGGTGTGCAAGGACGTCAAGCTCCGCGATCTCCGCGAGAGCCTCTACGCCGGCGCGGCAGCGGCGCTGCTCGCGATCGTGATGACGGGGATCGAAGAGGAGGTGCTCCGCGGCATCATGCGCGACCTCGTCGCCTCTCTGTGAGGGCGGGAAGACGCGGTACGCTTCCATCCGGCGCGGTGACCGCCGCGCCGATGGATGTCCCCATGAAGATCCAGCACATCGCGCTGCGCGTCGCCGACCCTGACCGGTCCGCCCTCTTCTACCGCGATCTGCTCGGCCTTCCAGAGCTCGACCGTCAGCTCGACGATGCTGGCCGCTGCCGCGCCATCTGGCTCGATGCCGGAGGCGTCATCGTGATGCTGGAGCGCGTGCTGCGAGGCGCCGGGCCGGACACGGGCTCCGCGCACGTCCTCTCCCTCGCCGTCGTGGATCGGGCCGCGTGGGAAGAGCGTCTTGCCTCGGCCGGCGTCGCGATCGACGACCGCACGGGCTTCACGCTCTTCGTGCGCGATCCCGACGGCCACCGCGTCGGGCTGACGACGTTCGATCGCCGGGGAGGGTCCGTCCCGGCCGGCGACCAGCGCTGAGTCACGCGCCTCTTGCGCGCTCCGCGGCGCGCCAGAGGTACCAGCTCGCGATCGTGCGGTGCGGGCGCCAGCGCTCGCCGTGCGCGGCGACGCGCTCGGGCGCGGGAAGTCCCCGCGTCCGGTAGGTGACGGCGAAGCCCTTCCGGATGCCGAGGTCGGCGACGGGCAGGACGTCCGGTCGTCCGAGCCTGAAGATGAGCAGCATCTCGACCGTCCACCGGCCGATGCCCTTGATGGGGGTCAGTGCGTCGACGACCTCGTCGTCCGACATGGCCTGCAGGCGGGCCAGGCTCGGCACGCGGCGGGTCGCCGCCTTCTCGGAGAGATCGCGCACCGCGCGGATCTTCGGGCCGGAGAGCCCGGCGGCGCGAAGCACCGCGTCGTCCGTCGCGAGCACGTCCGCCGGCCTGGGGAAGCGCCGTCCGGGGAACGACGCCCGGACGCGCCCGAAGATCGTCGCCGCCGCCTTGCCCGTGAGCTGCTGGTAGACGATGGCCTCGAAGAGCGCCTCGTAGGGGCTCTGCATCGTGTCGATGCTGAGGCGGCAGGGACCCACCGCGTCGATGAGCGCGCCGAGCTTCGGGTCGCCCGCCTTCAGGGTGCGCACCGCGGCGTCGCGAGCGATACCGCTCACCGCGGCGACGTCCGCGTCCACCATGGCTCTTTCGCCTGGCTCATGACGCACCGGCATTCTCGCACGCGCCCGCGACGAGATCAGAGGTCGGACGCCTCTTCCCGCATGCGGGAGCGGAGGGCATCGCGCAGCGCCAGGCTCAAGCTTGCCGGCGCCTCTCCGCGGTATATCGCGCTGTTCGCCACGAATGCCGCCTGCGCCGCTTCGAGACGCTCGACGCCGCGCGACAACCGCGAGCAGGGACCCGGGCCGAGAGAGCGCGCGCGGCCGCGCGCGTCCTCCAGGATCGCTCGCGCGTCGCCGCCGCGCATCAGCGCATGGTGCCCCTGGGCGATCCCGATCCGGGCCGCCTGGAGCCCGTCCGAGAGGGGTTCCACGATCGCGGCCGCCTCGCGCAGGCATGTGTCGGCGCGGCCAGGATCGCCAGCGAGCCGCTCGATCTCCGCCTGGGCGTGGAGGATCGTGGCGAGCTCGCGAGGACCGCTGCACTGGCGGCCCAGCGTCACGGCGCGGGCTATGAACGCGTCGGCGCCGTCGAGGTCGCCGAGCCACAGGTCGATGGTCGCGAGGTTCCGGCAGATGACCGCTTCCCTCGGCCGCTCGTTCATCCCGCGGAGCAACGTCTCGACGGGCGCGAGCATCTCCCGTGCCTCCGCCCATCGCTCGTCGGCCATGAAGAGCGCCGCGACGTTGATGAGCACGGTCGTCTCGTTCCGGAGATCGCCGGTGAGGCGGAAGAGGGTCCGCGCCTCCTCGTAGGCGTCGCGGGCCTCCGCGCGCCGATCCTGGGAGTCGAGAGCCAGCGCGGCGCCGCCGAGTGCGACGGCGAGGTCGCGGCGGTTCCCCCCCTTGCGTGCGAGCGAGAGCGCATCGGCGGTCAGGCGCTCGCACTCCTCGAGCGCGCCGCGTCTCGAGAGGAGCATCGCGAGGACGAGCTGGCTCCGGCACGCGGCGCGATCGTCGCCGGTGGAGCGCATGATCGCCAGGGACTGCCGGTGGAGCGACTCCGCCTCCGCGAATCGCCCGCGCTGTTCCTCCAGGGCACCGAGCTCGCGGAGGGCGACAGCCTCGGCGCGGCGATCGCCGGACGCACGCGCGATCGCGAGGGACTCCTCGAGAAGCGGGACGGCGTCCGCCGCGTCGCCTGAGGCGAGGAGGCTTCCCGCGAGGGCGCTCAGGCAGTGGCCGACGGCTCCGCGATCGCCGAGCGCGCGGGCGTCGGCGAGAGCCGCGCGATGGATCTCGTAGGCTTCGCGGGTCCGGCCCTGGAAAGAGAGCACGCGGAACGCGAGATCCGTCGAGGCTCGCACGCTCTCCACCGTCGGGGCGTCGACGAGCTCGAGGTAGGAGCGGAAGAGCTGCTCGGCCTCCGCGAGGGAGGCCGTGTCGATCGCATGGCGCGCGGCGCCGAGAAGGCACTTGCGTGCGCAACCTCGGTCCCCGGCCTCGCGGAAGTGATGGCCGAGCGTCGCGAGGGCATCCGGGTCGCCGGCACGTCGCTCGGAGAGCACCGCCGCGGCGCGCGCGCGGAGGACCGCGCGGTGCGCCGGGGCCATGCCCGCCAGCGTCCCCTCGCGGATCTTGTCGTGGTGGAAGCCGAGGGTGCCGGGGGTGTGCTCCTCGAGCAGGCGGCGGCGCGCCAGGTCCCAGAGCGGCGCGGCGAGCGCCTCGTCGGTCGCGTCGAGCATCTCTCGCAGGATCGCCGCATCGAGCTCGCGGCCGAGCACCGCCGCGCTCTCGATCACCGCGCGGCACGTCCCGGGAAGGGCGTCGATGCGCGCCGCCACGAGGTCGCGCAGCGTGGCCGGGAGGGGAAGGCTCCGGACGGCGTCGGCGGAGAACCGCTCCGCTCGCCAGCGGCCGGCGTCGTCGCGCACGAGGAGCCCTTCGTGGATCGCGGCCTGCAGGTACTCGGCGAGGAAGAGGGGGTTGCCTTCCGAGTGCCGCTCGAGGGTCGCGACGAGCGGCCGCGGGGGATCGCGATCGGACAGCATGTCGGAGACGATCGAGCGGACGGCGTCCGGATCGAGCCGCGAGACGTCGAGCGAAGCGCAGCCGTCGAGAGCCTCGATCTCGCCGACCACCCCGGAGGGCTCCTCGGAGCGCGCGGTGGCTAGCACGAGGAGGGGCATCGCCTGGAGGCGCCCGGTCCGCAGGAGGAAGAGGAGCGCGGCGAGCGTCAGGTCGTCCGCCCAGGGAAGGTCGTCGATCACGATCATGTGCGGGCGTGCGGCGGCGAACCCCTGGAGGAGCTCCGCGACGTCGGAGACGAGCCGCTGCCGCAGCGAGTCCTGGGGCGCGGGATCGGGCTCCTGCCCGGGGTGCGGTGCCGGGGAGGTTGCAGAAGCGGCTCGATCGCCGCCAGGCGGAGCGAGCCGCGCCCTCCCCTTTCGAAGAGGCGCTCGGTCTCCGCCGCGCCGCCCGCACGGCAGCGGGCCGCCACGTGGACCAGGAGCGGTCGCATCGTCTGGAGCGGCGCCGAGATCCCCGGCTCGCCGCGGACCGTGAGGCAGTCGACGCGCAGGCGGCGCGCCCTCTCGATCGCCGCCATCGCGAGGCGCGTCTTGCCGATCCCGCTCTCTCCCTTCAGCACGAGCGCACGACCGGCCCGCCCGGAGCCGAGATCGCGCAACGCGGACTCGATCGCCGCGAGGGTGCCGTCGCGGCCCGCGATGCCCGGGCGGTAGAGATAGGCCCGCGGCCGGGCGCGCCGCTGCCGTCGCGGGCCGCCCGGTCTTCCGCGCCGCCCGGCGGCGGCGATCGCGAGCGCCCGGGCCACGTCCAGGGCATGGCCGGTGCGATCCTCGGGACGCTTGGCGAGCCGGAGCACGAGCGCGTCGATCGCGGGAGGAGTCGGGAACCGAGCATCGCCGGGGGAGCGGCTCCGCGCTCGTGTGCTTCGCGGCGAGGTCCAGGAGCGTCTCGCCGAAGAACGGAGGGCGGCCCGTGAGGAGCTCGTAGGCGATGCAGCCGAGGGCGTAGAGGTCGGCCCGGGCGTCGACGGGAGCGCCGGTCCACTGCTCCGGCGCCATGTAGAGCGCGGTGCCGCTGGCATCCGGCGTCCAGTCGATGTTCTCCCGGCCGGTGCCGAACTCGGCGGCAATGCCGAAGTCGAGGATCACGGGCGCGCCGTCGGCGCGCAGCAGGACGTTCTCGGGCTTCAGATCGCGGTGGACGAGCCCCTCGCCGTGGAGGTAGGCGAGCGGCCCGCACATCCGGGCGAGGATCTCGATGGATCGCGCGATCCACGTCGGATCGGGCGCGGCTGCCGGCGCCCGGGAGATCGAGAGGTCGCCGGTCGCCGCGTGCGTCATCTCCCGCGTCAATGCCTGCGTCGACACGAGGTCGGTGGTCCGACGTCCCCCGTCCGCCCGCTGGAAGCGATCGACGACGAGGTCCCGCAGCGTCGACCCCCGCTCCAGCGCCATCGCGTACCACGGCGTCCCGTCGTTTACGCCGTGGTCCAGGATCCGCACGATCCCCGGATGGTCGAGCCGCGAGAGCGCGAGGATCTCGCGCCGCAGGCTCCCGAGGAGCCTGGGGTCGGGTGCCCGCAGCGTCTTGAGCGCGACGAGGCTCCCTCCGTCGCCGCGCGTCTCGGCGAGGTAGACGACGCCCATGCCGCCGCGTCCGAGCTCGCGCACGAGGCGGTAGTTCCCGAAGACGTCCGATCCCGGCAAGAGTCCGTTCGTGGGCCGACGCTATCGTGCCCCGGCGGCCCCCGCAACGCGCGCCAGCGAGGCGGCGAGACCTCCCGTCGCCGTGAGCAGCGTGACGAAGAGCCCGAGCCGGTAGGAGAGCGGCTCGTACCGCACCGAGAGGGTGTGGCGCCCGGCGGGCACGTCGACGGCGGTCAGGAGCACGTCGGCGCCGCGCGCGAGGACGCGCGCGCCATCGACGCGCGCGACGATGCCGGGGAAGTAGGCGTTCGTCACGAGGAGCGTCGTGGGCGCCCGGGCGTCGTACGAGGCGTCGACGTTCTCACCCTCGCGATGCGCCGGGCCGATCGTGCTCGGCGGCAGATCGCGCGGGGGCTCGCCGGAGATCGCGAGCGCGCTGCCCGGATCGAAGCTCGGCGAGGCGATCGCCTGCTCCTCGTCGGAGCCCGTGATCCGGTGCGGGGCGAGGACGATCGGGAGAGCGCCGTCGTTCTCGTAGACCCGGATTTCGGCGACGCGCGGGAGCCCGATGGCGGCTCCGGTCAGCGAGGCGACGAGGCGCAGCCTCGAGGCGAGCGCCGCCGCGCGTGACGCGTCGATGACGCGCACCTGCGGGCGCGTCATGAGGACCCAGCCAAATCCCTGGCCCGACCCCCTCGGCGCGACGTGGACGACGAGCTTGGCTTCCGGTCCCGCCGGAGCTTCGATCTCTCGCGGCGCGATCGCGTCTCCGGGCGTGACGTCGAAGCTCCGCCGGTTCCCGCAAAGCTCGATCTCCACACTGGCCGGCGCTCCGTTCCCCGCGCCCGGGTCCGCGCCGAGACCGAACGCCACGGTCCGCGGCGCCGGGCTCGCCTCGGCGACGAACGTCGTCTCGGACGGGATGGCGAGCGCGAACGCTTCCGCCTCGGGCAGCGGCCGGCGCGCGGGCTCGGTGCCGTCGACGCGCGCCGGAACGAGGCGCTCCGGGGCGAGGAGGTCGGCGCCGCTGGTCACGACGTAGCGCGCGCGGAGGAGGTCCAGCACGGCCAGGCTCCGCGGCGAGACGAAGCCGGGCGACGCCACCACGGCCATGTCGTGGAGCTCGCGCAGCGCGCCCGTCCTGGGATCGAACGACGTCATGGGGCTCGCGAGATTGGCGAGCCGCGTCGCGTTGCGCAGCGCCAGAGGCTCGTAGCCGAGCGCCGCGTCGTGGCCGGTCACCATCCCGGCGTTCTGGGCGAACGCGGTCTCGTAGGCACCGAGCGGACCGGAGCGCAGGACGAGGACGCGGGCGTCGCGGTCTCTGCCTGGGATGACGCGGTCGAGGTCGGCGTACCGGAAGAGCTCCGGGTCACCGACCCGCGACGCGCTCGTGCCGAATGAGAGCAGCTCGACGCGCACGATGGCGGCCGGGGCGTAGGCGGCGATGCCGGTGCCTGCCCTCCGCGGGGCGGGGAGGAACCGGAGCCCGAATAGACCGAGAGCGGTCAGCGCCGCCGCGGCGAAGATCGCCGCGGGGGTGCCGCGGTGCCGGAGCGCGACGGCCGCGCCGGCCATCAGCACCGCGAGGATCGGCGCGTAGCGGACGCGCGTCCCGGCGCGCTCGAGCGCCGCCGCGACGCCGAAGGCCCCGACCATCGAGACGCCGAGCGCCCAGAGGTGCAGGAAGCGCACGGCTCCCCGCGCGTCGCCCACGATCGGGAGGTCGAAGAGGCGGCCGGCGGCGGGCGCGGAGGGTCCGAGGCAGAGGAGCAATGCGAGGAAGGCGAGGGATGCCCAGGCGAACACCCGCTCCCGCCACACGGCCAGGAGCAGGATCGAAAGGCCGAGCGGGACGAGGGCGATGGTGAGGGCGAGGTGCTGCGAGATCGCGACGAGCCAGCTCCAGTGCGCGAGGTAGAAGCGCGCGAAGGCGCCGATGCCGCCGGTCATGGCGACGAAGATCGAGAGGAGCGGGCGGGAGAGGACGATGACGAGCAGGAGCTCGGCGACGACGCGCGCCCGGGGCGCGCGCACGCTCCAGATCCCCGCCAGCGCGAGCACGAGGGTGAACGTTCCAACGAACGGATAGGTCCAGAAGCGCTCGCCGTGGAGCGAGGCGTAGGCGGCCGGGTTCCAGACCAGCGGGAGCTGCCAGTCCTGGAAGGACGCGACGTCCGAGAAGGTCCGCGCGACGCCGCGCCCGCGCATCGAGATCGAGAGGAGCTCGGCCGCGGGGACGAGCATCACGGCCGAGAGCGCGCCGCCGGCCGCCATCGCGGCGAGCGGTCGCGCGCCGGAGGCGAGGCTCCTCTCGCGGACCGCCTCGAGGATCGCCGCGACCGCACCGAGGCCGAGCGCGTAGGTCGCGATCTGGGTGTGTCCGGAGAGGAGGAGCCCGGCGGTCGCCATCGTTCCCATGAGGAGCCGTCCCGACAGGAGGCCGTAGAAGAAGAGCGGGATCCAGGCGCTCGTGTGGAGGATGGCCGTCTGCTGGATCTGCGTGGAGATCGATCCCGAGAAGGCGTAGGCGCAGGCCGCGAAGGCGGCGGCGGGCCGCGCCTCGGGCCGGGCGCCGAGCGCGTGGCGCGCCAGGAGGTAGGTGCCGGTGAATGCGAGAGCGACGTGGAGCAGCGCGGCGATGACGAAGCCGCGCGCCAGGTCGCCGAGGAAGAGGAGGCTTCCCGGATAGAAGACCTGCGCCTGCGGGTTGCCCGCGAAGGGCATGCCCGCGAACACGTGCGGGTTCGCGAGCGGCACCCGTCCCTCGCGGAGCGCGCGCTGGTAGAGCGCCTTTGCGGGGTACGACTGCCAGGCGATGTCCGGATCGCTCCAGAGCTGCGCCGCGTAGTCGGGCCGCAGCAGCGGATCCCCGAAGAGGAAGAGCGCCGCGAGCAGGAGCGCGATCGCCGCCAGGCCGGCGACGCGCCAAGAACGCTCGGGTATACTTTCGCGCCCCAATAGGCCTCGGATCGGAACCGCGCGGGACGAGAGCCCCCGCGCCGCGCCGATTCTACGGGAGGCTCACGCGGGCGAAGGAGACGACCTGATGAGCAAGAAGCGCGACTTCCTGTCGCTCTACGACTGGAGCCGGGAGACCTTCCTGTCGGTCCTCGATCTGGCGAGCGAGGTCAAGGCCGAGGTGAAGCGCGGCGTGTTCCGCGATCCCCTGCGCCACAAGGTCATGGGGATGGTCTTCCAGAAGCCGTCGCTCCGGACGCGCGTGTCGTTCGAGGTGGGGATGCACCAGCTCGGCGGCCACGCGATCTACCTCTCGCCCGCCGAGGTCGGCATCGGCGAGCGCGAGAGCGTGGAAGATGTCGCCCGCGTGCTCTCCCGCTACTGCGACGTGATCATGGCGCGCACCTTCGCCCACTCCATCGTCTCCGGGCTCGCGAAGGCCGCGCCGGTGCCCGTCATCAATGGCCTCTCGGACTACAACCACCCGGCGCAGATCGTCTGCGACCTGCTCACGATCAAGGAGCACCTCGGGAGCGCCGAGGGTTTCAAGCTCACCTGGATCGGGGACGGCAACAACGTGGCGGTCTCGTGGCTCAACGCCGCCGCGAAGCTCCACTTCGACCTCACCCTCGTCGTGCCGGAGGGATTCGACGCGGATCGGGAGACCCTCGAGCGCGCGCGCCGCGACGCGAAGGGGAAGATCGAGGTCGTGCGCCGGCCCGAGGACGGGGCTCCCGGCACGGACGTCTTCTACACCGACGTGTGGACGAGCATGGGGCAGGAGGCCGAGAAGGCGGCGCGCCTCAAGGCGTTCGCCGGCTACTGCATCGACGGCAAGCTCGTGCGGCTCGGCAAGCCCGGCGCGCGCGTCATGCACTGTCTGCCCGCGCACCGCGGCGAGGAGATCACCCACGAAGTGATGGAGTCGCCGCAGTCGATCGTCTTCGATCAGGCCGAGAACCGCATGCACGGCCAGAAGGCGATCATCCTTTGGGCGATGGGAGCCGCGTAGCGACGAGAACCCTCGCCTCGCTCCTGCCGCCGCACCTCGTGCGGCGGCTCGCGCGGGGCACGCCGCCGGTGCCCTCGGAGGAACGTCTCGATGCGGCGCTCCTCTTCGCGGACGTCGCGGGCTTCACCGCGCTGACCGAGCGCCTCCAGGCGCGGGGGCCGGAGGGTGCCGAGGAGGTGGCGGCGCTCATCAACCAGGCGTTCCGCCCCGTGATCCGTGCCATCGATCGTCGCGGCGGCAGCATCCAGAGCTTCGGGGGAGATGCGCTCTTCGCCGTGTTCCCGGGCGCGGCCGGGGCGCGGCGCGCGACCCTTGCCGCACGGGAGATCGCCGCGTCATTCCTGGAGCGGCGTCGCGTCAAGACGAGCGCAGGCGCGATCGAGATCCGCGTTTCCCAGGTGGTTCACCAGGGCACGGTCCGCGCCGTCCACGTCGGCGACGACGCGTGGCGCCACCACATCCTGTGCGGCCCCGCCGTCTCCGAGCTCGCGCGGCTCGCGTCGCGGGCGCCGGCAGGGAGCCTGGTGCTCTCGCGCGCGGCGTCCCGTGCCTGCGCGCTACGAGCGCGCCCGGCGGGGGCCGCGAAACCGCCCTCCGTCGGGGCAGAGCTGCTCTCGCGCTACGTCACGCCCCAGGTGCGCGAGCTCCTCGGCCGGTTCGACGGGGAGCTGCGCGCGGCGGCGATCGCGTTCTTCGAGACGCGCGCGGGAAGCCTCGCGCGGCTCCAGCGCTTCTGGCGGACGCTCTCCGGCCTCCTCGCGTGCCACGACGGAACGCTGATCGGCTCCGACCTCTCGCCTCACGGGATCAAGTGGCTCTGCGCCTTCGGGATCCCCGCGACGCACGAGGACGACGCGGACCGCGCCTGCGCCGTGGCCTCCGGCCTCCTCCGCGCCGGATTCGGGCGAAACCTGCGGGCCGGGATCCACGCGGGACGGCTGGTCGACCTCTGGATCGGAGGCGGCACGCGGCGGAGCTTCCAGGTGATGGGCGACGTGGTGAACACCGCGGCGCGCGCGTGTGCCCTCTCACCCTGGGGAGAGGTCGCGCTCACAGGCGAGGCGCGCGATGGGATCCGGCGCTTCGAGACCGCCGCGCGCGGCCGCCACGCCGCGAAGGGCAAGCGGGCGCCCGTCGAGTTGCACGCGCTCGGCGCGGAGCGACCGCTCCCTCGGCGCGCGGGAGTCTTCGCGCCGCTCTGCGGTCGCGTTCGCGTTTTGGGCGTTCTGTCGCGCGCCGTCGCGGAGCTCCGCGACGGCCGAGGCGCGGTCCTCGGGATCCGCGGCGAGGCCGGCATCGGCAAGAGCAGGCTCGCGTGGGAAGCGGGACGTCTCGCGTCGCCCCTTCCCGTGCGCGAGGGACGGGCTCCGGCCGTGGGGATCGCGCCCTATGGACCCCTCGTCGAGATCCTGTGCGGCGCGGCAGGGATCGCGCCGGGGGACCCGCGCGCGGAGCGCCGCATGCGGGCGTTCGCGCGGCAGCTCGGGCTCTCCGCGCCGGATGCCGATCTCCTGGCCGGCCTGCGTGGTGGTCCCGGCCACCCTGCGGCGGAGGTCGACGCCGGGGCGCGGCGGCTCGACGAGCAGCTCGCGATCCGGGCGATGGCCGACGCGATCGGGCGGCGAGGGCCCGAGCTGTGGATCCTCGAAGATCTCCAGCACGCGGACGCCGGGACCGTCGAGGCGATCGCCGTGCTGGCGCGCGGGGCGGCGGTGCGCGGGATCCTGGTGCTGCTCCTCTACCGCGGCGGCGTGACGCCGCCCTCCGGCGAGATCGCTCTGCACGAGCTCGACGCGGCCGCGGCGGGGGCGATGCTCGAAGGGATCCTCGGGGACGCGGCGCCGGCGGCGGCCCCCTTCGTCGTCGAGCGCGCCGCCGGGGTGCCGCTGTTCGTCGAGGAGCTGGTGCGTCACCTGCTCGACACCGGGTGCCTTTCCCGCGCCGCCGCGGGGTTCGCGCTGGAGCGTCCTCCCGAGCGCGAGGAGGTCCCACCGGGCCTCGCCGCTCTCATCGCGGCCCGGCTCGATCACCTCTCGGCCCCGGCGCGGCGGATCGTCCAGATCGGCTCCGCGATCGGGCGCGTCTTCCCGGTGGCGCTGCTCGATCGCGTCGCGGGGCGTGCGTGCGACGTGGCGGAGCTCGTCGAGCGCGAGATCGTGGCGCTCCATGGCGGCGATGCGCGCGAGATGATCTTCAAGCACGCGCTGGCGCGGGACGTGGCCTACGGGACGATCCTCCCGTCGCGGCGCCGGGCGCTCCACCGCGCCATAGCGTCGGAGCTCGAGGCATCGAAGGGCGATGGGCTCTCCCGTCTCGCCGTGATCGCCCACCACTGGGACGAGGCGGGCCTCGCGACGCGCGCGCGCGCCGCCTACCGCCACGCGGGAGATGCCGCGCGCGGCGCGTACGCCTACGAGGAGGCGGAGCGGCTCTTTCTGGCGGCGCTCTCGTTTCCGGGCGGCCTGCGGAGGCTCGAGCTCGAGACGCGCCTCGCCCTCGCGGGGGTGAAGGCCTCCCTCGGGCGCAGGGACGCGCTCGAGACGTACGGGGCGGCGGCGCGCCTCGCCGCGCGCCTGCGGCGGCCCGCCGATCGCGTTCTGGCGCTGCTGGGCGTCGCGAGGCACGAGCGCCTCGCCGGGCGGCCGGCCGCGGGCATCGAGACCTCGGAGGTTGCGCTGGCGCTGGCACGGGACGCCGGCGACGCGCTGGGGACCGCCCGGGCGCTTCGCGAGCTCGCGGTCCTGCTCGACGAGAGTGGAAGGACCGCCGAAGCGCAGGAGCACCTCGAGGAAGCGCTCCGGATCCATCGCGAGGCGGGACACGAGATCGAGGTCGGCCGGACGCTGGGACAGCTCGCGGTGCTCTACCGGGAGAGGGGACAAGGCAAGAAGGCGCTGCGCCTCTACGACGAAGCGCTCGCCATCGCCCGGCGCACGGGCAACGTGCGCTCCGAGGCGTCCCATCTGGCCAACAAGGCGGTGGTCCACAGGATCGAAGGGCGCATCGCCGAGGCGCGGGCCGCCTACGAGGAGGCCCTGAAGCTCGCGCGGCGAACGGCGGATCGGCGCGCGGAGGTTGCGATCCTCGTCAACGTCGCTGGCCTCGAGCAGAGCGTGGGGCACGATGCTCTCGCCGAGGAGACGTACCGGGAGGTCCTCGATCGTGCCGGGGCGGCGGGAGACCGGCGCATGGCGGCGGTCGCGCAGGCCAACCTCGCGGGGCTCGCGATGGATCGCGGGGCGATGCACGACGCGCTCACGCTGACCGCGCGATCCCTCGAGATCCTGCGGGAGATCGGCGAGCGGCGCTTGCTCGCCCAGGTGCTCACGAGCCAGGGCCGCATGCAGGCGGCGATGAAGCGCTTCGACGCCGCCCGCGCCGATCTCCTCGAGGCCATCGCGAGCGCCGCCCTCGTCGCGGACCCTCACACGCGCGGCATCGCCCTGCTCGATCTCGCCCGCGTCCATCGCGAGATGCGCGATCTCTCCTCGGCGGCGTCGTGCATCTCCGATGCGGAGGAGCTCCTCTCGACGGTGAACGACTCCGCCCAGCTCGTCGCCTGCGCCTGCGAGCAGGGTCGTCTCGCGCTCGCCCACGGCGAGACCGCGCTCGCCCGCGCCGCCCTCGAGCAAGCCCGCCGGCGCGCGGGGAGCATGCCGGCCGTGGACGCCTCCCGTGCGATCGAGGCCCTCCAGGGCGCGCTCGACGATCGCGCGCGAGGCGTCGCGGGCTGCTAGACCCTCTCCACGCGGACGCCCACGGCGTGCGCGGCGAGCGCCTCGAGAACCGCCGGATCGGTCGTGAGGGCGATCCCGTCCGGTTCGGCGAGCGCGATCACGAGAGCATCGACCGCAGAGCCTCGCCCCGCGATGCGACGGAGCTGCGCCGCGCGCCTCGCGAGCGGCTCGGGGATCCGCTCCTCGACGTCGCACATCTTCAGGAATCGGTTCTCGATGGTGTCCCGGGCTCCGTGCCCCTTGAGGCACTCGACCAGGACAACGGACGGCACGACCGGGGGCCAGAGTCCACCGGAGCGAAGCGCCGCGATCGTCGCCAGAGCGGCGCGGGAGCGCTCGGCGAGCCGGCTCACACCCCCAGAATCGAGAACGAGGAAGCTCACCCTGCCTTGCGCGCCGGCCGCCGTGCGATCCGGCGCACGAAGGCCTCGGCTCGCGCCCGCTGGCCCGCGCTGGGGGCTCCGACCCGCGCGATCAACGCGGAAAGATGACGGTCGGTCTCCGCGAGCAGCTCCATCCGGCGGAGCTCCTCCGTGATCGCCCGCTGCAGGAGCTCCGAGACACGCAGCCCGCGCTCCTTGACGCGGCGGTACATGTCGTCGGGAAGGCACACCTGCATCCGGGCCATGCGCATGAGTATGCATCCATGTGGCGGCGCGACCGACCCGGCCACGCGCCGGACAGCTGCCTGCGGGCCGTTGCGCGGGTGCTATCCTCGGATCATGGCGAAGAGCATCGTGATCTACGGCAAGGAAGGATGACCCTACACGGACGGGGCCCGGGAGGCCTACGGCGACCAGGGCGGCATCTACATCGACGTCAAGAAGGACAAGGCCAAGCTGGAGGAGATGCTCGTGCACTCCGGCGGGGCGCGCCGCGTGCCGGTGATCGTGATCGACGGCGAAGTCACGATCGGCCACGGGGGCACGTGAGGAGTCTGACCGCGGGCCGGGCGCCCGCGAAGTCCGCGGCTTGAGTCGCGACGTCTCGCTCCTGACCTTCGATTGCTACGGCACGCTGGTCGACTGGGACCGCGGCGTCATAGGCGCGTTCGGCCGGCACGTGTGCCCGGACGCCTACGTCGGGAGGCTCGCCGAGATCGCCGAGCACTGGGAGGCGGTCCAGCGCGGGCTCATCCAGGGACCCTACCGTCCCTACCGGGAGATCCTGCGGGACAGCGTCGCCGCGACCGTGAAGGAGCTCGATCTCGCTCCACCGGATGACCCCGGGTTTCTCGGGGACGAGCTCGGGACGTTCGAGCCATTCGCCGACACGACCGAGTCGCTCGGCAGGCTCGCGGAGATCGCGCCGCTCTGGATCCTCTCCAACATCGACAACGACATCCTGGCGGCGACCCTCGAGAGGCTGCGCGCGCCGATCGCGCGGACGATCACGGCGCAGGACCTCCGGTCATACAAGCCCGCCCGGCGCCACTTCGAGGAGGCGATCGCTCGATCGGGCGTTCCCGCCCACCGGATCCTCCATGTCGCGTTCGGATTCTGGTACGACATCGAGCCCGCGAAACGCCTGGGCTTTCGCACCGCGTGGGTGAACCGCGCGGGCGACGCCCGGCCCGAGGGCGCCGTGCCGGACATCGAGGTCCCCGACCTCCGGTCGCTCGTCGCGGCGCTCGCATGACGCTCTCGGGCAAGGTCGCGCTCGTGACGGGCGCGTCGCGCGGCATCGGCAAGGCGATCGCGATCGCCCTCGCCGCGCGGGGGATGAAGGTCGCGGTCGCTGCGCGCGGGCGCGAAGGGCTCGACGCCACGGTGGCGGCGGCGCGCGCCGTGGGGGCCGCGGCCGAGGGCTTCGCCGGAGACGTCGGAGATCCGGCGTTCTGCGCCGCGCTCGCCCGCCAGGCGGCCGAGCGCCTCGGGCCGATCGACGTTCTGGTCAACAACGCCGGTGTGGGCGTCTTCCGCCCGCTCTGCGAGACGACGGACGAGGAGCTGGAGGCGCCGCTGCGGGTGCCGGTGCTGGCCGCGCTCGCGCTCGCCAAAGCCTGCCTGCCGTCCATGCTCGCGAGGCGGGACGGCGCCATCGTCAACCTGACGAGCATCGGCGGCAAGATCGCCATCCCGCGAGCCGCCGCCTACGGCGGCGCGCTTCGGCATCGCCGGCATGACCGCGTCGCTGCGCGAGGAGACCCGCGGCACGGGCGTGCGGGTCATCCTGATCTGCCCGGGTGAGGTTGCCACCGACTACTTCCGCGAGAACCGCTCCAGCACCGACGACCTCCCGAAGTCGCGCAAGCTCTTCCGCGTGCTCTCGGCCGACGACGTCGCGCGCGCGACCGTCGGGGCGCTCGAGACGCGGCGCGACGAGGTCGTCATGCCCTCGGCGCTCGCTGCCTTCGCCCGGCTCGCGCTCGCGTGGCCGTCCCTCGGCCGCACCCTGATGAGGATGTTCGAGTGAGCGATCGTCTCGAGATCGTCTGCCCCTGCTGCAAGGCCGTGCTGACGGTGGATGCCGCAACCGGGACGGTGATCTTCCATGCTCCGGCGAAGGCCGCGGTGCCGAAGGCGGACATCCCCGACCTCAAGGGCGACCTGGAGCGCCGCAAGGCGGAGCGCGAGCGGGCGTTCGAGAAGGAGATGAGCGCGGTGAAGGACCGGAGCCGCCTCCTCGACGAGAAGTTCCGCGAGGCCCTGAAGGACGCGGAGCGGCGCAAGGACGAACCTCCGCCAAGGCGGGACATCGACCTCGAGTAGGACGGGCGGGCGGCGCGATCCGGACGCGTCGACAGGCATGGTCGTGAGCTCGGCAGTGCCTCGACGGCGGCGTTCTTGTTACCCTCACGACGTCATGGCTGCCTCCCTCCATCCGGAGCCCGCGTTCGCGAGGAACGTCGTGCAAGCGGGCATCGCGTCCATGTCGCGGTCGGCACGGGACACGCGCGCGTCGTGATCAACGTCCTCGACGTGACGATCGTCTCGTGCGATCCCCGCGACTCCCACGCATGGCTTCTCCTGGGGCGGACCCGTGTGGCGTCCCGGATCTGGGAGGGGATGAAGGCGCGGCGCCGGGCGACGGTGCGGATCCGAGCCGAGGATGTCGTGCTCTGCACGGGTCATCCCGGCCATGTGAGCGCACGCAACGTGCTCCCGGGCCGCGTGCGTGCGACGAGGTCCGCGCAGGGAGGCGTGGCCGTCGTGCTGGACGTGGGGTTCCGGCTCACCGCGCTCGTGACGCGCGCGGCCGTCAAGGACCTGAAGCTCCGGAGGGGCGCAGCGGCGTATGCGATCGTGAAGGCCACCGCGGTCGTCCCGTACGAGCGCGTCGGCGCGTCCCATCGCGTATCGCTCGTGGGCGCGCGCGGGGTGCTCACGCACCAGCGGATCGACTTCCTGCGCGCCGTCGCCCGGACGGGATCCCTCACCGCCGCGGGCCGGGAGGTCGGCGTGACGTACCGGACGGCGTGGCTCTGGGCGGAGGACGCGAGCCGGATCTGGGGCAAGCCGCTCGTGTCGCGGCGGCACGGAGGCAAGGGCGGCGGCGGGACGGTGCTGACCTCCCAGGGATTCGCCGTGCTGCAGCGGGCCGAGGAGCTGGAAGCGCGCTGAGCGGCCGCCCGCTCTCCTCCCGCACGCGTCGCGACTAGAATCTCTCCGAACGGTCCAAGGAGAGTCGCCATGGCCAAGGTTGCGATCAGGCTCGTCACGCTCGTGCTCGCGTCCGCGAGTCCCGCTCTCGCGACGACCTACGTCGCCACCAACCCTTCGGAGCTCCAGACCTACTCCGACATGCTCCTGGCCGGGGACACGCTCCTCGTCGCGCCGGGGACCTACACCATGTCGACGTGGCGGATCCGCAACCTGAACGGGACCGCGGTCGCAGGGATCGTCATCCAGCCGCAGAGCGGGACTCCGATCATCCAGGGCAACGCGAACCAGAACGTGGTCAACGTCGACGACGTGCACTACGTCTCGATCCTGGGCTTCGAGATCACCTACGCGGGGACGAGCACCGACATCGACGGCATGAAGTTCAACGCGGGCACGAACAGCGACCACGTGCTCATCGAGGACTGCTACATCCACGACGTGACCGGCGTCGGGCTCAACAGCAAGGCGGTCGTCCTGTCGGACTTCGACGTCCACCACTGCCAGATCACGCGCACCAACGGGACCGGCGAAGGCATCTACTTCGGCTGCCACGACGGCACCTGCGTCGTGCACGACGGCGTGATCCGCAACTGCTGGATCCACGAGACGGCGGGGAGCCAGGGCGACGGCATCGAGATCAAGAGATCGAGCTACCGGGTGACGGTCGAGGACAACGTCGTCTACAGCACCAACGGCTACCCCGGCGTCACGATGTACCGGACCGATCGCGGCAACAGCGCCGACAACAACGTCGTGCGTCGCAACGCCATCTGGCAATCGGGCGAGGGGATCTTCGTGCTCGGCGAGACGAACATCCAGAACAACGTCATCTTCGACTGCGACTACGGCATCAACAGCCGGAACTACAGCGGCTGGGGCATGTCGGACCTGTTCATCGCCAACAACACCGTCTTCTCCTGCGCGAGCGTCTGCATCCAGCTCTCCGACTGGGGCGGCGCCACGGGGACGATGGTCTTCAGCAACAACGCCGCCTTCCAGAGCAGCAGCGGGGCGGCGGCCATCGGCGCCAACAGCGGCACCGGCCCGGCGACGCCCAGCAACAACATCTACTACGGGACGTCCGCCATCGGCGGATCGACGCTCGGCAATCCCCCCGCGCAGGAGTTCGTCGCGCCCTCCGTCACGCCGGGCGTCGTCGATCTCTACCCGCTTCCCACCAGCACCCTCGTCGGCGCTGGCACGACAGGAGCCGGGATCCCGGGCGACGACTACAACCTGACGGCTCGGCCCTTCGGCGGGACGAACGAGGTGGGCGCCTACGAGCTCACGGGCGCGGGCAACCCGGGCTGGCAGATCGATCGTGGATTCAAGCAGCTCGGGCCGGTCGCGAGCTTCAGCGGGAACCCTCTCTCCGGCCCTGCGCCGCTTGCGGTCCAGTTCACGGACCTCTCGTCGGGGAGCATCACGGCCTGGGCATGGACGTTCGGCGATGGCGGCACGTCGGCCCTGCAGAATCCATCGCACACCTATGGCGCCGCCGGCTCTTACGACGTCGCCCTCACCGTGAGCGGCCCCAGCGGATCGAACACGAACACGAAGCTCGGCTACATCACGGTCACGGGGTCGTCTCCCGTGGACAACTTCCTGAGCGGCCGGG
This sequence comes from Acidobacteriota bacterium, assembly GCA_046331505.1. Classification (GTDB taxonomy): domain Bacteria; phylum Acidobacteriota; class Vicinamibacteria; order JAXLQT01; family JAXLQT01; genus JAXLQT01. The sequence goes on from JAXLQT010000013.1 coordinate 74,703, forward strand.
GGCGCGGGCAGCCCAATGCCAACGACGCCGCCATCCATGCGCTCGGCGGCGGGGCCGCGAAGGCGAGCTGGACCGCCTACGGCGCGGGCCAGTGGGGGACGCTCGTCGCCTCGGGCGACGTCGACGGCAACGCCACCAGTAACGCGATCACCGGACCGGGGCCCGGCCCCGTCTACGGACCGCAGGTGCGCGCGTGGCAGCCCGACGGCACCGCGATCGGGAAGGTCAACTTCTATGCGTATGGCACGCTGCGCTACGGCGTCAACGTCGCGGGGGCCAACCTCGACGCGGACGCTCCTGCGGAGATGCTCTCGGGCGCCGGACCCGGCGGGGTGTTCGGCCCGCACGTCCGCGGATGGAACTACGACGGCGTGGCGCTCGGCGCGATCGCCAAGATCAGCTTCTTCGCTTACAGCACGCTCAAGTACGGCGTCAACGTCGACGACGGCGACGTCGACAACGACGGTTTCCAGGAGATCCTCACCGGTCCAGGACCCTCCGGCGCTTTCGGCGCCACCGTGCGCGGATTCAACTACGACGGCTCGGCCATCGCGGCCATCGGCAAGATCAATTTCACGGCCGCCGCCGGCGGCTACGGCGCGAACCCGGCGGGCGGGAGCGTCGACGCGGATCGCTTCGACGAGATCCTGGTCGGCCGCGGACCCGGTCCGGCGATCCCCTCCGAGGCGCTCGGCTTCGACTACGACGCCGCGTCCATCGCGCCGCTCGCCGGCTTCGACATCGTCGCCTTCCCGACGATGTACGGCGCCCGCGTCTCGGGCGGAGACGTCGACGGCGACGCCATCGGGGAGCTGGTCGTCGCTCCGGGCGAGGACCCCGCCGCTTCGGCCGCCCTCGAAAGCTACGACTACAACGGCTCGAACCTCACCCAGATCGCCGCCGGGAGCTTCTCCCCCTTCGGAAGCAGCTACGGCGCGATCGTCGCGACCGGCCGATTTGGTTACTGATCACCGCGCCTCGACGCCTGCGGGAGCCACCGTGAAGAAACCGATCCTCGTTGCCTTGACGTTGCTTCTCGCCTCGCCGCTCCGGGCGTGGGACGAGGACACCCATCGCCAGATCGTCCGCCTCGCGCTCGCCGCGAGCCCGGAGGCCTTGCGGGCGAAGCTGAAGCCGGTGGCCCGCATGCTCGAGGACTCGGCCACGAACCCCGACACCGCCATGTTGAAGAAGTCGATGCACGGAGAGGCCGCCCTCAAGCAGGTGGTGGAGACGATCGACCAGCTCCGTGCGGCGACCGCGGAGCCGACGCCGACCCAGCTCGCGGCGAAGCTCGGCCTTCTGTCCCACCTGGTTGCCGACTACTACGCGCTCGAAGAGGACCAGGCGCGTCTCGGGCGCGGGAAGTGGCTCGACAACAACATGGTGCTGCTCGACTACGACGGGCCCTCGAGCGCCGCAGATGGCAAGGCCGTCGTCGCCGAGTGGAGCCACCTCCGGGGGATGCTCAATCCTCTCCAGGACCTCGGGAGCATGAGGCTGGACCTCGCGTTCAACGCCGTCCTGGACGCGTGGCAGCTCGCCACCTCCGGGAAGGGTGCGTGGGAGCCGTCCGGCCTTCGCCTCCTCGTAGGACGGGGTACCGCGTGGGCGGAGGGCGGCCTCGGACTGACGAAGGAGGAGCAGGCCAATCTCGCGCGAGAACAGGGGAGCTCCGGGTCGACGGGCACCACGGGCTCGGGCGGAGACGCGGAGGAGCCGCGCACGTTCACGAGGACCTACAAGATGCCCGACGGGACGACGACGACCAAGACGATCGTGCGCGCTCCCCGCGTGCCCGACACCGACAACCCGCAGGCGACCGGCTACGGGAGCGCCCCGAACCAGATCACGGACGCGGAGCGCATGGAGAAGACGGCCAAGGGGACCGCCCGGTCCCTGCGCGTGCTCGAGCAGAGCGCGACCCTGGCCGGGGATCGCTTCGTCGTCCTGGTGCGCGTCATCAACGAGACGGGCGGGCGCGTCACGTCGATCCGCGTGAGCACGTCGAAGGGCAAGACGACCTTGCCTGGACCCATCGAGGAGAACCAGGTCAGGCGCTTCGAGCTGACCTGCGACGCTGGACCGGGCGACAAGATAGCCTACGACCCGGTCGTCGAGCCCTCGAAGAAGTAGCTCACGCGCGGCCGAGGGCGACCCAGGCGGCGAGGGCCGCCATCTTCTCCCAGGCACGCCAGGGGCGGCCGGCGTGCTTGCCCATCGCGGCGAGCGCGGCGCCGAGCGCCGCTTCGTCGAGCCCCAGGACCTGGGAGGCTTCGGCGAACGCGCGCTTCTCGACCAGCGCCGCGTGGTGGAGGCCGTGGCGCGCGAGCGCCTCCTCCACGAGCCGCCGGTGCAGCTGCCCCTCCGCGGCGTGGGCGCGCATGTGGGCGTTGGCGATGCTCTCCGGGTCGACGTCGCTGCCGATCACGAGGCCGGCGCGGCGGGAGTCACGCCGGCCTCGCGCGCATCGGCGAGGAGGCGTGCGACGGAGCTCCCGGCCACGCGCGCGCAGACGGCCGTGAGGCGCTTCACGATCGCCGCGGCGCGCGCGGGGGGCTCTTCGAGCGCGACATGGTAGGGCTGCCCCGATCCCGGGTCGCCGGCGTCGTGGGTGAGGATCTCGCGCTTCAGGAGGACGCGTGGGACGGGCCCGCCGCGCTCGAGGACGACCGCGATGGCGCGCCCCGTGCGGATCCGGAATCCGATCGCCGCCGCGTCGCGAGGAACGGGCACCTCAGAGCCACCGCTTGAGCTTGAACCAGGTGAGGAACGAGCCGCCGATGAAGAGCATCAACCCGAGGGCCATCGGATAGCCGTAGCGCCAGTGGAGCTCGGGCATGTGCTCGAAGTTCATGCCGTAGACGCCGACGACGACGGTCATCGGCAGCATCATCGTGCTGACGAGGGTCAGCGCCTTCATGATCTCGTTCTGGCGGTTCGCGACCGCGGAGAGGTAGGCGTCCTGGGCGCCCTGCAGCATGTCGCGGTAGCTGTCGGCGATGTCGGCGAGCCGGAAGAGGTGGTCGTAAAGGTCCCGGAAATAGACGACGTGGGCCTCCGGGATGATCGTCACCTCGCCGCGCGAGACGCGGGCGAGCACGTCGCGCTGCGGACCGGCGATGCGCTTGATGTGCAGCACGTCGCGCTTCAGGCGCAGGATCCCCTCGAGCGTCTTCTGGGTCGGTTGCTGGAAAACCTCCTCCTCGAGCGTGTTCGCGCGCTGCTCGATCTCCTCGAAGACGGGGAAGTAGTGGCTCACGAGCGTGTCGAGGATGGAGTGGAGCAGCAGATCGGCGCCCCGCGAGACGTGCGGTCCGGCCTTGAGCGCCTTGTCCCACATCTCGGAGATCGATCGCATGGGATCGTGGTGGTAGGTCAGGAGGTAGTTCGGTCCGAGGAAGACGTCGAGCTCGATCGACGAGAACTCCGTCTCTCCCTCGCGGACGCGCACGCCGTGGAGGACGAGGTAGACGTACTCCCCGTAGTCGTCCATCTTCGGATGGTGCAGGTCTTGGACGCAGTCCTCGATCGCCAGCGGATGGAAGTGGAAGAGGTCGGAGAGGATCCTCTCCTCGCTGTCGGTGCTGCGCTCGAGGTCTATCCAGTAGAGCGCCGGGCTCGCAAGGTCGATCTGATCCGGAGCGATGGATTCCGTGCGCCCGTCGGCGTGACGCAGGACTCGGAGCACGCGGCGGACGATACCAGATGTGCGCGTCTTGAATCGGTCGCGGGGCGGAGCTAACGTTGCGGCATCGCCCGCGGGAGGCCCGTCATCGCCGACATCTACGAGGAAATCGTCCGGTTGCGCGCGGAGGGCCGGCGCGGGGCGACGTGTACGCTCATCGCCCGGTCCGGGTCTGCGCCGATGGCGGGAGCGGCGAAGATGCTCGTCATGGAGCCCGCTCCCGGCGGGCCGAGCGTCGTTGGTACGGTGGGCGGCGGCGCTCTGGAGGCGAAGCTCCTGGCTGCCTGCCGCGAGGTGATGGAGTCCGACACGCCGCGGACGCTGGCCTTCGATCTGTCGGAGGAGAAGGAGCCCGAGCTCGGGCTCGTCTGCGGCGGGTCCGTGGAGTTCTACCTCGAGCCGGTGTCGGCGCCACCGGAGGTTTTCATCCTCGGCGCGGGTCACGTCGGCAAGGCTCTCGTCCATGCCCTGGTGCCGCTCGACTTTCGCGTGGTCTGCCAGGACGACCGCCAAGAGCTCCTCGTGCCCGATCGCCTGCCCGGGGCCGAGCTCGTCGGGGCCGCGCTCGCCGAGGCCTTCGCGCGCCACCGGCCCAACGCGAGGACCTCGTCGTCATCGCGACCCGAAGCCACGATCTCGACCTGGAGGCGCTGCGGCTCGCCCTTGCGACCGGCGCGCCTCTACGTCGGGATGCTCGGTTCGGCGAAGAAGGCCCAGAAGATGCGCGCTGCCCTCGGGTCGAGCGCGGACCTCTCGCGGTTTCGCTGCCCCATCGGCATCGCGATCGGCGCGGACGATCCGGCGGAGATCGCCATCAGCATCGCGGCTGAGCTCGTCGCGGCGAGGCGCGGGCACCTCGCCGCCGCGGGAGTTGCGGCCAGTGCCGGAGGTCCCGTCTCCCTCCCGCCGGCGGCTTCCACCCTTCGTCGGGCTCGGACCTGGCCTCGCGCTTCATCGCCTCGACGAGGACGAGCTCTCGAACCTCGTGATGCAGGCGACCGCGGCGGAGCTCGAGCTCTTGCTCGTACACCCGCGCGTGAACGAGAAGCACGCGGCGCTGGCGATCGCCAACAAGAGCGTCTCGGCGCAGACCCTCCAGCGCATCGGGGACGATCGCCGCTTCACGCGCGGCTACGAGGTGAAGCGCGCGCTCGTCGAGCACCCGCGCACGCCGCGCCACCTCGCCATCCGCTTCGTCAAGTTCCTCTACCTCGCCGACCTTCTCAGGCTCCTCGACAGCCACCAGATCGCTCCGGGGCTCAAGCGGTTCGCCGAGAGCACGCTGGTGTCGCGCATGCCCCAGATCACGCTCGGCGAGCGACTCACGATGGCCAAGGGCGGCGGGCGGGGCGTGGTGAAGGTGTTGAAGGCCGAGCAGGACGAGATCGTGCTCCGGGCGCTGCTCCAGAACCCGAAGCTCACCTCGTCCGACGTCGTGCACCTCATCGAGAGTGGGCGCACGCCCCCCTCGCTGCTCGAGGACATCGGCACGTCGGCGCGCTGGAAGGTCGAGTACGCGGTGCGGTTCGCGCTCGCGAGGAACCCCGCACCTCGCGCGCGATCGCGCTCGGCATCGTCAGCTCGCTCCTGAAGCGCGATCCGAAGAGCTGGTCCGCTCGGAGTCGGTCCCCAGGTGGTGCGCCTGGCGGCGGAGCGTGTCCTCCAGTCCCGCACGGGCGTCGTGGCGTCCGCCGCCGCGGATCCCACGGACGCGCCGGAGGTTGCTCCGGCCTAGTACCTGGCCATCCGCGCGCCGCGCCGGTCTTCCTCGGCGCCGCCGCCGGGCTATCGTTGAGCTTGGAGATGGCTGAAATCACGTCCGACACCGGCAGGGCCGCGTCCCAGGTGCCCACGGAGGCGCGCGGCGACGTGTCGCTCGGACAGGCGATCCGCACCGCGCGGGAGGGCCTCGGGCTCACGATCGACGAGATCGCGCGGACCACGAAGATTGGCCGGCGCCTGCTCGAGTCGATCGAGCGGGACGAGTACGACGTCCTCCCGGGGCGGCATCTTCAACCGCGCCTTCATCCGGCAGTACGCGCGGCAAGTGGGGCTCGACGGCGAGTGGGGCGTCGGCCTCTACGAGCGCGCCCGCTATCGCGCGGGCGAGGACGAGAGGGCGGCGCGGCGGGCCGGAGTACGCGCCGAGATCGTGGTGCTGGCCGTGGGCGTGATCCTGGCCCTCCTGCTCGGGGTGACGTTCTGGTATTTTTGGCACCCGTCAAAGCCTTGATCTACGCCCTTCGAGGAAACGCGCCATGAGCACCCGTCCCGACCACCCCGTCGTTGCGCGTTTCAAAGCCGGAGAGCTACCCCAGGCCGCCAAGCTCTCTGCCGCACGCGGGCTGCTGCCGATCCCCGCCGAGGACCTCCTGGATCTCGTCGTCTTCCTGACGGCCGATCCCGATCCCGAGGTGAGCAGGGCCGCCGCGCGCACGCTCACCGAGTACCCGCAGGAGCAGATCGTGCCGGTGCTCGGTGCGGACACCGCGCCGGAGTCGGTGCTGGCCTACTACGCGAGGAGCCCGCGGTCCGACGTGATGAGCGAGGCGATCCTCCTGAACCCCGCCACGCCCGACGATGCGATCGAGTACCTGGCGAGCCTCGCGTCGCCGCACCTCCTCGACATCCTGATCCGCAACGAGGTTCGCCTCATCCGCCACCCGACGATCCTCGATCGCATCGCCGAGAACCCGCGGGCCTCGCCGGCGGTCAAGAGTCGCGCCGCCGAGATCCGCACCGACTTCATCGCCAAGGGCATCTCCGTCACTCCCGAGATCGCCGCCCCGGCGGCGCCCGTCGCGGCACCCGTCGTCGAGGAGGAGGTCGAGGAGGAGGCGCCGGACTACGGCGGCCTCGAACAGCAGGCGCTCATCGAGGAGGTCCTGCAGGCGCCCGCCTCGGAGGAGGTCCTCGAAGCGCTCGACGCCGAGCGCGTCGACGAGGCCGATCCGACGGGGAAGAAGAAGACGCTGGAGCAGAAGCTCCTGAAGATGTCCGTGCCCAACAAGATCAAGCTCGCGTACATGGGCGGGCGCCAGTCGCGGATGATCCTCATCAAGGATCCGAACCGGACCGTGTCGAACGCGGTCCTCAACGGGGGCAAGATCTCGGTCCAGGAGATCGAGCTCGTCGTGCAGTTCCGCACCATCGACGACGACCTCCTGAGGCGGATCTCCACCATCAAGCAGTTCACCAAGAGCTACAACGTCTGCCACAACCTGGTGAAGAACCCGCGCACTCCCATCGGCGTGGCCATGGGGCTGGTGAGCCGGCTCAACGGCGCCGATCTCAAGAGGCTCGAGAACAACACGAACGTGTCGGGGCACATCCGCGAGGCCGCGAAGCGCCTCATCCGCATGGCGCAGGAGGCGAAGAAGAAATGAGCGGCAAGAGGCCGCGGCGGCGAGCGAGTAGAATGAACGTGGGGGCCTAGGTCCGCTCACGAAGAGGTCGCGAGGAGAATGGCCAAGCAGAACCACTACGAAGTCCTGAACCTTCCGAAGACCGCCAGCACCGACGAGGTGAAGACCGCTTACCGGAAGCTCGCCAAGCAGTGGCACCCGGATCGGTTCCCGGAAGGAGCGGAGAAGCAGGAGGCGGAGGAGAAGTTCCAGGCGCTCACCGAGGCCTGCAACACCCTCTCCGACGAGACGCCGCCGGCGGTACGACGAGGCGACGAGGAAGACGCAGGTCACCCTCGAGAACCTGAGCCAGTCCGATCAGGCGAAGCTCTTCTTCCACAATGGCGTCCAGCAGTTCAAGAAGGAGGCGTACGCGGAGGCGGGCCGACTACTTCAGCCAGGCGGCCAAGCCCAGCCCGAGGTCGCCAGGCACCACTCCCACGTCGGGCTCGCCTTCCAAGATCCCGGCGAAGTACAAGAGGCGGTCGAGGCCTACGAGAAGGCCTTCGCGATCGAGCCTTACAAGTACAGCCTCCTGATCGACGTCGGCCGGATCTACAAGAACGCAAACATGCCGCTCAAGGCGAAGAAGAAGTTCGAGGAGGTGCTCCGCTGGGACAAGGGCAACCCGACGGCCCAGCAGGAGCTTCTGGAGGTGTACGAGCCCTGGGCCAGAAGAGGCCCAAGACCTTCCTCGACAGCATCGCCTCGGTCCTGAAGAAGAAGGTCTGGCTAGGTACCCTCGAAGATACCGATGGCCTTGAAGTGGAGCGCTTGCACGGACGTCGGGTTGAAACGGACTCCAACGAAGACTCGTTCAAGGCGAATCCCGAGGATGCCTTCGTCGTGGCCGACGGCATGGGCGGCCACGCGGCCGGTGAGATCGCGTCCCGCATCGCGGTGGACACCGTCAACGAGTTCATCGAGCTCACGAGCCGCGACAAGGACATCACCTGGCCCTTCGAGTTCGACGAGAACATCACGATGGAGGGCAACCGCCTCAAGACCGCGATCCGCCTCGCCAACCGCAAGGTGATCGGCGCGATCCAGAAGCGGGAAGACCTTCGCGGGATGGGGACGACGATCGTCAGCCTCTGGGTGAACGGCAAGCGCGCCTACGTCGGGCACGTCGGCGACAGCCGCGCCTACCTGGTGCGGGAGAGCGCGCTCTCGCAGCTCACGAGCGATCATTCCTGGGTCAACGAGCAGCAGCGCAAGGGGACGCTGTCGCGCGAGCAGGCGCGCACCCACCCGTTCCGCAACGTGGTCACGCGCGCGCTCGGCGGCAAGGAGAAGGTCGAGGTGGATCTCCTCGAGCTGGAGGCGAAGAGGGGCGACCTCTTCCTTCTCTGCTCCGACGGTCTCTCGTCCCTCGTCGACGACAAGGCGATCCTGGAGATCCTGATGGCCAAGCGCGCCGATCTCGAGGAGGCCTGCAACAGCCTGATCCAGAAGGCGAACTCCCAGGGCGGCGACGACAACTCCACCGTGATCCTGGTGGAGATCGTCGAGTAGGCGCGCTCAGCGCGTGACGAGCCACGCCGCGAGCGCCGCGGCCGCGACGAAGCCGAGCACCTCGAGGGTGGCCAAGACGATCGCCCGGGACCTGGTCTTCGGCCGCTTCTTCTTGCGGTAGTAGTGGTGGCTGAACCGGTAGTACCAGCCGGCGGCCAGGATCGCGAGGCCGGCCACGAGACCGAAGGCGAGGTAGTAGATCTGTTCGGCGTTCATCTCGACGAGACCGGCACGACAGGGGACGACGGCGATGGATCGTAATGCGGGTCGGATCGCGCTCGTGGTGCACGGCGGCGCGTGGGTCATTCCCGACGAGGAGAAGGAGGCTTGCCGCGCGGGCGTGCTTGCGAGCCTCGACCGGGGCATCGAGCTCCTCGAGCGCGGCGCGAGCGCGCGGGAGGCGGTCATCGCGTGCGTGCGCATCCTCGAGGACGATCCCGTCTTCGACGCGGGCCGCGGCTCCCACCTGACCCTCGACGGAGTCTGCGAGCTCGACGCTCTCCTGATGGACGGATCGGACCTCAGGGCCGGCGCCGTCGCGGCCCTACGCCGCGTGAAGAACCCGATCGAAGCCGCCAACACCGTGCTCGAGAAGTCGCTTCACGTGATGCTGGTGGGGGAGGGTGCGGAGCGCTTCTACGCCGCGCACGGGGGCGTTCTGTGCGACCCGTCGGAGCTGATCGTCCCTCGCGAGCAGGCGCGCTTCGAGGAGGCGCGTCGCGCCCAGGCGGGCGCGGCCACGACGCTCGGGGGGTCGACGGTGGGCGCGGTCGCCCGCGATCGCGACGGCCACGTTGCCTCTGCGACGTCGACCGGTGGTACCCCCGCGAAGCTCGCGGGGCGGATCGGCGACTCGCCTCTCATCGGTTGCGGCGGCTACGCGGACGACCTTGCCGGCGCCGTCAGCTCGACGGGATACGGCGAGGCGATCATGCGCGTGGTGCTCGCCAAGGGCGTGATCGACGACATGGCGCGCGGCCTCTCGCCGCAGGCGGCCGCCGACTGGGGGATAGAGCGGCTCTCGCTACGCACCGGGTCGATGGCGGGCTGCATCGCGGTCGGCCGGTCGGGCGACGTCGGCTGGGCCCACAACACGCCGGACATGGCGGCGGCGGCTTTCTGGATCGGCCCGGGCGGAGAACGCCGGCGTCACGTGCTGCTCTGACGATCTGGAGCGCCGGGAGATTGCCACGGAGGCACGGAGGCACGGAGGACACGGGGACGCTGACGTCGACGCCTCTCCTTCGTCTTCCAGCTCTTCCGCCTCCGCATCTCCGTGCCTACGTCGCCAATCAACCGCCTGCGAGATCGAGACGATGCGGTCGCTCCGCGGACGCGTCGAAGCGCGCGATGAGGCCGGCGACGTACTTGGCGGCGAGCTTCGCCATGAGGTCCTCGCGGATCGTCGTGTCGCGCCCCTTCGATCCGAGCCACTCGCAGAGAGAGCGGACGTAGCGGTCGGTCTCGATGTCCTCGGGCAGGGCGTGCGCGCGCAGCGCCGTGAGGCTCTCGAAGAGGCGCCCGTCGTCGCGAGCCTCGCGCGCCAGGAAGACCACCGCGAGCGGTCGGAGCGCTCGCTCTAGCTCGGGGATCTGGGATGCCGCGAAGGCGACGGCGCGCAGCGGCCCCGCGCGGTGGAGGCGGACGAACGCATCGCGGTCCCTCGCCGGCGCGCGTCCCGCGGCCAGCGCCGCGGGATCGATGGCGGCGATGGGACGTCCGAAGTAGGTGCGCAGGACCCGCAGGAGCGGGCGCGGATCGGCGCGGTGCGCGGCCCAGGCGCGCAGCGTCACGTCGCAGAGCCGGTAGAACAGCGCGATCTCGAGCGGCGCTCCGGACGCCTCCTCGGCCTTGCGCGTGAGGCCGTCCGCGATGAGCAGGAGATCGCCGAGCTGGGAGGCGTAGGGCTTGATGTCGAGCAGGATGGACTGGCCCTTGAAGCGTCCGAAGCGCAGGACGTGCGTGCCGCCGCGGATGTATCGGAACTCGGCGGCGCCGTCCCGGAGCGTGACCTGCTTCTGCCCTTCCTGCTCGAGGTCGAGGAAGACGGGAAGGCGCTCGCCCGTTGCCGAGAAGACGGCGCCGAGGCTGTAGCGCTCGGCATCCTCGGGCTGCTCGAGGAGGCACTTCACCTGCACCGTCAGCTCGCCGAGGCGGATGCGCGCGCCCTCGCAGAACATCACGCGGTCCTCCGAGGCGAAGACGTCGATCCCGCGATCTCCGGACGTGTAGAGCACGCGCGCGATCTCGTCGTTGAGGCCAAACCCCACGATCGGCGCCCGCTCCGAGAGGAGCGCGCGCACGCGCTTGCGTCCCTCCCGGAGGCCGTCGATCCCGAGCCGCACCGGCACCGCGGTCCCGCGCGGGGATCGCTCGAAGCGGAGCGCCGCATCGCACGCCTTGCAGCCGCCGAGGTGCTCTGCCACGTCGCCCCGGGCTCGCCTGGCGATGCGACCCCGCGCGAAACGCAGGATGGTCCCCGGCGTCGCGCACGGGGTCCTCAGACCCGAGGGGCCCTGCGCGCCGCGCCGCTGGTAGTAGGTCCAGAGGCGAAGCCAGTCGCGTAGCTCCGCGCCGTCGGGCATGGAGCGCAGCCCCCGCGCGTCGTCCTCCACGCACGACGCGAGCACGTGGAACGCGGCCTCGGCTCCGTCTCCGCCGGCTCCCGGCGCGAGCGCATGGGACGCGAGCGAAGCCGGCACGATGCCGCGGTTCAGGAGCTCCTCGGCGGCGTCATCGCTGCCGTCGAGCACCAGGCAGACGAGGTTGAAATCCGACACCTCCGAGAGTCCGGCCCGGCGAGAGCGGCGCATCGCGACGCGCGATTATACGGGGCAGCTTCTCCGTGTCTTCGTGTCTAGGGCGGCAACTCGCACAGGCGTTGGCCGGAGACGAGGACTGCCATGGAGGACGGAGGCCAGGAGCGCAACGGGCGGTCGAAACGAACGCTTGATCGGCGATCGGCGATTGTCTACACTGCCCCCGTCGACCAGTAGCTTCCGCAATCACCTCGTCATTCCAATCAAGAAACGGAGAAGGCATCATGCCCGATGCATCTTCCCTGTTGAACGAAGGCGTCGCGCTCCTGCGCCGCGGTAACGCGGTCAAAGCGCGGACGTGTTTCGAACGACTGAACAAGGCCGAGCCCAGCAACCCCCTCGGACTGTCGTACCTCGGGGTGTCGCTCGCGCTCACCGATCGCAATTTCTCGGACGGCGAGGACTTCTGCTTCCGCGCCGTGCTCAAGGGGATGGGCAACGCCCAGCTCCACGCGAACCTGGCCTGGGTCTACTACCTGGCCGGGAAGCGCAAGAGCGCGCTGACGGAGCTCGAAGAGGCGAAGTCCCGCGATCCTGGCAACCCGGACGCGCTGCGGATCGAGCGCATGTTCGGGAAGCGCCAGTCGCCCCCGATCTCGGTGCTCCCGAGGAATCACCCCCTGAACAAGGGTCTCGGGAAGATCCTCTACAAGCTCAAGGGCAAGTAGGGCCGGGGCTCGTCGCCCGCCGCTTCGGGCGGGAGCTATGACCTGCGCGAGGCCCCGGATGGGGCCTCGGGCGGGGGTGGCGCCTCGGGCGGCTCGATCGGCTCGCCGCGAGCCTGGCGGGCGTAGGCATCGCTGCCCGTCGCCGCGGCGCGGCCAGCAAGGACCTCGAGGTCCGCGGGCGAGGGATCGATCTTGAGCACCTGCGTCGCCCGTCTGTAGAGGAAGTAGTTCCCGTCGGTCACGGCGGCCTTCCGCAGGTCCTCGAGTCGATCCGTGGCGGCGGCCCTTTCGTAGAAGTCGAGCGCGTCGTGAATACGCCCCTCCTGCTTGTAGAAATCGCCCCACGCCGTCAGCACCTCCTTGGTGCCGGTCGAGAGCATCTTCTGCTTGTCGGCGATGGTCAGGATCTTGTAGCTTGCCACGCGGCGATCTTACCCGGCCGCCCGCGCATCAGACGATCGCGGGGTTCTTCGAGCAGGTGGCGCAGCGGCCCGGCGATCGCCCGGCGGCAAGCTCGCGCCGCAGCTCCCTGATCGCGCCGCCGTTCCACACCGACGGGAACGACTCGCGGTGCAGGAACCCGATCGGCTCGCGCACGCTGCAGGGCGCCATGTCGCCGAAGACGTTGACCAGCACGGTGTGCCAGGGCTCGGCGCAGCGCCTCGCATCGACGTAGGCGTGATCAGGATTGCCGCGCAGGGCCCGCCGCAGCGCGCCGCGCACGGGGTGGGCGTCCGCCGCGAACCGCGTGGAGCCCGGCACCGGATCGAGGAACCGCCCGCCCATCGGGAGGACGAGGTTGATCCGGTGCCGTCGCGCGCGCGCGATCGCCTCCTGGAAGACGGCGCGCACGTCGGGGTTCTCGTAGGACACCGCCTCGTCGGCGACGAGCGGCTCGGTGATCTGCAGGACGCCGAAATCGAGGTTCCTGATGCCGCGCTCTCCGCAGAACGTCACGATCTCGGGGACTTCCGTGACGTTCCCCGCCATCACCGTGAAGATGATCTTCAGCCGATCGCCCCCGGCGGCCGCGAGATAACGGTCGATACCGGCGACGACCTCGGCGTGGCTCGCTCCCGTCCGGTAGAGGTCGTAGGAGCGCTGCGAGGCGCCGTCCATCGACACCGAGACGAACACCCGCCTCGATGCGAGCGCGGCGACCTCCTGCGCCCCGAGCATCATCCCGCTCGTCACGATCTCCTTGTAGCAGGGGAAGGGATCGAGAGCCCCGAGGAACCTGGGCCAGGCCTCGGTCGCGAAGAGCTCACCCGTGCCGCACACCACGAGGTAGAAGAGGTGCGGGAAGAGCTCGCGGCAGAGCTCGTCGAGGACCTGGTCGGTCATGTCCGCCGACATCCACTGGTTGCGGCGCACCGACACGGTGCGGTAGCACTGCGGGCAGGCGAACGGGCACTTGGTGGTGAACTCGACGTACGCCCTCACCGGACGGGCGGTCACGGTCTCGGCGCCGAGACGCGCCTCGCCGAAGCTCCGCAAGCGGTTCCGTTCGAAGGACTTGACGTTCAGGAAGGAGAGGTCGGGGAGGCGCATCGAAGGATCCGAGGTTCACTCTCTGCTATCCACGGGCGGTGGTGCATAATAGACGCTTCCGGACGGTTCAGTCGAAAAGGAGACCCTAGCTCATGCGACGGAAATTTTCGGCCCTGGTCCTGGTCCTGCCTCTCCTGCTGGTGTTCGGGGCTTGTGACAACAACGACCCCAATCCGCCGGCGGGTCCCGACTTTCTGAACATCGAGTTCCTGAACCCGCTCAACGGCGACGCCGTGTCCGGCCCGGTGACCGTGCAGGTGCGCTGGACGGGGCTCGAGCTCGATTGCGCGGGGATCGGCGGGCCCAACGTTGCGGGACATGGCCACTGGCACTTCTATCTCGACGGCGAGTACAAGGACCTCTCTTGCACCGATCGGCTGACCTTCGACTTCACGGGAGTCAGCGCGGGCAAGCACCATCTCACGGCCGAGCTCGTGCGCAACGATCACACGCCGATCGATCAGAACAAGAGCGCGCACATCTCCGTCACGGTCCAGTAAAGGTCGAGGGGCGCACACCCTCGGATGCGCATCCTTCTGACTGGCGGCGCCGGGTACGTCGGCAGCGTCCTGGCGCCGCTGCTCGTTTCCGAGGGTCACGACGTCACGATCCTGGACGCCTTCCGGAGGGGACCGCAGGGCGTGCTGCCGGTCCTCGCGTCGCCGGCGTCGCGGCGGGTGGCGCTCGTGCGGGGCGACGTGCGCGATCCGTCGCACCGGCCGCTCTTCGCGAGCCACGACGCGATCGTCCATCTCGCGGCGCTGGTGGGTTATCCCGCCTGCGACGCGGATCCCGTGGAGGCGCAGTCGCTCAACGTCGAAGGGACGCGGCACCTGGTCTCCTGCCTCGGCGACGGTCAGGTGCTCCTGCTCGCGTCGACCGGCTCGTCGTACGGCAAGGTCGAGGGGCTCTGCACCGAGGATCACCCGATCAACCCTCTCACGCTCTACGGCCGGACCAAGGCGGAAGCCGAATCGATCGTGCTCGGGCGCGGCCGCTCCATCGTCCTGCGCCTGGCCACCCTCTTCGGCGTCAGCCCCGCGCACCGGAACGACCTCCTGGTCAACGACATGGTGCGCCGCGCCGTCGCCGATCGCTCGATCGTCCTCTACGAGGGCTGGGCACAGCGCAGCTTGCTCCACGTACGTGACTGCGCCCGAGCGATGGCGCTCGCGCTCGCGAGGTCCGATATCATGGCCGGCCGCATCTTCAACGTCGGAGACGAGTCCCTGAACCTCACCAAGCGCCAGATCGTCGCGACCATCACCGAGAAGGCTCCCGCCCGGGTGATCGAGGCCGATTACCAGCAGGATCCGGAGAAGCGCGACTACCCCGTCTCCTTCGAGCGCATCCGGAGCGTGGGCTTCCGCTCCGAGGTGGGGCTCCCCGAGGGCATCGACGAGCTCTGCAAGCTCTACGCGGTGCTGCCGAGGGTCTGATGGGCAAGGGCCGCGTCTACGTCACCGGCGGTGGGGGATTCGTCGGGAAGCACCTCGTCCCGCTCCTTCGCGAGCAGGGGTGGGAGGTGCTCGCTCCGTCGTCGCGCGAGTGCAACCTCCTCGACTTCGACGGCGCGGCGCGCTGGTTGAAGGAGGCGCGGCCCCGGGTCGTGCTCCATGCCGCGGCCTACTACGGCGGGCTCGGGATCAACGTCGAGGAGCCGGCGAACCTCGTTCACCGGAACACCGTGATGTCGATGAACCTCTTCGAGGCCGCCGCGCGCGCGGGATCGGTCGAGAAGATCGTCGCCATCGGTTCCGCGTGCTCCTACCCAGGCGACCTGACGGGCGCCCTTCGCGAGCAGGACATCTGGGAAGGCTCGTGCCACGCGTCGGTGATGGGCTACGGCAACAGCAAGCGCCTCAACCTGGCGGCCCAGCACGCATATCACGCGCAGCACGGCATCGCCATGCTCCACCTGATCCTCACGAACCTCTATGGCCCCCACGACGTCTACCGCGAGTACCGTTCGCACGTCGTGGCGGCGCTCATCAAGAAGGTCAGCGAGGCGGGCGACCGGCTCGTCTGCTGGGGCGACGGGAGCCCGATCCGCGAGTTCATGTACGTGGGCGACGCCGCCGACGGGATCGCCCGCGCGATCGATCTGCCGCACGACCTCCTGCCGATCAACATCGGCACGGGCGTCGGCACGACGATCCGGGAGCTCACCAACGCCATCTGCGAGGTGGCGCGCTACAAGGGCGAGATCGTGTGGGACACGAGCAAGCCCAACGGCGTCGCGAAGAAGGTGCTCGACGTGCGCCGCATGAAGGAGCTTCTCGGCTGGCAGCCGCGCTACGGGCTCATGGACGGCCTGAAGGTCACCATCGACTGGTACCTCGCGCACAAGGAGAGTGCCGACGCCCGTCTCTGACGCGCGGGACGTCACCGTCCTGCTGCCGGTCTGGGACGAGGGCGACGTGGTGGGGGAAGTGGCCGGCGAGGTGCTGCGCCTTTGCGGCGACCGGATCCTCGAGGTGCTCCTCGTCGTGAGCGATCGATCGGACGAGCGCACGCTGCGCGCCGTCGCGTCCTCGCCGCGCGCGAGCCGCGCGTCGCGGCCATCACCCAGACGGGTCCTCCCGGCGTCGGCAACGCGGTGCGTCAGGGTCTGGCGGCGAGCCGCGGCGCGTGGGTCGTGATGATCGACTCCGATGGCGAGATGGACCCGCAGACCGTGCCGCGGCTTCTCGCCGAGCAGGCGCGCACGGGGGCCGACCTCGTGGTCGCATCGCGCTGGGTGAGGGGCGGCGGCGTGGAAGGCTACGACGCGTGGAAGCTTCCCCTCAACCGCGTCTTCCAGGTGCTCTTCCGGGTGCTCGCGCGCGCGCCGGTCCACGACCTGACGCTCGGCTTCAAGCTCCTCCGAGGCGACCTCGCGCGCACCCTTCCCTGGAAGGCGGAGCGCCACGAGATCGGCATCGAGACGACGCTGCGCCCGCTGTGCGCTGGCGCGCGCGCCGCCGAGGTGCCGACCGTGTGGCGGCGGCGCAAGGCTGGCCGCAGCAAGGGGACGTTCCTCATGAACTTTCGCTACGTCCGCATGGCGCTTCAGGTGATGATGCGCCCGACCTCCTGATGCACGCCGCGCTCGTCACCACGACCATCCGCGTCCCGCGCTGCCTCGGCCCGATCCTCGAAGACTGCGCGTCGCACCCGGGCCGGATGACGCGCCTGACCGTGGTCGTCATCGGCGATCGGAAGTCGGACCCCGCCACGGGGTCCTATCTCTCCGGGCTCGCCCGGAGCCATCCCTTCGACGTCCAGTGGTGGGACATCGAAAGGCAGCGGGGCTGGCTCGCGCGCGTCCCCGATCTCGACCGGGCGATCCCGGAGAACAGCATCCAGCGAAGGAACGTCGGGTACCTGCTCGCCGCCCTCGCGGGCGCCGCGACCATCATCTCGATCGACGACGACAACTTCCTGGGTGGAGACCCCTTCCTGCCGGACCATCTCACCGTCGGCCAGGAGGTGGCCGCCTCGGAGGTCTCGACGAGCAGCGGCTGGTTCGACCCGTGTCTGCTGATGCACTCCGAGCGGGGACGGCGCGTCTACCACCGGGGCTATCCGGCGAGCCTCCGCGGCCGCGATGGCGCGGAGTCCTACGCGCGCGCGACGCGCCGGGTCGCCGTGAACGTCGGGCTCTGGACCGGGACGCCCGACGCCAACGCCTGGTCCCACATCGAGGATCCCGCCACGTTCTCCGGGTTCCGTCCCGATGCCAGGGTCCCGCTCCTTCTCGGCCGCGACACGCTCGCGCCGTTCAACTCGCAGAACACCGCCTGGGACGCGAAGCTCGTTCCGTGCTCCTACCTTCTCGTCATGGGCGACGAGATCGACGGCCAGCGCGTGGGACGCTACGACGACATCTGGCAGGCCTACTTCGCGGAGATGGTCATCCGCGCCACGGGCGGTGCGGTCCTCTTCGGCCGCCCGCTCCTCGAGCAGCGCCGCAACCCCCACGACTTCCTGGACGACCTTGCGCAGGAGGTTCCGGCCGCGCGCATGACGGAGACGCTGCTCCCGTTCTTCCGCACGGAGCTCGGCGCATCGACGCCCCGCGACGCCTACGGGGAGCTCACCGACCGCCTCGAGGCGTTCGTCGCCTCCGCTCCGTTCCGGCGGGCCGAGCGCACGTTCTGGGAGAAGGCGATCGCCCGCATGCGGGCGTGGACCGCCGCCGTGGCGACGCTCGGGCTCGCCTGACCCGGCGCGCGGGCCGCTTGACGGCATCTCCTGACGCGGAGCGCCGGCTCCGTGCGGCGAGAGGGAACCCACCCGGCCACGCCGCCGGGCCGACGCCCTCGCGGTGATAGAACTGGCGCGGTGCGTCTGGAGTCATTCCTCCCAAGCCACCTCCTCCGACGGCTCCAGAGCGCCGGCCCAGGCGACCTCCGCCCGCGCCGCGATCTCTTCGATGGCGCGCTCCTCTTCTCCGATCTGACGGGGTTCACTGCCCTCACGGAACGGCTCCAGCGGCGCGGGCGCGAGGGAGCCGAGGAGATCACGGGCGTGCTCCGGCGGGCGTTCCGTCCCGTGCTGAGGGAGATCGCGCTCGAGCGCGGAAGCATCGTGAGCTTCGCCGGCGACTCGGTCTTCGTGGTGTTCGACGGCGCTTCCGCCGCGCGGCGAGCGGTCGCCGCCGCGACGCGGATCCAGAGCGCCTACCTGGAGGGGATCGAGATCGGCACATCGGCGGGGCCGGTGACGCTGCGCCTTCGCCAGGCGGTTCACTTCGGGCGTGTCCATGGGCTCCATCTCGGGACCCCGGAGCGGCGCATCTACGTCGTGGCCGGACCGTCGGTCGTGGCCCTCGCCCGCCACCAGGCGCAGGCCGAGCCCGGCGAGCTCCGGATCTCGGTCGCGGGGGGGCGGCGCGCGGCCGGCGAGGCGCCCGCGAGCGCCGCGCCCGAGCGCCCGGTCAAGGTGGCCCGCGAGGTCCTGGCGCCCTACGTCCCCGCCGCCCACGTCCGCGTCGGGTGGCCGGTTCCGGGGCGAGTACCGGCGTGTGACGCTCGCGCCCTGGAGACGCAAGGATGGGACGAAGGGGTGGTGCAGCCGTTCTCGGTGAGGCCTCCAGGGCGTCCTCGACCGCTACGAAGGCGTCCTCGTCGGCACCGACATCTCGCCCGCCGGCACGATCTGGTTCTGCGCGTTCGGCGCGCCGGCCGTGCACGAGGACGATCCCGAGCGCGGAGCGCGCGCTGCGCTCGAGCTCGCCGCCGAGCTTCCCGGCCTCGTGATCCGGGGTGGCATCCACACCGGCGTCGTGGCGAACATCCTCGTCGGGACCTCCTGGCGGCGCAGCTTCGAGCTCATCGGCGACGCGACGAACACGGCGGCGCGGGCGGCGAAGCAGGCGCGATGGGCAGAGATCGTCGCGACGCGCGAGGTCGTGGATGCGGCGCCCGTTCTCGTCACGCGGCCCCGCGGCATGCACCGCGTGAAAGGGAAGTCTCGCCCGATGGAGCTACGCGCCATCGTCGGGACCAGGCGCGAGGCGGTTCCCGCGATGCCCATGACGCCGTTTCTCGGCCGGGATCGCGAGATGGAAACACTCGGCGACGCGCTCGCGTCGGCGGCTGCTGGACGCGGATCCGCGATCGGCATCCGGGGCGATGCCGGGCTCGGGAAGAGCCGCATCAAGCTCGAGGTGTCGCGTCTCGCGCGGGCGCGAGGGTTCGAGATCCGCGAAGCCCGCGCCACGCCGTTCGGCGGCGGGCCGTTCCAGGTCGCCATCGACCTCCTCGCGGCGAAGCTCGGGATCGAGAGGCGAGCGCCGCCGAGGACGGTCCGGTCCCGGATCGCGACGTTCGCGAAGCGCCACGGCTTCGCGCTCCACGATCGGCGCCGGCTCGAGGAGATCTTCGCGTCCGGAGCGGCTGGCCCGGGACTCGACGCCGACGCCCTGCGGCTGAACCGGGCCGTCGCCCTCTCGGCGACGCTCCTCGCGACCACGCGACCGCAGCTCCTGGTGCTCGAGGATCTGCACTGGTCCGATCCGGGCAGCCAGGAGCTTCTGGAGCACGTCGCGAGAGAGGCGAGCGGATCCGCGACGCTCGTGCTGCTCCTCTACCGTCCGGGTTACGACCCGCCACGGGGCGTGCGCGAGATCCGGTTGAAGGAGCTGCCGGGACGACGGGTACACCAGCTCCTCCGGTCGATCCTGGGACGGACGTCGCGTTCCGTCGAGGATCTCGTGGCAGCACGCGCGGGCGGGAACCCGTTCTACGTCGAGGAAGTGTCGCGCCACCTCCTGGAGTCGGGCATCCTCGTTGCGCGCGGGAAGACCTTCCGCCTCGTGGGGCTGCCGGGTCCCGGCGATCTTCCCGCCACCGTCGAGTCGGTCATCACGAGCCGCCTCTCCCGGCTCTCGCCGCTCGCGAGGCGCTTCTGCGAGATCGGCGCGGTCGTCGGCCGGTCGTTCTCCTCGGCGCTGCTCGATCGCCATCCCGATCTGAAGGGCCGCACGGGCGCTGCGCTGCAGGAGCTCGGAGAGCGTGGTCTCGTCTTCGAGACGGGCCGCGACGGCGGCGAGCACATCTTCAAGCACGCCGTCACGCGCGACGCCGCCTACGGGAGCATCCTCGTGGCGCGCCGGCGATCGCTGCATCGATGGGCCGCTCGCGAGATCGAGTCGGTCGACGCCGGGGCCTCGCCCGCGCTTCGCGGCTATCACTGGGAACGGGCGGGTCGGAACGGGACTGCCCGAGCATGCTTCCTCGCCGCGGCCGAGCAGGCGGCGACGGCGCACGCGCTGCAGGACGCGATCCGCTTCTACCGGGACTACCTCGGTCTCGCGACGCGCGACCGGCCCGAGGTCCTCGAGGCGAGGCTCGCTCTCGGGCGCGTCCTCCATCGGTCGGGAGATTTCGAGGGCGGGAACCACGAGCTCGGGGCGGTCGTCGCCGCCGCCAGCCGGGCGTCGCGGCAGCGGCAGCGACTCGCGGCGCTGAACGCGCTCGGAGACCTCGAGCTCGAACGGAATCGCTTCGGCGACGCGCGGCCTCACTACGAGGCCGCGCTCGGGCTCGCGGAGGAGATCGGGGACGCGAGCCGCCAAGCGTCGATCCTCGTCGGGCTCGGACGCGTCGGCGTCGTCACCTCGCGTCATGACGAGGCCGAGACCTTGCTGTCGCGGGCCCGCGCGCTCTACGAGCGGGCGCACGACCGCGCCGGCGTGGCGCGCGTCCTGTCGCGGCTCGCGATCCTCGAGGATGCCCGGGGACGGGAGACCCACGCCACGGCGCTGATCCAGGAGGCCATTGCGATCCACCGGGAGACGGGCGATCGCGGGGCCGAGGGCGAGGCGCTCGGCTTCCTCGGGGCGTCGTTCACCCACCGGGGCTATGCGGCGAAGGGGGCGCTCTGCTTCCGCGAGGCGCTCGCCATCGCGCGGGAGCTCGGCCATCGACGCCTCGAGGCGATGTGGCTCAACAACCTCGCGATCGCCGACAAGCAGCTCGGCCGGCTCGACGACGCATCCTCCTCGTTCCAGCAGGCCGCGAAGATCTTCCGCACCATCGGCGTCCGGTCCTACCACGGTCAATCCATCGCGAACCTCGGAGGCGTGCGCGCCGATCAGCACCGCTTCGAGGAGGCCCACCAGCTCATACGCCAGGGGCTCGCCATCGTGCGCGAGATCGGCGATCGTCGCTCCGAGGCGATGGCGCTGACGATCCTCGCGAAGGCGCTCGAGGCGGAGGGCCGCCTCGAAGAGGCGCTCGACGCGAGCCGGCGCGGGGGCGAGATCGCGCGCGGCCTCCATCAGGTGCGCATGGAGATCCAGGCGCTGCGGCGTCAGATCGCCCTGCTGCGCGTCATGGAGCCTCGCGGCAAGCGCATCGGCGCGCTGCTCTCTCGCGCCGCCATCCTCACCGCCGATCTCGAGCCGAACGAGCTCCACCTGCGCCTCCTGTGCGAGCGCGGCCACCTGCAACTCGCGACCGGCCAGGGCGCCCGCCCCCTGCTCTCGGAATGCGGCGAGCTGGTGCGCCGCGTGCGCATCGACGAAGGGAGCGATGCCTACGCGGCGTATCTCAAGCTGGCGCGCGCCGTGGAGCGATGCGAGAGAGGCGACCCTCTGGTTCACGGCCTCGATCCCGCCGACGTCCCGGAGGGCGTCTCGCGATGGGCGGCGTCGGCGCGGCCCTGAAGCTCACGGCGCCGGCGCGATCGCCCGTCGCAGCGCGTCGCGGCCGCGGGCCAGCACTGGCTGGCCGTGCGAGACGAGGATGCGCTCGATGCGACGATCGAGGAGCGGCGCGAGGGAGGCGCGCAGGTCGTCCAGAGTGCGCCCCGACGGGAGCCAGCCCGCCGGGCACAGTCCGAGCCGCGGCCGGCGCTCGGAGGCTCCGAGCAGCACGTCTCCGTCACGAGCGATCGGTGGGCCGGCAGCCACAGCGCGATCCGCGCCGCGGGCGGTCGGCACCGCCTCGAACCCACCGGGGAGCTCGCGGCCGATCGGCAACGTGTCGGTCACCGGAGCTCGCCGCTCGATGGCGCGCCGCGCCCGGCTCGTGGTCCAGACACGGGCACCGAGCCGATCCCGGATCTCGCGCGCGCTGCGGGCGTGCCAGAACACCGTGATGAGCACGTGGACGGGTAGCCCGGAGCGCTTCACGTCGCGCTCGAGCGCCTTCCAGAAGCGCTTCGGCGCCTCCGGCGGCACCAGCGGATCGACCAGCACGATCGCGTCGTCGGTCTCGACGTAGAGGCATCCCACCACCTGCTTCCACTCGGGATGAAACCCGGTCCAGCGCCAGAACCCGTCGGCGATGCGCGTGACGTCCATGGCGCCTCGATGATAACGCCCGTTCGACAGGCCACTCGGGCAGCTCTGCAAACCTGAGCGTCACGGCGACGACGGCGGCCGCCCCGGGCTCGGCGGCATCAGGACCAACGGCCAAGCCGAGCTGTTCGCCGGCGCGGGCCCGGATCCCTCCGCACCCAGCAACGTCGCCATCAACACCTACACCGCGTCCGCGCTGACAGCGATCGACGACACCGTGACCTTCCCGGCCACGACGTACGGCGTCGACCAGAGCGGAGGAGGATTCGGTCCCTATCCAGCGTTCGGTGCGACGTGGCGCTGAGCGCCGCCGTACGGGCCGATCTCGTGGAACACGATCCGGCCAAGCTTCCGCCATCCCGTGCCGAGGAGCCACGTCCTCGGCGGCACGCGAGGCGGAGGACCCTTTGCGACCACCTTGATCAGGTGCTGATCCCGCCAGCCGTCGAAGTAAAGACCTGACGAGAACACGTCCACTCCACCGAGCGGCGCTCGCGGCGGCCCGGGAGGCTCGGCGACGTGATGGAACCCGTTGTTCAGCACGTAGCGAACGCAGTTCTTCACCTCGGTGGGCGTGCATAGAACGTGCGTGTGATAGCGCTCGGCGATCACCTGTCCACTCCGTTTCCGGAGGCGATTGATGCCGCGTGCGATCCGCACCGCGAGCCCGGTCGCCCCGCGCCAGAGCGACTCTTTGCCCTCCGTCTCCACGATGAGGTGGAGGTGCGTGTCCTGCACGGAGTGGTCTCCGATCTTCCTGGAGGGAATGCCCTCGCTCGAATGGCACGGCGGCCACCACGCGGTGATCTCGCTGACCAAGTACGAGTGGACGGAGCTGGAGCGCGAGGTCCGCGGCGGGCTCCCTCGCTATTCAATCAAGCGCGCGGATCCCGCGAGAAGAGAGGCGTGGGAACCCGTGCGCAGTGACCTGGACTCGGACGCGCGGCTCTACACTCTGGAGCTGTTCCGCGACGTCCTCAATGGGGAAGGTTACGACTTCATCGTGAAGAAGGTTTTGGGACGTTGGGTCGTCGTCGCGATGAAGATGACCTGGATCTCCTGACGGCGCCCTTCTCGCCGCACCGGATCAGCGCCCGGGTTTGAGCCTGTAGCTGTAGAAGTAGAGATCGCGGATCCTCTCCTCCCGGAGCTCGTAGGCATCGAGGAAGCGCGGGTCCTTGAACGTGGGCACGGGCGAGAGCTTGAACGGGTCCTCGGGCCGCGTGCGTGCAAGGCCCATCTGGAAAGAGGGCAGGAGCACGACGTCGGGGCGGCGGCGGAGGATCTCGTCGAGGGGCAACGGGGCGGGCTTCTTCTCGGCGTAGGGGCGGAGCTTGCCGATCGCGAGGTCGTTGATGCCCGAGAGGTCCATGACGTCGCGGCGCGCGAAGTAGGGGATCTTCCCGCACTCGCCGGTGGCGATGACCGCGCCCGAGGGTGTGGTCGCCGCGAGGTAGAGGCCGATCTCGAGGCGGACGTCGTAGGGCTCGAGGTTCGCGTGCTCGTGGTGATCGATGGGCCCGGTGTCGAGATCGACCGTGCCGGCGACGACGACGGCCGTGGCGGCGGCGCATGCGATCGATCCGAGGCGGGGAGATGCGCGCGAGGCGAGATCGGCCCATCCGCGGATCCCCATGGCCGCGAGCCCGAGGAGGAAGGGGAGCGCCATGACCTGGTGGCGGTGCTTGGGCATGAAGTCGTAGCCGATGGAGCAGAGGTAGAGCGCGTGGACGGAGACGTTGAGCAGGAAGTAGACCTTCGCGCGCGTCCAGTGCCGGTGGACGACCAGGGCGGAGATCATCGCGAGGAGCAGCACTCCGCCCGCGCCCCAGTGGGTCGCGCCGGACATGGGAGCCACCTGGGACGTGTAGAAGGCGCGGAGCTGGGCCCATCCCGCGCGCCACTGGGCGCCGCGGTCGTAGCCTCCGGCCTTGACGTAGAAGCTGTGGGGGAGCCACAGGCCGTAGTAGTAGCGGCGGAACAGGTGGTGCGGGACCACGAGGGAGGCGAAGACGACGCTTCGCAGGACGAGCTCGCGGATCGGCGAGCGCTCGAGGACGCGGTGAAGCCCGGTGAGTCCGAAGAGCAGGATGCCCTCGGGCCGGGTGAGGGCGGCCAGCGAGAAGGCGAACGCGCTTGCGAGGGGTCGTGCCGGCGCGCGGAGGTGGAAGTAGGCGCCGAGCGCCACGAGCATGGCGAAGACGGCCGTCTCGATGCCGCTCATCGCGTAGAGGGCGAGGTTCGCGGAGACGCTGGCGACGAGCGCGCTCTTGATGGGCCAGCGGGCGGAACCGCCTTCCTCCTTCTGGACGGCCTCTTCGATGAGCACGAGCAACGCCAGCAGTCCGAGCGCCGAGACGCCGCCCACGGTCTTGAAGAACGGAGGCATCGGGATCCCGGTGAGCGGCGGGATCGCCATCAGGAGCACCCAGAGAAGAGCGGTGTAGCCCTCGACGCGCTCCTTGCCCACGTTCCAGTTGAAGTCGCCCGACTCGACGAGGTTCCGGGCGTAGCGGTTGCCGATGTAGGCGTCGTCGATGCCGATGCCGACGGCGTGGCTCCACATCCGCGCGTGCGCCAGGAAGATGACGGCCGGCAGGAGCCAGCAGAGGGCGAGCCGGGCCGGGCGCGTCAACCGTCGTCCCGGATCTCTCCGGGCATGCTGGCCGCCTTCGCGAACTCCTCGTCGAGCCAGAGGCGCGCCTTCACCAGGTCGTCGCGCGACAGCGTGGGCGTGGAGACGAAGCTCACGTACTCGCCCGGGCGCCCGCGGCCGAATCCCTCGTGGCGCGCCCGATCGAGCTCCGCGAAGTCGAACGCGAGGTCCCAGTCCTCGGGGTGCTCGTAGATGGGCGTGCCCTCGTAGGGCGTCGTGATCGCCACGTCGATGTCCTTGAGCCCCGCCGCCGCCATCGCCACCAGCCAGTCGCGCGTCTCCTTCACCGTCTCGGGGGTCTCGCCGGGGAGCCCCACCTGCATGAAGGCCTTGGGACGCACGCCGTGCTTGACGCACCAGACGACGAAGTTGGTGTTGTCGCGCTTGGTCGCGCCCTTGCCGATCTTCTTCAGCACCGCCTCCGAGCCGCTCTCGATGCCGCAGGCGACCTGGTAGCAGCCGCTCTCCGCCATCTTCCGGATCATCGCCTCGCTCATGATGCGCGCGACCGATCCCGCCTTGAAGAAGCCGCGCCAGGTGATGCCGTTGCGCCGCATCATGTCCATCCACCCGTCGAAGTCCGGGTAGAGGTTGCACTCGTCGGAGTACTCCATCAGGGCGTGGACGTCCCAGCGCTTCTTGATCTCCCGGATCTCCCCCTCGATGTGCGGGATCGACCTGTGGACGAGCTTCCGGTAGCCGTCCCAGTGAGCGCAGAAGTTGCACGCGAAGGGGCAGCCCGCGGCGGAGACGATGTGGCTCGCGCGCTGGCCGTTGATGAAGTAGCGGTACGACTCCATGTCCACGAGGTCGCGCGCCGGGTAGGGCCAGCGATCGTTGGGGAAGCTCTCGCCGTTCTTCGAGGGGACGCGCACGACGCCGCGTTCCCCGCTCCGGTCCTTGACCCGCCTCAATACCTCCAGGAACCCGGGCTCGCCGCCGCCTCCCCCCTGGTCCGCCGCGACGACCCAGGTGAATCCGTCCTCGACGCAAGCCTCGGGGGCGGAGTTGGCGTGCGGACCTCCGAGCACCGAGGACGGGGCGGAGGAGCCGAGCTGCGCCAGCGCGCGCATCGCGCGATAGGTGCCCGGGTGCGTGATGGCGGTCGAGTAGAAGCCCACGAGGTCTGCGCCCTCGCAAGCCAAGGGGATCCGGCGGTCGATGTCGGCCATGACGTCGTCGAAGCAACGATCGTGGCGGGTCCGCGAGCAGCCCCGCGCGTGGCCCGTGAGGTCGCACACCTCCACGTCCCAGCCGGCGACCTCGCGCGCCACGGCCGCGATCTGGAGCGGCCCGAGGGTGAGGAAGGCGCGGTCGTCCAGCAGGAAGGGCGACGGCGGATTGACGATCACGAGCTTCATGGCGCGGGCGAGGGCCGAAGATCATACCCCCCGCCGCGTCGCGGCAGGCCAAGGTACGGGAGGCGCGAGCGCAGGTACGAGAGCCAGAGGACGAAGAGCGGCACCGCCTTCGTCGCGTGGAGCAGGGCCCCCAGGATCAGGACGTCGAGGCGGAACCCGAGCTTCGCCGCGCCGTAGGGCCTGACGTACGCGAGGTCGAAGGGCCGCAGCACGGACCAGAGGGTCGGCAGCGCCATGAACGTCCACGCGATGGCCGCCCCGCGGGATCGGTACCCGTGGGCGAGCCAGCCGAGGACGGGCAAGAGGAGCACGTAGCTGTGCTCCCAGAACATCTGTGCCGACAGGGCGTAGGTGATGACGAGCACGAGTGCCCACCACGTGGGATCGGGCTTCCGATCGAGGAAGAGGACGAGCACCGCGACGCCGGCGATCCCGAAGGCCACGACGCGTCCGAGCGTCAGCGCGGGTTCGAGCGGCACGCCGGCGCGCAGCGCCAGGTCGATGGCGAACGCGTAGAAGCCCTGGGACTCGGCCGAGGATCGCGCCATCGTCATCACGAAGATCCGGCGCGACATCTCGAACGACCCCGGGTGGGTCAGGTAGTAGGCGGCCCCCGTGGAGCCGACGAACGCGCCCGTGAGGATCAGGCGCCAGTACCGGAGCAGCCGCACGTAGAGGGGTCCCAGGACGACGAGGGACGGCTTCAGGACGATCGAGATCGCCCAGAGCGTTCCCGAGAGCGCGAGGCGCCCGCGGGCGTCGGCGGTCAGGATGAGGACGAGGAAGATGCAGAGGATCGCGTTGTACTGGCCGATGAAGAGCTCCGGGTAGACCGGCGTGAACGCGAGGTGCATCGCGAGCAGGCCGAGGGTCGCCTCCCGCGGCAACGCGAGGTGGCGCGCAAGCAGGATCGCCGAGCCGATCAGCAGGACGTCGGCGACCACGATCCAGACGCGGTGAGCGTGATCCGCCGAGAGCACCAGGTTCACGAGGGCGAAGAGCATCCCGATGATCGGGTGGTACCCGTAGGGCACGACGCGCGGCACCACGATGGTCGCGCCCTCGATGCTGTACATGTCCCTCCCCTCGAGGAGGTTGTGGCCCGCCTGGTAGTTGCAGTAGACGTCCTCGCCGTAGGTGTCCGGGCGCACCGCGATGACGTGCAGCCGGTCGATCGGTGTGATGCGGCCCTGCCGGTGGAAGAGCGCCGACGCCACCATGGCCGCGTGGTACGCGGCGGCCAGGGCGAAGAGGACCGTCGCGCGGCGCAACTAGCCGGCGGTCTTGAGCGTCGCGATGATGGCGGCGATGTCCCGATCGGCCGTCTCGGCCTTGAGCGGAGCGCTCCCCGCTCCCTTGTGGCCGCCGCCGCCGTAGCGTGCGCAGAGCTCGCCGACGTTGGTCTTGCAGGTGCGGTTCAGGATGTTGTGGCCGATCGCCGCCACGGCGAACTTGCGCTCGGGTCCCCAGTGGACGCGGACGCTCACGTTGCACTCGGGGTAGAGCGTGTAGATGAGGAAGCGGTTCCCGACGGGAAGCGATCCCTCCTCGTTGCGGAGGTCCGTCACGATCACGTTCCGGTCCACGCGGGACGTCCGGTGCATGAGGTTCATGTACTGCTCGTTGTCCTTCTTGTACCGGTCGATGCGCCGCTTCACGTCGGGGAGCGTGAGGATCTCCTCGAGGGTGAGCTTCTTGATGGCGTCCACGAGCATCATGAAATATTCCTTGAACGCCCCGAGCCCCGTGCGCGAGTCGATGGTGTATCCAAGGAGGATCCAGCCCTTGGGCGTGACGATGTCGTCCAGGCGCAGGCTGGCGGAGTCGAGCCGGTCGGTCTCCTCCAGGAGCTCCTTGTAGGGGTCGAGCTTGGGGCTCTTGTAGTAGTCGAAGACCACGCGCGCCGCGGACGGCGCGAGCGCCCATCGCCCGTCGAACTTCTCGGGCGGGCGCTCGTTGCTGTCGGTCAGCTCGTGGTGATCGAACCACTTGGCGCACCGCGGGTGGTAGGGGAGGTTCGCGAGCACGTCGTTCTCGGTGATCTCGATGCGCTTGTCCGTCACGTCCTGGGGATGGCACAGCTCGATGGTCTCGACGTGCTCCATCGTCGTGATGAGGACGGCGGACGTCAGTCCATCGAGGTCGGCGCGGGTGACTATGCGCATGAAGGGTCCTCCTGGGGCCGGTATCGTAGCCGAAATGGGTGTTCGCGCCATGCCCCCCTGGACGCTCCGTGCGGCCGGGCCAGGGGCGTCATGACGCGGGCCAGAGGGCGACGGAAGATCCGACCCAGTCGAGCCCCTTGTTGTGGTCGACGCCGTGCATCTTGCCGCGGGAGAGACGCACCAGGTTGATCGCGAGCGTCATGTCGTCGTCGCTCTCGCCGCGGAGGAACATCATGCGGATCTCCGCCTTCACGCCGGCGCCGTCGGGCGCCACGAGGGCGGGCGCGTAGGCCACCTTCTCCTGCAGGAGCCACTCGGCGCGGCTCTCGGGCGGTACCGCCTCGATCGCCGCGCGGTCCACATCGACCGCTACGCCCTGCCCGGCGAACGAGAAGAGCGGCTTCAGGATGTAGCCGGAGAGGTCGTCCGGGATCGGCGACACGGCGGACAGGAGCCGGGTCCGGGGCAGCGCCGGGTGGTCGATGAAGGGAAGGGTGTACTTCGACCAGATCCAGTACCAGTTCGGGTGCGCGGCCCAGACGACGTCGAGGTCGTCGCGGTAGTCGAAGCACATGGCGATGTTGCGCCGCGCGAGCTCGTCGAACACGACCCGGTGCAGGATGCGCCTGACGCGCACGAGCCGGCCGCTCCCGTCCGCCGCCGGAGCGAAGAGGCGCCGCCCCTCGCGGTGGAGGGCGCTCACGCACACGGCGCGCACGCCGATGAGCTGCGCCGTGGCATGGAAGTCGGGCCGCGTCTTCTGGTTGACGGGATCGAGATCGAGCAGGATGACCTCTTCCGGATCCGCGTCGGCGATGACGGTGCGCCGGAGCAGGGTCAGGTAGCCGTCGTGGTCGAGCCCCGAGAAGTACGCCGTGAAGCGCGGGGGCATCCCCGGCATCGCCGAGGCGACCTCGGACCAGACCTCGCTCTGGACGAGCTGCATCCCGTAGAGCGACGAGAACCCCTGAAGCTCGATCAGGCGGGGCTCCAGCTCGCCAGTCTCCCCCTTGACGATCGCGAGATCGATGGCGACGAAGTGCGGGAGCCGATCGACGTTCGGGGCGTTGTA
Source organism: Acidobacteriota bacterium (assembly GCA_046331505.1). GTDB lineage: Bacteria > Acidobacteriota > Vicinamibacteria > JAXLQT01 > JAXLQT01 > JAXLQT01. The sequence goes on from JAXLQT010000013.1 coordinate 104,393, forward strand.
CCGCTGCGGGATCGCGCGCTTGCACTCCTCGATGATGGCGGGGCGCTTGATGATCTCGAGGATCTCGCGCGCCACGCGCGCGCAGCGATCGCGCAGGTCCGGAGGCAGGAAGACCGGGGTCTCGGCCAGGCGGAACTCGAACCCCGGGTCGGAGAGACGCTGGTCCATGAGCGCCCGCATCCGCGCGTAGGTGTCGGGTGTGTAGTGGCGGTTGTAGATGGCGCGGTGGCGCGGGTCCATGTGCTGGCGGCCGGGCTACGTCACGCCGAGGCCGTGCTCGGTCTCCGACACCACGTAATCGACGACGGCCTGGAGGCTCCCGGTCTTGCGGAACACCTCGAGCTGGCGCTCGGCCCCCGTGCCGCGCGCGAGCATGGCCTTGGCGTGGTTGCACTCGTCGCGCGAGCCCAGCTCGTCGACGACTTCGTCGACGAACTCGAGGAGCTCCTCGAGGAGGCTCGCGTAGGGCACCTCCATCTGCTTGCCGAAGTCGATCAGGAGCCCCTTGGCACCCCAGCGTGCGGCGCGCCACTTGTTCTCCATGATGAGGGCGCGCCGGTAGGGGCGGAAGGTGAGGTTGCGGCTCCGCAGGAGGGCGAGCTTCGCGGTGATCGCCTGGAAGAGCGCGGCGATGGTGATCGTCTCGTCGACCCGCATCGGGATGTCGCAGATACGGTACTCGAGGGTCGTGTAGTTGGGATGGGGCCGCACGTCCCACCAGATCTGGCGGGCGTCGATGATGCACTTGGTCCGCACCAGCACCTCGACGAACTCCTGGAACTCGCCGTAGCTCGTGAAGAAGTCGGGGATGTTGGTGCGCGGGAACTTGTCGAACACCTTGCACCGGTAGCTCATCCAGCCGGTCTCCTTGCCGATCCAGAACGGCGAGTTGACCGACAGGGCGAGCACGTGCGGCAGGAAGTACCGCGCCTGGTTCATGATCTGGATCTGGAGCTCGCGATCCTCCACGCCGACGTGGACGTGAAGGCCGAAGATGAGGTTGGCGCGCGCCACCATCTGGAGGTCGTTGATGAGGCGCTCGTAGCGGGGATTGCCGTTGGTGATCGCCACCTTGTCCCAGTGGGAGAAGGGATGGGTCCCCGCCGCGGCGATCCGTAGACCGTTGACGCGGGCGAGCTTCGCGAGGGACGTGCGGGTCCCCGTGACGTCCTTGCGCGCGGCCGCGACCGTCGGGCAGATCTCCGTGCCGATCTCCACGACCGACTGGTGGAGCTCGGGCTTCATCCGCTCCTGGAGCACCTTCTTGCCCTGCTCGAAGATCTCCGAGATGTGCGACCGCAGCTCGCGGGTCTGGGGATCGACGACCTGGAACTCCTCCTCGATGCCGATGGTGAGGCTCGGCCGCGGCGGCATGGCTCAGGCCCCCTTCCGGGCCGGCGCCGAGCTTCGCGCGCGGCCGGTGAGGCCGGGAAGACGCTTGGGCCACGTCCCCGTGGTCTCGAACGGCCGGGGGTTCTGCACGCGGTCGATCAGGAGCTCCGCGGCGTTTCCGAGCACCCAGGCGAAGTTCGTGTCGCCCACGCTGAACTTGTCGCAGTCGGGCGCGGGGTTGGTGAAGTCGATCGCGTAGGGGATGCCGTCCCGGACCGCGAACTCCACGGTGTTGAAGTCGTAGCCGAGCTCCGAGCAGAGCACCATGCAGTCGTTCTCGATGCGCGCGAGGAGCCTGGGGTCGGTGGCCGGGGCGTCCCGCACGTAGCGCCGCTCGAAGGGCGCCGCCGGGTCGTAGCGCATCACGAGGACGCGAGACCGCCCGAGCACGTAGCAGCGGTAGTACTCCGTGAAGACGATCGCCTCCTGCGCCATCATCGTCAGGGAGTGGGTCTGGTCGTAGGCCTTGAAGAAGGCCTCCGGGCTCTCGACCTTGTAGACGTCGCGCCACCCGCCGCCGTAGGCGGGCTTCATGAAGATGGGGAAGCCGAGGGTGTCGAACACCTCCTGCCAGCCCACGGGGAACTGGAGGTTGGTGAACGACTCCGCCGACGTCTGTGGCGGGTGCTCCTTGTGCGGCAGGAGGAACGTCTTCGGCACGGCCACGCCGGCGGCCCGCGCGATGACGTTGCCCACGAACTTGTCGTCCGCGCTCCACCAGAAGGGGTTGTTGATCACCTGGACGCCCATCGCCACGGCCGCCTTCAGGTACGTCCGGTAGAAGGGCACGTCCTGGCTGATCCGGTCGAGGATGAGGTCGTAGGGCGGGCGGGCGTCCTGCGGCTGCGCGCCGACCTTGACGGCCTGCGCGACCACCGCCCCCTTGCCCCTGCTGGTGATGGCCTCGGCGAGCACGGGGGGGAAGGAGCGCTCGCGGCCGAAAAGGATGCCGATGGTCTTCGGTTCGTCTGCCAAGGTACTCCTCCGGGAAAACACGTAATATACGACGTGGCCCTCTGGACGCAAATCCCGGGGACCGACGGGAATCCGCTGGCAACGGGCGGCTCGTCGCCCGCCGATGCTCCCGAGGCGTGAGCGACGATGGCGCACCGGCACGATCACGGCGGCGATGGAAGGAGGAGGGCGGGCCGGCGCCTCCGTCTCTCGCTCCTCCTGACGCTGTTCCTATTCGTCGTCGAGGCGGTGGGAGGGTATCTCTCCGGGAGCCTCGCGCTCCTGTCCGATGCGGGCCACATGCTGAGCGACGCGGGGGCGCTCCTCGTGTCGTTCTTCGCGCTCCTCATCGCGCAGCGTCCCGCGAACCCCCGCAAGACCTACGGCTACTACCGGGCCGAGATCCTCGCCGCGGTCGGCAACGCCCTCGCCCTCCTGCTCCTGACCGGCTTCATCGTGTACGAGGCGATCGGACGCCTGCTGCGGCCACCGGAGGTGAGCGTGGTTCCGATGCTCGCCATCGCCGGCGCAGGCCTCGCGAGCAACGCGGCTTCGCTCCTCCTCCTGCGCTCGGAGTGCGCCAACCTCAACGTGCGTGCGGCGTTCCTCCACGTCGTCGGGGATCTGGTGTCGTCGGTTGCCGTCGTGCTCTCGGGCCTCCTCATGCTCGCGACCGGAAGCTACGTCCTCGACCCGATCGCGTCGCTCTGCATCGCGCTGCTGATCGTGATCGGCGCGCTGCGCATCCTGCGGGAGGCGGTGGACGTCCTGCTCGAGGCCACGCCTCCCGGCACGAACATCGTCGACGTCGAGCGCGCGCTCCGGTCCGTGGAGGGCATCAGCGCGGTCCATGACCTGCACGTCTGGACGATCACCTCGGGCATGGACGCGCTCTCGGCCCACGTCATCGTGAAGCCGGAGCGCCTCGCCGATTCCCACCGCATCCTGAACGATCTGAAGCTCGTGCTCCTCGAGCGCTTCGCCATCGACCACACGACCATCCAGATCGAGCCCGAGGGGTTCGAGCACGTGGGCGAGGTGCACGCGGCCCATGTGGCGGACTGAAGGGATCGAGGTCGCGCCGGTCGGGTCGGGGGAGGAGAGGGCGTTCCACGCGCTCTACCGGGGACATCCGGGCGTCGGCATCCTCTACCGCACGAGCCGCGCGGTGCTCGAGGCCGCGGCGGCGGGTGCGTCCGACCGCATCTTCCTGCTCGCGTACGACAGGAGGCCGGGGCGCCCCGTGGGCGCGCTCGCGCTCCTGCCCGAGCGCGGCAGGCGCATGACGAGCTTCTTCCCGATCGCTCGAGGCGATGGCGATCGGGCCGGGATCTACCGCGCCCTCGGCGTCGCCGCCTCGGCGCTGGCGTCCTCGCGGGGGTGCCGGCGCCTGGAGTGCGAGTTCTCCGACACGCGCGCGGCGCGTCGCCTCGAGCCCGGCGTCGCGGCGATGGGGCTTGCGGCCGTCCCGGAGCGGCTCATCCTCCCGCGCGCCCGGGAGCGCGGCGACGGCGCGGCGAGGGAGAGCGGCTTCGCCGCGGCGGCGGACTGGGGGGTGCTCGCCGGTCCGATGAGCGCGATGTACCAGAGCTCGGGCGATCCCGGCCTGCGCACCATGGATGCGTGCGACGACCTCGCGCTTCTCGCTCCGGATCCCGGAGACGCGACGCGAGCGGCCTTCACCTTCACCGCCGGCGGCGCGACCGTGGCCCTCGCCATTCTGGAGGTCCGCGCCGGAGCGGGCGCCGTGCTCTTCATCGGCGTCGTGCCCGGCGCGCAGGGTCGCGGGTTCGGCCGGACGATGCTCCGGTGCTGCCTCGGCGAGCTCGCGGCCCGCGGCGCGCGGCGCGTCGGCCTCGCGGTATCGGCGGAGAACGCTCGCGCGCTCGCGCTCTACCGCGCCTTCGGCTTCCGGGAGCGCGCTCGCGCGAGGCTCTACCGTGCCGAGGTCGCGTAGGACGTTGAGGTCGTTCTGGATCCTCGCGCTCGCGGTGCCCGTCGTGCCTTGCGCCGCGGCGACGTCGGACTGGGAGGTCAACCCGGAGAGCTGCGTGCGCCTCGTCTCGGATCGCGTTCGAGGCTCGACGCTTTCGCTCGGCCTCGAGGTCCACACGGAGCCCGGATGGCACGTCTACTGGAAGAACAGCGGCGACGCAGGCTTCCCGCCCGTGGTGAAGGTCGGAGGTCCGGGCATCGCCGGGTCGGAGCTCCTCTGGCCGGCTCCGCATCGCTACGCGCTGCGGGGCGGGCTGGTGGCGTTCGGATACGAGGATGAGGTCGTCTATCCGATCGAGGTCGGACTGATGCCGGACGCGGCTCCCGCGACCGTCGTCGCGGACGTCGACTACCTTGTCTGCCAGGAGGAGTGCGTTCCTTACCACTACCTGCTCCGGATCGACGCGCCTTTCGATGGCGATGCGGAGTCTTCGCGGCTCGTCCGCGAGGCGCTCGACGCGGTTCCGGGCCCGCTCCAGATCGACCGGCGCGTCGAAGGCAGGCTCGAGCAGCGCGGCGACGAGCTCGTCATCGTGCTCGACGCGTCGGTCCCGGTCGGGGACGTCTTCTTCGCACCTCTCGACGACTACGAGATCGGCGCCCCGGTGATCGCCTCGTCGCTTCGCGGCGCGCACGTCGAGGTGAGGCTCCTCCCCAAGGTCCACGGTCGCGAGCCGATGCCCGTCCGCGTCGAGGCGACCCTGACGGGTGTCTCGGGAGGCCAGGCGGTCACCGTCCCTTTGCTTCTGTCGCCGCGGTCCGCCGCCGCGAGCCTCGCGGGGATGCTCCTCTTCGCGTTCCTCGGTGGAGCGATCCTGAACCTCATGCCGTGCGTGCTGCCCGTGCTGTCACTCAAGGTGTTCGGTCTCCTGAAGCAGGCGGGCGAGGCGCGCGCGCGCGTGCGGGCGGGGGCGCTCCTGACCGCGCTCGGGATCCTGCTGTCCTTCCTCGCTCTCGCCGCCTTGGCGATCGTGCTACGCGCCGCGGGCCGGAGCGCCGGATGGGGCATCCAGTTCCAGGAGCCCCTCTTCGTCACGTTCCTCACGCTCGTGGTCACGCTGTTCGCGCTCAACCTGTGGGGCCTCTTCGAGCTCCATGCTCCAGGCGCCATCTCCCGCATCGCGTCGCTTGGACCGCGCGCGGGAGCGGCCGGCCACGTCGCGAGCGGGTTCTTCGCGACCCTCCTGGCGACCCCGTGCTCGGCGCCGTTTCTCGGAACGTCGATCGCGTTCGCGCTCTCCCAGCCGGCGCCCAGGGTCATCGCGACGTTCACGGCTGTGGGCACGGGGATGGCGGCGCCCTACCTGCTGCTCGCGATCGCGCCGGGCGCGCTACGCATCCTGCCGAAGCCGGGCGCATGGATGGAGTCGCTGCGCCGCGTCCTCGGCTTCTTCATGGCCGCGACGGCCGTCTGGCTCCTCTACGTTCTCTCGGGACAGGTGGACCCCGCCGGCGTCGCCACCGTGGAGATCGGCCTGCTCGGGATGGGGCTTGCCGCGACGCTGGCGCGGGGCGGATCGCGCCGCGCGATGGCGATCCTCGTCGCCGGCCTGCTCGTCGCGTCCACCGGCGCGATGACGGCGGCCCATCTCTTCCGGACGAGCGCGAGACCGGGCGAGACGGCGGCTTCGTCCTCGGGCTGGGTGCCGTTCGATCGCTCCCGTGTCGAGGAGCTCGTCTCCCAGGGCGTGCCGGTCTTCGTCGACGTCACCGCCGACTGGTGCTTCACCTGCAAGGCCAACGAGCGGCTCGTCCTCGCGCGGGCCGACGTCGCCGCGGCGTTCTCGGCGAAGGAGGTCGTCACGATGCGGGCGGACTGGACCTCGCGCGACCCCGCGATCGCCGCGTACCTCGCGAGCTTCGATCGCTACGGGATCCCGTTCTACGTCTACTACGCGCCGTCGCGACCGCCGCGGCTGCTTCCAGAGGTCCTGACGCCGGGCACCGTGCTCGACGCCCTTCGAGGGTGAGCCCGGCCGCTCAGGATGAAGCGTCCTTCGCGAGCAGCCCCCGATCGCCCACCCGGAAGACGGGCGGATCGGGGTTGCCGCGGATGGCGCGTTCGAGCTCCGCGGCGTCGATCGGACGGATGTCGCACCCCAGAAGGCAGTAGCTGCTTCCTTCCGCCTGCAGGGCCGTCGCGCTCATGTCGTCGTAGAGCATCTCTACCCCGCGTCTGAGCAGGTGCTCGGCCCTCGCGTACGTGGCCGGCGCCTTGATGAAGATACGCCACTGCTTGGGCACGCTCCGGCCGCCGGAGGCGAACTGGAGCGCATCCGTGCACAGGACGTCGAAGAGCAGCGGCCGCGACGTGTCGCCGGTCGTCCAGAGGATGAAGATGGGTCCCGTGTCCATGACGGAGAACTTGATCGGCGAAGGATCGGGATCGATGAAGAGGTCCGTGCCCTTCGCGAGCCAGGCTTCGTAGAGGACCGCGTTGTCCGGGGCCGGATCGATCTCGTCATGGAGGGCGCGGAGCTCCTGGCGCTGGTAATCCGTCGCCGCGGTCATCGCGTCCTCGTACCTCGCGTAGTCCCCGAGCTTCGCCGGCACGCCATCCGGATCGCCGAGGGGCCGTCGATAGACCGCGTAGGTGCTCACGGGGCGCTCATTCTAGCGGTGCCGCGGGAGCGGCCATCACGGAGTCTTCGCGCGTTGACCGAGGCTTCTCGTCCGTGTAGCTTGAAAGCGCGCCGGGGCCACGACCGGCCGCGACCAGAAGGAGCCTTCATGAAGATCGCCCGCACGCTTGTGACGCTCGTCCTTCTTTCATCCCCCGCGATGGCCGAGGTCTCGGTCGGAACGGCCGCCCCCGACTTCACGCTGAACGACGCGGACGGCAAGGCCACGACCCTGAGCGCGTTCAAGGGCAAGGTCGTGGTGCTCGAATGGGTGAACCCGAACTGCCCGTTCGTCAGGCGGCACACGAAGGAGAAGACCATGTCGACGGTCCGCGGAAAGCATCCCGACGTCGTGTGGCTGTCGATCAACAGCACCGCGGCGGGAACGCCTGAAGCGATGGCGCCCGTGGACTGCAAGAAGTGGGCGGCGGACAACGGGATCGCCTATCCGATGCTCTTCGACGGCGACGGCAGGGTCGGAAAGGCGTACGGCGCGAAGACGACGCCTCACATGTTCGTCATCGGAACGGACGGGACCCTGCTCTATACCGGCGCCATCGACGACGATCCTCCAGGCGGCAAGGCTGCCTCCGAACGAGAGAACTACGTCGACGACGCGCTCACGGCGATCGCCAAGGGAGAGAAGGTGGCGATGCCGGCGACGAAGTCCTACGGGTGCTCGGTGAAGTACGCGCAGTAACGTGTCCTCCGTGTCTGGCCTTTGGAGTTAGCCACGGAGCCACGGAGTTACGGAGAAACCGGCTGGGCAAGCAGCAGCTCCTGGGTGCTCTTATCGTGATTGGCGTGCTGGGCGCCATCGCGTCGATCTCGGTCCCTTGCCTCATGTCGGCGATAGAGCGTGGCGCGCAGAAGCGGACGATGGCGAACATGCGCGCCGTCGGTGGTGCCGTCGACGCTTTCAAGAAGGACACGGGTTCCTTGCCCAGGGCCGCGAGCATCGACGAGCTCGCGCGTGCGCTGGAGCCGAAGTACGGGAGCAGCGTTCCGTCCATGGACGGCTGGGGACGGCCCATCAGGTACGAGGTGATCGACGACGGGACGTACGGCTACGCGATCTCGAGCGCGGGCAAGGACGGGACGTGGTCGCAGCCGCGTCCCGTGCCGCCCCTGCGCGACCTCACGCGTTATTTCGCCTGCGACATCGTGTACGCGGATGGAGCGTTCTGCCAGAGCCCCGAGGGGATCGCGCGCTCATGACGCGCGCGCCGCGATGACGGCGCGCGTCGATCGCAACGCTTCGCCGCGCCGGTCCTCGGCGGCGACCTTCGCGTGGATGCGCGGGTTGTAGCAGACGCCCTTCATGCCGAGCATCTGGGCGACAATGCAGCGGTTGCAGCTCTCGCACGCCGCCGGCGCGGGATCTGGGGCCAGGAACCGGCGGGGAAGATCGGGCTCGGCGTAGAAGGGTCGTCCGATGCCGATCAGGTCCGCCTCTCCGGCCTCGAGGATGCTCGCTGCCTCGGCGGCCGTGCGGATCCCCCCGACGGCGAACACCGGGATCGAGACGGCGCGCTTGACGGCACCGAAGACGTCGCGGTTCCAGACCGGGGAGAACGGGTAGCGCCTGGCGGCGACGGCCATCGTCAGCCTCATCCCGATGCGGCCCGCGCGGCTGCCGGTCGCCTCCAGGAGATCGCGCTCCAGGCGCGGGTTCTTCCACGCCTCCGCGGGGAAGGCGCCGCGGCAGAGCGCCGTGTCCGGCAGCACGCCCGTGGCGGCGGGAGTGACGGCGGCGAAGCCCGATCGCTCGGCGATGCGTGCGATCGCCACGCCCTCCTCGAGGGTGATGCCCCCACCGAGCCAGCCGAGCTCGACGGCGGTGTACTTGAGCAGCACCGGAAAGTCTGCGCCGGCCTCGGCGGCGATCGCCTCGCGCGCCTCGCGGAGGAACGTGGTGCGGCCCTCGACGTCTCCGCCGTAGCGGTCCTTGCGGCGGTTGTAGGTGCGGCTCAGGATCTGGTGCAGGAGCTTCGCGTTGGCGCCCGCGAGCTGCACGCCGTCGTAGCCCGCCTCGCGCGCCCAGGACGCGACGACGCCTACCCGGCGGGCCATCGCCCCGAGCTCGCCGGTGGTCGGGACGTGGACGCCGCCGTAGAGCGGCCGGAGCCAGCGGGGCGGCGGCGACGGTGCTATCGGCGGGGCCGTGCGCGCCGCCTTGTACGTCCTGTGCCAGGCCTCCAGCGCGAAGAGCCCGCCGTGCCCGAGCTGCACGACGATCCGCGCACCCGCTGCGTGGACCGCGTCGGTCATGGGCCGGAGGGCGTGCAGGCTGTCGCGGCCCGACACGGCGCTCATGCCCGGAGACGTGCGTCCCTCGGCGGTGACGATCGTGTTGCCCTGGACGATGAGCCCCACGCCTGCCTCGGCGTTCGGGACGAAGTGGCGCGCGTACTCCGCGGCGGGGTCTTGCGAGCGTCCCGCCCCCTCGAGCACCGGCGCGCGGTAGAGGCGGTTCCTGAGGGTGAGCGTGCCGATGTGGCAGGGATCGACGAGCCGGGTCACGCGCGCCGCCCTGGTCGGCGGAGGATGGCCGAGAGCGAGAGCTCTGCGAGCGCTTCGAGATGTTGCCGCCGCCGGGCGAGCGCCGCGTGCGACAGGGGATCCTCGCCGAAGAGCCTCGCCAGCAGCGGACCGTAGAGGAACGGCGCGACGGCGGCGCCGAAGAACGAGAGGAAGACGTCGCGCGGCGCCCCCAGCCGCCCGGTCGTCAGGGGCAGGCTCCGCGATGCCTCGACCAGCGGCGCGAGGGACCTCGCGACGATCCCGAGGACGTCGGGATCGCCCTCCATCAGCCCGCGCTGGATCAGGCGGGGCACTTCGGGGTCGCGCTCGAGGTGATCGTGGTACGCCGCAAGCGCGCGCTTCGCGGCGTCGCGCGGACCGCGCGCTCCGCCCACCGCCGCAAGCACGTCCGATCGAAGCCGCTCCATCGCCTCCTCGATGACGGCGCGGTAGAGCGCGCGCTTGCCCCCGAAGTGATAGGCGACCAGCGCCGGATGCACGCGCGCCGCCCGCGCCACCGCGCGCACGCTCGCTCGCCGCCCGCCGTCCCTCGCGAAGCGCGTCTTCGCCGCCGCGAGCAGGGCCCGCCGCGTCCGCGCGCCTCGCGCGTCCCGTCCGTCGCGGTCCGTCTCGTGCGGCCTCATGGAGCCATATTTGAACATTTGTACAATAATGTCAATCGTGAGGGCCGACCTCCGAGGCGACCGGTGGGGCGCTCATGAGTCGATCTGGCCTCGACAGGGGGGTTCAGGCAGCGGGGCCGATCTCGTGGAACCGGATGCGGCCGAGCCGCAGCCATCCCCGTTCGAGGAGCCACGTCCGCGGCGGCACGCGGGGCGGCGATCCGTCGGGCCTTCGCGTCACGAGGTGCTGGTCCTTCCATCCGTCGAAGTAGAGACCCGACGAGAACACGTCCACGCCGCCCAGCGGCGCCCGCGCTGGCATCGGTGGCTCGGGGAGATGGTGGGAGGCGTTGTTGAGCGTGTAGCGCAGGGCGTTCCTGACCTCGGTGGGCGTCGCGAGCACGTGCGCGTGGTAGCGCTCCGCGATGACCTGGCCGCGGCGAGCCCGCAGGCGATTGATCCCCCGCGCGATCCGCACCGAGAGCCCCGTGGCGCCTCGATAGAGAGACTCCTTTCCCTCGGACTCCACGATGAGGTGCAGGTGAGTGTCCTGCACCGAGAAGTGGACGAGCCGGAAGCCGAAGCGCTCGCGCCCCTCGCGAAAGACCTTGCGTAGCACGCGCGCCGCCTCCCAGTTGCGGATCTTGCCCGCGTCCTTGTGGATGCGGAGCGTGAGGTGGATGGGGTGGTGCCGCGACACCTCGGGTCGAGCGCGATGGGGCACGCCGCCTCGCCCGGAACGCGGCCTGCCGGCGCCTTCGCGCTTCCCGCCTCGGGCTTTGAACGGAAGGGGTGGCTGCTCGGCATTCTCGTTAGTCATATGATTAGGCTAACATTTCTAGAGGTCGTTGTCAAGCCCTCTTCTTGCGGGAACGGCTCGTTCCCGACGGGCGGCAATCTCTCGGCGTCTACGCGGCAACCAATCTTGTCGACCCGCCTGAAGAGTGGCCGTCCACTGCGCGGGCGCCAGGCAGAGGGTCGGGGGCAGGGAGTACGCCGGGCGATGTCCGCCCCATTCAATCGGTTTGGAAGGCCCGTCCCGGAAGCTCCTCCCTACCGGGACGACGAGCTCCGCGGGGCCGGTCGCGAAGTCGAACGTCTTGACGCGGCCGGGATTGGCGGGCAAGAAGCCAGCCGAGGTCGCGATCTCCTCCCGCCCGTCGAGCGTCATGTCCCACTCCCCGACCAGTGGATTCGCGGACGCTGTCTGCCACACCACGCCGAACTGACCACCGTCCCATGCGATATCTGGGTTGCTGTCTCCGGACCCCGCGAGCCGTACCTCGGGCCAGCCGGGCACCGCCATAGCGACAACGACGAGGGTCCAGCAGGCCAGCCTCACGGCTTGACCTCCAGCGACCTGCGCCTCGCCCGTGCTCGCTCCCATCGTCGCGAGCACGGGCTTGGAGCCGATCAGGGTCAGACGCGCTTGTAGCGCCCCTCCATGAAGGGCATCCAGGTCTTGCCGTCCTGGGAATTCTCGATGCGGAACGTGTGGCGGTCCTTGTCCTCGAAGGTGTAGATGTAGCGGGCCTTGCCCATCGGGGACTCGCTCTGGAACGTGAGGACGTTGCCTTCCCACGTTCCCTTCGCCGGGGCGTTGCAGGGGCTCCCCATGCTGTCGAACCAGTGCATGGTGTAGCTGCCCTTGTCCCAGCCGTAGACGCCGTGGCCGCGGTAGCTGACCTTGCCTCCGCGCTCCTCGACGTAGTCCGTCACGAGGAAGAACCCGTCGAGATCGATCCTGGCGGTGATCCGCCCCATCGCCGTCCCGCCCTTCGCGTCCCATGGCGACGGGAACAGCGTCTCCTCGCCGGCCCAGCTCCCCGCAAGGCTTTCGAGCTTCCTGTGCTCCGCCGACACCTGTGGCATTTGCATCTGCATCGTGTGACCTCCTCGTCCGAAGTGTAGCTCCCTACCGCTCCGGAAGGGGGAAGCCCGCCGCGGCTTCGTCCTCCAGGAACCCCTGGAAGATCAGGCGCGCGTCGCCGGTCAGCCGGACGTCGGTGACGTCCCCGCCCCCGCCCAGCCACGCCACCGTGAGATCGATGCCGGAACGGGTCTTGAGCGTCACGGGCGACTCGACCTCGCCGAGCCGGGCGAGGCAGAGCGCCGCGGCCACGCACCCGCTGCCGCAGGAAAGCGTCTCGCGCTCCACGCCCCTCTCGTAGGTCCGGATCTGCACCGTGTCGCGCGCCTTCACGGTCACGAAATCCACGTTCGCGCCCTCGGGCTCGAAGTCGGCGTGGCGGCGGATCTTCCGGCCGAGCTCCTCGATGCCGTCCTTCCACAGGTTCTTGACCGGTAGCACGTAGTGCGGGACGCCCACGATCGCGAAGCTCCCCTCGAGCTGGAGCGTGTCGACCCGGATGGGCTTGTGGCTGACGATGTCGTAGGGTCCCGGGATCGGCAGCGTCACGCGGCCGTCGTCATGGACCTGGGCTTCGATCGTCCCCGCGTCCGTCTCGAGCCGGACCTTCGGCCCGCGCGCGATGCCCTTCTTGACCGCGAAGCGGGCGAGGCAGCGCGCGCCGTTGGCGCAGAACGACGCCGGGCGACCGTCGGAGTTCCAGTAGAACATGCGTACGTCCGCGCCCGGCTTCGCGCTCCGCTCGGCGAGGATCGCGCCGTCGGCGCCCACCGAGAGCGCGCGCGTGCAGATGCGGCGCACGACCTCGCCGATGTCGCCCTTGAGCTCGCCGGAACGGTTGTCGAAGAGGATGAAGTCGTTCCCCGCGCCCGACATCTTCCAGAACTCGATCACTGCCGCGTCCCTCCGATCCGGACGATCAGCGCCTCGCGGCGACCGGCGCGGTGCGGGAGCTCTCGTTGCCCGTGGGGTCGACCGCGGCGATCTGGTAGTAGTAGGTCTTTCCCGCGTCCGCCGTCCCGTCGATGTAGACCGTCTCGGCGACGGGCTTGGCGGTCAGCTTCACGAACGGACCATCCTTCGACGACGCGCGGTACACCGCGTAGCCTTCGAGGTCGGCCGATGGGCTCTTGTCCCAGTAGATCTCGATGCGTCCCTGCGCCGCGGACGAGCGTACGCGCGTCGGCGGATCGGGTGCCTGGGTGTCCTTTCTGCCCACCGTGACCTTCGCCGCGTCGCCGCTCTCGACGTAGGGCTTCGAGATCGTCGCCGTGGACCTCACGAGGTAGATGAACGGCTCCGCGCCAGGCAGCGCGTAGTCGTCGTACTTCGTCTCCGTCACGGGAGTGGGCGTCACGAGGCGCGGCAGGTCCTGCCCGGCGATGCGGTAGACGTTGTATCCCGCGGGAGACGGCCCCGACGCCGGCGGGCTCCAGTCCAGGGCCACCTTCGTCGCCTCGACCTCGGCCGTCAGATCGACCGGGGGCAAGGGCGGCTCGAGAGGGACGATCGACTCGATGTTGCTGATGAGGCTCTCGCGCCCCTCCGTGTCGGTGACCTGGACGCCGTAATAGAAGCGGCTCGGCGCCTCGCCGCCGAGCGGCTCGCCCACGAGATCGTCGGTGACCTCGATGCGGCCCTCCTTGAGGAAGCGCGCCATGTCGACGCGCTCCACCTTCGTCAGGGGCTCGGCGTCCTTCATGAAGTCCTCGCTCGCGATGAAGCGGTCGCGCGGCGCGCTCTCGGTCCCCGGCTCGACGGGCGGCTCCTGCTCCTTGAGCCGCAGCACCTCGGCCTCCGTCACGGCCTTGAGGGCGATGCCGGTGTTCGTCGAGATCGGCAGCGTGAAGCTCACCGTCACGGTGCGGCCGCGCTGGGTCAGCGTGAGGTCGGCCACCGTCTCCGGGCGCACCTTCACCGGGGGCCGCGGCGGCCCCTTCTTCCCGCAGCCCATCGAGATCGCGAAGATCGCAACGGGCGCGAGGAGCGCGAGGGCGCGGCTTCGGCGCGTGACGTTCGGGAGCTGGGTCATGTCGTCGGGACTCTCTTCTCTCGCGCGGGCGGGCCCGCGGGATCCGGCGTCAGAGGATGTAACGGCTCATGTCCTGGTCCTTGACGATGTCCTTCAGGACCTCGCGGACCTTCTTCGCGTCGATGATCTCGGTGAGCGGGCCCACCTCGTAGGCCGCCTTCTCCGTGAGCCTCTCGAGGATCGTGTGGAGCCGGCGCGCGCCGATGTTCTCCGTGGTCTGGTTGACGAGCGTCGCGTAGGTGGCGATCTCTTCGACGGCATCGTCGGTGATCTGGAGCTCGATCTGATCGGCGCCCAGGAGCGACTGGTACTGCTTGCAGAGGGCGTTCTTCGGCTCCTTCAGGATGCGCACGAAGTCTCCCTTGGTCAGGTTGTCGAGCTCGACGCGGATCGGGAAGCGCCCCTGGAGCTCCGGGATCAGATCGGAGGGCTTGCTGACGTGGAAGGCGCCCGCGGCGATGAAGAGGATGTGGTCCGAGCGCACCATGCCGTACTTGGTGTTCACGGTCGTGCCCTCGACGATCGGCAGCAGGTCGCGCTGCACGCCCTCGCGCGACACGTCGGGCCCGTGACCCCCCTCGCGCCCGGCGATCTTGTCGATCTCGTCCACGAAGATGATGCCGGCGGTCTCGGTGCGGACGATGGCGGTCTTCGCGACCGACGGCATGTCGATGAGCCGCTCCATCTCCTCCGACAGGAGGTGCTCGCGCGCCTCGTGCACGGGGATGCGCCGCTTCTTGGTGCGCTGGGGGAAGAGGCCCGGGACGAGGTTCTGGATGTCGATCGCCTCGACCCCGGCGTCGGAGCTGATCTGGATCGCCGGGAAGACCTTGTCGTTGACGCGGATCTCCACGAAGCGCTCGTCGAGCTTCCCCGCGCGCAGCTTCTCCCGGAACTTCTCGCGCGTCTTCTTGAACGCCTCGTCGTCCTTTTCCGACGGCGCCTCCGGGCCAGGCCCGGCCGGCCGCGGCGGAGGCACGAGCAGGTCGAGGAGACGGTCCTCGACGGCCGCGAGCGCCTTCTCGTGGTTCTGCTGGTTCGCCTCGTCGCGCACCATGTTGACCGCGATCTCGGTCAGGTCGCGGATCATCGACTCGACGTCCCGCCCGACGTAACCGACCTCGGTGAACTTCGACGCCTCCACCTTGATGAAGGGAGCGCCCGCCACCTTCGCAAGGCGCCGCGCGATCTCCGTCTTGCCGACGCCGGTCGGACCGATCATCAGGATGTTCTTCGGCACGATGTCGTCGGCGATCTCCCTGGGAAGCGCCTGGCGTCGCATGCGGTTCCGCAGCGCGATCGCCACGGCGCGCTTCGCCTTGTCCTGCCCGACGACGTAGCGGTCGAGCTCCGCGACGATCTGGGCCGGGGTCAGGCCCTCGGGCGCGGTTCCCGACGCCGGACCCGCCTCGCCCTGCTCCGTTTGCCCGCCCAGGTAGATCACCAACTCACAGCTCCTCGATCTGGATCTGCTCGTTGGTGTAGATGCAGATCGACGCCGCCACCGAGAGCGCTTCTCGCGCGATCTCGGGCGCCGAGAGCTTCGTGTGCTTGCAGAGAGCGCGCGCGGCGGCCAGCGCGAACGGACCGCCCGAACCCACCGCGATCACGCCGTCGTCCGGCTCGATCAGGTCGCCGGTCCCGGAGAGGAGGTAGGCGTTCTCCTTGTCGGCGACCACGAGCAAGGCCTCGAGCCTCCGGAGGATCTTGTCGGTGCGCCAGTCGCGCGCCAGCTCCACTGCCGCCCGCGCGAGGCTCCCCTGGTGCTCCTCGAGCTTCGCCTCGAAGCGCGTCAGGAGCGAGAGCGCGTCGGCCGCGGAGCCCGCGAAGCCGGCGAGCACCTTGCCTCCGTGGAGCTTCCTCACCTTGCGCGCGCCGTGCTTCATGACGGTGTTCCCGAAGGTCACCTGACCGTCGCCCGCGAGCGCGACCTTGTCGCCGCGCTTCACGAGGATGACGGTGGTGCCGTGGACAGATTCCGCGGCGCGTTTCATGGACCGGCAAGTCTAGCAGCCAACGCTCGACTTGACGCCGCTCAGAGCCCGAGGTTCGCGCCGGCGAGCGTGACTCCGTAGGTCGTCCCGGGGAAGGGGTTGAAAGGCACGATGTGATGCGGCATCCCATCAACGTACGTGACCGGATGAATGGTCGCGTCCGTCGTGACGTCGCTTCCATCGCCCACCATGAGATCGTCCCGGCCGTCGCCGGTGAGCTCCCCGGAGGCCGGATGGCCGCCGTATCACGCGTCGAGGCTCGGCGTCGTGTCGCATCGAGGGACCGGGACCGCCGGTACGCCGTCGAAGTCGAAAGCGCGAAGCCGGGGTCGGTACTCGGAAGCTCCTCCGGGGCCCGGGCTCGTGAGGATCTCGTCCTTGGCGTCGCCGTCGACATCACCGGCCGAGACGTTGGCCCCGAAGCGCTTGTTCGGAAAGGCCTCGAAGTTGACCGCCGCGATCGCCCTGATCGTCGATCCGTCGTAGTCGAACCCTCGCACCTGAGAGGAGAAGTAGGGGCCGGGACCCGGGCCAGTGAGGAGCTCCTCGTAGCCGTCTCCGTCGATGTCACCCGCGCCGGCCTCGACGCCGTACTTGAGCGTGCCGTACGCGTAGAAGCTCACGCGGCTCACCGGCCGGATCGCTCCGGTCGCGTAACTCCAGCCGCGGACGTGCGGACCGAAGACCGCACCGGGCCCCGGGCCCGTCACGATCTCGGCATTGGAGGTTGTATCGACGGATCCCGAGGCGACGTTGACCCCATAGCGAAGCGTCCCGTAGGCGTAGTAGTTGACGTTCATCGACGTCCCGTCACGGCGGAACCCGCGAACCTGCGGTCCGAAGACCGGGCCAGGGCCGGGACCGGAGACGATCTCGTCCCAGGTCGCGGCGTCGAGGTTACCGGCGCTGACGTTGACACCCCACCCGCCCGCCGCGTACGCGAGGAAATCGGTCGCGGTCGGCGTTCCGTCGGCGCGCACGACGACGATGCGGTTCGCGTTGGGCGCGCCGAGACCTTCACCCGCGATCACGTCCTCCGTCGGAGCGCCTCCGGCGACCGTCATCGAGTAGGCCTGGCTGCCGCACTCCTGACCGGCATCGAAAGCCGTGACGGTGAACGAGAAGCTCGCAGCAGCGAGCGGAGTGCCAGCCAGGACGCCGACTCTGGAAAGGCTCAACCCGGGGGGGAGGTCGCCCTCGGTGACCCCGAAGTCGTACGGGCCCGAGCCCCCGGAAGCTCCGAGGGTCTGCGAGTACGGAACGACGTAGGACGCCGTCGGAAGAGTCGCTGGAAGGACAGCGATCGCGCCACTGCACGGCGCGGAGATCTTGGCGACGAATCCTCCTTGCCCGCAGAGCAGGTCGGGCTGAAACGGCGCCTCCGGGACGAGTGATTGGTATCCGATCCAACCGGCAAGAGCAACACCGCCAAGGGCGTCAACGTTCATGGATCGAGCGAGCAGGTAGTCCGGTACGAACGTACCGAGCCCGAGGCTTTGACCGTTGGACGCCAAGCGAGCGACGAACAGGGATTGGCCGGGGAATCGACGTAGGAGCGGGGAGACCAACGGAAAGTCGTAGGAGGTCGTATCGCCGACAACGTAAGCGCGGCCCGTGCGATCGAAGTCAACCGCGAGCCCGCGGTCGGCGTCCGAGCCGCCGAGGTATGTCGAGAAGGCGAGGTTCCCGCCAGCGGAGATCTTGCACAGAAAGGCATCGGATGCCCCGAGCAAGGTAGGCTGCAGCGCCAGGCGAACCGGGAAATCGCTGGAGGCCGTCACGCCCGTCACACAGACATTCGAGAAATCATCCGTGGCTACGCCAAGAGCCATGTCGTTGGCGCTTCCTCCGAGGTACGTCGAGAACGTCAAGGACGTCCCGGCCGCGTCGATGGCGGTCACGAAGGCGTCCGTGCCTGGCGCATGCGTGGTCTGTATGGGATTGACGAGCGGGAAGTCCGGCGACGCCGTCTCCCCGACGATGACCGCTTCTCCCTGGGCGGTCGCCGCGACTCTCGGGTAGAGACCTTCGGTGTTGGTCCCGCCGAGGTAGGTCGAGTACTCGATGGGGTTGCCCGATGGCGCCAGGCGCGTGACGAAATCGTCGTAGGGCCCCGCGAGGCTTGGCTGAATCGCGTTGACAACGGGGAAGTCCGTCGAGCCGGTGTAACCCGTGAGATACGCGCGCCCGGACGCATCTACCGCGATGCCGTAGACCAGGTCAAGGAACGTCGCGCCGCCCAGATGGGTGCTGTAGACGAGGCTTCCGCCGGTGGCATCGAGCTCGAGAGCGAAACCGTCGTTGAGGCCGGCGTACGCTGGCTGGACCGCGTTCACGGTCGGAAAGTCGGTGGAGTTCGTCTCCCCTCCGACGTAGATGTTGCCGGAGGAATCGAGCGCGACGGCATGAGCCTGGTCGTAGTTGTTCCCGCCGAGAAACGTCGAGAACTCGAGCGCCCCACCGTCCGGCGTGAACTTCGCGACGAATGCGTCATCTCCGAGTCCCTTGACGGCCTGAAGTGGGTTCACGACCGGAAAGTCCGCGGACGCCGTGTAACCAGCGACGATCGCCGAGCCGGTTGCGTCCACCGCAACGCCCTCGGCGTAGTCCCGGGTGGAGCCTCCCAGGTTCGTCGAGTAGACGATCGTCGGATCGATCACGAGCGCGAGGCTCTCGTCGTGACGCTCGACCTGGAACATGACCTCCGGTACCACGCCGGCGAGCGCCACATAGCGGACGGGCACCGCGCACCGCTCCCGGTCGAGCACCTCGTACGCGATCGGTCGTCGGAGCCGAATGGAGGAACCGTCGACACCGAGAACGAGGTTGCCTTCCGGATCAACCTCGACGGCGGTGTCTGGCGGGAGCGCGAATCGTAGCCGGCTCGGGTCCGCCCCGGGGGCGACGTGGGCTTCCAGCTCGGGTGTCGTGCCGGAAGCGCGAACGACGAGATCGATCCCCCGGGTAGAGTCCGATGTATCGAGCTTCGCCATAGTGCGGGACGTCCCTGCGCCACTTCGCGGTGTCGCGCCCTCGGAAGTAGTGGCTTCGCGAGCACAGCTCCTCGCCGGGAACAATGGGGGAATCGCCCCGCGCGCCAACGAAGTCGAGGCTCGTCCTTGCCTCGTGGCGCTCAGCGCCGGTCCTCCATCCGATGGCGATTCCGTTTCGGGTCAGGCACGTGCTCCCCTCGCCGCTTGCGGCCGCGAAGACCACGCGCTCGTCCCACTGCCCCAGGTTTGGTTCGAGGTGCAGCCGCGTGGCATCGATAGGCGCCGCCGCAACGGTGGCGGCGCCGAGCAGCATGGGAGCTCCAACGAGCGCAAAGGACCGCGACAATGTCCCCTCGCCTCCTCAAGATACCAGACACGCGCGGAGCGAGCTACTTGTCGTGGGCTCGCGGGTGCGCGGCGTCGTAGACCGCGGCGAGACGCTCCACCGAGAGGCGCGTGTAGCGCTGGGTCGTGCGCAGGCTCTCGTGGCCGAGGAGCTCCTGGATGCTGCGGAGGTCCGCACCGGATCCGAGCAGGTGGGTCGCGAAGGCGTGGCGGAGGGCGTGGGGCGAGACGTGGAGCCGGAGCGCCGCGTCCCTGGCTGCGGCGTCGAGGCGGCGGCGCACGGCACGGTCGGCGAGCCGCTCGCCGCGGGCGCCGAGGAAGAGGGCGCGGGCCGCGCCCCGGGCGAGCGCCGGCCGGCCGGTTCTGAGGTATCGCTCGAGGGCGTCGCGCGCCTTGGCGCCGAAGGGAACGATGCGCTCCTTGCGCCGCTTGCCGAGGACGCGCAGCGTGCCCATCTCGAAGTCGAGATCGGTGGCGTCGACGCCGACGAGCTCCGAGACGCGCAGCCCCGAGGCGTACGCGAGCTCGAAGAGCGCGCGATCGCGCAGGCCCTCGGGCGTCGAGGTGTCGATCGCCGAGAGGAGGCCCGCCATCTCGTCGACGCCCAGGTCCTTCGGCAGAGGCTGGGGCAGCTTGGGGGAACGGAGCGCGCGCGCGGGGTTCTCCGCCATCGCGCCCTCCTCGCGCAGGAACCGGCAGAGCGCCTTGACCGACGAGAGTGCGCGCGCCTGGGTGGCGCGGCCCTTTCCCGACCGCGAGAGGCTCGCGAGGAACGCCCGCAGCGCGAGCGTGTCGAGCCGCGCGAGCGGGAGCGGCTCGTCCATCGGGATGGCGGCGTGGTCGAGCTTGAGGAATCGCGCGAGCTGGCCCAGGTCCTGGAGGTAGCCGCGCTCGGTGTGCGGAGAGACGTTCCGGCGTCCGAGCTCGTCGCGGAAGGCCGCGATCGCCGCGTCCAGCGTTGCCGGCGGCGCGGGATTCATGCGGCGAGGACCGCGCGCGCACGCTCCGCGCCGATGATGGCGAGCCACGGAGAGATGGCGGCGAGAGCACGCTCCGCCTGAGCGCGGCGCCGCTCGCCTTTTCCGCGCACTCCGGTGCCGAGATCGGGCATCAGCCCGAACGCCGCCTTGCTCGGGACGAAATGGCGCGCATCGGCGTTCGCGAGGTAGTGGGCGAGGGATCCGAGCACCGTCTCGCGCGGCGGCGCGACGGGCTCCGCTCCGGCGAGGACCGTGGCCGCGTGGATGCCGGCCATCATGCCCGACGCGGCCGACTCGATGTAGCCCTCGACGCCCGAGAGCTGCCCCGCGACGAACGTGCGCGGGCGCGCCCTGAGCTGGAACGTCGCGGTCAGGAGGCGCGGCGCGTTCAGGTAGCTGTTCCTGTGGATCGTCCCGTGACGCACCAGCTCGGCGTTCGCGAGGCCCGGGATCGTCCGGAAGACACGGTCCTGCTCGGGGAACGTGAGGTTGGTCTGGAAGCCGACGAGGTTCAGGTGATCGCCGGCGATGTCGTCCTGCCGGAGCTGCACCACGGCCCAGGGTCGCCTCCCGGTGCGCGGATCGGTCAGGCCGATCGGGCGAAGCGGGCCGAACCGCAGCGTGTCCTCGCCCCGGCGCGCCATCTCCTCGACGGGCAGGCATCCTTCGAAGAACGGGATGTCCTTCTCGAAGTCGTGGAGCGGCGCCTTCTCGGCGGCCACGAGCGCTTCCCAGAAGGCGCGGTAGCCGTCGCGATCCATCGGGCAGTTCCAGTAGTCGCCATCCGCTGGCTCGCCGTGGCGCGACTGCTTGAAGACGATGCTCCGATCGATGCTCTCCGCAGAGACGATCGGGGCGATCGCGTCGAAGAAGGCGAGGTGCTCTTCACCGACGACGCTCCGGACCGACTCCGCGAGAGCATCCGACGTGAGCGGGCCGGTGGCGAGGACGACCGCCTCGCCTTCCGCCGGCGGGGGAAGCTCGGCCACCTCGCCGCGCACGATCTCGACGCGTGGCAGCGCCGCGAGGGTCTCCTCGATGTGGGTCGAGAAGAGGGCGCGGTCCACGGCGAGCGCGGACCCGGCGGGCACCGACGCACGGGCCGCGGCCGCCATGACGAGCGAGCCGGCGCGGCGCATCTCCTCCTTCAGGAGCCCGGCGGCGTTCTCGAGGCTCTGCGATCGGAGCGAGTTGCTGCAGACGAGCTCCGCGAAACGGCCGGTGCGATGAGCGGGCGTCATCTTCACGGGACGCATCTCCCAGAGCGTCACCGCGACGCCTCGGGTCGCGAGCTGGAAGGCTGCCTCGCTTCCCGCGAGACCTGCGCCGATGACGGTCGCGCGCATGACGATGGCGCGATCGTATCAGGCGGGGCTCGGGACCAGGTCTACGGTGCGGTCGATGCGCCGGAGGGTCGAGAGCATCCAGCCGTAGATGACGCCCGACGAGATCGCGGTTGCGGCGATGAGGCCCGAGATCAGCCCGTAGAGGCCGGCGTAGCCCATCGCCGTGGCCACGTGAGCGCCGAGCCATGCGAGCGGTCCGGTGAGGACCACGTACCGCAGGATCGCGACCACGAATCCAGGCTTGGGCATCTGGAGCCCCTCGAACATGGGGCGGCAGAGGAAGAAGGGCAGCGCGGTGAGGCACGCGATCGGGCAGAGCCAGAGCGAGACGACGATGAAGCCGACGGTGTCGGGCGACTTGGCAAGGAGCTTCGCGAGCAGCGGCGCGCCGAACGCGACGACGGGCGCCACGAAGAGCAGGCAGTAGGCGACGAGCGCCACCGTCGCCTCCGTCAGTCCGCGCCGCATGCCGCGGATGTCGCGCTCGCCCCAGAGGCGGGCGGTGAAGGGGAGCATCGCGACGGACGTCGCGACGGCCGGCATGATCATGAACATGAGGACGCGGTAGTAGACCGAGTAGGCGGCGAGCGCGGACGTGGCGTTGGGAAGCGCCTTCAGGACGGCGTTGATGAGCGCGGCCTCCCCCGCCATCAGACCGTAGGCGGCGGTGGCCGGCGCCGCGAGCCTCAGTATCGAGCGGTAGGGGTGGGGATCGAGCGTGGCCACGTCGTTGGTCCAGGCCGCCTTGCGCCGCGCCTCGTGCGCGCCGGCCTTCCGGAGCGCGTAGACGAGGCCTCCGAAGCGCCCGATCACCGTGGACAAGCCGATGCCGAAGATGCCCCAGTGGAAGACGAACGTGAAGATCGTGTTGAGACCGACGTTGATGACGTTGGACCAGATCCCCGCCCACATCGTCGCCTTCGTGTCCTGGTGCGCCTTGACGACGGAGTCGGGGATGATCGACCAGAACATCGTGAACGCGGATCCGCCGATGAGCACCGATCCGTAGATCTGGAGCTGCCGCGCGACCACGGGATCGTTCGGGCTCAGGGCGCCGGCGAAGAACCAGATGGCGATCCCGATGGCGGCGAAGACGGGCACGAGCGCGAACGAGAGCACGCTGGATGCCGCGAGGTACGCCTCGAGCTTCTTCGACTCGCGCGCGCCCATCGCCCGCGAGAAGGTCGACGTGAGGCCGGTGGAGATGCCCACCCACATCGCGATCATCAGGAACTCGAACGGGATGGTGAGGCCGATGGCGGCCATCGCCGGCTCCGCGATCCGCTCGTCGAGCATCGACGCGTAGAGCGTGTCGACGAACGTGAAGAGCTGGCGCATCCAGAAGGAGACGACCAGCGGCGCGGCGAGGCGCAGCACGCTCGCTCGGGCGGGTCCCGGGGCTTGCGCGCTCACACGCTCGCGCCGGCGGGCCGGAGGCCGCCCGTATAATCCGCGGCGACCGAAGAATTCGGGAGGTTACCCATGCACCGATCGCTCCGCGTACCTTGCGTCCTGGTCGTCTCCCTGCTCGCGCTCGCCTCGGCTGCGCTCGCGGACGACTCCCACTCGATGATCGTCTACACGGCGTTCTTCGACGCCCATTCGTCCACGCTCGGTGCGGATGACCTGAAGAACCTGGAGATGATGGCGAACCTGGTGAAGGGAGACGCGTCGTACGAGATCCGGGTGGTGGCCTACACCGACCCGGTCGACGAGGACAAGAAGGACAAGGACCTGGCGAAGTCGCGCGCCGAGTCGGTGCGCGAGTATATGGTTGCCAAGGGCGTCGGCAAGGACGCCATCTCCGTCAAGGGCATCGGCGACGAGCAGAGCTTCGGAAAGGACGACTCGGAGACGGATCGCGCGCTGCGCCGTCGCGCCGAGGTCCGGATCCGCCAGGAGGGCGAGAAGCGTTCCATCGACACCGGCCTCGACAAGATGTCGGATACGGCGCTTCAGACGACGGTGTTCTTCGAGTTCGACAAGGACGGGATCCAGCCGGAGTTCAAGGGGATGCTCAAGAAGCTCGGAGAGATGCTGGCGCACAACGCCGACTACCACGTCCGCGTCTTCGGCCACACCGACGGCCAGGGCAAGGCCGACTACAACCTCGCCCTCGGAGGCCGCCGCTGCGACGCCGTGATGAAGGACCTTCGGGGCGCGGGAGCGATGGAGAACTCGGTCGAGAAGGTGTCGATGGGACAGTCGGAGACGATCGGCGCCCAGACGATGGCCGCCACCACGTCGCGCGCTCTCTCGCGTTCCGTCGAGATCAAGGTGGTCAATCTCAGCCCCGCGCCCGCGAAGTCCGACATGAAGAAGGACGACAAGAAGGACAAGGACAAGGGCGACAAGAAGAAAGACAAGTAGGGCGGGGGCTTGCCCCCCGCCGGTTCGGGCGGGGGCATGCCCCCCGCGTGTGTGGAGACGATGTCGGAGACAGCGGGATTCTCTGGGACGCGCTCATCGGATCGGCACCGTGCCCGGGGCGTTGACCGCGCGGCGACGTGATCGAGCGTCTCGGGCGCTACCAGATCAAGGATGAGCTCGGGCGCGGCTCCATGGGGATCGTGTACCGCGCGGTCGATACGCGCCTCGATCGCGTCGTCGTCCTGAAGACGCTGAAGAGCGACGGCATGCCCAGCGCCGAGCGCGACGCGTCGGGGGCTCGATTCAAGCGCGAGGCCCAGGCGGTGGGCCTCCTGAGCCACCCAGGCATCGTCCAGATCCACGAGCTCGACGAGGACCAAGGCGAGCTTTTTCTCGCGATGGAGTACGTCGAAGGCGACACCCTCCAGGGCCTCATCGCCGACGGCGTGAAGCTCGCGCCCAGGGAGGTGGCGCGGCTGATGGCCGACGTCGCCGAGGCGCTCGACTTCGCGCACGGCAAGTCGATCATCCACCGCGACATCAAGCCCGCCAACCTGCTCCTCTCCAAGACCGGCCGCATCAAGGTCGTCGACTTCGGCGTCGCGCGCATCGCGGCCTCCACGCTGACGGGAACGGGCCAGGCGCTCGGCACGCCGCACTACATGTCGCCCGAGCAGTTCATGGGCGACCCGCTCGACGGGAGGAGCGATCTCTTCTCGCTCGGCGTGGTCGCCTACCAGCTCCTCACGCTCCACCACCCCTTCGTCGCGAAGGACTTCAACACCATGGTCCACCGGATCCTCACGCTGGTGCCGAAGCCGCCTCACGAGCTCTCGCCGAGCGTCCCGCTGGCGCTCTCGGCGGTCGTCATGAAGGCGATCTCGAAGAAGCGCGAGGACCGCCACGCGCGCGGCAGGGAGCTCGCCGCCGCGCTGCGTGCTGCGATCGACGGGTCCACGCCCGCGCCCGAGCCTCCGACCATCATGTTCGGCAAGGCGGTCGTGGCGGCGGACGAGGCCACGGTGCTCCAGCCGTCCTCCGCGGTGGTGAAGGCCGGCGCCGGTTTCGACGATCCCTTCGGCTCCGGCTCCGCGCCCACGCTGGACGCTGGGCCCACGATGATCGTTCCTCCCGCCGAGGAGCGCACGCAGCTTGGCGGCGCCCTGCCGATCGAGCCGCGCTTCCCCACGATCGCGCCGGCGTCACCCTCGGGTGCGCCCGCCGCGCGGCGCGCACCGCCCGCCGCGCGGCGAAAGCCAGGCAGCTCGCTCCCCATCCTCTGGGCGCTCGTCGCGCTCCTCGGCGCCGGCGTCCTGGTCGCTGCCGGAGCGCTCGCCGCGGTGGTCCTGTGGCCGCGCGCCCCGGAGCCCAAGGCGCTCCTCGAGCAGCGGCGGTACGAGGAGCTCGAGCGCTGGGCGCTCAAGCGTATGGAGCAGAACCCCGACGACCCGGTCGCCAAGGCGTATCTCGACCTGGCGCGCGACGGCCTCAAGGCGGGGACCGTCCGGCCGGCGCCGAAGGTGTCGCGGATCAAGGTCGTCGCGTCGGCGCCGTTCTCGGGGACGATGAGCGTGCTGGCGGACGAGCTACCTCTCGGGCAGGCGACGTTCACCGCCTCGTCGACGATCTTCGGGCGTTCGCGTCCGGGGAGGGCCCAGCTCGACACCTACATCGCCGCTGGCCGCCACCGGATCACGATCCGTATCCAGAACAAGAACGGACGCACCAACCTCGCCCGGGAGCTCGACGTGAGCTTCCCCGAGTCAGGCGTCGCGACCTTGACCGTCACGGCGAGCCCGAACGCCATCGAGGTATCCGTCTCTTGAGGCCACCTCCGTCGCCTCGCCGGCGCCGTCGTATCCTTGGGTCCTGCTCGACGAGATCCACTTCCGGCCGCTCGCGTGGGAGGACCTGCCTCTCCTCGTCTCGTGGCTGTCGGCGCCGCACGTGGATGCGTGGTGGCACGAGCCCGTCGATCTCGCGGCCGCCCGCGCGAAGTACGGCCCCCGCATCGAGGGACGCGAGCCGACACACGTGTATCTCGTCCTCGCGGACGAGCGGCCGATCGGCTGGATCCAGTGGTACCGGTGGGCGGATTACCCGGACCACGCCGCGAAGCTCGGCGCCCGGTCCGATGAGGCGGGCGTCGACCTTGCGATCGGCGACGCGGAGCTCGTCGGCCGCGGCATCGGCACCCGGCTCCTCGCGGGGTTCGTCGACGAGGTGGTCTTCTCCGATCCGGGCATCGCGGGCTGCGTGAGCGATCCGAGTCGCGCAACGCGCGCTCCGTCCGCGCCTTCCAGAAGGCCGGCTTCGCCATCGAGACGAGGCTGGAGCTTCCGGGCGAGACGGTCGAGCGCGTGGTGATGCGCCGCCGCCGCGCGCCGGCTCCGCGTTGACCATTGCCTGATCCGCCGGACGGCTCGACGCGGCTCCCGCTCCTTGCCCGCTGGGCCGACGCGGTGCTCGGGCCCATCGAGCGCGCGTTGCTGCGCGCGTTGCCCATCGCCGATCCATGGGAGACGTTCCCGGCGCGCGTCCCGCCGCGCGTGCTGGGAGCGGGGGGGCTCCGTCCCTTCTCCTGGTACCTCGATGGCCCGAGCGTGGTGGAGGTCGCGAGCGTCGACGAGATCTGCGACTGGCTCGCAGGATGCGAGTCGGTGACCGACCGCGAGCTCTTCGGCGAGGAGGATCACTGGCAGCACCCCTCGGAGCTCGAGCAGCTGCGGAAGGGCGACTGCGAGGACCACGCGCTCTGGGCCTGGCGCAAGCTCCTCGGCCTCGGCTTCGACGCGCGTTTCGTCGGTGGGAGCTGGCTCCCCGATGGATCGGAAGGGGACTGGATCGGGCTCGCGTGGTTCGAGTACCTGGTCGCCGGCGCGCGGTTTCTGCTCGAGTCCCAGGTCGATCGTGCGGTGATGGTGCAGCCCCACTCTCTCGCGAGAAGCCACTACGTGCCCTGGGTCTCGGTCGATCGCGGGCTGAAGCCCGTGATGCACGCCGGCTACCTGCTCTACCGGAGACGCGTGCGGGAGCGTGAACGGTCTCGCTAGAGACCGCCCGGTCGGCGCGGGATCTCCGGTAACCTCCGGCGCCGTGATCGACCTCTCGCCATTCCTGCCGGCGCACGTCGCTGCCCTTGCCGCCCGGGGCGCGGCGCCGCGCCGCGTGCAGCGCTACCCGTGCGCGATGCTGATCGCCGACGTCACCGGCTTCACGCGCCTGACCGAGAGGTTCCAGGAGCTCGGGCGCGAGGGGATCGAGCGGATCGGATCGCTGGTGGGCCGTGCCCTCGGGACGCTCACGACGAATGCCGCGCGCCGGGGTGGGAGCATCGTCTACTTCGGCGGCGACTCGATCTTCGCGATCTTCCGCGGCCGCTCGCCGACGCGCCGCGCCTTCGCATGCGCCGAGGGGATCCTCGCGTCGTTCCGCCGCGCGCCGGCGGCGTCCTCGCCCTTCGGTCCGGTGAAGCTCGGAGTGAAGCTCGTCATCCATCACGGGGCGGCGATGGAGATCCACGCGCGCGGCGCGACGCGGCGCGTGCTGGTGGTGACCGGCCCCGCGGTGGCCCACGTCGCGCGCATGGAATCGTGCGCGCGGACGGGCGAGATCGAGCTGTCGCGCGCGGCCCGCGCCGCTCTGGACCGCGAACCCCCGGTCGTCCCGCCCGCGGCGCCATCGCTCTTGCCCATCGCCCAGAGCGCCTACGTCCCGCCCTGGCTGCCGGCCCTCCTGCCCACGTTCGAGGGGCGGTTCCTCCACGTGACGATCGCCTTCTTCGAGCTCCGCGGGTGGAGCCCCGAGCTCGTCGTGCGCTTCTTCCGGCTCCTCGAAGGCGAGCTCGCCGCTCTCGGCGGCACGCTCCTCGAGGTGGATGTCTCGGAGCACGGATCGCGCTGGCTCTGCGTCTTCGGGATCCCGGGCGCCCACGAGGACGACCTCGACCGCGCGGCGCGCGCGGCCATCGCCGTGCGCCGGAGGTTCCGCCGGCTTCGCGCCAGCGTTCATGGCGGGATCGTCGCGAACCTGAGCGTGGGTGGCCCCGCGCGGCGCAACTTCTCGATCGTGGGCGACGCCGTGAACACGGCCGCACGCGCTCTCGCGACGGCGCGGTGGGGAGAGGTGGTCGTCACGCGCGAGGCCGCCCGCCGGCTCGGCGGGATCGCCACGCGATCCCGGGGCCGGCGGCGGGTGCAGGGCAAGAAGGCCCCGCTCGGGATCCACGCGATCTCGGGATTGCGGCCCCATCGGGCGGATCCGAGGACGGTGGCGCGCATGGTCGGGCGCGCCGCCGAGCTCGATCGCTTCGACGACGCGCTGCGCCGCGCCGCGTCGGGCGAGCTCGTGGCCATCGGGGTCCTGGGCGATCCCGGCATCGGCAAGTCGCGACTCTTCCTCGAGGCCTCGCGACTCCGGACCGCCCGCCGCTTCGCGGTCGCGCTGTGGCGTGGAGATCCCTACGGGAGCACGTCGAACGGCGCCGTCCGCCACCTCCTTGCGACCGCGCTCGGAGCTCGCGCCGCCAGGCCGCCGTCGTCCCGCTGGCTCGCGGGCGTCGCGTCCCGCCTTGGAGTCGCGCCGGCGAGCCGCGAGGTCCTCGGCCACGTGCTCGGCCACCGGCCGCCGCGATGGCTCGCTTCGGCGCCGGCCACGATTGCGGCCCAGGCGATCTTCGACGCGATCGAGGCGACCCTCGCGGCTCTCGCGTGGGAGCGGCCTCTTCTCTTGCTCATCGACGACCTCCAGTGGATCGATGCGTCTTCGCGGGAGCTGCTCGAGCGCCTCGCCGCGTCGCAGCGGCTCCGGAGGGTGGCGGTCGCTGTGGCGTCGCAGGGCCGCGACGCCCCCGCGGGCTTCTCGCCGCTCCACCTGCGTCCCCTCGGCCGGAGCGCCATCGAGGCGCTGCTCTCGTCCTGGCTCGGGAGCGCCGCTCCGGAGCTCGTGGACCTGGCCTTCGAACGGGCGGAGGGAAACCCGCTCTACACCTTCGAGCTCGTCCGTCACCTCCGTGCGATCGGCGCGCTCGAGATCGGGTCCCGCGGGATCCGTTACCACCGGCGACGCGGGCAGGAGGACATTCCCGATCGCCTGGAGGAGATCGTCGAGGCGCGCCTCGATCGCCTCTCGCCCGGCGCGCGGCGCGCGGTGGAGGTGGCCGCGGTGCTCGGGCGCTCCTTCTCCCGATCGCTCCTGCGCGGGGTCGCGGGCGCCCTGGCGTCGCGCGCGATCTCCGAGGCGGAAGCGTCGGGCGTGGTCCTCGGCTCCGCGGACGATGGCGATCTCCTCCACTTCTCGCAGTCACTCTTCCGGGACGTCGCGTACGAGACGCTGCTGCACGCGCGGCGGCGCGCGCTTCACCGCCGCACGGCGTCCGTCCTGGAGAAGCGCGCGCGGACGGAAGAGCGCTTCCTTCCGTCTCTCGGCCATCACTGGGAGTCTGCGGGAGCGCCGCAGCGCGCGCTCCCGCCATACCTCGCGGCGGCGCGCAAGGCGGCGCATGCCTGCGCGCTGGCCGAGAGCGGCGCCCTCTACCGTTCCTACATCCGCTGCGCGCGCGCGTCGACGGTCGAGCGCGTGACGGCGCGGCTCGAGCTCTCGGACCGCGTGCTCCGCGTGCAGGGACGGACGCGCGAGGCCCGCCTCGTCGTGGAGCGCGCGCTGCGCGAGGCGAGGAGGCTCGGCGCGCGGTCCCTCGAGGGCCAGGCCCTCAAGGGGATCGGGATCCTGGAGTTCGACGCGGGCCGGCCGGAGAGCGGCCGCAGGGCGCTCGAGGCATCGGTGCAGATCGCGCGCTCTCTCGGGGACCGGTTCAACGAGGCGGTCGCCCTCAACAGCCTGGCCGTCACCTACCAGCAACAGGGCCATCTCGAGAAGGCGGCCGAGCTCCTGACCCGCGCGTTCGCGATCCACCGCGCGCACGGCGACCTGCGCCGGGGAGCCGTGGTCCTCGCCAACATGGGAGTGGGGCTCGCCTATCAGGGAGACCTTGCCGGAGCGCGCCGCACTTACGAGAAGGCGCTGGCCTGGCACGTGAAGGTCGGCGATCGCATCGGCCAGGGCCGCGTCCTCGGCAACCTCGCGGCGACTCTCGGGACGCTCGGCCAGGAGGAGCAGTCGCTGGAACGCTTCGGCCAGGCGCTCGAGATCCAGCGGAGCATCGGCAACCGCTACTCCGAAGCGTTCCTGCTGTCGAACCGCGGCAACAGCCTGGACCGGCTCGGCCGGACGGCGGAAGCCCGCCGCGACATCGAGGAGGCGCTCGGGATCTTCCGGCAGCTCGGGCTCCGGCGCGACGAGGCCCGCGCGCTCATGCTCCTCGCCTCCGTGATGCTCCACGAAGGGAAGCGTGCCCGGGCGATCGCGCAGCTCCACCGGGTGGCGGAGAGCCATCGAGGGATGGGAGGCGAACACCAGCTCATGGGAACGTCGGAGCTCCTGGCCCAGGCCTACTCGCAGTCGGCGCGCTACCGCGAGTCGTGGCGATGGTCCGCGCAGACGCTGCGTCTCTCCCGGGTCGTCGGTGACCGGAACAACCTCGGCAAGGCGCTGATCTTCCGCGGGACCCTCGCCCTCCGGTTCGGCTGGACGCGCGCCGCCCGCCGGCTCTTCTCCGAGGCGGCCGTGGTCCACGCCGAGAGCGGACACGCGCTGGGGTCGTGCGAGGCATGGTCGGAGCTGGCCTCCCTCGAGCTCGACGAGGGACGCCGCGCGCTCAGCGTCGAGCTCGTCGCGAAGGCCGCGCTCGCCGCGGCCGACGCGCCTCCGCAGATCGCCCAGCATCATCTCGTGCGCGCCCGGGTCGCCCGCCTCGGAGAAGGGGATCTGGGGACGGCCGTCGATCGGCACCTCGACGCTGCCGCAACGTTCGCGACCGACCGCCACGACCGTAGCCGCGCGATCGAGGTCGCTTGCGAGCGCGGCCACCTCGAGATCGCTCGGGGGCGCTCGGGCGCGAAGCTCGTCGCGCAGGCGCGCGAGATCGCCGCGCGTGGCTCCTTTCCCTACCGCGCCGACGCCCTGCGCGCGATCTCGCGGCTCGCGCGCGCCGAAGCCGCGCGGGGACGTTCTTCACCCCTCGTTCTGGGAGAGGTCCCGGCGCTCCTCCCGCCCCGGCTCCGTCGCGCGCTCGCGGACGGAAGGTCCTGACCCGAGCGCGCCGTGACTCCTGCGACGGTTCCCCCCAAGGCCATCGGCGACTACCGCGTCCTCGACGAGCTCGGGCGCGGAGGGCAGGGCGTCGTCTATCGCTGCCGTCACGAGCCCTCGGGAAGGACCGCCGCGGTGAAAACCGTGAGCGTCGGCCACCCGGCGCTGTTCGAGGGGATCCGGCGGGAGATCCTGGTCCTCCGCCGTCTCCGCCATCCCGGGATTGTCCGCATCCTCGACGACGGCGTCGCGAGAGATGCGCCGTGGTATGCGATGGAGCTCGTCGAAGGAGAGGACATCGCCGCCCACGCGCGGCGCGCCTGGGATCCGCGATCACCCGGACCCCGCGACCTGGCGGCGACCCTGACGCCGCTTCGCAGGCTCTGCGCGACGCTCGCCTACCTGCACGGCGAGGGGATCGTCCACCGCGACCTGAAGCCGCGGAACGTGATCGTGACCGAGAGCGGCCACCCCGTCGTGGTGGACATCGGGCTCACGACGCGCCACGCGGACCTCGGGGGCCGCGAGCGACTGGAGATCGCGGGCGGTGGCGGCACGGCGGCCTTCATGGCACCGGAGCAGGTGCGCGGCGAGCCGGTGGATGCGAGGGCCGACCTGTATGCGATCGGTTGTCTGGTCTACGTGATCCTCACGGGCGCTCTTCCCTTCGGGACCCTGGCCGAGGTGCTCGACCCCGCGCGGAGTCACCGTCCGGCGACGGCGACGGGTCTGTCCCTCCCGCCGGAGATCGACGAGCTCCTCTCGCGGTTGCTTGCGAAGGAGCCGTCATCGCGCGCGGGCTACGCTTCCGACGTGGCCGGAGACCTCGAGCGCCTCGGCGCTCGCAGCGGCTTTCCCGCCGCGGCGCCGGCACCGCGGCCGTACCTCTACCGCCCGCGGCTCGCCGGGCGCGAAGGACTCGCGCGCGAGCTCGCGCGCCACGCCGGAGAACGCCTGGCGGGGGGCACCGGCGACGCCATCGTCGTGAGGGGCGAGAGCGGCATCGGCAAGACCCGGCTGGTCGCGGAGGTCGCGCGCCGCCTCGCCTCTCGCGGGTTCCAGGTCATCGCCGGCGAATGTTCACCGGCCGATCCCGGCGGGACCCGCGGGGCCGGCGTCGCCCTCCAGCCGTTCGCCGGCGTCTTCGCGGCGGCGGCGGACCTCTGCCGCGCCGGCGGGGCGGAGGCCACGCGCGCTCTCCTCGGAGAGGAGGGCCGCGCGCTCACCGTTCTTCCCGCCCTCGCCGCGCTTCCGGGAGGGGCGGACCTGCCGAGATCCCGCCGCTGCCCGCGGCGGCGGCGCGCGGGCGCCTCCTGCGGGCGGCGGCCGCTCTCGTCTCCGCGCTCGCGCGCCCTGGCGGGCTCGTCGTCGCCATCGATGATCTGCAGTGGGCCGACGAGCTGAGCGCCGAGCTCTTCGCGATCCTCGCCGCGGCCACCGGTCCGGATCGCGCGCCGCTCGTGCTGCTCGCGACGTGCCGGACCGAGGAGACGCCTCCGGGGATCGACGCGCTCCATCGGGCCGCGAACGTCGTGGACCTCGAGCCCCTCGACGCGGACGCGGTGTCGGACATGGTCGCCGGCATGCTCGCCCTGACGCGGCCGCCCGCCGCTCTCGTCGCGCACCTCGCGCTACGCACCGACGGCGTCCCGTTCTTCGTCGCGGAGTACGTGCGTGCCGCCGTCGCGCTCGGCTACTTCGAGCGCGCCCAGGGCCGCTGGCGCGCGACCGCCGGGCCGCGCTGGGACACGCTGCCCCTTCCCGCGACAGGGGGGGAGCTGGTCGCCTGCCGCCTTGGTCGTCTGGAGCCGGGAGCGCGTCGCCTCGCCTCGCTCGCTTCCGTCCTCGGACGCGAGTTCGAGGGCGCGCTCCTCGAGGGACTCGCCTCCGACGAGGGCGACCTGCGGGGAGAGACCGCGGAGCTGCTCGCGCGCAGCTTCCTCGACGAACCGACTCCGGGCAAGTTCCGCTTCGTCCACGATCGCGTGCGCGCCGTCGCCTACGGAGAGCTGCCGGTCGAGACGAGATCGGACCTGCATCGACGTACCGCTCGGCTCCTCGAGGAACGGGAGGACGCCTGGCGCGCGGAGAACGGAGCGGAGCTCGGGATGCACTGGGAACGGGCGGGCCATCCGGACCGTGCGCGCGTGCACTACCTCCGCGCGGCGCGGCGTCTCGAGGAGCGGTTCGCCCACGCGGAATCGGAGCGCCTGTTCCGCGCCTACCTCGCCCTCGTCTCGGCGCCGACCTCCGAGAGCATCGCGGCGCGCAACGAGCTGGCGGGGCTTCTGTCGCACACCGGCCGCTTTCCGGAAGCCGGCACGGAGTACGAGCAGGTGAGGAGCGAGGCGGTCTCCATCGGCGATGCCTACAACGAGGCAAACGGCCTTCGCGGGATGGCCCTGATGCGACGTCTCGCCGGGAAGCTCGAGGAGGCGGGCGCGATCTACGCGGAGGCCCTCGCGATCGGCGAGCGGGCGGGCGACGTCCTCAGCCACGCGGCGACGCTCGGCGCCTACGGCAACCTCCTCTATCACCTCGGCCGCGGCCTCGAGGCGCGGGAGGCCTACCGGAAAGTGCTCGCGGCCGCCGAGGGCGAGCTGCCCCGCGCCGGCGGCGATCGCTACCGGCTGCGCGACGTGAAGAACCTGCGCGAGGCCGCCATGATGAACATCGCGGTCGTGTCGATGGACGTCGGGGATTACGAGGCCGCGGAGTCGGGGTATCGCGCGACGCTCGCGGAACGTCAAGCCCGCAACGACACGAGGTCCGCGGCGATCGTGATGGGCGACCTCGCGAACCTCTACCACGCCACCGGACGGACGGCCGAGGCCCTCCACTGGGCGGAAGAGGCGCTCCGCCATCACCGGAACACCGGGGATCGGCGGAGCGAGGCGATCGTGCTGACCAACCTCGCGAACGTCCAGGTGACGGTGGGACGGCGCGACCTTGCGCGCGCGAACTACGAGCAGGCGCTCGTGCTGGCGCACGAGATCGGCGACGTCCGCGAGGAGGCGGCCACGCTGCGCCATGTCGCCGAGCTTCACGAGGAGGAGGGCGCGCTGGACGAGGCCCTCGCCGCGGCCGAGTCGAGCCTCGCCCGGTTCACGAAGCTCGGCGACCGCCGCTACATTGCCGAGCTCCAGGGCGTGGTCGCGTCGATCCTCGTCGGCAAGGGCGATCTCTCCCGAGCACGGGGCCTCCTCGACGACGCCATCGAAGGCAGCCGTGCCGCCCACGACAGGAGGGCGGAGGCCTACCACCGGACGACAATCGCCGGTCTCGAAAGGCGCCGCGGAGATCTCGTCGCGGCGCGCGCAGCCCTGGATGCCGCGGAGCCGACCTTCCGCGAGCTCCACGACCTCTACGGCATCGCCGTCGTCCTCGTCGAGCGCGCCCGGCTGCGCGGCGGTGGCGATGGCGATGCCGCCGCGCTCCTCTCGCAAGCAGAGGAGGCGGCGGACGCGCTCGGCGTCGGCCCCGCGGGCGCGCTGCGATCGCTCTTCACTGCAGCCCGGCGCGATCTCGGTCTCACGGGAACCTCCGTGTAGCGAAAGCGGGACGCGTGTCCTCGTCTCGTGACAGCCGCGCGGGCGCGGCGGCGCTTGGCCCAGCGGGGCGGGCGTGGCTCCGGGATTGCAGTGACGCGGAGCACACTCGTCGAAGGAGGGTGCGCATGCTGGGAACCCGTCGCGCTTCGCTCGTCGCCTCTTCGCTTCTCGTCTTGCTTGTGGCCAGCTCGTGTACGCAACGAAAGCGGAGCCACGCTGCGGTCGATGCCAGGTCCGTGGAGCAAGGCGTACAGGCACAGGTCACCGTCGATCGGACACCAGGGAGTCTCGTGAGCCACGAGTCGGTGATGGAGGCGGCGGCTCCGGGTGCGCCGGGGGCATTGCAGCTCGCCTTCAGCGTGAGTCATGAGGATCAGGGTGCCGCCGCCGGCATGGCGGCGGTCACGAACCCGTCGCTCGCGCTCACGTCCCAGACCGGTGACGGCGCGCCTCCCGACGACGAAGTGGTCGTCGTGGCGGTCGAGCGGCGCAACGGCGAGCGGAGTACGAGCTTTGGCGGCGCCATGGCCATCGATCCGGACGGCTCCGGGAGGCCGGCGGAAGCCTCCGGGC
The DNA here is from genome assembly GCA_046331505.1 of Acidobacteriota bacterium. Lineage (GTDB taxonomy): Bacteria > Acidobacteriota > Vicinamibacteria > JAXLQT01 > JAXLQT01 > JAXLQT01. The sequence continues at coordinate 139,704 of JAXLQT010000013.1, forward strand.
TCCTCGTGGAAGGCCCGTCTGGGAATCGACTGCGCGTGGCGCCGCGCTCCACGCGCGTCCATGCGGCCATCGCCGGGTTCCTCGCGAGGACCGATGTCGAGCAGACGTTCGCCATTGCATCGCCGGAACCTGCGGAGCTCGTCTACGAGCTCGCGCTTCCTCCCGACGCCGCGGTCCGCGACTTCGTGTTCGAGGCGGGCGGCCGCCGCATCGCCGGCATCGTCCGCCCGCGGGCGGAGGCGACCGCGGCCTACGAGCGCTACCGGTCCGAGGGGAAGCTCGTGAGCCTGGTCGAGCAGGAGCGCCCGGATCTCTTCTCGATCCGCATCGCGGCGATCCCGCCGGATGCGATGGCGCGCGTGAAGCTCACCCTGTTCCATCCCCTTGCCCAGCGCGGCGGCCGGCCCAGCTACCGCCTCCCGCTCCCGGCGGAGCGTGGACGGCTCGAGGCGTCGTTCGCGATCCGCGCCGGCATCCCGATCGCGTCCCTCTCGAGCGCGACCCATCCGCTTCTCGTCACGCGCGTGTCGCCCAGGGAGATGAACGCGACGATCGCCCGCGACGTCGCCGAGCGACAGGCGCTCGAGATCGCCTACGGCCTCGATGCCAGCGAGATGCAGATCGGCGTCCTGGCCCACCGCGCCGCTCCGGAGGCGCGCGCGAGGACGGGCGACGAGCGGGGCTACTTCACGGCGACCGTCGTTCCGCCCGCGTTGCCTGCGGCGGCCTCGCTCGCTCCGCGGGAGATCACGCTGGTGGTCGACACGTCGGGCTCCATGGTGGACCGGCCCCTGGAGCTCAGCAAGGAGATCGTGGGCCGCACGCTCGCCGCGCTCGGGCCTTCGGATCGCTTCAACGTGATCCGGTTCTCCGACGGCGCTGCCCCGATGTGGCCTTCCCCGCGGGCCGCCAACTCCGCGAACGTGGCCGAGGCCCTGGCGTTCGTCACGAGCCTCGGCGCCGCAGGATCCTCCGCGATGCACGAAGCGGTATCTCGTTACCTGGCCACGCCCCACGATCCAGCCCTCGTGCGCGTCGTCTGCTTCCTGAGCGACGGCATGGTGGGTTACGACATGCGCATCATGGATGCCGTTCGCGAGCACGGCAGCGACTCGCGGTGGTTCACGTTCGGGGTGGGGAGCTACGTCAACCGGAAGCTCCTCGAAGGTCTCGCTCGCGAGGGGCGCGGCGCGATGTTCCTGGTACCCATCGACGGTTCGGTGGACGTGGCCGAGCGCGTCTCGGCCTTCGTCTCGATGGTCGGCGCGCCCGTCCTGACCGACGTCTGGCTGGACGGGGGAGGCGCTGGCATCGAGGATGTGATGCCGCGGCGCGTCGCGGATCTCAGGCCTGGACATCCCGTCACGATCTCGGGTCGCTACGCCCACGGCGGTCGGACCGTCCTGAAGCTCCGGGGCCGATCGGGCGCACGCGACGTCGAGGTGCCCGTCATCGTCGATCTCCCCCAGGTCGAGGAGAGCAACGACGCCATCGCCGTGCTCTGGGCGCGCCAGCGCATCGACGAGCTCGTCGTCCAGCTTGCGACCGATCCCTCGCCGGAGCTCGCGGACGCCATCCGCGACCTCGCCCTGGCGCACCGGCTGGTCAGCCCGTTCACCTCGCTCATCGCGGTGGACGACACGCCGGCGGCGTCCGGACGCGCGCGCTCTCTCTTCACCACGCCTCCGCCCGACGCGGGCGCGAGCAACGGCCGATGGCTCGCAGCCTGGAACGTCGTGCTCGTCCAGGAAGGTGACCGGGTCGTCGTCGGCGCCGTCACCAGGGCCGCCGGGGCGATCCAGGCCGGTGATCAGATCGTCGCCGTCGACGGCAGGGAGGTGAAGACCCTTCGAGAGATCGAGGCCGCGCTGCGAAGAGCGCCGCCCGGACCCCTGCCGATCCAGGTGCGCGAGCACGGCTCGAAGGACGTCCCCGCAACGCGGATCTGGCTCGAACGTCCGTGAGCCGCGGCGTGCGACGCGCTCGCGAGTGGTTGCCGTCACGCGTCCGGGACGGCTGCTCGCCCCTCGCGCATTCGATGACGGCGCCGGCGTGAGGCTCGATCCGGCACCGGGGCCCTCGGAGCTGGCCGGCGCATGGGCTTCATTACCCCTCCGGAGCAGTGAGAGGAACGCGCCGGGAAGGCGCGGTCCGCGGCGTCAGTAACCGACGCGCCCGCCGAGCACGTTGACGCCGAAGGTCGTCCCCGGGAATGCGTCGAAGGACGCGGGCAGCGTCGCGAGCGACGCCGTGTCCACGACGTACCGGAAGGCGGCGACCGTGGAGGGCGCTGCCGGGTCGCGGCCGGCACCCGCGACGAGCTCGTCCGTGACGTCGCCGTTGAGCTCGCCGGCCCCGGCGCGGGCTCCGTACGACGTCGCCCATGGCGTGACGTCGCACCCGCGCAAGGGCGCGAGCGCCGCGCCGTCCCAGTCGAAGCCACGCAGGCGCGCCGGGAGCGAGGGGCCGGCGCCTGGTCCCGGCGCGCAGACGATCTCGGCGAACGCGTCTCCATCCACGTCGCCCGAGGAGACGTTCACTCCGTACTGGAGCGTCGCGAAAGCATCGAAGTTGATCGCGCCTATGGCGCTCGTCGCCGCGCCGTCGAAGTTCCAGCCCCGGACCTGCGGGCGGAACGCGATCCCTGGCCCAGGCCCTGTCAGGATCTCGTCGAACGCATCGGCGTCGAGGAGCCCGGAGGCGACGTTGGCCCCGTAGCTCAGGGTCCCGTACGCGAAGTAGCTGAGCTTCCCGATCGGCGCGAGCGCCGCGCCGTCGTAGTTCCACCCACGGACGTGGGGACCGAACACCGCTCCGGGCCCGGCCCCCGACAGGATCTCCGCGAAGGAGTCGCCATCGACGTTCCCCGCGGTCACGTTGACGCCGAACTTGAGCGTGCCGTAGGCGTAGAAGTTGACCTTCGCGATCGCGGCGCCCGCGCGATCGAAGGCGCGGACCTGGGGTCCGAGGACGTCACCCGGTCCCGGGCCCGTGACGATCTCCTCGTAGGCGCCCGCGTCGATGTCGCCGGCCGCGACGTTGGTCCCCCAGTGGCCCGCGCCGTAGGCGAGGACGTCGACGGGCGTCGACGCCCCGAGGCCGCGAAGACGCGCACGCGGTTCTCGTTGGGCTGGCCGAGACCGGCGCCCGCGACGAACGAGTCTCCTGCCGGCGGCTGCGCCGTCGTGGCGCTCAGGATCACCGACTTGCTCCCTGGGCTCAGCGGGACGTCCCCGGCGACGTAGATGCGGTAGCGCCCGTCGGGGAGGAGGACGCAGGTTGGATCGTGGAGCGCCGTGACCGCGATCCCCGTGAAGCTCCCGGGCGAGAGCCGGACGCCCGCGTCCTGCGCGAAGGTCACGCCTTCGTCGGTGCTGAGGAAGCTGTAGATGGTGCCCTGCCGCATCACGAAGAGCCGGCACCCGCCGCCGGGCAGGAGCAGCGAGCGCTGGTCCGCGAAGCTGTTCGGGCCACCGCCGGACCCCGAGTCGCCCAGGACGTCGCCGCGGTCGAAGACGAAGGACAGACCGTCGTCCGCGGGGGCGCAGTAGGCGCGGCGCACGTTGTTGAGGCCGGACAGGTCGCCGATGTAGAGGAGCGTGACGCCTCCCGCCCGATCGACGAACGTGTCGTAGACGCCGAAGGATCCGTTGTCCGCGGGCTGCGGCACGTAGCGGATCCCCGGATCGCTCGCGAAGTTGAGACCGTCGGTGCCCGACGAGCTCGTCAGCGCCTGATTCTGGGGATCGTAGAGATAGCGGCGCCACGTTCCGCTCGGCAGGAGGACCCGCCGCGGGTCGTTCGCGAAGCTCGAGGGGGGCGCGCCCGGCGGGACCGTGAGGCCGTCGGCCGCCACCGCCACCATCTCCCGATCCGGCGTGACGCTGGTGTCGTGATAGTAGAGGTACACGGCGCCCGAGAAGTCGACGCCTGCCGACGGGATCGCGCCGTAGTCGACGCGAATGCCGGCATCCGGCGTGAAGTCGAGGTCGGACGCGGCGGCGACCGGGCCGAACACGAGAAGCGCGAGGAGCACGTCGGTGCGTCGGGTCATGACGGCGACTTCATGACGCGGGGCGCGGGCTCGAGGTTGACAGGCGCGGGCTCGGATGTTGCCGGCGCGAAGACGTTGCCGAAGCTCGCCGCGGGGAGCGTCGCCGTTTGCCCGATCTCCGGCGGGCGGAACGTGCCGCCAGGCCCGGCGGTCCAGGCGACCCAGAGGTACGACGGATCCTCGAGCGCCTTCGGGAAGACGAAGCGCACCGCGCGTGGCAGGCCGCGCGCCGTCACCTCGGTCACCGTGATCGTCATGCCGGGAAGCGGGATCCTCTCTCCAGGCGTCATCGGCATGCGGCTCGATCGCAGCAGGCGCTCGCCCGCCTCCGAGAAGAGCCCTGCTTGCCTGGAGAGGACGAGCGTGCGCTCGTCCTCGCGGGTCAGGGTGATCGGGCCCTGTCCCAGCGCCAGCGGCCTCGTGTGCTCGGGCTGCGGCTTGCCCTCGAGCTGCGAGAGCACGGGAAGGTAGACGGGGAAGAAGTCGGTCGGGGGATTCACGAACACGACGTCGCGGCCCGCGAGACCGGGGGCGCCGCCGAGCGTCATCAGCGTGCGCTCGAGCTGCCCGCCGAGGTTGCCCATCGCGAGCGACCGGACGGGGAGGAGGAGCGCGGCCAGGCCGATGTGGATCGCGAGCCAGAGCGCCCCGAGGACGCGCGCGGCCAGGGCCGAGTGCTGCGCGCAGAGGAAGCTCGCGACGAGCCCCATGGCGCCGACGTCGACGAAGGTCAGGAGCCGGTCCGACGGGAACGTCGCCGACACGGGGATCGCCGCGAGCACCATCCCGAGCGCGAAGAAACGGGCGTGGGCATCGCGACGCAGGAGCGGGGTCACAACCACGGCGATGAGCGCTAGCCCAACCATCGCGGCGGCGAGCAGGATCGATCGGTAGGAGTCGTGCAGCAGCGGCCAGAGGTCGGCGACCGGCAGGCCGAGGCTCGCGAAGAGGAGCACGGGAAGGCGCGTGACCACCGCGGTCGCGAACGCGCCGGGAGCGTTCGCAGGGTCGACGTAGAGGTCCGAGCCGTACGCTCCATACCCGAGCCAGCGCGACGCGGCCTGCCACACCACGACGAGCACCCCGTAAGGAACGAGCGAGACGAACCGCGAGCGCCACGATCCGCGGTCGAGGAACGCGGCGTAGGCGAAGAGGTACGCGCACGTCGCGACGCCCGCCTCTGCCGAGAGGAGCGACAGCGCGAGGAGAACGCCTGCGGCGACGGCGCCGGGGCGCCATCCGGACTGGCGCCAGCGCGCGTGCGCGACCAGGGCGGACATGCCGAACGCGCAGGCGAGGAGCGCGTTCCTGTTGCTGAGCCATCCCGCGGCGACCCCGTGCGCGTCGTCCACAGAGTAGAGGAGCGCCGCGACGGCCGCGACGGGGCCAGGGTGGAACGCACGGTAGGCTGCGGCGGCGGCGCCGAGCATGAGCCCGAACCAGAGCAGGCTCTGCGCGTGCATGAGCCAGACCTCGTCGGGCCACAGAAGGTGGTCCAGGGCGTGGGTCGCGGAGGAGATCGGGCGGAAGAATGCGACGTGGAGCCCCGGCGCGGTCCACCAGGGCAGGATTCCCGCCGCCATCAGCTCTGAGCGACACGCGGGATCGTCGGCGATGAAGACGAAGAGGTCCCAGCGGGTCGAGGGGACGCAGGGAAGGCGTACGCGTCCTGCCGCGACGCGCATCATGTGATCGTCGATCGCGTATCCCGCGAAGAGCGAGGGCAGCGCGAGCGCCACTCCGAGGAGCGGCAGCGCCTTCCCTAGGCGAGATACGCGGTCAACAACCCGTGGAAGTGGTGGACGCACCGCTCCTGCGAGGGCGAGTAGCGGCCTCGCTCGTAGATGCGGGATGCGATCCCGCGCTGGACGGCCTCGACGACCGACTCGTCCTCCATCTCCACCTGGTGAAGAGCGGACCCCGCGCCCGCGTCGCGCCGCGCTCCAGGGAGCGCGTAGATGAGGAAGCGGACGCGCGTCTGCGCGATCGAGACGGGCTCCACGAGGTTCACGGAGAGGCCCCAGGGATAGAAGTTGAGCATCGTGCAGGGGAAGAGCCAGAAGTAGTAGCCCGCGATCCGCTGGCCGGCGTCGGGGTGGCCGGCGGGGAGCTCGAAGATGGCGCCGTCGCCCGGCTGGGCGACGCCGATCTGGACGTTCGCGTGGGCGAAGACCTCCGTACGGTAGCGGGCGACGTCGAGGGACTCCTGGAGGCCGGGGTGGACGTAGCCCACATGGAAGCCCTCGAGGTAGTTGTCGCAGTAGAGCGCCCAGTGGGCCTGCACGAGGTAGTCGCGCGACGCGCTCGGGTCGAGCACGAGATCGTCGACGGGGAACCACCCGAGTCGCTCCTTGATGGGCGCGACGAGGTCCTCGAACGTCATCGCGGGATCGATGGCGGTGAAGGTGAGCGGGCCGAGCCGTGCGAGCGGGAGGCGGGCGAGATCGTCCTTCGGAGACGGGAACGCCTCGGCCTCCTCGAACGCCGGCATGGACGCGAACGTGCCGTCGAGCCCGAACGTGCGCCCGTGGTACCGGCAGCGGATCTTGCGCGCGCTGCAGGAGTCGGAGACGAGCACGGTCCCGCGGTGCGTGCAGACGTTGGAGATGCAGCGCACCTGGCCGGCCGTGCCGCCCGGCGGGCGCGTGTAGAGGAGCGGCTCGTCGAGGAAGCCCGGCAGGAGCGTGAACGGGACCAGCGGGCCGTGGCCGGGCTTCGCCGCGGCCGCGACGGTATCGATCGCCTGGAGCGGCGGCGCGACGAGCCACGATCGCGCGAAGACGCGGTCCTTCGATCGCTCCCACATCGCGGCGTCCCTGTAGAACGACGCCGGCAGCGTCCTTGCGCGGCGGACGTCGGCATCGATCTCGATGCGATCCGCCATCGACCGCTATCCGACCGCGACGGGAGCGGCCGCCGGCTGGCGGTGGCCGCACTCCTTGTCGCTGCAGAAGAGCTCCTCGCGCTCGCCCTCCTTGGTCACCTTCGCGAGGAGGAAGGGGAGCTTGCACTTCGGACACGGCTCGGGCACCGGTTGCGCGGGGAAGCTCTCCTTGCACTTCGGGTAGTTGTCGCAGGCGTAGAACGCGCCGCGCCGGCTCCTCTTGCGCACGATCCAGCCGCCGCAGCCTTCGCGCACGCAGCGCACGCCGGTGTCGGTCCCCTTGACGAACTTGCAGTCGGGATAGCCCGAGCAGGAGACGAAGGGGCCGAAGCGGCTCGTGCGCGATACGAGCTGCTTGCCGCACCGGGGACAGTGCTCGTCGAGCATCTGCGGCGGCGTCGGCGCCGGCTGCCCGGGCTTCGGGATGCGGCGCGTGTTCTTGCACTCCGGGTAGCCGGTGCAGGCCCAGAACATCCCGAAGCGGCCCCGCTTCTTCGCGAAGGGCTTTCCGCACTTCTCGCAGATCGGCACCTCCTCGTCGTCCGCGGCGGGAGGATCGCCCGGCTTCTCGACCTCCTTGGTGTTCTTGCACTCCGGGTAGCCGGAACAGGCGATGAACTTCCCGAAGCGCCCCCAGCGCATGACCATCGGCTTTCCGCACTTCTCGCACGCCTCGCCGGTCGGCGTCTGCTCGGCCTTCAGGTTCTTCATCTCGGTCGCCGCGGCCCGCAGCCGCTCGCCGAACTTGTCGTTGAACTCCTTGAGCGCGTCGACCCAGTTGAGCTTCCCGTCCTCGATCTCGTCGAGCTCCTCTTCCAGGCGGGCGGTGTACTTCACGTCCATCAGATCGGGGAAGCTCTCGATCAGGAGGTCGCTCACGACGAAGCCGAGCTCGGTGGGGATGAGCTTGCCCTTGTCCTTGTGGATGTACGCCTTCGCGAGGATCGTCGAGAGGATGCTCGCGTAGGTCGAGGGCCGCCCGATGCCGTTCTCCTCGAGCTCCTTGACGAGCGTCCCCTCGGAAAAACGCGGCGGTGGCTCGGTGAAGTGCTGGCGCGGGTGGAGCGCCTTGACCGTGAGGCGCTCACCGACCGTCATCTCCGGCAGGACGCCGTCGGTCCCGGATTCGGCTTCGCCCTCCTTCGGGGCCTCGGCTTCCGACTCGCTCGCCTCTTCTCCCTCCGCCTTTGCGGCGGGCGCCGGCTTGGCGACGTCCCGGTAGAGCGCGAGGAAGCCGTCGAACTTCGGGACGGAGCCGTTGGCGCGGAACGTCAGTCCCGCGGCCGCGATGTCCACCTCGGTGACGTCGAAGACGGCGCTCTCCATCTGCGATGCGAGGAAGCGCTCGTAGATCAAGCGGTACAGGTTGAGGAGGTCGCGCTCGAGGTAGGCGGCGAGGTCGTCGGGGCGGCGCGCCGCGTCCGTCGGCCGGATCGCCTCGTGAGCGTCCTGCGCTCCCTTCTTGCTCTTGTAAAACCGCGGCTTCTCCGGGACGTAGGACGCTCCGAAGCGCGCGCCGATCGTCTCGCGCGCCTGCGCGAGCGCGACGTCGGCGATGCGGAAGCTGTCGGTGCGCATGTAGGTGATGAGACCGACGGGCCCTTCGGCGCCGATGTCGAGACCCTCGTAGAGCCGCTGCGCGAGCATCATCGTCTTCTTCACGGAGAAGCGCAGGCGGCGCGCCGCGTCCTGCTGCAAGGTCGAGGTGATGAAGGGCGGCGGCGGGTTCCGCCGCTTCTCCTTCTTCTCGATCGCCGCGACGACGAAGGGCTGGCCCTTGAGGCGCGCGAGGATGGCATCCGCCTCGTCCTTCGAGTGGATCGCGATCTTCTTGTCGCCGTCCTTGCTGAGCTTCGCATCGAAGGGCGGCGGGTTGTGGGCGCGCACGTGGGCCGTGAGCGACCAGTACTCCTCGGACTTGAACGCCTGGATCTCGCGCTCGCGGTCGCAGACGATCCTTAGCGCCACCGACTGGACGCGCCCCGCCGACAGGTTGTTCTGCACCTTCTTCCAGAGGAGGGGCGAGATCTTGTAGCCGACGAGCCGGTCGAGGATGCGACGCGCCTGCTGTGCGTCCACCTTCTGGACGTCGATCTCGCGCGGGTGCTCGAACGCCTCCTCGATGGCGCGCTTGGTGATCTCGTTGAACGTGACGCGCTTGAGACGGCCCTTGGCCGTGCCGAGCGCCTCGGCGAGATGCCAGCAGATCGCCTCCCCCTCGCGATCGGGGTCGGCGGCGAGATAGACCGCGTCGGCCTTCTTCGCGGCGACCTTGAGGTCCGCCACGACCTTCTTGCGGGTCGGGATGATCTGGTAGGTCGGCTTGAATCCGTGCTCCTCGTCCACGCCGAGCTTGCCCTTGGGCAGATCGCGGACGTGTCCGGCGCTCGCCATCACCTTGTACTTCTTGCCGAGGTACTTGTTGATGGTCCGCGCCTTCGCGGGAGATTCGACGATGACGAGAGCTTCAGCCAATTTCCGTGAACTCCGGAGAGGGCCGCAGATTCTGCTGAACCTGCGGGCCCTTTTGCAAGTGCGGCTCCATGCCGCGGAGAAAAAGCCGTCGGAACCGTCGGGGACGACCCGGCCTCACTCCATCCTACGATCCTCTATTCCCGTGACCGGCAATCCGGAGCTGGAAGAGCTGTCCCGGGTGCTGCTGCACCGCGCCTGCCATCACGAGTTCCTGGAGCTCCGCCATCACGTCCGGGAGCTGCCGGCAGGACTCCGATGCGATCGCCTCCACGTGCTTCGGGCTCTCGACCGACAGGAGCGAGAGAAGTGGAGACGCGGGCGCGGGTGCCTGCGCGGGCGGCGGCTCGGCGGCCACGTGCTTCATGATCTCCTTCCGCCCGACCCAGCGGCGGGACGTGAGCAACGCCTGGAGGACGTCCTCCACTCCGGTCACGACCTGGGCGCCGTCGCGAAGCAGCGCGTTGCACCCCGCAGACGTCGGGGAGGTCATCGGTCCCGGCACCGCCATCACGGTCTTCGCCTGGCTCGACGCCGAGTCGGCCGTGTGCCGCGATCCCGAGCCGTGGGCCGCCTCCACGACCACGACGACGTCGGACAGCGCCGCGATGATGCGGTTGCGTCGCGGGAAGTTGCGCGCCAGCGGCGGCGTGAAGAGAGGGAACTCCGACATCACGAGCCCCGTCGCGACGATGTCTCGCAAGAGCCGGCCGTTCTCCTTCGGGTAACAGCGCGCGAGACCCGAGCCCAGCACCGCGACCGTCACACCGCCCGCCTCCAGGGTGCCGCGGTGCGCGGCCGTGTCGATGCCTCGGGCGAGTCCGGACACCACGGCGATGCCGCGCCGCCCGAGCTCGGAGCCGAGGTGGCGTGCGACCTCGAGGCCGTAAGCGCTCGCACGGCGCGAGCCGACGAGCGCGACCGTCGGAAGCTCGATGGCTCGCGCATCGCCTTCTAGGTAGAGGACGGGCGGCACGGAGCCTGGCGCCGGCTCCCGCAGGTCGGGGAGCATCGCGTCGAGCGCCGCCGCGGCGCCGGTGACGATCGAGATCCCGCGCCGTTGCGCCTCGGCCTCGTCGTCGCGCGCCTCGCGCCACGCTTGCGCGTCGGTCACGAAGGCCGCGGGCGGTCCGAGGGAGCGGCACATCTCCTGGTTCTTGAATGGATCGAGGTGAAGAGCGTTGAGCGCGAGGTAGCCGAGCTCGTCTTCGGTCACGGGGCCCCCTTGAAGTGGATGGGGCGAAGCCGCCTCTCCTCGCGAGGCGTCGCGGGCGCGGATGCGCCGAGGGGACCGCGATCCTATCCGAGAAGGCACGGGCTCGAGCTGGCGCTCTCCGTCACTGGAAAGTCCCGTGCCGTGCGATCGTGGGATCACGTTCGAAGCGCGGCGCTGAGGGTCCCGTCCCCTGCCGTTGGATCACGACCCGTCGGGCCTGCCGTCGCGCGCGAGCGACGCGACGGCGCGAGCGAGAGGGCTCTCGGCGGGCAGATCGAGATCGCGAGCCAGCGTGGCGGCTCGCGTCGCGCATGCGCCAGCCGGCATTCCGAGCGCCACGCGCGCGCGGCCGATGGCGCAGAGCGCGCGGATCGCCGAGGGCCCTTCGATCGAGCGACCGAGGAGCCCCTCGGCGCGCTCGAGCAGCGCCGCGGCGTCCGGGGCGGCGCGTTCGAGCCAGGCCGCCCATCCGAGCGCGCCGGCAAGCGCCACGCCGCCCTGCGTCTCGCGGATGGTGAGTGCGCCCCGGTGCATCTCCCGCGCGGCGGCGAGATCGCCGCTCTCGGCCAGCACCTCGGACAGTCCTTCGAGAGCGGCCGCCTCGAGATCGACGTCGGGGATCTCGCGTCCGGCGGCGAGCACCGACTCGTACGCATCGCGCGCCTCGCCGAGCCGCCCGCTCTCGAGGTGCGTCGCGGCAAGCGTCGCCGTCGCGCGCGCTTCACCGCCACGGTCCGAAAGGGATCGGGAGAGCGCGCTGGCGCGCTCGCAGGCATGACGCGCGTCCTCGGCCTGGCCGAGGATCGAGAAGAGCTCCGCCAGCTGCCGCATGAGGGACGCCTCCGCGAGGCGGTTCCCCGTTGCGCGGTGGATCGCCAGCGCCTTCGCGTACAGAGGCTCGGCCTCCCGGGGGATTCCGTGCGCGACAGCAAGCCGCGCGAGGTTGCCGAGAGCCACGCCTTCGTGCCCGCGATTGCCGACCTCGCGGTGGATCGCGAGCGCCTCCTCGTAGGTGAGGCGTGCCTCCTCGACTTCTCCCGCGCGCTCGTGGAGCGCGGCTGGCCCTCCGAGGACCATGCCCTCGTCTGGCGCGCTCCCGAGCCGCGCAGGATCCCGAGGGCCTCGTCGTAGAGGTCCCGGGCCCTGGGGAGGTCGCCGCTCGCGAGCTCGAGGTGGGCCATGCTCGCGATGGCCATCGCCTCGCTTTCCGCCTGGCCGAGCGCGCGATGGATCTCGCGCTGGCGCTCGAACAGGGGCCGCGCCTCGTCCCCGCGTCCGAGGCGCGACAGCAGCCCGCCGAAGTTCCCGCAGAGCACGCCCTCGAACATGCGCTCGTCCGACGCGCGTGCGATGGCGAGCGCCGCCTCGAAGCTCGCGACCGCTTCCCCGGATCGTCCGACGTGGCCCAGGACCACGCCGAGCCCGCCGAGCCCCTCGGCCTCGCGGCGCGGAAGGCCCAGCACGCGGGCGTCGTCGACGATGCGGCGCAGGTGCGTCTCGGCCTCGTCGAGCGGGCCGAGGAGGCGCAGCACCGCGTACCAGAGCTCGAGACGCGCTCCCACCGCCTCCTCGGTCGCGGCGTCGGCGAGAGCCAGGTACTGGCGGTAGAGCCGGCCGGCCTCCTCGATCGCGTAGCGGCGCTCCGCGCTCCGGGCGCAGGCCAGGTACGTGGCCCGTGCGCGGTCGAGCTCTCCCGCGCCCTCCCAGTGGCGCGCCACGTCGGGGAGGCGCATGGACCGCTCGGGCTCGGTGACAGCCTCCATCGCCTGCGCGATGGCGGCGTGGATCGCTCGGCGCTTCTCGTGGGGAAGCCCGGCGAGCGCGATCTCGCGCAGCCGCTCGTGCGCGATCTCGATGTTCGGCCCGTCGGCGCGCAGGACGTTGCGCCGGGCAAGGTCCGCGAGCAGCTCGAGGAAGACGACCTCGTCCAGGCCGCTCGTGGGGGCGAGGAGCGCGGCGTCCGCGCCGCGCCCCATGACCGAGACGATCTCGAGGAGCTCGCGCGCGGCGCCGCCGAGCCCCGCCATGCGCCGCCCGAGAAGCTGGCGTAGCGATCCCGGGAGCCTGATGCCTTCGAACGACGGAGCATCCATTCCGGCGCCGCCCTCGAACCTCCAGACGCCGGTCGCATCGCGCGTCAGGATGCCCTCAAGGACCGCGTGGCGCAGGTACTCGGCGACGAAGAGCGGGTTGCCTTCCGACTGGCGGTAGAGGAAGCTCGCGAAGGCAGCTCCCGCCGAGGGCAGCGCGAGCATGTCGCGCACCATCGCGCCGACCGCTCCGAGATCCAGCGGTCCGAGGTCGAGGCACGGGGCGCCGAGATCGCGCATCGTCCTGATGGCCGCGCCGGCCTCCTCGCCCCGGTAGGTCGCGAGGAGCAGCACCCTCGCGCTCGCGAGCGCTCCGGTGCGTACGACGTGATCGAGGTAGGCGAGCGACAGGTCGTCGGCCCACTGGACGTCGTCCATCACCAGGACGACCGAACCGCGGCCCGTCATCGATGAGAGCGCGGCGGACAGTGCGTCGAAGACGCGGAGCTTGCCCTGCTCGGCGGAGAGGGACGGCCGGGTGGCCCTCGCAGGACCGGGGGGCTCGGCGAGGGATGGCTCGTAGTCGGCGAGAACGCCGGTGTCGGATGCGACGAGCCGCGTGGCCGCGTCTCCGCCGAGCCGGCGCTCGTCGGCGATCGCCTGGAGCACCGGCCGGAGCAGATGGAATGGGGCCGCGCGAAGCGCCTCGTCTGCGGCGCAGGGGATGACGCGCATGTGACGGGCGCGGGCCCGGCTCGCGATCTCCGCGGCGATGCGCGTCTTGCCGGTGCCCGCGGGGCCGGCGAGGAGCTGGAGCCCGCCGTGTCCCTCTTGCACGCGCCGCAGCCGTCCGAGGAGCGCCGACTCGACGTCCTCCCGTCCGGCGAGCCCCGGCCTGTGGAGGTAGACCCTCGGGGGCGGCCCGGGAGACGCTCCGGGCCGGGCGCCCATCTCCTCGAGAGCGCGCGCGACGTCGACCGCGTAGCCGTGCCGATCTCGCGGGTCCTTCGCCAGGAGCCTCATGAGCAGCGCGTCGAGCGCCGCCGGGACGCCGCTCGCGCGCGCCGACGGAGGCCTCGGGATCGTGTTCACGTGCTGGTGCACGAGGCTCGCGGGGTGATCGCCCAGGAACGGTGGCTGGCCGCAGAGGAGCTCGTAGAGGATGCAGCCCAGCGAGTAGAGGTCGGCGCGCGCGTCGACGATCTGTCCCCGCGCCTGCTCGGGCGCCATGTAGGCGGCCGTGCCCGAGATCATCCCCGCCACCTCGACGTGATCTCGGCTCTCCTCCCCGGTGAAGCTCGCGGTCAGTCCGAAGTCGACGAGGACCGGCGCGCCGTCCGCCTTGATGAGGATGTTCGCCGGCTTGAGATCGCGGTGCACGATCCCCTCGCCATGGAGGTAGGCGAGCGGGTCGCACAGGCGCCGGGCGATGGTCAGCGCCGCGACCAGCTCCCCTCCCGCGGCCTCGACGCGCGCCCCGCCCGGAGGAGGCGGCGTCGCGGTCACCTCGCCCGTGATCCGTTCCGGCGGGGGCAGCGCGACCGTCCGATCGGTGCGCGCGCTCGCGCCCTCGAGTGGATCCGTCCCTTCGGTGCTCGTCGGGTCCCAGCGCTCGTCCTCGAAGGCGACGAACACCGACTGGATGTAGTCGGCGAGGCTCGTCCCGTCGAGGAGCTCCATCGCGTACCACGGCACGCCGTCCTCGACCCCGTCGGCCACGACCTTGACGATCCGCGGATGGTCGAGACGTGCGAGCGCGTGGATCTCTCGGCGCAAGGTTGCGAGCATCGCCGTCTCCGGCACCCGCACCGTCTTCAGCGCGACCCGTTCCGTCGTCTCGCGGTGCATGGCCAGGTAGACGACCCCCATTCCCCCCTGGCCGATCGGCTTCAGGATCCGGTACGGACCGATCGTCCGCGGCTGCGCCACCCGTCGAGCATACGCCCGGTGACGCCCGCTCCACGGGCGGGGCGCGTCAGGCGCGCGTCACGCGAGCTTCTTGAACAGGAAGGCGGCCTCGGTGATGGCGTCGCAGTATTCGGGGTCCGTCGCCTCGAGCTCGCGCACGGCGATGACGCCGAGGGTGAGGCTGTTCTTCTCGGCGACGGTGGGGGCGCGGCCCGCCGCCACCGTGTCGCGCATGAAACGAAGCTGGTTGCCGATGGACGCGAGCATGGCCTCCACCGTTCCCGCCGGGATGCGTGCGGTGCGCTCCCCGGTCATGGCGAGAGCGCGATCCAGGAGCGCGCAAAGCTCCGAGCGGTCTTTAGTCTCCGACATGGGGCGACATTGTCGCCCATGCAGGCGAACGACGCGGCGTTGAGACGTCAGTAGGAGAAGTTCGCGATCCCGTTGGTCTGGATCTCTCCCTGCGTCGTGAGGATGTCGATCGCTCCCGCGCGCATCGATCCCGAGAGGCTGTAGTTCGTCGTGTTCTGAGTCGCCATGTTGCCGACGACCAGGCCGGCGGCCGAGCCGGAGATGCCAGTCGTGTTGTGCCTCACGACGTTGCCCTTCACGAGAGTCTCGTCTCCGCTGATGAGGATACCGGTAGCGCTGGAGGCGCACTCGTTGTCGATGACGAGCGTGCCCAACGAGGCGTCGATGCCTACCGTCACGTTGCCGATGGCCATGCATCGCTCGACGGCACCGCCGAAGGCGTCGAACCCGGCAAACTGGTTTCCGGTGGCGGTGCAGTCGCGAGCGATGTCGCCGGCCAGGTCGAACCCGTTGCTGCCGTTCGAGATGGCCGAGCATCGATCGAGCACCGAGCCGCCGTAGAGGTAGAACCCCTGCAGCGTGTTCCCGCGGGCGGTGCAACCGGCGGCGCGGATGGCAACCCCCTTGAACCCCATCCCGCCGTTCGACACCGCGTCGACGCTCTCGAGGAGCACACCGACGGCGTTTCCGGTGTCGACGCCGTTCTGGCCGAAGCCGTAGACGCTGCCGTTCCTGATGACGACGCGGTACCCGTCCTGGATGTAGATCCCGGTCGCGGATCCCGGGACGCCCATGAGGGAGAACCCGTTGAGGTCCAGCGTGCAGGAGCTGCCACCGGTACTGATCGTGATGCCGTGAGATCCTGCGACGCCGGTGCGGTTCCCCGTCAGGTAGTAGGAGCCTGACGCCGTGATCGCCACGGTGCCCGCCCCGCCGGGAATGGCGATCCGGGGCTCAACCTCCACGAGGGTCTTCATCGTCGGCGCCGGCGGTCCCGTCGGGTCGAGGCTTCCGGCGCGTGCGCCCGGTTGCACGGCCTGGACGAGCGTGAAGGTGAGGATCGGGAGAAGGGGCTTGGTCCGCGTCGTTCGGGTCATGGGAATCTCCTCGAAGACGGATGCGTCGGCGGAGGCCAAACCGGCTCATGGCGTTCTGCCCGCGCTCGGCGACCTGGCCGGCTGGTACTGTCTCCGGGCAGATGGCCCGCGTAGGACTTTCACCACGGACCAGGTCAGCGTCCCAGAAGGAGCTTCCCGGGACCGCCGAGCCGTGCCGTCATCGGCTGCTCAGCGCCCGCGTCTGGGGACGTCCCGAATCGCTCGGCCTAGACTACGGGAAGCGATGCAGTCTCTGCCTCGAGGACGTATCGGTCCCTATCGCGTCCAGTCGCAGCTCGGCCGCGGCGGCGGCGGCGTCGTGTATCGCGCGGTCCACGAGGAGACGGGCGCTCCCGTTGCGCTGAAGACGGTACCCGCGCCCTCCGCGGGAATGGTGCAGGGGATCCGTAGGGAGATCCATGCGCTCTCGCGGCTGCAGCATCCCGGAGTCGTGCGGATCCTGGCGAAGGGCGAGCACGAGGGGACCCCCTGGTATGCCATGGAGCTGATCCAGGGGACGACGCTCCTCGAGCACTGCCGGGCACGTCCCACTCCCGAGGGCCTGCGCGGTACGCTCTCGGTCATTCGCAGGCTGTGTGCTCCGCTCGCCTACCTCCACGGCGAGGGAGTGGTCCATGGGGACCTGAAGCCTCGCAACGTGCTGGTGCGCGACGACGGCATGCCCGTGATCGTCGACTTCGGCCTGGCCCGACGTGCCGGGGGCGAGTCCCGGCGAGAGAGCCTCGATCTCGCCGGCGATTCGGGCACCGCCGCATTCATGTCTCCAGAGCAGCTCCGCGGCGAGCTGTGCGATGCGCGCGCCGATCTGTTCTCCATGGGCTGCATCCTCTACGTGCTGCTCACGGGGCGGCCCCCGTTCGCCACCATCGGAGAGATCGTCGACTCCGACCGTCCACCGGAGCGTCCTTCGTCGTTGTCGCCGCTGCCTCCCGAGCTCGACGCACTGGTGCTCCGCCTCCTGAAAAGACAGCCGAGGGAACGTATCGGTCATGCGGATGACGTTGCGCAGGCGCTGGCCGTCATGGGGGCGGAGGATGGTCTGGCCTCGATGGGGCCGAGGCCGCGGGCATTCGTCTATCGCCCTCCGATGGCGGGTCGGGAGGGCATGGCCGGCGCCATCGTGCGATTCCTGAGCGCGGGCGCGGGAGTATCCG
Organism: Acidobacteriota bacterium; assembly: GCA_046331505.1. Classification (GTDB taxonomy): domain Bacteria; phylum Acidobacteriota; class Vicinamibacteria; order JAXLQT01; family JAXLQT01; genus JAXLQT01. The sequence continues at coordinate 156,852 of JAXLQT010000013.1, forward strand.
GAGGCGTCCTGCTCGTCGGAGGCGAGAGTGGAGTGGGAAAGACACGCCGTGCTGGAGGCGATCCAGAGGGTCACGGGTGGGGAAGGTCCGTCGCCGCCTCCGAGTGTCGTCCCCCGGCGAAGGCGGAGTTGCTGGGCGGCCGGCGGGGAGCCGCTCGGCCCACTGCGCCCCGTGCCCAGGGTCGTCGCTGATCTCGCCGCGAAGGAAACCGCGCCATGACCGAGCGCCTTCGCCGGCCGCGGAAAGATATCACGCAGCTTACGAGCCAGCGCCGGTATTCCCCGTGTGGATCGGCGCCGTCGCTGCCGCCGGAGCTTCCTGCCCACGAGGCGCGGCAACGACTGTTCCTGTCCCCATCGAGACGCTCGCGGGCCTTGCCGCCCAGATGCCCCTTGCCCTCGTCTCCCGACGACCTCCACTGTGGGCCGACGACCTCACGCTCACGCTGTTCCTGGCGACCGCGCCGGCGCGCTTCGCCGTGGCTTCGCACGTTCACCTCGTCGCGACCCATCGCACCGAGGAGACGGAGGGCGCCTGCCAACCCTCGGCGCATCCCGAGGTGTGCGATCGCTGAACCTCGACAGGCCCGAGCCGGGCGCAGTGTCGTCGATGATCGAGGAGATGCTGGCGGCGGCGCCACCGTCCGGGTTCGTGACCCCACCGTCCGGAGCTCCGAGGGGAATCCCTTCTTCGTGACACAGTACGTCCATGCGGCCATCGAGGAGGGCATGCTGCGCAGGAGCGGCGACGGAGCATGGCACGTCGTCGATCCGTCGGCGACGGACTACGAGCGGATCCCGCTTCCACGCGCTCTCGCGGATCTCGTGGGGCGCCGCCTCGACGGCCTGTCGGCGAATGCTCGCGCCGTGCTGGAGGCGGGCGCGGTGCTCGGAAGGAACGTCGATGGATCGCTGCTGCCGGCCGTGGCGGCCAAGCAGGACGACGACATCCTCGACGCCATCACCGAGCTCGTGGCGCGGCGTGTTCTCGAGGCCAGCCCGGGCGGCGATCTCCGGTTCGCGCACGACAAGCTACGCGAGGTCGCCTACGGACGGCTCGACGGGGAGAGGCGCCGCGCCCATCACGAACGCGCGGCGCACGCACTTTCGGCGCACGGGAGCGCCGTCGACGACGCGATCCTCGGCCACCACTTCGAACAGGCTCTGATCTTCGACCGCGCCCGGACGTGCTACATCGCGGCGGCCCGGGCGGCCGTCAAGGCGTACGCCCACGTGGAGGCCGAACGGCTCTACCGGAGCGCTCTCCGCCTCGCGGCGAAGCCCACGGTGGAGAGCATCACTGCCGCCAACGAGCTCGGCTCCACGGTGCTCTTGCTCCGAGGTCGGACGGGCGAGGCCGAAGCGATCCACGGGAAGGCGATCCAGGACAGCCGGGACGGGGATCTCCCCGCCATGGAGGCGCGAAGCCAGTGGCTGCTCGGAGACGTCGAGGCGCACCTCGGCCGCAAACAGGAGGCGCTGGCGCTCTACGAGCAGGCCCTTGCCACGTACCGGCGCCTGGGCGATCGGAGGCAGGAGGGGTACCTGCAAGGCAACGTCGGGGTCATCAAGAAGGAGCAAGGACGCATCCACGAGGCACTCCAGCTCTACGGCGAAGCGCTTGCCATCGCGGACGAGATGGGCGATCGCAGGCAGCAGGCGCGGCTCCTGTGCAACCTCGCGAACCTGCATCAGGAGATGGGGCGAGCGGACGAGGGGATCGCGGAGTTCGAGAAGGCGGCCACGCTCGCCCGGGAGCTGGGCGACCGCAGGCTCGAGGGAAAGGTGCTGGGCAACCTCGGCGTGCTCCACTGGGATCAGGGACGCGTCGAGGCGTCGCGAGCGCTCTACGAGCAGGCCCTCGCCATCGATCGCGACGTGGGAGACCGGCGCCACGAGGGGATGATGCTCGGCAACCTGGCCACCGTCAGCTGGGTCGCGGGCCAGCTGGCCGATGCGCAGCGCCTCTACGAGCTCGGCCTGGCCATCGCCCGCGAAGTGGGCAACCGGCGAAACGAGATCGTCGTGCTGCGAAACCTCGCAGCCCTGAGCGACGAGCAGGGGCGGCGGGAGGAAGCGCGCGCTCTTCACGAGCAGGCGCTCGCCATCGCGCAGGCCACCGGCGATCGGAGGGACGAAGGGATCGTGCTCGACAACCTCGCCGAGAACGCTCGTGCCCGCGGCGACCCTGCCGCGTCCTGGGAGCTCTTGCAGCGCGCGCTCGCGATCCACGCGGAGGTCCATAACCGGCGCGGCGAAGGTCAGGCTCTCGGCACCATCGCCTCGCTGCACCACGATGCTGGCCGCATGGAGGAGGCGCGGGACTCGTACGAGCGCGCCATCGCGATCCACGGCGAAGTCGGTGACCCAAGGCTCGAGGGAATCCGGATGGGTCACCTCGCAAGGCATCTCCTCTTCACCACCGGGGACGCCAGGAAGGCCCTCGATCTGGCGGAAACGGGGGACCGCAAGCTCCAGGGCCCCCACGATATCGACAGGGGGCACACCCTGTGTGTGCTCGGCCACGCCGCCATCGCCTCCGGAAGGAGCGCGGCGGAGACGCTCGCGCTCCTGGCAAGGCTCGCCGAGTCGCTCACACACGGGGCCGCCAGCGCGCTCGACGAGCCCGTCGAGAAGCTGGCGCGAGCGCAGTGCGCGTTCGAGACCGGCGCACCCGTCGTGTGCGGGCACGCGCTGCACGACGTCACTCCTGGACAGCTCGCGTGGCTACGCGCCAACCGTCCCGAGGCGATCCCCTCCGGCGTCGAGAAGGGACACTCTTCGCGCCCCTGAAGCCTGCGACTCGGTGAGACGACCGCGGCGCCTCGGTGCGCCGGGACCCTCTGGATAGAATCGCTGCCCCCGAAGGCGAAGGAAGAGTTGCCGGTCTCCCCGCGATCGGCGCTTGCCGTTCCGGCGCCGATCCGGCGCCGGGTATGGCCTCCCTCGCTCCGTTCCTCCCTCCCCACCTCTTCGCCGCCGCCGCCGGTGATGCGAGACGGCGTGGATTGCCTCGGGTGGCGCACCGCGCCGCGGCGATGCTCCTGTCCGACATCACGGGCTTCACCGCCCTCACGGAGGCGCTCCAGGCCGGCGGGCGCGAGGGAGCCGAGGAGATCGCGGCGACGGTGAGCGCCGCCTTCGCGCCGGCGATCCGAGCCATCGAGCGCGTGGGGGGAAGCATCGTGAGCTTCGGCGGCGACGCGCTCTTCGCCGTCTTCTTCGGCCCCTCCCGCGTCCGGCGTGCCCACGACGCGGCGCTCGACATCGCGAGCGCGTTCGCGAACCTGGGAGACGTCCACACGAGCAGCGGTGTCGTGAGGCTCGCGATCTCCCAGGCGGTCCATCACGGCAACGCGCTCGACCTGCAGCTCGGCACGGCGACTCGCCGGCACGCGCTGGTGACGGGGCCGTCGGTGGCCGCGCTCGTCCGGCTCGAGGAGCGGATCGGCGGCGGAGAGATCGGCGTCTCGATCGCGGCCCGGCGCCGGCTCGCCGTGGAACGTCGCGCGAGACCTGCGCGCCGCCGGCGCCGCCCCGTACCCCGTGCCGCCCTCGAGTCGTTCCTGGACCCGCGGCTGGTCCCGCTGCTCGCGGGCGCGGAGGGCGAGTACCGCCGCGTGGCGATCCTGTTCCTCGAGACGAAGAGCTTCGCCCCGGCCGTCCTGCAGCGCTTCTTCATGATCCTGACGGCCGCGACCGAGGCTACCGACGGAGTCCTCCTCAAGAGCGACCTCTCGGCGCACGGCACGAAGTGGCTGTGCGCGTTCGGCATCCCGCGCGCCCACGAAGACGATGCGGAGCGCGCGGCGCGCGCAGCCCTCGAGGCCCTCGCCGCGTCCCCGCGCAACCTGGCGGTGCGTGCCGGCCTCCATGCCGGCACGGTCGCCAACGTCGTCGTGGGCACGCGGCGGCGCCGGTGCTACGACGTGATGGGAGACGTCGTGAACACCGCGGCCCGTGCGCTCGCCCAGGCGTCGTGGGGCGAGATCCTGACAACCGGGGAGGTCCGGAGGATGGCGGCGGGGCTCGTGACCGAGCCCCGGGGAGCGCGGATGGCGAAGGGGAAGGCGTTGCCCATCGAGCTCCACGCCGTGACCGGCGCGCGCGCCGCCAAGAGGCGCCGTCGGGTGTCGGCCCCGATGGTGGGACGGGATGGAGAGCTTGCCGCGATCGCCGCCGCCATCGCGTGCGCCGCGCGAGGGGAGGGTGGCGCGATCGCGATCCGCGGCGAGGCGGGAATGGGCAAGTCGCGGCTGAAGCACGAGGCGGCGGCGGTCGCACGCGCCTCCGGCTTCGCCGTGCACGAGGGGCGCGCCCTCAGCTTCGGCGGCTCGGCCTACGGGGCCATCGCCCTTCTCCTGCGGGACGCCCTCGACCTGCCGGAGGTGGTCGCCGCGGGCGACGCGCTCGCCGGGGTCCGGGCGGCTCTCGACGCGCGGGGCACGACACCGGCGGATCGGCACCATCTCGCCGAGGTGCTGGGCGTGCGGTTCCCGGGGTCGCCGATCGAGCAGCTCCGCCCGCGCGACGTCCGCATCAACACCATGATCGCGATCCGCACGATGTGCCTCAGGTTGGCCGCGGAGACGCCGCGTCTCTTCGTCCTCGAGGACATGCACTGGGCGGACGGTGCGAGCGCGGAGGCGGCGGCCTGGCTCGCGCGGGCGTCCGGCAAGGGACGATCCGTGCTCCTCCTGATCGCGCGCCCCGGCTACGAGCCGCCTCCCGGCGCCGAGATCGTGACGCTCTCGGATCTGGACGGCGACGCGATCTCGCAGCTGATCGCGTCGCACGTCGGACGCGTCCCCGAGCAGGCGGCCCGCATCGTGCGCGATCGCGCCGGGGGAAACCCCTTCTACATCGAGGAGCTCCTGAACCACCTGCAGGAGTCGGGGGTGCTCGTCACGGGAGCGGCGGGCTACGAGCTTGCGCGCGAGCTCGACGGTCGGGATCTGCCCGACGGCGTCGAGGCGGTCATCGCGGCGCGCATCGACCGGCTCCCCGCCGATGCGAAGAGGGTGGCGCAGTACGGGTCGGTGATCGGCCGGAGCTTCCTCTACGCCATCCTCGCGCGCTTCGGCGAGATCGCGCCCCGGGCCCGCGACGCTGTGGCCGAGCTCTGCCGCCGCGAGCTCACGCTCGAGAAGCATCCGGAGCCTCGTCTCGAGTACACCTTCAAGCATGCGCTCACGCAGGAGGTGGCGCACCGATCGATCCTCGCCGCCCGACGCAGGGAGCTGCACCGCGCCGTGGCCGACGCCATCGAGGAGCTGTTCGGCCGCGACGGGTTGCTGGCAGCGCTCGGACACCATCGCGAGCAGGCGGGGCAGACCGAGGAGGCGCGCCGCGCGTACAGCGACGCCGCGCACCGGGCCCTCGGGGCGTTCGCCCACGAGGAGGCCGAGCGCCTCTACAGGGCGTGCCTGGCCCTCTCCTCCGGCCCCTCGCCGCTCGACGTTGCGGTGAGGAACGCCCTCGGCGAGAGGGTCCTCCAGCTCCGGGGCCGCATGGAGGAAGCCGCGTTGCTCCACCGCCAGGCGCTCGACGAGGCGCGCGCTCTCGGACTGACGAACCAGCAAGGTCTCTCCATCCGATCGCTGGCACACGTCCTTCGCCACAACGGCCGCATGGAGGAGGCCCGCGACCTGTACCAGCAGGCGCTGGCGATCGCGCGCCAGACGGGAGACCTGGCACTGGAGGGGAGAACGCTCAACGATCTCGGGAACCTCCGGGCCGATCTCGGTGACATGGCCGGCGCACGCGAGTGCTACGAGCAGGTGCGTGCGATCGCCGGCGCGTCGCGAAACCCGCGGCTCGAAGGCTCCGCGCTCGGGAACCTGGCGCTCGTCTACCACGACGAGGGACGGATGGAGACAGCGCGCGGCCTCTACGAGGCGGCGCGTGAGGCTTACCGCCGCGCCGGCGAGCTCCTGGGGGAGAGCACGGTGCTCGACAATCTCGCGAACCTCCACCGCGACCAGGGACGGCCCGCCGAGGCGCGCGCCCTCTACGATCGCGCGCTCGATCTGCACCGGGAGCTCGGCGATCGCCGGTCGGAGGGCATCGTCCTCGCGAACCTCGCGGGGCTGAACCTGATCGAGGGGCGCTTCGAGCTCGCCGGCCAGGAGCTCGACCAGGCGCTCGCGATCGCACGCGACTTCGCGTTCCGGCGCTTCGAGGGGTTCGTCCTCGGCGAGCTGGCCAGCCACGCGCTGCTCTCGCGGGGCGACGCCGCGGCCGCATCGGATCTTGCCGCGGCGGGGGAGCGCCTGCTGGTGGAGGCCGGCGACAGGCTGGAGCTGGGCAGCCTCCACTGCATCGGCGGGCACGCGCAGCTTGCGTCGGGGGTGGGCGCCGCTCCGATGCTCGACCGCGTGCGCGCGATCGTCCTGGAGCTCGGCGTCACGCCACAAAGCGAGCTCGCCAAGCGGGTCTCGAGGCTGGAACGCGCGCAGGACGCCTTCCAACGCGGAGCGCCGCTCGTGCGCGGCCACCTGGCGGCGGATCTGACCGCGGCTCAGCTCGAGGCGATCGCCAGTGGGCCGGCGGTGGAGCGTCGCCGGCGCGGCTCGCCGGCGCCGCCACTTGGATGATCGGCAGAGAACGGGGAAGCTCGGCGCGTTATCACGGTATCCTGCACGCGAAACGAGGAACCCCAACATGCGCTGCTCGCTCGTCCTGTCCATCGTGCTTGCACTGAGCGTTCCCGGCACTCCCCTGGCCGGCGACGCGCCCGCGGCTCCTTCGCCGCTCGCGCGCCTCAAGTCTCTCGCCGGCGAATGGGTCCAGAAAGGGGGCGATGGTGCCGTGGCGGTTGTCTACCGCGTCACCTCCGCGGGCCACGCGGTCACCGAGACGGACTTCCCGGGGACTCCCTACGAGATGTTGACCGTCTATCACATGGATGGCGACGACCTCGTGCTCACGCACTACTGCGCGGAGGGCAACTTCCCGCGGATGAAGGCCGATGCGCCTTCGAACGACGCCATCCACTTCAAGTTCACGGGCTGCGCGAACCTGAAGTCGGACAACGCTGGCCACATGCACGAGGCGACGATCACGTTCGTCGACGCCGATCACGTCTCCTCGGCGTGGCAGTACTACAGGGACGGAAAGGCCGCCGAGCTGGAGAAGTTCGATCTCGTTCGCAAGGGAAAGAGCTAGCGAGGCGGAAGCGACCGTCCGTCGTCCTGGCGGGGTGACTTCGTCCCGGTTGCTAGCTGCCGTGCGACCTCGGCGCGGAGCTCGGCGAGGAGCGGATCCTCGGGGATGCGAGAGAGGATCGTCGCCGCGCGTTGTCGCAGTCGCTCGGACGGGATGCGCGCGAGATCGGAGAGGATGGCGAGGGCGGCTCTCGGGTGGCCCGACGAGGCGGCGGCCTCGGCGCGCATGGCCCAGTCGTCGGGCTCCGGGGACCCTGGAAGGAGGACGTCGAGGATGGCGCAAGCTTCGGAGAGGTCCTTCGCTCCACCGCGATCGAGACGCCATGCCGCCCGGAGCCGCGCGGCATCGGGAAAGAGCGGATCGCAGGGGTCGATGGTCGCGAGGGCGGGGTCGTTCTCGCCGAGGGTGCGGGAGTCATGGGAGCGCAGGGATCGCCACCCGGTGGCGATCGCCGCCTCCCGAGGGGTGAGCTCGCCGAGGACCGAGGGAGGCTCCCCACGTCTCGATGCGAGCCCGAGCAGGGCGGCGCGGGGCTCCGGCGCTCCCGGCGCCCCGGCGATCGCGCTTCCGAGGAGCCTCTCGGCCATCTCCGTCCGTCCCGCGGCGATGGCGACGAGCCCGAGGCACGTGCTCCGCTGCGGACCTTCCGGCATTCCCAGCGCCAGCCGGCGGGCCCGGACGAGAGGTCCGCGGGCGAGGATCTTCCGGATCACGCGCGCAGCATCGATCCTGCCGAGGCGCGAAGGGAGCGGATCGAACGGGGCGAGCGCCGCTTCGCCGAGGTTCTGGGCGAGCGATGCGTGGAGGTCGAGGGATCGCGATTCCAGGACGTTGTCGAGATCGCGATTGGGTGAGGATCCGGCTGCGAGCCGTGCGATCCCCTCCTCGTCGAGAACCCAGGCCGCGGCAACGTCCTCGTAGCAAGAGATGCCAAGGCGCGCGAGCTCGAGAGGGGAGCGCTGCACCGCGCGCGGGATCGTCTCCTCGAATGCGAAAGGGTCGTTGGAGCCCATGAACAGGAGCGCCGCTCCGGTGGGCGGCCGCAGTGCGATCGCGTGCGGAAAAGCGGCCGCGAACGTCGCCGCCAGCGTCCTGAGAAGCGGCTCGTCCACATGCGCCAGGGCGACCCACTGGACGTAGACGCCTCCCGGGACCAGCCTCTCGCGGGCGAGATGCAAGAGCTCGAGGGTGTAAAGCGGTGCCGACCCCATCGTCCACGGGTGGGAAGGCTGGGAGACGATCGCCCCGTAGCGGCGCTCCGTCACGGTCAGGAAGGCGCGTGCGTCGTTGGAGATCACCTTGACGCGGGGATCGGACAGCGGATCGACCCGGCGCTCGCGGGCGACCAGGGCGTTGGCCTCCAGGACCGCAGGCTCGATCTCGACGACGTCGAGGCGCTGGACCGTCTCCGGGATCGCCTCGAGCGTCTCGCCCGCGCCGAACCCGATCACGAGCATCGCGTCGGTGTCGGGTCTCGCGAGGATGGGCGCGCAACCGAGCCATGAGGTCACGAGGTGGCGTGCCGGGGGCGCTCCGAGCGGCTGGATGGCGCCCTCGGCGAGCCCGTTCGTGGCGAGCTGCCACGCGCCGTCCACGTCGTAGAGCGTGATCGTCGAGCTCCTTCCGGCGGCGGCGTGCACGAGGCGCCCGCGGAAGGCGGCGCCGAGCGGACCCAGAGCCAGCAGGCGCGCGGGCGGCGCCGGCCACAGGAGCCCCAGGACTCCGGCCGAGGCGACGGAGCCGGCAATGCTCGTCCAGCCCTTGCCAGCGGACGTTGCGACGACGAGGCCGAGCAGGAGGTTCGTGGCGGCGGCGCAAGCCACGGTGCCCTCGTATCCGAGCCACGGCAAGAGCACGAACCCGGTCGCGACGGTCCCGGCGATGCTGCCGAGCGTCGAGAACGCGTAGGCGCGACCGAGGACGGAGGCGACGCCCCGCGGATCCCGTGCGATGGCCCTCACGGCCAGGGGAAAGGACGCGCCCGCGAAGAGGGCGATCGGCAGCGTCATCGCGACCGCGGCCATCGGGCGATCGCGGGCGAAGGCTTCCGCGAAACGGTCGAGGCAGGCGAAGCCTCCGACCGCGGCGACCGCGATGAAACTCTGGCAGTGCGCCAGTCCGCGCAGCGCCCGTTCCGGAGTGCCGGTCAACGTCGTCGCGGCCGCGCCGCCGAGCGCGATGCCCGCGAGGAAGACGGCGAGGATGGAAGCGAATCCCTGGAGCGTGCTTCCGACGATCTGCGCGAGGAGGCGCGCGAAGACCACCTCGTAGCAGAGCGACGCCGCGCCGGAGATGGCCACCGCGAAGAGCACGGGATGGAAGAGACCGGGACGACCGACCGGCTCGCGTGGCGACGCGCGCCTCGACGAGAGGAGGAGCGCGCCGATCGCTGCCATGCCGTTCGCCGCCATGGCCACCTGCTCCGTCCCTCGGAGACCCAGGAGCGGGATGAGCAGGAACCCCGCGAGTGCGGCTCCTGCCGTCGCGCCCGCCGTGTTGACGGCATAGAGGAGAGCGATCCCCGTGCCGATCCCGCGATCGTCTCGAACGAAGAGCTCGCTGACGAGAGGCAAGGTCGCGCCCATGAACACCGTGGGAACCACGAGCAGAGCGAGCGCCGCGGCGAGATCGAAGAGGAGCATCGAGATCCCGGCCGACGCATCCCCGGAGCGTCCCAGGGCGCGGACCTCGAGACGCTGGACGCTCGGAAGGAGATGCGGGATCGCGAACGCCGAGAGGGCGACGCCGATCTCGAGGAGGCCGTAGACGAGAAGGGGGCGTGAGGGGCGGACGCGGCTCGCAGCATGGGCGCCGAGTCCGAGGCCGGTCAGGAACGACGCGAGCACCGCCACGATCGCGATCTCGGAGCTTCCGAGGACGAACGCGAGTTCGCGGCACCACGCCACCTGGTAGACGAGCCCGGCAAAGCCGGAGAGGAGCACGGAGCCTCCGATCGCCGCGCGACCCGCCCTCGCATCCATCACGCGGCTCCGTGGATCGCCCTGAAGCGCCTCAGGGGCCGAGCTTGGCGCGAAGGTCGTTCGCCCACTGCGCGTACTTTCCCTTGGGCTCGAGCTTCAGCGCGCTGTCGACGTGGCTTCGAGCCTCGTCGCGCTTTCCCTCTTCCAGGGAGATCTCGGCGAGATTGAGGTGCGCGGCCACGTGATCGGGAGAGATGCGCAGCACGCCCTGGAACATCTTCGTGGCGAACTCGCGGTCGTCCACACGCCGGTAGAAGATCCCGATGTCGTAGAGGACCGACACGGAGTAGGGGTTTCGATCGAGGGCGTGCTGGAACGCCTGCTGGGCCTCCTCCGTCTTCCCCAGGTCCGCGAGGACGCGTCCGAGCTGCTGGTATCCCATCGCGTCGTGGTCGTCGAGCCGGATCGCTTCCTGAAGGAGCGGCACCGCGTCGGACGGGCGGCTCGCCGCGGCCAGCGCCGCCGCCAGCTCCCGGAGCGTGTCGGGCTTGCGGGGCTCGAGAGCGACGGCCTGCTCGAACGCCTTGACGGCATCGGGGGCGTTGCGTTGCGCCATCTTGATCTGCCCCTCGAGATCCCACGCCGGCGCCATGTTCGGTCGCAGGGCCTTGCACTCCTCGAGCGCGTCGAGGGCGCGATCGTAGAGCCCGAGGATGCCGAGGCTCCGCGCGAGATCGAGCCGCAGGAACGGGTTCGTGGGATCCGTCTGGATCGCGCGGTGGATCACCGGCAGGCTATCGTCGAACCGCTTGCTCCGGAGCAGCTCCGCGACGAAGTTCGACTGCTTGATGATGAGGGACATGTCCATGGGATTGACCATTCCCGCGAGATCCTCGCGGCTCGGGTAGTCGTTGCCCGCCGGAGCCGCCCCACCGCCGACGTAGCCGAGCGCCGCGAGCTTCGCGACGGTCTCGGGATCGACGCTGCCGGACGATCGCCCCTCGTTGGTGGTGCGCACCCTTGCCAGGAGGTTGTCGAGGCGAACGCGCATCGCCGCGGCGACGTCCGGCTTCTCTTCGATGACGTTGCGAACCTCCGCCGGGTCGGCCTGGAGGTCGTAGAGCTCGGGCTTCGGGGCGTCGATGAGCTTGAACCGGTCGTCTCGCAGCGCTCGCAGCGGCGCCCATCCATAGTGGTTCCGGGGATAGGCGGACTCGACGAGGGTGTCCCCGGTGGAGGCGCCTCCTGGATCCTTCAACAGCCGAACCAGGCTGTCGCCCTGCATCTCGCTGCCGCGCGGAACCCCGAGGAGCTCGAGGAGAGTGGGCGCGATGTCGACCGTGCGCACCTGGGCAGGGACGTGCTCGCCCGGCCTCGCTCCGATCCCCGGGGCCGCGAGGAGGAGCGGGACGTGCGCGGTGGCGTCGTAGACGAAGTGGGCGTGCGTAGGCTCGCCGTGCTCGAGCAGCGACTCGCCGTGGTCGCCCACGACGGCGATGACCGTCCTGTCGGGCCCGCTCGCCGCATCCACCATGCGCAGGAGCTTGCCGAAGTTCTCGTCGAGGAAGGCGATCTCGCCGTCGTAGAGGGAGGATGCGAACTGGCTATCGAGGGGTGGAGGCGGCTTGTAGGGCTGGTGCGGGTCGAAGTAGTGGACCCAGAGGAAGAACGGGCGATCGCCGTGCGCGTCGAGCCAGCGCTTCGCCGCGACGTTGACCTTGTCGCCGGAACGTTCGACGAACCCGAAGGAGAACGGCGTACGGTCCTCCTTGTCGCTCGCCGTCCAGTCTTCCTCGAAGTGATCGTCGTAGCTGTCGAAGCCCTGATCGAGGTTGAACTCCGATGCGAGGGGGTAGGCCGCGAGCACGGCCCCGGTCGTGTAACCCGCTCCCTTGAGGATCTCGGCGAGCGTGGTGACGTGCTCGTCGAGGTAATAGCCGTCGTTGTCGTGGACGCCGTGGAAGGCCGGGAAGGTCCCCGTCATGATGGAGCAGTGCGACGGCAGGGTCAGCGGCGCGGCGGTGATCGCGTGATCGAACCTCACCGCGCGGCTCTTCGCGAAGGCGTCGAGATTGGGAGTCTGCGCCGGTGCGTAGCCCGTGCAGCCGAAGCGGTCCCCTCGCGTCGTGTCGCAGGTGACGATGAGGAGGTTCTTCGGGGGTTCCTTGCGACACGCGCCGAGGAGCACGGCCAGCACGAAGAGCCCCCGGAGCGTGCGTCCGCTCGGCTCGTCCTGGGACGCGACGGGGCGTCTCATCCCTTCGCGACGAGGTGCTCGGGATAGATCTTGGCGTGGATGATCGCGAGGAGCTCGCGTGTGAACTCCTCGCGCGGCGCGCGATCGCTCTGGTCCATGAAGTCCTTCGCGACCTTCTCCTTCACCTCCTCGAAGGGGCGGGCGTGGGGAAACTGGACCTCTTCGACCATCACGAGCATGTAACCCTGCCTACGGTACTTGAGGCTCACCTGTTCGTAACGCTCGATGAGCAGGGGATCGCTCACCTGGTTCGCGGTCAGCGCCTCGACCGCATGCTGGGCCCGCGGGCCCGCCCACTCGGCGAACGAGTCGAGGCGGATGAACCCCACGTTGCCGCCGCGCGACGCGCTGATGTCGTCGGAGAGCTCCTTGGCCGCCGCCGCGAAGTCGCGCGATCCCGATCGGATCTCCCCGGCGATCCTCGCGAGCTGCTCGTAGACGTCGTAGGTGGGCTCGTCGCCGGGAAAGTCCTTCGTGAGGATCCGCAGGTGGTAGAGCTTCGGGCTCTGGTGCCTTGCGATCGTCTCCTCGTAGGAAGCGTGAAGCTCCTTGTCGAGCTTCACCATCTCGCGCTCTAGCCACTGGGAATAGAGGAGGTCCTGCATGACCTGGCGGCGTGCGGCCGCGATCTGCCCGGCGACCGCCGGATCGTCGGCGAGCTTGGCTCTCCGGGCGTCCCACAGAAGCAGGCGATCGCGCGCCACCTTCCCGAGGATCTCCGGCTCCGGACGATCGCGGGCCTCGTGGAACGGCATGTTGTCTAGCCTCGACCGCCACGCCGAGACGGTGAGCCTGTCGCCTTCGAGCTCGAAGAGGATCGCGTTCGGGTCGCTCGCTTCGAGCTGTGCGGGGTCGTACTTCGCACCCGATGCCGCGACCATCTCCTGGAAGTAGCGGCCGAGCTCTGCATCCGATGCCTCCACCTGGAGCCTGCGAAGGAGCCGCCCCCGCGCTTCTTCGAAGGGCATGTGGAACTCGGGGATGCGCTCCTCGAGCTTGAAGAGCTGGAATCCCACCGGAGTCGCGATGACGTCGCTCACGCCACCCTTGGGCAGGTCCCACACGATCTTCTCGATCGACGGATCGAGATCCCCCCGGGAGAGGCGACCGATGAGACCGTCGATGTTTGCCGTCTCGGAGTCGGACTTCTCCCGGGCCAGATCGCCGAAGCTGGCACCGTGGCGGATCTCGTCGAGGATCGCCTCGACCTCCTTGCGTGCCCGCTCGCGAACGTCCGGAGGGGCGTCCCGGGCGACGCGACGGTAGAGGTTGCGGAGGCGGATCTGCTCCGGGTGTCCGAATTCCTCCGGGTGAGAATCGTAGTACGCGTGAAGCACGCTCTCCTCGACGTGAACGTTCGCGAGGCGGCGATTCCTGGCGGCCTCGACGAGGATGGGGTCGACCCGCTGCCGGATGCCTTCCTGCAGATCCGGCGTCTGCGCCGGTTCGCGCTTCGCGAGCTCCGCGTCGAGGGCGCGGGCGCTGACCATCTGGTTCAGCAGGCTGAGCTGCCAGTCTCCGACCGCTTCTCCCTGCGGGGGTTTGCGCTGATCCTCGGGCAGCGTGAGCACGTAAGCGTCCAGGTCGGCACGGGTCACGTTGCCCTGGTCGCTGGTCGCCAGCACGTCGGGACCGATCGAGGGTCGGCACCCGACGAGGCTCGCAAGGGCGATGGAGGCCGCGAAACGAGCGCTTTGCATCGTGCGCACGGTGTCCCAAAAAGCCGATGGCCGCCTCCCGCGCTTTTCAGCGAAGAGGGCGGCCATCCAGAAAGGATCGCTTCTATCTACTCGACGCCGAAGTGCATCAGCTCGACCGGAACGCAACCCGCGTCCTCGACCGTCAGGCGGATCATCCAGTTCCCGCCGAGGCCGAGGCCCGAGAGGGCCGCCGGGCTGTAGGCGGTCATGCCGCAAACGGAGCAGAGGAACCAGATGCGGCCGGCAGGCGTCCCGTTGGAATCACGACCGACATAGCCGGTGTTGCGCATTCCAGCGAAGAAACCGGTCGTGCCGTTCACGATCGCCGCACCGGGGCCGATGTTCACCTGATTGAGCGTCGTCTGAGGGCAGGCGCCGAGCGCGTTCATGGTGATGGCCACGGAGAAGTCCGGGTTGAAGATCGGGTTCGGCGTGCCGCCGCCCTGGTGCAGGACGAACTGCTGGGCGTTGTAGGTGTTCATGCGGCTCGTGATCCGGATGATGTCCAGGCCAGGCTGCGTGCACTGGGGCGGGACGTCGAACTCGGTCAGCGAGGACGCATCGGACGCCGCGCCGAGACCGGATTCGCAGCTGCCGTCGTCGAACTGCAGCGTCGACTGGGCGCGATGGCTCCGCTGGTTGTAGTTGCGCGTGCGGAACATCGGCCGCTTGGGGACCTTGGGAAGGACCCGCGGGAGCACGACGGTCGGGTAGGGCGAATGAGCGCTGGCCCGAAGCTTCGTGGTGCCGCCGTTGGCGGCCTTCGTGACGTGGGCCGTCACGATCGTGATGGCGAAGACGAAGGACATTGCGGTGAGCGCGACGATCAGTCTTTTCTTCAAGCTCCTATCCTTTCTGGACCGTTCCTCGCCAGGGAGGGCGACGGAGATCGATAGCAAACACGATGACTCGAAATGCTTCCGTGGGGGGGGAAGACGGCATTCTACGATCCCTCGCCGGTCCGTAGCAAGAGTTTTTCTGAGACCTCAGTCCGCCGCCTCGGCGTAGGCCATCCGGTCGGTCGTGGCGTTCCAGAGATAGACGCGGCAGCCCCGGACGTCGGCGCGGCGAGCTCCCTCGTACTCGATCTCGAGGGGGCCCTCCATCGGGATCTCGACACCGTCGACCCGGTCGAACGCGGCGTCGGTCCACTCGACGATCGCCCGGCCGCGAAAGTCGGGGGAGGGCGGTTCCACGTGGAGCCGCAGTTGCTTCGAGACGCGGATCGAGGCCGGGGCCGGCACGCCCAGGCGCGCCGCCGGATCCCCGAGCAGGTTGTAGAGCTCCACCAAGTCCTGGTCGGTCATCTGGCGCTTCGCGCGCATGACAGCCTCGCCGATCGTCGTCGATCCGGCCAGAAGCTCCTTCAGGAGCGTTTCGGAGAGCTCGTGCGTCGGCTCGTTACGCCACGAGGCGCCCAGGACCGTGACCGCGCCGCGCTTCGCGAGGCGCAGGAACTTCTCCCCGATCGAGTCGGCGTTCGGGTGATCGAAGGGCGCGGAGTAGCAGGTCATCGAGAGGACGATGGGCACGACGCTGCCTGGTCGCAGCTCATCGAGGTCCTCGAGGGTGAAGAGGTCCTGGGAGGTGTTGGTGTCCGGCGCCGCGGTCCGCCAGATGAACCGGCCGCCGTGCCCCAGGAAGTGCACGAGCCGCGGCTTCGCATCGATCGCCTCGCGGATGGAGGCTTGGTGCCGCGAGAGATCGGCCTCGCCGTCGCGCGCGTAGATGCGGTGGCAGGCGAACCCGCGGCGCGAGAGCGGCTCGACGAGCATGTTGGTGATGTCCTGATAGGCCTCGTCGGAGTCGGCGATGAACAGCACGTCGCGTCTCTCGTGGCCGAAGGTCGGGCTCGTCGCCGCCTCCACGGTCTTCTCGACGATCGCGGAGACTTCCGACGGTGCGACGACCGGGAGTCGCCCGATGGCGAGGTCGGGGTGGAAGTCGCCCTCACGGCAGGCGAACCAGTTGTCGCTGGCGGAGTGGCCCGCCCACGAGATGTAGCTCCAGGTCGGCACGAGGTTCCGGCTGTTGATCGCCGACGCGGATCCGTAGGTCTCGCCTTGCATCCGCGCGAACCGGTCAGGCGTCTCGTTGATGTCCCGCGTCCACTTCGAGTAGTTCTTGTCGTCGGCGAGCGTGTTGCGCGTGTCCCAGCTTGCGTCTCCGGCGAGCAGCACGAACCGCGGCGCGGGGGAGTAGTGCTCGCGAGCGTAGGCGAGGAAGCTCCGGATCGCGCGGGGATCCTCGAGCCCGTCGTTGAACGCATCGTAGACCTGGTCGATGGTGCAGAGCTTGACCGCAAGACCCTCCTCGCGGTGCAGGGCGAGCAGCGGCTCGAGCGCCGCGGCAAGCGTGGGATGGGCGATCGCGATGTAGTCGGCGGGCTGGACCGCCTTCAAGTCCGAGGGGTCGAATGCTTGCACCCTGGCGGGAGCTCGTGACGCGCCGCCGGGAACGACGCGAAGCGTCACCGCACCCGCCGGGCGATCGAAGGAGTACGTCACCACGTTGTCCGAGACGGACGACGCCATGTCCGAGGACCTGGTCCTCGAGCCGTCGCTTCCGTAGACGGAGAACTCTCGGGCCGTGGGCGAGGTGAGAGAGAGGACGGCGGGCGCATCGTCCCGGACCCTGGCCTCCCAGGCGACCGTACCCAGGTCCGCCGTCCTCGGGTAGGCGACCTCGATCCAGTTGACGAGCGCGACGTCGATCCGGGACTCCGAAGTCCCGGGCTCGGCGCGCTTGACGACCTCTGCGGTGAGCTCGTTTGCTCCGGGCCGGAAGAGGCGCGTGGTTGCGCTGTCGGCGCGAAAGAGGAAGCTGTCGTCGCCCATCCACTCCGCCGTTCCCGCGGGGGACCCGTTGACCGACACCGCCACGACGTGATCCATCACCGCCGGCTCCGGGCGGTCGGGCGCCTTCGACCAGCCGCGGAAGCTCATCGCGAGCTCGACGGCCTGCGAGCTCGCGGCGTCCAGGTCGCGAAGGTCGAGGCTCGCGCGAAAGGGCCTCTGGTCGAGGCTTCCGATCTTGGCCCAGTACCAGAGCTCGTCGGCTGGTCCATCGCGCTTCGGAAAGCGCACGAGCAGGCGATCCTCCTCCATGTGGCGTTGCACGAAGAAGGGCGACGCACCTCGACTCGCGGCGGACCGCTTGACCGTGCCCTGGGTCATGCGGCTTGGCTCACCCTCGCTCCAGCGGAGGACGTAGGCGTTCTGGATGGCGTAAGCCTCGGCGCTGCCGCGCGCATCCCGCGGGTCCCCCCAGAGCTCGATCCAGTCTCCGGCGCCGAAACGTCCATCGCCTCCGTCCACCACTGCAATCGGGACCGGCTTTCCCGAGCAAGAGACGGCCAGTCGCTCCGATGGAAGGCTCGGCTCCGCGAGCCCCGCCTTCCGCAGGTCCTCGTATCCGATGCGATAGATCCCTGGCTCCGACAGGACGATCTTGAGGGCGGACGGCCCGCCTTGGGCGCGAGATGAAGCGAGGAGGGCGACGAGCCCGACACGGAGGGCGACGGTCGCGTTCACCGCGCCTCGGGTTCCGTCCTTGGGGCCTCGCTTCCCGCCGCGGAGTCCCGGGGTCCCTTCCGCACGATGGGGGTGAACCGCTCGCGCTGGCCCTGCAGGGTGATGCTCTCGACGTAGTACCAGTAGGCCTTCCGGGGATCCGCGGTCTGGTCGACCCACTCGTAGCTCGAGACGGTATCGGTGGTCCCGGCACCGGCGATCGGCTCCACCGTCATCTTCTGGAACGGGCCGCCCTCGCTCTCCCCGCGATAGATGTCGTAGCCGTAGTTGTTCACCTCGCTCGCGGTGGTCCACTTGAGGGTGTTCTTCTTCGCCGCCGCCGGGGCCGCGGGCGCCGCCGCGGCGGTCTCTGGAGGCTTGCCGGCGGACCGGTGCGCGCAGCCCAGCAAGCCCCCGAGAGCGAGCAGCGCGAGGGTCGCGCGCGGTACCCGCAAGGGACGCACGACGTCAGCACATGGTGCAGGGGTGGGCGCAGGAGACGAGCAGCGCGTCCGCTTCATGGGTCCAGCAGGTTAGCCCAGAGGCGATGGCGGGTCGAGGGGGATGGGGTCGAGCGCTGACGTGTCTGGCAGGTGGTCCGAGGGGGCGCGTGGCGTCATCGACCCGACTCACGAAGCCCTCGACGCAGGACGCTGGTGCTTTCGCGTTGGTTCTGAGGCGACGTAGTGCCCGACGTAATCCGTGCCTCGTGCCGCGATCTGGGCGCGTGGCTCCTCCCCGGGGACGAGGTCGCCACAAGGAGGGGCCTGATCGCCAACTTCCTGGAGCCTGGAACGAGAGAACCAGCAAGCCGCCAACATCGCACGGGCCGCCGGAGCGCGCCGCTGGCGACTCTCGATCGTCAGATCGAATCAGCAGATCCACGCGCTATCCTCACAAAAAGCAGAGTCGTCGTCGTGAGTGCGGGCTCCGGAGCGCCTCGAGCGCGGTTGCCGTCGCGGTTGCGTTCACGATGTCAGGCGCGCTCGCCGCCGGCCAGCATTGGATGCCAGGCGGGATCAGTGCTTCCGGGACGGCGCGAGAAGCGGGCGCGATGGCATTCGACGTGACCCGAGGCCGGCTCATCTACTTCGCCGGTCGCAACGGTCAGAGCTACGGGGAAACTTTCGATTACGATGGCGCGCGCTGGAACGACGTCACGCCGACACCTTCGCCCTCTCCAAGGCAGGCGCTTGTGATGGCTTACGACAGCGCTCGCGGCGTCGTCGTTGTGTTCGGCGGCTCCGATGCCGTTGGCTATCTCAACGATACTTGGGAGTTCCGATCCGGGGCCTGGGTGCCTGGGCCAGCAGCTCCTCCCGGCCTGGCTCCCCGTGACTGGCCAGTCCTCGTCTTCGACGAGTCGCGTGCGAAGATCGTCCTGTTCGGTGGCAGGGGAGGGAACGGCCCACAACCCACGTTCTTCAATGATTCGTGGCTCTACGACGGTCTGAGCTGGGTGTCCGGGCCGGTGGCGCCCGCAAACATGACGCCACGATACGGGGCGGCAGCCGCCTATGACGCTGGGCGGGCGGTCACCGTGATGAGCGGCGGCACCCCAGATGGGTACGCGGTGCTCTCCGACACGTGGGAGCTCGGCGCGGCCGGTTGGGTTCAAGGAGTCGATGCGCCCGTCGGAGTGGCCTTGCAAGGGATGGCGTACCATCGGCCACTGGCAAAGTTGTTGATGTTCGGTGGCATCGATGCCACCTACACTTGGCGAAACGACACCTGGGCATACGATCGAGCCGCTTGGACCGTGGTCGCGCCGCCCCCAGCGGCACTCGTGCCGAGGGCCATGCACTCGATGGCCTACGATCCGGAGCGGCGCCGGATCGTCGTTCGTGGTGGCTCCGATTCGTCGGGGCAGGTCCTCGCGGACACCTGGGAGCTCAACCCCGAGGAGCAGTACCTCGTCGGGTCGGGTTTGACATCGACGAACCCGAACGAAGTCCGCATCTTCGAATCGATCGGTTGTGGCACTTACACGGTCGACTTCTTCGCGTACAGCGCCGGCCGATGGGGCGTGAACGTGGCCGCAGGCGACCTGGATACTGCCGAAGACGAGATCCTCACCGGTCCTGGGCCAGGACCGACTCTTGGGCCTCAGGTGCGAGGATTTACGAGTGCCGGTGCATCGATGGGCAAGGTCAACTTCTACGCCTACGGAACGCTCAGGTATGGCACCAACGTGAGCCTCAAGAACGTCGATGTCGATAGCTACGAGGAAGTACTCGTTGGACCGGGACCGGGTGCAGTCTTCGGACCCCACGTCCGTGGGTTCAACTACGACGCGTCCTCGGTAACGCCGATCTCGAAGGTCAGCTTCTTCGCATATGGAACCCTGAAATTTGGCGTCCGTGTCGACGGGGGCGACCTCGAGGATGACGGGTTCGAGGAGATGGTGACCGGTCCGGGGCCGGGTGTCGTCTTCGGGTCCCAGATTCGTGGGTGGGACTTCGACGGGAACCGCGTCACGACCATCGCAAAGGTCAACTTCAATGCCGGCAGCTCTCCGAGCTATGGGTCCATCGTGGCGACAGGCGACGTCGACGCGGATCGCTTCCGGGAGATCGTCACAGTGCCCAGTGGCGGTTGCGACGTTGCGGTCTTCAACTATGACGGGACCATCGTGTCACCTCTGTACACGCTCGTTCCGTTTCCCGGTCGAACCGGCTGTCATTGCGCCGCGGGCGCCTTCGGCGGCCTCGACTCCGATGATGTCGCCGTCGGCGAGGGGAGCACCGGAGGTTCCAACGTGCTCGTGTTCGAGGTCCTATCGCCGCTCTCATGCTCTTTCCAGGCCTTCCCGTCGCAAGCGGGCGCAACGGTTTACGCGGCCGATCTTTGATACCGAAAGCGAAGGGATAGGAATGGGAGTTCATTCTGATGAAGCGATGGCGATCGACGCGATCGCCATCCCGCCGCGAGCGATCTCCGCGGACACCACGCGACTCCGATCCTGATCTGCCCCGCCCCGGGGGCTTCGAGGCCGCGCCGCGGCTCGCCGGATCGAGTACGCGCGCAGGGCAGCCTCGGTCACGTCGGCGCCAGCGCAAAGTCGAGGCGCGGCAAGGAGGAGGAGCGAGAGGGCGAGGGTGGTCTGTTCACGATCATGTCGCCTCCGCCAACGTCACCGCCTCATGGTAACGATCGCCGGACGCATGCACTCCTCCATCAGGAGCGCACGGAGGTGAGCCAGGAGCGGGAGCTGGCCCGCCGAGCCGCCGGCCCAGCCGCTCGCCCGCGGCCAGGCTCGCCACGCAGGCGATGCCCCCCGCCATCGTCAGGCCCCACGCCATCGCGACGGCGCCCGGCCCGTCGGGAATCGCCGAGGCGACGAGGCGGGGCGGCGAGAAGGCGAGGGACGGGAGCGACTCCGTGAGGGCGCGGGCGACGTCGACCGGCAGCCTCGGGTAGTTCTGGGGAACGAAGGAGAACCACTCGGGCGGCCGCCATGAAACGAAGGCGCCCGCTCGTGCGCCGAGGGCCAGGGCCGAGGTCCACGCGGCGAGCAGCCCGGCGAGAACCCGCCTGGCGCCGCTGTTGCCGAGCAGGCTCGCGAGCCCGATCGCAATCCCGAGCGAGGCGGGCGTCAGACGCCGCAGGGCGAAGCCGCCGGCGCCCGACCAGTCCCAGAGTGTGGCGTTGTGAAGGAAGAGAATCGCGAGCGCCGCGAGGCTCGCGACCGCCACGCGTTCGCTCCGAGCTTTGCGGGAGAGCGCCGGGACGGCGAGAGCCATGAGGGGCGTCCATGTGAGCAAGCCGTGGTAGGGCGAGACGAGACTCACGACCGTGTTGCGCAGGGGCCTTCCCCTCAGGAATCCGCTGCCCTGCGGAACGGTGAGGAAATGGCCGGTGATGGCCTTCCACGCAAGGGCCTGAGGCACGATGGCAACCCCCAGGGCCGCTGCGAGCACGAGCACGTCGAGCGCCTGGTCCCGCGCCGCGCCTGGCCGCCGTGTCGCGAGGTGCCAGGCGCACGTCACGGCTGGTACGAGCGCGAGCAGCGCGAGCTGCCAGTAGGTGACCACGCAGAGGGCGTACGACACGGCGAGGATCGATCGCCTGCGGCGCACGTCCGGGCGCGACCAGGCGAGGAGGAACAGCGTCGCGAAGAGCGTCGAGGGGACGTGAGGGAAGCCCGTGTTCAGGATCGTGTAGAAGAAGAGGGGTGTCCCGAAGAACGTGACGGCCAGGGTGAAAGCGGGCCTCCGCGCGCCGAGGCGCTCGAGGCATCCGCCGATGACCCCGAGCGTCGCGAAGCCCATGGCCGCGGTCGAGAGGCACACCGGCGCAGCGTAGACCACGGACAGACCGTCCGGGGCCACGCCGTAGCGGGGGCCGAGCACCAGTGCCCATGCGTGCGCCGCGAGGAACGCCGGCGCCCAGTAGATCGCCGGGCCGACCGACCAGTAGTTGGGCGGCCGTCCGGTCGCGGTCCGTGGAGTCGAGCGATCGAGGAGGATGCGCTCGTCGTGCACGCCGCTGCCCCTCATCGCGTAGTCGTTCGTGAAGTCCAGGTCGGCATCGAGGACGGTCGAGCGCAGGTAGGCGTAGTAGCCCACGCCGTCGCTCACGAGCCGCGCCTGGAAGAACGCGTGGCCAGCGATCAGGAGCAGGAGTGCGAGCCACCGGCTCGTCCGGAGCCTCCCGGCGAGGGCGACGCCCGCCAGGATCGAGGAGAGCGGGACCACGAGATGCACGATCCGGCGTACCGCGGCGGCTGAGAGCAGCGGCGGCCGGTCGACGGCGACGAACCACTCCGGCGACAGGCGCCTGCGCAGGGGGTCGCTGTCGAGCCGTCCGAAGAGGTCCACACGCGTCGCCGCCTCGGGCCTGAGGCGGCAAGCGAGGGAGAAAGGCGCGCGGCCGCGCGGGAGGTACACCACGAGCCGGGGCGACTCGAGCGCCCCGCCGCTGCTCTCTATGGCGCTGTCCGCGGTCGACATCGTACACGCGCCATCCGTGACGAGCTGCAAGTGCAGGCGGGCGGCCAGCGGCATCACGATCGCTCCGGTGAACGTGACCGACGTGGTTGCGGCGGCAGCGGCGCGCTGGGATCGGGCAAGAACGGGAGAGGGACGGTGCGCGTCTCGAGGATCTCCCCGCCGGCGCCGAGCGCCTCACGCACGACGCCACGGCCCTCGGCTCCATCGTCGCCTCCCGCCAGGACGGCGCCGAACCCGGCGGCGACGAGGGTCGCGGCCACGGTCAGGCAGGCGCGGTCCCTCGCGTTCCAACGCCTCCCATCGCGGGCATCCATGGAAGCGGGGATGATAGCGTAGCGACGGTCACCCCACGCTCCCGGGCCGAGCATCCGCGAGGGAGACGGCGGTCCGTCGCCGGCTCGCGGACGAACGACGAAGTGGAGTGGTCAGGTCTCGATGCGGCGGCGCGTGCGCAACGCGGGTGGGCGGCCCGGGACTTCGCCTTGCTCGAGGCGGCCGCCGCGCTCCGCGTGGGCCATCGCGGCCAGGAGCGCGTCGATGGCGGAGCGGACCGAGTCCTTCGCGTAGCGCTTCGCGCGATGGAGATGGGCGCGGGCGTCGCCTCCCTCGATGAGCGCGATGTGTCCGGACTCGACGGCGATGCGGGCACGCTCGGTCGCAGCCTCCGAGTCCAGGCTTGACAGTGCGTCCTCGGCCTGGCGCAGACGATCGATCGCCTCGGCGGTGTGCCCATCGCGGCGTTCGAGGGCGGCGAGGTCGATGAGGATGCGCGCCTCCCAGCGGCGATCGCCGATCGAGCGGTGGAGCGCCATCGCCTCTTCGAGGAGGCCGCGGGCCACGCTCGCGCGGCCGGCCGCGAAGTGGTCCAGGGCGAGGTTGCCGAGGATGACGGCCTGGCCGTGGCGGTCCTTGATCGCGCGGGCGAGGACCAGGGCTTCCTCGTTCATGGCGATGGCTTCGGGTCCTTCGAGGAGCTCGGCAACGTTGCGCAGCACGCTCGCCTGGGTGCCGGCGTCGTCGATGTCGCGCGCGATGGCGAGCGCCTCCTCGTAGAGGCGGCGGGCGACCCGACGGTCGGGAGCGATCATCGCGAGGTTCGTGAGCACGGAAGCGTGGAGATGGCGGTCGCCGACCTCGCGCGCGATGGCGAGGGACTCCTCCCAGAGGCGCTGCTGCTCGCTGCGGCCGCCGTCGGTGAGGATCGCCATGTTGCTGAGGCAGATGCCGACGTGGCGGCGGTCGCCGAGCTCGCGGTGGGTGGCGATGGCGTTCTCGAGGTTGCTGCGCGCGCTCGCGAGCCGGTTCTGCCTGAGCTCGACGCCGGCGAGGTCGCCGAGCGCGATGGCCTCGAGGTCGCGTGCGCCGATCTCGCGCGCGATCCGGCAGGACTCGTGATAGACGACGGTCGCGTCGTCGAGCCGGCCCTGGACCCGGTCGATCGCGCCGAGGCTGCCGAGGATCTGCGCCTCGAGGTAGCGATCTCCCGACCGGCGCGCGAGCACGAGGGCGGCGCCGAAGAGAGCGCGTCCCTCGTCGACCCGGCCGGCATCCGCTTCGATGCCGGCGATCGCGTGCGCCGCGCGCGCTTCTCCGGCCACGAAGCCGATCTCGCGGGAGTGGGCGAGCGCGACCTCGTGCTCGGCGCGGGACTCCGCCACGCGGCCCTGGATGTGAAGCACCTTGAGGGCCAGCTCGTTCCTGACCTTGACGGCCTCGGCGGTGCGCGCCGGATGAAGCGCGAGGTAGGCGCGGAACAGGCGCTCCGCCTCCTCGTAGGCGAAGGTGTCGACGGCCTGGCGTGCCGCCGGGAGGTAGCACTCGCAGGCGCGTGGGGCAAGGCCGGCTCGCTCCCAGTGGTGCCCGATCTCCGAGAGGCGCGTCGCCGGCGCGGACGACGCTGTTATGGCCGCGGCCGCGCGCTCGTGGAGATCGCGGCGGTGCGCCGCCGCGATGCTGTCATACCCCGCCTCGCGGACCTTGTCGTGGACGAAGCGGAAGCGCCCCTCCTCCGTCTCGTCGAGCACCTGGCGGGCGACGAGGTCTGTCAGGCTCTCGAGCAGCGTCGTCGTGGGCCATCCCGAGAGCCGCGCGAGGAGGTCCTGCTCGACGTCGCGGCCGAGCACCGAGGCGATCTGCGCGATGGCGCGCGCGGCCTGGGGCAGGAGGGCGAGGCGGCGCCCCACCAGCTCCTGGAGGCCGCCGGGGAGGGCGAGCTTCGCGAACCTCTCACCTGCGACGCGCCATCGGCCGTCGGCCCGGCGAGCGAGCAAGCCCTCGGCGAGCGCCATCCGGAGGAACTCGGCGACGAAGAAGGGGTTCCCCTCGGCGCGGCGCGCGAAGTGATCGAGGAAAGCGCCCTCCTCCGAGGAGACGGCCGTCGCGAGCATGCTCGCTCCCATCTGCGCGAGCGAGCGATCGTCGAGGCGTGGAAGCGGCAGCGACAGCACGCGTGGGTCTGCGCGGATACGCTCGATGGCCGGTACGGTCTCCTCCACGCGGTAGGTCCCGAGCAGGAGCAGCGGCGTGCGGCGCAACGACGCCCCCTTGGCGCACAGCTCGAGGAAGCCGAGCGTGAGGCCGTCGGCCCACTGGAGGTCGTCCAGGATCAGCACGAGGGGTCGTCCCGCCGAGAGCGCGCGCAGCGTCTCCAGGAGATCGGCGAAGAGGCGCAGCCTCGCGGTGTCGGGAGGAAGCGGAGGCGTCGCCTGCAGCGGCGGTCCGGGGACGTCGGCGAGCGCGGGCTCGTAGGCCGCGAGCGTTGCGCGCCTCCGCCCGAGGAGGCGCTCGGTCTCGTCGGCCCCGCGCTCGCGGCAGCGGTCCACGATGTGGCGGAGCACGCCGGAGAGCGGGTGCAGCGGTGGGCGCGCGATCTCTTCCTCGGTCGATCCCGGTCGCGAGGGTGCCACGCACTCGCCGGTCAACGCCGGGACGTGGGCGGACTGGGCCTCCCTGAGGAACGCCATCGCGAGGCGCGTCTTGCCGGCGCCGCTTTCTCCCGAGAGAAGCACGACCTTGCCGGCCTTCTCCTTGAGGAGCGCGATCTCCTTCTGGAGCCTCGCCATGATCTCGTCGCGTCCCCAGAAGCCGGGCCGGTAGAGGTAGGGCTTGGCGGGTGGCTCGGGCGCGGCCCGCACGCCGAGCTCGTCGAGGCGCGCGCCCACGAGGTCCGCGAAGCCGAGACGATCGCCGGGCCGCTTCTCGAGGAGACGCATCGTCAGCTCCTCGATCCCCGAGGGGATGCCGGGGACGAGCTCCGAAGGCCTCGTCGGCGGTACGGAGAGGTGCTTGGCGAGCACCTCGACGGGAGACGCGCCGAAGAACGGCGGGCGTCCGGTCAGCACCTCGTAGAGGATGCAGCCGAGGAGTAGAGGTCCGCGCGCGTCGACCGCGTCGCCGCCCACCTGCTCGGGTGCCATGTAGGCGACCGTGCCCGCAATGTCGGCCACCTCGCGCAGCGTCTCGCGCGCGGATCGCCCGCTCCAGGCGACGCTGAGCCCGAAGTCGACCAGCACCGGCGTGCCGTCGTCGCGCACGAGGATGTTCTCGGGCTTCAGATCGCGGTGTACGAGACCTTCGCCGTGGAGGTAGGCAAGGGCGCCGCAGACCCGGCGCAGGATGGCGAGGACCCTCGCGAGGTTGGGTACGACGAACGAGGCGCCCTCCGGCGCGGGCTCCTCGGTGGTCGCCAGCGCCTCGATCCCCTCCGGAGGCACGGTGGCGGCGCGAGATCCGGGATGCAGCGACTCGGTCCACCACGACGCCGTGCCCGGCACGTAGGGCTTGCCCACGTCGGCGGCCGCGGGCGGCGGGCGCGACACCGATCGCAGCGTGCGTCCCTCCAGGAGCTCCATCGCATACCAGGGCGAGCCGCCATGCTCGCCCACGTCGAGGACGCGCACGATCCCCGGATGGGCGAGGCGCCGGAGCGCGTCGATCTCGCGCCGCAGCCCCGCGAAGCTGCGTTCCTTCGGGATGACGACCGTCTTGAGCGCGACGGTGTCCCCGGTCGTCTCGTGACGTGCCTCGTAGACGACCCCCATGCCGCCGCGTCCGAGCACGCCATCGAGCCGGTAGGGACCGATCCGATCGGACGGTGCGGCATTCATGCGGTGCTGCCCTCGGTGCGTCCCATGGCCGGCGGCGCGTCCGCGGCGCGCTCCCCGTGGACCAGCGCGACACCCGACTCGAAGTCGCGATTCGCCGCGCGGAGCGCGTCGATCGCCGCGGCCATCGGGCCGCCTCCCGGCGGCGGCGCGAGAGAGAACAGCGTCTCGATCTCACGGAGCTCGGCGACGGCGGGTCGACCGTTCGCGAGAGCGACGTGGCCGAGCTCGCAGAGCGCCGCGCCACGATCCAGGTACTCGCCGATCGATTCGAGGAGCTGGTTCGCCGCGCGGGCGTGCTTCTGCGCGTCGCCGTATCGCGCCGCGCGCCGCTCGATCCCCGCCAGCGTCATGAGCGCGCTCGCCTGGAGCCTCCCGTCCTCGATCGGCTCCAGGATCTGGAGGGACGCACGGCAAGCCTCCTCCGCCTCCTCCAGGCGTCCCCGGTCCATGAGGATGCTCGCGAGCGTCGAGAGCGCGTAAGCTTCGAAGCGCGGGCTCTTCACCTCGCGGTGCAGCAGAAGCGAGCGTCGGCACGTCTCTTCCGAGACATCGAGCCGCTTCTCGATCTTGTCGAGGATCGCGAGGTTCGTGAGCACGATGGCTTCGAACCGGCGGTTGCCCGTCTCGCGGTGGTTCGCCAGCGCGGCGTCGTAGAGGCGGCGCGCGTCTTCCGCGTGGCCGAGCTCCTGGTGGAGCATCGCGATGTTGCCGAGGGTCGCTCCCTCGCCGAAGAGGTCTCCCATCTCGCGGTAGATCGCAAGGGATCGCTCGTTGAGCGCGATCGCCTCCGCGAGGTCACCGAGCTCGTGGCTCGTCATGCCGAGGTTACTGGTCTGGCTTGCCTCGAAGCGCCGCTCGCCGAGCTCGCGGGAGAGCGCGATGGCTTTCTTGTAGAGCTCCCGCGCCTCGCGCACGCGGCCCTGCTCGTGATGGAGCGTGGCGATGTTCCCGAGGATGGTTGCTTCGAAGCGGCGCCCACCGAGACGTTTGTGCTCCGCCAGGGCTTCTTCGTAGTGCGCGAGCGCCTCGTCCATGCGACCGGTGTCCTGGAGCAGGATGGCGAAGTGGCTGCGGGTGATGGCGCGCTCCCTGGCGTCGCCCGCCGTCTCGTGCAGCGCGAGCGCCTCGCGGTAACGTTCCTCCGACTCGGCCATGCGTCCCACCAGACGGAGGAGGAACGCCATCGCCTCCGTGTTCTTG
>JAXLQT010000014.1:0-184182 GCA_046331505.1 Acidobacteriota bacterium
CGGGACCCGGTCCCGGCCCAGCGCGGTGGAGACGGCGCTTGCCGCCGTCTCCCGCCGCGCGCGTTCCGCGCGGGAGCTCAGAGATGCGCTCGCGCGGAAGGGATACCCGGAGGACGAGGTGACGGCCGCCGTGGCGCGCCTTTCGGAGTGGCGCTACGTCGATGACGGGGAGCTCGCCGATGTCTTGGCCGCGCGCGGGCGGCGTGAGCGGCTCGGGAAGCGGCGCATCGAGCGGGATCTGGCGCGGCGCGGTGTCGCGGGCGAGGCGCGCGCGGCGGCGCTCGAGAAGCACTATGGAAGGGGAGAGGACGAGATCCTGGATCAGGCGCTCGCCTCGGCGCTGCGCGTGATGCGGGGTCCACGCACGGCGAAGGAGCTCTCCCGGCTCGCGCGGCGGATGATCGGGCGCGGGTTCGCGCCGGAGCGTGTCTTCGACAAGCTTCGCGCGCTGCCCCTCGCGGGAGACGCCTGGGACGACGAAACGGATTGAAGAGGCGCGGGAGACGCGCCAGGGGAAACAGCCATCATGAGAAAGCGGATCGCTCTAGCATCGATCGCGATCGTCCTGCCGGCGATTGCGGCGGACGAGTCAAAGCCCTTGCTGTGGGGAGGAAGTCCCTACACGCTCGAGTGGCTCCAGGAGAACCACGGGAAGTACGACAACCGCTGGACGGCCGTCTACGAGCAGTGGCTCCAGGGTGACTGGATCCTCGAGGTTGGGCCCGATGGAACGGAGAGGCTCCGTGCCGCCGACGTCCGCATGTCCAACCCGAGCTTCAACACCTCGCAGAACGAGTTCCAGATCGTCATCAACCCGACGGATCCGACCAACGCCGTCGGGACGTCGAACGACTCCCTGGCCTCCGGCGTCGGCGTCTACACGACGACCGACAGCGGCGCGACCTGGACGGCGTTCGATGCGCCGTTCGGGATCGGCGCCTGCTGCGATCCCGGAGTGGCATTTGCCGCCAACGGCGACGTCTACGTGACCACGCTCGCCGCGCCGCCGGTCTACATCATCCGGTCCACCGACAAGGGCGCGACCTGGGGCCCGCGGCACACGGTTCCCGGGATCTCCGATCGGGAGAACGTCACGGTCGACAACGGCGCGACCAGCCCCTTCAACGGGCGCGTCTACGTGACCTACAGCTTCGGCGGCAACGGAAGCCAGATCGCGGGCTACTCCTCCACGGATCAGGGGACCACATGGCAGGCGACCGGAGTCATCGGCGGGCCGAGCCCCCCGGCTGGCTACCAGCAATCGAGCGATCCCTACGTCGCGTCCGACGGGACCCTCTACGTCGGCTACCAGGAGTACGAGAACCAGAGCGCGGGTTGCGTCGCTCCCGTGCGCAACTGGCTGTCGAAGTCGACCGACGGCGGCGCGACGTTCACGCAGTCGCTCATCACCGGAGCCCCCATCGTGCAGGGAGGGATCTGCCTCGCGAGCCAGGCCGGCCGCGGGGTGTTCTGCATCAACGGGGGCGGCCAGTACTTCCGCTCCCGCAGCCACCACGATCCTGAGCGGAAGCCCGACTGACCCCAGCAAGGTCTACGTCATCTACTCGGGCGGCGATCTCGAAAGCGCCTACTCGTGCGCGGGAGGGAGTGGATTCCACTCCGACATCATCTTCGTGAAGTCGACGGACGGAGGAGCGACGTGGAGCGCGAAGCAGAAGATCAACACCGATCCACAGGGGCACGATCAGTACTACGGCTGGATCGACACCGCGCCAAACGGCCACATATGGGTGGGCTGGCACGACCGGCGCTCCGATCCCAACAACTTCCAGCACATCTGGTACCAGGCCGACTCGACGGACGAAGGCGCGACGTGGAACGAGGTGGCGACCGCGGACGTCGCGAGCCAGCCCAGCACCTTCATCGGTGACTACGCGGGCATGGCAGCGGCCAACACGCTCGCGCTCGGCATGTGGTGGGACAGCCGCATCAAGTCGGGCGGCGATCCCTACACCGAGCCGATCCCGGTGAGCGGCTGCGCCGTGGTGGTCTCTCCGGGCACGCTGCCAGGCGGGACCGTGGGGGTCCCGTACAGCCAGACGGTGACCGCATCGGGCGGGACGGCTCCCTACTCCTTCACGATCACGGGGACTCTTCCACCCGGCCTCTCCACGACCTACCTCGCGCCCGACAGGCTCCAGATCTCGGGCACCCCGACCACTCCGGGAGGCTACCTCTTCACGGTGACGGCGACGGACTCCGCAAGCTGCGCGGGCGGTACGACGTACCAGGTCGCGATCACCTGCGGGACGATCACGCTCGCGCCCGCCACGTTGCCGAACGGCTCGATCGGGTTCCCGTACAGCCAGACGATCACGGCGAGCGGAGGGACCGCTCCCTACACATTCGCCGTGACGGTGGGATCGCTGCCGCCCGGCCTGAGCCTCGCGGCGGGCGGCATCCTCTCGGGGACCCCCACGACCCTCGGCTCCTACCCCTTCACGGTAACCGCCACCGATGCGAACAGCTGCACCGGGTCCCAGGCGTACACGATCGTCGTGACGAACTGCCCGCCGATCACGCTGTCGCCGGCGACGCTCCCACCCGCCTACTCGGGCGTGCCCTACTCGGTCACGATCACCGCGAGCGGCGGGACCGCGCCCTACGGCTGGTCGATCACGGCTGGCAGCATTCCACCGGGAATGTCGATGACCCCGGGCCCGACGACGCTCGTCATCTCCGGCACGCCGACGGTGGTCGGGTCGTTCTGCTTCACCGTGACGGCGACCGACGTCAACGCCTGCTCCGGGAGCCAGGCCTACTGCATCGACGTGATCACGCTCCTCGTCGACTATCTCGTCGGTGAGCCGCTGGACATCAACAGCGGTAACCGCGTGCGGGTCTTCGACAACGCGGGGGCTCCGACCGCCACCGACTTCCTTGCCTACGCCGCGGGGAAGTGGGGGACCAACGTCTCGTCGGGCGACGTGGACGGTCTCCAGTTCGAGGAGATCCAGACGGGGCCAGGACCAGGCGACGTGTACGGGCCGCAGGTGCGCGGCTGGCAGCGCACCGGCACGGCGATGGGCAAGATCAACTTCTACGCCTACGGGACGCTGAAGTACGGCGTGAACGTGGGATCCGCGAACGTCGACGGCGATGCCTACGACGAGATCCTCTCGGGCGCCGGACCGGGCGCCGCGTTCGGCCCGCACGTGCGCGGGTGGAACTTCGACGCGACGACGCTCACCGCCATCGCGAAGATCAGCTACTTCGCCTACGGGACGCTGAAGTACGGCGTGAACGTGTCCGGAGGGAGCATCGACGCCGACAGCTACAGCGAGCTCCTCACGGCCCCAGGGCCCGGGGTGATCTTCGGCCCGCAGGTGCGCGGATGGAACTACGATGCCGCGAACGTCACGGCCATCTCCAAGGTCAACTTCAACGCGTTCACGACGCTCCAGTACGGCGCCAACGTCGACGGGGGCGACTTCGACGGCGACGGCTACGCGGAGATCGACGTCTCGCCCGGTCCCGGACCGACCGCGAGCTTCCCGACCCAGTTCCGTGGCTTCAACTACGACGCCGCGACCGTGTCGCAGCTCGCGGGATTCGACGTCACGCCGTGGACGACGTTCTACGGCGGGCGCGTCGGAGCCGGCGACATCGGGCGCGACGGGGCGGACGACCTCGTGTGCGCGCCGGGACCCGACCCGTCGGCGGGCCCCACCGTCCGCGCCTACACCTACACGGGATCGGCCCTCACGGTGATCCCGCCCGGCGTCACGGCGTTTCCGGCGGGCACAGGAGCCAACGCGACCGGAGCGAATCTCGGCTTCTAGGGAGACTGCCCGGGCGGGGCTCCACCCTGCCCGGGCTCCGTTCTCCGGAGCCAGGCGCAGATCGTCTGTCGCGTGGCGTCGTCGAAGTCGCCGCCGTAGGTCTGGAGGAACATCGCGACGCGCAGCTCGCTCTCCGGGCAACCCGCCGCGCGGAGGCGCGCACGCATGATGGCGCGGACCGTGTCGAACATGGACGTCGCCATGCGGAGCCGCTCCTCTCCGGACCGTGCGAGCAGCATCGCGACGTAGCGCGCCTGCATCTCCGGGGTCGTATCGTTCACGCGCGCACCCGGGCCAGGAGCTCGGTCACTCCGAGGCTCGCGGCCCATGCGTCGACGTACGTCCAGTCCATGTCCGACGCGGCTCCCGCAAGGGCCTTTGCATCCCGGAGCTGGAGCTCGGAGAGGCTAGTGCCAGGAAGCGCTCGATGCCGCGACTTCGCAGGTCGACCACGACGTCGATGTCGCGTGTCATGCGGGGCACTCCGTAGAACGCGAGGGCGAGCGATCCACTCAGCAAGTAGGGCAACCCCGCCGAATCGAGCCGCCCGGCGACGATCGCGAGGACCTGCATCTCCTCGGCCATGACCGGATTGTCCTCCACGCCGCTGCGAGGCCGGTCGCTATAATCCCCGGCCCATGTTCGTTCTCACGTCCGCCGAGATCCGGTCGCGCTTCCTCGACTTCTACGGCAGCAAGGACCACCGCGTCGTCCGGAGCTCGTCCTTGATCCCGGCGGGCGATCCGACGCTCCTGTTCGCCAACGCGGGCATGAACCAGTTCAAGGAGGTGTTCCTGGGCCGCGAGCGTCGCGACTACGCGCGTGCGGCCTCTTGCCAGAAGTGCGTGCGCGCCGGCGGCAAGCAGAACGACTTCGAGAACGTCGGCAGGACGGCCCGCCATCTCACCTTCTTCGAGATGCTCGGGAACTTCTCCTTCGGCGACTACTTCAAGGAGACGGCCATAGAGACCGCGTGGGAGCTGCTCGTCGACGTCTACGAGCTGCCGCTCGCCCGTCTCTGGTTCTCTGTCTACAACGACGACGACGAGGCGTTCGCCCTCTGGAAGAAGGCCGGCGCCCCGGAGGAGCGCATCCTGCGCTTCGGCGAGAAGGACAACTTCTGGTCGATGGGGGACACCGGTCCATGCGGGCCCTGCTCGGAGATCCACTACTACCGCGGCGACGATGGGACCGGATCTCCGGAGCAGGTCAATGGTCCGGGGGACGACACGGTCGAGATCTGGAACCTCGTCTTCATGCAGTTCGATCGCGACGCCGCCGGCGTGCTGACGCCGCTCCCGCGGCCTTCGATCGACACCGGCGCCGGGCTCGAGCGGATGTCGATGGTGCTCCAGGGCGTGCCGACCGTGTTCGACAACGACCTCCTCGGCGGCCTCGTCAAGGCCTCGGAGAAGATCGCCGGCAGGCGCTACGGAAAGGATCCAAAGCAAGACGTCTCGTTCCGCGTGCTGGCCGATCACAGCCGGTCCGTGTCATTCCTGCTGGCCGACGGCGCACTGCCGTCGAACGACGGGCGCGGCTACGTGCTGCGCCGCATCCTGCGCCGCGCCGTGCGTCACGGAAAGCTCCTCGGGATCGAGGGCGCGTTCTTCGCGGACGTCTGCGCGGAGGTCGTCCGCCTGATGGGTGATGCCTACCCGGAGCTTCGCGAGCGCGCCACGCACATCGGCGACGTGGTGCGCGCCGAGGAGGAGCGGTTCGACACGACGCTCGCGAAGGGGCTCGCGAAGCTCGAGGGCTGGATCGCCGCCAACCCAGGAACCGAGGTCATCCCGGGGAAGTTCGCCTTCGAGCTCTACGACACCTTCGGATTCCCGCTCGATCTCGCCGAGGAAGTGGCGACGCTCGACCACGGCCTCTCGCTCGACCGCGCGGGTTTCGACGCGGAGATGGAGGGGCAGCGGACCCGTGCGCGCGCGTCGTGGAAGGGGGCAAGGCCGCGCAGGCGCGGTCCGCCTACGTCGACGCCGCGGGCGGGAACCGGACGAAGTTCGTCGGGTACGACGTGCTCGAGGCGCCGGATAGCGCCGTGGTGGCGCTCTTCGCGGACGGCCGTCCCGTCGATCGCCTCGCCGAAGGCGCCGGGCCCGCCGAGGTCGTGCTCGCCACGACTCCCTTCTACGCCGAGGGAGGTGGGCAGGTCGGCGACACGGGTCGTGTGCTCGGGCGCAACTTCTCCGCGGACGTCGTGGATACCTTCCCCGCCGGAGAGGGCGTGACGGTGCACCGGCTGGACGTACGGGCCGGCGAGGCGCGCCCGGGCGACGTACTCGCGGCGTCGGTCGACGCCGATCGCCGGGGCGACGTGATGCGGAACCACACGGCGACCCATCTGCTGCACGCGGCGCTGCGCCAGGTGCTCGGGCCGCACGTCAAGCAGGCGGGATCGCTCGTCGCGCCGGAAAAGCTCCGTTTCGATTTCACGCACTTCGCGCACGTCGACGGGAAGCTCCTCGCCGAGATCGAGGCGATCGTCAACGATCAGATCCTCGCCGACACGCCGGTCGAGCACGAGATCCTCCCGATCGACGAGGCGATCCGCCGCGGCGCGATGGCCCTCTTCGGCGAGAAGTACGGCGACGTCGTCCGGACGTGCCGCATCGGGACGTTCTCGCTCGAGCTCTGCGGCGGTACACACACGCGGCGCTCCGGCGAGATCGGCGCCTTCAAGCTCGTGGCGGAACGGGCGGTATCGTCCGGCGTCCGCCGCGTCGAGGCCCTCACGGGAACGGGCGCTCTCGATCGGTTCCGGGACGCCGAGTCCATCCTTTCGGGCCTCGAGGCCGCGCTCGGCGTGCCTCGCGAGCGGATCCTCGAGGAGCTCGGGAAGCTCCGCGAGCGCGAGCGGGCCCTCGAGCGAGACGTGAGGGCAGCGGTCCAGAAGAGCCTCTCGGGAAGCGCTGACGGCGCGTCGGTGACGACGCGCGAGATCCACGGCGTCAAGGTCCGCACGCGGCTGGTGAGCGACGCCGATCCGAAGACCCTGCGCGATCTCTCGGATCGCATGCGCGGCGAGCTCGGCGCCGGCGTGGTGGTGCTGGGCGCATCCGCCGAGGGCAAGGCGCACCTCCTCGTCGGGCTGACGCCCGAGCTCAAGGGCAAGCTCGACGCGGGAAAGATCGTGAAGGAGATCGCGCCCCTGATCGCCGGTACGGGCGGCGGGCGCCCCGATTTCGCGCAGGCCGGAGGCAAGGACCCTGGTAAGCTCGCGGACGCGCTCGAGGCGAGCTTCGGAGTCGTAGAGCGGATGCTCTCGTGATGGCAAGGAGATGCGAACCGTGACCACCTGGAAGAAAGCGACCGGCCCCTTGTGCTTCCTGGCCCTAGCCACGGCGATGCAGGTCTCGTGCGGGAGCGGCGACGACAGCAGCAATGGCGGCGGAGGAGTCTTCATCGCGACGTTCAGCCCGGCAGGCTCACCGGTTGCGAACTCGATCTCGATGCAGCCGAACACCGCCAACGGAGCCGCGGTGGTCGTCAACTTCGACGCGACGCAGATGACCGATCTCTACGGTGCCGCCTACACCATCACCTACTCCCCGGCGGTCCTGAACTTCGTGGGCGCGGACGATGCGGGGACCTTCCTGGCGACGGGTGGCGTCACGGTGCTGTTCAACGCCGCGCTCGAGAACGGGCAGGAGGGCCGCCTGGTCGTGGGGATCTCCCGCGCGGGTCAGGTCTCGGGTGTGTCGGGATCGGGGACGCTGCACAACATCACCTTCCGCGGGGTTGCGGTGGGGTCGACCTCCCTGAACTTCACGTCGGCATCCGCCATCGACTCCAACGGCACCACGATTCCCGGCGTGACGTACTCGGGCGGCACGGTCAGCGTCACCGGCGGATAGTCCCGCGGCGGCGGATCGATCGCAGCGCGGCCATCGTGCCCACGTTGTGCTTGCGTCCGCCCGGGCAGCCCACCTAGAATGGCGGCGACCCCGACGCATTTCCTCGGTCTTCACATCTCCGAGGTTCTCCATTGAATGAGCGAACGTTGAGCGGCCAGTCGATGCACCCCATCCGGTTCGGGGGGGTGGCTCCGGCCGTGGCCTCCGTCGCCATGCTCGTCGCAAGTCACGCATTCGCCGACGTCTACAAGTTCACGGGCGTCAACGGCGTGGTGACGTACACCAACACTCCCGGGCGCGGCGTACGGGTGCCGGTGACTTCCGGCATCTGGGGCTACACGCCGCGCTACGCCAGCCGCATCGCTCCCGAGAAGAGGAAGGAATACGCGGCGATCGCCGAGCGCGTCGCGACGAAGTACGACGTCGACCCGGGGCTCGTGAAGGCCGTGATCGCCGTCGAGTCGGGCTTCGATCCGAAGGCGGTCTCTCCGAAGGGCGCGCAGGGTCTCATGCAGCTCATGCCCTTCACCGCAGAGCGGTTCGAGGTCGCGGACGTCTTCGATCCCGAGCAGAACATCGAGGGCGGCGTGAAGTACCTGCACTTCCTCCACGAGATGTTCGACGGGAACCTCATCTTCGTCGTCGCCGCCTACAACGCTGGCGAGAACATCGTCGACAAGCTCAAGGCGATCCCGCCCTACGCCGAGACCGAGGAGTACGTGCGCCGCGTCCTTTCGATCAAGGACGACAAGGAGCCGGAGATCTCCGACAAGCTCTACAGGAAGAGCCTCTTCACGTTCATCGACGAGAACGGTCTGACGCACGTGACCGATCGCAGGCCGTCGGGCGTGAAGGTCCAGGCCGTCCGACCGTAGCCCGCCGCCAAGCCTCCCTCGTCCATCGGGAGGGAAAGGGACGTTTTCTCACGCATGGCCAACGAGCTCGCGCGCGTGCTGCCGCAGAACGTCGACGCCGAGAAGGGGCTTCTCGGCGCGATCCTCCTCAACAACGACGGGATGCTCACGGCCACGGATCACGTCACCGAGGAGGACTTCAGCCGCGAGAGCCACCGGCAGATATGGGCGGGCGCGCTGCGGCTGTTCAAGCGCAGCGCCGCCATCGACCTGGTGACGCTGCCGGACGAGCTCGAGCAGAACGGCGTCCTCGAGAAGGTGGGGGGCATCAGCTACATCGCGTCCCTGATCGAGGGCGTCCCGCGCGCGCTCAACGTCGAGCACTACGCGCGCATCGTCAAGGACAAGTCGATCCTGAGGCAGCTCATCCGCTCCTCGGAGGAGATCCAGGACAGCGCCTACCGCGGTCTCCCGACCGTCGACGACGTGCTGGCCGGGGCCGAGAAGAAGATCTTCGCCATCGCGGAGAAGGAGCTCCGGTCGAACTTCACGTCGATGGCGGAGCTCATGACGCGCACGGCCCAGACCCTGGAGGAGCTCTACAAGCGCCGCGAGCTC
The DNA here is from genome assembly GCA_046331505.1 of Acidobacteriota bacterium. Lineage (GTDB taxonomy): Bacteria > Acidobacteriota > Vicinamibacteria > JAXLQT01 > JAXLQT01 > JAXLQT01. The sequence goes on from JAXLQT010000014.1 coordinate 9,142, forward strand.
GTGACGGGGCTCCCGACGGGGTTCCGCGAGTTCGACGAGATGACCACGGGGCTCCAGCCGAGCGACCTCATCATCGTCGCCGCCCGTCCCTCGGTGGGAAAGACCAGCTTCTGCCTCGGCCTCGCGCAGCACGCCGCCCTCAAGCACGGCAAGGTGAGCGCCGTCTTCTCGCTCGAGATGAGCAAGGAGCAGATCGCCATCCGCATGATCTGCTCCGAGGCGCGCGTCGACCTGCGGCGCCTGCGCAGCGGCTACCTGACGCAGGAGGAGATCGGGCGCATCGCCAAGGCGATGGGCCTTCTCAGCCAGGCGAAGATCTTCGTCGACGACTCCTCGGCCGCGACGACCCTCGAGATGCGCAGCAAGGCGCGTCGCCTGAAGGCGGAACACGGCCTCGACCTCATCGTCATCGACTACCTCCAGCTCATCTCCGAGCCTGGCTACGAGAACCGGAACCTCGAGATCTCGGCGATCTCCCGCTCGCTCAAGGCCCTCGCCAAGGAGCTCCAGGTGCCGGTGATGGCGCTGTCCCAGCTCTCGCGCGCTCCGGAGGCCCGCAAGGACCGCAAGCCCCAGCTCTCGGATCTTCGCGAATCGGGCTCGCTGGAGCAGGATGCCGATCTCGTCGCGTTCCTCGTCCGCGAGGAGATGTACAACGAGGAGGCGGAGCAGGGCGTCGCGGAGCTGATCATCGGCAAGCAACGCAACGGGCCGACGGGATCGATCAAGCTCGCGTTCATCCGCGAGTACACGCGCTTCGAGAATCTCGAGTGGAAGCCGCCGGCGTGACGGCGGCGCCGCAGCGCCGGCGGCCTCGTCACCCGCGATCGAACTCGCGCACGTAGCGGCGGAGGCCCTCCTTGCTTTTTCGCCAGAGCGCCACGACGCGCCCGCGCAGCGTGAGGCTCGTGCGGCTGCCGTGGCGGCGGCGGAGCCGGGAGGCGACCGCGTCGTCGAGAACCCGATGATAGGAGGAGACGATCTCCTCCCGGAGGGCATCCTTCGTCGGCGGCTCGGCGGGCTCCTCGCCGTCGGCCGGCGGGGGCGGGGGATGGAGCGCGAGCAAGCGCGCGGGATCGGTGACGTCGGGCCGGATCGTCCTTGCCACCTTGTCGCGCTTCAGGAGGGTGAGGGGCCGGTCTTCCGTGGTGGTCTCGACGCGCTCGGGGCCGAGCCCCGTCTGGAACGTGACGGAGCGACCGAACGGGGTGGTCGTGAGGAGCGCGAGCACCGGGCTCCCGGGGGTGGCATACCAGGCGAATCCCGCCCGCCCGGATCGGACGACGGCGTCTCCGATGAACAGCGCGATGCGCTGGAACCCGAGGCTCGCCATCACCAGGTCGTACGTCCGGATCCAGTCGCGCGCGGGCCCCGAACGGAGCTCCTCGTCCTTGAGCTGCCGCAGCGTCACCGGCAGCCAGACCGCCGTCTCGCCGGCGAGGAACATCGCGAGGGCGAGCACGAACGCTCCCGCGACCAGGACGAAGACGACGACGCCGACGATCACGGCGAGGGCGAAGAAGAGGCCCACCATGAGTCAGTCGCGACGGTCCGTCAGAACTTCAGGACCACCCCGGCGAAGGGACCGTGCGACGAGAGGTCGGCCTTGAAGTTCGGGTCGTCGACGTTGACGTCCACGATGCGATACCCGGCGCGCACCCAGAGAGGTCCGGCGGCATGGAACGCCGCGGCGACGAGCGCGTCGTCGAACTTGATGTCGGTGCCCGAGATCGGCAGCCAGGCATAGGTGAGGTAGCCCTCGAGCTCGAGGCGCTTGATGGGATAGAGGAGGACGTGGGCGCCGAGGACCGGGCCGACCTCCGACCGGGAGTCGCTGCGGTTCGCGGAGTAGATGCCGAGGATCGCGTCCGTCGCATGGATCGTCGAGCTCGCCTCGCACCGCTCGAGGCCGACCTGCAGCTCCACGTCCGCGCGGTCGCTCGCGATGGGCGCCCATCCGTAGGTCGCGCGTACGTAGGTGATGCTGAACGTGGAGTCGATCAGGGCCTCGACCGGGAACGGGACGCCGAGGATCGTGACCGGCACCTCGCGGTTCGAATGGCCGCTGTCGTCGACGTCGAAGGCATCGAGCTGCAGGCGGTGGTGCTTGCTGATCTTGCCCCACAGACGTGCCTGGAGCGCCGAGTTGGAGCCCGAGATACCGAGATCGCCGTCGAGGTCGACGGACGGGATCGTCGCGTCCTCCTCGGAGCTCTCGTAGCTGCCGGAGATGTCGGCGAACCCGACCGACACGTCGGCGCGGAACCTGTCGTCGGCGAGGGCCGGCGCGGCGGCCAGGGCGAGCGCGGGCACCAGTGCGAGCTTCTTCATGGGCGATCTCCTGCGAGCTTGATCGAGAAGGGGACGTGGAAGTCGTTCCGGGCGCTGAGGGTGAGGCAGACGGGTCCGATGCACGCCTTGATCACGACGCCCTCGGCCTCGGGGACGACCTGCGACCGGCCGGATCGCAGAGCGGCGATCCCCGCCGCCGGGTCGGACGCGCCGAAAGGTCCGATGCTGAGCGCGCGGAAGTCGAGGCGCGTCGTGTCACCCGCCTCGCGCGCGACGTCGAACAGCACGCCGACGGGAATCCCCGGGAAGGCGAGGCCCAGGCGGCCGACGGCGACGTCCTGCACGTAGGCGCCGTCCAGGAAGTCGCCACCGAGGGCCTCGATCAGGAGGGTCGACGGGCCGAATGCGGCACCGTGCTTGCCGAGCTGCGTCGCGAGGATCTCGCAGCCGTGGCAGTTGCGCGCGCCGAGCGCGAGGTACAGGGCCTCGCGCTGCGCGAGCCGGGACGTCACGTGGGACGTGAGGTCCCAGTGCAGACGCCCATCCGTCTCGGTGAGCTCGCCGGGCGCCGCGGAGATCACGTCCATCGGCGGGATTCTATTGCGCGCATCCCCCGGGCGGCGCGTCGATCCAGGCGAATGCCGCGATCGGAGGCGATCCTCCTTGCGAGGTCCCCGCCACGCGAAAGCCGTGCGCGGCGAGGAAGCCCGCGAGGTCGAAGGGTGCAAGCCCGCGCGATCGGCTCCCGTAGGCGCCGAGGATCAAGCGTCCTCCAGGCGCGACGGCGACCTTCAGGAGCCGCTTCACCTGCCGCGCGAGCGCGTCGATGGGCACGCAATCGTGGAGCATGTACACGTACGGGAACCTCCGCGCGGGCTGCCAGGTCATGGCATCGGCGACCGAGAATCGTTCCGCGTGGTGCGGGTAGAGGGCGCGCGCCGCCGCGACGAGGCGCGCCCCCGCGTCAATCCCCCAGGGCTCGATCCCGAGCCCGCGTTCGCGGCCCCACGTCGCGAGACACTCCGCCAGAAGCCCGTTGGCGCACCCGATGTCGCAGATGGCGCCGCTCGACGCGACGGCATCGAGGATCGGCTCGCGCTCGGCGCGCCATCTCTCGGCGCCGCCTCCGAACCCCGATTGCCGGATCGGATCGCCCGTGGAGAGGTAGACCTCTTCCTGCGCCCGGAGCGCGAGCCCTGCGATGGCGCGGCGCGCCTCGCTCTCCGCGGCGAGCCCGAGCGGGCCGGCCAGGCCCTCGGCGCGCTGGAGCGCCGCGTCCGCCGGATGTCCCCGGGCGAGCTCGAGGTGGCCGCGCTCGCATGCGGCGGCGATCAGGACGAGCGGCTCGCCGACGCCGCCGAGGATCTCCTCCGCCCGTTCGAGCGCGTCGCCGGCGGCTGCGAGGTCGCCCGCCTCGCGTGAGAGCGCGGCGATCGACGTCAGAGCATGGCCCTCGGCCTGGAGGTCGCCGACCTCGCGTGCGATCGCGACCGCGCGGTCGACGAGCTCGCGTGCCTCGCGGCTCCGTCCCTGGGCTCGCCGGATCTCGGCGAGCTTCCCGAGCGCATGGCCTTCGAAACGGCGATCGCCGACCTCTCGGTGAAGCGCGAGCGCCTGCTCCTCCAGCGCGTCGGCATCGGCGAGCCTACCCTGTCCCTGGTAGAGGTCGGCGAGGTTCCCGATCGTGACCGGGAGGACGCCCCGATCCCCGACCTGGCGGGCGACGTCGATCGCCTCGCGGTAGAGCGCCTCGGCGCGATCGAGCTGCCCGCGGTTGTGATCGAGGATCGCGATGTTCCCGAGCGTACGGCCCTCGAGCCTCCGATCGCCCACGTCGCGCGCCATGGCAAGCGATCGCCCGAGACGATCGCGGGCATCGTCGATGCGGCCCTGTTCCTTCTCGCAGATGGCGAGGTTACCCAGGATGATCGCCTCGCTGCGCCGGTCGCCGATCTCCCTCATGATGGTCGCGGCGCGCTCGTAGAGGATGCGCGCCTCCTCGATGCGTCCCTGGTGATGGTGCAGCCCCGCCAGGTTGCCGGTGACGCGCGCCTCGCGATGGCGATCGACCGCGGTCGCGTGCAGCGCGCGCGCGCGCTCGAAGAGGCTGGCGGCATCGTCCATGCGGCCCTGTTCCCAGGCGATGACGGCGAGGCTTGCGACCACGTCGCCCTCGAACCGCGACGGGGATCCCTCCCTGCGTGAGAGGGCGTCCTCGTAGAGCTGCCGCGCGGACGGGAGATTGCCGGTGTGGTACGCGAGGTCCGCCAGGCTCGCGAGGGCCATTCCTTCGCCCGTGGCGTCGCCCACCCGGCGATGCGTCTCGAGCGCGAGCTCGAGATGCGTGCGCGCGTCGTCGATCTCGCCGAGCGAGAGGCACGCGACACCGAGGTGGCGCGCGCACGTGCCGGCGAGGGACTCGTCACCGAGGGCCTGGGCTTCGGAAAGGCTGCGTCGCAGCACGTCACGCGCCTCGATCGCGCGTCCCTGGACCTTGAGCACGCGGCTTGCCAGCTCACCCTCGGCCCGGACGCGCTCGCGATCGGGCTCATCGCCCATCTGGAGCGCCTTGCCGTAGAGCCGCTCGGCCTCCAACAGGCCATAGCTCTCCGCCGCGCTCCGCGCGGCCTCCAGGTACGCGTCGCGCGCGGGACCGCGCGCGCCTCCCTCCTCCCAGTGACGTCCGACCTCCGCCATGCGGCCGGGAACGGCACCGAGCACCGAGGCCGCCGCGCGGTGCAGCGACGGGCGGATCGAGGGATCGATCCGTGCGTAGGCGACCTCGCGGACCTTGTCGTGGGCGAAGCGGAAGACATCGGGCTCCGGCTCCTCGAGGATCTGGCGCGCGAGGGTCTCGGCGAGCTCCGGCTTCATCCCGGTAGCGTCGTGGTGCGTCGCGTCCATGGCGACACGCATGGCGCGCAGGATCTCGCCCGTGGTCTCGCGACCGAGGACGCTCGCCGCCTCGACGAGCGCCCGCGCGTCTCCCGAGAGCGAAGAGGTGGCGCTCGACGAGCGCCTGGAGGGTTGCGGGCAGCGGGATGGTCTCGGCGCTCTCGCTCGTGCCCAGGCGCCACTGCCCGGTCTCTCGCGTGAGCACGCCGACCGCGACCGCGGTCCTGAGGTACTCCGCCACGAAGAACGGGTTCCCTCGGAGTTCCGGGCGACGGCTCCGGCCAGTGCGGCCGGCGCCGGGCGCATCGCGAGCATGTCGCCGACGATCTCCGCGACCGCCGGAGCATCGAGACGGCCGAGAGCGAGCGGCGCGCTCGCGCCCCGGGATGCGAGGGCGCGCAGCCCGTCGCTCGCCTCCTCCGATCGATAGGTGCCGATCACGAGGAAGGGCATGGCGCGCGCCGCCACGTGTGCGAGGAACTGGAGGGACAGGTCGTCCGCCCACTGGAGATCGTCGAGGAGGAGCATGAGGGGATCGGTCCTGCCGACCTCGCCGAGCGTCGCTTCCAGCGCGCTGAAGAGACGGTGGCGGAACGCCTCGGGTGGAAGATCGCGCGGCTCCGGAGCGACCGCCACTCCGGGGACGAGGATACGGGGCTCGTACCGCGCGAGGATCCCCGCCCGATCTCCGAGGAGCCGCCGCGCTTCCGCGACGTCGCGCGCGCGGGCGCGATCCGCGATGGCCGCGAGAGGTCCGCGCAGCGCTCCGAGCGCCGCAATCGTCGCTGCGCCGCCCGCCGGGGGAGCGCATTCTCCGGTGAGGACCGTCATGCCGCGACGCGACGCGGAGATCCCGAGCTCCGTCAGGAGGCGCGTCTTGCCGGAGCCGCTCTCGCCGGCCAGGAGGCGAAGCCCGCCCCGTCCGGTTGCCAGGGCGTCGAGCCGCTCGGTGAGAGCGTCGAGCGCGAGCGTCCGGCCCACGAGGCGGGCACCGTACACGTACGAGCGCGCGGCGCACGGCTCGGTCCCTGGAGCGCCGAGCTTCTCGAGCGCGAGCGAGGCGTCCTGTGCGTAGCCGACCCGATCCTCGGGCCGCTTGGCGAGGAGCCGCGACACGAGGTCGTCGAGTGACGGAGGCACCCCGCCCATCAGGCTCGACAGCACGGGGGCCGCGCGCTCCGGGTCGAGGACGTCCTTCTTGGTCCGAAACGGTGGCCGACCCGTCACGAGCACGAAGAGGATGCTGCCGAGTGCGTAGAGGTCGGCTCGCGCGTCGACCTGCTCGCCGCGCCACTGCTCCGGCGCCATGAAGGCCATCGTGCCCACGGCGTCCCCGCCGACCTGCAGGAGCTCGCGGCTGTCGCGGCCGCCGCGCCGCCAGAAAAGGCCGAAGTCGACGAGCACGATGCTCCCGTCTGTCGCGACGAGGACGTTGCGCGGCTTGAGGTCGCGGTGGACGATCCCCTCTCCGTGAAGGTAGGCGAGCGGCGAGCAGATGCGCTGCGCCAGATCGAGGATCCTCCGGACCGCGTCCTCGGCGATGGCGGCGATCTCTGCGGCTGGCGTCCAGAACGACCGCACGTGTTCCTCCAGGGTCGTCCCGTTGATCGCCTCCATGGCATACCACGGCGGCGCGTCGTCGAGTCCCGAGGCGAGCACGCGGACGATGGCGGGGTGGCGGAGCCCCGCGAGGATGTCGTGCTCGCGGCGGAGCGACGCGACCGCGCGCTCGTCCTGCGTCACGACGCTCTTGATCGCGACCTGCTCGCCGCTGACCCGGTGGCGCGCGAGATGGACGGCACCGCCGCTCCCGCGGCCGAGCGGTTGGAGCACGTCGTAGGGGCCGAGCGTCGTGGGGAGCGCCTCGCCCATCGGGCGATGTTATGGCGGGCGGCCCGACCGGGGATTACCGATCGCGTCCGGCGAGCACGTCACGAACCGTGAGCCCCGCCTTCTGGAGCTGCCAGTAGAGCTGCCGGTAGCTGATGCCCAGCGCGATCGCGGCCTCGGCGGCGTTCCTGTGCGTCCGGATCGCCTCGACCACGGCCCTGAGGCTTTCACTCTGGCCCCCGCGGCGCCCGGGGAGCGCGGGTGCCGCCGTGGGCGCCGAGGGGCCCGGCGACTCGATCGTGTCATCGGTGAGCCAGCGGATGTGCGACTCCTCCAGCTCGCGAAGGCCGACGGGGGCCGCCCACACCGATCGCCGCAGCAAGTTCTCGAGACCGCGGATGTTGCCCGACCGCGACCAGTCGTGAGCGATGAGCGAGGCAAGGGCCTGCGGCGTCAGCGACCGCACCTGCTTGCCCGCCTCGCTCGCGACGCGCGCGACGAGCTGCGCCGTGATCTCGGGGATCTCGTCCACGCGCTCGGCGAGCGGCGGCAGCTTCACCCGCACGACGTTGAGCCGGTGATAGAGATCCTCGCGGAAGGCACCCTGGGCGACGCGCGCGGCGAGATCCACGTTCGTGGCCGCGACGATCTGGATGTCGACGACGTCTTCCTGACCCGCACCCAGCGCGGAGTAGCGTCCCTCCTGGATGAGCCGCAGGAGCTTCGGCTGGAGCTCGAGCGCGAGGTTGGCGATCTCGTCGATGAAGAGCGTTCCCTCGTGCGCGAGGCGCGCCTTGCCGACGCTTCCGTTCTTCGGGGCGTTCACGTAGCCGGAGCTCGGCGCATAGCCGAACAGCTCCGCGCCCAGCGTCTCCGCCGAGGTCACGCTGCCGCAGTCGAGCACGACGAAGGGCCTGTCCTTGCGAGGGCAGGCGTAGTGGTACGTGCGGGCGAGATGGCTCTTGCCGCTCCCCGACGGCCCGAGTATGAGGAGCGTGATCTTGTTGTTCTCGATCATGCGCGAGAGCGGCTCGAAGATGCTCCACGGGACGCGCGCCCCGTCGGGCCCCATGCGGTACTCGCGCGCGGACTGGAGGCGAAGCTCCGACACTTCCTTCTGCGACGCTTCGAGCACGACGTTCAGATCCTGGAGGTGGCGCAGGAGGTTGAGCGTCGGCTGGGCGATCCGCGCGATGTCGACCAGGATGTCGACGTCCTGCGGTCCGAACGGCGAGCGTTCGCTCGTCCTGTGCGCGTAAAGGCACCCCCCGAAGAGACGCTCGCCCCGGTCCTTCGTCACGTCCCAGAAGAAGATCGGTACCGCGAGCACGCCTTCGATGTCCTGGCGCTGGATGCTCTCCGAGTCGATGGCGATCTCCTCGTCCCCCGTCGTGAGGACTGGCTCCTGCAGCCGCCGCACCTCCTCGATGACCGAACGGGATCCGAAACGGGCGATGTCCTCGTCGAGTAGCCGCTCGCCACGGCTCGCGATGGCTTCCCATCGGTCCTCGCGCCAGACCGCCACCATGGCCTCCTGCGCATCGAGGGCGGTCCGTACGGCGCGCGAGAGATCGGTCAACGCCTCGCGCCACGCGCCTCGGGACAGGTAGTCCTTTGAAAGCAGGTCTCGTAGGACCGCGAGATGACGCTCTCGACCTTCACCGGCGTGTGTCATGTCAATCCTGTCGTAATTCATTGCGCGAGACCAGGAATTGTTAACGCCATGCCCTCGTTTCCGCAACATGTGACGCTTTCCGGGTCATGGCACCTACCCGCTCAGGTAGAGGGAAGCATGGAACGACCATACGGTCACGCGGGTGGCGCTTGGCTTCAGAGCCCGCCGGACCCCGGGTTGCAACGACCGATCGGCAGGAGTACGCTGTAGAGTCAAACCATGACCTTTGGCGCTGGGGGATCGGTCTGTGTGTCGCTACGTGGCGCTCCCCGGTGCCGCGGCTTGATGACACGCGAGGTCGCGCCAGCACGGACGGCCTCGTCATCGACGTTCCCCGCTGGCGGTGGACGCGCCGATGCGATTCACGCCGTGGCGATCGACGCGGCGTGGCTGGGCTGCCCACAGTCGCCGGGTTCACGTCCTCGCTCAACTTCCCAGTGGTGAACCCGCTCCAGCCGAGCTGCGGATCGTGCGGTCCGTCGCAGTCGGATGCCTTCGTCGCGAAGCTCCTGCCCGACGCATCGGCGATCGTGTTCTCGACTTACCTGGGTGGCAGCGACATCGACGTCGCCAACGGCATTGCCGTCGACGCGGACGGCGACATCTACGTCGTGGGTCGGACCGAGAGCGATGATTTCCCCGTGCGGAACCCGTTCCAGGCTTCGCGTGGCGGGCGCGCCGACGCGTTCCTCGCGAAGATCGCGGGCAACGGCTCGGCGATCATCTACGCCACGTACCTCGGTGGCAGCGAGGACGACAACGCCGAGGCCGTGGCGGTCTCGAGCGGAGAGAGCGCGCACGTCGTCGGCTCGACGGCTTCGTCCGATTTCCCGGTCGCGTCGGCGCTCCAGCCGGCGAACGCCGGAGGGCAGGACGGGTTCGTCGTCAAGTTCCAGAGCACGGGAACCGCGCTCATCTACGGGACCTATCTGGGCGGTCCCGGGCTCGACGTGGCCCACGGCGTCGCGCTCGATGGCGCCCGCCACGTGTACGTCGCCGGGCGTTTGAACGGCATCGACCTGATGCGGATCAACCAGGTGGGAACCCAGGTCGTCTACCAGGTGATGCTCCCGGGTCCCGCAAGCGATGGTCGTGCGGTCGCGCTCGACGCGCAGGGGGATGCCTATCTCGTCGGGACCGTCGCCACCTGCCTCCCCGTCTCGCGCGATGCGATGATCGCCAAGATCGATCCCTCCGGGACCACGATATTCACGAAGCAGATGACGCCCTGCACCCAGGGCGACGTCAAGGGGCTCGCGGTGATTCCCGACGGGAACGGCGGAGCGATCCTCGCGGGCGTGACCACGTCGCGCGCGTTCGAGACCTGCCCGGTGCAGAGCTATCTCGGAGGGCTCGCCGAGAACGCGTTCGTCGCATCGGTCGACTCCCAGGGGGAGCTCCGTCCGCTCACCCAGACGCTCGGCGGCGGCAACGTCGAGATCGCCTACGGTCTTGCCTCCGACGGCCAGGGAGGGGTCTGGCTCGCAGGCGAGACGTGCTCGCCCGACATGCCGGTCCGTTTGCCGCTGCAGCCGAACCTCGCGAATGCCGCGGGGAGGCCGGATGGCTTCCTGGCGCGCCTCCAGGAGCCCGCCGCGACGGTTCCCGTCGCGGACTTCGCTGCGGCGAACCGCACGGGAGCGCCGCCGCTCGTCGTCGACTTCGACGATGCCTCCTCGTGCCGGGTCGATGGGTGGCTCTGGGACTTCGGCGACGGGACGACCTCGGCCCAGCGCAACCCGACGCACACCTTCGCGCAGGACGGCTCCTACGCCATCACGCTCACGGCGACCAGCCCCGCCGGCTCGAGCGCGCTGACACGCGCCGATTACGTGACGGTGGGGACGCCGGTTGTGGCCGACTTCGACGCCACGCCGACCGACGGGTTGGTGCCGCTCGCCGTCCAGTTCCAGAGCCGCTGCACCGGAAGCGTCACGTCCTACCTGTGGGACTTCGGCGACGGCCAGACATCATCTCTTCAGAACCCGTCGCACACCTACACGGCGCCCGGCAAGTTCTCTGTCAGCCTGGTGGCGCAGGGGCCGGTCTCGCGGAACACGGAGTACAAGGACGGGTTCGTCTCGGCCCACGAAGTGATCCCGGCCGCCGACGTCTCCCCGCGCGTCGTGAGGACCGGTGCGCGGGTCACGTTCAAGGACGTCTCTCAGGGCGCGGTGCAGAGTGTGCTATGGGACTTCGGCGACGCGAGCAGCTCGTCCGCCGGCATCACCACCCACACGTACGTCGTGCCGGGCTACTACACGATCGGGCTCCAGGTGGCTGGTCCCACGAGCACCGAGGAGCTGATGCTCTCGGACCACGTGCTCGTGTGCGACCTCGCGGCGGTCAGCGTGGTCGCCGCGCCCGGACCCGATCCCATCGCCCCGCCGCGCATCGCGGCCTTCGACGTGATGGGGCTGCCCTCCGCTGGAGTCGACACGTATGCGTATGGCACGTTCGGCTACGGGGTCAACGTCGGCAAGGGCGACATCGAGGGCGGCCCGCTCGACGAGATCATCACGGGACCTGGGCCTGGACCCACGTTCGGCCCGCAGGTCCGGGCGTTCCGCCGTGCGCTCGGTCCCATCCCAAAGGTCGACTTCTACGCCTATGCCACGCTGCGTTACGGGGCCGGCGTTGCCGGGGCGAGCCTCGACGCCGACGCCTTCGAGGAGATCGAGACAGGCGCGGGGCCCGGAGCGCCGTTCGGACCGCACGTCCGCGCCTTCAACTTCGACAACGTCGGCGTCAGCGCGATCCCGAGCATCAACTTCTTCGCGTATCAGACCCTCCGGTATGGCGTGGTCGACAAGGGAGACGTCGACGGCCTCGCCGGCGACGAGATCGTCACCTCGCCTGGTCCCGGCCCGACCTTCGGCCCTTCGTGCGAGGCTTCCTGGTCAAGCCCGTTGTCCAGTCCATGCCCGCAGTCAACTTCTTCGCGTTCCTGATCTCTCCTACGGCGCCTGCGCCACGAGGCGCTCGCTCTACGGTCATGGCGCCGACGAGATCATTGTCGGCGCGGCCCCTTGCCCAACCCTCCTCGCCCACGTGAAGGGATTCGTCTACACAGCCCCGTCGCCCTGGCAATCGACGCCGTCGACTTCGAAGCATCGTGGTCTTACTACGGCGCCCGCCCCGGGGAGGGCGACCTCGACGGCGACGGCCGCGGCGAGATCCTGGTCACGCGGCCCCGACCCGACCCCGCCGCCACCGCGCGGCGACTGGCCGAACAGGGCCGATCCCCGCCGGTCATCACGGCGATCCCATCGCTCGACTTCGCCATTCACGTCCAGGTACGGCCTGCACGCCGCGACCGGCGACATGGCGTTCTGAGGGCGCCCGATGGCGCTCGGCGTGTTCGCCGCGGACGGCGCAGTCAGTCCCCGCGGAGGGTCCAGCCCCTCGCGTAGACCTCTGACCGTACGGCGAGATACCCGGGATAGTCCGCGCGCGCTCGTGCGACGACCTCGGCCTCGAGCTTGACGACGGCGAGCGCCTCCATGGTCTCGAGGATCACGTCGCCGTCCGGTCCGACGGCGATCGACGGGCCGCCGATCGGGGCGCCGCCTTCCGGGCACGGGCGGTTGACCGAGAGGACGTAGGCGCAGGAGGTCATCGCGTTGGCGCGGAAGACGAGGCGCCAGCGATCGAACGTCGCCGGTTCGGACGCGCGCGGGACGAGGATGGCCTCGGCGCCCTGGGCGGAGAGGATGTGCATGCCTTCGGGGCGATTGACGTCGGAGCAGATCTGGACGCCGACCCGGAGCGGGAAGGAGGCCATGGCCCGCGGGGGCTCGTCGCCTTCGTCGTAGTGGTCGGCTTCCCAGAAGCCGGGCTCCTGGGGGACGTGGAGCTTGTCGTAGCTGCCGACGACACGGCCCGTGTGATCGACCGCGAGCGCGCGGTTGCGCCGGCCGCGGGGATCGCGGGCGATCGTGCCGCCGATGACGGCGATGCCGACCTCGCTTGCGGCATGAGCGAGCGTGCGTTCCCGCGGCCCGTCCTTGGGCTCGGCGTCGGCGTCGTTGACTTCACGGGTGGCCGGGCTCCAGGGCTGGAGGGGGAGCTCCGGAAGCAGGACGAGCTCGGCGCCTCCAGAGCGGGCGTCCCGGAAACGCTGGACCAGCCGATCCGAGGCGCCGGGGCCGTGGAAGACCTCCGAGAGGAGCGCCACGGAGAGCGATCGCGGAGCCATGGCCGATCGTACCGCGCCCAAGTCCCGGGGGCGCGGGGGAGCGCGGCGGCTTGCTACAGTAGCCGGCCACGTGAGCGATACGGAGACCGTCCCGTGCATCTTCTGCGGACCCGCCGATAGCCGCGTGCTTCCGCTGCTCTGCATCCCGAACGCCGAGGGGGACCTGGTGCTCCGGAAGTGCGCGGGCTGCGGGCTCATCTACCAGAGCCCACGGTTCACCCAGGAGAAGCTACGGACCCTCTTCGACGATACGTACTTCGAGAAGGGGGGGTACTCGGGGCTGCACCATGCGCGCAGCTACTTCGATCCCGAGGAGCGCGCGGAGAAGGTCGCCTACTCCCACGAGGTGCTCGCGGACCTCGAAGCGTCCTTCGGCCCGGCCCGGAAGGGGAGGCTCCTCGAGGTGGGTGCGGCCGGCGGTCACTTCCTGCTCGCCGCAAGAGAGCGCGGGTGGGACGTCGCCGGCGTCGAGATCTCCGACTACGCCGTCGCAAGGGCGCGCGAGCTCTACGGGCTCGACCTGGTGCGCGGGCAGCTCGAGGAGGCGGCGCTGCCCGGCGGCGCGTTCGACGTCGTCTACCTGAACGACCTGCTCGAGCACGCGAAGAACCCGCTGCTCTTTCTCGGCGAGGTGCGCCGGATCCTGCGAGAGGACGGGATGCTCTACGCCCTGGTGCCGACCTACGTGCGCTCGGTGGCGACGCGCGTGATGGCGCCGATCTGGGACCTCCGGCGCACGGCCAAGTCGATCCTCGGGCGCGAGCGCGGTCCAACGTTCCTCCGGGATCCGTTCCACATCTACGAGTTCACGCCACGCACGCTCGCGCTCCTCTACGCCAGGGCGGACTACGATGTGATATCCATGCAAAGCTCGATGCCGAGCGTGGGCTCCGGCCCACGTTCGAGCCTCGGAGGAATCGCCGCGTTCGCCAAGCTAAGCTTTCTGCGCTTCTACGCCCGCGGCGTGCGCCTCGGGGTGTTCTGGGGAGAGAAGACGCGCGTCATCGCCCGGCCGCGCCATCCCGCATCCAGGGCGAATCCATGAGCGACGATTGGGAGTGTGCATGATCACGACGCTGGCATTCATCGGAACCGTTCTCGCCGCCGCCGACGTTGAGGCACCGTCGCCTCCCGTGCTGACGGCGCTCCAGGCCGAGCTCGACCGCGCCACGGGGCCCGGCGGGGGGCTCGTCTCCGAGGACGGGCAGCGTCCTTACTATCTCGGCTACGAGGTGGAGGAAGTGCGCGAGACGCACATCGATGCCGGGTGGGGCTCGATCGTCCACGACACGAAGAACCAGAGCCGGATCCTCGACATCGACCTGCGCGTGGGCGACTACGCGCTCGACAGCACGCACGAGCTGCGAGGCGCCTACGGCGGCGTGCGCGACGGGGGGCGCCCGGGGTTCCTCCCGAAGGAGGACGATCTGGTCGCGCTGCGGCAGGTCGTCTGGTCCGAGACGGACCAGAGGTTCAAGGCCGCGGTGGAGCGCCTCTCGCGCGTGAAAGCCAACGTGGCGCTCAAGGCGGAGGCACAGGACACGTCGGCCGACTTCTCGAAGGAGAAGCCGGTGGTGGACGTCCGCCCGCTCGCTGACGTGTCGATCGACCACGACGCCTGGGCGGAGAGGATCCGGAAGGCGTCCCGGGTGTTTCTCGAGTCGCCTCAGGTCTACGACGCGCTCGTATCGGTGGACGCGAACGCCACGAACCACTACCTGGCCTCGAGCGAGGGGACGCGCATCACCTACGGCCAGACGTTCCTGCGCGTCGGCATTTACGCAGCGACGCGATCGGACGACGGGCTCGACCTCTTCCGCTACGAGTCGTGGGAAGGCAGCAGCGAGGCTTCGCTCCCCTCGGAGGAGACCCTCGTCGCGAGCGCGCGCAAGGTCCTCGCCGACCTCGAGGCCCTGCGCAAGGCGCCCGCGATCGAGCCCTACACCGGGCCCGCGATCCTCTCGGGGCGTGCCGCCGCCGTGTTCTTCCACGAGATCTTCGGCCACCGCATCGAGGGACACCGCCAGAAGAGCGAGGACGAGGGCCAGACCTTCACCAAGCGCGTCAACCAGCCCGTCCTGCCGCCGTTCCTGTCGGTCGTCGACGACCCGACCATGGCCCGCTTCGGCGACGTCGAGCTCAACGGCGCCTACCCCTACGACAACGAGGGCGTGAAGGCGGTCCCCGTTCCGGTCGTCGAGAAGGGCGTGCTCAGGAGCTTCCTGATGAGCCGGAGCCCCATCGCGAGCTTCGCCGAGAGCAACGGCCACGGCCGCCGCCAGCCGGGCTACCCCCCGGTCGGCCGCCAGGGCAACCTCATCGTCAAGGCCGACACGGGCCTCACGGACGCGGAGCTGCGCCAGCGGCTCAGGGACCTCATCAAGAAGCAGGGCAAGCCCTACGGCCTCTTCTTCGAGGACATCTCCGGAGGATTCACCTTCACCCAGCGCGATGCGCTTCAGGCCTACAAGGTGCTGCCCATCATGGTCTACAGGGTCTACCCCGACGGGAGGCCCGACGAGCTCGTGCGCGGCGTCGACATCGTGGGGACGCCTCTCGCGAGCTTCGGCAAGATCGTCGCCGCGGGCGATGACGTGCAGGTGTTCAACGGCTACTGCGGCGCCGAATCGGGGTTCATCCCCGTCTCGGCGGTGGCCCCGAGCATCCTCGTCTCCGAGCTCGAGATCGAGAAGCGCGCCAAGGGGACGGATCGACCGCCGATCCTGGAGGCCCCGACGATCGAGGGCGAGAAGCAGGAGCCGGCGCGATGAAGAGAGCGGTCGTGCTCGGCCTCCTCTCCGTGGCGGCCGCGTCGGCGCTTCCCGCGCGCGCGGTCCAGGGCGACAGCGACCCGATCCTCGACGGGCTTGCCACCGAGCTGGATCGCAACATGAACGGCCTCTCGCTCGCGAGCCTCGGGAAGCCCTACTTCCTGAGCTACTGGGTGCGCGACCAGCGCGAGGTCACGGTCCAGGCCACGCTCGGGAGCCTGACCCACTCCGGCGACGTGCGCGCGCGCCAGGCGCGCGTCGACCTCCGCGTCGGCGATCCGACCCTCGACAACTCCGGCTTCTTCGGCAAGGAGCGCCTCTTCACGGCGCCGCCGCTGGTGGAGCTGCCGATCGACGACGATCCTCTCGCGATCCGGCGCGTGCTGTGGTTCCAGACCGATCGTCTGTACAAGGCCGCCGCGCAGACGCTCGAGTCGAAGAAAGCCTACCTCGCCCAGAAGATGGGGGAGCTGCGGTCGCCCGATTTCTCCCTCGAGCCCGCGAGGGTCCGGCTCGACCCGCCGGCACCGGAGGCCACCATCCCGGTCACCGAGTGGGAATCTCGCGTGAGGGACATCTCCGCGATCATGCGCCGCTACCCGCTCATCCAGGAGAGCGACGTCATCTACTTCCGGCGCGATCGCACCGAGAGGCTCGTCACCAGCGAAGGGACGCGCGTGCGCACCGCCGACACGAGCTACGGGCTCGAGGTCAGCGTGGAGGCGCGCGCGGCCGACGGTCTGTCCGTGACGGACTTCGAGGTGATCTACGGAGACGCGCTCGACAAGGGCCTCCCGCAGTTCACCGAGGCGGTCGAGCGGATGTGCAAGCGCGTCTCCGATCGCACGCACGTGCCCATCGCCGACGAGTACCTCGGGCCGGTGCTCCTCGAGGACCAGGCGGCGTGCGAGTACATCGGCCAGGTGTTCGCGCCAGCGGTCGCGGGGGACAAGACGCCGATCTACGAGGACGAGCGCTACAACGCGCGCTACCAGGGCCCGCTCCTGGCGAACCGCCTCAACCGCCGCGTGCTCCCCGTGTTCCTGTCGGCGGTCGACGATCCGGCGGCCGTGCAGGTCGCCGGGACGAAGCTCCAGGGCCACTTCGAGGTCGACCAGGAGGGCGTCCCGCCGCAGAAGGTGACGCTCGTCGACAAGGGGATCCTGAAGGGGCTCCTGATGACGCGTGCCCCGCACGAGAAGATCGCGCACAGCAACGGCCACGCGAGGGCGGAATCGGGTCTGCCGGGTGCGCGGACCTCGAACCTGATCATCGGCAACGCCGACCCGAAGAGCCGGAAGGAGCTGCGCGAGCAGCTTCTCGATCTGGTCAAGTCCCAGGAGTTGCCCTACGGCATCGTCATCAAGAAGCTCAACGACGAGCTCCTGGAGTCGCGCAGCGGTTCCGGCGGGAGCGTCACCGCGCCGGTCGACGTGGTGCGGCTCTATCCGGACGGGCGCGAGGAAGAGGTGCGTGGCTTCTACTGGGGCGATGTGTCGATCCGGATGCTGCGGGACATCCTGGCCGCCGGAGACAAGCCCTATGTCTACAACTACTACCAGAGCGGGCGCGGCGGTACGGTGCTGACCTCGATCGCAAGCCCTGCGCTCCTGCTCGACGAGGTGGAGCTGAAGGCGACGGACCGCAGCCAGGACAAGCCGCCCATCCTCGAGAGCCCTCTCAGCATCGTGGTGCGGGAAGGCGGCAACGGCGGCGCCAAGGAAGAGCACCGCGAGAAGGAGCCCACGCATGAGTGACCGCGAGCCCTCGCCGCGCCGCGCCACCGTCGAACGCAAGACCACCGAGACCGAGATCAAGGTCGACCTCACGATCGACGGGACGGGGCGGTCGGTCATCTCGACAGGGATGGGCTTCCTCGACCACATGCTCACGCTCTTCGCGAAGCACGGCTTCTTCGACCTCGAGATCAGCGCGCAGGCCGACCTCCGCGTCGACGCGCATCATGCGGTGGAGGACGTGGGGATCTGTCTCGGGCAGGCGTTCGGCAAGGCGCTCGGGGAGAAGCGCGGCATCGCCCGCTACGGCCATGCGTTCGTGCCGATGGACGAGACGCTGGTTCGCACCGTCGTGGACCTCTCGGGGCGTGCGTACCTCGTCTACAAGGTCGAGTTCCGCTCGCAGCGGCTCGGCGATTTCGAGACCGAGCTCGTCGAGGAGCACCTCCGAGGCTTCACGAACCACATCTTCGCGAACGTCCACACGGAGCTCCTGTACGGCAAGAACGGCCACCACATCGCCGAGGCCACCTTCAAGTCGCTCGCGCGCGCGCTCGCGCAGGCCTGCGCCTACGATCCGCGCGTCAAGGGGATCTTGACGACCAAGGGCTTGCTCTGACGCTGCGCGTCATTCCCGCCATCGACATCCGCGCCGGGCGAGCGGTGCGGCTTCGCGAGGGGAAGGCGTCGGAGGAAACGGTGTTCGGCGAGGACCCGGTCGTCGTCGCCCGGCGCTTCGCAGCCGAGGGCGCGTCGATCGTCCACGTCGTCGACCTCGACGGCGCCTTCGCCGGAGAGCCGCGCCAGCTCGCGATCGTCTCCGAGATCGCGAAGGTACCGGGCCTCGAGGTCCTTCAGGGAGGGGGATTGCGGACGGCGGCGCACGTGAGGGCGGCGCTCGATCGCGGTGTCGCGCGCGTCGTGATCGGGAGCGCGCTCTTCTCCGATGGTGCCGAGGCGGCGGAGCTCGCGGCCGCCTTCCCGGAGCGGATCGTCGCGGCGATCGATGCCGCCGGCGGGATCGTCCGCACGCACGGATGGACGGGATCGTCGGGTCTGTCCGTCGACGAAGCGGCGGCGCGCGTCCGCGCGCTCGGGATCGGGACGGCGCTCTGCACCGACATCTCGCGAGACGGGACCATGACCGGACCGAACGTGGCGCTGGCGCGCCAGGTGGCCCGGGCCGTCCCGGACGTCATCGTGAGCGGAGGAGTGCGAACGGCCGACGACGTCACGGCGTGCCGCGAGGCGGGCGCCTGGGGCGTCATCCTGGGCATGGCCCTTTACACCGGGGCCGTCGCGCTTCCGGATGCTCTGCGGCGAGCCAGCCCATGACCGCCGCCGAAGACGTCGTCACCTGTCCGCACGGAGCGGATTGCGGCGCGTGCGGCCTCCTCGGCGTTCGCCATGCGATCGCTCTCGAGGAGAAGCGCGCAATGGTGATCGCGGCTCTCGACCGGGCGCGCGTTCCCCGCGTGCGCGTGGAGCCCTGCCTCCCGTCGCCCTGCATCGAGGGCTACCGGAACAGGGCGAAGATGGCGGTGCGCCTCGGGTCCGGACGGCAAGGCGCCCGGCTCGGGTACTACAAGGCGCGATCCCGCGACGTCGTCGACGCGCCGGACTGCCGCGTGCTGCTTCCCGAGGTGCTCGCCACGACCCGGAGCCTCAGGGAGCTCGTCGCGTCGCGGCAGCGGGCCTTCGAGAAGCTCCGGTTCGTCGACGTGCGGGCGGCGATCGATCCCTCGCGTCAGCACCTCACACTGGTCCTCGACGCGACCGACGTGCCGCGCCTGCCGCTCGAGGAGATCGCCGCCGCCTGCCCCGCGGTCGCGGGGATCTCCGCGAACTGCAATCCCGGCGCGGGCCCGCAGGTGCTGAAGGGGCCGGTGAAGTGCGTTCGCGGGGATCGCGACCTCCTGGTGGAGATCGGCGGCATCCGCATGCACGTCTCGCCCGGTTCCTTCTTCCAGGTGAACCCGTTCATGCTGGCGCCGATCCACGAGCGGCTCCGCGCGTTCTTCCGGGGCGCCGAGGTGCTCGTCGATCTCTACGCCGGGGCGGGGACCCACGCCTTCGCGCTCCAGGCGGCAGGCGTGAAGCGGACCCTGATGATCGAGGGCGTGCCGGCCGCGGTGCAGGATGCGAGGAGGACGATCGACGAGCACGCTCTCGCGACGGTGAAGGTCTACGGATCGCCCGTGGAGCGCGCCACGCGCCGTATCGTCGCCGAGCGGGCCGACGCGCTGCTCCTGAACCCGTCGAGGCAGGGCGCCACGCGCGACGTCCTCGGCGCGATCGGCGCGTCGGAGGCGCGCAAGGTCGCTTACCTCTCGTGCGATCCCGAGACCCTCGCCCGCGATCTGGGCGTCCTGGTCGGAAGCCGCTTCTGGATCGAGAGGGTGGAGCCGATCGACATGATGCCCCAGACGCGATCCGTCGAAGCGCTCGCGCTGCTGTCGCGCCGCTGAGGCGTATACTCCCCGCATGCGTTGGGCGCTGTTCACGCTCGCGGGGCTCGCGCTCGTCTGGGCCGTGCTGACCGAGGGCCTGTATCGCGCGATGTGCCAGCCGCCCGAGAGATTCGCCCAGATCATGAAGCACGTCCCGCTGCCCATGATGATGGTGCTGCCGTTCCAGACGCTCTGGAACAGGGCGCGCGGCGGAGCGCTGAGCGTCGGCGATGCTGCCCCCGACTTCGATCTCGAGACGTCCGACAAGACCGCGCGCGTGCGGCTGTCGAGCTTCCGGGGAGAGAAGCCGGTCGTGCTTGTCTTCGGTAGCTACACCTGACCGCCGTTCCGCGCGGAGGTTCCGGCGCTCAACAAGATCCACGAGACATATGGCGACAAGGTCGCGATGTACGTCGTGTACATCACGGAGGCCCACGCCAGCGACGTCTGGCAGATGCCGTCCAACATCCGCGACAACGTGCTGATCCCGACTCCCCACGACTTCGGGGCGCGTCGCGAGGTGGCGACCACCTGCTCGTTCAGCCTCGGCATCAAGTTCCCGGCGCTCGTGGACGACATGCAGAACTCGACGGAGCTGTCCTACACCGGCTGGCCCGACCGACTGTACGTCATCGACCGCGACGGGCGCGTCGCGTTCAAGACGAAGCCGGGCCCGTTCGGCTTCGATCCCGGCGGCGTCGAGGAGACCCTCGCGCGGATCGTGCCGCCCGCTCCCGCCTGACGCGCAAGCGCGGCTCGGCTTGTCGAGGAGGTCGTCTCGCCCGCGTCCGTAACGGATGTCCGGGCGTTCAGCTTCGTCTGGATCGCGGCTCCGGTCGGTCGCAGTGAGCAGAACGGGAGGTCCCGAGCGTCACGGGGTGTCCCCGGCGAATAGCCCGTCGACCCATCCGGCAAGCTCGCCCGCAACGAGCAGGTGGCCTTCTGCGGAGTAGTGCCCGTCGCCACGGAAGGCCACGCGATCCGGGCAGCTCGCGAGCGCCGCGGCGATGACGCCGGCGAGGCCGTGGAACGGTAGGCCCCGCGACGCGGCCCACTCGCGGACCGCGTCGTGGAACAGGAGCGTCCTCGCCTTGGTCTCCGGTAGCGCGTCGGGTCGCAGGTTGTACGAGCTGAGGACCGTGACGGCGACGAGCACGTGTCTTTTCGCGCACTCGTCCGCGAACAGATCGAGATAGCGTCGAGAGAGCCCCCAGTGGGCGGCGAACGTGTTGCCTGGAACGAGGTATCGCGGAACGCCGGGCGTGCCGACCAGCTCGGGCGCCCCGTCGCGGGCGTTCCGGTCCAGGAGGAGCTCGGCCGGTGTGGACGGGAAGGGCGCGTGCCACTGGCGCCACTTGATCATCACGCGCTGCAGCAGCACCGAGCATCGGACCGGATCCCAGGCGCCGCCACCAGAGAGCCACGCGGGGCGGACCGCCGGAGGGACCGCGCGGAAGTGCGCGCTCTCGTAGTGGCGATCGTCGGTACCGTCGTTGTCGGTCAGCGCGAGGAGGATCGCGTCGGGGTGGAGGGCGAGGTAGCGGGGGAGGTTGGCGGCGTAATACGACGGTCCGGCGCCCATGACGCCGCAGTCGAGCACGTCCCAGCGCGTCTCGACGCCGAGGATCGCCGCGAACGTCTCGCCCTCGCCGACCCCGACGCCTTCGACCATCGAATCGCCCACGACGACGAGGCGCGGCCGCTGCCCCCGGTCCGGCATCGGACCTCCCCGAAAACCTCTCTCGTTGATCCGGTACCCGGCCGAGTAGGAGCTATCGTGATACATCGTGTAGCGCGCCCCGGGGATGCCGACGTAGAGGAACGGGCGCGTCTCGAGGATGAAGGGATTGCCGAGGTAGGGATCGATGCGGCCGGGCGGAGGCGGGCGGAGCACGTTGCCGCGTCCGAGGAGCCGGATGAGGACTTCGCTTCCTCCGAGCACTGCGAGGGTCGACAGGAGACATCCAAGGAGGCGGAAGAGGCGCACGCGTCGCCGCGTCACGGCTGCCGGCGCCCCGGCGCCTTGCGTCATGATGTGGCGCCGAGCGGGCGCCGGAGGCGGTCGTTCAGCGCGTCGCCGGAGGCGCGTGTGAAGGAGAAAAGGCCGCCGGTGTCGGGATGGATGACGCCGTCGGCGCCGAGCATGCGCAGGACGTCTGCGAGAAGGACGTGCGTCGCGATGCCGCTCTCATCGCCGAGGTACGCGCCGGTCATCGACGGATGGGCCGCTCGGCCGTGGCATTCGGGAAACCGAGCGTGCGCGTTCCGCTCACGGCCTCCTGGCACGACCTGGAGCCGGTCGCCGGCCGCCTCACTCCTCGCAGCGGCCGCCGAGATGGCGCGCCAGGAACTTCTCGGCGGCCTCGTAGAACCGGAGGCGGTTGGAGGCCTTCTCGAAGCCATGCCCTTCGTCGGGAAAGAGCATGTACTCGTGCTCGATGCCGCGCGATCGCAGCGCCGCGACGATCTGCTCGGACTCGCTCGCCTTCACGCGGGGATCGTTGGCCCCCTGGGCGATGAGGAGCGGCACCTTGATCTGATGCGCCCTGAAGAGGGGCGAGCGCGAGCGCATGAACTCGGCGTCCTTCTCCGGGTGCCCGACGCGCCGGTGGAAGTCGGCGAGGGCCATGTGCCAGTAGGGCGGCAGGGTCTGGACGAACGTGATCAGGTTCGAGGGGCCGACGATGTCGACGGCGCAGCGGAAGAGGTCGGGCGTGAAGGTGGCGCCGACCAGCGCGGCGTAGCCGCCGTAGGAGCCGCCATAGATCGCGACGCGCGCGGGGTCGGCGTACCCCTGCGCGACCGCCCAGCCCACGGCGTCGACGAGGTCGTCGTGCATCTTTCCGCCCCATTCGCGATCGCCCGCGTTGCGGAACGCTTTCCCGTAGCCGGTCGATCCGCGGTAGTTCACCTGGAGGACGGCGTAGCCGCGGTTGGCGAAGAGCTGCGCCTCGGGATCGAAGCCCCAGGAGTCGCGTGCCCCCGGGCCGCCATGGACGAGGAGGACCATCGGCACGCGATCGCGGCCTCGCCCCGGAGGCAGCGTCAGGTATCCGTGAATCTCGAGACCGTCGCGGGCCGCGAACGCGACGGGCGTCATGGCGGCAAGCGTGTGATCGAGGAGGTCGGGGGCGTGGTCGAACAGGTGCGTGATGCGGCGCTCGATCCGGTCGAAGGCGTGGAACGCGACGGGGCCGTCGTCGGGCGCGAAGGCGACGACCCAGATCCTCGCGTCGTCGCTCTGATCGATCACCTGGAAGTCGCCGCGATGCGCTCTGGCCAGCAGATCGATGTCCGCGGCGTGCTCCGGGTGCAGAGCCCTCCACCGGATGCGGTCGCGCTCGAACGCGACCATCTGGGGCTGCTGGGTGACGGGGTGGAGCAGGAGCTCGGCGACGTCGCCCTCCGGGTCCTGGGCGAGCACGGTGTCTCGTCCCGTCGGCACGTCGTGAAGCACGAGCCGCGTCGTGTCGGCGCCGCGGGCGTCGTAGAGGAAGATGCCGCGGCCGTCGGCGGTACACGCGACCGGGTGGCTGTAGAACGTGTCCTCGTGGTCCCAGGTGAGCACGTCGCGCCACTCGCCGGTGGAGCCGTCGCGGACGACCAGATCCATGCCTCCGTCCTCGCGCATGCGACCCGCGGCGCGGGGCTCCAGGTCGAGATCCCCGAGGTATCCGATGACGTTTCCGGGGTTCTTCGCGACGAGCTCGCGGTCGCCCGTGGCGAGGTCGATACGGTAGACGTCGTGGCTATGCGGGTCATCGAGGTTCATCGCCACGAGGACGCGCTCCGGGTGGCGCGGGCTCGTCGCGACGATTCCGGCCTGCACGCCGTCGTGAGGCGTGAGGTCGCGCGTGACGCCGGTTGCGACGTCGACGCACTTCACGTGCGTGTTCTCGTCGCCGCCGACGTCTTGAAGGTAGAGGACGCGGCGACCGCCGCGCGCCCAGACGTGGCGCCGGATCCCGCCCACCCCGTCGGTCGTGATGGGTCGCGGGTCAGGGTCCCCGATCCCGCTGACCCAGAGGTTCATCACACCCTCGTAGGGCGCCCGGAACGCGAGGCGCGTCCCGTCGGGCGAGATCCGCGGGGCGCCGCGGCTCGGGTTTCCGAAGAGGACCCGGCGCGGGATCAGGGCTGGGAGGGAGGCGGGCATACGCTTCCGCTGATGATAGCCCGTGACAAGCGGGACCCGCGGCGCTATGATCACTGGAGCCCGCCCGGAAAGCGTGGATCGCGAGGAGTCTGCCATGACGAGGACCTTTCCGCGGATGCTCGTGATCCTGCTCGGTGCGGCGGCGGCGCAGGCGTTTCCGACGCTGCCCCCGACGCCCTACTCGACCCCCGCCGGAGCGTCGGACGTTCACGCGCTCACGCTCGGGAGCGCGCCGTCGCAGACGTCGATGTCGATCACGATCCAGAACGTGGGCGTCGAGCTCTGGGAGCGGCAGGGCGACGGGACGTTCGTCCTGCGGCAGACGATCAGCGTGCCGGGCGCGTACGCCCACGTGCCCGTGCGCCTCAGCAGTCCAAGCTTCGACGACGTGTTCATCGCGTCGCTGAGCGGGAACACGATCACGTTCGGGCTCTACGAGTTCTCCGGGACCTATGGGCTCGTGTCGACGGGTTCCTACAACGCGAACATCGCTCCCCCTCAGGGGACGATCATCGTCTCGAGTCCAGGCTTCAACGCAAATACCGGCGGGGATGTGGCGATGCTCGTCGAGCCCAACATCGTCGGGCTGTTCGGCGACGACGGTGCCGGAAACCTGAACATGACTCCCACGCTCGTGAACCTCGGAGTGGGCGTCCAGGGCGATCTGCTCGCGGAAGGCGACACAAATACCGATGCGCTGGAAGACCTCTACGTCGGAGAGTCCGGCCCGGGTCGGTGCCGGATCCTGGAGAACACGGGATTCAACTTTTCGCTTCGACAGACGCTCACGATCGCCGGGCTGCGTCACATGACGACCGCGGACCTGAACGGCGACGGCTTCGACGACATCGCCGTGCTCCTCCCGAACCTCGGGCGTCTCGAGATCGCCATCCACACGGGTAACCCGAACGTCCCGTACGGCGTGCCCACGTCCTACCCCACCGGCATAGATCCCCGGGTCGCGGTGTTCCAGGACGTGAACCCGCCCGACGGCCGGCCCGAGGTGATGGTGCTCTGCCAGACACCGGGGAGCGACGGCTCGCTCGAGGAGTTCCTGAACGACGGCGCGGGGAACCTGACGGGGAACGCCCAGTACTACGTTGCCACGGGACAGATCAATGCGCTCGCGGCGGTCGACGGGACGTTCCTCGCGATGACGGATCCCTCCGGCGTCCTGACGGCCTACACGATGGCGCTCGATGGCAACCTGAGCTCCGCGACGAGCATCGTCTGCGGTCCGGGGCCCGGAGCGACGAACCCCGCCGAGGTGCGGGTCTATACCGGGGGCGCCACGCCCGTCGTCCCTGCGGACTTCATCCCGTATCCGGTCCCGGCTTACGGGACCAATGTCGCCGCCGGAAACGTCGACGGTGTGACCGCGGCCAGGGTGGTGGACGAGCTCTTGACAGGCCCTGGACCAGGTCCGGTCTACGGCCCCCAGGTCCGCGGGTTCAATCGCAGCGGCACCGTACTGGCGAAGCTCAATTACTACGCCTACGGCACGCTCAAGTACGGCGTCAACGTCGACGCGGGCCTGCTCGACACCGACGCGATCGACGAGATCCTGACGGGCGCCGGACCGGGATCGGTCTTCGGACCGCACGTCCGCGGCTGGAACTACGACGGCGTGGCGATCAGCGCCATCTCCAAGGTCAGCTACTTCGCTTACGGGACGTTGAAGTACGGCGTCAACATCGCCCTCGGGGACATCCAGAATCCCGGGCTCGACGAGATCCTGACGGCGCCCGGCCCCGGGAGCACGTTCACGCCGCAGATGCGCGGGTTCGCCTACGACGGCGTGGCGATCACGGCCATCTCGAAGGTCAACTTCAATGCGTTCCCCCAGCCCGGGTACGGCGGTCGCGTCACGACGTCCGACGTCGAGGGCGACGCGTACGACGAGATCGTCTGCACGCACGGGCCCGGTCCGTCTCACCCGGCGGTCGTCGCCGGCTGGGATTTCGACGGGACCGCGGTCTCGGTGAAGCCAGGCTACAACCTCACCGTCTACCCGACGTTCTACGGCGCGTCGATCGCCGGCGGATACGCGACGGGCGCCGGCGCCGCTGCGGGATTCGGCATCGGCGACGTCCAGGTCGGTGCCGGCCCGGATCCGGCGGCGCCCGCGACGGTCTCGACGGTCGTGTATGGCGGCGGGGCCGCCTCGATCGCAACCAACACGTTCGATCCGTTCCCGGCCACGTTCTACGGGGTCAGAGTCGGTGCCGCGGCCCTGGCCTTCTGAGCGGATGCAAGCCGCGGGGGCGTGTAGGCCAGCCGGAATCCGACGTCGCTGCTGACCGTCTCGGGCTTGCGCGCGTTGACGAGCCCGAGGTGGGCTTCGGTTCGGCTGGTCGCGAAGCTGCCGCCGCGAACGATGCGAAAGCCAGGTAGGCCGGCGTGCGGCGACATCGTGATGTCGTGAACGTTGCCGGCCATTCCGAGGACTCCATAGGGACCCACATCGGTCGAGCGGCCGATGGGTTCTGGTGCCATGGCAGATCCCTCCGTCAGCCCATGGCAGTACTCTTCGTCCCAGCCGGTTCCCCACGGATAGGTCCTTCCGTCGTTCCCCCGCGCGGCCTTCTCCCATTCATGGTTGGAAGGTAGGCGCACGGCGAGGCCTATTCGCGGCTGCAGCCACGCGCAGTAGGCCTCGGCGTCTATCGCGGAGATGCCGAAGACGGGGAACGTCGGATCCCATGCGTCGCCATCGTCATCAACCTGAGGAAGGCGAAACGTACCGGCATCGTGGGGCCAGTAGCACCCGGCCGTGGCCGAGCGCCGCGGCGCCCGCGCGAGTGCCGCATCGAGCCCCTCGCGCCGCGCGAGGTCGTTGATGAACTCGAGGTACTCCACCATCGTGACGGGATTCCGTCCGATGCAGAACCCCGCAAGCTCGAGCTCGTGCAGCGGCTGATCGGTGCGTAGTGGATCACCGCCGCTCAGGAACTTCCCTCCGGGAACGTAGACGAATCCCCGCAAGATCTCCGGCTCGGACAATAGCGCGACGTTCGCGACGATCTCCTGGCTCCTGTGGATCGCGAACGGGTAGAGCGTGTCGGCGCGCCCGTCCCGGCGGATCGTCGCGAGGTAGCTCCCCATCGGAAGCGGCATGCGCGGCAGCGGGGTGATGCCCAGGTAGCGCTCGTTCTCGGGCACGAGCCTGCGCCCGTGCTCGACGTAGGTCGCGAGGTAGACGTGGGCGCCCGGCGGGTCGGTGGCCATCAGGAGCGATCCGTCTCCCGAGAGCTGCGCCGCGTACTTGCCGTCGTGGTACGACTCGACCATCGCGCGGTAGCTCGCCATCTCCTGCACCCGTCCCTGGCGCTCCATCTCGATCATCTTCCGGTAGCAGAGGTCTGCCAGGCTCTCGCGCGGGCGCCGGCTGTCGGGTGCGACGTCGATGGTGCGCACGAACTTCCTGACGACGTCGGCGAAGGCGCGGTCGCGCTCGGCCGCCATGCGCTTGGCGCGCTCCTCCGCCCGGTAGAGGCGCTCCTTCTCCTCGTGCGTCGCCTTCCTCGGGAGCTGGTCCTTCACGCGCCCGGCTTCCACGGCGAGATGCGCCGCCTCCTTCTCGAACGCCTCGTAGCGGCGGAGCTGGTCGATCGCCTCCGCGAGGAACGTGCCGGCGAGGGCCTCGCGGCGCTGGGTCTCCTTCTCCCCGTCGAGGAAGTCCTGGAGCACGTCCGCGAGCTCGCGCGTCGTCTTGAACCGCTCTTCCCTGGCGGCCGCCATCGCCCGCAGGCAGATGTCCTCGAGGTGCTGAGGCACGGAGGCCGCGATCTCGCGTGGCTTCGGGAAACGCGCGATCGGGATGTTCCGCCACATCTCGTGGGCGGGACCGACGTACGGAGGACGCAGCGTGAGGATCTCGTAGAGGATCGCCCCGAGGGCGAACTGGTCGGACTGCTCGTCGACCGACTCGGGATCGATGGCCTGCTCGGGGGGCATGTAAGCGAGGGTCCCCTGGACCATCGTGGTGGACGTGCGCATCCCGGCGTCGCCGTGCAGCTTCGGGACGTCCTGGCGGATCACCTTGGCGAGGCCGAGGTCCAGCACGTGCACCTCGTTGAACTCTCCCACCATCACGTTCTGCGGCTTGAGGTCGCGGTGGATGATCCCGCGCGCGTGCATGTAGCTGACCGCCATGCAGACGTGCTGGAGGATCTGGAGCATCCGGTAGCGCGTCATTCCCGCCTCGCCGTGCCCGTCCCTCACGGCGATGAGGTGCTCCTTCAGCGTCTTGCCGCGGACGACCTTCATCGTGTAGAAGATCTGGCCGTCCTCGCGCCGCACGCCGATGTCGTAGATCGGCACGATGGCGGGGTGCTGGAGCTGGGCGGCGGCCTGGCACTCGGCGATGAACCGCTCCACGGGCTGGCCCACGTCTCCTTTCGCCACCTTCAGCACCTTGTAGGCCACCTGGCGGCCGAGGGCACGATCGAAGGCCAGGTAGACCTTGCCGTGGCCACCCTCGCCAAGCTCGCCGACGATCTCGTAGCGGTCCTCGTCGGGCCCGAGCAGGACGTGTGGTCCGGACTCGATGCGATCCACCGGCGCGGCGCCGCCCGTTGTCCCGTGGGTGCCGGAGGGTGCGGGCATCACCTCGCGGATCGTCGGCGCGCTCGTGTCGTCGCAGGCGGCGCAGCGATCCGCCACCAAGGGCTTGGCGCAGCGCGGGCAGACCGTCTCGATCACCGCGCGTCCTTCTTGCGGTCGAGCGCGGCGGGACGCGACTCGTCGGCCGACCACTCGTACCAGGAGCCATCGTAGTTCCGGACGCGGCGACCAGCGGACGAGAGGACGACGAGCGCCTCCGCCGATCGCACCCCGCCCGTGCAGTAGGTGATGACCTCGGCGTTCGCATCCACCCCGGCGCGCGCGAGCAGGTCGTTCACCGTTGCCGCCGGGAGCGCCTTGCCCGCTGCGTCGAGGAGGTCGGTCCAGGCCACGTGCCTCGCTCCGGGGACGTGACCGCCGCGCGATTCGTGATAGGGCGTCGCTCCGTTCCACTCCTCGATCGAGCGGACGTCGAGCACGGCCGCGCCGGACGGCGTCGTGACGGCACGCGCCACGTCGGAGATGCTCGCGCGAAGCGTGGGCACGACGTGGGCCTGGAAGCGCCCCGGAGCGGGCGTGGCGGCGTCCTTCGTCGGGACGCCGCCGGCGGCGATCCAGGCCGCCATGCCTCCGTCGAGGATCGAGGCGTCGGGGTGGCCGATGTAGCGCAAGAGCCAGGCGATGCGGCCCTCCTCGCCCCAGCCGTCGCGCGCATCGCCGCAGACGACGACCGGCCGCCCGCCGTCGACCCCGAGCTGCCCGAACGCGGCGGCGACCTCGTCGAGGTTCTTCGGGAGCTTTCCGGTGAAGAGCCATCCGTCCCGGTAGTCCTTCCAGTCGACGTGCTGCGCGCCCGGGATGTGGCCGGCCGAGAACGCCTTGGAGCCGCGGGCGTCGAGGATCGTCGCCTCGCGCGGGTGCGCGACGAGGTCGGCCGCCGAGGTGACCCAGGCGGTCGCGAGGAGGGCGAGGTGCGCGATCACGTCCGGAGATGTTACCGCGCGCCCGGTGCGCTCCCCGGCTTGCGCAGCTCCGGTATCACGTCGAAGTCCGCGAACGGTCCGAGCTCCAGGCCGCGGATGCCACGACGGGCCAGAGCGTAGTTGGACTTGTACCAGAGGCTCACGTAGGGCGCGTCCCGCGCGAGGATGTCCTGAGCCTCGGCATAGAGCTCGCCGCGTCGTGACCGGTCGAGCGTCCGGCTCGCCTCGTCGAGGATCGGATCGAGCGCGTCATTCTGGTAGCGGCCGCGGTTGCTCCCCGCGGGCGGCACCATCCCGGAATGGAATCGCGCGCGCAGGCCGTCGGGGTCGGCGACGCCCACCCACACGAGGGACGCGAGCTGGAAGTTCCCCTTCTTCACGTCCTCGTAGTAGGTGGACCACTCGAAGCTCTGGATCGTCACGTCGATCCCCACGCGTCCCAGGTAGTCCTGGATGACCGCGGCCTGCGCGCGGGATGCGAGCAAGGACGAGGTCTTGTAGACGAGGGAGAGCCTGGGCTTGCCGCCGGGGCCGTCGGGATCAAGGAACCCCGCGAGGTCGAGGAGCCGCGCGGCGCGATCGCGATCGAAGGGGAGCGGATCGCGCGGCGCGTGGTAGGCCCACGACTCGGGGGCGAGCAGCCCCGTGGCCTCGCGGCCGAGCCCGGTGAGGAGCGCTGCGATCATCTCGCGCCGGTCGATCGCGCAGGCGATGGCCTGGCGTACCCGCGCGTCCGAGAGCGGCGGGCGCTCGCAGTTCATCAGGAGGTAGGCGTAGTTGCTGCCGTCGGCGACGTGCGCCTCGAAGCGGCGATCGCGGGCGAGGGATCGGAAGATCTCGGGCGGGAGGTCGTTGACCACGAGATCGACGTCGCCCTTGCGGATCGCGAGACCGCGCGCCATCTCGTCGGCGACGGCGGTGAACCGCACGCGCCGATAGGCGCCAGGCGGCGTGTCCTCCCAGCGCTCGAAGTCGATGACGTTCGGCCCGTGCCGGGCCAGGAAACGGTACGGTCCGGCGCCCACGGGATGGGCGTTTGCATCCGCGGTCCCTTCCGGGAGGATGCCGATCACGAGGTTCGCGAGCAGCGCGGCATCGGGCGCCGCCAGGCGCAGGACGACCGTGCCCTCGTCGGGAACCTCCACCGACGCGATGCTCGCGAGGTCGCCCTTGCGGAACGACGTTCCCTCGCGGATCGACTCGAGGGTGTAGCGGACGTCGCGCGAGGTCAGCGGCCGGCCGTCGGAGAACCGCGCGGGACGAAGCGTCAGGACGAGCGTCAGGGGATCGGGTGTCTCGAACCGCGCGACGAGATCGGGCACCGGCGAGAGATCGGTACCGATCCGGAAGAGCGTCCGCTGGCAGAGGGCCTGGGCTCTCGACGACGCCTGGTCGGAGCCGTAGCGGGGGTCGAGGTTCGAGGGCGCCTTCTCGACCAGCACGCGGAGCATGTCGGGATCCGGCGTGGGGGCGCACGCCGCGAGCAGGACGGCGAGCGCGAGGGCCGCGCGGCGCGGGGCGTCGGAGCGCATTCGCTACAATCTAACGTTCATGCCGCCGCCCTACAAAAGACACGTGCTCGTCTGCACCAGCACTGGACCCGAGTGTCCCGGCGTCAGGGTCTTGAAGGAGCTCAAGGTCGCCATCAAGAAGCGCGGCCTTCGCGAGGAGATCCGGGCGCAGGAGACGGGCTGCTCCGACGCCTGCGAGTACGAGGACTGCGTCGTGGCCGTGTATCCCGAGAACGTCTGGTACGGCAAGGTCTCTGTCGAGGACGTCGCGGAGATCGTGGAGAGCCACCTGGTGGGCGGCGTTCCCGTCGCACGCAGGCGCATCGACTTCGCGGCGCGCACCGTCGGCGGCTTCGTGGTGCCCCCGCTGCCTCCGGCCGATGGATCATGAGGCGGAGCGCCGCCGGCGGACGCGGCGCGCCGTCAACCTCCAGAACGCGGCGCGCCGCCACTTCGAGGCGGGCCGCGTCGCCCGCGCGCTCGACGGCTACGAGAGCGCGGCGAGGGTGCTGCCACCAGAGCGGCCCGCGCTCGAGGCGCTGATCCACTTCGGACTGGCCGAGGCGCGGCTCGCGAGCGGCGACCTGGACGCGGCTCGCCGCCATCTCGGCGTCTCCTGGCGGCGCAACGCGTCGCTGCGCAACGTCGAGGGGATCGAGAGCTGCGCGCGGCTCGGAGCGCGTCTCGGGGCCGCGCGTTCCTCGTCGATCGATCCGCGGGAGGCCGCGATCGTGCTCGAGATCGCGGTGCGATCGGCGCAGCGGCACCTGAGGATCGAGGGGCGGGACGCGCGCGTCGTCGTCGAGGTGAGCGCGCGCCGGCGGTCCGCTCCCATCGCGCCATCGGACGGCGCGCTGCGCCGCTACCTGTACGACGGCTCGCGGCTCCGCTCCGTCCTGCGTCGCGAGGAGCCAGTGCCCCTGGCGCGCGTGGCCATCTTCCCGGCGCAGCGAGGGCGGCAGCGGGTGGCGCACGTCGAGCAGTTCGGCCCGCACGCCGGCGTCGCGCGGATCCTGACGCTCCGGGCCACGGGGCCAGCCATCGTCGTGCCGAGGAGGCGCGTCCCGCCCTCGAGAGGCGCGTGGAGAATCCGGCCAGGAAAGCGAGGAAGGTCTCTTGGAAGACGTCCACCGTCATCATCATCGGCTCGGGTCCCGCCGGCGACACGGCGGCGATCTACGCGGCGCGGGCGAACATGGCGCCGCTCGTTCTCCACGGCGGGCAGCCGGGAGGGCAGCTCACGACCACCACCGACGTCGAGAACTATCCGGGCTTTCCCGAGGGCGTCCAGGGACCCGACCTGATGCTGCTCTTCGAGAAGCAGGCCCAGCGGTTCGGCGCGCGGTACGAGTCGACGCTCGTCACGTCCGTCGACCTCGCGAAGAGGCCGTTCACGATCGTCTGCGAGGACGCGACCTATCTCGCCGAGGCGCTCATCATCGCGTCGGGCGCGTCGCCCAAGCTCCTCGGCATTCCGGACGAGAAGGTGTTCTTCAGCGCTGGCTTCCACACCTGCGCCACATGCGACGGCGCGTTCTACAAGGGCAAGGAGCTCGTGGTGATCGGCGGCGGCGACTCGGCGATGGAAGAGGGCACCTACCTCACCCGGCACGCGACGCGGGTGCGCATCGTCCACCGGCGCGACAAGCTTCGCGCGTCGAAGATCATGCAGGACCGGGCGCTGTCGAACCCGAAGATCGAGATGGTGTGGGATTCGGCCGTGGAGCGGATCCTCGGAGAGCGGGGCAAGGTGCGCGCGGTCGGCGTGCGGAACCTCAAGACCGGGGCGATCTCGGAGATCCCGGCGCAAGGCGTCTTCATCGCCATCGGGCACGAGCCGAACACGAAGTTCCTCCAGGGGAAGGTGGAGCTCGACGCCGGCGGCTACGTCGTCACGCGCGGCGGCACGACCGCGACGAGCGTCCCGGGAGTGTTCGCGGCTGGCGATGTCGCCGACTCGCGCTACCGCCAGGCGATCACCGCCGCGGGGACGGGCTGCCAGGCCGCGCTCGATGCGGAGAGGTTCCTCGAGCTAGGGCATTGACGAAGATTCTCCTCGCCGACGACGTGAAGCTCTATCTCGCTCTCGAGAAGACCTTCCTCGCGCGGGGACAGTACGAGATCCTGACGGCCACCAACGGTCCGGACGCCCTCGGGCTCCTCAGGACCGAGAGGCCCGATCTCTCGATCGTCGCCACCGGCCTCCCCGGGCTCGGCGCCCTCGAGATCCGCGACGCGCTTCTCGCCGATCCCGAGCTCGCCGCGCTGCCCATGATCGCGACGACGGCGGCGGAGGAAGCCGACGGCGACCTCGAGCGGCGCGCCGAGGCGCGCGGCATCGCGGCGGTGCTCGTGAAGCCCTTCGCGATGAACGATCTCATGGGGGCGGTGCAGAAGGTCCTCCCCGCGCCGGACCGCCGCTACCCGCGCTACGAGGCCTACGTCGAGCTCGAGCTCCGCACGGAGCGCTCGACGGCCTACATGTCGGGCGCGGCGCTGAACGTCTCTCTCGGCGGGATGCTCATCGAGACTCGAGCCTGTCGCAGGGCCTGGCCCAGTTCTATCTCGGCGACAGTGCCGATCCCACGCCACGCGCGGCTCATGTGGCCACGCGCGCGAAGTGAGCAGCGGCGAGAATCGCCTGGGCTTCTCGGCGTCGAGTTCAAGAGCGTGCCGCCCGACGCCCGCGCGTCCGCCTCATTGCCGCGGCGCGCGCCGCAACGGGACGGTCCACGCGCCGGCGAAGGTGATGCCGGCGATACCAGGCGATGCATCGTGTCCTGCGCCAGGGGCAGATCGTGGCCGCCCGCGGCAAACGTCGCGATCCTGGCGGCGTCTCCTCCTGTACCTTCTACTTGCTTCGCCCGCGGGCTTGCTGCGACGGCCTCGGCGATTCTCGCTGTCCGGCGCATTCGGGGGCCGATCTACGCACTGCACGGGGCCACCTGGAA
This sequence comes from Acidobacteriota bacterium, assembly GCA_046331505.1. GTDB lineage: Bacteria > Acidobacteriota > Vicinamibacteria > JAXLQT01 > JAXLQT01 > JAXLQT01. The sequence goes on from JAXLQT010000014.1 coordinate 43,156, forward strand.
CTCAGCCACCGCAATCGTCGATTCCCGTTCGCGACGTGGTCGAGACGGTTGACCGCGTTTGCCGTCGTCACTCTGGAGCCCGGGGCATCGCGGCGAGCGTCGAGGACAGGTCGATGACTGGCTCAGGTTCCCGGTGGGGATGGGACGTGCATGCCACCATTCTTCATGGTGCACACAGGTCCTCGGCGATCTACGTGACCGACTCGATCCTGCGTCCGCAAGGTCGGCAGCACCTCGGGACCTGCTCGATGCGGCCAGCGCGCGGCGCTCATGCGGTGGCGGTGGCGGTCTGGTGCAGGACCCGCCGAGATCAGCTCTCGCATCACCGTGCCGACGGCGGCGGCGCGTCTGCTCTCCACGACGGGAATCCACTTGAGCCTGTGCCGGCACGTGCTGGCCGGCAACGATGCGCGCTGTTCCGGCTGCGACCGCGACGTCGTGGACCGCGCACTGGCCTGGGCGGTGGTGCCGATCTCGAGCGCGCGCAGGAAGTCCGTGCGGGTCAGGACGCCGATGATCCTCCGCGTCCACTACAGGCAGCTATGGTCGAGGCCGTGGCGATCGAAGCAGGTCGAGGGCGCTCGAAGGTGTCGCCGGGTCCCAGTTGCCGGACGGGAGCGGCTCCAGGAGCTCGGCAGGGAGACGTGCCGACGTGACCGTGCCGCCGTGGAGCTGCGCCCACAGGTTCTCGCTGTACGGCTGATCAGGCGCGCGATGACGCTGCGTAGCGGCGCGAGGCACGTGCTCACCTGGTTGAAGACGTCGCCCCATCACCACGACGTCGAGCGGCGAGCGCGCCGCACCATGCATTGCGCGGGCGGTTCGAGCGCCATCTCGCCGAAGAAGTCGCCGGGGCCGAGCACGGCGACGGTCTCGATCCGGCCGTCGCGCTTGCGCAATCTTCGACCTCGCCCCGCTCGATCACGTAGAAGCTGACGCGGGGTCGCCCTCCTTGACCACGAGGTCGCCCTTCGCCCTGGGAAGGCGTGGACACACGCGCTCGGTGCGACGGTCTTGAGGTGGGGGGTCGCGCGAGAAGACGAGCTGCCATGCCCAGTCGAAGCCTCCACCTCTCACGACAGCGTCGCGACCAGGAGGGGTAGCCGAAGAGACCGAGCGCCAGGAGGAACCACGCGACGAAGCCGGAGATGCGCAAGCCGAAGCCTCTGCGACCGCGTGGCCGCCGATGGAGCAGAGCCACCCAGGGGCTTGAAGTGAAAAAGGCCGCGTGGGAGCCCGGTCCATGACGCGCAGATGTCGCGACTATGTCCCTGGTGCTCCGCGAACTGACCGGTGGGAGGGCAGCCCTGTCGAACGCGTTGACGATCCGGAAAGCCAAGCCGGCGGCCCGTGGCGTTCGGGATGCCTGCGGCCGCATGTCGGGATCGCATCAGCACGCGCCTCTGTCCTTCGGTACGTCGAGGCGCGGAGCAGCGGCGCCATCACCGTGTCGATCGCAGACGACCGTCGCGCCGCGCACCATCTTCCCCGACGCGAGCTGCAATGCCTCGGTGGCGGCGAGCGATGCGCTCCCCGAGGGTGACCTTGATGCGGGAGCGCTCCATCTTGCGGCGCGCGCGAAGTCGCGCAGGAGCTTGCTGCCAGGATCTCGGGGAGGAGCTGGTCTCGCGAGTGGGATGCTTCCGCCACCGTGATCTCGCCGATGTTCTGGAAGAAGCGACGTCATGAGCGCCAGGTCGATCTCGCTGGCCGCCGTCAGACGCTGTAGCCGCCGCCCAGATCACGAAGCGCATAGGGTGGCCAGTGGCTGCCCGGCGTCGTCGCGTACTCCTCGCTCGTTCGAGCGTTGCATCACGTGCAGGGCTGCAGCGTGACCGCGTCGCCGATCGTCTTCACGGAAGAACCGCCATGCCCGGCACCAGAAGGATACCCCTGCAGGCGCACCGACGTCATAGCCGTCACCCTCGAAGACGCAGCTGCCGAGCATGCCCGGAGACGTCCTCCGGGGCAGCGGACGGTTCATGGAGCGCGACGGCGTCAGGGTTCGTCTAGCGAGCCCCGCGACCTCGGCCAGGATGGAACGCCATGTGGTTCTGCTGACGATCCACCCGACGCCGAGGCACTTCTCGGCGAACCCGCCGCCGATGACGAGATCCGGGACGATGCTATATCCATGATACGCGGCCCTGGCTGGCCGCGTGGACCGTGCGCGAATCCCTGGCCAATGGAGGGCCGGAAGCGACGCTCGACCCGAGCCCACCACGATGGACCTCCGCAGCATGAAGTACCCCCGCGACCTTGAAGGAGACGAAGGCCTGCATGCTCCAGATCCCGGTCAAGGACGTCCTCGCAGCCTACGTCAGCGCGATCCTCAGCGTCACCGACATGCCGGTGTTCCTCCGCGACGTGGGCCACGACGGCCTGATCGACGCGGTGGAAGGCTTCGGTGATCGTGATCCGGAAGAACCTGGAGAGCTGAGATGCGCAACGATCGTTCCGGCTCGCCGGAGACTTCACGCCGAAGGGCGATCAGCCCGAGGCCATCGCCGCCCCGCGAGGGTGGGTTCAGCGGCGAGAAGCACCAGTGCCTGCTCGGCGGACCGGCTTCGCCGGCAAGACGTTCACCATCGCCAAGGTCATCGAGGCGGTCAACCTGACGCTGGTGATGCCCTCACAAAATGGACGTCACAGGACAGCTCTTCTCCGACATCGTTCTTCTTCCCGGACAAATGCGCACGCCTACTTCGTGAGCGCCACTACGACTACTACCAGCCCGCCTATCCCGACGACCGACACCTACATCGGCAGGACGCCCTCATCAACGACGAGATCGACCGCTACACCGCCACGCGCGCGCTGTTGAGCGCAACGACGTCATCATCGTGGCGTCGGTGTCCTGCATCTACGGCCTGATCGCCCGAGAGCTATCACGAGATGTCGCCTTCGCTGCGTCGAAAGGAGCGCGCGGGTCAACCGAGGCCGCCAGGAAGCTCGTCGACATCCAGTACGAGCGCAACGAGATGGAGCGCCGCGGGACCTTCCGGGTGCGCGGCGACGCGCGTCATCGAGATCCAGCCGGCGAGCGAGGACGTCGCGCGATCCGCGTCGAGCTCTGGGAAGAGCTGGCCCTCATCGATCCGCTGCGCCATCAGGGTGATCGAGTGGCTATGGACCACGTCGTACCCTCGCCTGCACTACGTGACGCCGGGAGATCATGATGAAGCACGCGATCCCACCATCATGAGCTTCGGCAAGAGCCTCCTCGCGGACCTCGAGGAAAGAAGAAGCTCGTCGAGGTGCAGCGCCTGGAATTGTGCACGATGTTCGATCTCGAGATGCTGTCGGAGGTGGGGTTCTGCCACGGCATCGAGAACTGGCCGCGCCACCTGACGGGACGCGCCCCGGCGAGCCTACGCCGACCCTCATCGAGTACCTGCCGAAGAACGCGCTGGTCGTCGACGAGTGCCACCAGACGATCCTCGGTGATCGGCGGTGTACCGCGCGACCGCGCGCGCAAGGAGGTCCTGGTCGAGTACGGCTTCCGCCTGCCGTCGGCGCCGACAACCGGCCGCCACCTCGAGGAGTGGAGGCTTCGGTCGGGCAGCCTACTACGAGCGCGACGCCGGGGCCCTACGAGCTCGACCGGCGTCGTGGAGCAGGTGGTGCGGCCGACGGGGCTCTTCGTCGACCCGCAGGTGACGATCCGTGGCCCGGGGCAGGTGGACGATCTGGAGATCCTCGACGCCGGCGAGCGCGTGCTGTCGTACGACGCTCACCAAGGATGGCCGAGGAGCTGACGACGTAACACCAAGAGCTTGGCGTCCGTGCTACCTTCACTCCGAGGTGGACACGCTGGATAGAGATCTTGAAGGACCTGCGGGCGGGCGGATTCGTGCTGGTCGGCATCACCTGCTCCGCGAGGGGCTCGACCTGCCCAGGCCTGGTCGCGGCGCGTGCTCGACGCCGACAAGGAAATTCCTGCGATCGACCACCTGCTCGTCCAGACCGCGGCGGGCGGCGCGCAACCTACTGGCAGAGTGGTTTCTACGCCGAGGTCAGCGGCTCGATCGATGAAGAAGGCGATGTCGGAGATGGAACGGCGCCGCCGTGCCCAGGAGGAGTACAACCGCGTGAACGGGATCACCTCCCCAGACCGTGAAGAAGGCGCCCAGGACTCGTTCGGGCAGCTTTGCGAGATGGACTGGTCACCGTGCTCCTGCTCCGATGCGCAGCAAGAAGGGCAAGGACGGCGGCTCGACTCGATCGCCGACCTCGAAGCCGAGATCGCCAAGGTCGAAGCCCAGATGCGCACGCCGCCGCCAAGGACCTTCAGCATGAGAAAGCGCGGAGCTTCGCGACCGGGATCGCCGCACCTGAAGCGCATCGAGGCCTGATCGGATGGAGCTCCGTGCCGAAGGTCGCCGTCCGAGAGCTGCCGAACTGCGCGCTTTCCGTGCCCGAGAGCCCGGGCCAAGCTCAAGGATGCCGCGGGCGAGGTGATCTACGTCGGGAAGGCCAAGTCGCTGCGCCATCGCGTCGGCCTTGCTTTCCAGGAGTCGCGACCCTGGACGCCAAGACCGAGGCGCTTCTGGGAGCGGTGGAGGACCGACTTCATCGACTCCGAGCTCGAGGCGCTGGTCCTCAACCTCATCAAGGAACAAGCCGCGCTACAACATCGTCCTCAGCGGACGACAAGAACTTCCCCACCGCCTACGCTGTCGGAGAGTACCCGAGGCTCACGATCGTCAAGGCCCGCGCAAGCGCGCGCGCGGAAAGGAAGTCGTCGCGCGATGCGTACTATGGCCCTATCTACCCGCGGGCGGCCGAAGCGCGCAACATGATGCGCCTCTGTAACCAGGTCGCCGAGAGCACCTCGACGGGGCAAGCGGGCGGCCGTGCCTTCTACTACCAGATCGGCTGGGTGCCTGCGCCGTGCGTCGCCAGCATCTGCTCGAGCGACGGTGCACGCGCAGCCGTGAACGAGGCGCTGTTCTTCGAAGGGTGCCGATCGTGCGGCTCGGGGAACGTCTCAAGGAGCGGATGGAGCTTGGCAGGCGCCGCATGAGCAGGCCGCGCGCTATCGCGACATGCTGAAGACGCTCGGGCGCCACCTCGAGCCCCAGAAGGCTCGACGGAGCTCGGTCGAGCAGGACGTCTTCGGCTTCTTCCGGAGCGGCAAGAACGTGATGGCCCAGGTGTTCGTCAAGGCAAGGGGCTCGACTCGCCGCCGGGAGCGGGGCCCTCTTCGAGGTGGGCCGATTTCGACGGGAGATCGCCGCCGCGATCCTCCAGCAGGTACTACGGCCGCGCCGGAGACGTTGCGCCAGCGTTCTCGGTCGCGGCCGAGGGCGAGGAGCCGCCAGCGAGCTGGCTCGAGCGCGCGGCGGAGCGGTGGCGGGTCCACGTGCCGCAGCGCGGCGAGAAGCGCCGGTTCGTGGAGATGGCGATGGAGAATGCGTTCAAGGTGTCCTGGACCAAGGCGTCGTCGGCCGCCGCCAGCCGGCGCTCGAGGAGCTCGAGGTCGCCGGTCTCCCGTCGCTCCCGCGGCGCATCGAGGCTGAACATCCAGGGGACGGACCCCGTCTCGTCGCTCGTCGAGGAAGGGCTCCCCGAAGAAGAGCGAGTACCGCAAGTTCGGGGATCAAGAGCGTCGTCGGCGCGGATGACTTCGCCACCATGAGGTCGTCGGGCGCCGCTACCGTCGTCGAGGAGGGCCTGCCGCTCCCCGACCTCGTGCTCATCGACGGGGAAAGGCAGGTGTCGGTAGCGTGCGAGGCCCTCGCGGAGCTCTCGCTCCGGCTTCCGGCCTCGCGAAGGCGGAGAGCCTGGTCTCGATCGCGACGAGCCTCCGTCGGACTACCGCGCGATTCCGAGGGTCTGAAGCCGCAGCGCGTGCGCGACGAGGCGCACCGCTTCGCGATCACCTTCTTCCACCGGCAGCGTCGGAGCAAGTCGCTTCACGACAGAGCTCAGCAAGGTGCCCGGCCCAAGGTCCGGTGCGCGCGCGCGGCGACTGCTCCGCGCGTTCCCGAGCTTGGACGCTGTCGTCGCCGCTCCCGAAGAGGATGTCGCGAAGGTCCGATGTCGCGCGCCGGATCCGCGAAGTGCTCGGAGCGCCCGATAGAGTCGACACACGGGACGACCTCACCGTGACGCGCGCTGATCCCGCTCGCCGGCTTCGGCTTCGTCGGACCTCTTCCAGAACGGCCTGGCGCTCCTCGCCATCGACGCCCATGCCCGCGTCACTGGTCATCGACTTCGGTCGTAGGGCGGGGCTTTCTCTGTCCCCGCTGGCCCTGTCCGGCCGACAGTTCCGTTCCGGGAACGGCTACCGCCCCGGCGTCATCGACGCTCTTGCTCCGCGAGGACGGCCGAGCCCGCTACGCTCGCTGCCTGGGGCCGCGTTCGCGAGGGCCGCGGCGCGCTCGCGCCAGGTCGTGGCCGAGCGAGCCAGCGCGAGGTGCGCGCGCCTGTCAGGTAGATCTCGCTACCGGGCTCCGCCACGCCGGGCAAGATCCTCCGCCGCGTCGAGATGGGACGCTGCGCATCGATCTCGCCGAGGCCGCTGCACCCGCGCCAGGTGCGTGTGGGCGATGAGCTGCGTCGTCAGCGTGATCGACGGCTTCGCGCGGCCAGGCCCTCCGCGATCTCGATCTCTTCCTCGCCGCGCCCGGCCGCGGCGCGCGAGCGCCACGCCGAGGAGAAAGGCCATCGCCTGGCCCGCCGCACTGGGTCTCGGGCCATCTGCACGGCGTGCGTCAGCATCGCGATCGCCTCGTCGTGCCGGCCCTGGGTGGTGCGTAGATGGCCGTGTCCCTGGAGCGCGACGCGCTCCATCCGTCGGTCGCGCACCTCGCGGAAGACCGCGAGGGCCTCGGAGTAGAGGGCATCGGACTCGTCGAGTCGTCCTTCCCCTCGTAGCAGGTTCGCCTCGTTGCTGCAGACGACCGCCTCGTTGCGCCGGTCGCCGCTCTCGCGGTGGAGGCGCCGCGTCTCGTGGTAGAGCTCGAGGGCCGTGGCGGTCTCGGCGAGATGGAAGTGGATGTTGGCGAGGTTACCGAGCGCGGTGGCGAGGCCGCCCTTGTTGCCGACCTCGCGGAGCACGGCGATCGCTTCGAGGAGGAGCTCCTTGGCGCGCGGCCGGCCGCCGGTCTCCGCGGACATGGTGGCGAGGTTGGTGAGCGCGCCCGCCTCGCCCATGCGGTTGCCGCGTTCGCGGAAGAGCTCGAGCGCCTCGCGCTGGAGCTCGATGGCCTCGCCGAACCGGCTCTGGTACCACACGGCCGACGTGAGATCGACGATCGCGTCGGCGAGGAGCTCGCTTCCCGCGTCGCGGAGCTTCCCGATGGCCTCGCGCAGGAGGCGCTCGCCTTCCGCGAGCTGCCCCTTGCGGAAGGCGATGCGCCCGAGGACCATCAACGCCGAGCCCGTGCCGGGAAGAGAGCCGTGCGCCGCGTAGAGGTCGAGGGACGCCTGGCCTCTCTGGCCGGCTTCGTCCAGGCGTCCGAGCACCATGAGGCAGTCGGCGATGCAGCGAAGCGCGAAGGCTTCCTCGTCCGGCAGCTTGAGCTGGCGCGCCTCCTCGCATGCTCTCTCGTGGTGGAAGAGCCTCTCGGCGTTCGCCCCTCGAGGGATCAGCACGTTGATCGCAAGCTCGGAGCGGGCCGCGATACCGTCCTTCGTCGGCTCGCCGAGCAGGGCGAGGTAGGCCCGGTAATGGCGCTCCGCGTCCGCGAGGGCGTAACGCCGCGATGCGCCCCGGGCCGCCGCCAGGTATGCGGGCATTGCCATGTCCGGCCGTCCCGCGAGCTCCCAGTGACGTCCCAGCGCGGCGCTGGCTCCGTCGGATCCTCCCCGGCGAGCGAGCGCCGAGGCGACGTCGCCATGCAGCTCCCGGCGCCGCTCGCAGGCGAGGCGCTCGTAGGCGACGTCCCGGATGCGATCGTGCAGGAACCGTAGCTCGGAGCCGGGCGCGTCCTCGAGCACCTGAGAGCGAACGAGCGTCGCCAGCGCGGAGAGCATGGCCGCCTCGTCGCCGCCCGAGAGCGCCGCGAGGAGATCGACATCGAGCTCGTGGCCGGCCACTGCCGCCACGTCGAGCCAGCGGGCGACGTGGGGCGGCAGGCCATCGATGCGCCGGCTCACGAGATCGCGGATGGGGGTAGGAACCGGCAGCCCCTCGAGCCGCTCGCGGAGCTCGGCCGCCATCTGCCACCGGCCTAGCCGATCGCGCGTCAAGAGGTCGTCGTTCACCGCCAGGCGCAGGTACTCCGCGACGAAGAACGGGTTCCCCGACGACTGCCGCGTGACGTAGCGGACGAGGTCCGGGAGCGGGGAACCGACCGCCAGCATGTCGGCCATGACCTCGGCGACGGCGTCTTCGTCGAGCCGGTCGAGCTTCAGGTGGTGTCCGTACGGCGGCGCGAGCATCGAGATGAGCGATTCCACGTCCATGGACCGCTCCTCGCTGCGCGACGTCGCCACGAGAAGCACGGGCAGGGACGCCAAGTGCCCGCCGCGTACGAGGAAGAGGAGCCACTCCCGCGAGAGCTCGTCGGCCCACTGGAGATCGTCGAGGAGGAGCACGAGGGGCTGCTCGCCGGCATACGCGCAGAGGACGGCGGTGAGCGCGAAGAAGAGGCGCCGCCGGGCTTCCTCATGGGGAAGCTCGGGCACCGTCTGGAGCTCGCCCGTTCCGGGAAGCCCCGCGAAGGGTGCGTGGTAGGGACCCAGGAGCGCACGGTGCGGCCCGAGGATGCGTTCCGTCTCGGCCGGGCCGCGTTCGCGGCAACGATCGGCGACCGCCGCGAAGAGGGCACCGAACGACCCGAGCACCTCGCCGCCGGGGCGGCACTCGCACGAGAGAACGGCGACGCGCCGCCGGAACGCAAGCGCGGCGAGCTCGAGGGAGAGCCGCGTCTTGCCCACGCCGCTCTCGCCCTCGAGGAGCACGAAAGATCCCCGCCGCGATGGCGAGCGAACCTCGGCGAGCCGTCCGGACAGGGCGCGCATGGGTCCGTCGCGTCCGGCGAATCCGGATCGATAGAGGTAGGGACGCGGCGCGGGCGCCTGGCCCGGAGGCTCCGCGGCGCCGAGCACGACACCGGCGTCCTCGGCGATGCGGGACAGGGTGTTCTGGACGATGTCCGCGTGTCCGATGCGCTCGCGCGGCTCCTTCGCGAGCAGCGACATGACCAGAAGATCGAGGTCGACCGGGGTCGTGGCCTCGACCTCCGCGAGCCGTACGGGAGTCGCGTTTCGGTGGCGATCGATGATCTCCCGGGCGTTGCCTCCGAGGAAGGGCGGCCGGCCCGCCACGAGCTCGTAGATGATGCAGCCGAGCGCATAGAGGTCGGTGCGCGCGTCGGAGAAGCCGCGCCCTGCCTGCTCCGGCGCCATGTAGAGCGGGGTCCCCGCGCTCTCGACGGCGTCGGCGATGACCTCGCGTGCGAGGGGACCGTGGGCGTGCGTGACCAGGCCGAAATCGACGAGGACCGGGAACCCGTCGCGCAGGATGACGTTCTCGGGCTTGAGGTCGCGGTGGACGATCCCCTCTCCGTGCAGGTAGGCGAGCGGGACGCACAGGCGCCGAGCGATCGTCATCGCTCGGCCGATGGGAAGGCCCATCGCGCGTCGCGGCGATCGGGTTCCGCCGTCGCTCGTTGGCGGCGGAGTGCCGCCGGTGGGGGCGAACTGGGTCTCCAGCACGACGCCATCACGCGGAGTGGACAGCGGCGTGGCCTGGTCGCCGCTCGCGAGCAGGGCTCGGAGGCTCGTTCCTTCGAGCAGCTCCATCGCGTACCAGGGAACACCGTCGTGGACGCCCTCCTCGAGGACGCCCACGACTCCCGGATGCGCGGCGCCCCGCAGCGCGAGGATCTCCCTCCGGATGCTGCCGAGCAGGATGGCCGACGGCACGCGGACGGTCTTGAGGGCGACCGCGCGACCGCTCTCCTGATGCGTGGCGTGGTAGACGACCCCCATGCCTCCCCGCCCGAGGGTCCGTCCGATTCGGTAGGGCCCGATGGCCTCGGGGATGGGTTCCACCGGCGGCTCTCTCCACGATCGTACGACGACGCCGCCGCGCGGGCGTAGGATCGAGCGAAGGCTGACGCGATGGGCGACGCGGAATCGACTCCGGCGATGGCGGACGAGCGGCGGAGCGGGCCATGGTCGAAGGTGTTGCTGGGGTGCGCCGCGGCCCTCCTCGCCGCCGCGGTCCTCGTGCTGGCCCTGCTCGGGACCGGTTTCCGGAGCGCGATGCGCTTCGGGATCGCAAGCGATCTCTCGGAGTACTACGCCAAGGTGAGCTCCTGCGATCTCCCGCCCGAGGTGAAGCGCCCGGTCCTCGACAAGATCGACGCCGTGCGTCAGAAGGCGAGACGATCGCCGATGGGGTTCTGGAAGTGGCTCGACTACGACGAGTCGATCTCGCGGCTTCTCGACGAAGCGCCGATCACCGCCGAGGACCTCGAGGCTGTCGTGCGCGAGCTCGATCGCGCGCAGAAGGAGATGGGAGGCAAGTGATGAAGAGGCACGTCGTCCCGATCCTCCTGGCAGCCCTGGCGACGCGCGCGTTCGCCGCGAGCGTGAGCGTCCCCATCACGGTGACGGAGCGGATCGGGGTCGCCCGGATCGACGAGCCCGTGCTCGTGGGCGTGCCGTTGCCCCAGTCGTTCGGCGTGCTCACTCCCTCCGGCCTCGGCCTCCAGGACGGCGGCGGCGCTTACGTTCCGAGCGAGGTGTTCGTGACCGCGCGCTGGGGTGGCACGCCGACCGACGCCACGCGTCCGATCAAGTGGCTCCTCGTCGCGTTCCGTGCCAGCGTGGGCGCGGGCCAGCAGGCGACGTACACGCTCACGGCGGTCTCGGGAACGCCGCCGAGCACCGTCACCCTGACCCAGGGACCCGGCGTCTGGACCGTCGACACAGGGGCGGCGCAATTCGAGATCGCCACCACGGGCTTCGACCTCTTCCATCGTGTGACCATCGGCGGCGTCGACATCGTGACCCCCGGTGCGACGAACGGTCCCTACTTCACGCTGGGAGGGAGCACGTACCGTTCCAGCGGGACCGCGAGCCTCCTCAGCGTGGTGCGGCAGGGGGCGCAGAGCCTCACGGTCAAGGTCAAGGGCGCGCATCGCGTCTTCGACTACAACCCCGGGAACCAGAGTTCCGGCACGGCGAGCAACGACCTCAAGCTCAATACCTACCTCACGTTCACGGCCGGGTCGTCGACGGTGCTCGTGCATCACACGGTGCACGACGTGCAGGACTGGGTGCTCCTCGTCGCCCCCAACAACGAGGTGAGCGGAGACTTCCGCGAGATCGGCTCGCCCAACTCCCAGTGGGCGGACGAGATCGGCCTGGCGACGCAGATGACGCTCGGCGCGAACCCGCGGTACACCATCGCCACCGCTCCCACCGCGCCCCTGCCGTCGGCGAGCCTCAACACGCTGGCCCAGATCTACCAGGACAGCTCGGGCGATCCGAACTGGGAACAGTGGGCGATCACGCGCGGTACGCAGATGCCACCGACGTGGCAGAAGGTGACGAGCCCCATCTACGGCCCGCAGTCCTATGTGAGCTTCCGGGGATTCAAGGCGTGGACGGGATCGACGCCCTGGTACAACACGCCCAGCTTCCTGGCCCAGGGCGACCGCATGAGCGGCTACCTCGACGTGACGGGTGGGAACGGCGGCCTGACGGTGGCGGTGCGCGACTACGCGGCGGAGTATCCGAAGACGCTCCGGGCCACGGCGGCGGGCGACGTGCAGGTCGCGCTGCTCGCGGGAGATTTCCGCGCCCGTCACAACTTCCGCGTGGGCGAGCAGAAGACGCACACGATCGTCTACGCCTTCCACGGTCCGAACCCGAGCCCCGCCGCTCTCGCGTCGGCGGGCGCGATGGCCGCGAGCCCGCTCGTCGCATTGGCGCCGTCGTCGTGGTACTGCGAGATGACGCGCGCCGTACCGTCGGTGTCGACCACGGCGCCGCTCGCTTACCGCTTCGCCACGATCGCAGGCGATCCCACCTACCAGATCGCCGACATCGCGCCGCCCGACTGGGACGCGTATCAGGTGAGGCACATCACTGGGCCGGGATCCCCGGGGTACACGTTCGATGGGCTGGACGACATCGTGCCCGCATCGCAGATGCTCTCGTGGATGGATCACGGGGACGTCCCGATCGACTTCGAGGACGAGAGCCAGTGCGGCGGCGCCCCGAACATGTCGATCACCGGGCAGTACAACTGGAAGTACGACGGCGACTACGGGCTCCTCGTCCAGCTCGTGCGATCGGGCGACCCGCGCTTCTTCGACTACGGCATCGCGGCGGCGCGCCACACGGCCGACATCGACACGATGCACCACGGCCGCCAGTCGGGGCGCGGCATCGACGACTACCTCGACGGCGGAATGTTCGGCCACGAGCAGCACGACCAGAACGGCGACAAGAACCCGCACCGGAACGGCGATTACTTCAGCCCGTGCGGCTCGGGAGGCTGGAACGGGACGCCCACCGCCGACATGATCTACGGCGCGGGCGCAATGGGCCTCGCCTACCTCCTGACGGGAGAGGAGCCGTTCCTCGAGTCGATGAAGGACATCGGCGACTGGACGGCGCTGTTCGCGAGCAACTACGGGACGGATGGCGATCGGCCTTCCGCCAACACGCTCAACACGCTCGCCTGGGCATACGAGATCACCGGCGACCCGGCGTACCGGGCGGCCGCCGACGGGATCATCGCGAACAACGCCGTCTTCACGTCTCCCATGGGTCAGAGCTTCGCAGCGAGCCTCTTCGGAGCCGCGGTCGGGCACTACGTGGCGGTGCTCCACGAGCGTAACGACACGAGCCAGGACGGCGTCCTCACGACGGTCGTGTCGCAGGCGCCGCAGTTCCTCAACGACAACGGCGTCGACAGTTGCCGTTCCGACGCGTACGCATGGGCAGCGCTCCTCCTGTCGAGCGGGGTGGCCCAGAACATGGGCCTCGCGGATGCGGCGTTCGCCAATGGCGCGAAGTACCCGGCGTTCCTCAACAACCAGATGGGCATCGGCGTCGTCTGGCAGGTGAAGGAGTGGGTGTACGCGGTCAAGTGCGGCAACGTCTACCAGCTTGCGGTCTACCAGCTCCTCGGAGGCCCGGGTCCCGGAACGGGGACCGGCGACTTCGTGCTGGGGCAGGGGCTCGGCCAGCCAAACCCCAACCGCGTGAGGGTCTACACAGGCGCGGGGGCGGCGACCGCGGTCGACTTTCTTGCCTACTCCGCGGGACAGTGGGGCGCGAACGTGGCGACCGGCAACGTCGACAGCGATGCCAATGCGGAGATCATCACCGGACCGGGACCGGGCGCGGTGTTCGGCCCGCAGGTGCGCGGCTTCAAGGCCAGCGCCTCGCCGATGGGGAAGATCAACTTCTATGCCTACGGCACGCTGCGCTATGGCGTCAACGTCGGCGCCGGAGAGGTGGACGGCGATGCCTTCGCGGAGATCCAGACGGGTCCGGGGCCCGGCCCGGTCTTCGGCCCGCACGTGCGCGGCTGGAACTTCGACGGCTCGGCGCTCACCGCCATCCAGAAGATCAGCTACTTCGCGTACGGGACGCTGAAGTACGGCGTCAACGTCTCCTCCGGCAACGTGGACACCGATGGCTTCGCGGAGATCCTGACCGGGCCGGGACCCGGCATCGTGTTCGGCCCACAGGTCCGCGGCTGGAACTACGACGGCGCCGCCATCGCGTCGATCAACAAGATCAACTTCAACGCCTTCGCCGTGAACCAGTACGGCGTGAACCTCGCAGGCGGCGACTTCGACAGCGATGCGTTCGCGGAGATCGCCGCCACGCCGGGGCCCGGTCCGGGAGCGGGATTCCCGTCGCGGTTCCTCGGCTTCAACTACGACGGCGCGACCATCGCTCCGCTCGCCGGCTTCGACGTCACGCCCTACGCCACGCTCTTCGGCGGGCGCGTGGGTGCCGGGGACGTGACGCCCGGGATGACGGACGAGCTCTTGACCGGCGCCGGCCGCGACCCGGCGGCGGGCTCCCTGGTCAACAGCTACACCTACTCGGGATCCGCACTGGCGGTCCAGCCGAATGCGTTCGCCCCATTCGCGTCCGGCACGTTCGGCGTCAACGTCGCGGCCGGTGCCCTTGGTTACTAGGTCGACGACCGTCCTCCGGCGGGCGCGTGTGCAGGACGGCGAGTCCTGGATCGCAATCGAAGGAGAACGGATCCTCGCCGTCGGGGCCGAGCGCGACGGAGGCGCGCCGTCGGGAAAGGAGGTCGATGTCGAGGGACGTCGTGTCCTGCCGTCGTTCGTCGATGCCCACGGTCATCTCAAGGACTGGGCGCTCGACCGCACGCGCGTGCGCGTGGCCGGCGAGACGGATCACGACGCGATGGTGGCCAAGGTCCGCGCGTTCGCGGCGACCCTGCCGTCCGGCGCGTGGCTCCTCGGCGGCGGCTGGGACAAGAACCGGACCGGCAGGCTCCCCTGCGCCGCCGACCTCGCGGGTGTCGATCGACCGGTGATGCTCGACTCTCGAGACGGCCACGCCCTCTGGTGCAACCACGTCGCCCTGGAGCTGGCCGGTATCTCGCGCGAGTCTCCCGATCCCGACGGCGGCGCGATCGTCCGCGACCTCCATCGCGAGCCGACGGGAGTGCTCTACGAGAACGCCCGGCGCGCGGTCCAGCGCCTCGTGCCGCCGCCGGACGAGGCGGAGGTCGAGCGCGTGCTCCGTCTCGGTCTCCGGGAGCTGCGCGCCATGGGGATCGCCGAGGTGCACGATTGCTCCTACCGGTCCGCCGACGGGGTCTGGGCAACGGCGCTCCGGCTCGACGCGGCGGGGGAGCTTCCGCTGCGCATCGCCGCCGCGGTGCCGGGGGACGCACTCGACGCCGCGCTCGCAATGGGGATGCGCACGGGGTGGGGGAGCGACCGCCTGCGCATCGGTGCCCTCAAGCAGCTTGCCGACGGCACGCTCGGATCGCAGACCGCCGCGATGGAGCAGCCGTTCTGCGGTGGGACGAGCAGCGGGATCATGTGCATCCCGCCCACGGAGTTGCGTGACAACGTGCGGCGCGCCGCGTCGGGCGGCATCGCATCGTGGATCCATGCCGTCGGCGATCGCTGCCTGCGGGAGGCGCTCGCCGCCATCGCGGACGCGGAGGCGGCGCATCCAGGGTTGCCGCATCGCGTCGAGCACGCGCAGCTCTCGCCGCCGGAGCTGATCGCGCGGGCGCGCGAGATCGGCGTGACGATGTCGGTCCAGCCCACGCACCTCCTGAGCGATCGCGATCTTGCGACGCGCTACTGGGGCGAGCGCGCCCGCCATTCCTACGCCTACGGATCGATGCTGCGCGCAGGGATCCCCCTCGCGTTCGGAAGCGACATGCCCGTCGAGGCGCCCGAGCCCTGGGCCGGCGTACGCGCCGCGGTGCTTCGCGCGCGCGATGGCGACGCGCCGTTCTTCCCGGACGAGGCCATGGACCTCCAGAGCGCACTTCGCGCCTATAGCGCGGGAGGGGCGGACGCCGGGCCCTGGCGCGGTCAGAAGGGGCGCATCGCGCCCGGCCAGCTCGCGGATCTCATCGTCGTCGATCCCGATCCCGAGGCCATCGCTCCACGGGATCTGTCCACCATCAGCGTGCATCTCCACCTGATCGGGGGCAGGGAAGCCTGAGCCGCCACGAGACACCGTACGTCTCACCGCTTCCGCTTGCACGCGCGATCGCGCGGCTCCGTTCGGGTGACGTCGATGCCCGCGAGATGTGCGAGGGGTGCGTGGCCCGCATCGCGCTGGTCAACGGAGAGATCAAGGCCCTGATCGACGAGCCCGACCGCCGTGCGCGGATCGAGCGCCGTCTCCGCGACATCGAGGCCCGGTGGCCGACCGCGTCGTCGCGCCCGCGCCTCTACGGCGTCCCCACCGGCGTCAAGGACCTGTTCCACGTGGCGGGTCTTGACACTCGCGCGGGATCCAAGCTGCCGCCGAAGGCATTCCCGGTGGAGCAGGGAACGCTCGTCAGCCGTCTCGAGGATGCCGGCGCGATCGTGCTTGCCAAGACCACGACCGACGAGCTCGGCTACGCCCTGGGACCCGCGACCCGCAATCCCCACGACCTCACACGCACTCCGGGGGGATCGAGTGCGGGATCCGCGGCCGGCGTTGCCGCGGGGATGTTTCCCCTCGCTCTCGGCACGCAGACCACACGGTCCGTCATCTGCCCGGCGGCGTTCTGCGGCGTCATCGGATTCAAGCCCAGCCACGGCCGCATGCCGCTCGACGGCGTCGTCTGCCTCTCTCCCTCCATGGACACCCCGGGCCTCCTGACCCAGGATCTTCCGGGGATGGCGCTCGCCGCCTCGGTGCTCGTCGACGGATGGACTCGCGGAATCCGCAACTCGCCGCCGGTGCTCGGCATCCCGACCGGCGCCTACCTCGACGGACTCCCGCTGCTCGGATGGCGCGCGCCGTTCGACGCCGCAGTGGAGCGTCTTGCGCGTTCAGGCCTCGAGGTCCGCGAAGCCTCGCTTCCTTGGGACCACGAGCTGGAGCAGGTCTACGAGGCTGCGATGAAGCTCTTACGCGGGGAGATGGCGCTGGAGCACGGCGCTCGCTACGAGGATCACGGAGAGCTCTACGACCCGATCACGCGCGCGGGAATCGAGGAGGGAAGGAAGGTGGCCGCGAGCGATCTGGTGCTCGCGCGCCGGCTCGGTCGCCGTCTTCGCGACGACCTCGCACGTTCCATGACGGAGGCAGGAGTCGATCTCCTCGTGAGCCCGTCGCAACCCGGCCCACCGCCCCTCGCCGGCGGTCGCACCGGTTACGGCGCCACCACCACGCCGTGGTCCTTCGCCGGTCTCCCGTGTCTCAGCCTCCCCGCCGATCTCGGAGACGACCTTCCCGCCGGGCTCCAGCTCATTGCGCCGTACGGCCGGGACGAGGCGCTCCTCTCGCAAGCGGAGCCTGTCGCCCGCGCCCTGGCCACGTAGCGAAAGCGCAGCGTGTGGTCGACGTGTCTTGTAGGGCGTGGACAGGCCCCCGCCCTACGGACGGGATGCGCATCGCACGAAGCTGGCAAGATGGGTTTCGATCATTGCCTAGCCGCAATGGCGCCGGCCATCATCCTCGCCGGAGGCCGGCGCGCTGCGCGGTAGACCTCATGTCGGCGACGAGACCTTTGCCCGCGTATGATCCGTGCGGAGCGACACGATGGATCCGATGTACCTGCCCGACGTCGAGAGCTGCGAGGCCACCGGGCCGCGCGCCGAGGTCATCCGGCGGTTGCGCACGGCGGGCGCGACGGTGCCGCAGATCATGCACCTCTTCGCGTTCAAGCCGGACCGTACCGGCCACCTGGAGCGCTTCACCCAGGGTGTGATGCGCGGGCCCTCGCCTCTGTCGCCCGGACAGCGCGAGCTCATCGCGGCCTTCACGTCGAAGCGCAACCAGTGCCCCTTCTGAATCGGCTCGCACGCCGCGGTCGCGGCGGAATTGCTCGGTAGCAGAGAGCTGGTCCAGGCGGTGCTCGCCGATCCCGCGACGGCCCCCATACCGGACGCGGAGAAGGCGCTCTTCGCGTTCCTCCAGAAGGTGACCTTGGCGTCGACTCAGGTCGAGCGGTCGGATCTCGACGCCCTGCGCGCGGTAGGTTGGTCCGACGAGGCGCTCTACGACGCCATCACCGTGTGCGCGCTGTTCCAGTTCTACAACACATGGATCGATGCGACGGGAGTGCACGACATGCCGGCCGAGGCGTACGCGATGAGCGGCAAGCGCATGGCCGAGCTGGGTGTACGCGATCTCTCCGCCAGCGCCGTGATCCTGCCGCTTCGTCGTCCCTGTCAGGGGACGACCTGGCCGAGCCTGCGGTCGGGGCGTTTCTACCCGGCGTTCGACGCAGCACTCTCGCTTTCTCGCGTTGACCAGGGCGGTGAGCAACTGGTGCTCATGCTGAACAGATCGGGTCATAGGAGCGACCGCCGGTACATCAGCGGCGGTCCTCACGGATGAAGAGGCTGACTGGTGACGCGCATATCGGAACTGACAGGAGCGCGGCGCAGCGAGGTTGTGAAGAACGCGCTGGCGGCGTACCGATGGCTGGTGGGCGAGATCTCGGTGGCGCCCACGTCGTCGACGTGCGAGCGGCGAGGAGGTCATGCTCGAGACCCCCCGACCTGGCCGTGGTGGGGGGAAGGGGCGTAGGCTCGCCTGGAAACTCGGGATCCTCGCGGAAGCGCTCGCGAAGGCGAAGGACGAGCAGGAAGCGGCCGAGCTACGTGAGCGCCCTGACGCGCGGCTTCTACGGGATCTAGGGTTTCGCCATGCCGAAGGTGCGTCGCGAGCCTCCGCCGGGGCTGTTCCAGCACCTGTCGATCGCGTGGCGCGCGAGATCACAGGCGAGCAGATCGAGGCTCTGGCCCGGTGGCTCGATAGCGATCCCGACGTGCCCGACGGGGAATGGTTCAAGGTGCTGTCGAAGGTCGTGGTCTGCGGTGAAGGTCCGCTGATCAAGACGTTCCTGCGCGCCGGCCAGGCTCCGCGCGGAAGCGGCTCTAGAGAGCACGAGGGCGAGTCCACGCTCCGGATCCGCTCCGGCCACCCGGCTAGGTGAAGGCGCCTTCGCTCGTCGTGGTGGGCCTGAGGCCACCGTCGGCCGGCGATTCCTGAGGGCGATGGCTTCGAGCGCTGCGGGATCTGCGCGCGACGTCGCGCTCACGCCGCTCCGATCGTCGGGCTTGACTGACACGCGACGGAAGCGCGGCGCGGGCGCTACGGCACGAGGCCCGGTGCCCGCGTCGAGCTTGACCTTCTCCTGGCCGAAGTTGTTTCGCCTCCACGTCGCGAGGTTCTTCGACGTCGAGAGATCGACCGAGACCGCGGTCCGGGAGCAGCGCGCAGCGCCATGCCGTCGCGCGCTGGCGGCGTCGATCCTGGTCGCCGACATCGCCGCCGCGCGGCGGTCTTGAGCGCGTCGGGCGTGTCCTGGTCCATGGAAGCCGCGAAGCCGGCTTTCCATCTCACCGAGCTTGACCTCGTGGACGGAACCGTCGGAGCCGAGCACGTCGACCTCGGCTCGGCGAGGCCGTTCTTCCTCTTCGGCAGCGAGACCACCTGGCGGGCGTGGCGGCCAGTGCCGCGGCGCACGCCTGCGAGGTCGATGCTGGGCGCGACGCCAGGCCCCGCCGGCGCCTCCTGGCAATAGCCCCGGTCCCTTCCCCGATCCGCCGCCCGACAGGTTCTGGCACCCGAGAGCGGAGAGCGCTACGAGGACGACGGTCCACGACGCGCGTCGCACGATCACTTCTTCTTCTGCTCGACCGCGGCAGCGCCGTACTGGTAGGCCTCGACCTTCAGCACCTTCACGTCGAGCCACGAGGCGCGATCTTGAGGCGCCGTTCAAGCTCGGCCTGGAGGGCGGCCATCTCCCTCTTGAGGAAGCGCCTACATGCTCTTCACCGACGCCACGATCGCGACGGCGAGCAGGTCACCGACATCCCGGCGCCCCATCCGTCGAGGCCGTCACCAGGTGCCCTCGATGGATCGGTCCCAGAAGTACTTCAGGTACTCCACGTTCACTGCGAGCTTGATGCCGGCCTTGTCGGCGAGCGGTTGATAGTCGACACCGAGGCTGTAGGTCCGGTTGACGCGGAACAGTCCCCAGAAACGATCGAAGAGCTTGACCAGCCAGGAGTCCTGCGCCGGAGTTGCCGGGGATAGGGTCGCTTCCATGGGGGTAATTGCGAAGTCGGGCCTAGGACACCTCCGCGATCCCGTTCGTGACGAGCGCGCCCGACTTCGTGGTTGGCGTCTCGAAGCGATAGCTCTTCCGTTCTTCTACTCGCGCCCCGGCAGTCCAGATACGCGTCGTCAGCTCTCCCGGCAGGACGGGCTTCGAGAAACGCACCGCAAGAAGACGAGTGACCGGCGGCAGTTCTCCGCCGATCGTCCTGATGACGGCCTGGCTCGTGAACGCCATCGTGCAGAGTCCGGGATGATCCGAAGGCCGGCGGCCTTCCGCGACGTTCGGATCGTCGACGTGGATCGGGTTGTGGTCTCCCAGCGCGTCGGCGTAGCCGCGACGGCTGATCGTCGCTCACGCGCATCAGGTGCGACGCCGCGAGGCTCCCGGATCCTTCTTCTCGTCGGCCTGCGCGCCCGCCTTCTTTTCTCCTCGGATGAAGACGCCGTCTTCATCTCGGTCGTGGGCGCTCGCGGAAGAGGGTGACCAGGAACGTGACGAGCTGTCCCGACTCCTTGTCCTCGATGGAGACGAGGCGCGCCGCGGGGTCAGGAGGTCCCAGGGCCGGATCGGCTGGTGGAAGGTCATGTCCTGCTCGCCGTGGACGAGGCGCAGGAGATCGAGACCGAGCTCCTTGTCCATCGCGGCGTCGAACAGGACGTCGCGCACCATCTGGACGAAGATCGGCGGGGCGATGATGCCCTTGGCCGCGTCGAGGTACGCGGGGTTCTCATCGTTGGTCGCGAGCGCGTAGGCGCGGATCGCCTCCGGACGCGCGAACGCCGCGGGTCCCGCGTAGAGCTTGCCGATCAGCGCGCGGTTCGCCCCGGTCGGGGCGGCGGCGGGCTTGGGGGCGAGCTCGGCGCCGAGCCGGAACATCTGACGGAACTTGATCAACGCCGCCGCGTTGCTCGCCTGGAGCTTGCCCTCGCTCGTCGCCTTCTGGACGTCGATCTTCCCCGTGAGCCATCCCGCGAGGGTCGCGGGATCGCTCTTGACGGTGGCGGTGACCGCGTCGGCCTTGCCAGGCGCCACCGAGGCCTGCCGGTCTTTCACGGCGACCGTGAAGCTCGCGCTCCCTGCGTCGAAGCAGAGGCTGCCGTTCCAGCCCCCCGCCTTCTCCGCGAGGAACACGCCTGGCAGCGCCGCGAAGATCGCGCCGAGGTCCGCTGCGTTCGCGGCGGGGGCGGCCGCCTGCAAGGCGGGCGCGGCTCCGGTGCCGGCTCCCGCGAGCGCCTTCTTCACCTCGGCGGGATCGAGCCGGAACGCCTTGCTGAACTTCATCATGTCGCCGAGGTTGTCGGCCTTCACCTTTCCCGCCATGAATGCCTGCTCGCCCTTCACCGTGCCGTCCATCATGCCCACGATGGTGTCGGCATCGACGCTGACGTTGCAGGTGATGCCCGATCCCTTGCCAGGAGCGACGCTCGCTGCCCCGTCCTTGATGGTGAGCGTGTAGTCCTGGGCTCCGGCGATGGAGAAATGGAGCGCCGCGTTCCATCCCGCGGCGCGATCCGGCTGGAACGCCTGCGGCAGCATCGGCAGCGCGATCTTCACCTTGTCCGCCGGCGTGAGGGCCGCCGCGGGCGCCGGTGCCGCGGCGGGTGACGGCGCAGCCGACGATGCCATTGCGGCCTTGACCTGCGCGGGATCCAGCTTGAACGCCTTCCCGAACTTCATCAGGTCGCCGAGGTTGTCGGCCTTGATCTTCCCCGCCATGAACGCCTGCTCGCCCTTGATCGTTCCTTCCATCATGCCGACGATGGTCTCGGCGTCGACCGAGACGTTGCAGGTGATCCCAGCGCCCTTGCCGGGCCCGATGGACGCCTTGCCGTCCTTCACGGTCAGGGTGTAGTCCTGGGCACCGGCGATCGCGAAGTAGATCGCGGCGCTCCAGCCTGCGGCGCGATCCGGAAGGAACGCCTGCGGGAGCATCGGTAGCGCGACCTTCACCTTGTCCGCCGGAGTCGCCGGCGCGGCGGCGGGAGCGCCGAGGCGCACCGATGCCGGTGTTGCCGCCGGTCCGAAGCGCGTGATGTCGGCGAGCTTCTCGGAGATCTCCTGCGCCGTCCAGGCCCCCGACGGCCTGGTGACGCCCTCGCTGTTCTCCATGCGGTACTCGAACAGCTGGAGGCCATGGACGCCGAAGATGCGGCCAGTGACGTCCTTGGCGAGGTCCGACGCGAGGAAGAGCGCCATGGGGGAGATGTGCTCGGGCTGCATGTCGTCCGGCACGCCCTCGATGTCGACCGTCATGCGCGTCTTCGCGACCGGCGCAAGGGCGTTGACGGTGATGCCGTGCTTGCCGAGCTCGAGCGAGTGGACGCGGGTCAGCGCGTAGATCCCCGCCTTGGCGGCGGCGTAGTTCGACTGTCCGAAGTTCCCCTTGAGCCCCGCGATCGACGTGGTGTTCACGATGCGCCCGCCGCCGCCGCGCTCCGCCATGTGCGCCGCGCAGAGCTGGCTCAGGATGAAGGTGCCCTTGAGATGGACGGCGATCACGACGTCCCACATCGGCTCGTCCATCTTCAGGAGCGTCTTGTCCCGCAGGATCCCCGCATTGTTGACGAGGATGTCGACGCGCCCGAAGGCGTCGATCGCCGTCTTCAGGATCCCGCGGCCGCCCTCGTACGTGGCGACCGAATCGTAGTTGGCGACGGCCTCGCCACCCGCGGCGCGGATCTCCGCCACGACCTGGTCGGCGGCCGCATGGCCTGACGACGTCCCGTCGCGAGCTCCGCCGAGATCGTTGACGACGACCTTCGCGCCTTCCTTCGAGAAGAGGAGAGCATGGGCGCGGCCGAGGCCTCCGCCCGAGCCCGTGATGATGGCGACCTTTCCGTTGAGCAGTCCCATGGTCATAACCTCTCGATGATCGTGGCCGTGCCCATGCCGAAGCCGATGCACATGGTGATCAGGCCGTACTTCTTCTTCTCGCTCTCGAGCGCGGCGAGGAGCGTCGTCACGAGCCTCGCGCCGCTCGCGCCAAGCGGGTGGCCGAGGGCGACCGCGCCTCCCCGGACGTTGACCTTCGCGTGGTCGACGCCGAGCTCGCGCTCCCAGGCCATCACGACCGGAGCGAACGCCTCGTTGACCTCGAACAGATCGATCTGATCGATCTTCATACCCGCCTTCGCGAGCACCTTGCGCGTCGCCGGGATCGGTCCGGTCAGCATGATCGTCGGATCCGTCCCGACCGCCGCCGTGGCGACGATCCGCGCGCGCGGGCGGAGCTTGCGCTCCTTCATCTTCTTCTCGCTCGCGATGAGGACGGCCGCGCTGCCGTCGCTGATCTGGCTCGAGTTCCCAGCGGTGATCACGCCGTCCTTCTTGAACGCGGGCTGGAGCCCCGCGAGCTTCTCGGCGCTCGTGTCGGGACGCGGCCCCTCGTCGCGGGAGAGCGTGATCGCTCGCCCTTCCTTGTCCTTGCCCGGGACGGCGAGGATCTCGCCGTCGAACAGCTTCTTCTCGATGGCCGCGACCGCGCGGCGATGGCTCTCGAGGGAGAAGGCGTCGATCGCCTCGCGCGTGAGCTGCCACCGCTCGGCGACGAGCTCCGCGGAGAGGCCCTGCGGGATGATGTCGTAGCGATCGGTCAGCTCGTGGCTGATGTCCGAGCCGTCCGATCCCATCGCCACGCGGCTCATCGACTCGACGCCGGCGCCGATCACCATGTCCATCGCTCCGGACTGGATCGCTTGGGCGGCGAAGTTGACCGCCTGCTGGCTCGAGCCGCACATGCGGTTGACGCTGGTCCCGGGCACCTCGACGGGGAATCCCGCCTCGAGCGCGGAGAGGCGCGCGATGTTGAAGCCCTGCTCGCCCACCTGGGTGACGCAGCCCATCACCACGTCCTCGACGTCGGAGGGCGGGACGTTCGCGCGTGCGGCGAGCGCTCTCAGCACGGATGCCGCGAGCTCGTCCGGGCGCGTGGACGAGAGGGCGCCGTTGCGCTTGCCGATCGGGGTTCTCAGTGCGTCGACGATGAAGGCTTCGGTCATGGCGATCTCCCTAACCGGCGGGGGACAAAGCCCCCGCCCTACGGAACCGGCGGGAATCCCCGCCTTACGAAAGGTCTCTCAGATAACGCGCGATGGTGTTCCTCTGGATCTCCGCGGTGCCTTCCCAGATCTTGAAGATCACCGCATCGTTGAGCCAGCGTCCCACGGGGTACTCCTTGACGAAGCCGTAGCCTCCGTGGATCTGGACGGCCTCGGTGCAGACCTCGACCGCGATGTCGCCGGCATAGAGCTTGGCCTGGCTGCCCTCGCCGCGGTTCATCGCGGCGTTGGCGCCGGCCATCCAGGCGGCCTTCAAGACGAGCAGGCGCGCCGCCTGGATCTTCACCTCCATGTCGGCGAGCTTGTGGCTGATGGCCTGGAACTCGATGATGGGCTTCTTCTGGACGCGCTCCTTGCTGAACTTGAGCGCGGCTTCGAACGCGGCGCGGGCGATGCCGACGGCGCAGGCGCCGACGCCGATGCGCGTCGTCTCGAGCGTGCTGTACACCTTCATCATCCCGCCGGGGTCGTCGCTGCCGAGCTTGTTCTCCTTCGGGATCCAGACGTCCTGGAGCACCACCTCGGTGGTGTTGCTCGCGCGCACGCCCCACTTCTCGTACTCCTTGCCGACCGACAGTCCCTTCGTGCCCGCCTCGACGAGGAAACCGGCGAGCCCGAGCGCCTTCTCCATCGGCGCGTTCGCCGCGGGATTGGTCTGCGCCACCACGAGGTAGAGCTCCGAGAGCCCGCCGTTGGTGATGAACTGTTTGGTGCCGTTCAGGACCCACCCGCCATCGCGCGGCGTCGCCGTCGTGGACATCTGGCTCACGGCGCTGCCGGCGTTGGGCTCGGTGAGGCAGAAGCAGGCGCGCCTCGGGGCGATCTCGCGGTTCTCGGGGTTGCAGAAGCGGGAGATGTACTTCTTCTTCTGCTCGTCCGTCGCCATGTGGTAGATGCCCGCGGCGCAGAGGCCTGAGGCCATCAGGTCGACCGCGACGCCGGCGTCGCCCCAGGCGAGCTCCTCGGCGATCATCACGTGCAGCACGTGATCGGTGATGCCGAGGCCGCCGTACTCCTCGGGCATGTAGAAGTCGAGGAGCCGCAACGCGTTCGCCTTGGCGGAGAGCTTCTCGAGCTCCTCGCGCGGCACGTCCTTGCCGTGCTGGTAATAGCGTTCCGCGAGCGGGCGGATCTCGTCCCGCGCGAATTCCCGCGCCATGTCGCGCATCATCGTCTGGTCTTCGGTGAGGCTGAAGTCAACCATGGGCTAGCGCCCTCCTCTTTCCGCGACCGCGCGCGCGGGCGATGCGCTCGCGGAGGTCGTCTTGAAGGTGTCCGTAGAAGGAGAGATGGGCCTCGACGACGGCCAGCGTGTGCTGCTTGATCGCGTCGAGGTAGAAGGGCCAGCGCACGGGGTAGGCGCGCTCGAGCGACGCGACGTGATCGCGCATCGCGGCGAAGGTCGCCGCCTGGCGCTCGGCCCCGTGCAGGGCGTCCTCCAGGTCGCCATGGGCCATGAAGTAGTAGCCGGCGTCGAACGTCGAGTAGGGGCGATCCTCGACGAGGAACGCCTCGCGCATCAGCTCCTGGAATCGCTGCCGCCCGGCGGGCGCGATGCTGTAGACCATCCGCTCGGGGCGGTTTCCCTCGCGGTCGCGCTTCATCAGGACGAGGCCGCGCCGCTCCAGCTTCGAGAGCGTGTAGTAAAGCGTCCCGGGGGGGATCGTCTCGATCTGCCCCATGCGGCGTGCCATGAGCTGGCGCATCTCGTAGCCGTGCTGAGGCCCGTCCATCAGGATCCCGAGCAGGATCAGGTCCTGGAGCGGGAACGACTTGGCGTTCCTCAAAAGCCCTCCGGCCGCACGAACACCTTGGGATTGCTGAGCATCATCGCGTTGCCGATCGCGCCGCCCACCTTGAGGCGTCCGAGGAAGAAGGCCTTCTGCGGGTTGACCTTGCCGAGCAGGATGCCGCTCCAGGTCTCATCGGAGGCGGTGATCGTCGTGTCCGCCGGGCCCTCGCCGTTCTCGACGCGGCAGCCGGCGTCGTCGACGATCATGCGGAACGTCCCGCCCTTCGCCCCCGAGAGCTTGAAGAGGACGGTGGCGCGCCAGTCGGGAGCGCCGTCCCGATGAAAGGCCTGCGCGACGAACCGCAGCAGCGTGCCGCTGTCCATGTCCTCTGGCTTGACGCGGAGCTTCTCGGAGACGGGCGCGGGAACGGGTGAAGGAGCGGCCACGGGCACGGGCGCCGGCACCGGCGCGGCCGCTGGCACGGGCAGTGGAGAAGGGGAAGGATGGGAGAGGCGCTCCTCCGTCTCACCGACGAGGAGGCGGGCGATGAGGAGGAGCTGGATCTCGGTGGCGCCCGCGCCGATCTCGAGGAGCTTGGCGTCGCGCATCAGCCGCTCGACCTCGAACTCCTCCATGTAGCCGTAGCCGCCGTGGATCTGGATCGCCTCGAGGGTGCTGCGCACCGAGGCTTCCGAGCTGTAGACCTTGGCCGCCGATGCTTCCTTGGTGAACGGGATCCCGTGTTCCCGCATCCAGATGAGTCGCCAGAGGATCGACCGGCAGAGCTCGATGTCCGTGTAGATGCGGCCGAGCTTGAGCTGGATCGCCTGGAACGACGCGATGGGCTTTCCGAAGGCGTGGCGCTGCCGCGCGTACGCGAGGGACAGCTCGAGGGCGCGCTCCATGAATCCGATCGCGATGCACGGCGCCGCCGCGCGCTCACCGTTGAGGCTGTCGGTCGCCTCGTAGAACCCCATGCCGCGGTTGCCGAGCAGGTTCTCCCGCGGCACGAAGCAGTCGCTCATGAAGATCTCGCCCGTGGGGCTCCCGCGGAACCCCATCTTCTTCATGGGCGGCGAGGTCTCGAGGCCCTTCATGCCGCGCTCGAGCACGAAGGCGGATAGCCCGCGGTGCCCCTCGCGCGGATCGGTCCAGGCGTAGACGACCATCGTGCTCGCGACCGGCGCGTTGGTGATGAAGGTCTTGGCGCCGTTGAGGACGAACCCGCCGTCCACTTCGCGCGCCGTGGTCTTGAGGCCCATCACGTCGGAGCCCGCGCCGGGCTCCGTGAGGCCCCAGGCGCCGACGGCCTCGCCGCGCGCCATCGGCGGCAAGTACTTCTTCTTCTGCGCGTCGGTCCCGTGCTGGAGGATCGCGCCGCCACAGAGCAGGGTGGAGGCGCCCTGCGAGAGGACAGTGCTCCCGCACGCGCGGGACATCTCGATCCCGATGAGCGCCGTGCTCACGGCGTCCACGCCCGCGCCTCCGAGCTCCTCCGGCCAGTGCGGAGCCATGTAGCCCTGCGCGGCGATGTCCGGCCAGAGCTCGACGATGCTTGCATGGCCTGCGTCCACGGCGCGCGCGCGC
Source organism: Acidobacteriota bacterium (assembly GCA_046331505.1). Taxonomy (GTDB): domain Bacteria; phylum Acidobacteriota; class Vicinamibacteria; order JAXLQT01; family JAXLQT01; genus JAXLQT01. The sequence goes on from JAXLQT010000014.1 coordinate 70,257, forward strand.
GGCTGCACGCGCTCCTCGAAGAAACGGCGGGCCTGCTTCTGGATCTCGATCTGGTCGGGCGTCAGGCCCAGGTCCATGGCTGCTCCTCTGCGCGTCGGTGGCTGGGCGCGGACGACGTTCCGCGTGCGGCCCTTAGTCTATTTAGACTAATCTAACTCGATTACCGCACCGCGTCAAGAACGTTCGCGCGGGTGCCGGCGGGGAGCAAGGCATGGGCGTACAATCCGGACGCCCAAAGGAGCCAGCAATGAAAGGTCCGACGACCATCAGCCTCCACCCGATCCCGCGCGGGGCCACCGTCCTCACCGAGGGCGCGCCGCATCGCTACCTCTATCGCATGGAGGGCGGGCGCGTGGCGGTCAAGCGGGGCGATGCCGACCTCTTCCATCTGGGAGCCGGTGCGGTCATGGGCGCCGTCGGCGTCGTGCTCGGATCGCCCCAGCTCTGGAGCGTGGTCGGCAGCGACAAGGGCACGAGCTTCGCCAAGAAGTACCCTGCCGGCGACCTGAAGGAGCTCCTCGCCGGCAACGAGCAGCTCTTCGTCGTCACCCTCGCGTCGATCGAGATGGAGTGCGCGCACGTCGAGAAGGCTCTGATCGAGAAGGAGCTCCTGAAGGACGACGACGAGGCGCGCCGGGAGAGCCGTCTCGGCAACGCCCTCGCCTCCCTCGCGGCAGACGTCGCGACCCTCTCGGGCAAGCTCGCGGGAGGCGAAGGCGGGGCGCTGGCGGGCGAAGCGATGGCGCGCAACCTCGCGGAGACCCAGGATCGCCTGCGGGCCGTGTTCCCCATGATGCGCGATCGCGCGTTCCTGAGGGCGCTCCTCGCGGGGCGCGAGGTCGGAGCGATCGGCGCGGACGAGGAACGCCATGCGAAGATGGCGCACATCCTCGAAGCGGCGGCCAAGCGCGTCGCCGAAGCGGTCCCCGAGCTCTGACCGGTGGCGCCGTCCGCGGGGCTCCTCGACGGAGGCGATCCCGCGATCCTGGACGTGCGCACCCGTGCTGCCGGTCCCCCAGGCAAGCTTCCCCTCACCGATGCGGTGCTCCGGGCGGCGCCGAGCGGCGACATCTTCGGGCTCACGCAGGACGTGGGGATGGGCTGGAGCGCCGCGCGGCTCGGCGGTCCGGAGGTCCTGGTTCTCTCCACGCAGGGCGGCCTGCGCGACCGCGACGGGGCTCCGGTCGCGCTCGGGCTCCACACGGGGCACTGGGAGGTTGGGCTCCTCGTGGAGGAGGCGGCCCGGGAGATCGCGCGCGGCGGAGGTGTTCCGTTCGCGGTGGCCTGCAGCGATCCTTGCGACGGCCGCACCCAGGGGACGAGCGGGATGCTCGACAGCCTTCCCTACAGGAACGACGCGGCGACGATCTTCCGGCGCCTCATCCGATCGCTCCCGACGCGGCGCGCCGCGATCGGCATCGCCACCTGCGACAAGGGGCTGCCCGCGATGATGATGGCCCTCGCGGGCCAGCGCGACCTCCCGTGCGTCCTCGTGCCGGGCGGCGTCACGCTGCCTGCCGCCGACGGCGAGGATGCGGGGACGGTCCAGTCGCTCGGCGCGCGGTACGTCCACGGTCTCGTGACGCTCGATGAAGCGGCCGAGCTCGGCTGCCGCGCCTGTGCGTCGCCTGGCGGCGGCTGCCAGTTCCTGGGAACGGCGGCGACGGCGCAAGTCGTGGGCGAGGCGCTCGGGCTTGCGCTGCCCCACACGGCGCTCGCGCCCAGCGGCCAGCCGATCTGGCGTGATGCCGCGCGGCGCAGCGCGGCGGCGGCGCGCGCGATGATCGACTCGGGCGTGACGACCTCGGCCATCGTGACCGACGCGGCCATACGGAACGCGATGGTGGTCCACGCGGCCTTCGGCGGATCGACGAACCTGCTCATCCATCTGCCTGCGATCGCGCACGCGGCTGGGCTGCGGCGCCCCGCGATCGGGGACTGGGAGGCGTGCAACCGCGCCGTCCCGCGCCTCGTCGACGCGCTGCCCAACGGTCCTCGCAATCACCCCACGGTGCAGGTGTTCCTGGCCGGGGGAGTGCCCGAGGTGATGCTGCAACTGCGCGCCCTCGGCCTGCTCGATCTGGAGGCCCGGAGCGTCGCGGGCCTGTCGCTGGGAGATGTGCTCGCATGGTGGGAAGGGTCCGAGCGCCGGCGCGCGCTCCGCGGGCTCCTGCGGGACCGCGACGGCGTCGATCCCAACGACGTCATCCTGTCGCCCCGACGCGCCCGCGAGCGCGGCATTGGAAGCACCGTGTGCTTCCCGCGCGGGAACCTCGCGCCGGAGGGAGCGGTCGTCAAGAGCACGGCAATCGACGGCCGCGCCCTCTCGGGAGACGGGCGCTACGACCGGACGCTCCACGCGCGCGTCTTCACGACCGAGCGCGCCGCCATCGCGGCGATCAAGTCGACGGGCACCGATCGCGTGGCCGCCGGGGACGTGGTGGTCCTGATCTGCCGGGGTCCGATCGGCGCGGGGATGGAGGAGGTGTACCAGGTCACCGCGGCCCTGCGCCACCTTCCGTGGGGGCACGACGTCGCGGTGATCACCGATGCGCGCTTCTCCGGCGTCAGCACGGGAGCCTGCATCGGTCACGTCAGCCCGGAGGCGCTCGCCGGCGGGCCGATCGGCAAGGTGCTGGACGGGGACCTCGTGCGGATCGCGATCGATCGCCAGGCCCTGTCCGGGAGCATCGATCTGGTGGGGGAGGGCGGACGAGAGCTGGGCGCCATCGAAGGCACGCGGCTCCTCGCCGCGCGCGCCCTGCGGCCCGACCTTGTGTCCGACCCGGAGCTTCCCTCGGACACCCGGCTCTGGGCGGCGCTCCAGGAGTCGGGCGGGGGAGCGTGGGGCGGCTGCGTGGTCGACGTCGATGTCGCGGTCGCGAAGCTCCGGGGTCGACGGTGAGGCTCTACCGGACTCGCAAGGGCTGCGTGGTCGAGCATGCGGGCGCGTTCTCGACGCTGCCGGGCCAGGCGTGGGACGGCCTCGTCAATCGCGAAGACCTCGTGCCGTTTCTCGCCGCCACGCTCGAGCGGGGTGATCGCACCGGGCCGGTCAATCGGGATGACGTTCTCGCGCCGATCGAGGGGCAGGAGGTGTGGGGTGCGGGCGTGACCTACCACCGGAGCAGGGAAGCCCGGATGGACGAGGCGCGCGAGACCGGCGGCGCCGACTTCTACGCGCGCGTCTACCACGCCGTGCGTCCGGAGATCTTCTTCAAGGCGAGTGCCCATCGCGTCGCCGGGACCGGGCAGGCGGTGCGCATCCGCGCCGACAGCGCGTGGAGCGTGCCGGAGCCGGAGCTTGCCGTCCTCGTGACGCGCGATGGCCGCATCGCGGGCTACACCATCGGCAACGACATGAGCGCGCGCGACATCGAGGGCGAGAACCCGCTCTACCTGCCGCAGGCGAAGGTCTACGATGGGAGCTGCGCGCTGGGGCCCGGAGTGCTGGTCGGCAGCGATCCGCTACCGCCGGCCACCGAGATCGCGCTCGAGGTGCGGCGCGCCGGGGACGTGATCGTCTCGAGCGCGACCGAGCTCGGACAGATGCGCCGGTCCATCGCGGAGCTCGTCGAGTGCCTCACCCGGGAGTGCTCGTTCCCCGCGGGCTGCTACCTCTTGACCGGCACCGGCATCGTTCCGCCGTCCGACTTCACGCTCGCCCAGGAAGACGAGATCGCGATCCGCATCGACCCGATCGGCGTGCTGGAGAACGTGGTGGCGTGAACTCCGGTACGTATCCCGATGCGACGCCCGAGCAGATCGACGGCGCCTTCGCCTTCGCCTGCCGTGCGTCCTGGGTGCTGCGCGAGACGGGCGCGGAACGCCGGGCGCGGTTCCTCGATGAGATCGCCGCGCGGATCCTGGCTCTGGGCGCCGCGCTCCTCGACGTCTGCTCGCGCGAGACCGCGCTTCCGATCGCACGCCTTGTCTCCGAGCGGGCGCGCACGGTCGATCAGCTCGCGAAGTTCGCGGCGCACGTGCGCGAGGGTTCCTGGCTCGACGCGACGATCGATCATGCCGATCCCGATCGCCGGCCCGTGCCGAAGCCCGACGTCCGCCGCATGAACGTCCCCGTCGGGCCCGTCGTCGTCTTCGGCGCCAGCAACTTCCCGCTCGCGTTCTCGGTCGCCGGCGGCGACACGGCATCCGCCATCGCTGCAGGATGTCCGGTCATCGTGAAGGCGCACCCCGCCCATCCCGAGACGAGCGAGCTCGTCGCCGGCGCCATCGAGGCCGCGCGCACCGCGGCCGGGATGCCGGAAGGCACCTTCGCGCTCCTGCACGGCGCGAGCCCGGCCGTCGGTCGCGCGCTGGTAGCGCATCCCGGCGCCCGCGTTGTCGCGTTCACCGGCTCGCTGCGGGGAGGCCGCGCCCTCCTCGACGTCGCGGCCGCGCGGCCCGAGCCCATCCCGGTCCACGCCGAGATGGGGAGCACCAACCCCGTCTTCGTGCTTCCCGGAGCGATGGAGGAGCGCGCCGGAGCCATTGCCGCCGGTCTCCATCAGTCGTTCACCCTCGGCGTCGGCCAGTTCTGCACCAACCCCGGCCTCGTGTTCGCGCTTGCCGGCAACGCCACGGACCGCTTCGTCGCCGAGCTCGACCGCCTCGTCGCCTCGACGCCGCCGGCCACCATGCTCACGCCGGCCATCCAGGCCGCGTTCGACGCCGGGGTCGCCCGCCGGACCCACGCCGACGGCGTGCAGGTCCTCGCGCGCGGGATTGCGGGCCCTGGCGCCGCGCCCGTCGTCGCGCGCACCACCGCCGTCGCGTTCCTGAGGGAGCCTGCGCTCCTCGACGAGGTCTTCGGCCCGTTCACGCTGGTCGTCGTCTCCGCGAACGCGGGCGAGCTTCTCGACCTCGCGCGAGCCCTTCCCGGCCAGCTCACCGCCACGGTGCACGCCGTCTCCGAGGACTTCGATCGCCACCCCGATCTGATCGCTCTCCTCGGCGAGAGGGCAGGACGCCTCGTTTGCAACGGGTTCCCCACAGGCGTCGAGGTCTGCCCCTCCATGCACCATGGCGGCCCCTATCCCGCGACCACCGACCCCCGCTCCACCTCCGTCGGCATCGCCGCAATGCGCCGGTTCCTGCGGCCCCTCTGCTTCCAGGGCTTCCCCCAGAAGCGGCTTCCCCCGGAGCTGCAGGACGACAACCCCCTCCGCATCCCGCGCCTCGTGGACGGTACCTGGCTACGCTAGCGGTGGTCTGTGTGGACACTCACGCGGGGGGGAGGGTCTGGTTCGACTCCAGCAACGCGACGCCGAAGCGTGCGCGGACTCGGGACACTAGCGTCCGGCACCGGGCCGGGAAGGCCCGATCTCGTGGAAACCGATCGGTCCCAGCCGCTTCCAGCCATCCCGGAGAAGCCATGTTCGAGGTGGGACCCGAGGCGGTGGGTGCGGGGGGACGTGCGTCACCAGGTGCTGTTCGCGCCATCCGTCGAAGTAGACGCCGGTGGAGAACACATCGGTGCCGCCGAGCGGGGCGCGCACGCGCGGCGGCGGGCCCGGAAGGTGGTGAGCGGCGTTGTTGAGGACGTAACGCAGCGCGTTCTTCACCTCCCTCGGCGTCTTCAGGACGTGGACGTGGTAGCGCTCGGCGATGACCTGGCCCCGGCGCTTGCGCAGGCGGTTCAGGCCGCGCGCGATGCGCACCGCGAGGCCCGTCGCCCCGCGGTACAGCGAATCCTTGCCATCGGTCTCCACGATGAGGTGCAGGTGAGTGTCCTGCACGGAGTAGTGGACCAGCCGGAACCCGAAGCGCTCGCGTCCTTTGCGGAACGCCTTCCTCAGCACGGGCTCCGCCTGCCAGTTGCGAACGCGGCCGACGTCGCGATGAAGGCGCAGGGTCAGGTGCAGCGGGTACGAGCGTCCGACTTCGGGCCGCGCCCGGTGAGGGGTGTCGCTCGTCGAGGAGCGGGGACGGCCGGCGCCGGCTCGCTTGCCGCCGTGCCTCGGGAAGAGGTCCGGCTGCGTCGGTTCTCTTCGAACGCTCATGATTGAGGCTAACATATGAAGAGGTCGAAGTCAAGCGCCTTCTTTGACCGGGATGGCGAACGGCCAGGCGTCATCACCACCTTGGTTCCGGGGAAAGCGGGGCTGCCGGCCGATGCCTGAGCGATGTGGACCGAGCAGAAGCGGACGGAGCTTCGAAGGAAGGGAAGAGTTCCGGACAACGGCGTCAATCACCAGCTTGGCGTCGGGAAAGCGCGGGTGTTCGCCCGACGCCTCCGCACGGTAGCCTGGAAAGAGGCCGACGAAGGGCTCCGCGGACTCGAGTGCCGCAACCGTGCTCTCGGCCCACTGATCGAGCAGAAGGTAGTCGGTTCCCTGGACGGAGAGGGGCACGAGCGTCTCCGGTAACGGCAGGTACGGAGTGATCGCGCTCTCGGGATCCAGAATGACGTAGCCAAGCTCGAGCGTCCACCGGCCTCTGATGCCTGGCTCATCCTGGGAGGAGCAGACGTCGATGATGCCATCGCTCAAGCTGGCGCGTGCGGAGTAGGTGCCGTCCGGCATGAGTATGAGCCCGGCGCCTGTGAAGCCCCTGCGCTCGATCACGCTTGCCTTGGGGTTTTCCGGGGAGGAGCCCTCTCGTGTGCCCCGAGCGGCCTTGATGCGCTCGGCGCGCCGACGGATCTCCGCGAGCGCCCAGCCCGTATCGGTGGTCTTGCCCAACCGCTCGGCGGCCTCGTTCATGAGCGTCAGCGCCGCATTCGGATCCTGGGTGACCTCGATGCTCGCGAGCCTTACGAGGTCGTGGGACATCCAGTAATCGACCCACCGCAACCCAACGATGCTGGCGACCCGCCGCCAGAAGTCGACCCGGGCGCGTCGGCCGAGAGACGCCGCGACCTCGCCGAACGGGCACAGGAGGTCATTGTCGTCGGAGGGGTTGATCGCCTGCCAGTAGGGCGCGCTCTCGGGGGCGAGGAGGCGCCCTACTTCCATCTGGTCGTAGGGGAGCCTCGCGGCGAGGACGGCGCTCCACGGCGTGCAGTCGGAGGGGTCGTGCCTGAAGGGCGGAGGTTTCCTGGGCTCGAGATAGGAGCGCAGGATCCAGCGCGCAATCGTCGCTCGGGTTTCGTGGTCCGTCTCCCGGACAAAGGCGCCGGCGAGTGTGGCGATCGGAACGGCCGGTCCACCTCGCTTGAGGATGACGTCAATGAGCATCTTGCGAGAACGCGGCTCGAGCCAAGGAGTCGCTTGGTAGTAGCGCACCAACGTCGCGACATCGTCAGGCGTCGTGATGGCCTCGATGAGATAGATCGTGTTCGCAGCGGTCGAGGCTTCCGCCATCGCGTCACGAACGATCACTGTGCGCGATGCTGGATCGAGGGCCCGCAAAGCAAGCGGCAGGGCGCGGTGGTCCTTCAGAGCGATAAGCGTCGTGACGATGGGCTCGCGGTCGAGCACCTCCTCCTCGTACGCCTCCATCAGCGGATAGAGCATCTCCGGGCCATGAACGCCGCTGGCGGCGCTGATACCTAACTGGCGAAGATCGGTTCGGTCGCACTTGAGAAGCTCGGCGATTACCGGGCCCACGTCCGAGCTACCCAGCTTGGAGAGCACGCCAACGAAGGCCTCGGCGGCATGGAAATCCGTCTCGAGGGAGAGCTGCTTCTGGAGACACCGCGTGGTCTCCTCGTCGGGTGGGATGGCACCAAGCCAGTGGGCTACGGCAACTCGCACCCACGGGTTGGGGTCCTCGATCCGATCCAGGAGCCACTGTCGCTTGCGGGTTGCCTCTCGAAGGGCGCCGCTGGAGCCGCCACCGCGACGTAGGACGCCCACTTCCGGAATCACGAACGGCGCCTCGATCGCCGCGCTGGCGGCGGCCCGTGCAGCGGAATCCGCCTCCACCATCCGAGGGTTAGAGCTCCCTATGCGAGCACAGATCCCATCGGGACGGGTGTGGATTCCATCTTGCGGAAGACCCTCCCCGCAGGCAAGCGACGCGAGCAAGGCCAGAGGCTGGATCGCCCGCTTCGGCGCTCGCGAAAATCGCCGGGCGGCCGACGGCGAAGAACAACTCATCTGGTTGACGGGCTGTTGCTCAAGGATGGCCGTCAGCTTCGCGGGCTCTGTCTGGAACCCGCGCCGATGACGGTTCATCGGGCTGCTAGGCGAGGACCTGGTCGGAGAGCTCGACCGTCGCCCGGGCGAGGTTCGTCAGGATCTCCGTCATCGCGCTCCGGCGCTCGGCGGGATCGACGATCGAGGTGATCGTGCGCAGCACCGCGGCCTTGGTGATGTTGACCTTGAGCCACAGGATGTTCTCGATCACCGCGCCGGGCGTGGGCCTCTCGGCGATCTCGAACGTCTCCTTCAGGAAGTCCTGGAGCGCGGTCCGCAGGAACTTCGGGTCGTCCACGCGCTGGAGTGCCTGGTCGATGTCCTCCTTGAGGTTCGCGAGGATCGTGCCGAGGACGTTGGAGCGCGATTCGGCGTCGGGTTCGGCCGCGATGTGCTGATCGATGAGGCGGCGATCGAGGAATCGCCATTCGTTCAGCACGGCCGTCACGATGAGGGGGAAGAGAGAGTCGTCCTCGGCTACCGCGTGCTCGAGGTCGTCGCTCCGGTAGGCCTTGACGACCGAGATGATGGCCTCGCCGAGCACGGTGAAGATCTGGTTCTTCTTCAGGATGACCGACGTCGCGCCGGCAATGCCGCCGTCCTCGATGTCGTAGAGCTTGACGCGGCCTTCCGCTGTCTCGCGGTACACGCCGAGGCGGCCCTCCATCACCTTGAAGACCATCGCCGAGTCCTCGCCCTGGCGCAGGAGCTCCTGGCCGGACCGGACGCGCATGCCGACGAGCGTGTCGAATCCCATGTGCGTTACTCCTCGAGTATTCCCTTGAAGATCGCGACGCTCGGAGCGTCGATGAGCGTGATGCGGACGCTGCGCACGGGCGACGGCTCGTGTGCGGCGAAGTGGCCGCGTATGGCGCCGACGATGACGCGCGCGCCGTCCTCCTTGGGGTATCCGTAGATCCCGGTCGAGATCGCCGGCATCGCGATCGAGCTCGCGCCGAGCCCGCCCGCGACCGAGAGCGCGGCGTCGACGGCGCTCTCCAGGAGCTGCCGCTCGCCGCTCGTTCCGCCGCGCCAGATCGGACCCACCGCGTGGACGACGTGCCGGGCCTTCAGGCGCCCGCCGCCCGTGGCGGCGGCGGACCCCGTGGGCACGCGACCGATGCGGTTCGACTCGCGCTGGATGTCGTCGCCGCCGGCGCGGAGGATCGCGCCCGCGACGCCGCCGCCGTGCTGGAGGTGCTCGTTGGCTGCGTTGACGATGGCGTCGACGTCCTCGGAGACGAGGTCGCCGTGCACCAGCGCGAGCACGCGCCCGCCGGGAAGCGGCTGCTCCAGCACGACCTCGCTCATCCGCCGAGCTGCTTGATGAGCGTGCGCACCTTCTCGGCGTCCTTCGCGCCGGGGGCGACGCGCAGGTAGCTCTGGTAGGCCTTGACGGCCTCCGCCTTGCGGCCCTTTTCCGAGAGCGCGTTGCCCAGGTTGTAGTGCGCGTTCGCGAGCGAATCGTCGAGGGCGATCGCCTTCTGGTACTCGGCGATCGCGGCGTCCGTCTTGCCTTGCTTGTAGAGAGTGAGGCCCAGGTTGTAGTGCGCGACGGCGTGCCTGTCGTCCAGCCGCAGCGCCTCCTCGAGGTGCTGCCTCGACTCGTCGAGCCTGCCTGCGCCCTGGTAGAGGAGTCCGAGGTTGTTGTGCGCCTGGGTGTTCCTGGGATCGAGCTTGAGAGTGGTCTCGTAGGCCGCGATGGCCTCGTCTCTCTTCCCGGCCTCGTCGCAGACGAGCCCTAGGGTGAACGCGGCGACCGCGCGCCCGGGATCGAGATCGAGGGCCTTCTTCGCGCTCGTCCGGGCGGCCTCGAGATCGCCCGTCTTCTGGAGGGCGAGCGCCAGGTCGACGTGGAGCTCCGGGTCGTTCGGGCTCTTCTCGATGGCCGCGCGGTAGGCGGCGACCGCCGGCTCCCACTCGCCGCGTGCCGCATGGACCATCGCCAGCGCCGCGCTCGCCTTTCCGCTCTTCTGGAACGACGGGTCCTTGCCCGCGGCCTCGAGCTCGGCGAGCGCCTTGTCCTTCTCGCCGCGCTTCATGTAGATGGTGGCCAGGTTGAAGTGAGAGCTGCCGTGGGCGGGATCGAGCCTGAGCGCCGCCCGGTACGACGATTCGGCATCCTCGGTCTTGCCCGCTCTCTCGAGAAGGACGCCCGCGTTGTAGCGGGACACCGCATCCTCGACGCCGGCATCGAACGCCTTCTGGTAAGCCGCCAGCGCCTCTGCCGGGTGCTTCGCGGACGTCTCTATCTGCGCGAGCTTCATCCACGCCGGTCCCGTCCCTGCCTTGGCGGCGATCTCGATCTCCTTGGCGGCTCCGTCGAGGTCGCCCTTCTTCTCGAGCGCGAGTCCCAGGTTCAGGTGGGCGACGCCGAGGTCGGGCGACAGCTCGAGCGCTTTGCCGTAGGCGGCGATTGCCCCGTCGAGATCGCCCTTGCCCTCGAGCGCGAGCCCGAGGTTGTTGTAGGCGTTGACGAGCTTCGGGTCCTTCTCGATCGCTGCGCGGTAGGCCGCGATGGCGCCATCCTGGTCTCCCCCTTCGTCCGCCTTGACGCCTTCGTTGTAGAGCCTGACGGCCTCCTGCTTCTCGTCCTTGCCGGATGCGACCAGAGGTGACGCAAGCGCGAGGAGCAGCGCGGCGGACGCCATCCGCACCTGGGGCATGGGTGCGATTGTACCCGGGCGAAAGCAGCGGGGCGCGATTTGACAGACTCGGAACCCGTCATCTACACTCGAAAACTGCAGCGGGACCGCGGTTTTCGCGAGGAGAGTCGATTGGATCGGATCCGGGAGAAGCTTCCGTATCTCTTCCCGCCGCCGGATCGATCGGGTTCACCGGTGGGGGTCGGGCCGCCCGAGATGCTCGATGCCGCGGACCGGGCCGTGGCGCTCCTGTCGTCGGTGTCCCTCGCCCAGCTCGCGACCGAGGACGTGGCCAGCGAGGCGATCACGGGGTTCCTCGATCGGCACGCCGTCGACCTCAACGTCGACCGCCGGCTCGAGCTCCAGCAGCTCCTCATCACGGAGGGAGCGATCCGCATGGATCGCCTCTTCTCGGTGACACCCCAGGTCGTGCTCCAGACGTTGAAGAAAGACCTGTCGCGGGTGCTCGACGCCTGGAAGGTCGCCAAGCGCCGGGAGCAGCCGGGGCTCGAGACGACCGCGGCGGCGGGGCCTGGGTTGAAGGAAGCCGCCGAAGGCCTCCTCGGTCTCGTGGCGAGGATCCTGCCGGCGCCCCTTCACTCCGGCGGCGCGGATCCGACGCTTCTGTGCGCGGCGGCGCCCCCTCTGCGGCTCGCTCCGTTCGTGCGTGTGAGAGGCGGCGACGTGCTGTTTCTGCGCGGCCTCTCCTCGCAGGGCGTCCGCTACGAGGGTGCGGCGCGCGCGTCCGAGGAGCTCGTGTCCGACGCGGGCGCGCTGCACGCGCTGGCGGAGTTCTTCCTGCGCATGGGGCTCTACCGCAAGGCGATCGGCCTCTACAAGTCCCTCGGCGTCGTGGCGGCGGTGACCGACGAGCCCACGAAGGGGTTCGACTACAGGAACACGCTCCACGCGAGCCACGGCTACCTCGGGATCCGCTACTTCGAGCAGGGCAAGTTCGACCTCGCCCTGCGCGAGCTCGAGAGCGCCATCCGCTATCGCGGCGACATCCCGCTCGCCTACTACCTCCTGGCGCGGGCGCACGTGAAGCTGAAGGACGTCCCGGGAGCCATCGCCCTCTTGCGCAGGCTCGTGGAGGAGAGGCCGCAGCTCGACAAGGCGCACGAGATCCTGGGCGACCTCTACTACCAGCGCGGCGATCTCGACGGCTCGCTGAAGATGTTCCACCGGGCGCTCGCCATCAACCCCCTGAACCGCTGGGCGGAAGCGAAGCGCGCGCGGGTCGCGGAGGAGCTCCGGAAGCTCCGCGCCCAGCCGCCGCCGAAGCTCGCCGCCGCGGACGACAAGGCCGCGGCGGCCAAGGGCGAGAAGACCGAGAAGGTCGAGAAGAAGGTGATGGAGGAGCTCCTCACCGACATGACCGCGGAAGCCGCGCGTGGGGCCTACCCGCCACTGGTGGGACGCGACCGCGAGCTCCGCCAGATGATCGAGATCCTCGCCTGCCAGAAGAAGCGGAACGTGCTCCTCCTCGGTGACGCCGGCGTCGGCAAGACCGCGCTGGTCGAGGAGCTGGCCCGTCGCGTCGCCGAGGGCTCCGTACCGCCCCACCTGTCGGGGAAGAGGATCTACCTGATGAGCGTCGCGACGCTGCTCGCCGGCGCGAAGTTCCGTGGCCAGTTCGAGGAGCGCGTGCTCGATCTGGTGAAGGAGCTGTCCCAGCAGGACTGCGTGCTCTTCATCGACGACTTCCACACCATCGTGAACTCTGGCCTCACCAAGGGAGGGACGCTCGACACCTCCAACCTGCTGAAGCCCGCGCTGCTGCGCGGCGACATCCAGTCGATCGGCGCCACCACGCACGACGAGTTCCGCAACAACATCGAGCGCGATCCGTCCCTCGTGCGCTGCTACCAGATCCTGAAGCTCGAGGAGCCGGAGGCGGCTGAGACGGAGATGATCCTCGCCTCGGTCGGGCGGCGACTCGAGGACTTCCACAAGGTGCGCTTCGCTCCGGACGCCCTTGCCGACACCCTGGAGCTGATCAAGATGTGCCTGCGCGAGAGGTCGCTTCCCGACAAGGCCATCGACGTACTGGACCGCGCCGCGACGAAGGCGGCTCTCCGGCTCCACCACGATCCGCTGGCGGTCCCGATCGTGCGCCGCGACGAGGTCGTGGCGGCGCTTTCCGACCTCTCCGGCGTGCCCGCCGAGAAGCTCTCACGCCGCGCGCCCTCGCGCCTCGGCAAGCTCGAGGAGGTCCTCTCGGAGCGTGTCGTGGGCCAGCCCCAGGCCATCCGCGCGGTGGCGCGGGTCGTTCGCGCCGCCAAGCTCAACCTCGATCTCCAGCCGCAGCGGCCGGATGGAGTCTTCCTCTTCGTCGGGCCGACGGGAGTCGGCAAGACGGAGCTTGCGAAGGCCCTTGCCGAGCTCCTCTTCGGCGACGAGGAGAAGATGATCCGCATCGACATGTCCGAGTACATGGAGAAGATCAGCGGGAGCCGCCTCATCGGTACGTCCCCGGGCTACGTGGGCTACAACGACCAGAACCAGCTCACCGATCTCGTACGCAAGAACCCCTACTCGCTGGTGCTACTCGACGAGATCGAGAAGGCCGACGCGCAGATGATGAACCTCTTCCTCCAGGTCTTCGACGCCGGGCGGCTCACCGATGGAAAGGGGCGCACCGTCCACTTCGGCAACACCACGATCGTCATGACCAGCAACGTCGGGACGAAGCTCTACTCGCGCGGTGCCGTGGGCTACGGGGACGAGAATGGCGGGGTCTCCACCTCGCAGCTCCGGAAGGAGGTGCGCCGCTTCTTCCCGCCGGAGTTCCTGAACCGGATCGACGAGATCGTCTTCTTCAACCCGCTCTGCTCCGAAGCGATCCGCTCGATCGCCCGCCTCCAGCTCTCGGGGCTCGAGCAGAGGCTCCTCCAGGAGGGCAAGACCCTATCCGTCGAGGAGCCGGTCATCGATCTCCTCGTCAAGGAGGGCTATGACGCCGAGTACGGGGCGCGGAACCTCGCCCGCACGATCCGGCGCCGCATCCTGGAGCCGCTCGCGATGCGGTCGCTGGGAGACGGCATCGCCGATCGCTGGCACGAGGTGCGCCGCATCGTCGTCTGCGTCGAGCGGCCCGGCGAGATCTCGATCCTCCTCGAGCGAGACGAGGAGCACCGAGACGCGGGAGTCGCCCTGGCCGAGCCGGTCGAATCCCCGCCCTCGCGATCCGCCGCGGACGCCGATGGTGCGCGGTAGAGGTCTCTAGGCGGTGAGACGATTCCTCGCGCGGCTGATGCTCCTCGCGCTCGCGGCGACGGTGGCGATCTTCGGGTTCCTCAACTTCCAGCTCTACCGCGAGATCTGCAGACCGCCGCGCGTCGTCAAGCAGGCGATCAGCGACGTGCTGATGGAACGGGAGGACGTGTCTTTCAGCTCCTCGGACGGGGTGAACCTCGCCGGTGTCTTCCTCAGGGGCAAGGCGGGAGCTCCGGCCATCGCCTTCGTTCACGACCGGAAGGCCGAGCGATCGCAGGTGCTCGCGGTGGCGCTGCTCTTGAACCACCTGGGATACGGAGTCCTCGCGTTCGATCTTCGCGCCCACGGGCAGAGCGGCGGCTCCGCCTCGTCGCTCGGGATCCTCGAGGCGAAGGACGTGGAGGGCGCCGTCGCCTACCTCGACAGCCGCGCCGACGTGAAGAAGGGGAGCGTCGGCGTCTGGGGCATCGGCATGGGCGCCTACGCAACCGTGCTCGCCGCCGGAAAGGCCGATGCTCTTCCGACCGTACGGGCGGTTGCCCTCAACTTCCTCTATCCCGATGCGCGAGCGATCATGGCGCAGGAGTTCGAGAACACGTTCCACACCCCGATGGGCGCCCTCGGCACGACCTACGACGGCCTCTTCACCAAGGTGACCGGGGCGACGTTCGGAAGCGGGAGGCTCGAGGATCACGTCGACGGGCTCAAGACCCGCCAGGTGCTGTTCGTGGTGAGCGAGGACGACGCCCAGTCCAAGAACTTCGTGACCGACAAGCTCTACCAGGCGGTCGATCCGTACCATCGCACGCTCCTGAACCTGCACCGCCGCGGCATCCCGACGGAAGGGTCCGACCGCGAGTCCTTCGAGCTCAACACGATGCAGTTCTTCAAGACGACGCTGCCCCTTCCCGGTTCAGGGAAGTCGTGATGGTCGCCCTCGCGGATCAGGCATCCACCCTCGCGGCGCGCCACCAGGAGCTCGGGAGGATGGTGGATGCGGAGCTTGCGCGGCTCCTCGCATCGGCTCCTCCGGGTCGCGCCACCGACGCGATGCGCTACGCGCTCCTCTCGCCGGGCAAGCGCGTCCGTCCGGTCCTGACGCTGCTCGCCACAGAGGCGCTGCGCGGTCCGCTCCCCCGAGTGCTGCCTCTGGCGTGCGCCGTCGAGATGGTTCACGCCGCGTCGCTCATCCTCGACGACCTCCCGTGTCAGGACGGCGCCAGCCTGAGGCGCGGGAAGCCGACCACCCACGTCGCGTTCGGGGAAGCCGTGGCGATCCTCGCGGCGATGGGTCTGACGACGGAGGCATTCGCCGTCGTCGCCGGTGCGGCGGCGAGCCCGAGCGCGCCGCTCCGCGGAGATCGCGATCGTGCTGGGCGCGGCTGGCCCGTCCGGGCTGGTCGCGGGCCAGGACGCCGACCTCGCATCGGTGGGGACGCCCGTCGATCTCGACAGGCTCGAGTTCATCCACTCGCGCAAGACCGGAGCGCTGTTCATGGCGTCGGTCGAGATCGCCGCCATCGCGTGCGCCGCGTCGGCCGCCGTTCGGGAGTGCCTGAAGGCCTACGCCAAGAACCTGGGTCTCGCGTTCCAGATCACCGACGACGTCCTCGACGCCACGGGAACTCCGGAGGCGCTCGGCAAGGACACCGGCAAGGATGTCACACGCAATACGTTCGTCACCTTCGCGGGTGTCGATGGCGCGCGCCGCCTCACCGGCGAGCTCATCGCCGCATCGCGCGCGGCCCTCGCCCCTCTCGGACGGCGAGGCCACCTCCTCGACGAGCTGGCTTTCTACGTCGAGACGAGAACGTCGTGACCGAGCGCACGTTCACGCTCGAGGAGGCCCGGTCGAAGCTCCCGACGGTCCGCATGCTCGCCGAACGCATGGTCCGCGTGCACGCCGGGCTGGAAGGAGCCGCGAAGGCTCTCGACCCTCCGGAGATGGAATGCATCGTCCCTCTCGGCTACTTCCGCCTCCTCGAGGCGATGCGCACGATCCAGGCCTCGCTCGCGAGGGAAGGCGTGATGGTCAAGGACACGCAGCGCGGGCTGCTCGACTTCCCCGCGCTCTACGGCGGCAGGATCGTGCTCCTGTGCTGGAAGGTGGGCGAGGACGACATCGGCTACTGGCACGAGCTCGACACGGGCTTCTCCGGCCGCCGCCCGATCTCCGAGCTTCCGGACGCCACCCGGCCGGATTGAGCCGCTACTTCTGGGACACTAGATCGATTCCAGGAGCTCGCGCGCCTCGGCGTCCTCGGGGTGGTCGCCCACGAGAGTCGCGAGCGATGCGTGAGCGCGGGCAGCGTCGCCCGCGACGAGGGATAGCACCGCCGCGTTGTAGAGCGCGCCCGGATGTCCTGGTTCGGCCGCGACGGCGCGCTCGAAACAGGAGAGTGCCTCCCGGATGCCGTTCTGGAACGCGGCCTTGCCGCGCTCGTTCCATGACTCGGCCGATCCCGCGGCCGCCGGCATGGCGGGCGCCGGTCGCGGCGCTGGGGCCTGGTGCGGCGACGGCCGCACCTGAGGCACGGGCTCGGCGGGCTGCAGGCGGGCGATGTGGGTCTTGGCGTAGGCGATCTTGTTCGCGTCGTCCGGGTTCATCTCCAGGAATCGCTGGAACTCCTTGACGGCGCGCCTGGCGTCGCCGTTCTTCTCGTAGGCGACGGCGAGCGCGAAGTGCTCGACCGGGAGGTCCTCTCCGGTCGTGGCGGCGATGGCGAGCTCCGCGATGGCCTCGTCGAGCTTGCCGGCCTTCAGGAGCTGGACTCCGTTACGGAAGCGGCTAGTGTCGGATTCCATCGTCCACCTCTGCAATCGTGGAATAAAGGGCTTGCATATGTCGTCTAAATTGAGGAAAGTTTAATCGTCGCCACTAAAGATCGGAGAACGAAGGTGAGACTCGACAAGTACACGGTCAAGGCCCAGGAAGCGGTTGCGGAAGCCCAGCGTATTGCTGAAAAGCATGGAAACACGGAAGTTGACGGACTTCATCTTCTGCTTTCACTTCTCGTGCAGGAGGGTGGCACGACGGGAGCTCTGGTGAGTAACCTCGGCGCGAGCATCGAGCTCCTCCAGACGAAGGTGGAGCAAGCCATCTCGAAGCTCCCATCGGTATCGGGAGAGGGCCAGGGCGGCGCATACCTTTCTCCGAGCATCCGGGCGACCTTCACGAACGCCGAGTCAGAGGCCAAGCGTCTCAAGGACGACTATACATCGACCGAGCATCTGTTCATCGGAGTCGCCGAGGTCAAGGACTCCGACGCCTCGCGCATCCTGAAGTCCCTCGGGATCACCAAGGACGCTATCTACAAGGCGCTGGTCGCGATCCGCGGGAACCAGCGCGTGACCGACCAGAACCCGGAGGAGAAGTACCAGGCGCTCCAGCGCTACGCCAAGGACCTGACACAGCTCGCCGCGGAGGGGAAGCTCGATCCCGTGATCGGTCGAGACGAGGAGATACGCCGCGTGATGCAGGTGCTCTCGCGGCGCACCAAGAACAACCCCGTGCTCGTCGGTGATCCCGGCGTCGGCAAGACGGCGATCGTCGAGGGGCTTGCCCAGCGCATCCACAAGGACGACGTGCCGGAAGGGCTCAAGAAGAAGAAGCTGGTCGCGCTCGACATGGGCGCGCTCATCGCAGGAGCGAAGTACCGCGGCGAGTTCGAGGACCGCCTGAAGGCGGTGCTCAAGGAGATCACGGACGCCGAGGGGAAGATCATCGTCTTCATCGACGAGCTCCATACCCTGGTCGGAGCGGGGAAGGCGGAGGGTTCGATGGATGCGGGCAACATGCTCAAGCCGGCGCTCGCGCGCGGCGAGCTCCACTGCATCGGAGCCACCACGATCGACGAGTACCGGAAGCACGTCGAGAAGGACCCCGCCCTGGAGCGCCGGTTCCAGCCCGTGATGGTCGGCGAGCCGTCGGTGGAGGACACGATCGCGATCCTTCGCGGGCTGAAGGAGCGCTACGAGGTCCACCATGGCGTGCGTGTCCTCGACGAGGCGATCGTCGCGGCGGCCACGCTCTCGGATCGCTACATCAACGACAGGTTCCTTCCCGACAAGGCGATCGACCTCATCGACGAGGCGGCCTCGCGCATCCGCATCGAGATCGACAGCTTGCCCCAGCCGATCGACGAGGTGGAGCGAAAGCTCGCCCACCTCGAGGTGGAGCGCCACGTCCTGAAGAAAGAGAAGGACCCGGCATCGCGCGAGCGCCTCGAAAAGATCGAGGGCGAGATCGCCGGGCTGAAGGAGACGTCGTCCGGGATGCGCGCTCAGTGGCAGGCGGAGAAGGACGTCCTGCAGGAGATCCTGAAGCACAAGGAGGAAGCCGAGCGGGTCAAGGTCGCGGAGGAGGAGGCGATGCGCGCCGGGGACTACAACAAGGCCGCGGAGCTGCGCCACGGCAAGCTCGCCGAGCTCGACCGCCTCCAGGAGCGGGGGCGCAAGCGCCTCCACGAGGTGCAGAAGAACGCCAAGATGCTGAAGGAGGAAGTGGACTCCGAGGAGATCGCCGCGATCGTGTCGAAGTGGACCGGGATCCCCGTCGCCAAGATGATGGAGGGCGAGAAGGGAAGGCTGCTGCGCATCGACGAGGAGCTGAAGCAGCGGGTCGTGGGACAGGACAACGCCGTCACGATCGTCAGCAACGCGATCCGCCGCGCGCGCGCGGGGCTCCAGGACCCGAACCGGCCGCTCGGCTCGTTCATCTTCCTCGGGCCGACCGGCGTCGGGAAGACCGAGCTCGCGCGGGCGCTCGCGGAGTTCCTGTTCGACGACGAGCAGATGATGATCCGCATCGACATGAGCGAGTACCAGGAGAAGCACACGGTGTCGCGGCTCATCGGCGCGCCTCCGGGATACGTGGGCCACGAGGAAGGCGGCGCGCTCACGACCGCCGTGCGGCGCAAGCCCTACTCGGTGGTGCTGTTCGACGAGATCGAGAAGGCGCATCCGGACGTGTGGAGCGTGCTGCTCCAGGTCCTCGACGATGGCCGTCTCACCGACGGCCAGGGTCGGACCGTCGACTTCAAGAACACCGTCGTCATCATGACGTCGAACATCGGGAGCCACGCGATCCAGGAGCTCCACGGCAAGCCCAAGGAGATCGAGGCGCGCGTCATGGAGCTGATGCGCCAGCACTTCAAGCCCGAGTTCCTGAACCGAATCGACGAGATCATCGTGTTCGGCAGCCTCACACGCGAGCACCTCGCGAAGATCGTCGACATCCAGCTCGGAAGGCTTCGTGGCCGGCTCGCGGACGCGAAGATCGCCCTCGAGGTGACCGATCGGCTGCGCGACCGCCTGGGGGCCGAGGGCTACGACCCGCAGTACGGGGCGCGCCCGCTCAAGCGCCTCATCCAGCAGGAGGCGCTCGATCCGCTCTCGCTGCGGCTCCTGTCCGGCGACTTCCAGCCGGGCGACCACATCGTTGCCGACGCTGGCGCGAGCGGTCCGGTGACGTTCGAGCGCCAGGCCGTGCCGGTCGCCTAACATTGGTCTGATGGCGGAGGAAGACCTCTACGACGTCCTCGGCGTCAAGCGCGATGCTTCCGCGCAGGAGATCAACGAGCCTACCGGAAGCTCGCGCGCAAGTACCACCCCGACGTGAACCCGGGGGACAAGAAGGCCGAGGACAAGTTCAAGACGATCTCCCAGGCCTACGACGTCCTCTCGGATCCGGAGAAGCGCAAGAGTACGACCAGTTCGGCAACGCCGCGTTCGCGCCGGGTGCCGGACAGGAGCCGTGGGCCGGCGCCTCTGGACCGGGCGGCTTCTCGGGATTCGGCGGCGCGGGGATCGATCTCGGCGACATCTTCTCGGAGATCCTCGGCGGGCGCGGTCAGGCGGCGGCGCCGAGATCCTCGAGGGAGGAGACCTCCAGGCCCGCATCACCGTCAGCTTCGAGGAAGCCTACAGGGGCGTCGAGAAGACGATCGTCGTCGAGCGGGCCGCGGCGTGCGACGCCTGCCGTGGGATGGGCGTTCGCCCGGGGACCAAGCAGATCGCCTGTCCCGCCGCAGGGAAAGGGACGACGCGACCTCGGGCGCGGCGCCTTCAACTTCGCGGTCCCGTGCGAGACCTGCGCAGGCACGGGCAAGAAGCCCGAGTCGCTCTGCGCCACCTGCGGCGGGGAGGGGCGCGTGCAAGCGAGCGAGACGGTGACGGTCCGCATCCCGCCCGGCGTCGACAGCGGGAGCCGCGTGCGCGTGCCAGGCAAGGGAGACGCGGGGCGGGGAGGCGCCGCGGGCGACCTCTACCTGCGCATCGAGGTGGCGCCCGATGGCCGCTTCACCCGCGACGGCGCCAACGTCACGACGCGCGTTCCCATCACGATCGTCGAGGCTGCGCTGGGGGCGGAGATCGACGTCCCCACGCTCGATGGCCGCGCGCGGATCCGCATCCCCGCGGGCTCGAGCAGCGGGCGCCGCGTCCGGCTCGGCGGCAAGGGCTTCACCGACAGGCAGAGCGGCAGCCGCGGCGATCTTTTCGTCGAGATCCAGATCGTCGCACCGGCGACGCTCAGCCCAGAGGCGCGGGAGCTCCTCGAGAAGCTCCAGAAGATCGCGCCGCAGAACCCGCGGGAGGAGAGCCGATGACGCGCTTCACGCTCGAGGAGATGCTCGCGCGCATCGGCCTTCCCTTGCCCGTGGCGCGCCGCTTCGAGGAAGAAGGCGTCATCGCGCCCGACGTCGAGGAGGAGGGCGCGCGGTTCTACTCGGAGGTCCAGTGCGAGCGCCTGCGCGTCGCGACCACGCTCCTCGACCTCGGGGTCAACGACGAGGGCATCGAGATCATCCTCGCGATGCGAGAACGCATGATGAGTCTTCGCGAGGAAGTGTCCGAGGCGTTCTCGTTCGTGCGGGAGGCGGGGCCTCGCGCGGACGCGGCGCGCGGCGAGCCCCGCCAGATCGTCGTGCGGATCGTCGGTTAGCGCTTCTCCGGGTACGCAACAACGCCTCCACGACCGGCGCGCTGTAGCGGCGCGGGAAGGGTGCCATCGCCGGTGCCATAATCGGCTCACGAGTCGAATGGCTGGAGCGGCAAGCGATCGCCGCATAGGGAGACGACCATGCGGACTTCGCCGGTGGTTCTGGGATACGGCGCCCTCCTGGCCCTGCTTGGGCTGTCGCCGGACGTGCGTGCGGGTCAAGACGCAGCTGGCGCCGTCATCCGTGGCCGGATCGTGGATGGGAGTGGCGGTGTCGCCGCGACGGTCGAGGCGCGGACCTTCGAGACGCCGACGGAGCGTGGAGCTCGCACGGCGGCGAGCGAGTACCTGCAGAAGCCCGCCCTGTCGATATCGACGGATGCGGACGGCCACTTCGAGATGCGTCTCCCGGACCGGGCTCACTTGTGGGGCATCGAGGCCGTGGCTCCCGGGCACGCGCGCGCCATCGTCGCGGAGTCCGTCGGTCCGGTCGACCAGACCCTGGGCCCGACGCGCCTCTGGCCTGGAGGGATCATCTCCGGCCGCGTCGTCGACCGCGCCGGCAAGCCGGTCACGACGGCGGTCGTGCTGATCGACAAGTGGCGGCAGCTCACCGCCGCGCACGTGGATACCGGCGGCCGCTTCGCGGTCGAGGGCGCGTTCACGGTGGGGGGAACCCTCACGGTGCGCGCGGCGGGCTTCGCCCCTCACCGGGAGACCAGACGAGGGCTCGGCGACGGTGTTGCGATCACGCTGGATCCGGCCGCATCGGTGTCCGGGCGTGTCGTCGATGGCAGCGGCAACGGGGTTGCGGGCGTGCAGCTCTTCGTGCGCGACGAACCCGGGGGCCCGTGTGCGATCTCGGGGCCAGATGGAGCTTTCACCCTCGGTGATCTCGGTCCCGGCCCGGTCGACCTGGCCACGCGCTCGGACCGCTTCCGGGCGGCATCGTGCAAGGCAAGGGCGCCGGGCGCCGCCCCGGTCATCCTGAAGCTCGAGCAGGCGGGGGTCATCGATATCACCGTCGTCGACAAGGCGTCGCGCGCGCCGATCCCCGGTGTCGCCATCGAGCGGGACCAAGCAGTGGTAGCCGGCACGGATGGCGGCGGTCGCTCGCTCATCTCCGGGCTCGCCGACGGCAATGTCACCATCATCACTCGCCACGCGGCATATCTCCCGGAGCAGAGAAACGTCGTGATCGCCCCACCGCAGACGACCCGGCTGACTATCGAGCTCTCGCCGGCCGCCGCCGTCGAGGGGAGTGTGATTGGGGAGGACGGCAACCCTATCGCGGGCGCCACGGTCGAGGTCGGGGCGATTGCCAAGTCGGTCTTCCAGCCTGAGTTCAGGTCCTTCGGTCCAGAGTCTGAGACGTCGATCGATGGCCGGTTCCGGCTCGTCGGGCTCCTCGATCGCGCCAAGCTCTTCGAGACGCTCCAGGAGCAGATCCAGGGAGGGTTCCTCCTGCGCGCCTCGGCGTTTGGTCACGCCCGCCAGGAAGTCGCGCTGCCCGAAGTCGCTCCTGGCAAGGTCGTGAGGGAAGTGCGCGTGGTGCTCGCGCCAGCGGGCGCGATCGCGAGCCACGTCGTGGACGTGCGGGGTAGGCCCGTCACGGGCGCGCGGGTCGATGCGAGCGCGCCGGGGTCCTTCGACAGGTACGACTGGCAGACGTCCGACGGCAACGGATGGTTCGAGGCCGGGAGTCTCCCCGACGGGAAGATCGAGATCGCGGTGACCGCGACGGGCTACCTCGAGAAGAAAGCGTGCTTCAGCCTCGCAAACCGGGCGCACGCCACCGTCCCCGACATCGTACTGGAGCGGGCTCCCGTCATCACCGGTACCGTGAGGAACCGGGGCGGCGATCCGGTCGAGGCGAGCGTCCAATGCAGCTCCGGGGATATCGAGAGCGATCGGACCGGCGCGTTCGCGCTGACCGTGGATTACCCCGAGCACGAGATCGAGGTGTTCGTGAACGCCAAGGGCTATGTCCAGTGGCGAAGGACGGTCGTGCTCGCCGAAGCCTCGCCGCTCGACGTCGTGCTGGAGGACGAGCGTCGTCTTCGAGGCTTGGTCGGCGCGCGTGCGGACGGCAGGCCGGTTCCGCGGTTTGACGTCGAGATCATGCCCTTCAATCACCGGGACGGAGCGGATTGGGTGCGGGAGCACGTCGCGGATGACGGAGGTCGGTTCGACGTCGGTGGGCTGCCCGGTGGAAAGGTGCGCCTCACGGTGAAGGCGCCTGGCTATCTCGACGAGACGATCGAGGAGATCGATCTCGACGAACCGGACCGAGGGGCGGTGAACGTGCTCCTCGATCGCGGACTGTCCGTGGAGGGCACGGTGCGAAGCCGCGACAGGAAGCCGCGCGCAGGCGTCCACGTCCACGCAAGAGCGTGGGAGCCTTCGCGCTGGGACTTCACGACGTCGGAGGGCGAGCCGGGCGTCGTCAGTGCCGCGGACGGTCGCTTCCGCCTGGATGCGGTACACCCGGGCAAGCTCTGGCTCATCGCGATGGCCGATGGCCGTCCACCCACGGTCCAGTCCTTCGACGTTGATGCGGCCGCCCAGGACCTTGAAGTCGTTCTCGACGATGGAGCCACCGTCTCGGGGCGCGTGGTCGACCATGCCGGCGCTCCGGTACGCGCCGTCGTGACCTCCGAATTCAGGGATGGGCCGGCGGTTGCGACCGGCGAAGACGGGAGCTTCTCCTTCAAGGGCATGGCTCCCGGGGCGTACGACTTCCGGGCGCAGACGAGGGATGGGACCCGCTCGAGCGTGGTTCGCGTCCACATCGGCACGAAGGACCCGGCTCCCATCCTGCTGGTCCTGCGTGAGCTTGGTCGCGGCGTGAGCGTGGACGTCACGCTCACGGGACTCGACGCCGCCACCCTCGCGCGGACGGAGCTGTCTGCCTACAGCCCGGACGCGGACCTCACCGGACGGCGGGACGGACAGACGCTTCGCATCGGTGGCGTACCGCCAGGGGACCTTACCCTCACTGCGGATCTGGACGGCCGCACGATCAGGAAGGTCGTCGAAGTGACCGGCGTCGAGCCGAGCGTGCAGCTGGTCTGGGCGCTGGCGGCCGGCTCACGCCTATCCGGCCGCATCACGAAGAGGGGAGCTGCCGTGGACGGTGCGGACCTCTGGATCGAGACCCGAGGCCTCGACGGGGTGGCATTCTCCGGGGCCTCGAAGGCCGACGGCTCCTACGTCCTCGGCGGGCTGCCGGACGGGCTGCACGAGCTGCGGATCTCCGCCGATCCCGCGGTTCCCGCCGGCGTGGCCAGCCACGTCTACAGCGTTGCCATCGCAGGTGACACGCACCTCGACATCGAGCTCCCGTCCGGCGTCCTCGAAGGGCTCGTGCTCGACTCCGCCGGCAAGGTGGGTCTTGCGGAGGCGCGCGTCCTCCTGGCGCCCGACGACCTGCGCGACTTCGACCGCGTCGCCGGGCGCGCGGTCTCGGACACGGCTGGCAGGTTCCGCATCGAGGACGTCGGCGCCGGTTCGTTCGTGCTCTGGGCCGATGCCGAGGGTCACGCGAGCGCAGCCGTTCCGGTCACGCTCCCGGCGGACGACGCCGTCAGGATCGAGCTCGATCCTGAGGCGGCACTACGGCTGCACGTCATCGATCGCCGCACCGGTGAGCCGCCTCTGGCTTCGGCTGTCGTGATCGTCGACCGCGCTGGCAACCTCGCGGGATTCACGACGGCGGAACGCGACGGCGATGACTTTGTGGTGGCGAATCTGCCAAGGGGTACGGTCTCGCTCGTGGTGCACGCATCCGACGCCGCTCCCGCGACAGTTGCCGGCGTCACTGTTCCAGGCGAGGCCAGCGTGGATCTGCTGACCGGCGGGACGCTCGTGGTGCGTAGCGCCACCCCCGCCACCGTCGAGGTCCGCCGGGCGGACGGGGCACCCGGCTACGCAGCCCAATTGCGGTCTCTGAGGCGCCGGTTCGACGTGATGCCGCCCAAGGAGCTCGTCGGTGCGTTCGCGCCGGGCGAGTACAGGATCGTCGTCGTCGGGGCCTCCGGGCGATCGGTTCCAGCGACCATCCGCGATTGCGAGACGACCACAGTCACGCTGCCGCCCTGACAGCGCCCGCGGTCGAGCGCACGGGTCCCGAGGCATCGGTCACGAGTAGTGGTCCTGCGTCGTCGCGTGGCGCCGGCCATTGGCAGCGCGCGCTCAGGGGATCGTGATTCCCGTTGCGGAGGCGATGTCTCTCGGGGCCGGCGGCTGGCGGAAGGGGGCGTCGTCCGCCATGACCTCTTCGATGCCCCAGCCCTTCTTCCCCTTCGCGACTCGGAAGTTCCAGCGGTGCGACGTGCCGTCCATGGACTTCACCTCGTAGCGCAGGTACATCCCGCCCCCATCGGGGTCGGCAAGGAGAGAGAGCTTGGTGTCCGTGTCCTTCTGGATGTCCGCGCGCAGGTCCGCGAGCGCCTTCTCGATCATCTTCAGGCTCTCGCGCCCGGTGCCCGCGCGCAGGCTCTCGTCGGTCGCGCGATCGAGGGCCTTCTGGATGAGAGGTACGGCTTGCTCCTTCGCGGCGATGAGCTTCTCGAGGTCTTCCACCTTGAGCTTGTTGCCACTCGTCTGCCCCAGGTAGCTCCACGATGCCGGCGTATCGATCGTGGCATCGGCGAAGGTCGAGCTCCAGAAGTCGTCCGTGCGGAGATGGCGCTGGGTCGCCTGCATGAAACCCTCGACCGGCGTGCGCGGCGAGCCACCGCAGCCGCAGAGCGTCACGGCCGCGAGAAGGAGGACCGTGGCGAGGCTCTTGCACCGGGCGAGTGGAGTGGCTGGCATCGACGACGCGGGAGGCCTGCGAACTCGCTTATCGTACCTCCATGACGCGCATCGTCCGCGGACCCGAGCCGGCGCTCGCGCTCACCGATGCCGTGACGCGCGCTCCAGGGGTCGGACCCGCGCGCGCGACGATGCTCAGGGGAGAGGGCGTGGAGACGGTCTACGACCTGCTGACGATCCTGCCGCGCCGCTACGAGGATCGCGCGCGCTTCTCCGCGGTGGGGGATCTCCGGGAAGGTGCCCGATCGCTCCTGCTCCTGACGGTCGTGTCCGCGCGGCTCATCCGGACGCGCCGGCGCGACTTCACCATCCTCGAGGCCTATCTTCGGGATGCCACCGGCACGGTCAAGACGATCTGGTTCAACCGGCCGTACCTCGCGAAGTCGCTGGCGCCGGAGCGGCGCCTCATCGTGTACGGTTCTCCGGCGGAGAAGGGCGAGGCGCTGGTCCTCGACAATCCCGAGTACGAGCTCGTCGAGGAGGGGGACGACGCCGAGCAGAGCATCCACTTCGGCCGCATCGTCCCTGTCTACAGGCGTCTCTCGTCGCTCTCGGGCAAGGGGCTCCGGAAGCTCGTCTGGGAGACGCTCTCGACCCTCGGCGCGAGGGCGCCAGAGGCGGGAGATTCGACGGACATGACGCTGCTCGCGCACCTCCGGACCTTGCACTTCCCGGCGGCCGAGCCAGATGCCCTGGCCGCCCGCAGGGAGCTTGCCCGTCGCGAGCTCCTCACCTTCCAGACGGGTCTCGCGTTCCTGCGGCGCGCGCGGGCCGGAGGCCCGACGCGTCCGCCACTGGCGAGGATCGATCGCGATCGCATCCTCGCGGCGGCGCCCTTCCCTCCGACGCGGGGGCAAGCGGAGGCGCTCGGCGCGCTCTTCGCGGACATGGCCGCGACGCGTCCGATGGCGCGGGCGCTGCACGGGGAAGTGGGATCGGGCAAGACCATGGTCGCGCTGCTGTCCGCGATCCCGGCCATCGAGGCGGGACGCCAGGTCGCGCTCCTGGCGCCGACCGAGGTGCTCGCCCAGCAGCTTCACCGCGCGGCGCTCGAGACCCTGGCGCCCGCCGGGATCGCGGAGCGCGTCGCGATCCTCTCGGCCGCGCTCAAGGGGCAGGAGCGCAACCGGACGCTGCTTGCGATCGCCCGCGGGGGCGCCGGGCTCGTCGTCGGCACGCACGCTCTGTTCCAGGAGGGCGTTCGCTTCCAGGCGCTGCACTACGTCATCGTCGACGAGCAGCACAGGTTCGGCGTGTTCGAGCGCGGCGCGCTCATGGCGAAGGCGCCCGTCGTCCCCGACCTCCTGGTGATGAGCGCCACGCCGATCCCGCGGACGTTGACGCTCACGATGTACGGCGACCTCGACGTCACGCGCATCGCGGAGCTGCCGCCCGGCCGCGCCCCCGTGAAGACGCGGGCGCTTCCCTGGGAGGAGAGGAAGCTCGCGTTCGACGCGCTGGCCAACGCCGTCGATGCGTCCGAGCAGGGGTTCGTCGTGGCGCCCCTCATCGAAGAGGAGCGCACGCCGCGCGGCAGGAAGCGAAGCTCGGTCGAGACGCTCGCGCGGTCCCTTGCGGAGAAGCGTCCCGGCTGGCGGATCGCGCTGCTGCACGGCAAGATGTCGCCCGAGGAAAAGGGGCGCGTGTCGGGGGCGTTCCGTGCCGGCGAGATCCAGGTGCTCGTGGCGACGACGGTCGTCGAGGTCGGATTGGACGTCCCGCGCGCGACGGTGATGATCGTGATGGGAGCCGAGAGCTTCGGCTACGGCCAGCTCCACCAGCTCCGCGGGCGCATCGGCCGATCCACGCTCCCGGGAAGCTGCTATCTCGTGCTCGGCCGCGACGCGAAGGCCGGCGCCGTGGAGCGCCTCCGGATCCTCGAGGAGGTGAGCGACGGCTTCCGGCTCTCGGAGGAGGACTGGAGAGCGCGCGGGCCTGGCGAGATCGGCGGCGCAAGGCAGTGGGGAAGCGGGAGCTTCCGGGTGGCCGACCTGCTCGTTCACGGGGACATCGTCGAGGAAGCACGGCGCGAGGCCTTCCTCGCGGCCGAGGAGGCCAGCGAGGACGAGATGGCGCGGTTCCTCTCGCGGTGGCAGGTCCAGTTCGGCGTGGCGCGGGTGGCCTGATCCGATGCTCGCAGTGATCGGCGGCGAGCTACGCGGGCGCAAGATCCGCTCGCCGGAAGGCGTTCGACCGACGTCGGCGAAGGTGCGGGAGGCCGTCTTCGATCTACTGCAGGCTCATCCGCGCGCGGTCACCGGCGCGCGGTGGCTGGACGTGTGCGCGGGCACGGGTGCGATGGGGATCGAGGCGCTCTCGCGCGGCGCGGCTGCCGCGGTGTTCGTCGAGCAATCACGCCCCGCGCGCGCCGTCCTCGCGCGCAACCTCCGGGACCTCGGCCTCGAGGCGCGCGCGACGGTGGTCGCCGGCCTCGCGGACGCCGTGATCGCGGATCTCGCGCGGCGGTCCGAGACCTTCGACGCGGTCTTCCTGGATCCGCCCTACCGGGACGATCCGGCGCCGCTGATCGACGCCTGTCGCGGCGTGCTTTCGGCCGGCGGCATCCTGGTGGCCGAGCTCGCCACGAGGCGCGTCATCGATCTGCCGGAGGGCACGCGCCGGAGACGGTACGGCGACACCACGATCGCGCTCGTACCGGGGATCGCGCCGTGAAGAAGGAGCGCCTCTTCGCGATCCAGCTCGCCATCCTGACGATGCTCGTCTGCTTCGGGCTGGCGGAGGTCCTCCTGCGCGCGAACCACCGGGAGGCGCCGCGCAAGGTGCGGATCGAGAACGAGCCGACGATGTTCGGCCCCGATCCGGTCCTCGGCTGGCGCACCAAGCCCGGGACGTATCGCTACGCCGGATACACCGAGATGGCAGCTCCCATCCACGTCACGATCCGCGACGACGGGAGCCGGGCGACCCACGCCGGCCCCGATCCTGCGGGCGCCCCCATCCTGCTCCTGGGCGACTCCTTCACGTTCGGATGGGCGATCTCGGACGAGGAGACGTTCGCATGGAAGCTCCAGGAGCGCATGCCTACGACGGGCGTCCTCGATTACGGCGCGTCGGGTTACGGGACCTTCCAGTCCCTGCTGCTCCTCGAGCAGCTCCGCGCGAAGCTCCCGGTACCGCCGTCGACGGTGCTCTTCGGGTTCACCGAGGTCCAGGAGGAGCGCAACGTCGGTTCCATCGACTGGCTCCGCGCGCTATCGCTCTACTCCCGCCGGGGCCAGGTCTCGGTCCCGTTCGTACTCCCCGGACCGGACGGCGCGCTCGTCCGCCACCCTCCCGAGAGCTTCCCCCAGTGGCCGCTCGCGGATCTCTCGGCGGTGGTTTGGTCGGCCGAGGACGCCACCATGCGGATCCGCGGCGCGACCCGCGTGCGAGCGAAGCGGGAGGTGACGGAGAGGCTCTTGGCAGCCATGAAGGAGACGGTGGAGAAGCAGGGCGCGCGCTTCGCGGTCGTGCTCCTCCAGGCCTCGCCGGAGGCGCGGCAGCACTACCGGGAGGTGCTCGCCGGCAAGGGGATCGAGGTGCTCGACTGCATCACCGACACCTATGGCAAGGACGGGTACTTCGTTCCCGGCGAAGGACACCCGAACGGAGCCACGCACTCGCTCTGGGCCCGGTGCATCGAGGACGGGCTCGCGGGAGGACGGGCCGCCCCGTAGCCTGTTATCATATTTCGCCGTTGCACTGGCCCCGGCATTGGCCCGGAGCGAGAGGAGTCATCATGACGCAGAGAAAGCTTCGCACGTGGATCTTCGCAGCGACGACGCTCGTCGGCGCGGCCATCGCGTCGCGCGCCCAGGAGACCAGCATCACCGACCCTTCGACCGCGAACTCTCCCAAGGGGAAGATCACGATCGTGAACGAGACGGGCACGCCCGTCACCGTGATGCTCGGCGAGGCGAAGCTCGGCACGGTCTCCCCGAAGGGCCGGCAGGAGTACAAGGAGATTCCGCCGGAGAATCCGAAGGATCCCAAGGCGGTGTCGGTGGCCCTGACGACCGGGCTCCGGATCTTCACGGCGTCCAACGCGGGCGGCGATCGGTACTGGGGCCCCAAGGACATCCAGGTGCAGGAGGCGGGGAGCGAGTGGAAGATCTCCGAGACGGCCAAGGGCGGCGTCCACATCGCGAACTACACCGATGCACCCATCCAGATCATGATCGGCGACAAGGTCATGGCGACGGCGCCTGCGGGCAAGGACGCGACCTTCGCGGACATGAAGGACGGCCGCTACCGCTTCTCGGGCAAGAGCGCCGACGGCAAGAAGCAGTACAGCCAGCGCTACTACGAGGTGAAGGCCGGAGCGGCTCTCATCGAGTGGAAGATCGGCACTCCTCCCGCCGCAGCGGCTCCAGCGACACCGGCGGCGGACAGCAAGTAGCTGGAGGGCAGGGGCTCGTCCCCCACCCATTTGGGCTGCAGTCGCCTGGGCGGCGGCTCCCTGCGGATTCAACGAGCGCCGCTCGGTGTGTAGGGCGGGGGCTCGTCCCCCGCCGGTTCGGGACCCAGGCGGTGGTGTCGTGCCGCCATGCCGGTACCATACGCGACGCTTGAGCCGTCAACAGAAGCTCGTCTGGATCTCGATCCTCTACTTCGCGGAGGGATTCCCGTTCGGGATCGCGAACGACGTCTGGCCGATCTACTTCCGTCGCAGCGGCGTCGACCTGAAGGCGATCGGACTCATGAGCCTTCTCTTCCTGCCCTACACGCTCAAGGCCGCGTGGGCGCCCATCGTCGACAAGCTGGGCAGCCGCCAGATCTGGATCGCCTCGTGCGAAGTGCTGCTCGGTGTCGCGGCCCTCGCCGTCCTCGCCTTCGATCCCGCTCACCCGACCCCGGCGCTCTGGGGGATCCTCCTCTGTTTCACGATCCTCTCCGCCACGCAGGACGTTGCGATCGATGGCTACGCCGTGGACGTTGCGACGCCAGGAGACAGCGGAGCCATCAACGGGATCCGGGTGATGTTCTACCGGATCGCGCTCATCGCCGGGGGAGGAGCGCTCGTCTCGGCAACGGCCTGGATCGGGTGGAAGGGCGTCTTCGTGGGAGGAGCGATTCTCTGCTTCGCGCAGGCGTTTCTCACCTTCGCGAGCCCGCGCGCTCCCCGCGATCCCGCTCCTCCAGAGACCGAGTCGGAGCTTCGCTTCGGCTCGCGCCAGCTCGCGCTCGTCGGACTGACAGGGATCGCGTTGATGGCCGGCAGCATGACCGGCTGGCCGTCCTGGGCCACGACGATCGCCGTCGTGATGGGCGGCCTGACGCTCGGCTCCTTCCTCCAGCCCGAGCTCCTGCGATGGGCGATCACGCCGCACATGCTCCCGGTCTTCCTCTTCGTACTGCTCTTCAAGGTGGGGGATTCCGCCCTCGGGAAGATGGTCAAGCCGTTCTGGGTCGATCGCGGCCTCACGGACCGGGAGATCGGCCTCATCTCGACGACCCTCGGGCTCGTCCTGACGATCCTCGGAGGGCTCGCCGGCGGTTGGTTCGTCGCGCGACGGGGCGTCTACCGGGCTCTCGTGTGGCTGGGCATCGCTCAGCTCGTCAGCAACTTCGGCTACGTCTATGTCGCGGCGGCGGATCTCGGACGATGGGGCATCTATGGAGCGTCGATGATCGAGTCGTTCTGTCAGGGCCTGGGCACGACGGCGTTCCTCTCGTTCCTCATGAACCTCTGCGATCGCCGGCAAGGCGCCACCCAGTTCGCCCTCCTCAGCTCCACGTTCGCTCTCTCTCGCGACGTGGCCGGAGCCTTCTCGGGGTTCGGGGTCGTGAAGCTGGGCTACGCGGTCTACTTCACGCTCACCGCCCTCATTGCGCTGCCGGCGCTCGCACTCTTGCCCGTGATGCGCTCTCGCATCCGCGAGGACCCCGTGGAGCCTTCGCCGGCCGCCTGACGACGCCATTTCTTCCCGCGGCACGATTCGTTACGATGGAAGGCCCTCCCGGACGCCGGGAGAAGCCCACCCCCCATCGATGCCGAGCCTCCAGGACTTTCGCGTCGCCATCATCAACCCGCCCGTGGACGTGGTGAGCGAGCCATCGTACGACGAGCCCGACTACCCCCACATCGGCCTCGCGTCGCTCGGCGCCTACCTGCTCTCGAAGGGGATGAAGCCCGTCCTCATCGACGCCAAGCTCGAGCGCCTCAAGAGCGACGCGACGCTCGCGCGGATCCGCGAGCTCCGGCCGGACCTCGTGGGATTCACGGGGTTCACGCACGAGGTCGAGCGGAGCGCGGCGCTGGCGGCGCGCATCCGGAAGGTGCTGCCGGGCATCACCATCGCGCTGGGCGGCGTGCATGCGACGGCCACCGAGGAGGGGACGCTCCGGGACTTCCCGGAGTTCGACATTTCCTTCATGGGGGAAGGGGAGGAGACGCTCTGGGAGACGTGCGGGCGCATCCGTGCGGGAGAGCCGCTCGATCGCCAGCGAGGCCTCTGCTCGCGCTCCGGCGGCGCCGTCGTCAAGGGTCCCGAGAACGAGCGCATCACCGACCTCGACGACCTCCCGGTCCCGGCGTACGAGCTGATGCCGCTCGCGAACGTCCGGCGGTTCCCCATCATGACCGCGCGCGGATGCCCCTACGGTTGCAACTTCTGCATGCGACCCTACGGCAAGTCTGTCAACGCCTACAGCCCCGAGCACGTGATCCGCGAGCTCAAGCGCCTGCGCGACGCCTACGGCGCGTCGATCGTCAACTTCTACGACGAGACCTTCCTCGTGGATCGCAAGCGCTCCGACCGCATCCTCGATCTCGCGGCCGCCGAGGACGTTGCCAGGACGATCTCCTGGACCGCGACGACGCACGCCGCGACCGTCGATCGTCCGGTCATGGCGGCGATGAAGCGGGCGGGGTGCGTGAAGGTGTCGATCGGCGCCGAGAGCGGGGATCCGGACCTGATGAAGGCGACGGGCAAGGGCACCAGCATGGACCAGGTGCGCCAGGCGTTCCGCATCGCCCGCGAGGCGGGGCTCAAGGTCGAGGGGTTCTTCATCCTCGGCCACCCCGGCGAGACGCGCGCCACGATCGAGAAGACGATCCGCTTCGCCACCGAGCTCAACCCCGACGACGTCGCGTTCGGCATCATGGTGCCCTACCCCGGCACCGGCGTCGCCGAGATCGCCGCCAGGGGCGAGGGGGGGTACAAGCTCCTGTCGACGTCGTGGTCGGATTACAACAAGCAGGTCGGCAAGGCGCTCGAGATCGCCGGCCTCCCGCGCCACGTGCTCGAGCGCTACCAGCTCACCGCGTACCTCTCGGTGTTCCTGAAGAACCGGCGCTTCCTCGACCTGGCGCGCTTCTCCTGGGAGCGCCGGCGCGAGGGGATGACGTTTCTACGGAACTTCCTGCGGCCGGCGCCGAAGGCTCTCGCGAGCCCCGCCGTCTCGCCGGGATAGCGGTGGAGGATCGCGCGCCCGGCGCCCCGCGGTGCAGCGTGGTCGTCCCGTTCCGGAACGCGTCGCGCACCCTCGCGATCTGCCTCGGGAGCCTCCTCGGGCAAGACCATCCGAGCTTCGAGGTGATCGCCGTCGACGATGCCTCGCAGGACGACGGCGCCGCGATCGCGCTCCGGTTCGCCGAGGCGCACCCGGGCCGGCTCGTCGTTCACCGGCGCGCCGAGCGCGGGGGCGCGCAGCGCGCCCGCATGGACGGCGTCGCGATGGCGCGCGGCGACATCGTCGCCTTCGTCGACGCCGATTGCGAGGCACCGCCGGGGTGGCTGCGTCTGGTCGCCTCGACCCTGCGCGAAGACGAGGTCGCGATCGGGGGCGCCTATCACGTCCCGCCGGGACTCCCGCTCGTCGCGCGCTTCGAGACGCGATCCCTTCTCGACTACTGGTACCGGCACATGCCCGAGGACACCGACCACGTGGCGACCGGTTGCGGCGCCGCGTGGAGGCGCCACCTCACGACCGAGGTGATGGCAAGCGGGCTTGCCTACGCCGGCCTCACGAGCGGCGACGACACGATGATGTCTCTCGCGCTGCGACGCAGGGGACCCCTGCGCTACGTCCCTTCGTTCTTCGTCTACCACCACACGCGCACGTCGCTTTCCGGCTTCCTGTCGCAGCAGCTCCGGCGCGGGCAGAGCCGGTCGCGAATCTCGGTCGACCACTTCGACGCGAAGGTGAAGGGAGCCCGAGACACGCGGATGGGGCTGCTCTTGCTCCAGATCGCGAGTGCGTGGGGCGCTCTCGCGGCCGCGGCGGTCCTCGCGGTCGCGATCCCCTCGGCCCCTGCCGCGGCCCTGGCGGGGATCGCGCTCAGCTTCGTGCCGTTCGCGGCGCTCCAGGTCCCGCTCATCGTCTCGGCGATCCGCGCACGCGAGAGCTTCCTGTTCCTCCTGGCAACGCTGCCGCTGTGCTTTCTCAGGAACCTCGCCTGGGGCTGTGGCGGCATCCTCGGCGTCTCGCGCACGCTCTTTTGCAGAGCGCGCGTCCCGCAGGCGGCGGCATGATCCCGCGCGCTCCGCTCTCGCTCGCGCGCAACCTCCTCTTCGAGCGCGACACGATCGCTTACCTGATCTTCTTCGTGACGGGGCGCTGCAACGCCAAGTGCGCCCTGTGCTTCTACTGGGACAACATCGTCGCTGCCGACGCGAAGCGCGAGCTCTCCATGGAAGAGATCGGGCGCGTCGCGGACGGGCTTCCGAACCTCCCGTACCTGACGCTCACCGGCGGAGAGCCGTTCCTGCGCGACGAGCTGCCGGAGATCGCGGAGACGTTCTACCGCCGCTCGCGTGTACGCTACCTCGTGGTGCCGACCAACGGGCTCCTGCCGGAGCGCGTGGCGGACTCCGTGGAGCGCATCGTGACGCGCTGCCCGAAGGCGTACCTGAAGCTCCAGCTCAGCATCGACGGCGTGGGGGAGGAGCACGACCGCCAGCGAGGCGTTCCGGGGAACTTCGACAAGATGCTCGAGACCTACCGCGCGGGGGCGGCCCTCCGGAAGCGCCACCGGAACTTCAACATCGACGTCTCCACGATCCTCTCGCCCGACAACGTCGACGGGATCTTCACGCTCGTCGAGTTCATCGAGAAGAACCTCGAGGTCGAGAACCACAACATCGCCATGGCGCGGGCCGACAGCCGCAAGCCTGTCGACCGCGAGAAGCTGCGCGAGGCCTACGACCGCTGGTCGCGCTACCGCGAGCGGAAGCCGCTACGCGGGGACCGCAGGCCGCTGTCGCGGGTGTTCCGGTCGATCTACGAGGAGAACATGGCGGTCCTCAAGGAGACGCTTGCAACGGACGCCATGGTGATGCCCTGCCACTCGGGCCGGAAGATGCTGGTCATCTCCGAGTACGGCGACGTCTATCCTTGCGAGCCGCTCCACCAGTCGATGGGCAACCTCCGGGACCATGGATACGACCTTTCGCGCCTGCGCGCCACGCCGAAGGCCCGGGAGCTCGTCTCCTGGATCGTCGACTCGCACTGCCACTGCACGTGGGAGTGCGCCGTCCACACGAACATCGTCTTCAACCGCGGCACCTACGGGCGTCTTCTCTCCCGCATGGCGCGCCGCCGCGCGCCGGCGGCCGTTCCGCAGGATGCGCCGTCTCCGACGACTGCTGGAGGTGCCGTCTGAGGCTCTCCTGGCGCGCGGCGTTGTTCGCCGCACTCCTTGCGAGCTGCTCCACGGTTCCGACCCGCCACCCGATGCCGTCCGATCGCTACCCCGAGACTCGCACCGACGACGTTTCCGACGTCATCTTCGGAGAGACCGTGCGCGATCCGTACCGGTGGCTCGAGGACCCGAAGGATCCACGCGTGCAGGACTGGATGGAGCGGCAGGCCGTCTACGCCAGGTCTCGCCTCCAGGCGCTGCCCGGCCGCGCGGCGCTCGTCTCGAGGCTCCACGACCTCTACTACCTCGAGGCGGAGGGAGCTCCGCGCCATCGGGGCGATCGGTACTTCTATGGGCGCAACCACGCCGATCGCGAGAAGGCGGTCATCTACTGGCGGGCCGGGCAGAAAGGACCGGAGCGCGTGCTGCTCGACCCGAACCAGATGAGCGAGGACGGCAGCACCTCGCTCGGCGTCTGGGTCCCGTCGTGGGACGGCCTCCACGTCGCCTACACGCTGCACGAGAACAACGCCGACGAGGCGACGCTCTACGTGATGGAGGTCGCCACCGGGACGACGAGCGCCATCGACGTCATCGCCGGGTGCAAGTACGCTACGCCCTCCTGGACGCCGCAGGGCGATGCCTTCTACTACACGTGGCTCCCCGTCGACCCGTCCATCCCCATCGCCGATCGGCCGGGCTACGCCGAGATCCGGCTGCACCGTCTGGGGACCGATCCCGGCAAGGACGAGGTCGTGCACCCGCGGACGGGGCGCGCCAACACGTTCCTCGGGGCGGAGCTCGCGCGCGACGGATCCGCCCTCGTCGTGACGATCGCGACCGGCTGGACGCAGACGACCGTGCTCCTGAAACGGCGGGGCGAGGAGACGCTGCGGACGATCTTCGACGAGCCCGATGCGCAGGCCAACGTCTTCGTCTGGGACGGACACGTCTACGCGGTCACCAACAGCGGCGCGCCTCGCTGGCGCGTCCTCAAGGCCGATCTGGACGCTCCGGAGCGGTCGTCGTGGAAGGAGATCGTGCCCGAGGCCCCGGCTTCGGTCCTCGAGGCCTTCGACATCATCGGCGGCCACCTGGTGCTCGACTACATGGAGAACGCCGCGAGCCGCATCGAGGTGCGAACGCTCGACGGAGAGATGGTGCGCGCCATCCCGCTGCCGGGGATCGGCAGCGCATCCGCGATGGTCGGGCTGCCCGAGGACGACGAGGCCTACTTCGGCTTCGCGTCGTTCACCCATCCGCCGGAGATCTACCGGGTCGCGATGCGACCCGGCGAGGTCAGCTTGTGGAGCGCGATCGAGATCCCTGTGGACGCATCGGCCTACGAGGTGTCGCAGGTCTTCTATTCCTCGAAGGACGGGACCCGCGTTTCGATGTTCCTCGTCCACAGGAAGGACCTGGTGAAGGACGGATCGACTCCCTTCCTCCTGACGGGCTACGGCGGCTTCAACGTCAGCCTCCTTCCGGCGTTCAATCCCGCGCTCTTCCCGTGGCTCGAGGCGGGCGGCGGATTCGCCGTCCCGAACCTGCGCGGGGGAGGCGAGTACGGCGAGGACTGGCACCGGGCGGGGATGGGAGCGAAGAAGCAGAACGTGTTCGACGACTTCATCGCCGCCGCCGAGTACCTCGTGCGCGAGGGCTACACGCGTCCTGAGAGGCTGGCGATCCGCGGGGGCAGCAACGGCGGTCTCCTCATGGGCGCCGCGATGACGCAGCGTCCCGATCTCTTCCGCGCCGTCGTGTGCCAGGTGCCCCTTCTCGACATGGTGCGCTATCACATGTTCGGGAGCGGCAAGACCTGGGCTCCCGAGTACGGCTCCGCCGACAACGAGGCGGAGTTCCGGACGCTCTATGCCTATTCCCCCTACCACCACGTCCGCCCCGGCGTGCGGTACCCGTCGCTGCTCATGCTCTCCGCGGACAGCGACGACCGGGTCGATCCCATGCACGCGCGCAAGATGACCGCCATGCTCCAGGCGGTGGCGCCGCCCGATCGCCCGGTCTGGCTTCGCATCGAACGGCACTCCGGACACGGCGGCGCCGACCTCGTGCGGCAGGCCGTCGATCAATCCGCCGACACCCTCTCCTGGCTCTTCGACGAGCTCGGCATCAAGGGGTCGGAATGAAGCGTCTATACTGATCGAAAGGCAGGTCCACGATCATGGCGAGTCGAGGCGGCGGTGCCACCGGGTTCTCTGCGGGGATGCTCTTCGGCCTGGCCGGCCTCGTCGTGACGCTGGGGATCGTCGGCATGCTCTGGAAGGAGCAGTTCGATTCGCTCTCGAGCCGCGCCAAGGAGGGAGGCGCCGCGAGCCCGCTGGCCGTCATCGATTCCACGAAGCTCACCGGCACGATGCTCAAGCTGAAGGAGCTCGCCGGCGCGATCGAGAACTGGCGCGTGGAGCACGGCGGCTACCCGCCGGACCTCAGCACCGCGCGCGAGCGATCGGGATCTCCGAGCGACTCGTGGGGGGGCGAGATCGTCTACGCGCCGAAGCGGCCGATGGGTAACGACAACGACGGGATGAAGATGTTCGGCACCTACACGCTGACCAGCCGGGGCATGGACGGCCTGCTCGACACCGACGATGATCTCGTGTTCGAGAACGGCTTCATCCGCGGCGGCGTGCCGGACATGCTGGGCCACCCGGGTGGCCAGGTCGCCCACAGCGATCCCGTGGGAGAGGAAGCGCGCACGGTGACCGACGGCATGGTCGATCCCGGGCCGAGCTCGGAGGCCTTGCCAGCCGCGCGCCGTGCCCTCGAGCAAGCCCGCGGCATCGCCGCGAGCCCGCGGGGTGACGGAGGCGGCGGGGGCGAGTAGCCCGTCAGTCCCGGCCGGAGCGACCGGGGTTCGTGCCGGGACCAGGATCCTCGTCGCCGGCCTTGAGGTAGGCGATCGTCGCGCCCCATCCCCCGCGATCGGGCGTCGCATCGGCGAAGGCGATCACGAAGGGCGACCGCTCGAGCGCGCGCCGCGCGATCGCCCGCTGGGTCCCGGTGCCGCGCCCGTGGATGATGCGCACCTCGCGGAAGCCCCGGCCCGCCGCTTCCTCGACGTACGATGCGACCACCGCGGCTGTCTCCGACGGCGGGATAGCGTGCAGATCGATCGCGTCCTCGACGGGGATCTCGACGATCGCGTCAGGGTCGCCGGGGTCGTCGTCGTCGTCGTCCACTTGTCGGGGGCCCGTGACGGAACGTCCAGATTCGTGGCGGCTATTTCGTCACGGGCCCTTACAATAGCGCCCCTTTCGGCCGGGTCGGAATCACGTCGAGGAGAAACGCCGTCATGAACCACCGATCGTCACTTGCCGTCACCTTCGCCGCCTTTCTCGCCGCCGGGCTCGCCATGCCGGCCCTCGCGGACCACGAGGAAGAGCACCACGACAAGCGCTTCGAGGTCTCCCTCATGATCGGCTACAACAGCCTCTTCGGCGACGCCCAGGACTTCTTCGACAACGGGCCCTATGGCGGTTTCGCCTTCGAGTACGCCATCACCGACCCCCACAAGAAGGGCACGTTCCGCTCGCTCGACGTGCGCCTGTGCGGAGGCTACGAGGGCTTCGACGGGACGTCCCTCGACGACAAGCTCAAGGGCTCGGTCTTCGACCTCGACGCCATGCTGGTGATGAACGCCGGGAAGATCGTGAAGCCCTACGTCTTCTTCGGCTTCGGCGGCAACAACATCAGCGACGACCTCGAGATCGTGTCGGGCAACGATGGGATCGGCTTCGGTTTCGGCGCGGGCGCCAAGTTCTTCTTCGGCGACACGTTCACGGTGATGGCCGAGCTCGGCAACCACGACTACCGCACCCAGGGCAACACCCGCGACGCGCTGTCGCACCTCCAGATGCTCCTCGTCCGCATCGGCTTCGGAGTGCGGTTCTAGCTCGTCGCATCGAGGCTCCTCCTAGGGCAGGCGTCCGGGGACGAGGCGTCGCACGTCGCTCGCCCGTAGAGGGGCGTGTCGGAGCAACAGGTCGGGGTGACCCCGCCGCGTTGCTTGACACGCGTGCGCCGACGTGCATAATCGCGCGTCCCGTGAGTCCGAGAACCCCCATGGCGATGCGCTGTATGTGTCCGAGGCCCGAGGGCCTCGCGCGCGCCGGGGGAGTCCTGCTCCAGAGCTAGGTAAGAGCTAGCGAGAACCGGCGGTCGGCGCGAGGTCGCTCTCGGGCCTTGCCGTTTTCCGCGGTTTTCACTCCGCGCGTCACGCCGCGTGGAGACGACGCCGGCCTCGGCCGGCGGTGCGCCGCGCCCGCGGGCGCCGGCGCGAGGAGAAGGACACATGTTCGCGAGAGAGATCGTCTATCTCGGCGAGGCCATCGAGGGTGCCCCGGCGGCCGACGTGCTTCGCTGGGCGTCGGATCAGTTCGGTCGGAGGTTGACCTTCGCCACCGGGTTCGGTGCCGAGGGGTGCGTGATCATCGACCTGATCGCGCGCCACGCGCTGCCGGTCGACCTCTTCACGCTCGACACGGGCCTCCTGTTTCCGGAGACCTACGAGCTCTGGCAGCGGCTCGAGGAGCGCTACGGCGTGACGATCCGCGCGGTGCAGCCGGAGCAGTCGGTTGCGGAGCAGGCGAGGAGCGAGGGAGCGTCGCTCTGGCACCGGGACCCTGACCGCTGCTGCGAGCTCCGGAAGATCGCGCCGCTAAGGAGGGCCCTGGTCGGGTTCGAGGCGTGGATCACGGCGATCCGCCGCGACCAGACGCCGGACCGGGCCGCGGCAAAGGTCGTCGACTGGGATGCGCGGTTCGATCTGGTCAAGGTGAACCCCCTCGTCTCGTGGAGCCACGACGAGGTCTGGAGCTACGCGCGCAAGCACGACGTGCCGACGAACCCCCTGCACCAGCGCGGCTTCCCGAGCATCGGGTGCTGGCCGTGCACCTCGGCGGTGCGCCCAGGGGAGGACCCGAGATCGGGCCGGTGGCGGGGTCGCGCCAAGACCGAGTGCGGCCTGCACGGGCGTCTCGCGAGCGCGAGCGCGACGAACGACGCCGCCGTCGCGGCGGGGAAGTGAGGCCACGATGGCTGCGAACGACGATCCCAAGACCTTCGGCGGCACCCGGCTCTCGTTTGCGGAAGAGCGCGACGTGGATCAGTTCGTGGACGTACTGGAGAAGTTCGAGCGCGGCGAGATCGAGCCGGACGCGTGGCGCGCGTTCCGGCTCGTGAACGGCGTCTACGGGCAGCGCCAGGCGGAGTGGTCGATGATCCGCTGCAAGATCCCGCAGGGAATCGCGACCGCGCCGCAGCTCCACGCTCTGGCCGACGTGGCGGAGCTCTGGGGGGACGGCAAGGCTCACGTCACCACGCGGCAGAACCTCCAGTTCCACTTCGTGAAGCTGGCGGATGTGGAGGGAGCCATGCGCCATCTCGGCGAGGCCGGCCTCACGACGCGTGAGGCGTGCGGTAACGCGGTGCGAAACGTGACGGGGTGCCCGTTCGCAGGGGTCGCGGCGACGGAGCCCTTCGACGTCACCCCCTACGCGGAGGCGGTCACGCGCCACCTCCTGCGAGGGAGGTGGTCGTCGGCGCTCCCGAGGAAGTTCAAGATCGCGTTCGGCGGGTGCTGCGGAACCGACTGCGTCGCGACGGCGATCAACGACCTGGGCTTCCTCGCGCGGATCGAAGGGGGACGGCGCGGATTCCGCCTCACCGTGGGAGGAGGTCTCGCGACGATGTGCCGCTCGGGGATCGTGGCCCACGATCTCTTGCCGGCCGGGGAGATCCTGGAGGCGGCAGAGGCCGTGGTGCGCGTGTTCGACCGCGTCGGCAACCGCGCCGATCGCAACCGCGCACGCTTGAAGTTCGCGATCGCGACCCTCGGCGCCCAGGCGTTCCTGGAGCTCTACCATGCCGAGCGCGATGCGATCCGCCGCGAGGGAGGACGGGCTCTCGCGGTTGCGGACTCGGTGCCGGAGCGTGTGGCGCCCGCGCCGCCGCCGGTGCGTCTGCCGCCGGGCGCCGGCTACGAGGAGTTCGCGCGCGACAACGTCAGGCCCCAGAAGCAGGAGGGCTTCTCGACGGTGCTCGTGCGGCTTCCCCTCGGTGACGTGACGGTGTCCGAGCTCCGAGCCATCGCGCGCCTCGCGGATCGCTACGGCGAGGGCGAAGTGCGCACGACCCACGATCAGAACGTGCTCTTGCGGTTCGTGCCGGCGTGGCGCGTGCCGGAGGTCCATCGCGAGCTTCACCTGGCGGGGCTGGCGCGCCCGGGAGCGCGCACGATCGTCGACGTGACGTCGTGCCCCGGCGCCGCGACGTGCAAGCTCGCGGTGACGGCGTCGCGCGGTCTCGCCTCCCTGATCGCGACGCACCTCGAGGGCCGCCCCGATCTCGTGGCGATCGCTCGCGACCTCGACATCAAGGCGTCCGGCTGCCCCAATGCCTGCGGCCAGCACCACATCGCCGGCATCGGGTTCCAGGGCGCCGTGCGGAAGATCGGGGGCAGGGCGGTTCCTCACTACCACGTCTTCGTCGGAGGAGGAGTGGGACCGGATGGCGCGAGCTTCGGACGCCTCGTCGGAAAGGTCCCGGCGCGCCGCACGCCCATGGTGCTGGAGCGTCTGCTCGATCTCTACGCGGCCGAGCGGACCTACGGGGAGGCGCCCGATCGGTTCTTCCGGCGCGTGGCGATCGAGCGGCTCAAGGGGCTCGTCCGCGATCTGGTGGGGATCGAGGAGAGCGACGCGGCGCCCGAGGACTACGTCGACCTCGGGGAGAAGGAAGCGTTCGCCGTGGAGGTGATGGCCGGGGAGTGCGCCACGTAGGGGAGATCCCGGTAACGCTCGTCGTGATCGAGGCCGTAGCCGACGACGAACACGTCGGGGATCTCGAACCCGAGGTAGTCGATCACGACGGGCACGGTCCGGCGCGAGGGCTTGGAAAGGAGCGCGGCGAGCCGGAGGCTCTCCGGCCGTCGCGCGCCGAGCAGCTCGCGGAGCCGGGTCACCGTCGCGCCGGTGTCGACGATGTCCTCGACGATCACGACCGATCGACCCTCGATCGTGCGCTCGAGGTCCATGACGATGCGCACGTCTCCCGGCGAGGTGCCGGCGCCATAGGACGAGACGGCCATGAAGTCCACGCTCGAGGGATCGCCGAGGGCGCGGATGAGATCCGCGGCGAAGACGAAGGCGCCCTTCAGCACGCACACCAGGTGGGGCGCGTGGGCGCCGTGGTCGCGGCGGATCGCGGCCGCCATCTCCGCGACTCGCCGGGCGATGTCCTCGCGCGTCAGCAGGGCGGGTGGCGTCGCTATACTCGTCACGCGACCATGGTACAGCGCAAGTACCTGGCTCTCGTCCTCGCTCCGATCCTGCTCGGTTCGGCGCGCCCGCACGCCGTCGTCGTGGACGGCGCCATCGTCCGGGATGCCGACACGCAGAGGGACATCGAGGCCACGGCGTCGGTCGCGCTGAAGCGTCCCGAGAAGCCCTTCCGGCTCGTGGTGAGCCGGTCGCGGTACCGGCTCGACGTCCTCGACGGGGAACGCATCGTGAAGACGTATCCCGTGGCGTTCGGCGCCCCGGAGGGTCCCAAGGAGAAGTCGGGCGATCACAAGACTCCCGAGGGAGCCTACGTGCTGATCCCGCACCACCCGAGCCCCGGTTTCGGCGAGTGCTTCTACGTCTGCTATCCCTCCGAGGAGGACGCCGCCCGCGGTCTCGAGCGCGGCCTCATCTCCAAGGGCGAGCACCAGGCGATCATCGCCCGTTGTCGTGCGAAGGAGCGGCCGCCCGACGGGACCCGCCTCGGAGGGCTCATCCTTCTCCACGGCACGAAAGACCGGTCGATGCGCGGCCTCACGGACATCAACTGGACCTGGGGTTGCATCGCCATGGAGAACCCGCAGGTGGTCGAGCTCCTGTCGGTCTATGACAGGAAGGACCGCCCGACCCTCGAGATCGTTCCCTGATCCACGGCCATGCGTCGGGAACCGTCGTGGCGCCCGCGCGTTGATATCCGTGGATGAACGGTGAGCAGAGCGACGCCGACCTGATGAGCCGGGCGCGCCGCGGCGACCGGGACGCCTTCGCGATGATCGTGGACCGCTACCAGAACGCCATCGTCGGCTACGCCGCGCGCCTCACGGGAAGCCGGGAGCGCGCCGAGGACGTCGGCCAGGAGACGTTCCTCAAGCTCTGGAGCCTGGCGCCGCGCTACGACGACCGCGGGAGGCTTCCCCATCTCCTGACCACCATCGCCACGAACGTCGTGCGATCCCAGGAGCGGCGCGCGAGGACGGCGCGTCTGTTCGCCCCGCTGTTCGGTC
Source organism: Acidobacteriota bacterium (assembly GCA_046331505.1). Lineage (GTDB taxonomy): Bacteria > Acidobacteriota > Vicinamibacteria > JAXLQT01 > JAXLQT01 > JAXLQT01. Next base: position 113,851 of record JAXLQT010000014.1, read on the forward strand.
GCAACGGCCACGGCCATGGCTCGACGCCCGAACGGGAAGCCCTCGCAGGCGAGGAGGGCCGCCTCGTGGCCGCCGCCCTCGCATCGGTGCCGCTCGCCTATCGCGCGCCGCTCGTCCTCCACGAGATCGAGGGGCGTCCGATCGAGGAGGTGGCGCGGATCCTGAGGTGCGCCGAGGGTACGGTGAAGTCGCGGCTCCACCGCGGGCGCGATCGGATGCGGGCGGTCCTCGCGGCGCACTGGAACGGAGCAGGGTCGTGAACGACGACCGCCTTCGCGAGCTCCTCAAGCGAGTCGACGGGATCGACGCGAGCGAGGGCTTCGCGCGCCGCGTGATGGCGTCGCTTCCAGCCGGCGGTGCGGCAGCGGGGACGTCCAGGCGCCTCGTGCTGGCGGGAAGCACCGCCCTGGCGATCATCGCCGCGACCGCACTCGTGGTTCTTCACCGGAGCGGTCGAGAGCAGGCGCTCACGGCCGTCCAGGAGCTGCGCCGCGACGAGCGCGCGCTCCAGCGCGATCTGGAGCAGCTGCGCCGCCTCCGGGGCAGCGGCGCCGTCTACCTGGGCGGCGACGACCGCGGCGACATCGTCCTCGATCTGTCCGCCACGCCGGCTCTGCGGCCGGCGTCTTACTCCATCGACCATGAGGAGAAGCCATGAATCGACCGAAGACCAAGGTGCTCTTGACGGTGCTCGCCTTGCTCGTGACACGACCCGACGTCGTCGCGGCCGGGGAGCCTTCCGACGCCGATGGCGACGCGAACCTCACCTGGACGGAGCTCGCGGACGGCCACGCGAAGCGCGGGTTCCTCGGCGTCGAGCTGCTTCCCATCGGGACCGATCTGCGACGCTACTTCGGAGCGCCCGAAGGGCGCGGGATCCTCGTGAGCCACGTCGCGGAGGATAGCCCCGCGCGGAAGGCGGGTCTCCTGGCCGGCGACGTCATCACGAGCGTCGACAACCAGCCCGTCGAGAACGACTGGGCGTTCCGCCGCGTGATCTGGGGCAAGAAGAGCGGCGACGCGCTCGCGATCGAGGTCGTACGCGATCGGAAGACGCTCTCCATCACGGCGACGATGGAGGAGCGCGAGCGCGCCGAGTGGAACATGGGCGCGATGTTCGGTAAAGAGATGCTCGAAGGCGGGAAGCTCCGCGGGCTCATGGCGGAGGGCGAGATCAAGAAGGCGGTCGAGCGGGCCCAGAAGGCGCTCGAGAGCCCCGAGCTCCAGGAGAAGCTCCGTCGCTACCACGAGCTCGAGAGCGATCTCGATCGGCGGACCCGCGACATCGAGCGCCGCCTCGAGGAGCTCGAGAAGAAGCTGAAGTAGCGGCGCGGCGGCTATTGCCGCCGCGGATCCGGTACGGGTTCGTTTCCGGGTGAAGGTGCCGGCGCGGAATGGCGCCGGAAGACCTGGCGGAATCCGAAGTAGGCGATGGCGTCCTTCATGTTCGACACGAACCGGAGGAAGCCTCTCATGCGCGTGTCGGTCACGAGCTCCATCGTCAGCGCGATGCGTTCCTCGCCCTCCTTTAGCGGCGTCACGCGGTGATAGAGCTTGTCCCCGTTGAAGAAGACGAAGGTGCCCGGCAAGAGGGCGATGGAGAGAGGCTCGGGAGCCTTGCCGGCGGCGCGCGTGAAGAGCTGGCACTCGAGGCGGCTCGTCGAGCGATCGACGAGGCCGAAGAGGATGGTGTAGCGCTGGCCGAGGTAGTAGGACGTGTCGTAGTGGTATCCGATGTGGTCGCCAGCCTCCGTGTAGTAGTAGAGGGCGTAGGCGTGCGGGTCGTCCTCGGGACAGTCAAGGAGGGGCTTGCCGGCGAGCTCGTCGAGGAAGAGACGTAGGGCGGGGTCGCGGTAGACCGCGGGGATCGAAGGCGCCAGCCGGTCGAGCGCGTAGCGGCTCACGCTCCCGCCCTTCTTGTGGTTCGGGATGAAGTTCCGGTGGACCTCTCCCCGCAGCCCGGGAAGCTCCGACAGGATCTTCGCGACCAGCGCTCCGGGAAGGAAGTCCGGGACGTGCAGAACCTCGTCTTGCTCGAGGAACCGTCGACGCAGATCGGATCGCGGTTGCGCGCCGATCGCGACGGCGAGCTCGCCCGGCTCCTCGGACATCGGCCGATCGTAATCCCAGCGTCGATGCTAGGATCTCGGTTCGTGCAGACCGCGTCACGTTCCATGGTGACCCGCGACGCGGAGCCGGAGGCCCCGCTGATCGCGCGAGCGCGGAACGGCGATCCGGATGCCGCCGAGGCTCTGGTGCGCCGCTACTTCCCGCTGATCCGCTGCATCGTCCTTCGCGAGCAGGGCATTCCCCAGGCCGACGCCGACGACATCTACCAGAGCGTCCGGATCCGCTTCTTCCAGCACGTCCACCGCGTCGAGCAGCCGGGGGCCTTCCTCGCCCGGACCGCGGTCTCCCTGTGCCTCGACTATCGTCGGAGCCGGCGCGCCGAGGCCCAGGCGATGCACGAGCTCGCGAAGGTGTCGCCGCGGGGGCCGGCGCGTCCCGATGGGCTCGAGCGCATGCTCGTGCGCAGGCTCGACCTGCGGTTCGTCCTGGGGCACGTGACCAAGAAGTGCGTCGACATCCTGACGGCGGTGGTCCTTCGCGAGGCGACTCACGAGGAGTATTCCGCGGCGAGCCGGACGCCCCGTGGCAGCATTGCGCCCACGATGGCACGCTGCCTTCGCAAGGTCCGCACGCTCTTCCTTGCTCGCAGGGGACCGCAATGCCCGAGCTAGGCTGCCCGGCGCCCGAGGACATCCTCCTCTGGTCCAACGGGCTCCTCGTCGATTCTCCCCGTCACGACGCGATCGCCCGGCACCTGGGCGAGTGCGTCCGGTGCGGGCAGGACCTCGACATCGCCCTGGGCGTGCAGGAGTGGATCGTCGAGAACGCGAGCGTTCCAAGCGATCCCCCGCCGCCGTCTCCGGACGCGGCCCGCGTGTTCCGGTACAGGAAGCAGGCCGACCGGATCTTCGAGGGGCCGCCGCGGGGATGGTGGCAGCGCCTGATCGATCACCCCGCCTGCAACGATCTCCGGTTCCTCTACAACGTCGCCGACAAGGCCGTCTGGTTCTCCGACGAGGACCCCCGGAGCGTCCTGCGGTTCGTCAAGATCCTCGGGGGGATCGCGGAGCAGTCGCCAGGCACGGCGCCCGACCGCGAGGCGGTCCTCGCGCTCGTGGCCATCGCCGAGGGGACGGCGCACCGGACGCTCGGCGACTACAGGCTCTGCTTTGCCGCGTACACGAGGGGGGAGCGGCTGATCTCCAATCCGGCGCTGTCGATCGAGGCGGCAAGGCTCCTGTTCGCGACGGGGACGGCGCTCCGCCTCGTCAACGAGCTCGACGAGGCGGCGGAGACGTTCGAGCGCTGCCAGCTCATCTTCGCGCGGATGGGGGACGAGCTCGGGCAGGCGAAGGTGCTCGCGGAGCTGGCGGCCCTCGCGTGGCAGCGAGGGGATCACCGCCTTGCGTTCAAGCTCGGCGTGCGGGCGCGCAAGCTCCTGATCAAGATGGGGGACGAGAATGCCGCGGTCGTGAACGTCATCGGGCTCGTGGGCGCGCTCCTCGGGCTCGGTCGTCTCCGCAAGGCGCGGCATATCCTCCTTGCGATCGAGGGTCACGAGCAAATCCAGCGCAATCCCAACGACGCCGCGAAGGTACGCTGGAAGTGGGCCACGCTGGCGATGCTCGAGGGGGATCTCTCCACCGCCGCCGCCATCCTGGAGGAGGTCGTTCATCGGCACGGAGAGTCCGGAAACCTCCGATCCATGGCGCTCGCGCTGGTGGAGCTGGCAGAGATCCATGGACGGCTGCGCGACTCCGCGAAGCGGATCGAATCGGCGGCCCGCGCCGCCAAGATCCTCGCGACGATCGGCACGACCGGCGACGTCGCGATCGCCCTCCACGAGCTGCAGGAGGCCCTGCGCAAGGAAGTCGACACGGCGGAGGTGCTCGTCGCTCTGCGCGATCGCCTCCGTCGTACCTCCTGAGGGTGTGGTTCATGTTTTCGGGGAGGGGCGAAGAAAGTTGTATTCAAACGACCGTTTCGTACGTCTGTAGGGGTGACTAGTCCCTAGACGTTAGGCGCGCGCCATCAGCTCTCCCGAAGAGGAGGTGATTGGCGTGAAGGTCATCACGAACGTCCGTGCCGGCGACGGCGGCGGCGTTACCAACAAGCCGTAGCCCGAGCACGGGGTCGTCGGGTACTGCAGGATCGGGCGACCCCGGCAACTTTCCTGCGCTTCAAGGAGCAATCCGTGCAAGAGAAGGATCGATCCCTCCCGGAGCTCGAGGCCGAGGTCGAGATGCTCCGGGCCGCGCTCGCGGGCCGGGAGGAAGATCTGCGTCAGGCCCACAAGATGGAAACGATGGGGCGGCTACTGGGGGGAGTCGCCCACGACTTCAACAACATGCTCTCGGTCATCCTGAGCTTCGCGGAGATCGTGAGCTGCGAGCTCAGGGACCGGCCGGATCTCGAGGCAGACGTCGGGGAGATCAGGCTTGCCGCGCAGCGGGCGGCCAGCCTGACGCAGCAACTCATCGCGTTTGGACGGAGGCAGCCGCTCGATCCGCGGCCTGTCGAGCTGAACGGCATCGTGGTGGAGATGGACAAGATGCTCCGGAGGCTCATCGGCGAGGACGTGGAGCTGCACCGGGCGCTCGGACCGGACCTGCGCCGCGTGCGGGTCGACCCGGTCCAGATCCAGCAGGTCCTCCTGAACCTGGCGATCAACGCGAGGGATGCGATGCCCCGCGGAGGCGCGATCACCATCGAGACCGCCAACGCCGACGTCGGGGCGGGCCCTGGAGGGACCGCCTCGCCTCCGGCAGGGCGTTACGTCTCGCTGTGCGTCCACGACACGGGCGCCGGCATCGATCCGGAGGTCGGCAGCCATCTGTTCGAGCCGTTCTTCACGGCGAAGGACGCCGGACCTGGCACGGGGCTCGGTCTTTCCGCCGTGTCCGCGATCGTGCGGCAGTGTGGCGGCGCTATCGAGGTCGACAGCGAGCCCGGACGCGGAAGCACGTTCCGCATCCTCATCCCAGAGGATGCGAGCCCCCGGTGCGACGCCAGGTCCGCGTCGGCCCCCGGGCCTGCGCCATCGGACGAGACGATCCTCGTCGTCGAGGACGAAGACCTCGTCCGGAGAGCGGCCACCGCGTGCCTCCGGCACGCAGGTTACCGCGTCCTCGAATCGCGAGGGCCCATGGAGGCGCTGAAGCTCCTGGACGGAGGAGCGACCGTCGATCTCGTGCTGAGCGACGTGGTGATGCCGCGGATGGGCGGCGAGGAGCTGGCGCGGAGGATCGCGCTCCGCCGCGCCGGGCTGCCAGTCCTGTTCGTCTCGGGGCGGCACGCAGCCCCGGGACGCGTCGGGGAGGAGGAGGCGATGGAGATCGTCGCCAAGCCGTTCTCTCCCGAGAGCCTCGCGGCCGCCGTCCGCAAGGCTCTCGACCGCGCGCGGGTCCGGGGCTAGCTATAGCTAGAACCGGAACAGGACGCCGACCTCGGGCGCGAAGTCCTCGGCCTTCTGCGTGACGCCGAAGCCGCTGTTGAACTTCAGCGTGCAGTGGTGGCTCACGTGCCACTGGAGCTCGCCGATCGCCTGGATGTCCTCTTGCTCGCCTTCGATCGCGGCGACCACGCTCCACTTGTGCGAGATCCTCTTCACGTACTGGAGCGCGTACTCGCTGAACTCGCCGCCCTCTTCGTTGTGGGCAAAGGAGACGCGGCCGGTCAGCGTGCCCCAGTGGAATCCCTTGGTGAGGCCCACGCCCAGGGCGTACTCCGTCTCCTGCGTGCCGATGATCGTCTTGTTCTTCGCGAATCCAGGAGTGACCTCGAAGTAGCTGAAGATCTCGGGGCGGTGCTCGGTCTCCTTGCAGTAGCGCCACCTGACCTCCATGTCGACATCGCCCACCCCCGACTCCTTGATCTCGTTGGGGATGCCGGACGTCGTGTCGTCCTTCGCCTTCTTCAGCGTCGCGGTCGTGTAGTACGCCGGCTCGAGCTCGAACATCACGTAGTCGTTGAAGGCGTAGCTGACGAACACGAGGGCCTCGTACTCCGTGAACTTGCCGAGATAGTCGATGCCGTCCGTGTAGCCAAGCTCGCTGCCGTGGTATTCGTCCTCCTTGTTGATCGTGTACTCGCCGAAGACGTAGACGAGCCACTCGCCCTTCTCGTCGTAGGTCCCGAAGAGCGAGGTGGACTGGCCGGTTCCCCGGTCCTTCAGGTAGTAGGGAAGGTCGTCGGCGCTGGCCATTGCGCAGGCCAGCGTCAGGGTGCAGAGAAGCGGCGTGACCCGCCGGGTCATGGCCCGCGGGCTCTTCGGGTTCTCGCGGATCGTCAAGGGGCGCCTCCTCTTTCGATGGGTGATTCCCACGAAAGAGGAGGCTAGGACCCGAACCTTAGAACTACCTGAAGGCACTCGTGGGAAAGAGGCCCTTCTCGGTTCAGGGCGCGACGAGGGTCGATCCGCCGAGCTTCGCACCGTACGCCGGGAACGCATCGAAGCTGGGTGCCGCCATCGGCGTCCACGCCGTCGCGTCCCATCCGAAACCGCGGATCTGTGCCCCGCTTACGGGAGCACCGGCGGCGGTGCCGATCTCGTCGAAGGCATCGCCATCCATCTCCCCGAGGATCGCCCGCACGCCCCCGGCTCCCGCGTAGATCGTCTGGAGCGTGATCGAGGAGAGAGCCGCGCCGTCGTAGTCGAGGAGCTGGAAGTCTCCGCCGTGCGCCGGGTCTGGACCGGATCCCACGCCGATCTCGTCGTACCCATCGTTGTCGACGTTACCCGCGGCGGGGTTGAGTCCATGGCGCGCGCTCGGGTCGAGAACGTTGGCGTTGATCTTCGTGATCGCCGTGACAGCGGCGCCGTCGTAATCGAAGCCGCGGAGCTGCGCGGAGAAGGCGGCGCCCGGACCGGGCCCCGTGAGGATCTCGTGGAACCCGTCGCCGTCGACCTCTCCCCCCGCCGGGATGACGCCGAACTTCAGCGTCCCGTACGCGAAGAAGGAGATCTTCGCGATCGCCGTCACGCTCGCGTTGTCGAAGTTGAAGCCGCGGACGTGGGGGCCGAAGACCGCGCCGGGGCCGGGGCCGGTGAGGATCTCGTCGAACCCGTCGGCATCGAGATCGGCGCCGGCCACGTTGGCCCCGAAGCGCAGCGTCCCGTAGGCGAAGAAGTTCACCTTCGGGAAGGGCAACCCGGCCTCCTGGAATGCATGGATCTGCGGGCCGTAGACCGCGCCCGGGCCCGGACCCGTCAGCATCTCGCCGTAGCCCTGCGCATCCCGATCGAGCTCGCACGCGGCGACGTTGGCGCCGAACCCGGTCGAGCCGTAGGCGCCGAAGCTGCTCACGACCGTGCCGTTGAGCCGGAACACGCTGATCGTCGGAGGAGCACTCGGGTCGGCCCCCGCGCCGATCGCGAGGCACGGCTGTGGACCGCCGGTTCCTCCGCCGCCGATGTAGGCGCCCGGCGGGGCCGTGGAGGTCCGGACGTTGCCGTCGCGATCGAACGGCACGTCGTTGGTGAGATCGCCCTGGTTGGCGGGCGGGGGCGAGGGAGGCTGCGGCCAGTCGCTGCCGGGGAAGTCCGGGATCGCATAGGTCGCCACGGAGTAGACGTTCCCGGCCGCGACGGGGTGGAAGTCACCGCCACCGGGGTTGACGAGCTCGGGCTCGACCGTGTTGATCGCGTTGTCGGCCAGGATCTGCGCGAGGTTGCAGGTGGGGTTGCCGGGCTGGCAGCCCGCGGAAGGATCCTCGATGCCGATGGGCATGCTGGGCGGTCCGTTCCAGATGATGTTGCCGCGGATCCTGAGGTCGTCGTCGGTGAGAGCGGGGTCCGGGATGTTCGTGCCGGGCGACGGCGTGAGCGGACCGTAGATCGCGAACTGCTGCCACTGGCTCTGGAATCCCGGTGGGTTGTAGACGATGTTGTTGAAGACGTAGACGTGGCGGTCGGGGATCGGCTCGTAGGGCCCGATCTGGGAGGTGCCCCAGCCGCCGCGCGACAGGTACTGCGCGCACTGGGCGGAGTTGCCGTCGCAGCTCCGCTGGCCGAACACGACCTCGATGACGTGGCTGCGTGCGCCGACGCGGTAGGCGGTGTTGTACGCCATCAGGATCATGTAGCCGCCGTTCACGCCGAAGGCGGCTCCGGCCGTGTCGTGGATGACGTTGTTGACGAACTTGATGTCGTAGGCCTCGTAGTGCAGGTAGGGGTCGACCATGAACTCGAAGCCCGTACCCTGGCCCGCCGTGAAGCCCCCGGTGCCGCAGTCGTAGATCTCGTTCCCCTCGACGCGGATGTAGGCCGAGCCGCCCTTGTTGTACATGCCCCAGTCGCCGCTGTCGTGGATCTTGCTCGCGAGGATGTGGCCGCCCTGGACGGCCACGAAGTCGATGGCGTTGTCCCAGGCGCCGGAGATGTCGCACTCCTCGACGAACACGTTGGTCGACTGGTTGACCTTGAGCGCCTCCTGCACGTTCTGCGTGGCGGGTGGCTGCCCGCGCACCGTCGTCTGTCGCAGGAGGAAGTTCACGCACGTGTCGCAGTGCAGCACGTCCCCGCCGGGCGCGTCGATGCGCAGCCCGATGAGGTAGATGTAGCGGCAGTCGAAGATGTTCATGCTCGGCATCAACGCGGTGCCGGCGCCGTCGGCCGCGTTGATGATGACGGGGAAGGCGAAGGTCCCGTGGCGCTGCTCCCAGTAGTTCGGGACGTCGGACACCGCATAGGTCGCGGCGACGAGCTGGATGCGATAGCCCGTCGAGAGGGGCGTCGCCATGGGGATCCGGTTCCACGCCTCGCTCACGGTCCGCACGGCCTGGGCCCGCGAGGCACCGGAGCTTGCGTCGTTGCCGTTGACGGGATCGACCCAGATGTCCTGGAGCGTCGGGTTGCCGATGTCGTACGGCAAGGCCGTGAAGCCCGCCGCGGATCGACCCGCGACCAGGGTCAAGGGGAGCAGGAGGAGCACGCCGAATCTTCTCGATCTCATGACCATCTCCTTAGGCCGGGACCCGGCCGCATCGCACGCGCGAGCGGATCCGTAGCGGGACGCGTGCCAGGGCGGTCTCGTCGCGGCGTCCCCGCGCCGGCGCGGCCACCGCCAACGTTGGTGGCGGCGGCGGCGCCCGCGAGGCGCCCACGAAGTTGGCGTCAACGCCCCCGGTTGGCGGTCACGGCCTGGCGATCAGTGCCTCGAGGGCGACCTTGCCAGGATCGAGCAGCTCCCGCACCCGTTCCTTGTTGACGTCGGCGACGATGATCTCCCCCACCTCGATGTTCACGGCCGTGAACAACCCGTGAGCCTTCATCTTCTCCGTCTGCATCTGGTTGTCCTCGGTCGGCGTGACGTAGTGGACCGCGTCGATCTTGTAGCGGTGGATGAGGAAGAGCTGGACCAGGGTCATGAGTCGCTTCTTCCGGAGCGCCGGGCTCGTGTTCTGATCGCGCACCGAGAGGATGTTGCGGCCCCTCCGGTCCTGGATGGTGGCGAACACGACGCTTGCCACGCGCTCGCCGCCGGCTCCGTCCGCGAGGATCGCGAGCTCGAGGAGCTCGGACCCGGCGGTGTGGGGCTTGAGCGAGACCTTGAGCTTTCCGGGGTAGTCGTGGCGGCGGCACCACATGCCGAGCCATTCCTCGAGGAGCTTCCGGGGCACCTCCGTCTGGACCAGGTGCTGGAACTGGGTCGACCCCTTGCCCATGGCCTTCGTGGTGGCCGTCCGTCCCGAGAGCGTCATCAGGCCCGCGTCGGCCCGCGGCCCGCCGACGAGCGTCTGCGGCGTGCGGTACGGCGACTCGAGCAGCCGGAACTTCCGCTGGAGCCTCGCAAGCGCGAGCATGCCATCCTGCCGGAGGGCCGTCGCGAACTCCTCGCCCGCGAGGCCGTCGATCTGGTGGCCGCCGTAGGTGATGAAGTTGAAGACGTAGCCCATCTCGCCCAGGGCGGCGGGGAAGCGGCGCATGTCGTCGTCGCTCATGCCGGTGGTGTCCCAGTTGAACGATGGCGAGAGGTTGTAGGCGAGCATGCGGTCCGGGTACGCGGCGTGGATCGCGTCTGCGAACTTCTTCGCGTCGTGGAGGTCGGCCGTCTTCGTCTCCATCCACAGCACGTCGGCGTAGGGAGCCGCGGCGAGCGACTTCGCGATCGCGTAGTCGAGACCGCCGCGCACCTGGTAGTAGCCGTCGGGCGTCTTGCAGTGCTCGCAGTCCCAGATGACTCCCATCCCCATGTCGCGGACCCGCTCTTTCGCCTCGTAGAAGGACGCGCGGGACGCGAACGCGAGCCACTCGTCGCGGGTCATGGGGAGCTGCACGCCTTCTCCCTCGCGGAAGCTCATCACGTCGGCCACGGCCTCGCCGTAGGTCTTGACGTTCGCCTCGGCCTGCCAGGTGTCGACGAAGCGGGTCAGCGCCTTGTCGAGCGCGCCGTCGACCGAGAGCGTTCCCTTGCGGCACGCGTCGGCCGCCTCGGCGCAGAGCTCGGCGATGCCGCTGCGCTCGGCCCAGGCATCGGCGACGGCATACTCCTTCTCGCAGATCGCGTAGAGCTCGTGGCCGGACAGCTCCTCGACGCCGAGGCGATGGAACCGCCGCAGCATCGAGAGGAACGCGGCCTTGAAGGTGGGGAGGTTCACGTTGGTCGCGCCGAGGATGAACGGCTGGTCGCGCTCGTCGCCGCGCCCGTCGAGGAGCGTGGCCGACTCCGCGTCGGTACGCGCCACGATGATCCCGGGCACCTGCATGATGTCGAGCTGGAAGCGCGCCGCGGACAGGCGCTTGATCTGCTCGTCCTCGCTCACGAGCACCTTGCCCCCCTGGTGGCCGCACTTCTTCACGCCGGGCTTCTGGTCCTCGATGTGGTAGCCGGGTACGCCCACCTCCACGAAGCGGCGGATCAGGTTGCGCACGTGGGCGTCGCCCCCGTGCCCCGTGTCCGCGTCCGCGATGATGAAGGGGCGGAAATCGATCTCGGAGACGGCCTGGCGCTGCTCCTCGGTCATGCGCGCGCGGGCGTGGAACTGGTTCCTGTCGGCGGTCAGGAGCGCGCGGACGATCGGCGCGGCCTCGTCCGGCACCTGGGAGAGCGGGTAGCTCGCGAGGTCGGGGCCGGGATCCTCGTTTGCGGACCCCTTGGCGCTCGTCGCCCAGCCGCCGAGGTAGATGCCCTCGATCCCCATGCGCTTCATGGCGACGGCCTGGCCCGGGGAGTAGGGTCCGAACGTCGTGATGCACTTCTTCTGCCGGAAGAGCTCCTCGAGCCTCGCATGGAACGCTGCGGCGGTGTCGCGTGCCACGGCGTGGTCCGCGCGGATGGTGCCCTGCTGCTCGACGATCTCGCGCGGCGTGTAGAGCCGCTTGATGCCCGCGAAGCGCGGGCTTGCGAACCAGCGGCGCATCTCCTCGATGCGGTCTCTGATGGCGTCAACGGCAGTTGGCATGGTGTTCTCCTTTGGAGGAATTCGATGCGAACCGGCGGGGGACGGGCCCCCGCTCACGGAACATCGGTGAGGCGCGATCCGTCGCGCCCTAGCGCTTCCTGGTAGGCGACGATGCGCCGGCGAGCGCGCGGCAGGTCGTCGTCGTCGAGGTTGAGGTTCAGGAGGTCGATGTACCACGGAGCCTTGGGTTCGGCCCGTACGTATCGCGCCACGATCTCGCGCGCGATGGGCAGGGTCGTCGCCTTCGAATCGTCATGGACGTCGCGGTCATCGGCCTTCTCGAGCTTCTCGTGCTCCTCGTGCAGCAGCCGCTCGAAGAGGGCGGGCGTCATCGGGTCTCCGGCCTGGATCCCGGTCGCCGCGTCGCCGTCGGTGAAGCGGGCGCGCTTCGCGAGCCACTCCCACAGGATGCTCAGGCGGATCTCTCCGGTTGCCATGTCCTCCATGAGGTAGAGGACGTCTCCGTTGCCGAAGAAGTCGGCGGGCTTGAGCGCCGCTGCCTGGTAGCCGCGGAGGAACGCGTTCCCGTACTGGAGGGCGACGCTCAGGAGGTCGCGTGCCCCGCGCACCGTGCGCGGCGCGGGCGCGAGCGACACGAGACCGTCAGCGTCCCGGGGCGAGTAGGTGAGACGGGGGAAGGACCGGCCGAGCTGGTTCGCCTCGCCGGCGTTCTCCCAGACAGGGCGCACGATGGGGACCATCTTCCAGTGCGCGACCCACTTGCCGCTCGCGCCGGCCCGCTGCTCGCGCTCGGCACCGGCCACGGCGCGCCGCATGCCGTCGGCGACGCCCTTCTCCGTTCCCACCGGGATGTTGGGCTCCATCCCTCCTTGCCAGAGGGCGAAGCCCCCGTTCCTGTCGGGCGTGTTCACGGCGCGCCGCACGCGGTCCTCGTAGGCGGCCATGTAGCTGTAGGTCATCCCTATGGCGTCGATGTTCGGGTTGGTGAAGGTCTCGTCCCATCGCATCGCATCGGCGACGCTGTTGATGTAGTCCCATCGCCCCGTGTTGAAGCCGACGAACCGCTTGCCGAGGGCCGCGCGGATCTCCATGAGCTGGAAGCTGCACTCGAGCTGCTCGACGAGGACATACGTCCGGATGCTCGCAGCGCGGAGCCCGAGCTCCGCTTCGAGCGCCGCGAGGATCGCGTTCCAGAGCCCCGCTTCCTCGGCGGTCTGGATCTTCGGCAGGTAGAGGACGAGCGACGATCCGTCGCGCGCGAGCGCCTCGTGGTTATTGGCGACGTAGAGCGTGGCGTCGACGATCGACGCCGAGAAGCCGGATCCGTTGCGCCGGCGCACGTGCCGGTCGACGAGGTGGAGGCCGCGGGGCCGGAAGATGCGCGTCGTGAAGAGCAGCTGCTTCCTCCAGTCGTCGATGACCGCGCGCCCGAGGAGGCCCCGCGCCCAGGCGTTCATCTCTCCCGCGACCTCCTCCGCCACGCGGAGGAAGAGATGGCTTCGCTGGAACGCGAGCCTCAGGTTGCGCTGGTTGTCGAGAGACATCGTGCCGACCTGACCGAGAGCATCCTCGCCGTCGAACATCCAGCCGTCCGCTCCCGAGAGGAGCGCGTAGGCCACGTTGCGTATCGACGCCTCGACGGAGGATCGGGGGCGCGCGGCAGGTCCGGTCCCCTGGATCCACTGCCTCTGGAGATCGTGGGGCGGTGGGGCTCCTTCGAAGTCGCCCGCGCGTGCCGCATCCACCGTGACGTCCGTGCCCGGGATCGTCGCGCGCGGGTCCAGGAAGTCGATGCGCCGCCGCTCGCGTGCGCGTGCCTCGCGGCGCTCCATGCGGGCGAGCATCAGGGCCCGGCGCGGCTCCTCGAACGCGGCCAGCGCGCGCATCGCGTCCATGGCGGCGCAGGTCAACACATCCTCGTACGCGCTCTCGAGGCGCGGCTCCCGCGGGACGAGGTCCGTCGCACCGCCGGTCTCCTTGGTTCTCACGGAGCGACCATTCTACCCGCCGCGCGCGCCGCCCGGGCGAGCCTCGTCCGGAGGTGGGCGCGGGGTCCGCCACGCAGGAGGCGCGTCCTCGGGGGCGACGCCCGCGACGAGCTCGAGGCCGGCCTCGAAGCGGCGCACGGCGCGATCGAGGTGGCGCAGATCGATCTCCTGCGCAGCGTTCAGGGCGAGGGCGCGCTCGAGGGAATCCCGTCCCGGTTGCCCCTGCGCGAGCGCGAGATGACCGAGCTCGACGAGGCCCGTGGCCTCGTGGCGCACGTCCCCTTGCTCCTGCCAGAACGCCAGCGCCGCGGATGCGAGGCGCCGCGCCTCGGGGAGATCGCCGCCGCGCAGGCGCAGCACGCGCGCGAGGCGCAAGCGCGTCGGCAATCCCCGCGCGGCTACGTATCTCGATCTGGATCGCGAGCGCGCGCCGCGCATCGGCCTCCGCCCCGTCTCCGTCCCCCTCGATGCAGGCGAGCCACGCGAGGTTCCCGAGGTTGATGGCCTCGAACGCTCGGTTGTGCACCTCGCGGGCGATGCGGAGCGCTTCGTCGAACTGCGCGCGCGCCTCGGGGTGCTGCCCCTCGCTCTGGGCGAGGACGCCGAGGTTCCCGCGCACGACGCCCTCGCCGCGGCGATCGCCGATGACGTGCCGGATCTCGAGGGCGCGCAGCAGGTGCGGCCGTGCGCCCGCCGCGTCGCCGAGGTCGAGCAGGAGGCCCCCGAGGTTCCCGGCGACGATCGCTTCGAGGCGGCGGTCGCCCATCTGCCGGTGGATCTCGAGCGCCTGCTCGAAGAGCCCCATCGCGTCGTCTCGCCGGCCCTCGTCCTCGCTCACCAGCGCGAGATTGCCGAGGGCGATCGCCTCGTAACGGCGATTGCCAGTCTCGCGGTCCGCGACGAGCGCCTCGAGCGCGGCGCGCGCTTCGGGGAGACGTCCGATGTCGTGGAGGACGTTGCCCAGGTCGCCGAGCACGACACCCTCCTCGAGCCGCCGGCCACGCGATCGCTGCAGGGTCACGGCGTGCTCCAGGAGCTCCCGCGCATCGTCGAGCCGCCCGGTCTCGCGCAGCAGGTTGGCCAGGGACGCGACGGAGAGCGCGTGACCGGGGCCGTCGTCGATGGCGATCTGGATCGCGATGGCAGCGTCGAAGGACGCCCGCGCCTCGGCGACTCGCCCCGCGAGCTCCGCCACGATGCCCTGCGTGCGCAGGGCGAGCGCCGCGTGGCGTCGATCGCCTCGCTCCCGCGCGAGCGAGAGGAGCCGGGCGCACGTGGCGGACGTCTCGGCGGTGCGGCCGAGGATCCGCTGGATGTCCGCGAGGCTCGCCATCGCGTCGAGGTCGACGCCGGCGCAGAGGGAAAGGTAGGCCGTGAGGAGAGAGGCGGCCTCGGGCAGCGAGAAACGCTCGCGCGCGGATCGGGCGGCCCGCTGGTAGCAGTCGCGCGCGCGATCGATGGCGCCCGCGGCCTCCCAGTGACGGCCGAGCGCATCCTGCGGAGCACCGTCTCCGTGGATCTCCACGAGGGCCTCGGCGGCGGCACGGTGAAGGCGCGGGAGCGTCTCCCGCCCGATCCTCGCGACCGCGCCCTCGCGCAGCTTGTCGTGCAGGAACGCGATCGTCCCCGCCGAGGGCTCGTGCAGGATGCCCCGCGCTCGCGCCTCCTCGAGCGCCTCCATCGCGGCGGCTTCGGAAAGCCCGAGAGCTGCCACGAGCCGCGACGCGACCTCGGCGTCGATCTCGCGGCCGCCCACCGCGAGCGCTTCCACGACGCGCTGCGTGCCGGGCGAGACCGCGGAGATCCGCGTCTCGACGAGGTCCAGGATCGTCCTGGGGGTGGGGAGCGAGTCCGAGCGCCCCGTCACGCTCCAGCGGCCGGCGGACCGCGTGACGACGCGAGCGTCCACGGCGACGCGAAGGTACTCCGATGCGAAGAACGGGTTGCCCTGCGCCTGCGCGGCGACGAACGCGCAGAGATCCGCGGGCGGAGCCGCGAGGGCGAGCATGTCCGCGATCATCGCCGTCACGTCCGCCGTCCCGAGGCTCCCGACGCGGAACGTCTCCACGCCTCGCGATCCTGCCAGGTCCTTCAGATGCTCCGATGCCTCCTCCTCCCGGAAGGCCGCCACGACGGTGATCGGCGATGCTGCGAGAGCGTCGTGGCGCGCGAGCCGGCTCAGGAGCTCGACGGTGGGATCGTCGCTTTCGTGGAGGTCGTCGATCGCGATCATCGTGGGACCGGCGGCGGCGAACGCGAGCACGACCTCCACGAGACGCCACGAGCCGCTCCCGGGCGGCCTCCGCCGGAAGGGGGGCGACCGCGGAGCCTGGCGGGACGAGAGGCGCGAGCGCCGGCGCGTGCTGGACGAGGACGGCGGCGCGAGGGCCGAGGACGCGGGCGACCTCGCCCGGGCCGCGATCGCGGCACCGCCCGCCGATGGCGGTCAGCACGGCGGCCATGCCTTCGCGGCCCGCCGCTGCGATCACGCCGATCTTGCGCCGCTCGGCGCGCGCGGCGAGCTCGGCCAGCACGCGCGTCTTCCCCGCGCCGCTCTCTCCCGGGAGCATGACGACGGCGCCGCGGCGCCTGCCGAGCGCGTCGAGTCGATCGTCGAGCGTGTCGGGGAGCTTCCCGCGCCCGCGCAGGCGCGGCCGGTAGAGACAGGGCCGCCCCGCCGGCGCGCCCGTCGGGGGAGCCCCGAGCGTCTCCAGGGCGGCGGCGACATCCTCGGCGTGGCCGAGCCTCTCGACGGGGTCCTTGGCGAGGAGCTGCAGCACCAGCGCGTCCAGCGCGGGTGGCGTGCCGGGCGCCCGGCGGCCAGGCGGTACGGGCTCTTCCTCGAGGTGGCCCGCGAGGATCGCTGGACCGACGTCGGCGACGAACGGCGGTGCGCCCGTGATCGCCTCGTAGAGCATGCAGCCGATCGCGTAGAGGTCCGCCCGGGCGTCGACGATCTCACCGCGGATCTGCTCCGGAGCCATGTAGGACAGCGTGCCGACCATCCCGATGGCGGCGTCGAGGCTCTCGCGCCCCTCGGGAGAAGCGAACCGGGTGGAGAGGCCGAAGTCCACGAGCACCGGGGCGTCGCCCTGGACCACGAGAACGTTCGCCGGCTTGAGATCGCGATGGACGATCCCTTCGCCGTGGAGGTACGAGAGCGCGTCGCAGAGCTTGCGGAAGATGCCGAGGACGCTCGCCAGGCGCGCCGGCGCGGCATCGCTCCTGTCGCTTTCGCGTGGGGGTGCCGCATCGCGAGGGGCCCGGATCTCCAGCGTCGGATCGTCGTGGGCCGGCACGCTCCCGCCGGTGCTGCCCGCGGCCGTCGCCGCCGGCGGAATCGCCGGGCGAGCGAGCTCCTCGGCGAGCGTCCGTCCTTCGAGGAGCTCCATCGCGTACCAGGGGTGGAGGCCCTCGACGCCTTCGTCGACGATCCTCACGATGCCGGGGTGGCGGAGGCGCGCCAGTGCGTGGATCTCGCGCCGGATGCCCGCGAGCATCCGCTGGAGCGGCACGGCGACGGTCTTGAGCGCGTGCTCCTCCCCCGATCCATCGCGACGGCCGCGGTACACGACGCCCATGCCTCCCCGCGCGATGGTCTCCACGATCACGTAGGGACCGATGCGCTCCGGCGCGCTCACAGCCCGAGCCGCCGCAGCTTCTTCCTGAGACCCTCGCGGGTGATGCCGAGGCTCCTCGCCGCCTGCGTGCGGTTCCCGCCGGCGAGCCGCAGGTGGAGCTCGACGAGCTCACGCTCCGTCTCCGCGAGAGAGGCGGGCGTCTCCGCCGCTCGGGGCTGCGCTGCGAGGATGCGCGGCGACAGGCGGTCGGCCGTCAGCGGGACGCCCGCGGGCGTGAGCGCGATCAGGCGTCGCGCCTCGTTCTCGAGGTCCCGCACGTTGCCCGGCCAGTCGTAGCTCTCGACGATGCGCTCGAGCCGGGGGGACACCTCCGGGAGGGGGCGCGACGCGCGGTTTGCGGCCTCCGACAGGAAGTGATGGAAGAGGACGAGCACGTCCCCGCGGCGATCCGCAAGCCTGGGGAGATGGACGACGAGGCCGCTGAGCCGGTAGTAGAGATCCTCCCGGAACCTGCCCGCGCGCACGTCCGCGTCGAGGTCGCGATTCGTGGCGGCGAGGAAGCGGACGTCGACGTGGCGCGTGGACGCCGATCCCACCGGGGCCACCTCGCCGAACTGGAGAGTGCGCAGGAGCTTCCCCTGCAGATCGCGCGGCATCTCCCCGATCTCGTCGAGGAAGAGCGTGCCGCCGTGCGCCGACGGGACGAGCCCCGCCTTGTCCTGGATGGCGCCTGTGAACGCACCCTTGACGTGCCCGAAGAGCTCCGACTCCAGGAGGCCGGCGGAGATCGCGGCGCAGTTGACGGTCAGGAACGGGTGGGATGCGCGAGGGCTCAGCCGCTGGATGGCCCGCACGACGAGCTCCTTGCCCGTCCCCGAGGCGCCCTGCACCAGCACGGGCATGTCCGAGGCGCCTAGCGACGGCAACGACTCGAGGATCTTCAGGAGCGCGGGATCGCGCGTCACGATGCCCGCCACTCCGTCGGATCCGGCGCGCGCCTCGAGAGCCGCGTTGCGCTCCCTGAGGAGCAAGAGCTTCGTGCCGATCTGAAGCGCGCGAGACGAGAGCGCGAGGATGCTCTCGAAGAGGGCGAGCTCGCGCTCGCCGAAGAAGCGATCGGGCGCGCGCCGTTCGATGTAGAGGGCCCCGGCGATCGTCCCGTCCAGGGTGAGCGGGGCCGCGAGAACGGAGCGCACCGAGAGCTCCTGGACCGAGGCCATCGCACCGAACCGCGGATCGAAGAGGGCGTCCCGCACGAGGATGGGTCGCGCCGACGCGAGCACCTCGGCCACGATCGATCGAGAGATCGGCTCCTCGCCGTCCTGGAGGTCGTCGGCGGTCCAGTTCTTGACGACTCTCGGGCGGTGGGGTCCGTCGCTACGGAGCACGACGAACCCGCGCTCGCCGCCCAGGAGCGCGAGCGCGCGGGTCATCAGGACGTCGAGCATCTCGTCGTACTCCTCGACCTGGAGGAGATCCCCCGCGAGGTCCCGCAGCCCCTCGAGATCGCGGCAACGCTGCGCGAGATCGGCGTCCGCCATCGGGGTAATGGTACCGAGATCGTGGGATCGCGCGATCCCTTGTCCCCCGGCGACCGCATTGCGATACTAGGAGCACGCCCACGCGTCGCGCGCCGGGGCAACCCCATCAACCGCGTTGAAGCAACGTCACGTCATCCAGCATTGCTTCTAAGAGGGGAGGAGCCGGGCGCCTCGTGTAGGGGCGAGGCGCCCGGTCTGTTTCGCCGCCGACCGTTGGATCGGTCACCCGGGTGTGGTTCAATCCTCGTCCGATCGTGCAGGACCCCTTCCCGCCCGGGGCCGAGCCCCGCCCGCTTCTGCTGACACCCTCGGAGCGGGAATCGGTGTGCCGCGCGGGGTCGCTCCGCGGCTACCCAGCGGGGGAGACCATCTTCAAGCGCGGCGACGCCGGCGACATCGTGTACTTCCTGCGGCACGGGTGGGTGGAGATCCAGTTCCCCGAGGGCATGCCGAGCAAGCACCTCGGGCCGGGCGAGTTCTTCGGAGAGCTCAGCCTCGTCGTCGGCAGCCACGTTCGCACGGCGACGGCGATCGCGCGCGAGGCGTCCGACCTGCAGCTCCTCGATCCCGCCGCGATCGACACCCTCCTCGCCAGCGAGCCGCGCCTTCTCTTCTCGCTGGTCCGGGCTAGCTGCTTCTACCTGCTCGCGTCGGAGCAGCGGCTCGTTGCGAGCCTCAAGGACCAGAACCGCGAGCTGGTCCAGGCGCTCGACTACCTCCGCCGCACGCGCCAGGACCTCGACCGCCAGGAACTGCTCGCGCAGACCGACGAGCTGACCGGGCTCTACAACCGGCGTTGCCTGCAAAGCCAGCTCGGCGCGTTCCTCGATCGCGCGAGCCGCCGGGGCCGCGGCCTCGCGATCGTCGCCCTCGATCTCGACGGCTTCAAGCTCGCGAACGACACCTACGGCCATGCATTCGGCGACAGGGTGCTCCAGCAGGTGGCGCACATCATCACCGGATGCGTCCGCAGCCAGGATCTCCCGTGCCGGACCGGCGGCGACGAGTTCCTCGTCGTTCTCTTCGACATCGAGGAGGACCAGGCCCACGCCCTCGCGGAGCGCCTGCGCCACCGGATCGCCGCGCACGCTTTCGATCCGGGGAGCGGCATGGCGCCCGCGACGATCACCGCGAGCCTGGGCGTGGCGCACTACTCCGTCGCGGAGAGCGCCGACGAGATCCTGGAGCGCGCGGACCACGGCCTCTACCGTGCGAAGAACGAAGGGAAGAACCGGGTGAGCACGGCGTCGGCGGACGCCGTGGCGCGCGCATCGCAGATCGGAGAAGGGACGAATGTTTGACTGGTTGAAGGGCGGCAAGAAGGTGAGCCTCGACGTCCTGATCGCCCGCAAGGAGTACGGCAAGGCGATCGAGATCCTGAAGGAACGTCTCGCCGAGGATCCCGAGGATGGGCGCATCCAGCTCCAGCTCGCGGACGTCCTCGCGCTCGGAGGGTGGAACAAGGAGGCGGCCGATCTCCTGACCCCTCTCGCCGATGCGTTCAGCCGCGGCGGCTTCGTGGTCAAGGCCATCGCGCTGTTCAAGCGCATCCAGCGCCTCGATCCGTCACGCAAGGACATCGACGCGCGGCTCGAGTCGCTCGTCACGGAACGCGACCTCGAGAGCATGGTGCGTCTCGGGAAGGTCAACCTGCCGCCGGAGATCATCGAGCCACCGAAACCCAAGCCGCCGGAGCCTCCGGCGGCGGCGCCCGTCCCGGTCCCACCCAGGCCACCAGCACCGGCACCGGTCCCCATGGCGCCGGCGCCCCCGGCTCCCGCGCCCAAGCCTGCCGCGCCGGTGAAACCTGCGCCGGTGGCCGAGGAGCGCGTCGATCAGCGCGCCGGCATCGCGTCGACGCCGCTCTTCTCCGAGTTCTCGGAGGACGAGCTGCTCGCGGTCATCCACGGGCTTCGCCTCCAGAGCTACGACGCGGGAGACATCGTCTTCGCCGAGGGGGAGCCCGGCAACAGCCTGTACGTGATCGCCGAAGGCTCGGTCCGCGTGTTCGTGAAGAACACCATGGGGCGGAACATGGCGCTGCGCGAGCTACCCGAGGGCTCCTTCTTCGGGGAGATCTCGATCCTCTCGGGAACGCCGCGAACAGCCACCATCACGGCCGCGACGCGGTGCGAGCTCCTCGAGCTCGATCGCCCGACTCTCGACGCCATCTCCGAGAAGCACCCCCACGTGCGCCAGATCCTCCAGGAGTTCTACGACCGCAGGTCCAACAACACGATCGAGGCGATGGTCCGGAAGGCCAGCACGGACGCCCCGCCGTCCTGATTTCGGCGATCAGCTCGTCGCGCCCGCGTCCATGCGCGCTTTCTCGGCGACGATGAGATCGCGCACGTGCTCCCGCAGCGTGGCGATGTCTTCGCCGAACGGAGCGATGGCGACCGGAGGCAGGACACGCACGACGCAGTCGGCGTGGAGATCGAGCAGGAGGCCGTGCTTGGGCAGGGTGCGCGCGGTCCCGGTGATGACGATGGGGAGAATGGGGCACCCCTTCTGGATCGCGAGACGGAACGCGCCGTCGCGGAACCGCTGCACCGCTCCGTCGGGGGATCGGGTCCCTTCGGGAAAGAAGAGCACCGGCACGCCGCGGTCGATCCATCGGCCGCAGACCTCCATGAGGCGCGCGGCGCTCTCGGGGTTGCCGCGCACGATGCTCGGGTAGCGGTTGAGCCGCATGTTCCAGCCGATGAAAGGCAGGCGGAAAGCGCTCTTCTTGGCGACCCACTTGAAGGGGCGGTAGAGGCCGAAGAGCACGAGGATGTCTCCCAGGGACTGGTGGTTACTGACGACGACCAGGCCGGTTCGCTCGGGCATCCGCTCCCGGTGCTCGATGCGAAGGGTCCAGAACGGGTTGCAGTAGAAGTAGAACTGCGCCCAGAAGGAAGAGTAGAGGTGCTGGATCCGGCCGTTGGGATCGAACGGCAGCGTGGCGACGAACACCGCGAGCGCTCCGACGAAGAAGAGCGCCGAGGTGAGACCGAGGAACGGCCAGAAGACGGCCGAGTAGAGGAGCCGCTTCACGTCCGGGGCTGGTCGCGATCAGTTGACGGAGCCGGGGTCCGGGGCGTCGGGGGATGGGGAGGCATGATGATGGACCAGGCGCCAGGCATCCTGGCGGCGCACGAAGATGTTGGTGGCTTCCATCTGGAGCGCCTGCGAACCGTCCTGCGAGGGAGGCCGGATCTCCTCGACGCACGTGACCCAGGCCTGATCGCCCTCGATGACGACGCGCTCGCGCTTGCACGCGACGGCCCAGGCATCGGTGTTCCGGAAGATCGCGTCCCAGGAGCGCCGGATCTCGATCCATCCGTCGAGGCGGCGCCAACCGGGGTGGACGCAGGTCGCGCGGTCCTCGTGGCACCACACATCGTCCATCAAGGCGATGTCGCGCTCTTCGAGAGCGTGGTAGAAGGCGCGGTTCGCTGCAACGACGGCGCTCATCTCGGCGACGCCCGCGCTCTTTTCCACGGCCCATTGTCGCCGGGCGGCGGGGTTCGGGCAAGCCGCCGGGCCTGGTAAACTCACGGCCTGGCCCAAGGTGGCCGGAGAGGAGGGTCGATTTTGAGCGACCAGGACCTGCAGGCGGAGCTGGAGAGGTTGAAGGCGGAGAATGCGGCGTTGAAGAGCCGCGCATCGAAGGGGCTTTCCCTCAAGGTGAGCGAGAAGGGCGCCGTCTCGGTCTACGGGCTCGGGCGCTTCCCCGTGACGCTCTACAAGGAGCAGTGGGGACGGCTCCTGGATCTCTCGGACGACATCCGGGCCTTCATCCGGGAGAACGAGGCCAGGCTCAAGGCGAAGGAATGACGTTGCCCCGCGCGTCGATCCTCGCGCTGCTCCTGCTCGCGGGCGGCGCCGCGCTGGCGCCGGCGCAGCAGGGGCCGATCGATGGCGTCGACCTCGACGCCATCGCCGCGCGCATGAAGACGACGCTCGACGATCTGGCGGCGATCGGCGTCAAGCTCGCCGGGACGCCCGAGGGCCATGCGCGGCGACTACGTCGCCACGCGGATGTCGTCGGCCGGGCTTCGAGTCCACAAGGAGCCGTTCACGTTCCCGCAGTTCAGCCTGCAGAGCTCTTCCCTCGCGGTGACCGTGGGCGGGGTGCCAGTGCCCATGGCTCACGACGTGCTCGCCTACTCGGGTACGGGCGTCCGCTCCGCCGACATGGTCTACGTGTCGTCGGGCCGTCCGGAGAATTACCTGAACGTCTACGCCGCGGGCAAGATCGTGCTCGTCAAGCGGGATCCGGGATACCACCGCTCGAGCCAGTACCGCGAGGTGATCGCCCATGGCGGCATCGGGATGCTCTACGTCAGCGCCGCGCCGTCGAATCTCATCCAGGTCGGCACGATCAAGGACCCCGAGGACGGGCTCGGTCCGATCCCCGCGATCACGATCGGCTCCGACGACGGCCAGGTGATCATCGACGGCATCCTCGCGCACCAGGTCGCCCACGCGACGATGAGCGTCGCGGCGAGCGTCGTGCCGCTGACCGGATACAACGTCGTCGGGAGGATCCCCGGTACCGACCCCAGCGGCGCCTACTTCCTGCTCGGCGCTCACTACGACACGTGGCAGATCGGATCGGCGGACAACGGCACGGGCGTGAGCATGCTCTGCGAGCTCGCCTCGGAGCTTGCCGCGCAGCCCGCGCCACGCTTCGGGCTGGTCTTCGTCGGGTTCGACGCCGAGGAGCAAGGCCTCTTCGGCGGTTACGACTACCTCCGCAAGCACGTCGTCGTCGGCAAGGAGCCGATGCTCGCGTTCGTCAACTTCGAGATCCCCGGGAGCGATGGGACGTCGATCAAGGCCCTCGCGCGCACGACCGCCTCGAAGGTCGACGAGGACGTGACGCAGGCCGATCTCCCGGACCTCTACAACCCCATCGTCGACATGGCGCTCGTGCCGCAGGTGTTCGGCGGCATCATCCCCACCGACATTCAGGGGATGTACTGGTACGGCCTGCAGGGCCTCTCGACGGCGTGCGACACGCCCTACTACCACACGGTCGAGGACACGCCCGAGAAGATCGACACGCGGTTCCTGGCGCAGGGCGCGCTCCACTTCCGCGGGCTCCTGAAGCTCGCCGACGCGGAGTCGGGCGCGAGCTACCTGGTCCGAGATCCGACGGTCTGGAAGATCGCCCTGGCGACGGTGCGCTCGGCAGGCCAGATGCGGTGCGACATCGTCGTCACCGATAGCTCCGGCGTGCCGCAGCCGGGGGCCACGGTGAAGCTCTGGATCGACGTGGACGACTTCACGCGCGTTCACAGCCAGACCGCGACCGCCGACGCGCAGGGCAAGTGCACCCTCTTCGTGCCCGGCGCCGTCCTCGCGCTCGGGCAGGGGTCGCGCTGGGTTCACGTGACGGCGGGGATCAAGTACCCGCTCGCCGAGACGATGCGCAAGGTCGCCGATCCCGTTCAGTAGGCGATCAACGCGTCGCCCTAGGGTTCGCTTGCGCGATGTCGCTCTTCCTCTTCGGGGGGGCCGGCCGGCGCTGAATTTTTCCCGCCCGCTGGGAAGGAAAGGGATGCGCTCGGCACACGCAGGTCGCTAACCTCTTCCTCGAGGTTGCGATGGACGCCACGAGCGCGCGGATCACCAGCACCGTCGACTTCCCGCACTCCATCGCGGAGCTCTTCCACGCCGTCGCGGAGCGCGACGCGCGCGAGATCCGGAAGCTCCGTGACGCAGATCGGGGGAGCTCGCGAGTCCTTGCCGACGAGGATCAGGCGCTGCTCGACGCGGCGCGAGATGACGAGACGGGCATCCCCGTGATGGATGCGAAGGGCAGGATCCTGGCGGCGAACCGCGCGCTCCTCGCGATGCTCGGGTACGGGCGTCACGAGCTCGTGGGCCGCTCGTTCGCGTCGATCCACAAGGAGCCCCAGACCTACTGGGGCGCCATGGAGCGCTTGCAAGCGCACGAGGCAAGCTCCTCGTACGACGCCTTCCTGCGCGCGAAAGGGGGATCGACGCGGTGCGCGCTGATACGGCTGACGGCGCGCTGGAGCGAAGGGAAGGTGATGGGCCTGCACGGCGCCGTGGTCGACGTGACCGAGCGTATGGTCGAGGCCAGGCGCCTGCGCTACCTTGCGGGACACGACACCTTGACGGGCCTCCCGAACCGGAGGCTCTTCTTCGAGGCGCTTCGCGACGAGGTGGCGCGCGCGCGGCGCGATCCCCGCCACGCGTTCGCGATCTTCTTCATCGATCTCGATCACCTGAAGATCGTGAACGACAGCCTGGGGCACGAAGCAGGCGATCGCATGCTGAGGGAAGTGGCCAACCGCCTGCGCAGGACGGTGCGGTCCGGGGACACCGTCGCGCGGCTCGGAGGAGACGAATTCGCGGTGCTCTTGCGCGACGTGCCGGACGAGGACCACGTGCGCCGGAAGGTGGAGCGCATGCGCAAGCTCCTGGGAACGCCGATGCGCGTGCAGCGGCAGGACGTCGTTCCGAGCGCGAGCTTCGGCATCGTGCTCCAGCGAGGAGGTTCGGAGTCGCCCTTCGAGGTCATGCGGGATGCCGACGCCGCGATGTACCGCGCGAAAGCCCTTGGCCGCGGGCGATACGAGCTCCTGTCCGAGGGAGCGAAGCCCCCGATCGTGCGCGGGATCTTCGACGACGTGCGGCGCGCGGTCGAGCGCAGGGACTTCCTTCTGCAGCTCCAGCCGATGGTCTCGCTGAAGGCGGCCGGCATCGCCGGGTTCGAGGCGCTGGCGCGCCTGCGCCGGGCGGACGGCAAGCTGATCCCAGGCGCGGAGTTCTTGGCGGCGGCGGAAGAGTCGGCGTCCATGAGGGAGATCGGGCTCTGGCTCGTCCGCGAGGCGTGCGTCAAGCTCGCGGACTGGCGGCGCCGCTATCCCGCAGAGGCGGCGCTCTTCGTCTCGTGCAACGTGTCGCGCCAGCTGCTCCTCGACGCCGGCTTCGTTCCCGAGGTGCGCCGCATGCTCGAGCAGACCGAGTCACCACCGGGCGCGCTCTGGGTCGAGGTGACGGAATCGATGCTCCTCGACCGACCCTGCGCGCAGGCGCTCCACGCGCTCGCCGGCGTGGGTGTCCGTATTGCTCTCGACGACTTCGGCACGGGGCACACGTGTCTCGCGACGCTTGGCGACGTTCCGCTGCACGCGCTGAAGCTGGCCCCGCGGTTCGTCGCAGGGCTCGGGCAGTCGGCGAAGGCGACGGCGGTCGCGCGCGCCGTGATCGAGCTCGGGCGCGGCTTCGGGATGACGGTCATCGGCGAGGGCGTCGAGACCGTGGGCCAGCTCGAGGCGGCGCGGAGCATCGGCTGCCCGATGGTCCAGGGCTTCCGCGTCGCGCGTCCGCTGTGCGTCGAAGCGGCCGACGCCCTCCTTGCGGGAAAGCGCGAGCAGGTCGCCGAGATCCTCGGCATCTGGCCAAGGGAGACGGCGCCTCCCGAGCCGCAGGCAGAGCACGTGGGCCCTGCCGCCCACCCCACGGTGATGATCGTCGAGGACGACGACGACCTGCGCGAGCTCCTCGGCGCGGTGCTGAGCCTCAAGGGTTACGACGTCATGCGCGCCGCCGACGGCGCCGAGGCGTGGCACCAGCTCAAGGAGGGACGCCAGCCGTCCGTGATCCTCCTCGACCTCATGCTGCCGGTGATGGACGGCTGGACGTTCCGCATGCGCCAGCAGCGGGATCCGCTGATCGGCCGGATCCCGGTGGTCGTGCTCACGGGCGCGCCGGAGCTGATCCAGGACCAGCGCGAGCTCGATGTCGAGGAGTGGATCGGCAAGCCCGTGGACGTGGATCGGCTCGTCGAGACCGTCAAGCGTTACTGTTGAATCCCCCGACGTGCCGCGCCCGGCCGTCCGGCCGCCGCGCTAGCTTCGGGTCAAGCGAGGCAGACGCGATCGCGACCCTGGGTCTTGGCCTGGTACATCGCGGTGTCCGCGGCCTTCACGAGCGTCTCCGCATCGGTCATCGTGCCCGTCTGGAGCTCGGCCACGCCGACGCTCACCGTGACGGTGAAAGGCGCGCCGTCGTGCGAGAAGGAGGTCGCCTTCACGCGCTCGCGGATGCGCTCCGCCAGGATGAGGGCGTCCTCGATGCGCGTCTCCGGCGCGAGCACGACGAACTCCTCGCCGCCGTAGCGGGCGGGGAGATCGGAGATGCGCGCCTGGGCGATGAGGTGGCGGCGACGCCTCGCAGCACGGCGTCGCCGGTGAGGTGGCCGAACCGATCGTTGACGCTCTTGAAGAAGTCGACGTCGAGGAAGAGCAGCGAGAGCGGGCGTCCGTGCCGCACCGCGCGCTGGAGCTCCTCCCGCAGGCGGTTCTCGAAGTGGCGGCGCAGGAACAGGCGCGTCAGCGTGTCGTGCGTCGCAAGCTCGTACAGGCGCGCGTTCTCGAGCGATACCGACGCCTGCGCGGCGAACGCCGCGATCAGCTCGAGGTGGCTTCCGGACATGCGGCCGATCTTGCGCGAGTCGAGATAGAGGACGCCGATCACCTCGCCCTTGGTCATGAGCGGCACGCAGGTGATCGACTTCAGCTCGAGGTCCTGGATGCTGGCGCGCTGGCAGAGCTCCTCCACCTCGTCGACGTTGTGGACCGCGACGGGCTGCCGCGTCTGGATGCAGCGCTCCACGACGGAGCTCGAGAGACGCGTCTCCTCTGGGTCCATGTCACCCTCGGAGATCGACCGGGCGATGCGACGCGCGAAGCCGCGCTCGCTGTCGCGCAGCATCAGGAATCCGCGTTCCGCCTCGGTGAGCTCGAGGGCGGAGTCCATGATGATGTTGAGCACGTGGTCCACGTCGAGGGACGAGGGGAGCGCGCTGATGACGTCGAGGAGGAGCTCGAGGCTCCGGTCCGACGCGTGGCCGAGGCCGAGCGAGCCCTCTTCGGAGGAGGAGGTCACCTCGATGTCGCCGGGAAGGAAGAAGGAGATGCGGAACTGCCGTGCCTTGCCCACCAGGAGCCGGTCGCCAGACTGGAGCATCGCCCTCGCCACGGGCTGACCGTTCAGGAACGTCCCGTGACGGCTCGACAGGTCCTCGATGACGAAGTTGTCGCCTTCACGCACGATGCGCGCGTGCTTGCGGCTCACCTGCTCGTCGTTCAGCACCAGGTCGTTGTCACCGCGCCTGCCGATGCTGAAGACCGGCTTCACGATCGGCACGACCTTCTTGAGGTCCTCTTCCTCGACCAGGAGCCTCGGCGGGCGCGCATCCGAGGACGCGGGCGCGGGAGCGGGGTCGACCGCAGGAAGGCCATCGGCGAGCGCGGCGACGTCCTTGTAGAGCTCCTGCCCTCCCTGGTAGCGCTCGATCGGGTTCTTTGCGAGCGTCCGCTTGAGGAGCGCGACGATCGCCTCGGGGAGCGTGTCGCCGGCCCTGGCGAGGAGCGGCGGTTCGGTGTTGAGGATCTTGCGCGTCACGCGGATGGCGCTGTCGCCCTCGAAGGGCTGGCGGCCGAAGAGGAGCTCGTAGAGGACGATGCCGAAGGAGAAGACGTCGGTGCGCTGGTCCGCGCGCTGTCCGAAGATCTGCTCCGGAGAGCGGTAGTGGGGGACGGGCCGCGTGGGCGGCGACGTGGACTGGGTGACGGGGATCGCCAGGCGCGAGAGCGCGAAGTCGGTGACCTTCACGATCCCGTCGCGCGTGACGAGGACGTTGCCCGGCTTGAGCGCGTGGTGGGTGACGCCGAGCGCGTGGGCATAGGCCAGGGCGTCGGCGATCTGGACCGCGAGCTGCATCTTCTGCGGCACCGTGAGCGCGTTGCGGCGGATGATGCCCGAGAGCGCCTCGGCGGGGACGAGCTCCACGACCTGGATCGGCGCCTCGCCGTCGAACGACGCTTCGAGGAGCCGCGCGACGTGGGGATGGTCGAGCTTCCTCGCGAGCTCGAGACCTTCCTGGAAGCGGGCCCGCCAGCCGCTCAGCTCGGACGAGACGAAGACGCCGGGGCGGAGCGTCTTGACCGCGACGTCGCGGCCGCCCGGAGCCGCCGCGCGGTAGACGACGGAGAGGTCTCCATATCCGAGCTCCGACTGGATCTCGAACCGCCCGATCGTCTTGGGAAGATCGCTCAAGGAGCGAAGCTCCTGTAGAGGGAAGGGCGGCGATCCGCGAGCACGGGAAAGGTGCGCCGCAGCTCGGCGACGCGCGCGGCATCGATCTCGCCGGCGAAGACCGCCTCGACGCCCGGATCGGCGTCGGCCACCACGTCGCCGCTCGGCGAGAAGATCACCGAGTCGCCGAGGTAGTCGAGGCCACCGCCGCTGCCGACGCGGTTACACCCCATCACGTAGGCGACGCACTCGATCGCCCGGGCTTTCAGGAGGGTCACCCAGTGCTCCCGCCGCGGCGTGGGCCAGCTCGCGATCACCACGAACAGATCGGTGCGATCGGCCAGCGCGGCGAAGAGCTCGGGGAAGCGAAGGTCGTAGCAGATGAGGAGCGTCGTGCGCACGCCTTCCACGGTCACCGTCAGCGGAGCGTCACCGCCGCGGTAGTGCTCCGACTCGCCTCCGAAGCTGAAGGGATGGATCTTCGCGTAGCGCGCGACGGAGCCGTCGGGACTTGCGACCATGCCGAGGTTCTGCGCCTTTCCCCCGTCCGACGGTCGCGTGGCGACGGAGCCGACGACCGTGACGCCGTGGGTCCGCGCCTGGGCGCGCAGGAACTGGGCACCGGGTCCCCGCTCGGGCTCGGCGATGCGGGGCGCGTCGAGAGAGAAGCCCGTCGGGAACATCTCGGGAAGCGCCACCAGCCGCGCGCCTCCCCTGGCCGCCTCGGCGATGCGGGGCGCGATCCGCGCGAAGTTGGTGAGGGGATTCTCCCAGACGAGATCCGCCTGGATCCCGGCGACCTTCACGACGCCACTCCTTGCCGGAGCCTGGCGAGGCGCCGCCCGGCTTCCTCGAGCAGCGGCCGCGACTTGCAGAACGCGAAGCGGCGAGATGGCGCCCCTCGTCCTTGTGCTCGTAGAACGCCGACGGCGGGATGGCGGCCACCCCGACGTTCTCCACGAGGTAGCGGCAGAAGACCAGGTCGTCGTCGAAGCCGAGCGGTCGGACGTCGGCGCAGACGAAGTAGGTGCCCTGGGGCGGGATGACGGCGAGGCCCGCGGCGTCGAGGACCTCGCACAGGAGGCGCCTCCGCTCCCGGTACTCGCAGAGGAGCTCCTCGTAGTAGGACGACGGAGCGTCGAGCGCCGGGATCAGCGCGTGCTGTAGCGGCGTTGCCGCGCTGAAGGTGACGAACTGGTGGACGGTGCGCAGCGCGGCGGAGATCTCGGGCGCGGCAAGGGAGTAGCCGATCTTCCAGCCCGTCAGCGAGAAGGTCTTGCCCGTCGAGGAGAGGGTGACGGTGCGCTCCCGCATGCCGGGAAGCGACGCGATGGGGACGTGCTCGCCCTCGAAGACGAGGTGCTCGTAGACCTCGTCGCTCACGACGTAGGCATCGTGTTCCCGCGCGAGCGCCGCGATCTCCGCGAGCTCCCCCCGATCGAACACGCGTCCCGACGGGTTGTTCGGCGAGTTGACGAGCACCACGCGCGTGCGCTCGTTGAATGCGGCGCGAAGCTCCGCGGGGTCCCAGCGAAACTCCGGTGCTCGCAACGTGACGAACCGCGGCGTCGCCCCGGCCATGGCGACGCAGGCGCGGTAGCTGTCGTAGTAGGGCTCGAACAGGAGCACCTCGTCCCCGGGCTCGCAGAGCGCGCTGAGCGCGCAGTGGATCGCCTCGGTGCAGCCCGCGTAGACGGTCACCTCGTTCACCGGATCGTAGGAGAGGCCGTAGTGGCGCTGGGTCTTGGCGGCGATCGCCTCGCAGAGCTCGAGGACACCCGCCATGCGGCCGTACTGGTTCTTGTCGGCGGCGATGGCGCGCGCGGCCGCCTCCTTCAGGAAGGCTGGTCCTGCGAAGTCCGGGAAGCCCTGGCCGAGGTTCACCGCGCCGTGCTCCACGGCGAGGCGGCTGAACTCGGTGAAGATGGTGGTGCCGAAGTGCGCGAGGCGTCGGTTGCACGCGGGGCGTCGCGAGGGCATCGCGCCCATCCTACCGCGACCCCCGCGCCTGCGTGGTGCGACTAGAATTGCACGAGGCGGGCGACGTGCAGGAACGAGAGCGGTCCAGAAGACGCGGACGGCGGCGAGACGATCGTCCCGCCGTGCCGCGCGGCGAACGTCTCTCGGTCGAGATCGCGGCGCGGGTCCGCGCGATCCACGACGGCATGTTCGGACCGGGAAGGAGGCGCGCGGGGCGCGTACCCGTGACGCTCGCGCTGTCGGTCGACGTCGCGTCGGGAGAGATCGCGGGCGACCCGCTCGACGACCAGATCGCGCGTGCGCTCCGGGAGGACGCCGCGGGGCGCGACGCCTATCGCGCGGGAGCCATCCACTGCTACTGGTGCGACGGCGCGGCGTGCGCCCACGCGCGCCCACCCCGCGGCACTGCGGTCTTCACGGGTTACCTCCCGACCGGGCAGCCGACCTATCGCGACCTCGCCCAGCTCCTGCTCGACCGCAAGGACGAACGCGTCGAGACCCTCTTCTCGGACCGGCCGGGCATGGTGGCGATCTTCTCGACCGGCCGCGAGGCGAAGGGCGGGCTCCTCCACTCCTTCGGCCGCGCGTCGAAGACCTACGACCTGCTCGGGCAAGTGGTCGCGGGTTACTTTCGTCCCGGGCCGGGACACGCCGCGATCGGCCACCTCGCCATCACGATCCAGGCGATCGAGTCGCGCCACCCCGACGGCCGGAGGCGCCTGTCGCTGAACGCCGTCGCCGGGACGGGCGAAACGAGCCCCGAGGAGATCCTGGAGAACACCCGCGACCCGTGGGGACGAGGATTCCGGAAAGCGCTCGACGGCGCGCGGGCGCGCCTGCGGACCTACGAGGACGCCCTCGCGCGAGACGGCGCGCGGCCGTCGGAAGTGCTCGGTCGCGTTCCGGGCCTGCTTCGCGATCTGGTCAGGAGCTTCGATCACGCGGGTCGCAGCGCCGAGCGGCGCACGCTCCACGCGTTCGATCGCGCAGGAGATCGCCCGATCGACGTTGCCCTGCGCGACGCACGGGAGGCGGCCGACGCCGCCTTCCTTGCCGACGAGGGGCGGGGCACGCTCATCGTGCTCGGCCCGCGCGGGCGCGCCCATGCCTTCACCCGCGAGGGACGCCACGTGACCAGCCTTCACGTGGACGGCGAGGCCCTCGAGCGCCGCCTCGCCAGGCGGCGCTGGCGTCCCGCCGCGACCGACGAGATCCGCGCGATGCGTGCGTCGCTCGCGATGGAAGCCGCGCGCGGAACCGGCGCCCCCGCTCTACAAACGGCGGACGAAGGACGCGGGGCCGCCCCGCGGGCCGCCATCGGAAACAGATGAGGAGGCTCGCGCTGCTGGGACTCGTCGGGATCTCGGCGGTTGCCGCCGAGATCCTCGCGGACGTCGCGTCGCGTGCGGCGGCCCTTCGCGACGCGGCGATGACCGGAACGGCGCCCACGACATCCCCAGGCGTTCCCTCACGGTGGGCGTGGCCGGTCCGCGCCTGGCGGGATCCCGTGGCGACAAGCTCGCGGTCGCGTGGGGCCTCGCGAAGATGAAGGAGCTAGGGTTCCAGAACGTCCGTGCCCAGAAGGTGATCGTCCCTCACTGGGAGCGCGGCCGGGCGTGGGCGGAGATCACCGCTCCGAACCCGCAGCCGCTCGTGCTGGCCGCGCTCGGGGGAAGCGTCGGGACGCCGGAAGAGGGGATCGAGGCCGAGGTGATCGAGGTGGCCTCCCTCGATGCGTTGGAGAAGATCGAGGATGCGAAGGTCAAGGACAAGATCGTCTTCTTCAACGCGATGATGGCGCGCACGCGCGACGGCTCGGGGTACGGGCGCGCGGTCGCGGTGAGGGTGGACGGCGCGTCGCGGGCGGGGGCGAAAGGGGCGCGCGCCGTCGTGATCCGTTCCGTTGGAACCGACATGCAGCGCATGCCCCACACCGGCGGCATGCACTACGACGAGAAGGCGCCCAGGATCCCCGCGGCGGCCCTCACCAATCCCGATGCCGATCAGCTCCACGAGACGATCGCGCTCGGTAAGCCCGTGCGCATGCGGCTCCAGCTGAGCTGCCGGATGCTCGCCGACGAGGAGTCCGCCAACGTGATCGGGGAAGTTCCAGGAAAGACGTTGCCGAGGAAGATCGTGCTCATGGGGGCGCATCTCGACTCCTGGGACCTCGGGACCGGAGCCATCGACGATGGCGCCGGGTGCGCCATCGTGCTCGAGGCGGCGCGCCGTGCGGGCGCGTTGCACCCTGCGCGGACGATCCGCGTGGTGCTCTTCGCCAACGAGGAATGGGGCCTGTCGGGCGCGAAGGCCTACTTCGAATCGGTGGAGATGGACGCCCGGGACCACGTTGCGATGACCGAGTCCGACTTCGGCTCGGGCCGCGCCTGGAAGCTCGACTCGCTCGCCGGCGAGGCGTCGCTTCCCCTGGTCGAGGAGGTCCGGACGATCCTTGCGCCGCTCGGCGTGGAGCGCGGGGGGAACGAGTCCGGCGGCGGCGCCGACATCAGCCCCTTCGCTCCTTGCAAGACGCCCATCCTCTCGCTGACCCAGGACGGGACGTTCTACTTCGACATCCACCACACGCCGAACGACACGCTCGACAAGGTGGACGTGCGCGATCTCGACCAGAACGTGGCGGCCTACGCGGTTCTCGCCTACGTTGCGGCGGACATGCCGCGAGAGCTCGCGCCGCCTCCCTGATCGTCAGGATCGCTGGGGAAGCGCTGCGCCGATGCTCAACGCGTCCCGGCGAACTCGCGCAGGCAGCCGGGAGGAGTGGAGAGGCCGTAGGTCTTCTCGCGGGTCCCGCTCGCGTGGAACAGCTTCGGGTGGAACCGCCCGGCGCGCAGCGCGCGCGGCAATCGCGACGAGAGCTCGTTCGCCACCGTGTGGTCGCTTCTGGCCCATCCCCGCTGCTCGAGCCGCCGCCCCACGTCGGCGACGTCGAGCCCCATGAAGCCCGGCTGGTGGTGCTGCGCGTGCCCGATCACGTACAGGATGTGGTGCTGCAGCTCCGAGAGCTCGACGTCGCGCGGCGCCTGGTTCACCCAGTCGTGGGCGAAGACACGACCCACGGCCCCGTCGAGGTAGACGATCTCGGCCGTGTGGTAGGGAAGCGTCGCACGCTCGCGCTCCTGGCAACGGGCGATGAGCTCGGCGAGCTTGTCCGCGAGGCGTGGGTCCAGAGCGGCTTCCCACAGGTACGCATCGCCCTGCACCGGAAACGGCGCCGTATTCGGCCGCGGCGGCGCGTCCCCCACGACCGCGATCGGAAGGAAGAACCGCTCGCTCCGTAGCTCCTCCATCCGTGGCGCGAGCTCGCTGGCACGGTGCTCGAAGATCAGCGCGGCGTCGAGCTCGTTCGCGGGGCCGGGAGCGTCGCCTGTGACCTCGAACCGCTCGAGGAGCGCCTTCGGGGCCCGATCGACGGGATGGACCATGACGCGGCGCGTCCGGTCCTTCGCCGGGGGCTCGCGCTGCGTCTCCTCGTCGAACTCGAGCACCAGAGACTCCCCCTCGAGCCGTACGCGGTACACGGGAGATTTCCCGATCACCATGCGGTCCCCGGCGTGCAGGGCCCGCCGAGCCCCACGCCGGACGCTCATGCCGTTGATCGCCAGCATTCCCTCGTGGGTCACGCCATCCTCGATCTGGACCGCCCAGCCCTCGGCGGTCTTGCAGAGGCGCGCGTAGACCCGCGACACGTCGGCGTCCGAGACCTGGAGCGCGCAATCGGCGTTGCGTCCGATCGTGGCGCCGTGGTCGAGGATGCGCAGCCTACCCATGGGAGTGCCCCGACCGAGATTAGCAGGAGGCGTCCTGGTCGTGGGCGGCGCGACATCGAACGCGGGAGGGTTTGGGATGGAGTGGCCGGCGTCTGGGAGGCCTGGATCCCTATACTGCACCTGGCCTTACCCAGCATGAGCGAGCGCAGCATGAAGAAGACAGCAGCGGGTTCGAACGTCGCGATCGGCATCCTCCTCCTGGCCTCGGCGGCACGGGCCCAGTTCGCGCCCGGGCCCGGTAGCCCGAGCGCGCGGGAAGGGCACGGCATGGTCTACGACTCGGCGCGCGCTCGCGTCGTGGTGTTCGGTGGAGATTGCGCGTCTCCCGGTGGCTCGCCCTGGGAGCTCGACGGGACCTCGTGGGGCGCGGGACCGGGAGCTCCCGGGGCGCTCGCCGGCCGCACCGAGCTCGCGATGGCGTACGACGCGGGCCGCGGGCGGACGGTGGTTTTCGGCGGCGCCTCCGGTGCGACGCTCTTCTCCGACACCTGGGAATACGACGGGACGGGATGGATCGCAGGGCCCTCGGCGCCCGCCGGGCTGACGCCGCGCACGCGATCGGCGATGGCCTACGACAGCGAACGGCTGCGCATGGTCCTCTTCGGAGGCGAGGAAGGAGCGGGCCAGTACCAGAACGACACGTGGGAGTACGACGGATCGTCGTGGATCTCCGGCGGCTCCGC
Source organism: Acidobacteriota bacterium (assembly GCA_046331505.1). Lineage (GTDB taxonomy): Bacteria > Acidobacteriota > Vicinamibacteria > JAXLQT01 > JAXLQT01 > JAXLQT01. Next base: position 148,910 of record JAXLQT010000014.1, read on the forward strand.
CGCCGTCGGCCAACCCGCGCGCTTCGGCCATGCCCTCGCCTACTCGACGGCGATGGGCGGCCTCGTCCTCTTCGGCGGCGCGTCGAACACCGCGATGCTGGCCGATAGCTGGTCTTACGAGAGCCTGACGGTCGCGCCGGCGACGCTGCCGATCGCGATCCTCGGGCAGCCCTACTCCGCGGCCTTCTCCGCGAGCGGCGGCGTCTTGCCCTACGCTTTCGCCGTCACGTCGGGGACGCTCCCGCCGGGTCTGGTCGTCGACGGCGCGGGCGCCCTGACCGGCACCCCCGCGAGCGCGGGGACGTTCGCGTTCCTCGTGAAGGCGACGGATGCAAGCGGCGCCGCGGGCAGCGTCGCGGTGACGCTCACCGTCACCGCCGCCGAGGACTTCCTCGTCGGGCGCGGGCTCGGCCAGCCCAACGACAACCGCGTGCGCCTCCACGACGCGACCGGCGCCGCGACTCCCGTCGACTTCCTCGCCTACAGCGCCGGGAAGTGGGGCTGCAACGTCGCATCCGGAAACGTCGACGCCGATCCCTACGACGAGATCCTCACGGGCCCCGGACCTGGCGACGTGTTCGGTCCGCAGGTGCGCGGTTTCCGACGCGACGGGACCACCGTGGCGAAGATCAACTTCTACGCCTACGGCACGCTCAAGTTCGGGGTCAACGCCGGCGGAGCGAACCTCGACGGCGACCCGTACGCCGAGGTCCTGACAGGCCCAGGACCGGGAACGGTCTTCGGTCCGCACGTGCGCGGGTTCGGTTACGACGGGAGCGCGGTCGCCGCGATCGGCAGGATCAGCTTCTTCGCGTACTCGACGCTCCGGTTCGGCGTCAATGTCGCCGGAGGATCGGTGGACACCGATCCCTTCGCAGAGATCCTCACCGCTCCCGGACCGGGCATCGTCTTCGGCGCGCAGATCCGCGGGTGGAACTTCGACGCGAGCGTCGTCACCGCGATCGGTGCCGTCAACTTCGTCCCGTTCGCGACGCCGCAGTACGGCGCGAGCGTCGCCGCCGGAGACGTCGACCTGGACGCCATCGCGGAGATCGTCGTCACCCCGGGCCCGGGCCCCACCGGCATGTTCCCCTCCCGTTTCCTCGGCTTCGACTACGACGCCATCCTCATGTCGCCGCTCCCCGGCTACGACGTGACCCCGTTCACCACCTTCTACGGCGGGCGCGTCGGACTCGGCGACCTGACGGTCGACGCCCGCGACGAGCTGCTCGCAGGCGCCGGTCGCGACCCCGCCGCCGACAGCACGGTCGTGGCGATGACCTACGACGGCGCGGCAGTGGCGCCCATCGTCTCCTTCGCTCCGTTCGCCCCGGGCTTCGGCGTCAATCCAACGACCGCCGCCGCCGGTTACTGACGAGGACCGGTCACCGGGGATGCCCACCCGGTGACCGCGCTCCCGCGAACGGCCCGCGTGGAACGCACGTGACTCCTCGTGAGCGCGCTCCACGCCTCCGGTACGATAAGTCGATGTCGCGCGCCGGCGGAGCGCTGCTCGTCGTCCTGGCGTCGGTTCCCGTCGCCGCTGGACTGCCGCCTCCCGCCGTACGATTCCTGGAGATCGGGGAGCAGGGAACGGTCTTCACCGGGGCCCTCAACGTGGCCCGCGTGCGCATCGAGGCCGGCGCGTCGGGGTTCGCCGGACGCTTCGAGGCAGGCCTGGCTCCCTCGTCGGGGGTGTGGCGCGGGAGCACGAGCGAGGTGTTCTGCAAGAGCGTGGACATCGGCGCCGGCGGCGCGGAGACCTTCGACGCCCTCTTCACCGGCTACGTCCATGACGGCACCGACGCGACGGTCCAGTGGCGGCTGATCGGACGGACCGGAGCGATCGCGCTCGAGGGAAACGAGCCGGTGAGGGCCTCGACACCCGATTCGCTCCGGCTCCTGTCGATCGGGTCCGCGCCGCCCGCCGCGCCGCCCCCGTGGCTGGTTTGCTTTGCGCGCGCCTCCGCGCACCGGGAAGCCTGGCGCTACCAACCCTTCGCGATCGTGGCGACCGATGGAGCCACGCTTGCCGCGCTCGCGCGGCAGGAACGGCTGGCGCTCTTCGACGCGGTGTGTCGCGGCATGACGCTGGTCGTCACTCCCCCGTCCACCGCCGTCGATCCCGAGATCGACGGCTCCCTCGCAAGCGACGCTTCGCTCGTGTGGGAAGGTCCGGGCGGCGCCTTCGTCCGCGAGGTACCATGGTGCTCGGCTGCGTCCGCACGACGTCGCTCGATCTGTCCGCCGCCGGACCGGACGGCATCTGCTTCGGCACGCGCCTCGCGCTCTCCCCGCGTGCGATCGTCCGGCAGGTCCCGTCGCCCATCTGGAGCTCCGCCACGCTGCCCTCGCGACGTCGTGACACGGAGACCTCCGCGGGGCTCGCCATCCCTCTCGCGGGCCTGTTCATCGGATCGACAGCGTTCTTCCTCGCATCGAGCGCGCGTCGCGCCCGCTCCGCGGGGCTCGGCATCGCCGCATCGGCGGCGATCCTCTCCCCGTTCCTCGTCCATGGAGCGCTGTCCCGAATCGACCCCGTGGCCGCGCGTGTGATCGTCCGCGAGGCGGCGGGATCCGCTCTCAGCGTACGTGACGTCACCGCCGAGGAAGTGCGCTTCACGGATCGCGCCGATCGCGTCCGCATCACGCTCGAGCGCGTCGCCGCGGCCAGCACGGTCACGGGGAGCCAGGACCCCATCGCCCGCGTCGAGCCGGCGGGAGCGGGCATCACGCTCGCGTCGAGCGATCGCGCCGCGTCGGCGCTCGTCTCCCTCACGGTCATCGCGGACGGGAGTCCTCTCGTAGAAGAGCGCTTGACCAACGGGCCGAGCGGCCTGACCGGCCGCGTCGACGCCCTGCGCGACCTGCGGGATCTCGTGGTCGTGACTGAAACACGGACGATCGCCCTCGGCGACCTTCGCGCCGGGGAGTCCGCCACGCTCACCGATCGGACCCCTCGCGCCTCCGCGGAGGTCGTCGCGAGGCTGCGCGAGCTCGGGGCGCTACGGGTCAACGGAGTCGCGGTGGTCGCGGCGTCCGCGGGACCGGCCCCTGTTCCCGAGATCAGTTCCCCGGGCCGCGTGATCGCGGCGACGGAGGTCCACGTGAGGCAGGCGGCGATCGAAGCCCCCCGTGCTCTCCTGACCGTGCCCGCGGAGCCGGCGGACGGCAGCCTCGTCGCGCTCGTCCCGGACAGGCTCCTCGAGAGGTTCGTGCGCGAGGGCGAGGGGATCGGCGTTCGCGCCACGCACGTGGCGGCGCCACGCGAGATTCCCTCTCGCGATGGCTTCCGTGCCATCCCCCTCGTGGACGACCGGGCCCTGACACCGTACGTCTCGCTCCTGCCAGAGCGTTCGCAATGAGCGCTCCCGAGCGACCGGCGCGCGCGGCGATCGCGGTCAGGGACGTCGAGATGCGCTTCGGCGCGTCGCGCGTCCTGAAGGACGTGAACCTCGACGTTCCTGCGGGAAGCCTCTCCGGTCTCATCGGTTCGAACGGCGCGGGCAAGACGACCACGATGCGCATCCTCGTGACGGACTTGCGCGCCACGTCCGGCACCGTGGAGGTGCTCGGACATCGCCTCCCGGACGAGGCGCCGCGCCTGCGCGGCCGTCTCGGATACATGCCGGACGACGCGGGCCTCTACGAGGAGCTGACGCTCCACGAATACCTGTCGTTCTTCGCCTCTCTCTACGGCCTTCGCGGAGGCGAGCGGAAGGCGGCGGTGGAGACGGCGATGGAGCTCGGGCGCGTCGCGGCGTTCCGCGGCCGGCGCCTGACGGGCCTCAGCAAGGGCGAGCGCCAGCGCATCCTGCTCGCGCGCACGCTCATCCACGATCCCGAGATCCTCGTCCTGGACGAGCCGGCCGACGGGCTCGACCCGAGGGGCCGCGTGGAGCTCCGCGAGCTTCTGTCGCTCCTTCACGAACGCGGCAAGACGATCCTCATCTCGTCGCACATCCTCGCGGACCTCCAGGAGATCTGCACGCACTTCGCCCTCATCGATCACGGTCGCGTCGTGTTCTCGGGATCGCGGGAGGAGCTCCGGGCGCGCGGATTCTCGGGCTCGCGGATCCGCATCGAAGCCATCGGCGATCCCGCTTCCCTGCTCCGGAAGCTCGGCGCGATCGCGGGCGTCTCCGTGGAGGGGTCCGACGGCACGATCATCGAGGTGAGCGTCGCGGCGGACGCCGCCTCCGCGTGGGAGGTGCTGCGAAGCATCGTCGGCGACGGGATCCCGATCGCATCCTTCGCAAGATCGCAGGACTCGCTCGAGGCGATCTACCTCCGCCTCACCTCCGGGCCGGCGCCGTGATCGCCTACGCCCTTCTCCTCCTGCGGCGCTACCCGCGACGCCCGGGAGGGCAGCTCGCTCTGGTCATGGCGACGGTGTTCCCCGCCACCGGAGCGATCCTGTGGCGCCTGTCGTTCGACCCCCGGAAGCTCGCTCCCGACGGCGAATCGATCTTCGCCGCGCTCGCGCTCGTCGACGGAAGCCTGGCCGTCGCGAACCTGATCGCCGCGTCCATCCAGGACGAGCGCGATCGCTCGCGATCCCGCCTTCTCCGTACGGGCAACCTCGACGGGGTCCGGGCCGTCGTGAGCTACCTCGCCGTCGCGAACGTCCTTGCGGCATCCTTCACGCTCCTCGCCCTCCTCCTCCCGGCCATCGTCCTCCTGGGCGTGGTCCCGGCGGCGGCGTGGCTCCCGTGTCTCGCGGTCGCCCTCTACGTCGCGGCGAGCGGCGCCCTCGGGATCTGGGTGGGCTACCTGGTGCCGCGCACGCTGAGGCCGGTGTGCGCGACCCTCGCGGCCTGGGGGCCGCTCGGTGTGCTGCCGTACTCCCAGATCCTCGTGATCCCCGCCGGCCGCGGGATGCTCCTCTGGGTGGGCACTCACGCTCTCTGCCTCTTCGTCCTGGCCCCCATCTGGCGGCGGACCTCCTCGGTGCTCTGGTGAGACGCGCGCTCGTCCACGCCGGGACGGAGCTCCTCCGGCTGGTCCGCCGACGCGAGACGGCCTGGGCCGCCGTCGTGAGCGCCGCGCTGCTCGTGCTGGTGACGATCCTCTTCGTCGACACTCAGACCGACGCGGATGCGGCGCGGCTGTTCTTCCGCCGCGTCATGGACGGAACGATCTGGTCGCTGGAGCTCGCGCTTCTGAGCGCGTTCGCGTACGTCGCGTCCTATCTCAGCCTGAAGCGGGAGCTCGACCGGGGGTCGTGGGTGCTCCTCAAGCAGACGCCCGTCTCCATGGCGAGCCTCTACCTGGGCAAGGGCATCGCCGTCGCGGCCGTGGCGCTCGTGCTCCACTGCTACGCCTACGCTCTCGTCCTCCCCGCCACGATCCTCCCCCGCTCCGGAGCCGGCGCGCTGTTCGTACGCCTCCTGGAGACGTGGATCTTCGCCGTCGGCTACATTCCCGAAGGCCTCCTCATCGCGTCCATCGTGGCGACTCGCAGGAGGGCGCCCTACGTGCTGCTCCGCCTGGCGAGTACCGCCCGCATCGCCGGCCTGGCCGTGGTGGCCTACGTCCTGCTCGACCCTCACATCGGGCCCCGCGGTCTGGACCTCGGGACGCTCGATCTGCCCCTCTTCGTGGGCCCGTACCCCCGTCGCAATCTCGTGCTCCGTCCGGCTTCGCCCATGGAGGCCATCGTCGCGTGGCAGCTCTGCGGCGCGGCGGCGATGGCGGCGTTCCTGCCCCGCCGCTGATCGGCCGCGCTACGATCGCGTCCGTGTACTGCGATCGCTGCGGCGTCCAGAACAGGGATGGAGCAACGTTCTGCCGATCCTGCGGCGCGGTGCTCGGCCCGGCGGAGGACGTCGTGGAGACGCGCGAGTTGCCCGGTCCTCCGAAGGTCCCCGACGCGCTCCGGGCCGCGGTCGCCGGAAGGTACGAGATCGAGAGGCTGCTCGGTCGCGGGGGCATGGGGGAGGTCTACCTCGCCCGCGAGGTGATGCTCGATCGCCTGGTGGCGATCAAGGTGCTGGAGCGCGACGCCCGCCGCGAGGAGTCGGTGGTCAAGCGCTTCGTCCAGGAAGCGCGGATCGCGGCGAAGCTCCGCCATCCGGGCATCGTGGCGATCCACGACATCGGCTCCTCCGGGGAGATCCACTACTTCACGATGGACTACGTCCCCGGACCGACGCTCGACGATCTCGTCTCGCGCGAGGGCCCGCTGCCGGCCGAGCGAGCGCGCGCCATCCTCGCCAGCGTGGCTGCGGCGGTGCAGCACGCCCACCGCGCGGGCGTCATCCACCGCGACCTCAAGCCCGCCAACGTCCTCGTGGACCTGGACGGTCACGTCTTCGTGTCGGACTTCGGGCTCGCGAAGAACGTCGACGGCCAGGGGATCACCACCTCCGGCATCATCGTGGGTACGCCGCAGTACCTGAGCCCCGAGCGGCTCGAGGGCAGGCCGGCGACCCCGGCGTCCGACGTCTACGCGCTCGGTCTCCTGTACGCCTTCCTGCTCACCGGTCACCACGTCGTCACCGGCGACTCGCTCTCCTCGATCGTCGGCCAGCACATGAGCGGCACGCCGCGCTCGCGGGTGCAAGCGGATCCGGCCCTGCCCGAGCCGGCACGGTCCCTCATCGTCGCGATGCTGGATCGCGACCCCGCGCACCGGCCCACCTCGCTCGACGACGTGCTGGCGCGCCTGGGCAGCGGCGCGCCGGCGTCGCTGTCCACCGAGCGCATCCTCGCCGCGCCGTCCCCGGCCCCCGACAGCGCTCCCGCACCGCCTCCGCCCCTGAGCCCGGTGCGCAGGGAGGCGCGCGCGCGATTGCAGAACCTCCTCGACCGGATGCCGAAGAAGCCTCGCTCGTGATCCACGCCCCCACGATCCGCGAGACGGACATCGTTCGCCCGACCCGCGTCGAGGTCGATCTCGACCGTCTCGGCGAGAACTTCGCCGCGATCTCCCGCCACGTGGGCGGCACGCGCGTGATGCCCATCCTGAAGGCGAACGCCTACGGCCACGGCCTCCTGCCGGTGGCCCGCGACCTCGTCGCGCGCGGGGCGAGCTGCCTCGGCGTGGCGATGCTCGAGGAGGGGCTCCTGCTGCGCCACGCGGGCATCGCGTGCCCGATCCTGGTGATGGGCGCGATCCTCGAGAACCAGGTGCCGCTCTTCCTGCAGAACGACCTGACCGTCACCGCCTCGTCGATCGGCAAGCTGCGGCAGATCGACCAGGCGGCGCGCGCCGCCGGGCTGCGCGCGCGGGTCCACCTCAAGATCGACACCGGAATGGAGCGGGTGGGCGTCCACCATTACAGCGCCGGGCCGTTCCTCGAGGAGAGCCTGCGCGCGACGTCGTGCGAGGTCGAAGGCATCTACTCGCACCTCGCGACGGCCGACGACGCCGACCTCTCGGGCGCGCGCCTCCAGCTCGAGCGCTTCTCCGAGGTCCTGCGCTTCTACGAGAGGCGTTCGCTCCCTTGCCCGCTGCGCCATATCGCGTCGTCGGGAGCGATCCTCCAGCTCCCGGAGAGCCACCTCGACATGGTGCGTCCAGGCATCCTCCTCTACGGCGTCTATCCGGGACCCGAGGTGCCGCGCACGATCGCGGTACGACCGGCGCTCTCCTGGCGCTCGCGCGTCGCCTACTTCAAGGTGATCCAGGCGGGCGCTCCCGTCAGCTACGGCTGGACCTGGCGACCCGATCGCATGGTCCGCGCCGTCACGGTGCCGGTCGGCTACGGCGACGGCTACTTCCGCGCGATGACGGGCCAGGCACAGGTGCTGATCCGCGGGCGGCGCTACCCCGTCGTCGGCCGCATCTGCATGGACCAGATCGTCGTCAACATCGATCAGGACGAGGCGTACAACGGCGACGAGGTGATGCTCGTGGGAGAGCAAGGCGCGGAGCGGATCACGTGCGAGGATCTGGCGGAGTGGGCCGGCACGATCCCCTACGAGATCCTCACCAGCATCAACACCCGCGTGCCCCGCGTCTACAACGGCGGGTTCTCCTAGCGGCGATCGCGGCGATGGCCGCGGCGCGCCTCGCCGGCGCGCTCGACGCCGATCGCGCGATCACGCAGCACATCCGCAAGGTGTGGCAGTCCGAGGACGGCCTGCCCGTGGGGACCGTCGACGCCCTCGCACAGACGCCGGACGGCTACCTCTGGATCGGCACGCAGGAGGGGCTGGTCCGCTTCGACGGCACGCGCATGGAGGTCTTCGATCGCGCGACCACGCCCGAGCTCGGACACAACCAGATCACCGCGCTCCTCTCCGGCCCGCGCGAGCTGCTCATCGGAACGAGGTCGGGGCTCACGACCTACTCGGCCGGGCGGTTCCGGCACCTCGGCGTCGCGGACGGCCTTCCGGACGAGGGCATCACCTGCATGGCGTCCGACGGCAACGACGGCGCTTGGATCGGCACGCGCCGCGGGCTCTGCCTCTACCGCCAGGGCGCGCTCGCGCCGCCGCCGCTCCCGCGCAACGGCGAGGCGGCGTTCACCGATCCCGTGCAGGCGATCTGCGCGGAGAAGGGCGGACGCGTCTTCCTCGGCACGATGCAGGGCGTGCGGATGCTCGACGGCGGATCGGCGGTCGCGCCGCCCTGGGACGGGATTCCGGCCGCCGAGGTGCGGGCGCTCCTGCTCGACGGCGCCGGCGGGCTCTGGGTCGCGACCTACGGCAGCGGCATCGTCCACGCGTCGGGATCGCGCGTCGAGCGCACCACGACCGCGGCGGGTCTCGGAAGCGATCTGCTGCGCACGCTCTGCCCCGACGGCGCGGGCGGCCTCTTCATCGGCAGCGACGGAGGAGGGCTCGATCGCATCGAGCGCACCGGGGGCATCTCGACCCTCGGTCCTTCGCAGGGGCTCTGCAACGGCGTCGTTCGCGCGCTGCTCCAGGACCGGGAGGGGAGCCTCTGGATCGGCACGTCCCACGGCCTCTGCCAGCTCCGCGACGGTCCGTTCGTCCCGTGGTCGATCACCGAGGGGCTCTCCGCCGACGACGTGCGCGTCGTGCTCGCGGACGGCGACACGCTCTGGGTCGGCTCCGACAGCGGCGGCCTCGAGAAGATCGCGCGCGAGGACGGGCGTGCCGTCGTCGCGCGCGAGCGGAGCGTCGCGCACGCGTCGGTGTGGTCCCTCGCCAGGACGCGCGGCGGCGCGCTCTGGGCGGGGACCTACGGCGGCGGGCTCTACCGCCTCGAGAACAACGTGTGGACCCACTTCAGCACGCAGGACGGGCTCCGGAGCGACATCGTCCTCGCGATCCACGAGGACCGCGCCGGGCAGGTGTGGGTCGGGACGAAGGGCGGGTTGAGCCGCCTCTCGGGTTCGCGCTTCGAGACGCTGACCACGAAGGACGGGCTGGGCGACGACTTCGTGCGGGCCATCTGCGAGGACGCCGCGGGCCGGCTCTGGATCGGCACGGACGGCGGGGGGCTGAGCCACTTCGAGGCAGGACGGCTCGTGACGCGGACGACGCGCGACGGCATGCCGAGCAACATCGTGCTGGCGCTCGCCCCGAGCGGCGACGGCGGCATCTGGATGGGCACGAGCGGCGGCGGGATCGCGCACCAGAAGGACGGCAAGGTCTTCGCGATCAACTCGTCCCTCGGCCTCCACGACGACCACGTGTTCGCGGCGATCGAGGACGGCCGGCTCCTCTGGATGTCGTGCAACAAGGGGGTGTTCTCGGTGCCGCTCGAGGAGCTCGCCGACGTGGAGGCCGGCCGCCGCCCCCGCGTCGCGTGCACCGTCTACGACGAGAAGGACGGCCTCGCCTCGCGCGAGTGCAACGGCGGCAGCCAGCCTCCGGTGGCGCGCACCGCCGATGGCCGCCTCTGGTTTCCCACGCAGCGGGGGATCGCATCGGTCGCGCCGCGCCAGGGCCGCACCGAGCCCCCTCCGCCATCGGTCCTGATCGAGCGCGTCATCGCCGACGACCGCGTCGTCGAGCCGGCCGATCCCCTCCGGCTCCCCGCGGGCACGGAAAAGCTCGAGATCCACTACACGGCGCCGCGCCTGGCCGCGCCCGAAAGGCTCCGCTTCCGCTACGTCCTCGAAGGGCTCGACCGCGCCTGGATCGACGTCGGAGCGCGGCGCGTCGCCTACTACCCGCACCTTCCCCCCGGAAGCTACACGTTCCGCGCCACCGCGGGGGCGGCGGGGGCCGGCAGCCGCACCACCGCCGCGCTGCGCCTCGTGGTCGATCCGTTCTTCTACCAGACGAAGACCTTCTACGCGCTGGTCGCCCTCGGCTTCGTCTCCGTCGGCATCGGCATCAACCGGCTGCGCGTGCGCCAGCTCCTCGGGCGCGAGCGAGAGCTGATGTCCCTCGTGGCGGAGCGCACGCGCGGGCTCTCGGAAGCCAAGGAGCGGGTGGAGCACGCGCTCGCGGAGACGGAGAGGGCGCGGCGCGACGCCGAGCAGAGCCGCACGGTGGCGGAGTCGGCGAGCCTCGCGGCCGGGGAGGCGAACCGCGCGAAGAGCCAGTTCCTCGCCAACATGAGCCACGAGCTCCGCACGCCGCTGAACGCCATCATCGGCTACAGCGAGCTCATCACCGAGGAGATGCAGGAGCGCAAGCAGGACGACCTCCTCCCCGACCTCGCGAAGATCCACGGAGCGGGCAAGCACCTCCTCGCGGTCATCAACGACATCCTCGACCTCTCGAAGATCGAGGCGGGGAAGATGGAGCTTCACCTCGAGGACGTCGAGCTGCGCGCGCTGGTGGAGAGCGTGGCCTCCACGGTCCGTCCCATCGCCGAGCGCAACGGCAACCGCCTGCGTGTCGACGCCGGGCCGGACCTCGGCGCGATGAAGACCGACGAGACCCGCCTGAAGCAGGTGCTGATGAACCTGCTCAGCAACGCCTGCAAGTTCACCGAGAGGGGCGACGTCACCCTCGCCGCCCGGCGCGAGAACGGGCGCGTGCGATTCGACGTCGCCGACACGGGAATCGGCATGACCGCCGAGCAGCTCGGCAAGCTCTTCCAGCCCTTCACCCAGGCCGACTCCTCCACCACGCGCAAGTACGGCGGCACGGGGCTCGGCCTGGTCATCACGCGCCGCTTCTGCCAGATGATGGGCGGCGACGTGACGGTCGAGAGCGAGCCGGGCAAGGGCACGCGCTTCAAGGTGGAGCTCCCGGCGTCGTGACCAGGCGCGCTCTCGTGCTCGCGATCCTGCTCTCCTGCCCCGCGCTCGCCGGCGAGCGCAACCTCCAGGTCTTGCCAAGGGACATCTCCGCCGCCGAGCTCCGGTCCGTCATGGAGAAGCTCGACCGCGCGCTCGGAGTCAAGTGCGACTTCTGCCACGTCCCCGACGATCCCGCAAGCGACGCCAATCCCCGCAAGGTCGTCTCCCGCGCGCGCCTGCGCGAGCAGAAGGCGTGGAACGAGAAGCACGCCGCGACGGGCAAGCGCCTCACCTGCTACAAGTGCCACCTCGGGAAGGCCGTCCCCGACTACGTCGCCCAGACCCGCGGCGACCCCGCCGCGGCCGTGGCGCGCGTCAAGGAGATCACGGGCATCGAGGACGGGCTCTTCGAGTTCATGGTCCAGGCCATCGGCGCCGAGGCGACGTCCCGGCCTCCCTCCCGGAAGCCCGCCGCGCCGGACGCGCCCCCGAAGCCTCCGCCCGCACGCTGAGCGGCGCAGAGGGCTCCCAGTCCCAGGCGGCGCCCGGGGATCCGGGGCGTTGACGGTGGTCGGGTAAGACGTTATCTTACTTCCATGCCGAGGACCTCGATGTCCACGAAGGGCCAGGTGGTGCTTCCCGCCGAGCTTCGAGAGCGGGACGGCCTCGATGCCGGGCAGGTGTTCGACGTCGAGCGGCTCGACCGGGGGGTGTACCGGCTCGTCGCGCGCCCCCGCGTCAACGAGGGAGTCGTGGACTGGCTCCTGTCATGCCCGGAGAAGGGCTACTTCGTGCCCGTCGCGTCGGAGTCGACCGACGCGCTCGCGCCCGCGCTGCCGCGGAGCGGCGGCGGCGCGCGCCGCCGGAGCCGGTCGCGTCGTGCTCGCCGCGCGGGCGCGTGAAGTACCTCGTCGACGCGAACGTGCTGTGCGAGCCGACCCGGCCGGTGCCGGCATCGAACGTCGTGAGCTGGCTACGGAAGAACGAGCGCGAGATCGCGATCGACCCGATAGTCCTCGGCGAGGTCCGGTTCGGAATCCTGCTGCTGCCGCGCAGCCGCCGCCGGTCACGACTCGAGCGATGGTTCGACGACGGCATCGCACGACTGCTCTGCCTCCCGTGGGACTCCGCCACGGGGCTCCTCTGGGCAGAAGTGCTCGCGCGCCTTCGATCGGCCGGCCGCGCCATGCCGGTGAAGGACAGCCTGATCGCGGCGACGGCGCTCGCCCACGGCCTCGTCGTGGCGACGCACAACACGAAGGACTTCGAGCCCGCCGGCGTGGACCTACTCGACCCTTTCGCCGCGTGACAGGGTCGCACCTCGCATCGCGCTCGCGACCTACCAGTCCTCGCCCATGAGCGGCTTTCGCATGTAGCGCAGCGGTCGGACGACGTAGCCCATCTTCTGGAACAGCGCGAGGCTCTCGTCGTTTCCGTTCTCGACGAACGCGCACGAGAGGCCCATGCGGCGCGCGTGGAAGAGGCGCTCGCAGGCGCCGATGAGATCGGAGCCGAGGCCGCGGCGGCGGTGGGAGGGACGGACGGCAAGGCGGTTGATCCAGCCCTTCCGGCCGTCGCTGCTCGCGAGCACCGCGGAGACGAGCGTTCCTCCGTCGAAGGACCCGAGGAGGATCCCGCGGCCCTCGGCGACCTCGGCGGTGAGCGACGGCAGCGTGTCGCGACCCGTGTGGCGCACGGCGAGGCCGGCCGCGGTCCAGAGATCGAGAACCGCGGGGAGCTCCGCCGCTCCGAGGACACGGACGGGAGCCCCGGGCTCGCGGGGGAGATCGTCGAGAGTGCGCGCCACGATCCGCGACCGGATCTCGGCGGCGCGGCCGAATGCCGGGGCGAGCGGACCGGCGGCGAGCTCCTCGATCTTCGCTCCGAGCGCCTGCGCCGCGCGATCGACGTGGACGCGGTTCGACGCGAGGATGCTCTCCCAGAGGGCGGGAGAGCTCGCAGCGATGCGCGTGAGGTCGCGGAAACCTCCGCCCGCCAGCGCGGACGCGCCGGGGACCGTACGCTCCAGGTCCGCGAGCATGTTGCCGAGGGCGACCGCCAGGAGCTGCGGGAGGTGGGAGGTGGCGGCGACGATCCGATCGTGGTCCCCGGGTCGGAACAGCACCGATCGCGCCCCGACCAGGGCGACGAGCGCGCTGATGCTCGCCGGGACGACTCCGGGCGGTGGCGGGCACAGGGCCCAGGTCGCCCCCTCGAAGAGCCGCGCGTCCGATGCGGCGAACCCGGATCGTTCGGATCCCGCGATGGGATGCCCGCCGACGAAGCGGATCGCGCGAGGCAGGGCCTTGGCCATCGTCGCGATCTCCTGCTTCGTGCTGCCGACGTCGGTCACGTCGAGCGCCGGGCCATCGTGTCCGGCGAGGAACGCGAGGTCCCCCAGGATCGCCGGGATCGGACCCGCGAGCACCAGGAGGTCGACGTCTCGAGCCACGTCGGCGGCGCGCTCGCCGACGCGCGCGAAGATCCCGGACGCGCGTGCGAGCTCCCGGGTCGCCGGATCGGGGTCCGCGCCGTGGAGCGCGCACCCCGCGCGCTCGGCGAGCGCCCTGGCGATGGATCCGCCGACGAGCCCGAGGCCCGAGATGCCGATCCGCGCCGGCAGGCTCACGAGCCCTCCCGGTGCTCCCGCTGGTAGCGGCGGTACTTCGCGACGGCGGCGTTGTGCTCGGCCAGCGTCGTCGAGAACTGATGTCCCCCTTCGCCCGTCGCCACGAAGAAGAGATAGCCGGTCGGCTCGGGCGCGAGCACGGCTCGGAGCGACGCCGAGCCGGGGCTACATATCGGTCCAGGGGGAAGCCCAGGGTTCTTGTAGGTGTTGTAGCGATTGTCGATCGCGAGGTCCTCGTGCAGCGGCTCCCTCGGGAACCGCCCCGCGTCGATCATCGCGTAGATCACCGTCGGGTCGCACTGGAGCGGGATCCCGTGGGCGAGGCGGTTCAGGTAGACGCTCGCGACGCGCGCCCGCTCCTCCGGCAGCGCGGTCTCCTCCTCGACGATCGACGCGAGCGTGACCCAGGCGCGCACCGGCATCGCCATCGGCTGCGGCGCGAGGGCGAGCTCCTTGCGGAAGCGGTCCTGCATCGCCTTCAGGAGCTCGAGCGCTCCGGCATCGAGCGCGAGGTGGTAGGTGTCCGGGAAGAGGTAGCCCTCGAGGTTGGGCGCCGCCGGATCGAGGTCGCGCACGGGCGTGGGATCGGAGACGAGCGCCTGGATCTGCTCGCACGTGCCGAGGTCGTCCTGGTACATGAGGTCGACGACCTGATCGATCCGCAGGCCCTCGGGGATCGTGATGCGCTTGAAGGGCGGGGGCACTCCGCGCTCCAGCATCTCGAGGACCCGCTCGGGTTCGAGGGGAAGCTGGAAGACGTAGTCGCCCGAGCGGATCGGGCGCCCGCGGCCGCGCGCGAGGATCGGGACGAGGAACCAGTAGCGCACGACACCTTCGCGCTCCAGCACGCGTCCCGCCTCGCGAACGCTCGTGCCCGGCGCGATCGTGACGCCGACCGAGTGAGGCGACTCGGGCAGAGGCGGGTACGGAAGGAGGGCGTCGAGCCAGAAGCGGTAGGCCGCGAACGCGGCCGCGCCGAAGACGAGGACTCCCGCGAGGAAGCTAAGGGCGAGGCGTCGCATCGAGGTAGCTCTGCAGGATGAGCTGAGCCGCGATCCGATCGATGATCCCCTTGCGGTCCTGGCGCCTCACGCCTCCCTCGATGAGCGCGCTCTCGGCGGCCACCGTGGTGAGCCGCTCGTCGACGTAGACGACCGAGAGCCCTGCTTTGCGCTCGAGCGCCCCGCCGAGATCGCGCGCCAGCTTCGCGCTCCTGCCCTCGCCGCCGTCCATGTCGAGCGGCAGCCCGACGATCGTGGTCACGACGCCGTGCTGTTCTGCGAGCGCCTTGACGCGCGCCACGGGATCGGTGCGCTTGCGGTCGATCACCTCGATCCCGGTCGCGAGGATGCCACTCTCGTCGGACAGGGCGACACCGATCCGCCGCTCCCCGACGTCGATACCCAGGATCCGCGCCACGCGCCTACCGGAAGTGGAGCTCCAGCGGCATCAGGACGATCGACGTCTCCTTCTCGAAGAGCTTGACGGTCGACGCGAGCCGCAGGGCGTCCTTCACGGCGTCCGGAAGCTGGGGCGCGCGCGTCTGGGTCTCCTGATCGATGAGCGTCTCGAAGAACGTCTTCTTGTGCGGGTAGATCGCCAGGTGGACCTTGGTGCCGGCGGGGATCTTCGCCTTCTCCTTGGCGATCTCGATGGCGCGGTCGAGCCCCCCGATCTCGTCCACGAGCCCGATCTCCTTGGCCTGGTTTCCCGTCCACACCCGACCCTGGGCGACCTCCTCGATCTCCTCGCGCGTGCGCTTGCGACCCTGGCAGACGCGATCGACGAAGTCGGTGTAGACCGCCTCCATCTGACGCACGATGACCTCTTGCTGCGACTCGGAGAACGGGTGGGTCGAGCTGTCGATGCCCGCGTTCTGCCCGCGCGTGACCGCGTCGGTGCTGTAGCCGATCTTGTCGTAGAGACCCTGGAGCGCGAATTTTCCCGTCACGACGCCGATGGAGCCGGTGATGGTGCCGGGCTCGGCGACGATGACGTCGGCGCCCGTCGAGATGTAGTAGCCGCCCGACGCCGCGACGTCTCCCATGGAGACGATCACGGGCTTGCCCGCCTTCTTGATGAGCTCGACCTCGCGCCAGATCACGTCCGAGGCGAGCGCCGATCCGCCAGGGCTGTCGACGCGGAACACGACGGCCTTGATGCCGTCGTCGCGGCGGATCTCCCGGAGCGCGTCGGTGATGGTGTCGCTGCCCATCGTCTTGCCGCCGAAGAGCGGGTCCTCCTGCGAGTGTCCGCCGTTGATCTGGCCGGTTTCGTAGACCAGAGCGATGCGGTTCCCGCCGAGGCCGCCGAACGGGAGGGCGTCCTTGGGGACGAACCGCTTGATGGGGACGGTATCGAGCTCCCCGTCCTTCCCCCCGTTGTGCTTCTTCTCGACCTCGTCCCAGTAGGACGCGGCGTCGATGAGCCCCGCCTGGAGCGCCTCGCGCGCCGTGAAGGGGCCGCGGTCGATGAGCGCGCGCACCTCCTCCGGCGTCTTCTTGCGATCCCTGGCGATGCTCGCGACGATCTGCTCGTAGACGTCGTCGACCAGCGCCGTCGTCGCCTCGCGGTTCGCATCGCTCATCTTCTTCTCGGTGTACTGCTCCGCGTAGCTCTTGAACTTCCCCGCATGGTAGAAGTCGGGCTGGATCCCCAGCAGATCGAAGGTGCCGCGCATGAAGCCCATCTCCGCCGAGAGCCCGGAGATGTGGAGGTCGCCGGTGGGCACCATCACCACCTCGCTCGCCGCGGTGGCGAGGTAGTACTGGCCGAGGCTCGCCGACTCCATGAAGGCGACGACGGGCTTGCCGGAGGTCTTGAAACGCTCGATGGCGCGGCGTAGCGCCTGGATGCGAGCGATGCCACCGGGACCCGACTTGACGTTCAGAAGCAGACCCTTGATCCGCTCCTGGTCGCGTGCCGCCACGAGGGCGCGCTCGACGTCGTAGGTCGTCGCGGGCGCGTTGCCGAAGATGACCGCCGGCGCCTCCTCGGGGATCTCCGCGCCGATCTCGAGCGCGAGGTACCCGCTCGACGTCCGTCCGCCGCGGAGCATGACGACGAAGAGCGTCCCACCGCCGACGAGCGATGCCAGCAGCATGACGAGGAGGAAGCGGGGCAGGAACCGCCGGCGTGCCGGCGGGGCGCCGAGGGGGCGCTGGCCGAACGGCCGCGGGCCGGACGGGCGTCCCGGGATGATCGGCGGCGGCACGATGCGCCTCGCGCGCGACACCGGAGAGGCCGGCGCCTCCAGCGCGGCGGGCGGCTCCACCGGCTGTGCTAAGTTAGCCGGCTCGGCGGCCGTGCCGGTCTCGACGCCGGCGATGTCGCCCGCGCCAGGATCCGAGTCGCCTTGTCCCGAACCAAGAAGAGGTTGTTGCGTCGTGTCGGGATCTTCGGAGGGTCCTTCGACCCGCCCCACGTCTGTCATGTGTTCGCCTGCGCTTTCGCCCTTTTGAGCGACGAGATCGACGAGGTCTGGGTCGTCCCGTCCTACCGGCACCCGTTCGGCAAGGCGATGGCTCCCTTCCGGGACCGTATCCGTATGGTACGGCTCGCCATGCGCCCGCTTGGCGCCCGCGTCAAGGTTAGCACCACGGAAAAGGACAATGAAGGTCCAGGCTACACCTACGAGACGCTGCACCGGTTGCGCCACGCCCACCCGGGCTGCCGCTTCCGCCTCATCGTCGGCAGCGACATCCTCCACGAGCGGCGTCGCTGGCACCGGTTCGCCGACGTGCAGCGGTTGGCGCCGCTCCTCATCGTGCCCCGCGACGGGCGCGGTGCTCGCGCATCCGGCTTCGCGCTGCCGGACGTGTCGAGCACGCGGCTCCGCCACCTGCTCGGCCGCAGGGCCTCCCCCGGCGCGATGCTGCCCGCGTCCGTGCTCCGGTACGTTTGCGAGAATGACCTCTACCTGTCCGCGACGCGCGGCCGGATGCACTCCGGGCCCTGCCGATGAAGAAGCGAAAGCTCAGGAACTCACGCGAGATCGAGGAAGCCCTCGGCCGGCTGCGCCCACTCGAGGGGGATCCGGTGGTCGACGCCGTCGTCGCGACACTGCGGTGGGTGCTGGCGGAGGCCGAGGGGCGCGACGCGTTCGGGGCGCTCGCCACGAAGCACTCCCCGGGCGACGAACGCAAGGCGACGCCGGCTCCGTGACGGCGTGTCGCAAACCAGCGCGCGTCCTCGCGTAGGGGTGTAGGCGGGCCCGTCCCGCCGGTTCGCTCAGACCCGACCGCTGCGCGGGGGCGTGCCTCCCGCCGGTTGGTTCACGGAAGACCGTAGGGCGGGACTGGTCCCGCGCCGGTTCTACCAGCGGCGACGATCGATGCGAAGGAGCTCGACATGACCGAATTTCGATCCTGCGCGTGCATTCTCGCGCTGGTCCTTGTTCTCGTTCCCTCCGTCGCCGCTCCGTGCCCGCCCGAAAAGACAGCCACGTCGCCGGGCGAGCTGATGACGAACCTGAACGCGGCACTCCACGGCGATCCTTGCCAGTACTACAAGTACCAGAACCACCTCGACTGGTCGTTCAACCACTGGAAGTCCGGAGGCAGCCTGAACCTGCCGCTCGTCGCCCACGCCATCGAGCTCGTTCGCAACCCGAACAAGGGACCCTCGATCGATTGGTGGAAGAAGCTCCTGACCTGCCAGACCGCTCCCGGCCAGTGCCAGGTCCCGAGCCCGGGCAAGCTCACCTTCTTCAAGGGCAACGAGCTGCTCTCGGACATCTACGACTTCGCAGTCGTCGACGCGGTGCTCACGGTGAACTGGTGGGCCCACGTGAACCCGTCTGGCGCGGATCTGCAGATCCTCGCCCGTTCCTACCTCCGGAAGAACTGGTGCCTCTACACCATGGCTGCCGGCAGCACGTGGGCGGAGTGGCTTGCCGACGACGTCGCGAACGACGGGAGCCCGACGGGCAACGGGTGCGGCCAGCACGTCATCAAGTGCAACCGCACGTCCAACAACCTCCTCTTCTTCACGGGACCGTTCCTTGCCCTCGCGGGCCAGCGATCCAAACCCGGCACGCGCCCCTGTTACGACGACCGCGCGGTCCTCTTCGCCTATGCGATCGAATGGAACGACGGCGCGTTCACGAACCTGAAGGAGCACCCCGAGCAGGCCGGCATCCGCACCTACCTCCAGGGCCACTGGCCCGGGAACGCGTACAACGAGAGCGTGTTCGCCCTCAATGCCGGAGAGCGCACCCTGGTCAAGGACCAGATCTACGGCGCGGATCAGATCCCCGTGCTCGCGGGCGTGCTCAACAATGGCGCCACGCGCTTCTGGGTGCCGATGCACTTCCTCGGCTGGAGCGACGGGACGCGCGCGAGCTTCCTCGAGTATCACGACAACAACAATCCCGGCGGGACGCTTTACGCCTCGAAGTTCGAGCCCGCCGCGCAGCGCGCTCAGGTTCACTATCCGTGGTGGGTCTCGCGCAACGGTCCCTATCGCCAGTACGACTTCGGCTACGCGCGCGTCACCTGTAACGTCGCGCCTCCCGCCTGCGGCTATCCCACCGGCGCGGGCCGCCAGCTCGAGACGTGGAACGACATCACGAGCGACTGCTCGTCGAACCCGAACGACTGCAAGCACCCCACCCGGACACTCTGGATGAGCCTCCCGAGCGCGCCGAAGCTCTACGAGGTCGTCATCGATCCGTCGGGAGCGCGCCGCACGTTCTGAGCACCGGGATCACCCTCCCGTGCCGAGCTGGTAGAACGCCGTCTCGAGCTCGTCCTCCACGAGCCGGACCAGCTCGGGTCGAATCGAGACCGCTTCGTCGAACGCCGCCGCCTGCCCGGGCGTGCAGAGCTCGCGCGGCCAGCACTTGCCGCAGTCGACGATCAGGCCGAACCGGAAGATGCCGATCCCCACCGTGCGCTTCTTCTCGCCGGTGATGAAACCGTAGTCCGTGGCGATGTAACGCTTGGGATCGAGCGGAGTGCCGCACTCGGCACACCTGGGGAGTATCCGGCGCGCCCTCCCGAAGTCCCAGCCATCCTCGGCATCGAGAGGCGCGCCGCACGAGCACCCCGTCGCCAGAGCCTGGAAGGACTCGTTGCACGCGCCAAGGAAGTCGTGGGAGGCCTGGATGTAGACATCGAAGTACGCCCGGTCCTTCGGGTACTTCCACGCAAGAGGGTGCTTCGCAACAGTCGGCCGCGGCGGTTCTCCCGGCCATGGTCTGACGACGTGGAGTGTTCCCCATCTGAGCGAGAGGTCCTTGCGCAGCGCTGCACGGAGCCAATCGGCGGTCGGACGGACGGGACGATGGCTGCGACCCAGCGTGGGCGCGTTTCGCGGAAGCCAGCCTTCGCGGACCATCCTCTCGATGAGGCACGCAAGGGCACCGGCGCGCGGCCTGTAAGCCGCATCCACGGGAAGCAGGTGGCGCGCATACTCCACTCCCACGTAGCGATGCTACCGTCGATCCCCGTCGGGTTCTGGCCCTTGCCGTTGGGAGTCGTCAGGGAATGACTGCCGCGATCATGGGGACATCCGGCGTCGATGGCGAGGAGCGCGAGGCTCGTGGCGATGGACGTCGAGATCGATCTTCCCGCTCTTGCCGAAGATCACGCCCTCGCGCTCGAGGAGGCGACGCTGGAGGCCGGGCGGGATGTCCGGTATCCGCTCGGTCGACATCCCCCCGGATGCGTTGACGACACGCTGCCACGGGACGTCTCTCGGGCAGGCGTGCATCGCCCAGCCGACGGCCCGCGGCGACAGTCCCTGGAGGATGCCCGCGATCTGCCCGTAGGTCATGACGCGCCCCTTCGGGATCGTGCGGACGAGGGCATACACACGCTCGGTCGCCTTGGCCTTGTCGCCCTGGATGTCGCCGTGGAGACGGACGTTTCCGAACGTCGATCGCGCGCCCACGGTCAGCGGATCTTGGCGAGCGCCTGCGCCATCCCGGCGAGCCCCTTCTCCAGGTTCTCGCGCGACGTCGCGTAGGAGAGTCGGGCGTATCCCTCGAGGCCGAAGGCGCTCCCTGGCACGACCGCGACGTGCCCCTCCTCCAGGAGGTAGCGCGCGAGATCCACCGATGTCGCGTAGGGCGCGCGCTGGTAGGCCGAGAGGTCGGGGAAGACGTAGAACGCTCCCATGGGAACGACCGTGCGCACGTTCGGGATCGCCTCGAGGCGCGCCAGGACGAGGTCGCGGCGGACGCGGTACTCGGCGATCATCGCCGTCACGGACGCGTGGCTCGCGGCGACGTTCTCGAACGCCTCCCTGCCACCGACCTGCACGAACGACGTCGGGTTCGACGTCATGTGGCTCTGGAGCTTGCCCATCGCGGAGACGATCGACCTGTCCGCGAGCACGTAGCCCAGGCGATGGCCGGTCATCGCGTAGGTCTTCGAGAAGCTCCCGCAGACGACCAGGAGGTCGCCGAGCTCCGCCTGCATCGCGGCCAGGCAGAAGTGCTTCTCCGGCTCGTAGACGAACGCGTCGTAGCACTCGTCGAAGACGATGGCGATGCCGCGGGCCTTGCAGAGCGCCGCGATCGTGCGGAGCTCCGCCTCGGGGATGACCGCGCCCGTGGGGTTGTTCGGCGTGTTCAGCACCAGCGCTCGCGTGCGCGACGTGACGTGGGGCGCGAGGTGCTCGGCGCGCAGGACGAACCCGTCGCTCGCGGGGGCGGGAACGAAGACCGGCGTGCCGCCCGCGAGGCGGACCTGTTCGGGGAACGTCACCCAGTAGGGCGACGGGATGATCACCTCGTCGCCTGGATCGACGATCGCCATCGCGATCTCGTAGAGCGCCATCTTGGCCCCGCAGGTCACGATCACCTCCGGCACCGCGTAGCGGCTCCCCCAGATGCGGTTGTAGCGATCGGCGATCGCCTGGCGGAGCTCGCGCAGCCCCGAGGCATCGGTGTACTTGGTGTAGCCGCCGTCGAGGGCACGGTGCGCCGCGGCCTTCACGTAGGCCGGTGTGTCGAAGTCGGGCTCGCCCGGCCCGAGGTCGACGACCTCGACGCCACGGTCCTTGAGCGCCTTCGCCGCGACCATCACGGCGAGCGTGGGAGACATCTCGAGCTGGGAGACGCGGGTCGAGAGCTTCATCGGGGACTCCTCTAGCGGAACCGGCGGGGGACAAGCCCCCGCCCTACGAAAACGACCGGCGGGGGACAAGCCCCCGCCCTACGAAAACGACCGGCGGGGGACGAGCCCCGCCCTACGAAGACGACCGGCGGGGGACGAGCCCCGCCCTACGAAGACGACCGGCGGGGGACGAGCCCCGCCCTACGAAGACGACCGGCGGGACACCCCGCCCTACGAGGCAAGACCGGCGGGGACACGTCCCCGCGAAAGGAACCGGCGGGACCTGGCCCGCCTACGGACCGTATTTTCTTTCGAGAGCGGTCGCGACGTGATCGGGCACCAGGGCCCGTACGCTTCCCTTCATCGACGCGACCTCCTTCACGAGCCGCGAGCTGACGAACGCGTAGCGGGGATCGCACATGAGGAACACGGTCTCGACGCCTGGGGCGACGCTCCGGTTCATCTGCGCCATCTGCAGCTCGTAGTCGAAGTCGCCCACGCCGCGCAGCCCGCGAACGATCGCGACCGCGCCCTTTGCGCGCGCGTAGTCGACCAGGAGGCCCGAGAACTCCTCCACCTTCAGCGCGGGCACCGCCCTGCCGATCATGTCCCGGCGCTCGGCCACGGTGAAGAGGCCGCTCTTCCCTGGATTCACGAGGATCGCCACGATCACCTCGTCGAAGATCCGGCGCGCGCGCTCGATCACGTCGACGTGGCCGTTGGTGATCGGGTCGAACGATCCCGGGCAGATCGCCAGGCGGGTCAGGGTGCCCCCTGTGCTTTCGGAAGCTCCTTGAGAAGCCTCCAGTACTCCGCTTCCGCCGACAGCACGACGACGCTGTTGGCGCCGAGCGTCTCGCGGTAGGTGTCGAGCGTCTTGACGAAGGCGTAGAAGCGCGGGTCCTGGCCGTAGGCCTCGGCGTAGATGCGTGTCGCCTCGGCATCCGCCTTGCCCTTGATCTCCTGCTCCTTCTTGTACGCCTCCGACTTGATCGACAGGAGCTCGCGGTCCCGCTCACCCGAGATCTCCGCCGCCTTTCCCTTTCCCTCTGAGCGGAACATCTCGGCCTTCTGGAGCCTCTCGGAGTTCATGCGCTCGAAGATCTTCTTCTGGACGTCCTCGACGTACTTGACACGCTTGATGCGCACGTCGAGGAGCTCGATGCCCAGGCGTTTGACTGCCGGGCGCGCCGCATCGAGGATCTGCCGCTCGATCTGGCTCCGGCCGAGCTGCGGCACTTCCGGAGCCATCGCTCCCGTTTCCGCGCCCTCGGCACCTTCCACGGACAGCGGGCGCGCCGTGTCGCGCACCATCTCGATGAGGCGGTTGCGGCTCACGACGTCGCGCGTCGACGCGTCGATGATGTCGTCGAGCCGGCCGTGGGCACCAGGCTCGTTACGCACTGACTTGTAGAACAGGAGCGCGTCGTCGATCCGCCACCGCGCGTAGGTGTCGATGTAGACGAGCTGCTTCTCACGCGTCGGGATCTCGCGCGCCTCCCCGTCCCACTCCAGGATCCGGTGCTCGAAGCGGTTCACCTGCTGGACGAACGGCGTGCGCGTGTGGAGCCCCGGCTCCGTCACGACCTTCACCGGCGCCCCGAACTGCGTGATGACCGCCTGGGTTCCCTCGCCCACCACGAAGCACGTGCTGTAGACGAGCACGGCCGCGATGCCTACGAGGACCAGGATCAAGGCGCGCGCGATCATGGCTTCCCCGCCGCGCCGGGCTCCGACCATGGCAGGAGCGGGAGCACCGTCTTGCCTGCGCCCTCGACGATGTAGACCTTGGGGATCTTCGGGATCACGTCGCGCATCGTCTCGAGGTAGAGGCGCTGCTCGGTCACGCCGGGCGCCTTCCTGTGCTCCGCGACGAGCTGGAGGAAGCGATCGGCATCCCCCTTCGCACGGTTCACGCGATCGATCGCATAGCCTTCCGCCGCGGTGACGGTCGCCGCCGCCCTCCCGCGCTCGGCCGGCACGGCCTGGTTGTACGACTCGCGCGCCTGATTCACGAGCGTCTCGCGCTCCTGGAGCGCGTTGTTCACGGCGTTGAAGGAGTCCTTCACCTGCGCAGGCGGCTCGATGTCCTGCATCTTCACGAGCTGGACGTCGACGCCCATCTGGTACTCGTCGAACAGGACCTGGAGCTCCTTCTGGACCTCCGGCGCGATCTGGTCGCCCGCCGTCGTCACCTCGTCGAAGCTCCGATCCCCCACCGCCTTGCGCGTCACGGCCTCCGCGCCGTAACGGATCGTGTCGTCGACGTTGCGCACGCGAAACAGGTACTGCACCGGATCCTTCACCTTGTACTGGACGATCCACTGGACGTTGACGAGGTTGAGGTCGCCCGTGAGCATGAGCGATTCGTCGAGCCAGCTCCCGCTCGCGTACTCGGTCTTCACTCCCGCGCTCTTGGTGCGGAACCCGAACTCGAGCTTGAAGACGTGATCGGTCGCGACCTTCATCGCGCGCTCGATCGGCGCGGGTGCCTTGAGGTGAAGGCCTGGTCCCACGATGCGCTCGTGCCTGCCGAACCGCAGCACCACCGCCTGCTCGTCGGTCCCGACCGAGTAGGTCGACGTGCCCAGCCACACGACCAGGAGAGCCACGGCGACGACGATCGGGATCGCGCCGCGTCCCTTGCGCGGCGCGCGGATGTCGATGACGTCGGCGGGATCGAATGGCTTGCGGCTCATGAGATCGCTGCGCGCGCGATCATAAGGTCGCCGCGCGCGACAGCAGGTCGGCCGCCGCGGAGAGCGCCGCCTCTGTCACTTCCGCGCCCGCGACGAGCCGCGCGATCGCCTGGCGGCGATCCTCCGCGCCGAGCCGCCGCACGGAGATCACCGACCGCCCGGCCTCGACCCTCTTCTCCACCTCGATGTGATGGTGTCCGAAGCTCGCGACCTGCGGAAGGTGCGTGATGCAGAGCACCTGCTTCTTCGCGCCGAGCTCCCGGAGCTTCCGGCCGATCGCCTCGGCGGCGCTCCCCGACACGCCGGCATCCACCTCGTCGAAGACGAGCGTGTCGGGGCCATCGGCGCGGTCGGCTAGGAGCTTGAGCGCGAGCATCAGCCGCGACATCTCTCCGCCCGACGCCACCTTGCGCAGCGGGCGCTCGACCTCGCCCGGGTTGAAGGAGACGAGGAGGTCGACGTCGTCTACCCCCGACGCGTCGAACCCCGTGGCGGCGCCATCGACCGGAAGATCCGCGCCTGGCCCCGGAGGCTTCGGATCGACGCGCACGACGACCCGCGCGCCCGGAAGGGACAGCTCCGCGAGCAGCGGCCCGATCTTCTTTTCGATCCGGCGCGCCGCCCTCGTCCTGCCCGCTCGCACCTTCACGGCCACGGCGGCGTAGACGTCCCGGGCGCGGCCGTGGTCGGCTTCGAGCTGCCGGAGACGGTCTTCCGTCCCGTCGAGATCGGACCACTCGCGCTCGACTCCGGCGAGCCGCGCGAGGAGCTCCGGGACGGAGCGGCCGTACTTGCGCCGCAGGCGATCGATCTCGTGGAGTCGCGCCTCGACGCGGTCGCGCTCCGACGGATCGAAGTCGAGACGCTCCCGGAGCCGGGCGATGTTGGCCTCGAGGTCCCGCGCCCGGTCCTGGCTCTCGGCGATCCACGGCGCGGCCGCCGACTCCGAGAAGCGCGCGAGCTGCCCGCAGGCCCGGTCGAGCCGGCCCAGCAGCAGATCGCTGGAGGCCGGGCTTCGCCACTGTCCGTGCCGATCAGATCCCCTGGACGCGTTCGCGACCAGCGCCGCCGCGCGCTCCCCGGCCATGAGCTTGCGTGCGTCGAGAAGCTCCGCCTCCTCGCCTTCTCGCAGCGCCGCCCGCCGCAGCTCGTCGCGCTCGTAGGAGAGCTCGGCGATCCGGCGATCGCGCTCGGCGTGGCGCGCCGCCGCCTCGTCGCGCGCCCGCGCCGCGGCCACGAGCGCGTGGTGGCGCTCCGCGAGCTCCGAGACCAGGTCCCGGTGGCCGGCCACCCCGTCGAGGTAGGCGAGCTGCCAGGACGGGTGGAGCAAGCTCTGCTGCTCGCCCTGGCCATGGAGGTCCGCGAGCAGCACGCCGAGATCGCGCAGACGCGACACCGGCACGAGCACCGCGTCGAGAGTTGCGCGTCCCTTACCATCCTTCGTCAACTCTCTTACAAGGATGACCTCATCTTGGGACACCTCGTCGCCGCCGCCGGGCGCCAGGTCGGAGAACCCCGCCGCCGCGAGCCGCCCGCGATCCGGCCGATCGAAGGCCCCCTGGATCACGGCCTTGGCGGCTCCCTCGCGCACCATCTCGACGGATGCCCGGCCCCCTAGCAGGAGGCCCACGGCGTCAACGAGGATGGACTTCCCGGCGCCCGTCTCGCCGGTCAGGATCGTGAGCCCGGGATAGAGCTCGAGGGTCATCGACTTGACGAGGGCGAAGTCGGTGATCGAGAGGTAGCGGAGCATCGCGAAGCGTCGATCTTAGCGCTGGCATCTCCCTTGCTACACCGCGACGTGCGATGGATCACGTGTCCCGAACGGTCCGGAGGGATCTGCTACACTCCGCCATCCCGCGTCTCGCCCGCCGTTCGTCCAACCTCTCAGGAGCACCCCACGCCCATGCCTCTCCCGATCGTCTTCGGCGCTCAGACCCGCCTCGTGGACATGCTGGTCGAGATGAGCCTCCTGGCGCGGGTGGTGCTCTTCATCCTCATCGTGTTCTCGGCGATCTCCTGGGGAATCATGGGGTACAAGTGGAGGCAGATCAGCCGCGCCGCAGCCCAGACCCGCTCCTTCCTGAAGACGTTCAGGGCCAGCGCCAAGTTCTCCGAGGTCAAGGCCGTCTGCGACGACCTCCGGCAGGCTCCGCTCGTGGGTCTCTTCCTCGCGGGGTTCAACGAGCTGAACTTCCAGATCAACGCCTTCACGCAGGAGAACCGGGCGGCCGCGGAAGCCGGCAAGATCCGCATCAAGAGCACCGAGGGCATCAGCCGTGCGCTCACGCGCGCGGCGTCGGTCGAGATCGGCAAGCTCGAGCGGAACCTCAACTTCCTGGCAACGACGGCATCGGTGACCCCGTTCATCGGCCTGTTCGGCACGGTCGTCGGCATCATCAACGCGTTCTCGAACATCGGCGCGTCGGGGCAGACGGGGCTCGAGAGCGTCGCCCCCGGCATCGCGGAAGCGCTGGTCGTGACCGCCGCCGGGCTCGCCGCCGCGATCCCCGCGGTCATCGGCTACAACTATTACGCTGGTCGCGTGAAGGTGATCGCCTCCGAGATGGACGACTTCTCGCTCGAGTTCCTGTCCATCACAGAGCGCAACTTCACGTAGGAGGCCACCATGGCGTTCGGCATCGATAAGGGGACGACGCGCACCGCTTCCTCCCTCTCGGAGATCAACGTGACGCCGCTGGTCGACGTGATGCTCGTGCTCCTGATCATCTTCATGATCACCGCCCCCATGATCCAGCACGGGATCGACGTCTCGGTGCCGAAGACCAAGCACAGCCCCGTCATCCCTCAGGACCGCCTCATCTTCACGATCACCAAGGACAAGGTGATCCAGCCGGAAGGCAAGGGCATCACCCAGGGGCAGATCGGCCCCGACCAGATCCCCGAGACGATCGAGAGCTACTTCGCAAAGAGCAAGACGCCGAAGGACGAACGGTCGATCTACATCCGGGCGGACGCATCGGTGCCCTACGAGTACCTGATGGTCGTGATCGACCAGGCCAAGGAGTCGGGGATCTCGGCCGTGGGGTTGATCACGGAGCCCAAGAAGGAAGAGGACGGAAAGGCGGGCAAGGGCAAGTAGTGACCAGGGCTGCCGACCTCCAGACCGTCACGGAGATCCTGGTCCACCGGGACCGGCTCGACGTCGGGTTCCCGCTCTCCATCGCGGCGAGCTTCATCGGTCACATCGCGCTCATGATCTTCCTCTCGGTGTTCCAGGGCTTCCACTGGGCGCGCTCCGGCAAGACCCTCAGCATCGGAGGCGGGGAGAAGGTGACCATGGTGTCGCTGCCGACGATCGGCAAGCCTCCCGCGGCTCCGGCCGTTCCGCTGCCGCCGCCCCCCGCGCCCGCGACCCTCGACATCGACGAGCCGGCGATCGACTTCCCCGATCCGGACGCGGAGATCGAGTTCAAGCTCCCGGAGGCTCCGAAGCCCAAGGCGGAGAAGGCGAAGGCGACTCCCACGATCGCCCCACCCGCGCCGCGGCTTCCGCCGCCTCCTGCCGCAGCCGCCAAGCCGACGAAGGGATCGCTCGGTCTGATCGCCGGCGCCGGCACGTCTGGTGTTGGCAGCGGCGCCGGACCGGCGGGTGACCCCGGGCTCGCGTTCTACGCACAGCGGATCACGAGCCTGATCGACGAACGTTGGCGACGGCCCTACGTGAACGTCGGAGCGGGCACCGTCCTCGAGACCACGGTCTACTTTGGCATTCGACGAGACGGTAGCACCTTCGACATCAGCGTCGAGACTCCAAGCGGTATCCCGAACATGGATCAGTCGGCGCTGCGGGCGGTGATGGACGCCGGGCGCCTCATTCCCCTTCCTCCATCGTTTCCCGGAGACGACCTCACGGTGTCCTTCAAGTTCCAGTACACGGCAGGCGAATAGATGAGACGAACTGTAACGAGCCTCGGCGTCCTCTTCCTCCTGGCTTCCCCGGCGTTAGCCCAGGATCACATCGACATCACGCACGGGGTGACCTTCACGCCAATCCGCATCGCCATCCCAGATTTCAAGATGACCGCGGATCGCGCCGAGGTCATTGCCGCCGCGGACGAGCTCCACGACACGATCGTCGCGGACCTCGAGTTCACGGGGCTCTTCGAGGTCATCGACCCGTCCAACTATCGCGACATGCCGAACATGGATCCGTCTTCGATCGACTACGCGAAGTGGGACTTCTACAACGCCCAGGGTGTCGCCACCGGGAGCGTCGGATGGGACCCCGTCAAGGAGCTCTACTTCCAGGGACGCCTCTTCGACGTGAAGAGCAAGGCCCAGGTCTTCGCCAAGGAGTTCACGGGCAAGACGTCGCTCACGCGCAAGATGGCGCACATCGTCGCGCAGCTCATCATCGAGACCTTCTGGGGCCAGGGACGCGGCTTCGCCACAGCCCACGTCGTCTTCGTGGGCAACCGCACCGGCATCAAGGAGGTCTACGCGATGGACTACGACGGGCAGAACCAGAAGCAGCTCACCTCGAGCCGCTTCCCGAACCTGGTGCCCGCCTGCTCTCCCGACGGGAAGTACATCGCCTACACCTCCTACAAGAAGCGCAACCCCGACCTCTATCTCATGGACCTCAAGACCGGCGAATCGACGTTGCTGCACGCGACGCAGGGGCAGTCGATGAGCCCCGACTGGACGCCCGACAGCCGCTCGCTCATCTTCACGTCGAGCAAGGGCGACGTCCCGGGGACGTGCCTATGGATGATCGACGTCGACGGATCCAACCTGCGCCAGATCACCAACGGCCGCAAGGTCGACTGCTCGGCGGCCATCTCCCACAAGACCGGGGAGGTCGTCTTCACGAGCGACCGGACCGGGCTCCCGCAGATCTACACGATGAGCGCGCTCGGATCCGACCAGACCAGGGTGCCTCTGCCGGGCGAGTACAACGATGCCGCGTCGTTCTCTCCGGACAACACGCAGATCGTGTTCCAGTCGCGCATGCGCGGCAACGCATTCGACATCTACGTCTATGACGTCGCAAGCCAGCAGGCGATCCGCATCGTCGATCCGGTGGGCAGCAACGAGAACCCCGCGTGGTCGCCCGACGGGCGGTTCGTCGTCTTCTCCGGGAACCGCACCGGCAAGTTCCAGCTCTACATGGTGCGCGCGACGGGATCGGATCCCGTGAAGCTCACCAACTCCGGGGACAACGAAACACCTTGCTTCTGTCCGTAGGCGATCAGCGCTTGGCCACGGTCTCGCGCTTGGGTGTCACATTCTTCCGCTTGGGCGGGGGACAAGCCCCCGCCCCATGAGCCCGCTGGCCTTCCCGACCCGACATGTAGCTCGTTCGTAACCGCCGTCACATCCTCCTTCATCGTCGTTCGCTAGCATCTCGGCCCCGCCCTCGCCACGACGAATCCTCCCCGGGACCGCGGAAAGGATTCAACCCATGCCGACCCACTCTCCTTCCAGGATGTCCCTCGTTCTCACGCTCACCGTGCTCTCCCTTGGCACCGGGTGCAAGGGCTGCAAGGGCGCGTCGAGCGCATCGTCGTCCCATCCCACGTCCGACGTCTCGCACCTCTCCGATGGACCGAACGGTCCCTCCGCCGTCACCGACTCCGACCTGCCCGTCGATGTCGTGACCAAGCTGCTCGCCGACATCCACTTCGATTTCGACAAGTCCGACATCCGCGAAGATGCGAAGCCGGTCCTCACCACGAACACGTCCGTCCTCAAGAAGCACGGGTTCCCGAAGCTCGTCGTCGAAGGGCATTGCGACGAACGGGGCTCCGTGGAGTACAATCTCGCTCTCGGTGAGCGGCGCGCGAAGGCCGCCAAGGAGTACCTGGTCAGCCTCGGTGTTGGCGAGGACAGGATCTCGACCGTGAGCTACGGCAAGGAGCTTCCATTTGCCGCCGGCCACGACGAGGATGCCTGGGCGCAAAACCGCCGGGCGCACTTCCTTGCGGTCTCGCGCTGAATTCGTACACTTTGATCGTGCCGCGCGGGGCCGTCCTCCCCGCGCTGCTACCTTTTCCCACGTGCCCAAGAAACATCCGAACCCTTTGAACCACGATCCTCGCGACCCGCGGGGAGGAGGGGAATGACCAAGATATGAAAGATCACAAGGCGACCCGCATCTTCGTGGCCCTCGTCACGGCGACGCTCCTTCTCAGCATGGAGACCGCGTGCAAGAAGAAGAAGCACGACCACGACAAGGGTCACGACGACGACAAGCACGCCCAGGAGATGAAGGACGATTGGAAGAAGCCGAAGGAGGACACCGGCGACATCCTCAGCCAGGATCTGAAGATCATCTCCGAGAAGTACCTCCACGACATCCACTTCGACTTCGACAAGTCCGACATCCGCGACGACGCGAAGCCGACGCTCGAGGAGAACGCGACCTTCCTCAAGAAGTACCCAACGATCAAGATCGTGGTCGAGGGGCACTGCGACGAGCGGGGCTCGGTCGAGTACAACCTCGCGCTCGGCGAGAGGCGCGCGAAGGCGGCGAAGAGCTACCTCGCCACCCTCGGCGTCAACGGGGAGCGCATGACCACCGTGAGCTATGGCAAGGAGCTGCCCCTCGATCCCGGACACGACGAGGGCGCATGGTCGAAGAACCGCCGGGCTCATTTCCTCGCCGTCTCGAAGTAGCTCAAGGCTCGCGCGGGGGACAGACCCCCGACCCGCACCAGGAGGCGGGGGCTCTCTGCCCCCGCCCGCTTCTTCCGGAGGGATGCTCTTCTCCCATTCCGTTGCTTCTGATACGTTCCACGGCCCCATGACGGTGCCCGCAACCCGCATGCGATCCGCCCTGCTCGGCCTCGCACTGATCCCGCTCGTCCTGGCGGGGTGCGGAGGAGACCGCATCACCGATATCGAGACGGAGCTCAACTCCGTCAAGAAGCAGGTTGCCCGGATGCAGAAGGAGCAGGAGGAACAGAAGGAGCTCCTCGCGAAGATGTCCGCGGACATGGAGGACGTGCGCAAGGTCGCGGCACGGGTCAACGCCGACGGCTCCTCGCTCCAGGACGCCGTCGACACGCTGGGCCAGCGCCTGACCGAGACCAACGCCCGCATGGACAAGCTCTCCGCGAAGCTCGGAGCGACGGCCTACGCCGTCGATCCCAATGCCAGCCCGACCGCGCCCGGCATCCCGCTTCCCCCGAGTGGCGGGAGCGGCGGCACGGCCGAGCAGATGCTGGAGACGGCGAACGGCGATTTCACCAAGGGCAACTACTCCCTCTCGGTGCTCGAGTTCCAGCAGGTCGTCGACCAGCACCCGGAAAGCGATCTCGCCGACAACGCCCAGTACGGCCTGGCCGAGTCCTACTTCGCCCAGCGGAAGTACGACGACGCCATCCGCGAATATGACAAGATCCTCGCGCGCTATCCCGGAAGCGAGAAGGTGCCCAGTGCCTACCTCAAGAAGGGGTTCGCGTTTCTCGAGCTGAACCAGACGGCCCAGGGGGTCGTCGCGCTCCAGTACCTGATCGGGAAGTACCCGAAGTCCCAGGAGGCCGACGTCGCCCGGCGGCGTCTGGAATCGATGGGGCTCAAGCCTCGCTAGACGGTCGCCGCGCGCGATCGACGAAAGGAACTCATGGCCCAGCGACACGCATCCGCTCTCAAGCACCAGCGCCAGAGCCTGAAGAACCGGCTCCGCAACAAGAAGAACCTCGGCAACGTCAAGGGCGCGGTGCGCGCCCAGCGCGAGCTGCTCGCCAAGGGCGACGCGGCCGCCGCGACGAAGAACGTCAGCGCGACCACGTCCGAGATCGACCGCGCCGCCGCCAAGGGCGTGATCCACAAGAACGCCGCCGCGCGCAAGAAGTCGCGCCTCCAGAAGAAGCTCAACGAGCTCGCGAAGAAGAAGGCGTGACCCCGGAGACGCTCTCGTGGCAGGAGCGGTATGCGCTCCTGCGGGACGTCGGGAACCTGATCCTCGACGATCCCCCGCACGAGGAGCTCCTGCGCGGGATCGCCGACCGCGTGATCGGCGCGAGCGCCGCGGACGGGGCGGTGCTCGTGCGCACCACGCCGTCCGGGAAGCTCGACGTCGTCACGGCGCGCAACTACCTGAAGTCGGACATCGCCAAGCCCGAGTTCGAGGTGAGCCGTTCCCTCATCGACCGGGCGGTGAAGGAGCGAAAGCCCGTCTTCGTCGAGAATGCGCTCGACCTTCCCGAGGCGAGCCGCACGCGATCGCTGCGCGAGCTGCGCGTGCTCTCGGTGATCGCGCTGCCGCTCCAGGACTCCGCGGAGCAGCCGCCGTTCGCAGTGCTCTACCTGGACCGCCGCCGCCCAGGCCGGCTGTTCTCCAGGACCGACCTCGAGATGCTCGCCGACGTCTTCGCGTGGGCGAACCGGACCCTCGAGCTCGCGTTCCTCGCGCGCCAGGGACGGCGCGATCCGAAGCTCCCCTCGCCCGAGGATCGCGGCGGGATCGTCGGGAGCTCGCCCCAGATCGCTGAGGTCTTCGCCTTCGTCGAGCGCGCCGCCCAGACCGACGCCAACGTCCTGATCCGCGGCGAGACCGGTACGGGCAAGGAGCTCGTCGCCCAGCTCCTCCACCAGAGATCGCAGAGCGCGGCCGGTCCGTTCGTCGCCATCAACTGCGCCGCCATCCCGAGCGAGCTGCTCGAGTCCGAGCTCTTCGGCCACGAGGCGGGATCGTTCACGGGCGCGACCGGCAAGCGCGTCGGCCGCATGCAGGAAGCGGCGGGCGGATCGCTGATGCTCGACGAGATCGGCGACATGCCGCTCGGGCTCCAGGCGAAGATCCTGCGCGTCGTCGAGAGCCGGAAGTTCACGGTGGTCGGCGGCAAGGACCTCCCGCTCAAGGCGCGCATCATCGCGGCGACGCACCAGCCCTCGAGAAGCTCGTCAAGCAGGGCGCCTTCCGCCAGGACCTCTACTACCGCCTCGCCGTGCTCAAGGTCGAGATCCCGCCGCTCCGGAAGCGGCGCGGGACATCCGCCTGCCGATCGCGTCGCACGTGCTGCAGAGCCTGTGCCGGCTGCGCGGCCGCGCCGCTGAAGCTGACCCGGAGCGCCCAGACCTACCTCCTCCGCCGCGCCTATCCCGGCAACGTGCATGGCTCGCCCCTCGTGGAGCGCGCGCGCTCCTCTATGCCGAGGGACCGCACCTCCACGATCGCGCCGACCTCCAGAAGGCCGAGCAGCGGTCCTTCGAAGAGGAAGACGAGGCTCCGCTGACGGCGGACGCCTTCCGTGCGGAACGCGATCGCATGGTCCGCGAGCTCGAGCACGCCTTCGTCGAGAAGCTGCTGAAGGCGCACGGCAGCAACGTCGCAGCCGCCGCCCGCGCCTCGGGCTGGAGCGAGGTCTACATCTACCGGCTCCTGAAGCGCCACGCCCCGCCCGTCGTCGGCGACGCGGCCAACGACGACGAGTCCAGCACGGCCTGACGCAGTCCCTCCCGGGGCCCCATCTCTCGAGAGTCCGCGCGGACCACCGAGCGCCGTCACGCCAGCTCCGTGGCCGTCATCTTCGACTTCCGTGCTTCCGAGCGTCGTTGCCGCCGGCACGAACCGGCGGGGGACAAGCCCCCGCCCTACGACGCGTCAGCGCGTTTCGGACTGGAGGCGAAACGCAGCACGGTCGAAGCCAAGCTCGTGCAACACCGTAGGCGTGCCCCCGAGCGCCCCGCGTAACGACGCCCTGACAGTAACGCGTTTCGTGTCCGGTATGCCGCGGCGAGCGCACCCAACGGCGATCCGATGGCACGGGGCGTGCTACTCACGGCAACATGCAGCGCTGGTTCGGCGCACTCCTCCTCGGGCTCGTCGCCGGACACAGCCTGGCCGCGAGCCCCAGCGACGAGGTCGCCCGCGTCGCGGGCGAGCTCTCACGCTTCAACGCCGACGACCTGGAGACCGACGTCCCCTCGGACGCGATCCCCCTGCTCGATGTCCTGAAAGACACGCTGCTCGCGGTGGTCGAGGGGGAGGTGGCGGAGGGAACGCTCCAGGGAAGATCGGCCGGCGACCTGCGCGCGGCGATCCTTGCGCGCCTCGCCGCGTCCGGCGTGACGGTTGGCGACGAGCCTGCCGGGTATGGCGCCATCGACGATATCGAAGTGACGCGGCCGGACGGTAACGCCTCGCTCATCGCCGTCGCCACCACGATAGGGATCGCGTGCGGCGCCGACACCTCGCTCTACCTGTTCGACGAGAGGCCGGGTGGCGTACGGCTGGTGCTTTCCCTGGTCGCGCGCGACTACACGGACATCAGCGGAGCCCAGAACCTGCTCGACTTCGCGGTGTCGCGGGCGGACGACCAGGGCCACTTCTTCGTGGCCGCGTCCGACGTCAACGCGTGGTGCACGTCGAGCTGGCAGCGCATCCGGCTCCGCATCCTGCGTCCAGGCGACTCCGCCGAGACGCCGCGCGTCATCGGCAGCATGGACGACGGCATCTACCTCGGCTCCGACGAGCCGGAGCGCCTCGCCATCGATGGCAACGTGGTGACGCTCGACTACGTCGGAGCGCACCGGCTCGACGCCGCGCGGCTCACGCGCTCGTACGTACGCCGGTACCGCGTGGAAGAAGACCGCACGACCCTTGAGGGCCCGCTCGCCGACTCGCCGGACGGATTCGTGGACGAGTGGCTCCACCGCCCCTGGAGCGACGTCGCGGTCTTCACCGCGGCCGGCAAGGGGAGGCTGCGGTCCTGGCACGATCGCCTGCGCAAGGTCATCGAGACCTACCCGACGGAGGTCGACGTCGAGGACGCAGGCGTCAACCGGTGGTGGGTCG